>JBCDKM010000001.1:0-360617 GCA_038746605.1 Bacteroidota bacterium
GTCCTCGACGCGGTGGACGCGCTCCAGGACCTCGGCGACTCCTTCGTCGGCGCTGCGGCGGAGATCGGCATCACGATCAACAACGAGCTTCCCGACTGAGCCCGCCCGTGTCTCGCTCGCTCCCCATCAGGGCCCCCCGCCCCCAGCGCCTCCGCGGCGTTGGGGGCGCGGTGCGTCTGCTCGCGCTCGTGACCGTCCCGCTCTGGGTGTGGATGGGCGCTGCGTGCGACTCGCACGGTCGCCTCGCCGCCGAGGCGGGGGAGGAGTTCTCGGGGGGCGATGTGACGGTGTTCAACACGGGCGAGAATGCCTTTGGCTTGCCCGCACCCCAACTCTCCCGCGAGGAAGAACGCTTCTTCGGAGTCGGCAACTCGTTCTTCAATCAGAACTGGGTCCAGTCGCCCGCGAGCACGACCGCTCGCGACGGCCTCGGGCCCTTCTTCAACGCGCGCTCCTGCGCAGCCTGTCACTTCAAGGATGGCCGAGGCCGTGCCCCGGAGTTCGACGGCGAGCGCCCGACCGGCTGGATCGTCCGCCTCGGTGTCCCAGGGCAGGTAGACGTGGTCGGAGGACCGGTCGGCGATACGAACTACGGGACACAGATCCAGGACGGTGCCATCCTCGGCTTCGCGCCGGAGGCCACGCCCGTCATCCGCTACGAGGAGATCGCGGGCACCTTCGCGGACGGCACGCCCTACAGCCTGCGCAAGCCGCTCGTCCGCTTCGAGGACACCGCCTACGGCCCCATCGCGGGCGTCTCCGTCTCGGCGCGTGTGGCGAACCACCTCTCTGGCCTCGGCCTCCTCGACGCCGTCCCCGAGGCGGACCTCCTCGCACGCGAGGACCCCAACGACCTCGACGGGGATGGCATCTCGGGCCGCGCCAACCGCGTCTGGAGCGTGGCGCAGCAACAGCACGTGGTGGGTCGCTTCGGCTGGAAGGCGGAGCAGCCGACCGTCCGCCAGCAAGTCGCGAGCGCCTTCCACGGCGACATGGGCCTGACCTCGTCGCTCTTTAGCGATGAGAACTGCACCGTCGCGCCCGCCGGGTGCAACGAGGCGCCCAACGGCGGCGCGCCCGAGATCGTGGACGACGCGCTCACGCACACCACGCTCTACGCCAGCACCCTCGCCGTCCCCGCCCGCCGCGACTGGGACAACCCGCAGGTGCTGCGCGGTAAGGAGATCTTCAGCGCCATCGGCTGCGCGAGTTGCCACGTGCCCCAGATGGAGACCGGCACCAGCACCGTCGCGGACGCTCTCTCCGGCCAGACCATCCGGCCGTACACGGACCTCCTCCTCCACGATATGGGCGACGGCCTCGCGGACGATCTCGCGACCTTCGACGCCAGTGGTCGCGAGTGGCGGACGCCGCCGCTCTGGGGCCTCGGGCTCTTCGAGACCGTCAACGGTCACATGAACCTGCTCCACGATGGCCGCGCACGCGGCGTGGTGGAGGCCATCCTCTGGCACGGCGGCGAGGCGGAAGCCTCTCGCGAACAGTTCCGCCGCCTTTCCCGCGACGAGCGCGACGACCTCGTCCGCTTCCTGCACTCCCTCTGACGGGTCCCCCCACCTCGGTGCCGAGGCGGAGACCCCCGCTCCTCTAGTATGACTCTCCGCCCCGGCGTCGCCGCCCTCGGCCTGACGGCCCTCCTCGCCCTCGGCGCCGCCTGCGACGCCGGTGGAGACGACGGCGACGCCCGCGCCGACGTGCGCCGCGCGATGCTCTCTGACATGGCCTCGCGCGTCATCACCCCGGTCCATACCGGGTTCACCGCCGACGCCCGCGCGCTGTCCACCGCCATCGCCGCGCTCGATGCCGACCCGTCGGCCACGACACTCGCGAGCGCGCAGCAAGCCTGGGAGACGGCGGCGATCTCCTGGCAGCGCCTCGCGGCGCTCAACCTGCCCGGCGTCAAGTTCGGGCTCTACCACAACCGCATCGCCACGCGGCCCGCGAACGTGGAGGCGGTAGAGGAGGGGCTTTCCGGCAGCGAGACCGTCGACCTCGCGTACATCCAGCGCCGGGGCTCCAACGCCCGTGGCCTGCCCGTCCTGGAGTACCTCCTCTTCGATGGAGACGACCCGCTCGCCAGTCTTCAGAACGCCCGGCGCCGCGCCTACGCCCGCGCCGTCTCCGAGGACGTGCTCGGCCAGGCCGAGGCGCTGGAGACCAAGTGGAGCGCCACCGGAGGCGACGAGATCGGGATGTTCATCGCGGCGGACACCGAGGGGCGCAACCTCCAGAGCAGTGTCTCGCGCATCGTCAACGAGATGGCGATGGTGACCGAGGACCTCCGCTACGTCGCCATCGGCCGCCCGATGGGCATCGCGCGCAACCCGGAGGAGCCCGGGGGCGATCCGCGTCCAGACCTCGTGGAGGCGCCGTACGCGCTCGAATCGGCTGCACTCTACCGCGAGTCGCTCGCGGGACTGCGCACCCTGTTTATCTCTGGCGGCGGCACCGGCCTCGATGACTACCTCACAGCACTGGAAGCTGAGATCGACGGCCAGCCCGTCGGCGCGGCCGTGCTCGCGCAAATCGACGAGACCGAGGCCGCGATTGACGCACTGGGCATGCCGCTCCGCGAGGCGATCGAGAGCAACCCCGAGGCCGTCCGCACGGTCTACGCCGAGGCAGGCGACCTCCTGCGGATCGTCAAGGTGGACCTCGCGAACTGGCTCGGCGTGAGCATCACCTTCAGCGACAACGACGGCGACTCGGGATGATCCGGGGCCCTGTTCCGGCTCCCCCCGCCTCGGCACCGAGGCGGGCCGACTCGCCGTGACGGCCGGAGACACGTCCCGTCCGCTCGCGCGGCTCCGCGCATGGCTCGCCGCGCCCGAGGACCCGCTCGTGCTCGGCCTCTTCCGGATCGGCTTCGGGCTCGTCATGGCGGCGAGTCTCGTGCGCTTCCTCGTGCTGCGCTGGGCCGGTCCGCTCTACGCCGAGCCCGCCGTCCGCTTCACCTACCCCGGCTTCGGATGGGTGCAGCCGCTCCCGCTCTGGGCGCTCACCGCGGTGCTCGCCGTCGCGCTCGTCTCAGCGCTCGCGTTCGCCGTCGGGCGCGGCTGGCGGGTCTGGGTCGCACTCTTCGTCGCGACGTTCACGTACGTCGAGTTGATCGACGCGACGACCTACCTCAACCACTACTACTTCGTGACCGTCGTGGGCCTGCTGATGCTGGCCCTCCCGATGGGCGCGGCGCTCGTGCCCGGCCGCGCGCCCCGGCGGTCCGTCCCGCGATGGGCCGTGACGGCGCTCCGCGTGCAGATCGGGCTGGTCTACTTCCTCGCGGGCGTCGCGAAGCTGCATCCGGACTGGCTCGTGGACGCGATGCCGCTCCGGATCTGGCTCCCGGCGCGGAGCGGCTTGCCGGTGATCGGGCCGCTCCTGGACCTGGAGTGGATGCCGTGGGCGTTCTCCTGGGCGGGCGCGGCGTTCGATCTGCTTGTGCCGTTCGCGCTCTCCGTCCGGCGGCTGCGCCCGTGGGCCTACGCCGCTGCGCTCGTCTTCCACGCGATGACGTACGCGCTGTTCAACATCGGCGTCTTCCCGTTCGTGATGATGGTGGCCGCGCTGGTCTTCTTTGAGGCCGACGAGTGGCGGGCCCTCGCCCGTCGCATCCGCACGCTCACAGGGCGTGAGTTCCCCCGCCTCGGCACCGAGGTGGGAGGAGTAGAGACACGCACTCCCGTTCGGCCCTCGCGATGGATTGCGAGAGGCGTCGCCATCTGGCTGGCGGTGCAGCTGCTGCTCCCATTCCGCCACTGGCTCTATCCCGGCGACCGCTTCTGGACCGACGAGGGCTATCGCTTCGCATGGCACGTCATGGTGACGCAACGGACCGGCACTGCCAGCTTTCATGTGCGCGATCCGGCTTCCGGTCGTGAGTGGACGGTGCTTCCCAGCGATGACCTCACGCCGCTCCAAGAGAAGCAGATGGCCTTCCAGCCCGATTTCATCTGGCAGTACGCGCAGCACGTGGAGCAGCGTTTCCGAGAGGCTGGCTATGCCAACGTGGAGGTCCGCGCTGAAGTCTACATGAGCCTGAATGGCCGCCAAAGCCAGCCTCTCATCGATCCCAAGGTGGACCTGACGAGCCAGCCCCGTGGCTTTGGACCAAAGCCTTGGGTTCTCTCGCACCCAGATCTCTAGCCTCCCACTCGGTATCCCACGAGGCCTCAAGGCAAGACGCGCGAGCACAGGTGAGATGTTACTGCTAGTTTAGACCAAGTCTGGATAGAGTGGAGCCGCATGCCCTCTGCTCGCTAAGCAACCCTTCCTGGTCCACTCGCGACCGCCTTTCCCTCCGGCCAGGCGTGTTCCCATGCACCCGGTCGCCTCCACCAGACTGAGAACGGTATCGTGCTTCGGTGCGACTGGTTCAACGATCTCTTCGTTCTTGTCCTTATCGGCCTCACCTTCACCGAGGCGGAGGTAGAGGAGCTTCGAGACCCGCTCAACGGCGCCGCTGCAATGGATGAACTCGATAGCCTGCTCGATGACGCACTCGGCTCGTCAGGCGACATCCTCTGATCATGCTGAGCCCCATCCGAATTCTCTCCGACCCCATCCTGTCTCAGTGCGACGGGGGAGCTGTCACCGTGTGTCCCTGTTGCGGATTTCCGGTCCTGCACTTTGGAGACGCTCGCGTTACTCTGCGGCCCAAGCAATTGCACGCCATGCTCGCTACCGTTCGTGAGGTCGCAGACGCGGCCGACCAACCGACGGCATGCTGGGGATGGAGCCTCCGAGCCCAGACTCGATTCGAAGATGTCACCTTTCGTCTCTCGCCCGACGAAACCTCAGACATGGCCGACTTGCTCGAAGCAGCTGCCGTCGCACTTGATCTCGACGCGCTCCTCTACGACGTGCTGACGGAGGAACTGATGTGAGGCCTAGCGGTCGCCACGTCCCTTGACTGCCGTTCTCTACTCCGTTCAGATGGACACGAAGGATCCGTTCCCTGCTAACGCCGTCGCGCTCGTGGATCAGGTGATCTGCACCCGTCGAACGCTTCGGGTGGAATCAGAAGAACCTGCCTCTTACTCGGATGGGCTCTCGCGAGAGGTGATCGAAGAGATGCTCACCGTCGCGGGATACGCGCCCTTTCATCACGAAGCCCCTTCGGGTGCGCCCGAGCCCTGGCGCTGCCACGTGTTTGATGCCAAGGGGTGCCGGTGGCTGCGAGAGCGCGCGCTCGATGCAGGGGTCGGGGGGCGGATTCCAGGTCTTCTCGCAGCGGCCTCGTCGTTGATCCTCGTGACGTGGACACCAGAGGGGGAGGCATCCCCAGTCCCTGGGCTCGGGTTCGAGGTCTCGCTCAAGAACGTGGAGCACATCGCGGCAGCGAGTGCCATGATTCAGAATCTGCTACTCGCGGCGACCGTGCGGAACGTCCACACGTACTGGTCCAGCGGTGGATGGTTGTCCTGGCCGAGTGGTATGGAGACGGCAGGGGTACCAGAGGGCGAACTCCTGCTCGGCGCCGTCTTCGTTGCTCCGGCCTCTCTGGAGGGAGTTACCACCAGCCCGGGGAAGAAGCACGCAAAGCGCACGGAGATGAGCCGCTGGACTCGGTGGGCCGACCCAGTCTGAGTCTCCTGAGGCGAACGGAATCCACGAAAGTGGAAGCGGCCGCAGACCATCGAGTCCGCAGCCGCTTGGGATGCAAGGCAGAGCGTGGTTTCTATGCCTGTCCAGTCTTCTGCCCCAGCACGTTCAGCGGGATCAACTCCAGGTGGATCCCATTGTCACCGGGATAGCCGGACGTGTGGGCCACCTCGTTGGTCCAGATCTCATCCGGGATGCCCGTCGGGAAGGCCTCACAGAGTTGAGTGGCTTCAGACTGACGGTCGAGGTGGGTGCAGGCAGTGCACTGGGACTGGGGGACGGTCATGGCAGGAATGGATCGTGGAAGAGGTGATATGACGCAGGTTTCGACGAGATCCACATCTCTTGAACATTAGAACCAGTCTAGATACAGGGACGTTGATTGGAGGCGGGTTATGCGATGCCGCCGACCCCCAAAGGGCCCAGACGGTGGAGCCTGGCGTGCGGACCGATTTCGAGCGAGCCCGACCGGCGCTGAGGCCTCCGAACCCGCTCGGTTTCAGCGAGGACCACGCCGTGTCCCTCCTCGCAAGACCCGGCGCGTTCGAGCCGTATGATCCGGCAGGGCAAGAGGCCTTGGATGCTTTGCATCGCGCACTCTCTGGATAGGCTGTCTCACAGTTCGGACGGACCCCACCCGCCTCGGTCCTTTCGCGGAGGCCCCGAGGCGGGGACGGGCGGCTAGAATGCGATCCAGACTGCCAGCACGCAGAGGATCAGGAGACCCGTCAGGATCAGGTCTGTGCGCCGCCATGAGGGTGTGCTATCCGTCGCGCTCGCTGGGACCTCCGCACCCTCGCCCTCCTCACGGGCTGTCGCGAACGTGAGACCCGCGATCTGTCTCGCAGGCGGCGGCGCTGTCGCGAGGGAGACGACGACGAGTACCAGCACACTCACGGCGAACAGCGCAATCGCGATGTGGAGGAAGTTGATCTCGGCGAGGGTGGCGAGGAGCGTCCCGTCTGTCAGGCCGGTCCCTTCGGGCCCGTTGATCGCCTCCAGCGCGAGCCTCCCGATCCCGAGCGCGAGCCCCACCAGCAGCGACGCCAGGGCCCCCTGCGCGTTCGCCCGCGGCCAGAGCAGCCCGAAGAGGAAGACGGCCGCGATGGGCGGCGAGATGTACGCCTGGACCGACTGGATGTAGACGTAAAGACCACCCTCGGCAGCCTCCACGAACGGAATCCACGCCAGCCCTAGCACGGTCAGCGCTACCGTCGAGAGCCGTCCGACCCACACGAGTTGTCGCTCCGATGCCTCGGGCCGGAGGCGTTTGTACACGTCCCACGTGATGAGCGTGGAGGACGAGTTGAACACGCTGCTGAGCGAGGACATCAGCGCCGCTAGGAGGCCCGCGATCACGAGGCCGCGCAGACCCACCGGTAGGAGCGCCGCCACGAGGGCTGGGAGCGCCTCGTTCGTATCCCCGAGCGTCATCTTGCCCTGCGACACGAGCGTGGTCGCGAGCAGTCCGGGGAGGACGAAGATGAACACCGGCAGCAGTTTCAAGAAGCCGGCCAGGATGGTCCCTCGACGGGCATCGTCTACCGTCTTGGCGGAGAGGGTCCGTTGCACGATGAACTGGTCTGTGCACCAGTACCAGACGCCGAGGATGGGCGCGCCGAAGAGGATGCCCGTCCAGGGGAAATCGGGATCCGTCGCGGGTTTCCACATGCTCAGGAAGTCCGGTCCGACGGTCTCCGCCATCACGTTCCAGCCGCCCACGGCCGCGAGCCCGGCCAGGGTCACGGCCAGCGCCCCGCCGATTAGTACGAAGGTCTGCAAGAGATCCGTGTAAAGCACCGCGCGAAGCCCTCCAAACACGGTGTAGGCGCCCGTCGCGAAGACCACGATGAGCGCGCCCACCCAGAAGTCCACCCCGATGGCGCGGAAGACGACCGCCCCCGCAAAGATGGTGACGGAGATCTTGGTCAGGACGTAGGCCAGGATGCTGACCGTCGCGAGGTACCACCGGGCGCCTGCGCTGTAGCGACGTTCCAGAAACTCTGGCATCGTGAAGACGCCGCTTTTGAGGTAGAACGGCACGAACACCCAGCCGAGCAGCAGGAGAATCAGCGAGGCCAGCACTTCGAACTGGCCCGGCGCCACGCCCGAGGCGGCCCCACTCCCCGCTAGGCCCACGAGGTGCTCGCTCCCGATGTTGCTCGCGAACAGACTCGCGCCGATCACGAACCAGCCCACGTTCCGTCCTGCCAAGAAGTAGTCCGCTGAGTCCTCCGCCGACTTCCGCCTCTCGCGAAGCGTGGCGCCGATGGCAACGCCGAAGACGATGAGGAAGTAGACGGCGACAACGAGCCAGTCGAGCGTTCCGAGCGGGGTCTGCATGAAGACAAGATGAGGGAGCGCCCGCAACCTACCGAAATCGTTTGCCATCCGGGCGCTCGCGGCGTCTTCTTTCTCCAGCCTGGTTTCAGGGGGGAGCTTGCGGGATGGCGTCTGATGCCCACCCGTTCCGCTCGCGTCCCCACCGGACGCTGATCGGCCTCACGCTTCCGGTCCTCGGCTCGCTCGTCGCGGAGCCGATCACGGGGTTGGTGGACACCGCGTTCGTGGCGCGGTTGGGGGCAGCGCCGCTGGCGGCGTTGGGCGTCGGCGCGATTGTGCTCTCCGGCATGTTCTGGATCTTCAGCTTCCTCGGTGTAGGCACGCAGACAGAGGTAGCACAGGCCCTGGGCAAGGGCGACCGTGATCGGGCGGCGCGAATGGCCAGTCTGGCCCTCGCGATGGGCCTCGGCTTCGGCCTCGTGGTCGGCGTGCTCGGCTGGTGGGCAGCCCCGGCCGTCTCCGTCGCGATGGGGGCGGAGGGCGAGGTGGCCCGCCTCGCGGCGCTCTACGTCCGCATCCGGCTCCTCGCCGCACCCGCCGTGCTGGCGACCGTCGCGGCGTTCGGTGCGCTCCGTGGCGTGGAAGACATGCAGACGCCGTTCCGCATCGCGGTGGCGGTCAACGTGGCGAATGCGCTGCTAGACGGTCCGCTCATCTTTGGCTGGTTCGGCCTCCCCGCGCTGGGCGTAGCGGGCGCAGCGTGGGCCTCCACGCTCGCGCAGATCCTGGGTGGTCTCTGGGCAGGGGCAGCTGCGCTCCGCGCCCTCGGCCGTCCCGATGTTCTCCGCCTCGGTGAGGCCCGCGTCCTCCTCGGCATCGGCGGGGCGATGGTGGTGCGGACGGGCCTCCTCACGCTCTTTCTCCTCCTCGCGACGCGCGCGGCCACCCAACTCTCCACCGAGGCGGGCGCGGCGCACCAGGCCATCCGACAGGTCTGGGCCTTTTCCGCCTTCTGGCTCGATGCCTTCGCCGTTGCAGGCCAGTCGCTCGTAGCGCGCTTCATGGGCGAGGCCGACCGCGAGGAAGCACGGCGCGTGGCGCGGATCGTGGTCGCGTGGAGCCTCGGCAGCGGGGCCGTTATTGCAACAATCCTCTGGAGTGCGACGGGACTGGTCGTGACCGCCTTCGTCCCGGAGAGCGCGCAAGACGTGTTCGCGCTGGCGTGGATCGTCTCCCTCGCGAGCCTGCCGGTCAATGCCGCGACGTTCGCTACGGATGGCATCCACTGGGGAACGGGCGATTTTCGGTTCCTCGCCCTCGGGATGACAGCAGCGACAACCGTGGGGGCGCTGGGTCTGTTCTGGGTCGAGTCGGCAGGGGGGACGCTCACAGGCGTCTGGGTTGTCACGGCGCTCTGGGTCCTTGTGCGCGCCGCGTTCGGACTCGGGCGGATCTGGCCGGGCGTGGGGCGGGCACCGCTCGGGTCGCGTGTGAACGCTTCGTAGCGAGGCGCCACTAGGCCCGCCTCGGGAGTACGTTCGGGCGACCCATCCCGCGTTTATATGTCTCGCGTCCCGCTGGTTGCCCTCGCGGCCCTCGTCGTCCTCTCGGCGTGCTCGTCTTCCACGTCCACCTCCGCGCAGGCATCGACCGAAGCTCCCGTCTCCAGCCCCGAGTCCCCGAAGAACGTCATCCTCTTCATCGCGGACGGGTTCGGGCCCGCCTCTGCTACGCTGGGTGCCGCTGCTAGCGAGGCGCTCGGGCGACCGTGGGCACTCGGCACGGGCCTCACGGGCTCCGTCGAGACCTCTCCGACGGACAGTGGGCGCGTGACAGACTCGGCTGCGGGCGCGACGGCGTACGCCTGCGGCATCAAGACCTACAACGGGGCCATCGCGATGAGGCCAGACGGGGAGTCATGCCGGACCGTCCTCGAAGACGCCGAGGCGCGCGGCATGGCGACCGGCCTCGTCGCGACGAGCCGCATCACGCACGCGACGCCCGCCTCTTTCGCAGCGCACGTGCCGCAGCGGAGCATGGAGGCGGAGATCGCCGCCCAACTGACGGCATCGGGCGTGGAGGTGATGTTCGGCGGCGGGCGACCCAACTTCACTGAGCGAGCCGACGGGCGCGATCTCGTCGCGGAGCTTCGCCAGTCCGGCGCGACGGTCGCGCTGGACGGGGCCGGGTTCGAGGCTCTCGCGAGCACCCCCGCCGTGGCGCTCCTCGCGGACAGCCACCTCGCCTACGAGGTGGACCGCGAGGCGACCGACGAGCCCTCTCTCTCAGAGATGACCACAAAAGCGCTCGACCTCCTCGCCGAGGCAGGCGGGGACGAAGGCTTCTTCCTCATGGTCGAGGCCAGCCGCATCGATCACGCCGGGCACGGCAACGACCCCGTCGGGCATCTGCACGACATCCTGGCCTACGACGAAGCGGTCGCGGTGGCGCTCGCATGGGCTGAGGCGGAGGGCAACACGCTCGTCGTGGCGACCTCCGACCACGAGACAGGCGGCATGACCCTCGGGCGCGATGGTGTCTATTTCTACGATCCGGTGCCGGTCCTCAACGCGACGATGAGCCGGGAGGCGCTCTCGCGGGCCATCGTGGGCGGTGCCGATCCGGTGGAGACGTTCCAAGAAGGCCTCGCCATCGAACTCGAAGAAGGCGTCGCGGAGGCGATCCGGGGAGCTGTGGCGGCGGAGGACTCACGGGCCATCCAAGAGTTGTTCGTCAGCCTCAGCTCGGAGCCCGCAGGCATCGGCTGGACGACCGGCGGGCACACGGCCGTGGACGTGGGGCTCTACGCGTGGGGCCCGGGTTCAGACCTGTTCGTCGGTCAGATGGGCAACGACGAGGTGGGGCGTCGTCTCTTCCGCGTCCTCGGCTTTCCCGTCCCGGAGCCTGCGGAGTAGCCAGATGCCCCCGCCTCGGCACCGAGGCGGGCGTAGCCAGGGTTTCAATGGTCGGCACGGGATGAGGGCAACCTCTCTGGCCGCTCGGCGCGACAGCTCTCAGGAGGCAGGTTCCCACCCGTCGCTGCCGGGATCTGTTGCGAGCCATGCTCCGAGGCCGATGCACGCACCCATCGCGACAGCACGCAGCGCATCAAACCACAGCGGGGCGGGTTGTGGCGTGTACGGAGGGACGTGGGGATCCAGCCAGTCCTTGAGCACGAGAAGCCCGAGCCCGACCGAGACGAAGAGGCCGAACCCGTACCCGAGACTCCGAAAGCCAGAGACGCGGGCTGCTACTAGCCCAGCGCTGAGGGCAGCGAGAACGCTCGCCACGAAGTCAGCGGCGAGACGAGATGCCGGGGCGGGGGCGAACCAAGCCCGGTCGAGCACCTCCAAGGGGGGCTCATATCCGATGACGCGCCAACCAATCGTTTCAAGGAAATAGCCGACCAGGGCGAGCGTCACGATTCCGAGCGCGAACCCCGCATGGATCCGCAAGCAGCCGAAACCGGAGGCCACATATTCGTTCACGCCTTCCGCTTCACCAGCCGCACCTCGTTGGTGCCACGCGAGTGCGAGTACCCCATCTCGTCCACCAGCGCACGGAGAAGATGGAGCCCGTAGCCGTGGACGGCGCGCTGGCGGCGCACCTCCGCGAGCGGAACGGGCGGATTTGTCGGGTCGAAGCGGTGGCCGCGATGGCGGACGGTGACAGCGAGCCCCCCCGCCTCGGCGCGTGCCTGGATGGTGACAGTCGCCGTCGCCCGGTCCTCGATACCGTGCTCGATGGCGTTGGCGACGGTCTCGTCCACGGCGGTCTGGATCTGTCGCGCCGCGCGAGCGGAGAGCCCAGCCTCTCTCGCCCACGTCTCCACGTGTCGTCGCACTCGGGCGAGTTCGCTCGTCCGGCCCCGGATCCGCAGGGTGTAGGCGCGCGGCATCGGTCAGGCGGTGCCCGAAGTGGCGAAACGCGAGACGGCTTCCTCTACACTCGACGCGAGGTCGAAGAGGAGCGGGAAGCCGAGCAGGTCGAACACCTCGTACACCTCGTCCGTGAGCGCGGCCACCTTGAGATCCCCGCCGTTCTGACGGACCGGCTCCAGGAACGCCATGAACACGCCGAGCCCGGCCGACGAGACGTATCGCAGCGCCTCTCCAGCCACGACGATCCGGGTGTGCCCTTGGTCCAAGCAGGCTTGCAGCGCGTTCTCGAACTCCGGCGCGGTGTGCGCGTCGAGCTCGCCGTGCAGGTCTAGCACGTGGACGGACGCGCCGTCGTCGGGTGGGGGGAGGTCGCGGAAGGAGACGGAAAAGCTTGCCACGGTGCGAGAGGAGCGCCGCTCCCGGACGGAAGACGGGCGGAGTTGTTGCGGCTGCAATCTCCGAACATTGGGCCAACTGCGGGCGGTCAATCCGCGAGAGGCGTCTAGGCGTCGGTCGTGGCCTCCTCCTCGTCGTCCGCGTCGAACGGGCGCCCCTCGTCGGCGTCGGGCGGGCGCTCGTCGAGTACCTCGTAGGTGAGCGTGTAGCAGCCAGACTCCCCTGGCTCGTAGGTCGTCACGGCGATGCTCCACTTGCCGACCTCCCGCGTCTCCACGATGGCCTTGGTCATGGTCAGGTTGCCTTCCTCCGAGTCGTCCACGTCGGTCTGGCGGCCGGAGGGCGCGAAGACGATCACGTACGGGTCGAAGTCGTCCGAGCGGAGCACGGCGCGGATCCACTGTCCCTTCCTCGCGATGACGCCGTAGTAGTCCACGTACTCGCCAGATTCCAGCGTCTGGTCGCCCTCCACGAGTTCGCCCTCCAGACGGTCTTCCTCCAGGCCCGTGCACCCGGCCATCGCGAGAAGGACGACGAGCAGGAGGCGAGGCATGAGGAGACCGGAAAGGAGCCGGAAGGTAGAGAGGATCGGTCGTCCAACCTATGTTGGCGACGCCTTCCCTGCCCCCCGACATGAGACTCGCGCCGTTCCTCCTCCTCCTGCTCCTTGCGGGATGCACCGGCCCGCCCCCTGAGCCCGAACCGGAATCCATCTACGGCCTCTGGGAGGGCGAGGGGCGCCAGTGGAACGATGGCGACCGCGACCGCGAGCCCGATGGGACCTGGCCTGTCCGCCTCGACGTGGGCCGCGCTGCGAACGGAGACCCGGCGGCGCTCGTGGACTACCCTTCCTTCCCGTGCAGCGGGCGCCTGGAGTACCTCGGCCCGAGCACCGAGGCGGACGCACGCCCGGGCGACGTGGTCTTCCGCGAGGTCATCACCGAGGGCGCCGACATCTGCTACACCGGCGGGACCGTCCTTCTCCGGGCGGATCGTGGGTTCTTGCTCTTCGCCTGGGCGACCACTCAAGAGCCGACGGTGGCTGCCGCCCGCCTGACGCGCACCGAGGATTGACTCCCCCCGCCTCGGTACCGAGGCGGGCCGTGTGGCTACTCCGGCTCCGTCTCTACGAGGTGAGTCTTCGCGCCAGTTCCCTCCAGTGACCCGCGGTACCACGCCGCCGTCTCCGCGAGCCGGTCCGTGTGGCCCTCTGGGGCGTAGAGCACGCTGAGCGTCTCGCGCGTGGCCTCGTGTGTCTTCGTGCGCTGGCTGTCGCGGACGGGGTTCGCGCACGGTCCTTCGGCGTCCCAGAGGCAGAGCAGCCCCGCGACCTTGATCTCGTGCCCGCTCGCGTTGAAGACGTACGTGTTCTCTGGCCCGCCCGGCGCGACGCGGAACGGCGCCCTCGCGAGGCCTAGGTCCACGACGGAGATCGGTAGGCCGGAGTGAAGAGAGACGGCGTTGCAGCAGTCCACGGCCGCGTTGATAGGGCCGAGGAATCCGCCCTCGGCGGCCTTGATGAGGTATTCCGGCGAGGGCTTGCCCCGGCCCGTCGGTTTGTAGCCATGGACGCGGAGGAGGTCGCGGACGGCGAGGCGGACGGCTTCGTCGCGCTGGAGGGGCGCGTCGGCGTCGAGCGCGAGCGCAGCGAGGACAGTGGCGGGTGTCTCAACCTCGGCGAGATCGCGAGGGAAGACCGTGCGGAAGGCCGCGACGGCGAGGCCGGGGTAGGGAGCGAGGCGGAGATGCATCGGGACGAGGGGGAACCGCCTGGAAGGTCGCTCCACACGCGGCCTACGGGGGCTGCCCCGCGCCGCCCAGAGCCTCGCCCGCATCGCGCTCCGGCTTTCCCGCGCCGATTTCTGGCTCCCCCGCAGAACGAAAAGACTCCGCCGCACGAGTCTCTCGCTCCCCCGAGCGGGGGAGCTATTTGTCGATGCGCGGGAGCGAGATCGCGTGGCGGGAGAGTCGTCTCGACATGCGTGGGACCGAGGCCACAGAGCGGGCGCGCCGGTTTGCCCCCCGGGGATCCCGCGCGGGGCTCGCGGTGTGTTCTTGGCGTCTCGGCGTTTGACCCGGCTCCGGCCGCGTCCCGGCGCGATCTTCCGCGCCCCGACTCCTCCCGCCTCGGTGCCACCATGGACCCCCCGAGGCCGACCGACCCATGATCCGCTACCTCACCGCCGGAGAATCCCACGGCCCCGCCCTCGTCGGCATCGTGGAAGGGATGCCTGCGGGCGTCCCCGTCACCGCCGCCGACCTCGACGAGCACCTCGCGAGGCGCTGGCTCGGCTTTGGCCGCGGCGGGCGCGCGAAGATCGAACGCGACAAGGTCACGGTCCTCTCCGGCCTCCGGTTCTCTCACACGATGGGCAGCCCCATCGCGCTGCACCTCGCGAACGCGGCGTTCGAGAAGGATCGTGCGGGCTGGCCTGTCGTAATGGCGGCGGACGGCACGGGCGAGGGCGTGGAGAAGATCACGATGCCGCGCCCCGGCCACGCCGACCTCGTGGGCGCGCAGAAGTACGGCTTCGACCGCGAGCCCCACGGGCCCGATGTGCGCCCGGTCATCGACCGGTCCAGCGCGCGCGAGACCGCGATGCGCGTCGCGTGTTGCTCCGTCGCGCGGCAGATGCTCCGCGCCCTCGGCATCGAGGTGGGTAGCCACGTCGTCCGCCTTGGCCGCGTCGGCTACGATGATTCCGCGCTCGCCGACGCGGCCCACGCCCGCGACCTGCGCGATGCGCTCCTCGCCGAGGGCGGCGCCCGCGCGCTCTACGAGGTGGCCGATCAGAGCGAGACGCGGATGCTCTCCGCCGACCTGACCGAGCGCACCATCGAGCACATCAAAGCCTCCAAGAAGGAAGGCGACACCCTCGGCGGCGTCTATGAGGTCATCGCGACCGGCGTGCCGCCGGGCCTCGGCAGCTATGTCCACTGGGACCGGCGGTTGGACGGGCGCCTCGCGCAGGCCATCCTCAGCATCCAGGCCCAGAAAGCCGCCGAGGTGGGCGACGGCTGGGCGGCGGGCCGCACGCCCGGCTCCGAGGTCCACGACCCCATCACGCGGGACGCGAACGGCGCATACCGGCGCGAGAGCAACCGCGCGGGCGGCGTGGAGGGCGGCGTCTCCACCGGCATGCCCATCGTGGTGCGCGGCGCGATGAAGCCAATCCCGACGCTCATCAAGCCCCTCGGTAGCGTGGACATGAAGACCGGCGAGGCCGAGCCGACCCGCTACGAGCGCTCCGATGTGACGAGCGTCCCGGCCGCGAGCACCGTCGCGGAGGCGACCGTGGCGTGGTGCCTCGCGGAGGCACTGCTGGAGCGCTACGGCGGCGACACGTTCGAGACCCTCCAGGCGCGCGTCGAGGCCGACCGGGAGCGGTTCGGGATGCGTCTGTAGGCAGGGGGGCAGGATGCCACGGCCGGAGCTTTGTGCCCGCCGCACCCCCTCCGCCTCGGTACCGAGGCGGGCCGAGTCGCGGTCTCCACGACGCCTGAGCCCCGACCCGGAACTCTGACCCCCACCCCGGGTAGCCGGGCCGACTTTCATCTGAGACTGAAACCAGACCGAAGACACCGTGTCGTCCTGGATCCGATCCCTCGCCGTTCGCAAAGACGCGTCCCTCAACGAATCTCCTGAGCCCACCCTCGCCGGTCCCGACGCGCCGCACGTCGTCGTGATCGGTGCCGGGTTCGGCGGGCTGGCGGCGGCTGTGCGCCTGCTCGTGCGAGGGTACCGCGTCACCGTCGTGGACCGGCTGGACCAGCCCGGCGGGCGCGCCCGCGTGACCCGCGTCCCGGGCGAGGGCGGCGAGTACGTCTTCGACATGGGCCCGACGCTCATCACGGCCCCGTTCCTCTTCGACGAGCTGTGGGAGATCGCAGGCGAGCGCCGGGAGGATCACGTCGATCTCGTCCCGACGACGCCGTTCTACCGCATCCGCTTCGACGACGGCACGGTCTTCAACTACACCGGCGATCAGGCCGCGATGGAGACGGAGATCCGGAAGTTCAACCCGGACGACGTCGCGGGCTACCGGCGCTTCCTGAAGAAGAGTGAGGCCATCTTCGAGACCGGCTTCCTGGAACTGGGCCACGTCCCGTTCGGCAAGGTGACGGACATGGCGAAGATCATCCCGTCCATGGTGATGCTGGAGAGCCACCGAACGGTCTACGGCCTCGTCAGCAAGTACATCAAGAACAAGAAGCTCCGCCAGGTCTTCAGCTTCCATCCGCTCCTCGTGGGCGGCAACCCCTTCTCCACGACGAGCATCTACGCGCTCATCGCGTACCTGGAGCGGCACTGGGGCGTCTGGTACGCCATGGGCGGCACGGGCGCGATGGTGGCTGGCATCGCAGACCTGATCCGGCGGCTGGGCGGCACCTTCCGCCTCGGGGAGACCGTGGAGGAGATCACCGCAGAGACGCAGCCGGGCGAGAAGTCCCGCGCGACGGGCGTGCGTTTGGAGACCGGCGAGCACATCGAGGCGGACCTCGTCGTCAGCAACGCGGACGCGGCGTGGACCTACAAGCACCTCGTCCGGCCCGAGCATCGCCAGAAGTGGACCGATGCGAAGGTGGACCGCACCAAGCTCTCCATGAGCCTCTTCGTCTGGTACTTCGGCACGGACCGCCAGTACGAGGATGTGGCGCACCACACCATCCTCCTCGGCAAGCGTTACAAGACGCTCCTGGACGACATCTTTGAGAACCACAAGCTCGCGGACGACTTCTCGCTCTACCTCCACCGGCCGAGCGCGACCGATCCCAACATGGCGCCTCCGGGCCACGACTGCTTCTACGTCCTCTCGCCGGTTCCGCACCTGGAGAGCGGCACGGACTGGGAGCGCGAGACCGAGCGCTACCGCCAGTCGGTCGAGTGCTACCTGGAGGCGGCCATCCTCCCGGATCTCTCGAAGCACGTCACGGCCAGCCTCGCGCTGACGCCGCGGGAGTTCCACGAGGACTACCTCTCGCTCAAGGGCGCGGCCTTCTCCATCCAGCCGCAGTTGCTCCAGAGCGCGTACTTCCGCCCGCACAACAAGTCCGAGGACGTGGACGGCCTCTACCTCGTCGGTGCCGGGACGCACCCTGGTGCGGGAATGCCAGGCGTGATCTCCTCGGCCCGCGTGCTGGACACCATCGTGCCAGACGCGGCCGATCTCGTGCGCCACCGGGGCCGCCTCCAGACGGCCTGACCGATGGAGCCCCCGAGCACGGAGCGGCCGAAGGTCACGCCGCGAGGCATCCTGATGGCGACGGCGTTCGGCATGGCGGTCATCCTCGCGTTCCTGCTGCTCTTTATGCGCGGGTGGACGCTCCCGCTCGGCCTCGTGTTCTTCTCGCGCCTCGCGTTTGTAGGCGTCGAGGGGCGTCTGATGGGCGCGACGGGCGGCTGGCGGACGCTTCCCGTCATGTACCAACTCGGTCTCGGGATGCACTTGCTCCTCGCGAGTGCCCTGACGCTCTTCGGGATCGCCCAGATCGCGGGGCTTGTGTGAAGCGGGGACCCGCACACCCGGCGCGTCGTCTCAGGCAGCCCTCTCGTCCGGCTATGCGCGCGCTTCCTCTCGTCGTTCTCCTGCTCACCGCCTGCGCGACGGAGGACCCACCGCGCGAGGCTCCACCCAATGTGGGCGAGGTGGCCGGTCCCGAGGCTGAGCCGAGCGTGACGGCCGGTCCCAACGAGGCCATCCGCATCGAGGCGGGCGAAGTGGGCGTCGTCCTCGTAACGAACGAGTCCGGGGCGTACGACGTGGACCTCTCGCGAGGCGTCGTGACGGAGAGCATCGACGAGGGGCCGCTGAACGAGGCCGCTGTAGACGCGTGGCTCGCGCAGTTCTCCCCTCTGGATGGCGAGTCCACCTTCGAGGCGGTCGATCCTGCCGAGGTCGAGGCGGACTACTCCGCGCTCCTCACCTTCCAGTTTACCGACGGGTCCGACCGGAACGTCTGGATCCAGCGCCGCGATGCTGGGCTGGCGGTGCTGACCGCCGGTGGTGGCCGCGTCTTCCGCCTCCCAGACTCCAGGTATGCCGACCTCGTGCCCGAGGCCGGTACTCTCCGAGAAGACACGACCGATGCGGAGTAGTTGGGATGACACGGTACGGTCTGAGAGCGCTCACACGAGGATCGCTGGCTTCGAAAGGCCCCGACACTTGGCCTCTGACTCCTGTCGCCTGATCCCCTGAAATGCTCGCCCGAAGCAGCCGTCGCTACCTCTTCCGCCATCCCTGGCTGACCGCGCTCTCGCTCGTGGGCGTGGCGCTCGGCGTGGCCGTCGTGGTGGCCGTGGACCTCGCGAACGCGAGCGCGACGCGTGCCTTCCGCCTCTCTTCGGAGAGTCTGACTGGCCGCGCGACGCATACTGTGGTGGGCGGTCCAGGCGGCGTATCGGGCGACCTCTACGCCCGCATCGCAGTGGACTTGGGCGTGACGGCGGCGCCGGTCGTGGAAGGGTTCGCGAGGGCGGAGGCGGACTCGGCGCGCGTGCTCCAAATCCTCGGCATCGACGCGTTCGCGGAGGCGGATTTCCGGCCGTACATCGCGCCGAGAGGGGACAGCGGGGTGGACTTGCCCGGCCTGCTCACGACGCCAGGCGGTGCGCTTCTCTCGTCCGGCACGGCAGAGGAACTAGGCCTGGACGCGGGCGATGCGTTCCCGATCCGCGTGGACGGTCGGGCGGAAGAGGCCGTCGTGCTCGGCATCCTCACGCCCGAGGACGAGTCCAGCGCGAGCGCCCTCCGCAACCTCCTCATCGTGGACATCTCGACGGCGCAGGAGTGGGTAGGGAGAGCAGATCTTGGTGAAGCGGAGTCCTCAGATCCTGGTCTTCAGTTCCGTGCGGCCGACAGGTTGAGCCGCATCGATCTCCTCATCCCGGACGGTGCCGACTCCCTCCTCGCGAGTGTCGAGGCGGTGCTACCCGAAGGACTGGAAGTCCGAGAAGCCTCCGAGCAGGCCGACGCGCTGGAGACGATGACGGCGGCCTTCCGGCTCAACCTGACCGCGCTCAGCCTGCTCGCGCTGGTCGTCGGGCTGTTCCTGATTTACAACACGGTCACGTTTACCGTCGTGCAGCGGCGGAAGCTGCTCGGGACGTACCGCGCGCTGGGCGTGACGCGGCGCGAGGTATTCCGCCTCGTGATCGGCGAGGCGCTGGTCGTGGGCGCGGCGGGAACGGCCATCGGCCTCGCGCTCGGAATCGTGCTCGGGACGGGCCTCGTGCGGTTGGTCACGCAGACCATCGGCGACCTGTACTTCGTGGTGCGCGTGCGCGATCTCTCGCTGGACCCGTGGAGCCTCGCCAAGGGCGTCGGCCTCGGGCTGGGCGCCAGCGTGCTGGGGGCGCTGCGTCCGGGCTGGGAGGCCGCGAGCGTGGCGCCCGCGAGTGCGCTCCGCCGGTCCCAGCAGGAAGACGCGCTGGCCGAGCGGTCGGGCCGCCTCGCCCTCGCCGGGCTCGCGACCGTCATCGGCGGAGCCGTGCTGATCGTCGCGACGGCGGGCATTGTGTGGGCGTACATCGGGCTGCTGCTCGTGATCGTCGGTGCCGCGCTGGCCGCGCCGTGGGCGACGCGCCTCTTCTCGGGCATCGCGACACCTGTCCTCGCGCGAGTGGTGGGACCGACCGGGCGCATGGCAGCGCGAGGGGTCACGGCCAGCCTGAGCCGGACGGCTATCGCCGTGGCCGCGCTGGCGGTAGCGGTCGCGAGCACCGTGGGCGTGGGCGTGATGGTCTCGTCCTTCCGCGTGACGGTGGAAGAGTGGCTCGGGAGCGTCCTCCAGGCCGATGTCTACATCCAACCGCCTGCGACGGTCTTCCGTCGGGGCGGAGGTTTCCTCGATCCGGCTGTCGCGCTGGAGCTGCGCCAGCTAGAGGGCGTCGCGAGGGCGGACGGCATCCGCACGCAGCAACTCGACACCGACCTCGGGCCGGTGGACCTCATCGTGGCGGAGGTGGACAGCGTCCGCGCTGGGATCTATCGCTACAAAGAGGGCGAGGCGGACGCCGTCGCACGCGCCACCCGTGAGGGCGCCGTAGCTGTCAGCGAGCCGTTCGCCTTCCGCTCCGGCCTCGGCCGTGGCGACACCCTCCGCATCCCGACCGACCGCGGCGAGCGAGCCTACCCCATCGCGGGCGTTTACTACGACTACGGCAATGACCTGGGCGTCGTGCTGATGCACGAGGAGACGTTCCTGGAGAGCTACCGAGACCCTGGCCTCTCCGGCCTCGCGCTCACTGCCGAAGCAGGCGTGGACCCCGAGGCGCTCACCGAGGCGGCCCGAGCCGTCGCGGAAGGACGGCAGCAACTCGTGGTGCGCAGCAACCGCTCGCTGCGGCAGGCCAGCCTGGACGTGTTCGACCAGACGTTCGTCGTGACCAACGTGCTGCGGCTCCTCGCAGTACTGGTGGCGTTCGTGGGCGTGCTGAGCGCGCTCATGGCGCTGCAACTGGAACGGCGGCGCGAACTCGCGATGCTCCGAGCGCAGGGCATGACACGCCGCGAGGTGGCGCGAATGGTCTTCGCGCAGACCGGCCTGATGGGGCTCTGGGCGGGGGCGCTGGCGCTGCCGCTCGGCCTCGCGCTGGCGGCCGTGCTCGTGTTCGTGGTCAACGTGCGGTCGTTCGGGTGGACGCTCGCGTTCACCGTGGACCCGTGGATCCTCGTGCAGGCCGTTGTGCTGGCCGTCGTGGCGGCGCTTCTGGCGGGGGCGTACCCGGCGTGGGCGATGGGCAGAAGCGACCCTGCCCTCGCGATGCGCGAGGAGTAGGTCCGCCTCGATAAGTCCATGGAGCACCCGAGGCGGGTTGAGGCGCGGCGCCTCCGGCCGATACCTCGGCTTCACGCGCCTGGTCTCCGGTGCTGCTTCCCCGCTCCCTCGCAATCGTCCTTCTCCTCTCGTCGCTGGTATCGCTCGTCGGGATCGCGATTCACCGCTTCGCGACGCGCCACCAGCGCGACGACTGGCGGCCGTACGGAGCCGAGGGCTGGTACGGGTGGTGGGTCTACTACCATCCCAACGATGACCGGCTGTTCGTGCCGAACCGGTACTGGTTCGGATGGACGACGAACTGGGCGCATCCCGTTTCCTGGGCGATCTCCATCATCAGTTCCGTCGCGTGCGTCGCGCTGGCATCGCTGGTCGAATCCTGAGGGAGGGCAGAGGTATTCTGAAGCGCTCCCCTCGCTCTGCGCCGTGACTGCTCGCCTCACCCCCGTTCTCGTCCTTCTCCTCGCGGCCTGCTCCACCTCGGCACCACCGTCGGCGGAATCCGCGAGTCCGCACGCCCCGGCGGCTCCGGGCTGGCGGCAGCACGAGACCGAGCGTCCGCAGCCGCCCCGCGTCGAGCCCGCCGAGGCGGACCTACCCGTCGCGCCGCCGTCCGATGCCGTCGTGCTCATCGGGCCGGACGGCGACCCGGGCGAGCACTGGCAGTCTTTCAGCGGCGATCCCATCGCGTGGACCGTCACAGACGGCGCGCTGGTGGTGACGCCCGGAACTGGACCCATCCAGACGCGCGAGAGCTTCGGCGACGCGCAGATCCACATCGAGTGGAAACCCGCCGCGGAGCCCGAGAAGACGAGCCAGGACCGCAGCAACTCCGGCCTCTTCCTCGTGGATGAGCGTTACGAGGTTCAGATTCTAGACAACTGGGAAAACGAGACCTACGCCGACGGTCGCGCCGCCGCCATCTACGGTCAATTCCCGCCGCTCGCCGCCGCCAACCGTCCGCCCGACGCGTGGCAGAGCTACGACGTGTTCTTCCGCATGCCGCGATTCGCAGACGACGGGACGGTCATGGAAGAAGCCCGGCTGACAGTCCTCCACAACGGTGTCCTCGTGCAGAACAACGAGGTGCTGCCGGGAATGACGATCTGGCTGGAGTCGCTCCCCTACGAGGCGCACGGCGAGGGGCCGATCTCGCTCCAGGATCACGGCAGCCCCGCCCAGTTCCGCAACCTGTGGGTGCGCCGCCTGCCGGAGCGCGAGGCCCCGCCTGCGGACTACGCGCTAGAGGAGGGGATTGACCTCACCGACGAGCAGGAGGCGCGCATCCTCGGCCGCTACGCCCGCGAGGGCGGCGGCACGTTCGTCTTCGAGCGGCTGGGCGACGGTCTCGGCATGTCGATGCCGTGGCGCTCCGGCGTGCTCCCGCTCGTTCCGCTCTCGCCGACGCGGCTGCACCTGAAAAACACCAACGGCGTGTTCGACTTTGAGATGGACGCAGACGGCGCCGTCACTGCCCTCACCTTCACGATGGGTGGCGCCCGCTACCGCGCCACGCCCGAGTAGCCCCGCCTCGGTCTCCTCGCAGAGGCCCCGAGGCGGACGTACCCGATGGAACCGTCACCCCTCGCCACAGGACTCGGCTACGCCGCCGCCGCGCTCACCACGCTGGCGTTTTTCAGTTTTGCAGGCTCTCGCCGTAGGCCACAGCAGCTTCGTCGTACGCAGCGAGCATCACCTGTGGCATAGTCCTGAAGTACCACTGCGCGGCTGGAAGCCTCAGGGCCTTCTCGAACTGCGCGAGTTCTCTGGGGGAGGCCGACGCGTAGGCCGTCAGGTAGGTCCCCAGGAGTTGACCAGCTGCGGCGTCAAGGAAGAAGTCGCCTCGTGTCTGATCCATCTCCGTGATTAGGTCTTCGTACCGATCCAGCACGGATCTCTCCGCCTCGTTCACCTCCATCGCGAGGCCGAGAAGTGCGAAGTACCGAGCGCTGTACGCGGCTCCGAGTGCAGGGTAATCCATGAGATCCAGCACCCGCTCCACAGCCTCGATCCGTGCGGTACTCGGTGTCGTTCGTTCGAGGTACCTGTCCACGGTGTCTTGGTACTCCGGGCTTCCAGTCTGGCGCTCCCGCGCTAGGAAGGGAGCCACGTCGCCTCGACGAGTCCACGCCGCGAAGGCGAGGACCTCCTCCGTGCTACCAGACTCTTCGTACAGTGCGAGTACCCGAGGCTCCATCGACATCCGCGCAAACCCGGCGGTCCCTGGATCGCTCGGGTCGAAGCGCGAGAACTCCATCAGATCTAGCGTCTCGCCCAGCGCCGCATCGTAAAGGGCGTCCGCGAGAACGGCCCGGATGGAGTCGGCGGGCTGAGCGGAGACAGCGGACCCGAGCAGTGCCGTCGCGAGCAGGAGAGTCTTCATGCGGCGAAACTACCGCTGTCTGTCCACCGACTCCTCTGCCTCGGCACCTTCACCGAGGCGGGCGGGGCTGCTACCAGAACATCACCACCACCACCGCCGTGATCGCCACCAGTGCGATGGACTGCACGCGGTAGTTCTTCCACAGCGGCACGCCCTTCAACTCCTCGGTCTCGGCGCGGAAGAACGCAGGCGTCCACGTCAGGCCCTCTACCTTCTCCTCCGCAGGCGGCGGCGTGCTGAGGCTCACGACGGTCATCACGATCAGGCTCACCGCCAGTAGGATCGGCGCGAGGTAGAGAAAGTTGATCTCGAAGTCGGTGTAGATCGTCGCGATGAGGAAGCCGATAGCCGCGAGGTGGCCGGCAGCCATGCCCGCGATGGCGCCCGTCCCGGTCGCGCGTTTCCAGAAGACGCCCAGGATGAACAGCGCGAGGGCGGGCGGCGCCACGTACGCGAGGGTCGTCTGGAGGTAGCTCCAGAGCGTCTCGAAGCCGAGGATGACCGGGCTCCACACGATGGCGAACACCATGCAGACGAACGTCACGATCCGCCCGATTCGGACGAGCGCCTTCGCCGTGGTCTGCGGACGGTACTTCTTGATAAAGTCCATCGTGACGAGCGTGGAGGCCGCGTTGAGCGTCGAGTCCACACTGGACATGATCGCGGCCAGCATCGCGGTTAGAACCAGGGCGCGGAGACCACCGGGCAAGAGGTCGAAGAGGAGGGTGGGGAAGACCTGATCGGCCCGCTCGATGTCGGGGTAGAGCACGCGCGCGAAGGTGCCCGGCATCACCATCAGGAAGAGGATCGGAATCTTCAGGAGGCCGCCGAAGAGCGCGCCCCAGCGCCCGTGGTCCAGGTTCTTCGCGCCGAGGACGCGCTGCACCATGAACTGGTTGGTGGTCCAGAAATAGAACCCGAGGAGGAAGACGCCCGTGAACAGCCCGAGCCAGGTCATGCCGCCCTCAGCGTACCACGGCTTGTTCGGGTCGGTGTCGAACGACTGCGCGAGGGAGAGCTGCTCGGGCGGCGTCACGGCCGTGACCGCGTCCCACCCGCCGATCTCGTTCCACGCGAGGACCGACACCGCCGCCGCGCCGACGAGTAGCAGCGTGCCCTGGATCGCGTCGGTGAAGACGACCGCCTTCAGGCCGCCCGCGATGGTGTAGGCGCCTGCCACGAGCGCGAGGATGGTCATCGTGCCCCAGAGCGGGAAGTCCGGGTAGATCAACTCCACCACGAGGGCGCCCGCGAAGAGCGCCGCCGCCGTATCCACCACGACCGAGAGAAAGATGCTGAGCGCCGAGAAGTACGTCCGGCTGCGTCCGTCGAACCGCTTTTCGAGGAACTCCGGCATCGTGTAGATGCCGCTCTTGAGGTAGAACGGGAGGAAGAACAACACGAAGACGACGAGCACCATCGCGGCCATCCACTCGTAGTTGTACACCGCCAGCCCGATGCCGCCGTACGCCTCGCCCGCCATCCCGATCATGGAGGACGACGACAGATTGCTCGCCAAGAGACTGATTCCGATGAGCCCCCAGGTGAGCGACCGTCCCGCCAGGAAGTAGTCCTCGCCGTCCTCCGTCTTGCGCGAGAAGTAGAGCCCGATGCCGAAGATGACGAGGGCGTAGAGGACGACAGCGGAGATATCGAGCGTCGTCAGGGTGAACTCGGGCATGGGCTGGGTGAGTGAAGGCGGTGCGAAGGTACTCGCGCGGTGTAAGCGTTTCCAATGCGCCCCCTGCCCCAGGAGGCGTGAATCGGTCCTCGCGCTCGTCTGCGCGGGGCACCCCGGCGTGGGCTGTGTGGCACGGTCCGAGGCTCTACCTTCCAGGCCTCACTCCGCCTCCGCGCATGCCCCTTTCTACAGACGATCTAGATCCCGACGTTCTCAAAGCCGCCGTCGCCGACGCGCTGCGCGAGAACCGCGACTGGCTGCGGGAGGTGGTGCAGGAGGCACTCGAATCGTGCGCGATGGACGAGGCCCAACGCGAGGCCGAGCTTCGCGCCGATGCGGCCCAACGACCCCTCGTCCTCGGCGGCGTTCGAGGCCACGCGTAGCCTACCCCGTCCGCCTCGGCACCGAGGCGGACCAACTGGAACGGAGCCCGCCCGCGTGGGGTAGGGCGCGAGAACCCCTCTGCCCCCTCGTGCCCCACCGTCTCGCCGGACTGGCGATCCTCCTCTTCCTTTCCGGCTGCGCCTCTGACGACCGCACGCCGCTCGTCGTCTACTCGCCCCACGGATCCGACCAGCTGGAGTTCTACGAGGCCGCGTTCGAGGCCGCCAACCCCGGCGTGGACGTGCAGCCCATCGACATGGGCGCACAGGACGCGTACGACCGCATCCGCACCGAGCGCGCCAACCCGCAGGCGAGCGTCTGGTGGGGCGCGCCGCAGGTGACGTTTGCGCTCGCTGCTGAGGAGGGGCTCCTGCAGCCGTTCACGCCCTCGTTCGCGGACGCCCTCCCGGCCTCGGCCAAAGACCCGGAGGGCCGGTGGTATGGCACCTACCTCACCCCCGAGGGCATTCTCGTCAACACCAACACCGTTAGCGAGGACGAGAGGCCGCGCGACTGGGACGACCTCCTCGATCCGAAATGGCGCGACCGGATCCTGATTCGCTCCCCCATGCAGAGTGGGACGATGCGCGCGATCTGGAGCGCTATGATCGTCCGCCAGCCGACGGTGGAGGAGGGCTTCCAGTGGCTCGCCCGCCTGGACCAGAACACGAAGGCGTACGCTGCTGACCCGACGCAGATGTACCTCGGAATCGGGCGCGCGACGGCGGACGTCTCCCTGTGGAATATGCCGGACACGTACCTCCAAGCCGAGGAAAACGGCTACCCCTTCGCATTCATCATCCCCGAGAGCGGAACGCCCGTCCTCGTAGATGGCATCGCGATTCCGACGGGTGCTCCTCAGCCCGAGTTGGCCCAGCAGTTCGTCGAATTCGTGTCCTCCCGCGAGGCGATGCTGGAGCAGGCCAAGGACTACTTCCGTATCCCCGCTCGCACGGACCTCCCGCAAGACAGCCTCCCGGACTGGGTCTCACAAGCCCAGATCAGCGCGATGGACCTCGACTGGTCAGACCTCGCGCAGCGCGAGCAGGATTGGATGCAGACCTGGGACGAGCAGATCAAGGGGCGGGGTGCTGCGTACCTCGGGGAGCAGTAACGCGGTCTACAACTCCGCTGTCGCGAGCCCGAGGACGCGGCCCGTCGCGCCCTCCTGCGCCCATGCCGCGACGAACATCCCGCCTGCCTCGGGCGGCACGTCGAGGCGGACGGAGCTAGCGCCCGGCTCCAGCGTCTTCATCGCGCGGACCACGTTCGAGTGCTCTAGTTGGCGACCGCCGTTCTCGCCGCGCGTCACGTCGGTCCTGGCCTCGCGCTGCACCAAGGTGACGTGGAGCACGGTCCCGTCCTGTGGGTCCTGAACGTGAGGCGTCGCCGTGACGGTCTCGCCCGCCCGGGTGGCCGTCAAGGTCAGCACGGCCTCAGCAGGTACCGCGAGGGCGTCCGAGATCGCCTGCCGCACCTCCCGCTCCCGCGAGCCTACCATCCCGTGCGTCCCGTTCACGATCACTTGAGGCGTGTAGACGCGCCGGTCGAGTGTGGGCGCGTAGGTCCGCTGACGGTCGGAGAAGGCGGCGCTGCCGAACGGATCGCGCCAGCCGAGACGGTCCCAGTAGTCCACGTGGAACGCCAGCGCGAGGACGCCCGGCTGCGGCTCGCTCGCGATCCGCGTCAGCACGGCGTCTGCAGGCGGACACGAAGAGCAGCCTTCCGATGTAAACAGCTCCACGAGAGCGATGCCAGCGGGTACCTCCGCCTCGGTCGGGTCAGGGAGAGGGGCGCTGGGCTCGGCAGTGCAGCCCACCAGAGCGGCGAGGAACAGAAGGGCGCGCATCGGGGATGGCGGTAGGTTCGCGAGGGTAACGTCCCACACGTCTTCCCGAATGCCGACTGCCCTTCTCGTCGCCCTCGGCGGTGCCGCTGGAGCCCTCGCACGGTGGGGCGTCGCGGAGGGCATGGGCCGCTGGCTCGGAGCGACCGTGCCCTGGGGCACCTGGGTCGCGAACGGCCTCGGCTGCTTCCTGATCGGCCTCGCCCTGCCGATCCTCAGCGCCGAGGACCCGCGCCGCGCCTTTCTCGTGGTCGGCTTCCTCGGTGCGTTCACCACCTTCTCGACCTACTCTGCCGACACCCTCGCGCTCTGGGACGCAGGTAAGGCTGGACTGGCGGTCGCGAACGCGGCAGGGAGCGTCCTCGTGGGACTGGCGGCGTGTGCCCTGGGGGTGGCGTTGGCGCGGTGAGGGCCTCATGCGAGGGGCAGGCAGAACCTCGGAACGCCCCGTTACGGCATACTCCGTGGTACGCAAGGGAAGGGCGGGGTAGGGTCCTGCGTCCAGCGTTTGGTCCTCCACTCCCTCCACCTCGGCACCGAGGCGGGCGGGGTGGGAACGGATGTGCTCCCCAAATCCGCTACCCGTCCCAGGCCATCACGACCAGCGTCACGTCGTCCTCGGCCTCGGCGGAGCCGGTGAACGCCTCTACGTCTGCGAGAATCGCATCGCGAAGGACGACGGGGTCGCAGGTTGCCTCGCGCGGGTACTCCCGGCGGGCGGCTTCTTCGAGGCGCTCGTAGCCGTAGGTGGTACCAGACGCGCTCCGAGCTTCCACGACGCCATCGGTGAACAGGAGGCAGACGTCGCCGGGTACGAGGTCGAGGAGGGTTTCCTGAAGCGTCTTGTCGAAGATGCCGGAGCGGTCGAGGCCGAGCGCGAGGCCGTCTGGACGGAGGTAGCGCGACGAGCCGTCGCGGCGGATGAGGAGGGCAGGGCAGTGGCCTGCGCGCGCGAAGGCGAGGGTACCCGCCTCGGCGTCCAGCACGCCATAGATGGCAGAGACGAACGCCCCTCGTCGGAGAGAGGGCGCGAGGGCCTCGTTGGCACGGATCAAAAACTCAGAGGGCGACCGCGTCAGGCGGCTCGCGACCTGCACGATGCCCTTCATCTCGGCCATGTAGAACGCCGCTCCCGCGCCCTTGCCTGAGACATCCGCCACGACGATCCCGAGGCACTTCTCACCGAGCGCGACCGCGTCGTAATAGTCTCCGCCGACCGTCTGTGCGGGCGTCTCGATGGCCGCCAGGCGGACGCCGGGAATCTCCGGGAGCGACTCCGGGAGAAGGCGCTGCTGTACCTCTCGCGCCACCGCTAGCTCTCGCGCCAACTTTTCCTTTTCCAGTACGCTCGCGAAAAGCCGCGCGTTGGCGAGCGTCAGCCCCGCCTGAGACGAGAACGTCTCCAACGCCGAGATGTCGTCAGGCTGGAACGCCTCGGCGGATTTTCGGGTGACGACGAGGACGCCCGCCTCGGGGCCGGAGCCGAGAGCCAGCGCCGCCAGGCTCCCGATGCCATCGCCCGGGCGGGCGCGAACGCGGTGGTCGGCCGTCGCGTGCTCCACGACGAAGGGCGCCTTCGCGGAGGCATCCACGAGAGCATCCGCATCAGCGGCACGGGCGGCGAGGTCGGGCGGGACCGGGTAGGCGGCGCGGACCCGTGGCGTGAGGCTGCCGCTCTCAGGATCCGGTAACGCGACCCAGGCGGCATCGGCCAGCCCGGCGTCCACAGGCGCCCTCGCGACGGCGGCCGAGATTGAATCGATGTCCAGATCCTGGCCAGAGAGCGCGGCCAGTTCTTTCATCGCGCGGCGCTCGCCTGCCCGCTGCACCAGCGCCTCCGAGGTGGGCAACTGGAACAGGAGGACGAGCGTCGCGGTCAGCGAATAGAGCACGCCCGCCAGCAGCACCAGCCGTGTCATCATGTCGATGGGCATCGAGATTGCGGCTGCGTAGGCGACGGGCGCCTCTACTCTCAGGGCTCCAATCGCGAGGCGGGCCGGGCCCTCCGCGCGAAGAAAGAAGAGCCCGGTCAGCACGCCGCCCAGCGCGATGACGAGTGCCGCCGCTCCGGCGCGTTGACGGAGAGAAAGAGCGCCGACCCAGCCCTGCCGAAAGGCGCATCCCAGCGCGAAGAGCCCGCCGCCGACGACGAAGAACGCGGGCGCGAGCCGCTGGTCTGCCTCGCCGGGATAGGCGGCAATCACGGTCACGCCGAAGCCGAACACGCAGATCACGAGGCCAGACCAGAGCCAGAGTGCGACGCGCCGCTTCCGATACAGCACGAGCGAGCGGAGCCCTCCGAGCAGAGCCCCGACGTACACGCCCTCCGCGACGGTCGTCAGACCCGCGACGATCGCGGATTCCAGATTCTCTGGCAAGCGCGTCTTGGCGTCGAGCTGCCCGTCGATGAGGGCAGCGCAAGCGGCCTCGAAGCCAAGGAGACCGGCGCTGAGCAGAAGCAGAGTCCAGAGCGTTCGTAGCGGAGCCGAGGTAGACCCGAGATGAAGACGCGGCTTCCCCGTGAGCAGGAGATACGCGAGCCCGACCGACAGAATGCCCGTCAGGTCCAGCCCGATCCGAACGGCACCCGAGGGAGGCGAGCCCGAGAGACCGAACGACCCGACCGCGACCGCGACAGCAGCGAGCGCGGCCGATGCTGAGGTCCAAAGCGTAGCCCGCCGTACCCTCGTCGCCGTCAGGAGGCCAGGCACCTGGGCGAGACGAGCACTCAGCGCGAGCGCGCTAGAGGCCGAGGTTGAGGGGGCGGGGGATGGCACGGAGCGAGAGGATGAGGCGCGCTACGGCCCGTTCCCACCGACGGGTTGCGCCGGGCGCCCCGGACAGTGCGAATATACCGGGCCCACCGTCGGCAACTCCGCTGCCGAGACTCCCGTAGCGCGCGCCGTTTTCCCCTGACCCCGTGCGACGTATCGCCTCCCGTCTTCTTCTCGTCTGCCTCGCCGTGGCCGTCTTCGCTGTCATCATCCACCGGACGGGACGATCCGGCGACGCTCTGGTCTCCATCACCGACATCAAGGCCGAGGCCAACCCCGAGCACGAGGCGTTCCGTGTGGAAGAGCCCGTCCGTGTGACCATCGAGGCGGCCGGGTCCTTCGAAGGTGGTGAGGCAGACACGGCGCTCGCCGCCCACGGTTGGATCGTGGACCGCGAGACCGGCGATGTGGTCTGGCAGATGCGCCCCGCGAATCGGCCAGCGCGCGGCACGTTCGTGCTCATGCGCGACACGCTCGCCCTCGCTCCGGGGATCTACGACGCGTACTTCGCCGGTCTGGGGGCGCCGATGGCGCGAACCACTCGCGAGGGGGGATCGCTCCGCGAGCGCCTCAGCGACGCTCTCAGCGGCGGAGGCAGAGGCTGGGTAGGGGACGCCGCCCGCTGGCGCCTCATCGTGCGGACGGCGCCGGGCGAGGACCGGAGCAGCGCGGACACGGAATACGGCGACCCACCGGAGCCCGACGATCTGATCTGGGGAACAGGTCCAGCTCGTTCGGACCGCCTCTACGAGGTCGCGCTTCGTGCCCGGGAGCCCGTTCGGGTCCGCTTCGACGCGCTCTTCGAGGCCGCCGGTAGCGCACCCGCCGACAGTGCCTACCTGATGTCTGCCGAAGGCGATACTCTCTGGGTGGCTCGGCCCGCCTCGGCAGTCTACGCGGGGGGCTCAGAGCGCAACCGGCGGCAGACGGAGATTCTGGACCTCGCGCCCGGACAGTACCGCGCCGTCTATCGCTCGGACGGCTCGCACGCTGTGCGCGACTGGGACGCCAACCCTCCCTGGGAGCCGTGGCGCTGGGGCCTCCGCATCACGCCTGCAGACTCCGCCAGCGCGGCGGGAGCCTTTGGTCCCGTGGACATCCTGAACGATTTCCCACGGATCGCGGAGATCGAGTGTGTGGACGAACCGAGTGTGACCCGGGAAGTGCGGTTCGAGGTACTCGAGCCACTGGACGCGACCATCGTGGCCGTCGGTGAGTTCGTGGACGGGACGGCGTACGACTACGCCACGCTGAGTCGAAACGGCGTCGTGGTCTGGAACATGGAGGACGCCGATCTCCAGCGGGCTGGGGGCGCGAGCAAGAACCGACGCGCAGAAGAGACCCTCACCCTGGAGCGCGGAATCCACACCCTCCGCTACGTCACTGACAGCTCCCACCACTGCCGCGATTTTAATTCGAGTGATCCTGACCTAGAGGAGTTCTGGGGGGCTGTCCTCCTCTCAGCCGATGGCGAGGAGCCCGGCGACCGCGTCCGGCTCCTCGAAGTCCCGGAGCCGATGGCTCTCGCGTCTCTCTCGCTCCCTTCCGATCTGCTCGTGAGCATCGCACGGGTCGGAAACGAGCGGGAGATCGCGCAGAGCTTCCGGCTCGCACAGGCCGCTGACGTGTGCATCGTCGGCACCGGTGAGATGTCCGCGGACAACCGCTATGACTGGGGGCAGATCACCTCCGCCTCCGGCGCGCGCGTCTTCGACATGACCTACGACAACACGACACCGGCGGGAGGGACCAGTCTGAACCGGCTGGCCTTAGTAGTGCAGAGGCTAGAGGCCGGGACCTACAACGTCCGGTTCGAATCGGACGGATCTCACTCGTACGGTAACTTCGGCGGAGACGGGCCGGACGCACCGGAACTCTGGGGGCTCCACATCTGGACAGCTCCGGCGGGGAGGGAGGGTCTCACGGATCCGATGCAGATCTGCTTCCCGTCCGGTGGCGAGAATCCCCCGCTCGAGGAACCGTCCCCACCTCCTCCGCCTGAGGCTGTCCGTGACAGTGTGGCGACTGAAGCCGACGCATGACTCGTACCATCGCCCTGACGCTTCACGTCTCCGAGGCGTCCCACGATCTCCTCGTCGCGGAGTTGGCCGACCTCGACTTCGAGGCGTTTGAGAGCGAACCGGACGTGCTTCGTGCATGGATTCCTGCTCCCCGCTGGTCGGAGAGCCTCCAGCGGACGGTGGGCGCGCTGCTCGCCGCACGGGGAGAAGATCCTCGCGATGTGCTGGAGACGGAGGTGATCGAGGCGCGGGACTGGAACGCGACCTGGGAAGCGAGCCTGGAACCCATCGAGGCCGGGGTCTTCGTCGTCGCCCCCACCTGGGCGGACCTCGCCCCGACGGGGCGGCATGTGCTGCGGGTGGATCCAAAGATGAGCTTCGGCACGGGCTACCACGAGAGTACGCGGCTCTGCCTCCGCCTCCTCTCTGACCATCCGCCCGAGGCGGGCCACCTCGCGCTGGACGTGGGCACGGGGACGGGCGTCCTCGCGCTCGCCGCGCTGGCTCTCGGAGCCGGGAAGGCATGGGGGGTGGACGTGGACCCCTGGAGCGTCCCCAACGCCACGGAGAACGCTGAGCGGAACAGGATGGCTGACCGGTTCCACGTCGCGGAAGGATCGCTGGAGGTAGCGCCCGAGGGGCCCTACGGGCTGGTCCTCGCCAACATCCTGAAGTCCACCATTCTCCCGATGCTCCCCGACCTCGCGGTTCGCCTCGCGCTGGGTGGAGATCTGGTCCTCGCGGGCATCCTCCGCACAGAGCGGGAGGAGGTCCTCGAAGCCTGTGCAGCCCAGGGCCTTACGCTTGCCGCCGAGGCGACGGAGAACGAGTGGTGGGCAGGGCGGATGACCCACAAGGCGCGATGAGAGTCTGCGCCATCGACGTGGGGACGAACACGGTGAACAGCCTCGTCGCCGACGTGTCACCCGAAGGGCTGGCGGTACTCGCGGATGAGGAGCGGTTCGCCCGCCTCGGTCAAGGTGTGGACGCAGCGGGGCGCCTCGCGCCTGACGCGATGGACCGGGTCGTGGATCGGCTGGCCGCAGCGAAAGCAACGGCCGAGCAGTACGGCGCCGAGCAGATCCTAATCGGTGCGACGAGCGCGAGCCGGGACGCCTCCAACGTGGACGAGCTCCAGGCACGCGTCCTTCGGGAGCTGGAACTAGAGTACCGCGTCATCTCCGGGGCAGAGGAAGCGCGACTCAGTTTTCTCGGCGCCCTCGCGCTGGTACCGCACGTATCCCGTGCCGTCGTGTTCGACGTAGGCGGTGGCTCCACCGAGATCGTGTCGGGAGAACGCGGACAGCTGCCCGGCTTCGTCCGCAGTCTGGACATCGGGACGGTCCGCCTGACGGAGCGACACGGCGCCGTCCCGCCGGTCTCTCCCGAGCGTCAGTCGTCCGTGCGCCAGACGGTCCACGAGGCGTTGGCTACGATCCCTCCCGATGTGTGGGCGCGAGGGCCTCTCGTGGGAACCGGGAGCACTGCGAAGGTTGCGGCATATGTCGCGGGAACGGACGGTGCGATTCCCCGCGAGCCGATCCAGGCGGCACGTGCACGGCTGGCGTCGCTGACCCCCGAGGCGATCACGACCCTCGCCCCGGACGTGATGGCGGGCCGGGCGGACGTGATGGTCGCAGCTCTGATCCTGGTGGAGGGGCTGATGGAGGTCGCCGGAGCCGATACCTTTGTGTCCTCAGCTGGAGGGCTCCGGCACGGGATCGCGCTGGAGGCTGTGAACGGGTCAGACGAAGCACGGCCTGGCGTTTGATCCAGAAGCGCGGGGCCCCGAGGCATGCACGACGCTGTCGCCAAACCGGCGTCACTCCACTTGGTCCTGCGCGAGGCCGTTGCGCCACATCCAGGCCACCGCCTGGGCTCGGGTGCGCAGCCCCAGCTTCTCGAAGATGCTGTTCACGTGCTTCTTCACCGTGCTCGTGGAGACGAACAGCCGGTCGGCGATCTCAGCGTTGCTCCGACCGTGCGAGAGTTCCGCGAGGACCTCGCGCTCCCGCGTGCTCAGGTCCGCGAGGAGACGCTCTCGATCTGGTGCCTGTTGCCTCGCGCCGACGAACAAGGCCGCGATCCGACGTGAGAGCCAGCCCGTCTCGCCTCGTGCGACGCCCCGGATGGCGTCCAGGGTGGCATCCAGGGGCTCTTGCTTCGTCAGGTACCCAGCGGCACCGTGGTCCAGCACACCGAAGATGTAGTCCTCGTCTTCGTAGGCGCTCAGGATGAGGACGCAGACCTCAGGCGAGCGCTCGCGAACCCGCTCCGCTACCTCGATACCGGAGAGCCCGGGCATCTCCAGGTCCAGCACGAGGACATCGGGCGCGAGAGCCCCCGCGAGGCGGAGGGCCTCGATGCCGTCGCCTGCCTCGCCTACGACCTCTACATCCGCCTCGCCTGCGAGGAACGAGGCGAGACCCGAGCGGAACGCGGGGTGATCGTCAGCGATCAGGACGCGAATCATGGAGAGAACGTAGCTACCGCGAGAAGACTGTCGAGCGAGAGAAGGCCTGTCGTGTGGAGACGCGAACGAGAACGGTATCGTCTGTCCCTCGATTCACCGAAGGTCGTTGAACGCGGACGTGGCCGTCAGACATGAGGAGTCGGAAGTACGCCTGACTCGCTGGCCACCTCTCGGCACGGAGGACCCGAACTGGGGTGTCTCTTCGGACCGGCCTGACTGGATCCTTCGATTACCCTCCTTCCTCTGCCTCGCGAACGGCGAGTGGTACCCAGGCACGAACCGTCGTGCCTCTTCCAGGGGAAGACTGCACGCCTAGGCGCCCCCCGACCACGTCCAGCCGTTCCGCTGCTCCAACGAGCCCGAAGTGCTCGGCTCGGGCGAGATCGAGAAGGTGGAGGGGGGGCTCGAATCCCCGGCCGTCGTCGCGTACAACGAGCTCCACGCCGCCCTCGACCTGTTCTAGTGTCATGGTCGCGCTTGTGGCTCCTGCGTGTTTGACTACGTTCGTCAGAGCCTCTTGAGCGATGCGATACACGGCGTTCTGGACATCTGGGCGAAGGGCTCGCGCGATGTCTGTGTCCAACGCGAGACGAATCTCCAGCCCGGGCATCCGGCGTCGCATCCGTCTCGCGAGAGCGTCCATCGCGGCCTCCAGCCCGAGGTGCGGGAGGAGGGCCGGACGCAAGGTTGCGAGGACCTCGCGGAGGTTGGTGGCGACGGCGGTGACCTGAGCCCGCGCCCCGAGTAGCGCCGTTGGATTGTCTTCCGCCGAGCGCAGTCGGAGCCGGTCCAGGTCGTGCCCGAGGCGGTAGAGGTCCTGCACAGGACCATCGTGCAGTTCCCGCGCGAGACGGAGGCGCTCTCGTTCGCGGCCCTCGGCCACGCGGCGCTTCAACTCGGTCGCCTCGGCTTCCTCGCGCTCAAGCTCTCGCTGCCGCCGACGGTATGCCACTCCGATCCCGAGTAGTCCGAAGCTGAGGGCGAGCATGGCTAGACCGCCCTGGAAGCCCATCGTTTGCCAAAGCGCAGGCTCCACGATTACATACAGGCGGGTCGGCTCCGTGGATCCCCCGGCTGGATCGAGCGCCATCACCTCGAAGATGTACCGGCCGGGAGGAACGCGTGTGTACGCGGCCTCGGGAGCGTTGGCGAGGGTACGCCGCCACTCACTCTCGTATCCTGCCAGCCGGTAGCGGTAGCGCGCGCGCTCCGGCGTTCGGAAATCCAGTGCCGCGAAGGTGAGACGGAAAAAGTTCTGGTCGTGCTGCAGACGCAGTGTGTCCCCCGAATCAAACAGGCCAGGAATCCGCTGGTCAAAGACCATCGCGCCAGTCACGGCTACAGGTCCGGGACGGCGCGATGTGATCAACTCGTTTGGGTCGAACATCACAAGCCCCTGCGGCCCACCGACGTACACCGTTCCACTCGGGCCCACGTCGTAGGCCATAAAGCCGAACTCGTTGCCCGGGAGGCCGTCCGCCGTGGTGTAGACCGTGACGGCGCCGCTGACGGGGTCAATCCGGGCGAGACCCGCGTTGGTCGTGGTCCAGAGGATCCCGGAGTGGTCCGCGAGGAGGGCGTAGACGGTATTGTTGGGAAGACCGTCCTGGGTCGTGAGGCGGACAAAGGCGTCCGTGCTCGGATCGTATCGTGCGAGGCCACCTCCTACCGTTCCGACCCAGAGGTCCCCACGGCCGTCTTCGGTGATGGACCAGATGATATCGGACCCAAGGGACGTGGGATCGTCCCCCTCGTGTGTGTAGCAGTGGAACCGCAGGTCGTCCGGCACGCGCGACTCTGGCAAGAGTCGGCAGAGCCCGCCGTCCGTGCCGACCCATAGACGGTCGTGCCGGTCCTCGAAGAACACGTTGACGCGTGCCGAGGGCAGCGGGATGGGGCCCATGGGTTCTAAAAAAGGGTGCCACCGACCGTCTGGCGTCCGAACGGAGAATCCGGTCTCTGCACCAACCCACAGGTGCCCACGACGATCCTCCCCCACGAAACGGATATGCGACTGCTGGTCTACCCCGTCGAACAGGCGAGACCCCTCGAACGCGTTAACTGGCTCGATCTGGCTAGAACCGGGCAGAAGCCGGTGGAGCCCTCGCCGCTTCGTCCCGATCCAGAGAATGCCCTCCGAGTCCTCGTACAGATACCAGAACGCGTTCGCATACGGCCCATCGGCTTCGCGACGGACAACTGTGAGTTCTCCGGTCTCCGGGTCAATCCGGTTGAGGCCGTCGCGTGTGGCGACCCACACCGTTCCATCCCGAGCTTCCAGGACACCACTCACACGCTCATCGGAGAGCCCCCCTGCGATGGCAGGACCCCGACGAAATGTGCGAAACCGCGAAGAGTCAGGGGGGTGCCAACGATTGAGCCCGCTCGTGGTGCCGATCCATACGTTTCCCTGGCGGTCTCGGAAGAGAGCCCGGACAGATTCGCCTGCGAGAGATCGGGAGTCGTCGGGTATCGGGCGGATGCTCGTCATCCGGCCATTCGTTGGATTGACAGACAGGAGGCCCTGGCTCTCCGTGCCGATCCAGACGCGGCCATCTGGAAGAGCGAGAAGGTTCTGCTCTCGGAACGCGTTCTCCGAGCTTATGGGTAGGCGGATGGCTGTCTCACGAGTGGCTACACGGAGGATCTCCGGTACGATGCCGTCCGTGAACACATCGCTCGTGTGCGGAACGACCCCGACAAAGCGGGCAGTGAAGTCGCAGAGTCCAGTCGCAGAGTCGATCCGGCAGGCGGGGAAAAGCTGACTCCGAGCGGTGGAGAGTTGAGCCCACGGGGCCCCGTCCGCGTCCACGCGAAGGGTGTACACGCGCGATTGTGTTCCGTTGAAAGATGCCTCTGGATCTGGCGAGACGACCGGGACGTGTCGAGATGATTGTCGGTCCGGCGAGAGCGCGCAGAGCCCGCCGCTGTACAGTCCCATCCAAAGAGACCCGTCTGGATCTGGTGCGAGCGACGTCACGTCCTGTGTACACGGCGAGGCGGAGTCCCCAGGCGCCCCTGGCGGTGTCACGAAGGTCTCGGTCTTGCGGTCGAAGCGGGCGAGCCCGCTCATCGTCCCCACCCAGAGCTCCCCGTCCTCGTCGACATGCAGCGATGTGATGCGGCTTCCTGGAAGCGTCGCATCGTCCTCAAGGGCGTGACGATAGACGGTAAAGCTGTGACCGTCGAAGCGGTTCAGGCCGTCGTCCGTGCCGATCCAGAGGAAGCCTTGGTGGTCCTGGGTGATGGCAGTGACCGTGCTCTGGGACAGCCCGCGTTCCGTCCGGAACTGTTCGAATCGGTAGGTCGGTTGCCCCGAGACGCTGGACGCAACCGCAACGGAAAGGAGCGAGAGGAGAAATCGGAGAGTCACGCTCTGGATGCCATGTCCCATAGAGTTGCGACGGGGTACAGCAGAGGCGGCTACATGCGAGCTACGCCAGAGGATTGCGACGATCCAGCGCGGAGCCGCCAGTCCGGGCAGCGCTCGAAGGCCCCCACCATTGACTCCCAGAACGTAAGCTGACGCGGTGAGCAAGAACGCTCACAGAAGACCTCAACGAGTGGATCCTTCGGTCCATTCTGCCAGGCAGACGCAAAGCGGCCCGGCTCCTCGAAGACGGGAGCCGGGCCGCAACGGGTGAGGCGCAAGATGCCTCGCGCGCTACAAGGGATGGACTAGCGGGCGAGCGTCACTCGGCCGGTCGTCACCTCGCCGCCGATGGCGAGGCGCCAGATGTAGGTGCCGCCGGGCAGGTCACCTGCGCGAAGTGCAGCGGCGTGCGTACCAGCGGCCTGCGAGCCGCTGACGAGGCTGGCGACCTCACGGCCGGTCACGCTGTAGACACGAAGGTCCACCTCGGCGTCCTCGGCGAGGGTGTAGCGGATCTCCGTGGCGTCACGGAAGGGGTTCGGTGCAGCCACCGGGGCGGCGATCTCCAGGCTGGAAGCTGTTGGAGCCGCTGCGCTGGTCGCGAGCGTCATCGGCGCGATCTCGAACTGAAAGGAGTCCGTGTCGAAGACTGTCGTGCCGAACCGGTCCGTAGCCGCGAACAGGGTCACGGTGTAGGTGCCGCCCGGCGCGTCATCGGGGATGGCGACGAAGTTCTTCTTCTTCTGACCGGGAATGTCACGGTAGTTGACGGTCTGGCCGTCGTCGAGGAAGAGACCACCGAGGTTCTTCTTGAAGGTGCTGCCATCGGGGCGCTCGACCACGAAGTAGACGTAGACGAACTCCGTCACACCACTTTCGTTGGTGAGCGGTCCGCGGAAGAAGACACCCTCCCCGCGCTCGGGGTTGGAGTCAAACGTGTTGACCGTGATGGAGACAGAGCCGCCGAGGTCCGCTGAGGCCTGAGCCTGCGGTGCAGCGATGAGGGCAAGCGCAAGCGCTGCGAAGGAGAAGCGGTAGAGCATGGGGAAGGGGGGAAGGTGGAGGCCGAGTGCGAGTGGACCCATCCGCGAAGGATGCGGCAGTCGCCGCTCAGTGTGCTTCTGAACACGTGCCGCCGTTGCCCACTCGGTCTTCAATAAAGCTACCGTCCCGTTTCCGTTCCATCACGGAAAAGAAAAGTGGCCTCGCTACGCGGTGGGAGGCTGAGCGCAGTGGGCACTTGACTGATTGGGTTGGTGCGGCTACTTGCGGGTGATTTGTCTGAGACGCCGCCTTGAGAGGCTTACCGTCCGCGCCTCTTCGAGAGAGTTCAACCTGCGGGAATCCGAGCGAATCCACGCGCCGTGCATGACCCGCGTTGAGGCTCACGCGTAGGCTGCCGTAAACGCTCGCTCTCCATGACCCTCACTCGCGACGCCGTCCTCGCCTCCCTCTCCACAGTCGAGGAACCGGACCTCAAGAAAGACCTCGTGACCCTCGGTATGATTCGCGACCTCACGGTCGAGGATCACCGGGTGACGTTTACAGTCGTTCTCACGACCCCCGCTTGTCCGCTGAAGGAGTTGATCCGTGCGCGGTGCGAGACTGCCATCCATCGCGACCTCGGCGACGAGGTGGAGGTAGTCGTCGAGATGGATGCTGACACGACATCGCCGGACAGGACAATCGCGCAGGGCGGTGCTTCTCAAGTCAAGAACTTCGTAGCTGTGGCCTCCGGGAAGGGCGGTGTCGGCAAGAGTACGGTGGCCGCGAATCTCGCGGTCGCTCTAGCGGAGGCGGGAGCTCGTGTGGGTCTGCTGGACATCGACGTGTACGGGCCGAGCGTGCCGTTGATGTTCGGCATCGGTGATGACGAGAAGCCTCGTGTCAACGAGGAGCGGAAGGTCATCCCGCTGATCCGGTATGGGGTGAAACTCCTTTCGATGGGTTTCCTGGTAGATCCTCAGAACGCCGTCGTCTGGCGAGGCCCGATGGCCTCGCGTGCCGTCCAACAGTTCGTCAATGATGCGGACTGGGGAGAGTTGGACTACCTCATCCTGGACCTCCCGCCCGGTACCGGCGACGTGCAGCTGACGCTCGTGCAGACGGTCCCAGTGACGGGGGCTGTCATCGTGAGTACGCCGCAGCCCGTGGCCCTAGCGGATGCCCGAAAGGGGATCGCGATGTTTGGAAAGACTGGCGTGCCCGTGCTCGGCGTCGTGGAGAACATGGCGTACTTCTCGCCGCCCGACATGCCAGACCGGAAGTACTTCCTCTTCGGCGAGGCAGGCGCGCAGCGATTGGCGGCGGAGTTGGGCGTTCCCGTTCTGGCGGAGGTGCCCATCGAGCAAGCCGCGCGCGAGGCGGGGGACCTTGGGGCGCCGGTCGTCGTCAGAGAGCCGGAGACCGTCACCGCAGGCGTCTTTCGCGATCTCGCCGGGCGCGTCGCGCGAGAGGTCGCTATCCGCAATGCGGAGGCTCCACCCACTCAGCCGATTGAGATCCTTCACCGGTAGTCGGCTCCGCCCCCCTCGGCACCGACGGCGGGCACCCCACGCGACTGACGACCGCAGACCGTGTTATCATCCTCGAAGACACTCCCTCCGATGGCCGACGCCCCTGCTACTTCCGACCTCCGCGAGCGGATCGAGACCGCGCTTGACGCCATCCGCCCTTACCTCATGGCCGATGGCGGCTCCACCCGCGTCCATCGCATCACGGACGAGATGGTCGTGGAACTCGAACTCCTCGGTGCCTGCGGCACATGCCCGCTCAGCATGATGACGCTTCGCGGCGGCATCGAGCAGACCATCAAGCGAGCCGTTCCCGAGGTTCAGCGCGTCGAGGTCGTTGTCCCAGAGGCGGCGTAGTGTCTCCGGGACGCGGTGCCTACCTAGCCCGCTGCTCCCGCCCCGATTCCCCACCGACCCCGCGCGTTCGTCACCCACCGCCCGATGGCCGAGACCTCTCTCCGCGACAGCGGGGAGCGCCCGACCGCTGACGCCGACCTGAAGGAGTCCCGTCAGCGCGAGCTCCACCATATCACCCGGATCGACATTGAGCCCTCCGAGGCCCATCCTCGCCGTCACCCCACGCACGGGTGGCAAGTCCGAGCGCGTCGAGAGGGAAAGCGGCTCTCGAAGTTCTTTGCCGACGCGAAGCACGGCGGTTCCGAGTCCGCCCTCTCTGCCGCGAAGGCCTACCGCGATCACCTCCTCTCCGATATGCCCGACTCTCCCCAGAAGCCTCGCAAGGCATGGAGCAACACCGGCGTCGTAGGCCTCTCCGTCCGCGAGAAGAACGAAGGCTCCAAACCGCGCCTGTACGTCCAATTGAACTGGATCGACGCGACGGGCAAGCGTCGCGCGGCGAGTTTCTCCGTCGAGAAGTGGGGGCTGCGGCGGGCCCTTTGGAACGGCTGTCTCCGTCTCTACCGCGAGCGCGGCGACGCGGGCTACCCGGTGGAGGAGCCGCACGTCATGTTCGCGCGGGCACAGGAGCCGTTCGCGGAGCAGATCCGCGAGGAGCAGCGCGAGCAGGCCCGCCAGGAGGCCGCCGCCGAGGCGGAGCGCAAGGCGATGGAGTTCGCGGCTTCCCCAGAGGGCCGGATGAAGGCCGAGGAGGACGCGCTCAAGAGCGTCGAGAACGCGCTGTTCGGGCGCTAGCTCTGTCCGCCTCGATGCCGAGGTGGGGTCAGCCGCTCGTGGGGCTCTCGTCCATGAGGCTCCAACCCCACGCGAGCAGCGGTAGCACATCCTTCGCGAACTCGACCACGTCCTCCGAGAACGCAGGCGTCTTCGTCCGAGCGACGTCCACGTTGCGCTGGGCCACGAGGCCCTTGAGCTTGAGCGTGTCTGCGACCGGCGAGTCCGCGTAGCTCTCGAACCCTCGCGGCATCCGCTTCAGCTTCCCGGAAGGCCCGTCGTTGATCTCGATACCGGCTTGGCCAAGATCGTCAGCGATGGCGAGCCACTCGTCCGGTCGGTTGACGAGGCGCTCGCGAAAGAGGCGGAGAAGTGGCGAGTCTGGCTGCCAGAACCCCGCGGCGAGAAAGCTCCCCCCCGGCTCGACGTGGATGTACAGGGCGCCGGGATTTTTCTTGTCGCCATCGCGGGAAAGCACGAGGCCGAGGTGCGTCTTGTACGGGTCCTTGTTTTTGGAGAACCGTGTGTCGCGGTAGATCCGAAACGGCGCCTTCTTTGGGTTGCCGGTCAGCGGAACGCCCGCACGCGGCAACGCCTCAGCGAGTTCACCGACGAGGCATCGGGCGGGCCAGAGCAACTCGTCTTCGTAGGTGGCTTTGCGCGGTTTGAACCAGTCGCGCTCGTTGTTCTGGCGGAGGTCGAGGAGGAACTGAAAGGCCTCCTCGCGGAAGCCGGGGAAGGGCGGGTAGGCGTCCATGTCAGGAGAGGGGAGAAGCTCCAACCTACTCGCGCCGGATGACCACCGTGTGTCGCTCTAGAGGCGTGTAAAGCGCTGCACTACGGTGCCGCCGGGCGTCGCGAGGCGGACGAGGTAGAGGCCGGGAGCAAGCATCGAGGTGTCGATCTCCACCTGCTGTGCTCCAACGGCGTACGTGCGGACTCGTCGCATGATGGGTGCACGCCCGAGCGCGTCGACGACGGCGATCTCCACCGGCCCCGGCTCTGTCATCACGAAGAAGACGGTGATGGAGCCGCGTGTCGGATTCGGCCCGACCGAGACCAGCGGTGGGGCTTCCGGGCTTCCAGGTTGGCTGGTCGCGATGGGAGAGACGGTCACAGCGAGCGGTGCAGCCATCGCCGCGAGGAGCGTCTCCACCTCCGCCTCGGGGAGCGGTTCGGGAGAGAGCCGCATGATTCGGGTTGCGACGAGGTCCGCGTGGGAACCGAGGCGGGGGTCCGTGTTCGGGATCGACTGGTCGAACCAGGGGCCGGACTGACCGAGTGCTACCTCATCGCCGGTGCACTGGATGGGCGGGTTCACGTCGTTGTCGGCCCAGAAAAGCGTCGGGGTGAGATTTGCCGAGGTCTGGATGTCGTGGCGGATGACGAGCGTGCCGGGCGCGCCGGAGACGACCTCCCACTCCAGCGGCGATCCGCCGCGCACGTCAGAATCCGGGTCCGCATCGATTACGACGCCCTCTGGCGTGGTATTGGCGCGATATGTCATTCCCGTCGCAGCCTCGGAATAGTCCATCACGTCGAGGATGCCGGGAATGGAGTGGACGCGGAGCGCCGTCGTGCTCACGACGAGTTCTGGGTAGAACACGTCCGTCCTCTGCACCAGCGGCCCACTATTGAACCCGACGACCGAGCGGAGCGCGCGCACCGGCCCGTCGCGGTTGACGACGAAAGCGCCCTCGCCGCGCGAGCCGGTCGTCTCGTGGCGCGTGCAGGAGGTGGGAGAGAACTGCACCTTACGGCGGTCGAGGAGATCGTCGCTGCTGCCCAGCATGAGACCGTCCAGAATCCAGCGGTCGGAAAAATGGAGCGAGTAGGCGTCGGTTTCCAGCGTCGTGTCCTCGGGATTGGCGCCGAGAGCATCCCCGACTGGCTCGCCTCCGTTCGCGTTGCCCCCCGCGAGGTCATAGGTCGTCAGGTAGTTCCCGGAGAGAAGATCGAAGGTGTAGCGGACGTGATCCTGCCCGGCGGCGGAGTCCAGCGCGCCGTCGTGAGCGGCGAGGTACAGAAAGGCGCTCTCCGCTCCATCGGATATCTCGATCTCGACCATCGTGCTGGGGACGATCCCAGCGGGAGGAGTAGCTGCGTCGGGAGCGCGAGACCCGGCATCGGAGGCGAGCAGCGCGATCTCGTCGTCGGCATCGAGCGCCGGGTCTGGGTCCGCACCGACGTGCGTGCCTGCATCGGTGTACATCGTCTCGACCACTTGATCTTCCAACTGGATGCAGAACAGGATGCTCTCGCAATCGAACGGGTTCATCGGTCCGTAGGCTTCGCCAAGGTCGACGATGGCCCGCTCGTCTACCTGCACGGGGATCGCATCCCACCCAGTGCCGTCCCAGCGGAAGGCCGCGATGGCGTCCGTCGCGCGGCCGAGGAGAGCGGGCGCGAGCGACGCTTCGAGCACGACCGGCTCATGCGAGCGACCGTCGATCTGGGCGGACGCCGGGAGAGCGGCGAGAAAGGCGAGAACGATACCGAGGCGGACCATGCCGCGAAGGTACTCGCCTACGCGCTCGGCTCTTCGTCCACCACGAACTGGCGGTAGTGGTCGTAGCGCTCCAGGATGATGGCGACGTAGTGGACGGGCTCCAGCCCTCGCGCGTAGCCGTGTCGCACGACGGGGTCGTTGTAGTACTGCGGGTCGGACTTTTTGAGCATCCAGTAGGCCACATCGTCCCACTTGATGGGGTCGCCGCCGTACTTCTCGGTGAGGCGGATGGCGTCGCGGACGTGCCCGGCTCCCGCGTTGTAGCTCGCGAGGACGAACTTCTGCCGCTCCAGGCTGTCCGGGATGGTCTCGCCCCAGTAGGTGTCGTCCAGCCACTGGAGGTAGCGGACGGCGCCGTCCACGTTCTGCTCCACCTCGTATGGGTCCGAGAGGCCGAGGTCCTGCGCTGTGCGCGGCATGATCTGGAGGAGGCCCATCGCGCCCGCCCAACTCCTCGCCCGTGGCTCGAAGCGGCTTTCCTGGAAGGCTTGGCTCGCCAGCAGTCGCCAGTCCCAGCCGATGGTCGCGGCGTTTCGCTTGAACACCGCGTCGAACTCGGAGAGCGTGCCGGTCTGACTCGTCAGATAGCGGCTCTCGACGCGCTCGCGGAAGCCGTCGCGGTCCACGTAATACGTCTGATACAGGCGGGCCCATCGGCGCGAGTCTCGGTTCTCCAGGATCCAGCGGTCTAGCGCCTCTTCCAGTTGGGGTGCGTTCTTGCGGACGGCCCACACCACGCCCTGCTCCGGGCCGATCACCGGCCGCACCTCCAGGTTTTCGAAGTAGCTGGCCTCCAGCACGGCCACGTTCTCTGGCGCGACGGTCAGGTTGATCCCGCCGCGTGCCACCTGCCGCACGAGCGCCTCGGAAACGGTGTCTACCTCCACGACCTCGATATCACCCGTGACGCGGTCCTCGATCTCGATGAGACGCTCCACGAACGCGTGGTCCGAAGGGAGGAAGACGCGTTCCCCCGCGAGATCCGAGGGCCTCTGCACGCGGCGCCCGCCGATGCGGAGCGGACGGATCGCGGGCTCGTCCGCCTCGGCGCGCTGCTCGTTGACCTCCGCGAGGAACGCCTCTGGCGGGTCCGCGAGCACGGTGTCGATGCTTGTCGGGAGGTCGTCCGGGGGCCCGCTGCGCTGGACGACCGTCGGGGCGGTCTCGTAGAGCGGGACGGTGTACGAGAAGTTGGTCGTGTCTTCCTCTGCTGGGAAGAGGCGCGAGGCCACCACGTCCCCGAGGCCCGCGTTGAGGAAATAGAGGAGGCTGTCGCGCGGGACGACGCGCATCGTCACCACCACGTCGGTCGCCTCGGCGAAGTCGCGGAGGAGGTCGTACTCGTAGCCGAACGCCTCGCCGCGATAGACGAAGTAGCTCGTCGGGTTGTAACTGGTCAGCGCGACGATGGTGTCGCGCTCGATGATGGCGTCGAGGTCACGCTCGATGGGATCGGGAAGCTGGGGCACGAGTGCCGAGTTCGGCGCGATGGCCGTGACGACCGCAGCGCCCGCGAGGCCGAGAAGCAACAAGACAGCGAGGAGTCGGAAGGGGCCTCGAAGCATGAAAGAAGGGGAACAGAAAGGAGAGGAACCAACGGGAGCGGTCTCCGAGGAGGTCCGTGAATCCCTGGAAAGCCGCGCGAAGGCTCCCTTGTGGCTGTGCGTTAGGTTGGAGCCTCGCTGCTGTTCTGAGCGTGTTTCGCCTCGCGACTCTCTTCCTCGTCTCCGCCTGCTTGGTGGGGTGCGCCGCCTCGGGTGCAGCGCCAGAGACGCCTCGAACGCTTGCGGCTCTCGAATCACGCCTGGCAGGAGAGTCGGTGGTCGTCGTTCGGTCGGACAGCACACGGTTGGGACTTCGCCGTTTGGATGCACTCGGCCCGGACTCATTGCGAGGGCAGCAGGCCGAAGCGCCTCGGCGCGCCGTCAGCGTCGCGCTGCGCGACATCGCGCGCCTGGAGGTGGAGCCGGAGCGCTACCCGTCGTCGCGTCGGAGGACCGCGTTGGGCCTCGCGTTCCTGCCCGCGCTGTGCGTGGCTCCACTCGCGATCCAGGCCGCTGAGGGGCGCGATTCGTTCTGCCGGACGAGCGAAGAGGCCGGACAGACCGCTTTGTTGGGACTCGGGTGCGTGGCGCTCGGCGTGGGCGGCGCCCTTCTCGCCACCGATCGGCCCGTCCAAGAGCCGACGGTCATCCTCATCGCGCCGCTCTCCCAGTTCACGGACGCGCCCCGCGAGGGTGTCGGCGTGCGCTGAGTGCGGCTCCCTCCGCCTCGGTGTGCCCACGGAGGTGCCGAGGCGGGCGGGGTCAGCCGATCACGCGCAGCTTCGCGAACTTGAGCTTCAGCTTCTTCTGCCCCACGCGAGGGAAGTGGACCGTCGCGGCTGCACGGTCGCCCGCGCCCTCCACGGCGATCACCTTCCCCTCGCCAAAGGTGCCGTGCACCACACGCACGCCCGGCACCACATCGCCTCCCGTTTGAGGCGGAGCCTGGCCGTCGTCGTACTCCACGCGGCGTCCGCCGCTCTTTTGGGTACCCGGGCGAAGGCTCGTGCGGTAGTAGTGCGGGTCCATCTGCTCGTACCCGCTTTTCGCCGCGCGACGCTGCCGGGGCGTGCTGCCGTACGAGTAGCCGCCGTCGGCGTCGTACTCCACGCGGTAGCCGCCCTGGGCGCCGTCGTCCGGGAGAGAGAAGCGGTTGCCGCGCGTGCTGAAGGTGGCGCCTGCCTCGGTGCGCATGAGGTGCTCGGCACCGTCCAGTTCGTCGAGGAAGCGGGAGCGCACGGCGGACTGGCTGTCGCCGTAGCGAAAGCGCGTGCGCGCGTAGGAGAGGTAGAGTGCTTCCTCGGCCCGCGTCGCGCCGACGTAGAAGAGGCGCCGTTCTTCTTCGAGTTCGGTCGGGTCCTGTGCGGCCTTCGCGAGAGGGAAAAGGCCCTCTTCCAGTCCGGTCACGAAGACGACCTTGAACTCCAGGCCCTTGCTCGCGTGGAGCGTCATCAGCGTGACCCGGTTCTCGTCGTCGCCGAGACGGTCCACGTCGGCCACGAGGCTGACCTCTTGCAGGAATTCGGAGAGCGTACGCGGCGTCTCGGTGTCGGCTTGGGCAAACTCGGAGACGGCGTTGAGCAACTCGTGGACGTTCTCCAGGCGGACGAGGCTCTCGGGCGTGTTCTCGTCGCGCAGAGACTGCATGAGGCCCGTCTCCTGGATGAACTCGCGCGTGAGGTCGTCGGCGGGCGTGTGGGAGGCCTTGCTGGCGTAGCGCGAGACGAGGAACGTGAAGCCTTCCACGGCCTTGGCGGCGCGAGGCGAGAGGCCCGCATCGCGCGGCTCGTTGGCGGCTTGCCAGAGCGAGAGGCCGTTCTCGGCGGCGTAGGCGCGGAGCCCCGCCACCGTCTTCGCGCCGATCCCTCGCGTGGGCGTGTTGATGACGCGCAGCAGGCTCGCGTCGTCGTTCGGGTTGACGGCCAGCCGGAGGTACGCGAGGGCGTCCTTGATCTCGCGGCGCTGGTAAAAACTCGTCCCGCCGACCATCCGGTACGGGATGTTGCCGCGCCGCAGCGACTCTTCCAGCGAGCGGCTCTGGGCGTTCGTGCGGTAGAGAATCGCGAACTGCTTCCACGGCACGCCCGCGCGGATGTGGAGGTCACGGATGGTGCGTTCCACCTTCTGCGCCTCGTCGCGTTCGGAGAGCGCCTCCATGACCGTGACCGGGTCGCCGTCGGCGTTGTCCGTCCAGAGGGTTTTCTCTAGCTGGGACTTGTTGCCTTTGATGATGGCGTCCGCGAAGGCGACGATTTTCTTGGTGGAGCGGTAGTTCTGCTCCAGCCGGACGGTCGTGGCCTTGGGGTAGTCCTTTTGGAAGGAGAGGATGTTCTGGATGTCTGCCCCTCGGAAGGCGTAGATGCTCTGCGCGTCGTCGCCCACGACGCAGATGTTTTTGTGCTCTGCCGCGAGGAGCTTCGCGAGGGTGTACTGCGCGCGGTTGGTGTCCTGGTACTCGTCGATGTGGACGTAGCGCCAGCGCTTCTGGTAGGCGGCGAGCACGTCCGGGTGCGCCTCGAAGAGCCGGATGGGCCACGTGAGGAGGTCGTCGAAGTCCATCGCGTTGGCTTTCCGCAGCGCCTCGTTGTACGGCTGGTAGAGCCGCGCGACGACCTCTTCGTACGGATCGGCCGCGAGGCGGGCGTACTCGGCGGGCGTGACCATCTGGTTCTTTGCACCCGAGATGCGTCCACGCACGGAGCGCGGCGTGAACTTCTTCGCGTCGATGCCCGCGCGGAGCATCAGCTCGCGCAGGAGCCGCTCCTGGTCGTCGGTGTCGTAGATCGAGAAGTCGCGGGAGAAGCCGATCTTGTCCGCCTCGCGGCGGAGGACGCGCGCAAACACGCTGTGGAAGGTGCCCATCCACATGCCCTTCGCCTCGGGGCCGACGAGGTCGGTCACGCGGGAGCGCATCTCGCGGGCGGCCTTGTTGGTGAACGTCAGCGCGAGGATCTGCGACGGCCACGCCTTCTTGGCCGCGATGAGGTACGCGATGCGGTGGGTGAGCGTCCGCGTCTTGCCGGAGCCCGGACCCGCGATGATCATCACCGGGCCCTCGGTGGTGCGGGCGGCCTCCTGCTGGACGGTGTTGAGCCCGCCGAGGAGCGTCTCGGCCTCGTCCAGATCGGCCTTGGTGGGCGTGCTGGTGGCGTTTACGCCGCCGGGGCCGGGGTCGTCGGGGTGGAGGGCGAAGGTGCGCATCGGGATCTCAGAACTCGTTCGCCCGAACCTACCGCCGAGGCGGAAGGAGCCGAAGCGGATTCCGGGCGCACTGTGACTCTCGGACCGGGCCGTGCGGCCTGGACGTGTCTCCCTCACCCGCTGTCATGCCTCTTACCCGCCTCGTGGCATTCGTCGCCATCCTTGCCCTTTTCTCCGGCTGCGCCAACCGCATCACCGAGATCATCCCGCTGGAGACCGACTCCGCCCGCCTCGGTACGGACTTGACCGTCACCACGGGCGATCTCGACCGTCCGTACGACGAGGTCGCGCTGCTCCGTGTCAACTCGCGTGGGCAAGGCGATGCGACCGAAGAACTCATCGCTGACCTCCGAGCAGCCGCTCGCCGCGTAGACGCCGATGCCGTGGTGCGCGTGGACTTCGACACGTACGGTGCGGGCGAGCACGGATCTCTCCGCTGGGCCGCGACGGGTACCGCCGTCCGCTTCCGCTGACCACCCCAGTCGCCCCGCCTCGGCACCGAGGCGGAAGGGGTCAGGGCTCTGTCTTTCTCCCCAGCATCCGAAGCTGACGCGGCGTGAGGTGAGAGATGATCCGCATTGTGGGCGTGTTCAGGATCTCACGCCGCACGTACAACCACGCGACTCCTCGGATACACCCGAGAGTGAATCCGGACGCGGAGACAGACAGGCCTCCGAGCGTGAGCGCCAGCGAGTATTGGTCTGTCGCGACCCCGTAGACGGCGCAGCCCAGACCGAGTAGGGTCAAGAGAACCAGCGACAGTGCTTCAACAGCGTACTCGGACCAGATCGAGAGGACGTAGCGGTAGCGAACCACTCCCTTTTCTATCTCGACCTCAGGGCGGATCCGATCCCTGTTGCGATGGTCCTCGAACCAGTAGAGACCCTCTCGCACCGCCTCGTTGACATGACGAGTCAGGAGGGCCTCTGGGAGGTCGCGAATGTGCTTGGGCAAGCGGACACGCCCAGTCACCACGAACGGGTTCCATTCCATCGCTATGGCTCGATCACGACCGGCGTCCCTACCTCCACGACCTCCCAGAGATCGTCCATGTGGACGTTGCGGAGCGCGATGCAGCCGCGCGTCCACGCCCGGCGGCGCCCGCTGCCGCTGCCGTGGATCTCGATCAGCCCGCCGAGGCGGGTGCCCTGCGGCGGCTCGCGGAACTCGCGGTGCGCCCGCACGATGGCCTCGTACTCGCCCTGCGAGATGAGCCCGGTCTCCAGCCCGCGCAGCGCGTGGACGGGCGTTGGGTAGCTGAGGACGAACGCGAGGTAGTAGTCGCTTTCCTCGAAGCGGCGCGTGACGTAAAAAGTGCCCTCGGGGATCTTGTGCTCTGCCTCCTCCGTGCGCCCCGCGCGACGCACCTTGTCGCCTTCTGGCGTATTCGAGACATCGGCGGGGAGCGTCTTCCAGAGCTCGGCGCCGCGATAGACGTAGAGCGTCCGCTCGCTCTTGTCCATGCGGATCCAGAGGTTCGAGATCGCCTCGTCCCGCACCCAGCCCTCGGTCTCGCCGTGGAGAACCGGGCGCCAGCCATCGGCATCCGGCTCTCCCATCGCGCGGAGGGCGGTGCGGAGCGGGAGGTACGCGAGGATGGCCCCGCCAGGGCTCTTCCGCATCGCCTCGCGAGGCCGGACGATGTAGTACGCGGGCGCTGTCTCGGGATCGACGCGTGATGCGTTGGCGCGCTCCAGGTCTGCGAAGGTCCGGGGGGCGTCGGCAGGCTCCACTCCGCCCGGCCGCGCGTCCGCCTGAGCGGAGGCAGCGGGCGCCCAGACGAAGGCGATCAGCAGGGCGGAGAGGGGGAGAACGCGGCGCGTCATGGCGCGAGAAGGTAGACGGCGGGTGCGCCTCCCGCAATGGACATGCCGCGCCCCACGGGCGTTCTCCTTGAGACGAGGGAACGCGAAGACGTCAGCTCGCGGAGCTGAAGACGCCCGGAGCCGAGACGACGGCCTCCACCGGGTCCACGCCGTTGGCCTCCAGGCACGCGAGGTACGCCTCCCCGACCCCCGCAATCAACTCGCCCGCCATCACGAAGTCTGCGGCTTCTTTCACGTTGTCGTACGCGTTGGCGGGCGCGAAGCCGAGTCCGGCCACCTCGATGGCCCCGATGTCCCCGTCGCTGTCGCCGATGAAGGCAACCTCGGAGACTGTCAGTCCGTCCTGCTCCGCGACCCACGTCAGCGCCTGTGCCTTCGTCAACTCCGCCGGGACCACGTCGATGGACCAGGGCGTGGTGAAGGCGTGGAGCGCGATGCCGGTCTCTGTTTTCAAGCGCGCGACGAACTCTCGCGCGGCGGGAAGAAAGGGAGCGCACTCTCCCGGCGTGCCGCTCACGATGCCCGCCTGGGCGCGCTTCCCGTAGTCCAGCGAGATGCCTGGCGCGCTGGCGACGATCTCGCGTAGGAAGAACGCCCGGACCTGCTCCAGCGCATCCTCCGTCGCGAGGGTGAGGGCCGGGTTCCACTCGATGGTGGCGGTCTGGAGATCGAACCGGCCGCCGCCGCTCTCGAAAAGGGCCGGACCGCTCAGCCCGAGTGCCTGCGCGGTCGCCTCGACGTAGGCGTAGGCCCGGCCGGAGCAGATGCCGAGGCGGGGCCAGCGCTCGTCCGCCTCGGCACGCTTCGCCCAGGCCCGCAGACGCGCGAAGCCGCCCAGATCGAACGGGCGGTACGGCTCGGAGAGGCAGCCGTCGATATCGGCCAGGAAGAGACGGATCACGGCACAAAAAGCAGGGCGCCCCGAAGGTCTCGGGACGCCCGGCTCGCGTCAAGCGAAGAGTGGAGGCGGATCAACCGCAGCCTAGAACGACGTGCAGTCCGGCTGGGTCCCCCAGCCCATGTGCTCCACCGATCCGTCGGCGATGTACACGAACATTCCCGTCCAGAGGCCAGTCAACTCGTCGCAGGCTCCAATGTCGAACGCCTCGTCGACGGAGTTGTACTCGACGTTGTAGAGAGCGTTCGCTGTCTCGTAGTTGCCGTCTGCGTTGGTGTCGAATCCGAGCGCCGCCATCGAAATGCCAGCGGGGTTGGCGCTCCCGCCGCCCATCGTCGCCGGTTTGAGGTACCAGGCGTAGGCGTCGGAAGAGAGCCTCGTCAAGTCGGTGAGCATGGCGTCCTGCTTCGAGCCCCCCTGGTTCTCAGAGAAGGCTCGGATGCCGACGACGACGGCGAGGCCGACGATGACGATGCCGAGGACGAGGAGTTGCTGCTGGCCCATGGCTTCGGAGTGAGTGTGGGGGTAAGAATGGGGAAGGGCGAGTGCCGGGAGCAGCCCGCATTGCTTTCAGGCTTCTCTCCAAGCCCTTGCCGCACAAAGGCTTGTTTAGACCGTTGCCTTATCACTATCTGCGCTTCGGGTCGCCTCGTCTCCGATTCGGAGGGGTAAACGTCCGCGCTTCCTGCATTGCCGAATCCAGCCTCGAATCTCGTCCGGGCCAGTTCAGAGGGTCCGAATCTGCATAATTACGATTCTACCCAATAAGCTGGAGCTCAAACGTTTTGGTTTCCCAGCCTCTACAGATAGGAAGCGCGGACGCTGGCCCGCCATCGCGCCATCGCCGCCCCGATGGAGTCGCGCCGAGCCTGCGGCCACGCGTCCGCGAGGTCCTCCGCCTCGGCAAGATCGCGGGCGAGGTCGTAGATCTCCATGTCGTCGCAGGTCCACCTGCAGATGGCCTTCCAGCGGTCCCATCGCGCGGCCGTCGCGACGTGCTCGTGGTGCGAGCCGAAGAAGAGCCAACGGTCTGGATCGGGAGGGGAGAGGAGCGAACGTCCGGGGAGGCGAGCGTCCTCTAGGCGGAGCCCGAGGCCGTCAAGGACGGTCGGGACGAGGTCGGTGAGTTGGCGGGGGCCGCGAACGCGGCCAGGCTCTACCCCCGGCGCCACGACGATCCCGGGCACGTGTAGCGCCTCATGGTAGAGGCCGTCGCCGTGCGCGAAGTATCCGTGCTCACCGAAGGACTGCCCGTGATCTCCCACGATGAGGACCATCGTGGAGTCCATCGCGCCCATCCGCTCCAGGCCGTCCACCAGCGCGCCGAGCGCTCGGTCCGTGTGCGCGATGGCATCCAGGTAGGCCGACTCGTCTTCGTCCTCCGAGAGCCCGAGGCGGGGGGAGCCGGGTGGGATCGCGTAGGGATAGTGCCCGGTCAGGGTCAGCATGGTGAGGAGAAACGGTGTGCCCTCCCGCACTCTCGCCTCGGCCCAGTCCAGTGTGGGCGCGATGGGGTCGAGGTCGTCCACGCCGAATGCGCGCGGGTCCAGTTGGCGAGCGCCTCGTTCGAGCAGCGTCTCGGCCCCGAGCATGTCGTCGAAGCCCAGGTTCTCCAGGATCACGTCCTTGCGCTCGAACCGCAGGAGGGCGGGCGTGACGAACAGCGAGCGGTAGCCGTGCGGCCGCAGCAGGTCGGGCAGGCCGACCGCCGGGAGTCCGCCTGGCACGTTGGCGCGAAGCTTCGTCTCCGGGCTCGGGAGAATGCCGGAGAGCATCGCGCCGATGGTCTTGTTGGTGTACGGCGTCATCGCGAGCATCTCGTCCACCACGAGCCCTCGGGCGGCGAGCGAGTCCAGCGTGGGCGTCGGAACAGGGCCGCCCCAGGGGCCCGTGGACCTCGCGCGGACGGATTCGAGGATCACGAGAACCACATTGTGGCGCCGCGTGGAATCGGTCGCGACCGCTCGCGACTCGCGCGCCTCGAAAGCGGGTGTCACCTCGTCGGGAATCAGTCCCCAGGGGGCTTCGGGCAATGGGCGCACGAGGCGGGCGTACTCGCCATTCGCGGAGACCGGCACGGCGAGGCCGAGCGCCACCACGCCGAGCAGGACGGCGGCGCGTGGGCTCGCGTCGGGTCCTCGTGCGGCCCACTGGCGAACGCGAGAGGAGCGAAGGAACAGCACGATGCTCGCGATGAGCGCGAACGGGAACACCAGCAGCGCGGTGCGCCCCGGGGAGAACTCGGAGGCGACGACTCCCACGAGGCTGTGAGCATCGGAGGAGGTCGCGTGGGTCGCAAAGATGGCCCTTTCCAGCGGAAAGCCGAACGAATAGGAGTAGCCGTACTGGAAGACGGCCCCCACGCCGATGAGCGCCACGAGGCCGTACAGGACCCCTCGGGCGATGCGCTGGGCCCACGTCCCCCCGAGCAGACTCAGCCCCACCGCCGCTGCGATCCCGAAGCACACGAGCACTCCCGCATCGGACGCCGCGATGGTGAGGGCTCCGGCGCCGTCTAGGGAGCGCGTCCCCTGCCAGCCCGCCAGCCGGAGGGACCCCACGAACACCGCCAGCGGGCCAACGAGCAGCCCGACGCGAAGGGCCGCATCACGGGAGAGGGAAAGGAAGCGCACGAGGACCGGGGAGCGGCTTCAAGCTATCCCCGCGCGGGCCTCCCGCACGGACCGAAGAGTCCCTCGGGATTGTCTCGTCTCGTAGCCCGGAACCGGCCTCATCTGGTCAGGTCACCTCGTCGCCCACGCCGCGATAGGACTGACGGAAATAGAGAAGGGGCCCGGCCTCGCGCCCCGGAATGCGTTCTTCCACGCGCCCAAGGACGAGAGAATGGTCACCCGCGTCCATGCGCCCTGCCGGACGGCAGAGGAGCACGCCGAGGGTGCTGTCGAGGAGCGGGAGGCCCCGCGGCGTGAGTGTGTGCACCACTCCGCCGAACTGGTCGTCAAGGCCGGGCGTGGCGAAGCGTGTCGCGAGGTCGGACTGGTCGTCGGCAAGGAGGTGGACGGCGAAGCTCTCCGCCTCGGTGAGCGCCTCGTGGAAGCGCGATCCGTGGGTCACGTTGAACGTGACAAGGGGCGGCGCGAGGCTCGCGCTCGTAAAGGAGCCGATGGTGGCACCGCGCGGCCCTTCAGCTCCCACACAGGTCACAACGACGACGGGGGAGGCCATGCCGCGCAACGCTTCGCGCAGGCCCTCGCCGTCGGCTGGGATGGACTCGGGGCGTTGCGCGGCGTGGTCAGCCGGGGCGGGATGGTGGATCATGCGGCGTGTACCCGCGAGGCGGGCGCAGGGGTTCCGCCTCGGCCAGTCGCGTGGGAGTGCCTGTACGGGCCGGAACGATCGCACTCTGCCCGCCTCGGCACCGAGGCGGACGGGGGAGCGCGTTGGTCCGTGCCTGCTCGTGGTGCTCTCTCTCGTAGTAAATCCGGGACCGCGTTTGGGCAAAGCGGGATGGGATCTGCCCCCTGTCTTTCAGAACAACCGCTGCTGGCGCGATTCTAGGTCGAGGAGCGCGCGCTTGCGATGGAGCCCTCCTGCGTAGCCGGTCAGCGCGCCGTCCGCCCCGATGACGCGGTGGCACGGGATGACGATGGCAATCGGGTTGGCGCCGTTCGCCGCGCCGACGGCCTGCGCTCCTCCGGGCTGACCGATGGCCGTCGCGAGGTCGCCGTAGGAGCGGGTCTCGCCGTGCGGGATGGTCAGGAGCGCGTCCCAGACCTCGCGCTGGAACGGCGTGCCGGTCGGCGCGAGGGGAAGCTCGAACACGGACCGCTCGCCCGCGAAGTAGGCGCGGAGTTGATCTGCGGCATCCGCGAGGCCGCCCGGGTCGTGACGCGCGTCAGGTGGGGGAGGGGCGTCGAACGTCAGGGCCGTGAGGGCGCCCTCGTCGTTGGCGAGAAGGAGTGCGTCGCCGAGAGGCGTGGGCGCGAAGGCGTACGTCATCCGTTCTGTCGGAGCGTGCCGCAGACGAGGAGGCAGAGCCCCGGAATGGAGGGGTCGGTCACGCGGTAGACGGAGTAGACGCCGTCACGGCGAGACCCGACCAGCCCAGCGTCCGCGAGGAGCCGGAGATGCTTGGACGTGTTCTGGTGGCTTTGCTCGACGGCCTCGGCGAGATCCTGCACGGTGGCCTCGCCGCGCTCCAGGAGTACATTGAGGAGGCGAAGGCGCACGGGATCCCCCAGAAGGCGGAAGCGCGCGGCGGCGTCGACGAGGAGGGCGTCCGGGACGGGAGCGGTCATGGCGCGAGGATACGGAGGCACGGGTGACAGGAGCGTGTCGGCCCGAGGGGACACAACTCACGAGTCGCAGTACAATCTCGCAGTAAGCGGAAAGACACGAGGCAGCAACTCACGAGTTGTAGACTGGGTCACCTCCGCGTGTCAAGCCGCGCTCGACCCGCTCGGCTTTCAGTCTGTCGCAGCCCCCTCGTCCCTGTCGCGGAACGTGTGGAGCAAACCTCCCCAAGAAGATGATGTACGTCGTGCTCGTTGCCCTCACGGTTCTCCGAACTCGACAGCCGAGTCTCAGGCGGGTCGGTGCGCTCCCTCTCGTCATCCTGGGCGGGTTTTTTCTGGTCTGCGAGGCGCCGTGGGTCTTCGCGTCCGAGGAGGCACGGGCCGCGACGCAGCAGACCGCGATGCTGGAAACAGGCGCCCTCGCCCCTGCCGATACCGTGGAGGTGCCCCGACTCTCCCCTGAGAAGGCCGCCGCGTACCTCGACGCTACGCCCGAGGCGGTCGTGGTGGACGTGCGGACGCCGGAAGAGGTCGCGGCCAGCGGGAGGCTGGAGAGCGCCCTCATGATCGACTTCCGCGCGGAGGATTTCGCAGAGCGGGCGATGGAGGCCCTCGATCCCGAGATGCCTGTCGTGCTCTACTGCCGATCCGGGAACCGCGCAGGCCGCGCTGCCGATCTGTTGGTGAGCCTCGGCTTCACTCGCCTCGTCAATGCAGGCGGCTTCGAGGCGCTCCGAGCCGCCGGACTCCCGACCGAGCCGCACGATCCATGACCGACCGCTTCCAAACGGCCGTCCTCGACAAGAGCCACGAGAAACCCGTCCTCGTGGACTTCTGGGCGCCGTGGTGCGGACCGTGCCACGTCCTCGGACCGACCATCGAGCGGCTGGCTCGCGAGAGCGGCGGTGCGTGGCGCCTCGTCAAGATCAACGTGGATTCTCACCCCGCGCTGAGTCAACGGTACCAGATTCGCAGCATCCCTGCTGTCAAGCTCTTCGCGCACGGTGCCGTCGCGGCCGAGTTCACGGGCGCTCTCCCCGAACCCGCGCTCCGCCGCTGGCTGAGCGAGAACCTTCCCTCTTCCTCCTGACACTCAACCTCCATGTCGTTCCTCTCTCGCCTCACCGGCGGCTCCAACGCGATGCCCCCTGCTCAGTTCGTCGGTGAGCGCGATCCGAACGCGCCCCTCCTCGACGTCCGCACCCCTGCTGAGTTCGCGCAGGGCCATCTCGCGGGCGCCGTCAACGTGGACTTCATGTCGCCCGACTTCGCCCAGAAGGTCGCCGAGATGGACCTTCCGACGGACGGCCCGATCTACCTGTACTGCCGCTCCGGGAACCGCTCGGGTAGCGCGATGGGGCTCCTCCACCGGATGGGCCACGAGGGCGCTGTCAACGTGGGAGGCTTCGAGGCGCTGGCGAAGGCCGGGGCCGAGACGGCGTGATGCGTCATGCAGAAGCATAGCGGGTCATTTAGAAGCTCCCCCTGCTGGGTACTTCGTACGGCGTGAGGGTGCCCGAGATGGGACTTTCGCGCTCCTCCGTCTCTTCGACTCCTTCCGCCTCGGCACCGAGGCGGGCGAGGTGGGCGTGGATTTGCCTTCCTGACCGCTGATCTCTGACGTGACCCTCGAACTCCTCCAGACCACCCAGGCTCTCGCTGCCTTCGCCGGGCTCGTGGTGCTCCTCTTGCTGGAGAGCGCGCACCCGTTCTTCGAGCTCTTCGGCGAGCGTCGCCAACGAGGTGAACACTTCCTGCGCAACATGGCGCTGGGGCTAGTCAATGGGCTGATCGTGACCGTCGGGTTCGCGTGGCTGTGGGTCTGGGCGGCAGAGTGGGCTGCGACGCGAGACCTCGGGTTGCTCCGCCTCGTGGAGCTTCCGGGCTGGCTGCACGTCGTTCTGGCGATCCTCCTGCTCGATGTCTGGACCTACACCTGGCACCGGCTCAACCACCGCATACCGTTTCTCTGGCGTCTCCATCGCGTTCATCACGCCGATGCGCAGATGGACGTCTCGACGGCGAGCCGCTTCCACACGGGCGAGATCGTGCTCTCCTCGTTGCTGCGGATCCCGCTCATCGTGCTTCTCGGCGTGACGGCGTGGGAGCTGGTGCTCTATGAGACGCTGATGTTCGCCGTCGTGCAGTTGCACCACGCGAACGTGGGTTTCCCCGCGTGGGCGGACCGCGCGCTGCGGGCCGTCATCGTGACGCCCGCAATGCACAAGGTGCACCACTCCCGCTGGCAGCCGGAGACCGACTCCAACTACAGTTCGCTCTTTTCCTGGTGGGACCGGCTCTTCGGATCCTTCCGCCTCCGCGCGAACCTCCACGATATCCGTCTCGGCCTCGACCACTTCGATGATCAGGAGACACTCGGTGATCTCTTGAAGATGCCTCTCGCGCCGCACCGCCCATCCCACGCGACGGACGACGATCCGCCTACCCTGGCCGATGAGCGAGACGGTTGAGCGCTGGCGAGACGTGTGGAACAGCCCCCGAGGCCATCGGTGGCGACGCCTCAGCTATTGGGGGCTGATGCTCGGGCTCCTCGGCGTGATCGTCTGGCGGTACACGCCGGACTACCGCCTGCCTGATCTCGGCCCGGCGCCAGACCTCACGGGCGTCTCGCTGGACGGCGAGCCCGTCCGCCTCGGCGCGATGTGCGGCACCGTCGTGGTGCTCAACGTGTGGGCGACGTGGTGCCCGCCGTGCGTGGTGGAGACGCCGGGGTTCGTGGACCTCGCGAACGACTTCGAGGGCGAGGTCCAGTTCGTCGGCCTCGCGGCAGAGGACGACGAGGCGGCGGTTCGAGACTTCGGGGCGCGCTACGAAGTGCCGTACCCGCTCGTGATGATGCGCACGCTGGACGGCCCGTTGCCCGACGGCCGGGTCCTCCCGACTACCCTCGTGATCGACAAGCAGGGCCGCGTGCGGATGCGGCACGAGGGGTTGCTGCTGGAGCCCGCGCTCCGGCCCGTTCTCAAGCGCCTCTCGCGCGAGTGACTCCCCCCGCCTCGGTGCGTCCATGGCAAGACCGAGGCGGGAGGACTCCCGAAGGCGCGGGAGATGACGCGGCGCTGTCGGCGGAAGTGCCGTAGCCTCAGGCGCTTCTCTCTCTCGCCCGTGTCGTCTCCTCTCCCCGAACCTCCGCCTGTGGAGGCTCCGTCCGATTCCCCGTCCTGGGGGCGCCTGCTCCTCGATGCCGTCCGGGGGACGGAGCGGGATTACACCACCGGCCCGCTCACGACGGCGCTCGTGCTGCTGGCCGTGCCGATGGTGTTGGAGATGGTCATGGAGTCCATCTTTGCTGTCGTGGACGTGTACTGGGTGGCGTCGCTCGGCTCCGAGGCGGTCGCGGCCGTCGGCCTGACAGAGTCGTTGATGACGCTCGTCTACGCCGTCGCGATGGGCTTCGGGATGGGCGCGACGGCCGTCGTGGCGCGCCGGATCGGGGAGAAGGAGCCCGAGGCAGCCGCGCGGGCCGCGGTTCAGTCCGTGGCGGTCGGCGTGACAGCGGCGGTCCCGTTCGCGCTGGTGGGCGTCCTCTTCGCGCCGGACCTTCTCCGCCTCATGGGCGCCGATGAGGCGACGGTCGCCATCGGGAGTGGGTACACCGCCTGGATGATGGGGGGCAACGTCGTCATCATGCTGCTGTTCATCCTGAACGCGGTATTTCGCGGGGCCGGAGACGCGGCCGTCGCGATGCGGGTGCTCTGGCTCGCCAATGGCATCAACCTCGTGCTAGACCCGGTCCTGATCTTCGGCTGGGGGCCGTTCCCCGAACTGGGCGTGACGGGTGCGGCGGTCGCGACGACCATCGGGCGCGGCACGGGGGTGCTCTTTCAACTGTGGATCCTCGCCCGCGGCGCCGAGCACCTCCGCGTCACAGCCCGCCACCTCCGCTTCCACGCGGAGACGATGCTCACCCTCGCGAAGACCTCTGCGGGTGGCATCGCCCAGTTCGTCATCGCGACGACCTCCTGGGTGGGCGTCGTTCGCATCGTGGCCGTCTTCGGCGCCGACGCGCTCGCCGGCTACACCATCGCGGTACGGGTTTTCCTCTTCACGCTTCTCCCAGCCTGGGGTCTCGCGAACGCCGCCGCTACCCTGGTCGGGCAGAACCTCGGCGCAGGAGAGCCGGACCGTGCCGAGCGATCCGTCTGGACGGCGGGCCTCTTCACGATGGTCGTCCTCGGCGTTATCTCGGTCGCCTACATCGTGTTCGACGAGGCGCTGATTCGTCTCTTCACGCAGGAGGCGACGGTGGTCGCATCCGGTGCGCAGGCGCTCCGCATCATGGCCTACGGCTACGTCATCTTCGCCTGGGCGATGGTCATCCCGCAGGCCTTCAACGGCGCAGGCGACACGCGCACACCGACCTGGATCAACCTCGGCTGCTACTGGCTCTTCGAGATTCCGCTGGCGTACGTCCTTGCGATCTCGCTGGGGTGGGGCGAGGGCGGCGTCTACTGGGCCGTCGTGATCGCAGAGAGCCTGGCGGCGGTCGTGGCCGTCCTGCTGTTCCGGCGAGGCACATGGAAGACGACGAGCCTCTAGCCTGGTCCGCCTCGGTGCCGAGGCGGGGAGACCTGAAACCCGGTTCGGGGTGGGCCCTACTGGATTTGAACCAGTGACCTCTGCCATGTCAAGACAGCGCTCTAACCAACTGAGCTAAGAGCCCGACGGGATTCCCGTTCGAGGGGCTGCCAAGATAGGGCGCTGCGCGATGCCCCGGCAAGACGCCACGCGCGGAGAGCTGTGAAACGAACGTGCGGAAGCAAGGAGAGGGTTCGGATCTACCCTCGGCCCGGGAAGGAAGCCCGGTCCATCCGGGGCGCGAGGCGGCGCTCCGGCCACCCCTTCACACGATGACGGGTCCGGGTGTCGGTTTCCGCGTGACAAAGCCGGAGAGTGTAGGTCCCCACCGCAGGCTACCCGAGAGGCCGTGGCACGCCGTTTGGTTTCGACCGAGCAATCCTCCCCGCGCATGTACACCCTCCACACCCGACGCCCCCGTATGCCCGTCGCTGGCCTTTCTGAGGCGCTAGCTCGCGCCGCGCTCGATGCGGACGCTGTCCCTGGTGCGTATTCCCGTGCACCGTGGGCCTTTCGGCCCGCCACTGCAGGCGCGGCGGCTGTGCTCGAAGGACTGGGGGAGTCGGACTATCAGTGGGTCATCGTCACGTGTCGCCGGAGCGACTCGGCTGGGCATGTGCGGGAGCGTGCCTACACAGCGGTTCAACGCTACCTCCTCTCGCTCGCCGCTGAGGACGTCGAGGCGACGTGGATTGGGTCGGGGCTGCCAACCGACCTGGCCCTCCGCGCAGAGATCGGCGCGGACGAAGAGATGCTGGGCGTGATCCGCGTGACAGGATAGCCTTCACTGGCGAGCATGAGGAGAGCGCGCTACGTTGCGGCTCCACTCGCCAACGTCCGTGCGCCCTGCCTCGCTCGCGCTTCTGATCGCGCTCCTCGTTCCGGCCTCCGGCCTCGCGCAAGAAGCGGTTCTTCTGCCAGACAGCCTCGATCAGGAGGGCGTCCAGATGCTGAGCGATTCGGCGCGAGCGGTCGTGGACTCCGCCGCTGTCGCCGCGCTGACCGACACGACGGCGAGCGTCGCCGAGGTTCTCGGCGAGAGTACACCCGTGGACCTGCTCGGGCGCACCCTCTTCGAGGTATGGGGGGGGGCTCGGCGATCTCTCCGCCGAGCAGCGAGCCCAGCGGCTCTCCGTCCGCCTCGCGGAACTGGCTCGCGCCGACGAGATCGACCCGCGTGACCTCCGCATCGTGGAGGGGCAGACGCTCACGACGCTTCAGGCCGAAGACCTCATCGTGATGAGCGTCATGGATGAGGACGCGCGAGGGCTGGGCGTGACGCGTCGCGAGGCCGCCGAGGACTACCGCCGTCAGATCATCGAAGGCGTGGAGCGCTACCGCGAGCAAGCGACGATCCGAGGCGTGCTCCAGAGCTCCGCCATCACGGTGGGGCTCTTTCTCGTCCTCCTCCTCGCGATTCGCGGCCTGCGCGGACTCTTCGCGTGGATGGACACGCGCACCGCCTCCGCCCGTCAACGGCTCGTCCGGCCCGTTCGGATCGGGACCTTCGAGGTGATCGGCCGCGATCAGGTCTCCCGCCTCGGGCGCTCTCTGGCGGGCCTCGCGAGGCTCGCCGTCTCGCTCGTCCTCGTCTACGTCTTCCTCACGACCGCCTTCGGGCTCTTCCCGTGGACGCAGACGTGGAGCGAGAACCTGCTCGAAGCAGCCCTTTCGCCGCTGCGCCAACTCGGTACGCTCCTCGTCGAGAGCGTGGACAACATCATCGCAGTCCTCGTGATCGTGTTGGTCCTGCGATGGGCGATCCGAATCTCCGACTATCTCTTCCGTCAGGTGGAACGCGGCGAGGTCGAGATCAAGGGCTTCCACGCCGACCTCGCAGACCCCACGCGCAAGATCGCGAAGTTCTTCCTCGTCGTGGTGGGGCTGGTGCTGATCTACCCGTACACGCCCATCGCGAACAGCATCGCGTTCCAGGGCCTGACGGTGTTCTTCGGGCTGTTGATCTCGCTCGGCTCCTCCTCGGCGATCTCCAACATGGTCGCGGGCGTGGTGCTGACGTACACCCGCGCCTTCCGCATCGGCGACCGCGTCAAGGTGGGCGACACTTTTGGCGACGTGATCGAGAAGACGTTCCTCGTGACGCGCATTCGAACGCCCAAGAACGAAGACGTGGCCGTGCCCAACGCGACGGTCCTCGGCAACCACATCGTGAACTACTCCGTGATGGCGCGCGAGGGGAGCGGCGTCATCCTCCACACCACGGTGACGCTCGGCTACGACCTCCCCTGGCCCGAGGCGCACCGGCTGCTCCTGCAGGCCGCCCGAGACACGGAATGCGTCGAGGACGAGCCTGCGCCGTTCGTGCTCCAGACCTCCCTCGGCGACTTCTCCGTCGCCTACCAACTCAACGCGTACACACGCGAGGTTCACAAGATGGCGCGCCTCTACAGCGACCTCCACCAGCACATCCAGAACCGATTCGCCGAGGCGGGCGTGGAGATCCTCAGCCCTACCTACCACGCCCGCCGCGACGGCCCCTCCACCGTCCCGGATCCTCACGCGCTCCGCGACGCCGACGCGCCCGACGAGATCGCGACGCCCGATGCTCCGAGTGACGGTGCGGACCTCGCGCCCCCGCCCGAGCAACTCGCCGAGGCGGGCGACCCTCCGCCACCCAAAGACGCATGACTCTCCACCACGAACACGGCTGGGACGTCTCCCCGAAGGAGGCCGTCGAGATCCAGCGGCGGCTCGCTCCGCTCGTCCGCGAGGCCCCACTGGACCTGGAGGCGGTTCGGACCGTCGCGGGGCTGGACGTGAGCGTGCGAGGCGACCGAGTCCGCGCTGCCGTGGTGGTCTACGATGTGCAGGAGGCGCAGGTCGCGGACCAGGCCATCTGGGAAGGACCGACCCCGTTCCCGTACGTCCCGGGCCTCCTCTCCTTCCGCGAGGTCCCCGCGATCCTCCCGGCACTCGACCGCCTCCGTATTCAACCCGACGTGTACATGCTGGACGCGCACGGCCGTGCGCATCCGCGCCGCTTCGGCCTCGCGTGCCATCTCGGCGTCCTTCTCGATGCGCCGACTCTCGGTGTGGCGAAAACCATCCTCGTGGGGACACATGCCTCGCTCGGAGAGGCGAAGGGGAGTCGGGCGCCGCTGGTTCACCGGGAGGAGACCATCGGGATGGCGCTCCGCACTCGCGAGCGAGTCAAGCCCGTCTTCGTGTCCGTCGGTCATCGGGTGACGCTTGACGACGCGGCTGACCTCGCGCTCCGACTGGCAATACGCTTCAAGCTCCCGCAGCCGACCCACCTGGCGCACAGGTTGAGCTACAAGGGGGCGCTTTAGGGCAAGATCCTCGCCGATAGGCACTTGATCAGGAGACCCCCTTGTCAGTCCACTCGTGCGCCCTATACTGACCGGTGCGTCAGAAGTGATTTTGATCGCGGCCGTCCCGATTCGGGTTTTTTCGAGGCGGCTGATCTGAAGTAGCTCCTGTTTCCTGTACCCACACGTACAGACGCATTTCAGGAAGAGAGTCGCCAGAGGTGGGGTGGCTCTGGGCCTGCCGCCATGAGCGCTCGCAGGCTCGAACGGCCAGAGATGTGTCCGTGTGTCCCTTCGCACCATCGAGCCAGCCATGCCAACCGCTCCGACGTACCCCGGCGTTTACATCGAAGAAGTGCCCAGCGGGGTCCGAACCATCACAGGGGTCGCCACGTCGGTGGCTGCCTTCCTCGGTTCCTTCTCGCGCGGCCCGATGAACGAGGCCGTTCGCATTCTCAGCTTTGGCGACTTCGAGCGGACGTTCGGTGGCCTTCGGAAAGACAGCGAGGCGGCCTATGCCATCCAGCAGTTCTTCCTCAATGGGGGAGGGCAGGCGTACGTGGTACGCACGGCTGGCGAGGTGGCGGGTGCCGCCGCCTCGGTCACTCTGCGAGATGAGACGGGTGCGGACGTATTGACCCTCACAGCCTCGGAGCAAGGGACGCGAGGCGATACGATTCGCGTGGAGGTGGACTACGACGCCTCGAACCAAGGGACAGAGTTCAATGTCACGATCTCCATCGGCGCGACGACCGAGATCTTCTCGGACCTGACCCCTGCGACTGCGGTCACGGCCATCAACGGGACGAGTGCTCTTGTCGTCGCGAGCGAGCCCGATTCACCCCCAGGAACGCGTCCGGTAGAGGCTGGCACGATGGGAGCCCAGATCGCGACTACAGGTCTCAGCATCCCACAGAATGAGGACTTCGAGGTATTCCTAGATGGTGCCTCGCTCGGAATGCTGACCTGGACATCGGGAGCGGGGACGATCTCGGGGGTCGCCTCTGCTCTGGAGACGTTGCTCCGAGGGCTCACGGGCTTAGGAAGCGCCACCGTTGAGCACTTCGATACTCGCCTCCTGGTCCGCACCAACACCGGAGGAGATACCGATGTCGTCACCTTTGCAGAGGGCGGCAGCAGCGTCGCCGCCGGTCTCGGACTGGACGTAGCCATCGCCTCGCCTCAGCGGTTCAGCATGGCTGGGGGCGTCGATGCCGGGCCGGTCTCAGCCGCTGCAGACCTCAGCGGAACCATGAGTGGCACGACGGTTCTGTCCGCCTCGGCAATCAACGAGGGGCGGTGGGGAGACGGAATCACGGTTGTGGTCGATCACGAGACAGCAGACCCGTCGCTGGGGACGCAGTTCAACCTGACGGTCTCCGAGGGGGGAGCCTCAGAAGTCTTCCGCAATCTCGTCTTGGACCCGGCATCGTCGCGCTATGCCGTGGCCGTGGTCAACGGAGGTTCTGCGATCCTTCGGTTGTCAGAACCCTCAACTGCGCCTGATCCGACGGATCGACCCGTGAGGGGGACCACCGCACTCATGGGCGGGACGGACGGACGCCTCCCCGGCGCCTCGGCCCTGATCGGCACCGAGGCGGACAAGTCTGGGATGTACGCCCTCCTCGATGTCGACCTCTTCAACCTCCTGTGCATCCCAGACACCATGCGGTTGCCGAACCCGGATGCTGCCCAAGTGGCCGCTGCTGCCACAGCGCTCGCGCATCGGGAGCGGGCGTTCTACATCCTCGACGCGCCTCAGGACGTCAACGACCCGCTCGATCTCCCGTCGGAGATGGAAGCCTGGGTCAACGCGAATGCCTCCCTGCGTCACCAGAACGTCGCGCTATACTACCCGCGTCCTGCCGTGGCCGACCCGCTCAACGACTTCCGGTTGCGCGAGGTCGCGCCGAGTGGCACGATGGCAGGGGTGTACGCTCGCACGGACGCCACACGAGGGGTCTGGAAAGCGCCCGCAGGTACTGAGGCGGTCCTGCGAGGTACCCAGCGCCTGGAGTACACGCTGACGGATGCCGAGAACGGTGTGCTGAACCCACTCGCAGTCAACGCTCTCCGCACGTTCCCCGTCACGGGTACCGTCGCGTGGGGTGCGAGAACTCTGCTCGGTGCAGACCAACTCGCCAGCGAGTGGAAGTACGTCCCGGTCCGTCGTCTCGCGCTTTACATCGAGGAGAGTCTGTTCCGGGGCACCCAGTGGGCCGTCTTCGAACCCAATGACGAGACGCTCTGGTCACAGATGCGCCTCAACGTCGGGACGTTCATGCACACGCTCTTCCGCCAGGGAGCCTTCCAGGGCTCCTCGCCTCGGGACTCCTACTTCGTGAAGTGCGATGCGGAGTCCAATCCTCAGGCCGACATCGACCGAGGCATCGTCAACGTGATGGTGGGGTTCGCGCCGCTCAAGCCCGCCGAGTTCGTCATCGTCAAGATCCAGCAGATGGCGGGCCAGCTTGAGGCCTGATGCCTCTGTCCCGCCTGCGTCCTTGCCCCTCCCTTTCATGGCTCAGTTCAGCACCAATCCCGAACGGTTCGACCCGTACAAGAACTTCAAATTTCGCGTCGTCATGGACGGCCGGTACGTCGCGGGCGTGAGCAAAGTCGGCGCGCTCAAGCGGTCTACGAAGATCGTGGAGCACCGCGACGGCGCCGATCCGAGCACCTCGCGGAAGTCTCCTGGCCGCACCGAGTACGACGCCATCACGCTCGAACGTGGCAAGACCCACGATGTCGACTTCGAGCAGTGGGCCAACAAGGTCTGGAACTTCGGGTCGGGCCTCGGCTCCGAGGTCTCCCTGGCCGATTTCCGGAAAGACCTCATCATCGAGGTCTACAACGTGGCGGGTCAGAAGGTGCTCGCCTATAAGCTCTTCCGCTGTTGGGTCTCGGAATACCAGGCTCTCGCAGACCTCGACGCCAACGGAGAGGCGGTCCTCATTGAGATGATCAAACTCGAAAACGAAGGCTGGGAGCGGGACTATTCGGTTGCAGAGCCCGCAGAGCCGTCCTTCACGGAGCCGTAGGCCCTTTCGCGTGGGGCTGCCCAGTCCCTCCCACGCATTCGCTCTCCTCCTCATGGCTCCTCTCACGGCTTCCGCACTTCTCGATCTCTGCGAGAAAGGCCGCGTGCTTCCTCCCGTAGATCGCGCGCTGCTCCTCCTCGAAGTTGCCCAGCCAGACGAGACGTCCGAAGCGCTGGCGTCGCTTCCTCTCGGATGGCGGGATGAGCGTCTGCTCGCGTTTCGTGAGAGCAGCCTCGGACCTGTGCTAGAGGTCGAGTCACGCTGTCCGGCCTGCGCCGAGCACCTGGAACTGGATCTCCAAAGTGCCGACCTCCGCGCCGTACTACCACCAGGCGGACCACCCTCGGCCCCTCGCGAGGTAGATCTGGACGGCGCCCGTGTGGCGTTCCGCCTCCCGACGAGCCAGGATGTCCGCGAGTCCGACGACGCCGAAGACATCTTGCGGCGGTGCGTCGTCTCGATGGATAGCGAGGGGGACGAGCCGAAGCCGTTGACCCCAGAAGAGCGAGCGACCCTGACGAGTGCGATGGCCGGGGCGGACCCTCTCGCGGAGATCGTGCTAGACCTCTCGTGTCCAGCGTGCACACACACCTGGACGGAAGTTCTGGATGTCGCGTCGTTCCTTTGGGCGGAGTTGGAAGACTGGGTGCCTCGAGTGGTTCGTGATGTGCATCGGCTCGCCTCGGCGTACGGATGGGCAGAGCGAGATGTGCTCGGGATGAGCGCCTGGCGTCGCGACCAATACCTCTCGCTGATCGACTCGTGAGCGCCTACCTCCAACGCCTCGTAGCACGAGGCCGACATGTTGGTTCAAAGCTTCGGCCTCGCGCCCGGTCGGCATTCGAACCGTGGCCGTCCGCCCATCCAACTCCTACGGTCCGAAGGGTAAACCGCCAGGCGTCGCATGGCTCGTACGCGGTCGACGCAGGGCGCGGGGAAGCAGCGACGGAGAAGACAGGGCCACATCAGACGGCCCGTCGCTTTCCTGTTCGAGAGACCGCAGATTCTGGTTTGCCATCCAGGACGACACGCCTTCCCGGGGACATCGTCCAGCAAGACCAAACTGCGCCAAAGGCCGTGCCAGAGGCCGAAGCCGCTCCAGCGACTCCGCAACGCGAGGGCGCCACTCGCGCTGCACCGACAGCCGGTCTGCCAGCCGTACGCCCTCCCATCCCGACCGAAGGGGAGGATTCTGTTCCCAAGGTGTCTATCCTGGAATCTTCTCTCGAAGAGTCACGAGGGCACGTCACGAGCCCTTTCGTGCAGGAGACGAGTCAAGCGGAGAAGCCAGTCACTCGCGCGGGTATCACGCCATCTGGCCCGATGCAGACAGAGGAGAGCGGTGTGAGGACGCCGATCCGGGCGGAGTCGCCGGTTGCTGACCAAGCGCAATCAGAACGACGGAGGCCGTCATCGGGTGCTGACGAGGCGAGGGCTCCGCAGTCCGCCTTAGACGCCCCGACGCCGCACAAGTCAGGCTCGGGAACTCGCCCGGTCCAACTCGTTGCGACCCCAGAGCCCGTTCTCCGTCCAGTGAAGCGCCCGGAGGGGCCTGGCACCCCGTCGGCTCCCGGGGGTAGGCGTCAGCTATCGGCTCAGAACTGGGGACCATTAGAGTCTCAGCTTGAAGCTCATCGGCCGGCTTCCGAAGCCGAGTTCCCCCCTTCAGTGCAGGTGAGCGTGGAGGCGCAACGTCCAGGGGCGGAGGCTCCGCTGTCAGTTCCCGCCTCGGCACCACCGCCGGGTGACTCACAGCCAGCGACGCCTCCTGGGCGGGATGCAGAACGCTCGCCGTCCCTCACGGCGCGCCCTCGTGTATCGTCGTCGCGTCCGGTTCCCGTGCCCGAACCGGTCCCGACGATCCACGTGACGATTGGGCGCGTAGAGGTTCGTGCTGTCACGCCTCCTCCGCCGACCCCCCGGCGCCAGGCGGAGCGTCCAGCGCCGGTCATCTCGCTCGACGAGTTCCTCAAGCCCAGCGGAACCCGATGAGCAACGCGTTCTCTCTAGCCTCCGTGACGGCTGTTCTCCGTGGGCTCATCCGAGATGCCCTCGCGGATGGTGCAGTCAGTTCCATCATTTCGCGTGATCCGGCCGAGGCCGTGACGGCGCTAGCGCCGGACCTCATCGCTCTCGGCAGAACGGGCGATGTGGGTGTCAACGTCTACCTCTACGCCACGACGCCGAACGTGGGCTGGCGGAATGCGGGGTTGCCAACGCGGAACGCGGCGGGAGTACGTCTCGCCAACCCGCCCCTGGCGCTGGACCTCCACTATCTGATCACCGCGTACGGGGTGCAAGAACTTCACGCGGAAGTTCTCCTCGGTCACGCGATGCAGCGGTTGCATCAGGTACCCGTCTTGGATCGGGGCGCGATCCGGTCTACGCTAGCGCTTTTGCCTTCACCCCTCGACCGTCTCGCGGACTCCGGCCTGGCGGATCAGGTGGAACAGATCCGCCTGACGCCGTCCAGTTTGAGCGCAGAGGAGGTGTCGAAGCTTTGGTCGGCGTTCCAGGCCAGCTACCGTCTCTCCGCAGCCTACGTCGCCTCTGTTCTGCTCGTGGAGGCAGAGGAGCCTGCCCGCTCAGCTATTCCCGTGCTGACGCGAGGGACCCCTGACCCCGTGACTCGCGAAGAGCGAGGGGTCGCCGTGACGACTGGAGTCGTGCCTCCAGTCCCGACGCTCGACGAGGTTCGGCCACCGCGGTCACAACCTGTGGCGCGTCTGGGCGATTCCGTCCGCCTCCTGGGGCACCACCTGGACGGAACGGGGCATCGTGTCCAGGTCTCCCATTCGCGGTTCACGGATGTCTCGCACGAGATCGCTCCCGACTCTGCCGAGGCGGGCCGAGTCGTCTTCACTATCCCGACGGTGCCAGCCGGTTGGCCCGTCGGTCACTATATCCTCCAGGTGCAGATGACGCGCGATGGGGTCGAACGGACGACCAACACGCTGCCCCTGACGCTGGCGCCGAGGATTACGAACGCTCCTCTCGCAGCCACCATCGCGCCGGGCCCGAATCCGACCGCGACTATCGTCGCCACCGTTGAGCCGGAGGTGCGCCCCGATCAGTCCGCTTCGCTCGTTGTGGGTAAGCGCGAGGTCCTCGCAGATCCGTTTGCGTCCGCCACGGGTTCTCTTTCGTTCCAACTAGTGATTGCTTCAGCTGGAACCCTCCTCTCCCGTCTCCGGGTGGACGGGATCGAGAGCGTGTACATCGATCGGGAAGCATCGCCACCTGTCTTCGAGCCGTCCCAGGTGGTCCAGCTCTCATGACGCACACGGTTCCTACGTCCTGGCACGACGCCAATCAGGCGTACCTCCTCCACGCGCTAGGGGAGGTTCGAGCCACGCTAGAGCGCCACACTAGCGAAGAGCCCGGAGGCGGCTCCGAAGCTCCGCCCCTTGGCATGTTCGAGACCTTCGGCGCGGGTCCTGCCCTGGAGAGAATCGTGCAGGCGTTTGGGCTCTCGATCTTTGAACGATCCGTCTTGCTCCTGTGTGCCGGAGTTGAGCTCGATGCCTCCTTTTCTTCCGCGCTCGCGAGGGCTATCGCTGCACCCGAGGCGACGTCACCTGACGGGAGGGCCCCAACGTTTGGATTCGCTCTAGCGGCCTTGCCAGAGGCTCACTGGAGTGCGCTCGCCCCCTCCGCACCTCTTCGCCGGTGGCGGCTGGTGGAGGTGCGGGCGGGCGAGCGGCTGACTGAAAGCTCTCTGCGCATCGATGAGCGGGTTTTGCACCATCTCGCCGGAGTCCAGCATCTAGACGAGAACCTTCAGGGATTTGTGTTTCCAGTCGATACGGTTCCTCTGGTTTCGTCTCACGAGGCCCTGGCCGAGTCGCTCGCCGAGGTGTGGGTCCGGGCGGATGATCAACTCCCGGTTCTCCAACTGAACGGGGGAGAAGTCGCGGGAAAGCGAGACATTGCGGCGGCGGCGTGCTCGAGGCTGGGCGTGCGCCTCTTCCGGATGCCTGCGAGCGCGATTCCGGCGGGCGTCCATGAGTTCGACGCGCTCGTCCGGCTCTGGACGCGAGAATCGATTCTCAGCCGGAGCGCCCTCCTGCTCGACGCCGACGACCTCGAAGGGGCGGAAGCCCGGATGCGCCGATTCTCGGAAGAGGTTGGCGGACCGCTTCTGCTCGCATCCCGCGACCGCTTCCATCTCCCGCACCGCGCTACCGTCTCGTTCGACGTGGGCCGCCCCACGCGACCGGAGCAGCGCGACCTGTGGACCGACGCCCTCGGCAGCCTCGCGGCGACACTCAACGGCCACGTGGACCGGGTCATCGACCAGTTCGACCTGAGCGGCCCCGCGATCCGCGCCGCTAGCCTTCGCGCGCTCAACGACGCAGAGGCTCCCGGGAAGGCGCTCTGGCACGCCTGCCGTGTCCAGGCCCGTCAGGGCCTCGGTAGCCTCGCGCGATGCGTGGAACCGAAAGCAACCTGGGACCATCTCGTCCTGCCTGAGGCGCAGGTCCGGACGCTTCGCGCCATCGAGGCGCACGTGAGGCATCGCCTTCTCGTGCATGAAAAATGGGGATTCGGCGACACGTCGGGCAAAGGTCTCGGCATCGCGGCGCTCTTCAGCGGCTACAGCGGGACGGGCAAAACCCTGGCTGCTGAAGTGTTAGCCCACTCTCTCGGCCTCGACCTCTACCACATCGACCTGAGCGCCGTCGTGAGCAAGTACATCGGCGAGACAGAGACCAACCTCCGACGTGTCTTCGATGCCGCCGAGGCGGGCGGAGCTGTGCTCCTCTTCGACGAGGCCGATGCGCTCTTCGGTAAGCGGAGCGAGGTCAAGGACAGCCGCGACCGCTACGCGAACCTGGAAGTCAGCTATCTCCTCCAGCGGATGGAGGCCTATCGAGGGCTCGCGGTCCTCACGACCAATCTCAAGAGCGCCCTCGACAGCGCCTTCGAGCGGCGCCTCCGGTTCCGAATCGCGTTTCCGTTTCCAGACGCGGCGCAACGCGAGGCTATCTGGCGGTGTGTCTTCCCGGCCGCGACCCCAACGGAAGATCTCGATTTCCATCTGCTCGGGCGCCTCAGCGCGACGGGCGGCACGATCCGCAACGTCGCCCTCCATGCGGCCTTCCTCGCTGCCGAGGCGGGCACGCCCGTCCGAATGGACCATCTCCGTCGTGCTGCTCGCGAGGTCTACGCTCAACTCGAAAAACCTCTCACCGACCGCGACCTCGCTGGCTGGGCATGACCGTGCACGTCCACATCGACCGGATTGTCCTCGACGGGCTCGGTCCGCTCAATGCCGACGCCGTGGGCGCCGCTGTGCAGACGGAGTTGGCCCGTCTTCTCATCGAGTCTGGCACCCCTGCCGAGTGGACGCAGGACTACCGCCAGCGTCGCGCGGACGGTGGCCAGTTCCGCCTCGGGGAGAGCGCCGAGGGGGTCGGGCGGCAGGTCGCGCAGCGCGTGTTCACGTCCCTCCAGTCCCATGAGTGATCGGCAGACCCTAACCGACAAACCTCGTGCGCCGACGGCTCCCTCGCGGGTCGTGCAGCGGTGCGCGTGTGGTGGGAAGAAAGGCCCGTCTGGAGAGTGCGCCGAGTGCCGCCGGAAGCGGTTGGCGCGCAAGCGGGTCCAGCCCAAGCTGACCATCGGCGCGCCCGATGACCGCTTCGAGCGCGAGGCCGACCGCATCGCCGACGCCGTGATGCGGGCGCCTGCGGACGCCGCCCCACTGACGGCACCCGTGAGGGTGCAGCGTATCGGTGCGGGTCCCGAGGCGGGAGGAGCGGGGATGGAGGCACCCGCCTCAGTGGATGCCGTGCTCGCCTCGCCGGGGCGCCCATTGGATGCGGGGACGCGTCAGTTCATGGAGGCCCGGATGGGGCACGATTTCTCCCGTGTTCGGGTGCACACGGATGCGCGGGCTGCGGCGTCGACACGGGAGGTGAGCGCACGTGCGTTCACCGTGGGGCAGAACGTGGCCTTCGGTGCAGAGGAATACAAGCCGGGCACGACGGAGGGACGTCGGCTGCTGGCCCACGAGCTTGTGCACACACTGCAACAGTCTCGTGGAGATGGGAGTCCGTTCAATGTTGGTCGGACCCTCATGAGGCAAACGGTGGCGGGAGGGGAGCAAAGTGGTTCTGATCCGTTCGATTGCGCCCGGCTCTTAAGAATTCGGGGTGTTACATCTTGCGGTCCTAGTGGATACAGCGTCCGCCCAGATGTTGCTATCTGTTTCGATGGATTGTGCCCGGGTCATCCGGAGTATTACGCCGAAGATCATCCGGACTATGCCTCTCCAACTGCCGGTGTGGAGCCGTTCTTTCGTCGGTACTGCTGGTCTCGGAGGACGTGCTCGGGGAAAATCCTGACGCGACGAGTCCATTGTCACAACTGTAGGAACGCTAGTGGAAAAGCGTTGAGTGACGACAAGAGTGGAGGCGGATGCGAGGTGTGCTGATATACACAGAATGACATGACCGGCTTCTCCCGCTCCCCCAAGATCCAGAAAGGCGCCATCATCGGGTTGGACAAATTCAACCCTATCGCTAGCATCATCGTCTTCCAGTACAACCCGGAGACGCTGACCCGCGGCCTCTCTGCCCAGACCAGCGGTTCCGATGCGGTCCAGGGAGATGCGCTCCGAATTAAGGCCCCGCCGAGAGAGCAGTTCACCCAGGTCAAGCTCGAACTCGACGCCGCTGACCAACTGGAACGGGGCGATCCGATGACCGCCTCCATCGGCCTCTACCCGACGCTGGCCTCGCTGGAGATGCTCCTCTACCCCAAGTCCGTTTCTGTCATCGCGAACGAAGTACAGAAGGCACTCGGAGTGGTCGAGGTGATCCCGCCGGAGGCTCCGTTGACCCTCTTTTACTGGGGCCTCAAGCGCATCCTGCCCGTCCGCATCACGGAGATCTCCGTCTCGGAGAGGCAATTCGACCCGGACCTGAACCCTGTCCTCGCGGAGGTCACGCTCTCGATGAGCGTACTGAACTACCACGACCTCGGACTCTTGAGCGCGGGCGGAGCGCTCTACATGGCCAACCAGATCCTCAAGGAAGGCATGGCCACCCTCAACGGAGCCTCCGAAGTGGCGGGGGCCATTTCCGGGGCCGTCCGCCTCTAGACATGTTCGATCTCCAGAGCCGCTACGCCTCCCTGCCGACCGCGACCCGGACCACCACCGACGGGTCACGCGAGGTCCGCTACGTCCGACGCCGCTTCCTGCCCCCGCCTGCCTCGGGCGTCGAGGTGCTCGCGGAGCACACCGTGGTGGCGGGGGACCGGCTGGACAACGTCACCGCCCGTTACCTCGGCGACCCGCTTCAGTTCTGGCGGCTCTGCGACGCCAACCGCGTGCTCCACCCGGACGAACTCACCGACGAGGTCGGCGAACGGATCCGTATCGCGTTGCCCCGCCTGTAGCCATGCTGGACGGCCTCCTCGGTACTCGCTTGCTGCTTCTCACCGGAGCCACGGTTCCGCTCCCGGCGGGTTCGGAGGCGATGCAGGCTCTGCAGGAAGCCACAGTGGTCCAGGACGCCGACGGCGAGGATGGATTCCAACTCACGTTCTCCCTCTCGAAGGGGCCGCTGCTGGACTACACCCTGCTCCAGTCCGGTGCACTGGACCCCTTCAACCGCGTCATCGTGGCGGTCGCGTTCGGCGTGGTGCCCGAGGTGCTCATCGACGGCATCATCACTCATCAGGAGGTCTCGCCGAGCAATGACCCAGGGCAGTCCACGCTGCGGGTCAAGGGCAAGACGGTCGTCGCCGCGATGGATCTCGAAGAGAAGAGCGCGGCCTACCCGAACCAGCCAGACTGGCTCGTGGTGACCCAACTCATCGCCTCCTACGCTCAGTACGGCCTGGTCCCCGCTGTCACCCCGACGACCGATGTGCCCATCGAACTGGAGCGCGTCACACGTCAGGCCGAGACCGACCTCGCCTTTGTGCGGCGTCTGGCCGAGCGCAACGGCTACGTCTTCTACACGGAGCCCATCGCGCCAGGAGTCAGCACCGCGTACTGGGGCCCGGAGAATCGCCTCGGCATGCCGCAATCTGCGCTCACAGTGGGGATGGGCGCCGCCACGAACGTGACCTCGCTCCAGTTCACCGCCGACGCGCTCGCGACAGTCGGCACCACGAGCCAGATCGTGGAGCCCTTTCTGAAGCTCACCATTCCGATCCCGTCCTTGCCTTCGCTGAAGGTCCCGCCGCTCGCGATGCGCCCGATGCCGACCCGGCGGACGCGCATTCTGAGGGAGACGGCTAACCAAAACCCGGCGCAGGCCATGACCTCGGCTGCGGCCGCCTCGACGCGAGCGCCGGACGCCGTGCAGGGTACCGGCCAGTTGGACGCCGCGCGATACGGTGGTGCGCTCCGCGCGCGAAAGCTCGTGGGCGTGAGAGGGGCAGGGTTGAGCTACGACGGCTTCTATTACGTCCGCAAAGTCACGCACACGCTCTCAAACGGCTCCTACACGCAGTCCTTCACCATCAGCCGCGAGGGACTCGGCCCCCTCACGCCCGTCGTCGTCCCATGAGCAGCCCTTCGTATTTCGGCAAGTATCGAGGCGTCGTGACCGACGTCAATGACCCCCTCATGACGGGGCGGATCCGCGCGACGGTGCCCGATGTGCTGGGCGACCAGCAGAGCGGGTGGGCACTGCCCTGCGCCCCGTTCGGTGGTACGGGTGTCGGCTTCTTCTCTCTACCGACGGTCGGTGCGGGCGTCTGGATCGAGTTCGAACACGGCAACCCGGACTACCCGATCTGGGCAGGCTGTTGGTGGGGGACGGTCGCTGAGGTGCCGCCGATGCTCCTCGCCCCGCCCTACAAGAAGCTCATGATCGTGACGGAGGGGGGCCAGACGGTCACGCTGGACGACACGCCCGGCATCGGGGGGATCACGTTGGAGACCTCGTCTGGACAGAAGCTGGTGCTCAGCGCAACCGGCGTCGAGATCGACAACGGGATGGGCGCCAAGATCACGATGCAGGGCCCCCAAGTCTCCGTCAACAGCGGCGCGCTCGACGTCATTTAGCCATGCCCGGATTCCTCCTTCATCAGGGCGCGACCGTCCTTTGTCTCCACGGAGGCCAGGCACAGGCGACCGCTCCCAATCCTCGCGTAAAAGTGAGCGGCCAGATGGTCGTCACGCAGGCGGCGCCCCACACCGTTGCGGGATGCCCGTTCACGACACCTGCTGGGGCTCCGATGCCGTGCGTCACGGCGCAGTGGGTGACGGGCGCAGCACGCGTCCTTGTCGGTGGCCAGCCGGTGCTGTTGCAAGACAGCCAGGCCGTCTGTGCGCCCAACGGAACCGGCGTCACCGTCGCGATGACGCAGGTTCGCGTCAAAGCCCAGTAGCCATGCACATCGAGTATCCCTATCGCGCAGATGGGCGGGGCCGCACGGCCACGGCAGACGACGCGGCCTACGTGCGTGGTCTCATCGAGCAGGTGCTCTTTACGGCACCGGGCGAGCGCGTCAATCGGCCTGAGTTTGGCAGCGGCCTTCGGCAACTCGTCTTCGCGGCCAACTCCGAGGTCCTGGCGGGTGCCGTCGAGACGAGCGTGCAGGCCTCGCTTCAGCGGTGGCTCGGAGATCTCGTCCTCGTGGAGGCTATCGACGTAACGCAGCGGGATGCGACGCTCTCCGTCCGGGTCCGCTACGTCGTGCGAAAGACTCAGCAGCGCACCATCGCCGAGTTCACCCGCGACGTGTGATGGATCCCCAGTACCGCTGCTCCAACGAGAACCGCCGCCGCCTGGTGGAGGACCATCCCACGCTCAATGGCATCGACGTGCTGGAGGTACTCGACGTACGCGCCGAGGCGCTCGGTCTGCCACGTCAGCAGGTGCTGCTCGTCACGTTCCTGAAGCCGCTCGTGAGCGGGAGCCTGGAGACGGCGAATGTCCGGGTCGAGGCGCCTCCACGCGCTGCCCCCGTGGGCGTGGTCTGGGCGCGGCGGGCAGCGGACCTTACAACGGACCTCGTCGCGAACCCTGCGTCGGGTACTGCTCTCACGGAGCGGCAGCGCGACGCCCTCCGAGACGCTCCAGGCGCCGACCGCACACTCATCGTTCTCACCGATGGGACGGGCGATTTCTCGCGCTACACCCTCCGCCTCGCGGTCTCTCCGGCAGACCTCGAACCACCGACGGGCATCGACCAGCGGCTCGCCTCCATCGCGTTCTCATTCAAGGTGGAATGTCCGAGCGACTTCGACTGCGCGCTCGAAGACGAGTGTTCGCCAGAGACGTTCGAGGAGCCCGCCATCGACTACCTCGCGAAGGACTATGCCAGCTTCCGGCGGCTCATGCTAGACCGGATGACCGTGCTCATGCCCGGGTGGCAGGATCGCAGTCCGGCCGATCTTCAGATTGCGCTCGTCGAACTGCTGGCCTACGTCGGTGATCACCTCAGCTACGCTCAGGACGCCGTCGCGACGGAGGCTTACCTCGGGACTGCGCGCCATCGCGCCTCCGTGCGTCGGCATGCTCGGTTGCTGGATTACCCCATGCACGACGGGTGCAACGCGCGTGCCTGGGTCCACCTCGTCGCCGAGGCGGGCCGACCCGTCCCCGTTCCTGCAGGCTCCGTCCTCACGACCGAAGGGGAAACACCGCTCGTCTTCGAGACGATGCACAACCTCTCCGTGCGAGCGGCCCACAACACGATCTCATTGTACACGTGGGGGGATACCGAGTGCTGCCTCCCAGTAGGCGCCACCCGAGCGACCCTTCGCGACGGCAACGGTCTTGCCCTTTCGGCAGGAGACGTCCTCATTTTCGAAGAGGTAATCAGTCCGACGACTGGGTCCGCATCCGACGCTGATCCGTCTCGGCGCCACGCCGTCCGGCTCGTGCGGGCCAGGGCTGAAACGGACGCGCTCGATGGCACCGCGCTGGTAGAGATCGAGTGGCACGAGGCCGACGCGCTCCCGTTTGCGCTCCGCATCAGCGCCGTGGTAGAGGGACAGGCCCTCTCAGACGTGAGCCTCGCGCGAGGCAATGTCGTCCTCGCCGACCAGGGGCGGACGATAGAAGCAGAGCCGCTCGTACCGTCCATCGTGCCCAGAGGCGGACGCTACCGGCCACGGTTCCGAACCGGCGACCTCACCTTCGCCGTTCCCTTCGTCGCGGCGAGTGCGCGGGACCTGCCCGCCACCCGAGCGCTCGCGCAAGACCCTCGTGAGGCGCTTCCTGATGCTGTTCTCCACGACGGCGATGAGCCCTGGATGCCTCAGCGCGATCTTCTCAGCAGCAGTCGCTTCGCCGCCGAGTTCGTCGCCGAGGTGGACGAGGACGGCGAGGCGACGCTCCGTTTCGGGGATGGCACCCTCGGCAAAGAGCCGACCGCTGGCGCCACGTTCACCGCGACCTACCGCGTCGGCAACGGCCCGGAAGGCAACGTCGGCGCGGGGACGCTTTCACAGATCGAGGGCGTGCCGGGCATTCTCGCAGTCCGCAATCCGATGCCTGCCCTGGGGGGCACGAGGGCGGAGAGTTCTGAGGAAGTCCGGCAGTACGCCCCTCAGGCCTTCCGAACGCAGGAACGCGCCGTGACGGCTGCGGACTACGCTGAGGTGACAGAGCGGCATCCCGACGTCCAGAAGGCCGCCGCCACGTTCCGGTGGACCGGGAGCTGGATGACGGTGTTCGTCACGGTGGACCGGAAGGGGGGCCTGCCTGTGCGCGAGGACGCGCGTTTCCTTGGTGAGATCCGCGAGCACATCGGTCAGTACCGCCTCGCGGGGTACGATGTCGAGATCCGGGACCCCATCTTCGTCGCGCTGGACCTCGGGCTTGGTATTTGTGTCGCGCCCGGCCATTTCCGCACCGACGTGCAGCGCCACCTCCTCGCGGCCCTCGGCCGGTTCGATCTCCCCGACGGCACGCGTGGCTTCTTCCACCCGGACCGGTTCACCTTCGGACAGCCGGTCTACCTCAGCCAGATCTACCGCGCCGCGATGGCAGTCGAGGGCGTGACCTCACTGGAGGTACGGCGCTTCCGGCGCTTGGGCGAGCCGGACCACGGCGAGATCGAGGCGGGCGTCCTCCGCATCGCTTCGCTCGAGGTCGCCCGCCTCGACAATGATCCCAGCCGACCCGGCAACGGACGGCTCGATTTTGACCTTACGGGAGGCCTATGAACGACTCTCTCTCTACCTGCGGCTGCACCACGGGCATCGAGCGCCACACCCCGATGTCCATCGAGAACCGTCCGGGCCTCTCGGCGCTGGCGTACCGCGTCGGCACGCACGGCCGGTTCAATGCCTCCATGCAGGCCGCGATTACCGAGCAGCCCGGCCTCGCGGCTCTCACCACGCGTGACAGCTCCGATCCCACGCTCGCCCTCGTGGACGCGTGGAGTATGGTCCTCGATGTGCTCTCGTTCTACCAGGAGCGAATCGCGAACGAGCACTACCTCCGGACGGCTACGGAGCGATTCTCGGTTCTTCAACTGGCGCGACGGATCGGCTACGAACTCTCGCCCGGCGTCGCGGCCAGCACGACGCTCGCTTTCACACTGCAAACCGGACCCGGCGTGCCGGACGCTGCCCGGATTCCCATCGGGACGCAGGCCCAAAGCGTGCCCGGGCAGGACGAGGTGCCGCAGACGTACGAGACCATCGAGGAGATCACCGCGCGACCGGAGTGGCAGGCGATGCGGCCTCAGAGCCGGGTGCCGGTCCCGATCCGGCGGGGCACCCAGGAGATCTGGCTGAAAGGCGTCGGTCTCAACCTGCGCCCAGGCGACGGGATACTCCTCGTTGGGAGCGAGCGCGAGGCAGACTCGGGTAGCGAGCGGTGGGACTTCCGTCCCGTTCGCGAGGTGCACCTAGACCGTGCGCGTGTACTCACGCGCGTCGTCTTTGAGCGCGCCTTGGGCTCGGTTCGGCCTCCCGTCCTCCCATCCAACGACCCGACGGTCTACGTCCTCCGGCAGCGCGCCGCCCTGTTCGGTGCGAATGCCCCGGACTGGCGCGCGATGCCGGAGAGTGTACAGGCGGGGTACAAGACCGGAACCCGGACCAACGGCGATCCCATCTTGCCGACCAAGCCCTGGAATGGGAAACTGACGATCCCAGGCGTCCTCGCGCTAGACGGCGGCGCGTTCACCGAGGGCACCGTCTTCCTCGACGCTCTGTACCCCGAGATCGTACCGGGCAGTTGGGTGGTACTCGCGCATCCCGGTTATTCGGAGGTCTATCGCGTGGAGGACGTGTTCGAGGACGCGCGCACCGGCTTTACGCTCGCGTCCAAGACGACCCGGCTCAGGCTCGATGGCGAAGACCTCCACCTCCGCTTCGGTGATCGCCTTCGCGAAACAGTGGTCTACGCCGTCTCTGATGCACTGGAGCGTGCGGAGGCCCCGCTTACAACCCCGGTAGAGGGCGCGACGGTTACGCTCGCGGACTCTGTCACGGAACTCTCGCCGGGTCAACTCCTGGCGATCTCTGGGACAGATCTCGATACGGGCGAGACGGTCGCCGAGGTCGCCACCCTCGACCGCATGCAGAGGGTGGGCGGTCGGATGCGCCTCACATTCGCTCGGCCTCTCTCTCATCGCTACGCGCGAGAGGACGATAGGGACCGCGAGGTCATCGGGGCTCGGCTGAACGCTAACGTGGCTCGGGCGACGCACGGCAAAGCTGTGGCACACGAGGTACTTGGCAGTGGGGACGGTTCTGTTTCCTTCCAGAGCTTTGCCTTGAAAAACGCCCCCCTGACCTACACAGCGTCCGGTACCGCGAGTGGGGCCGCTAGCTCGCTAGTGGTGCGTGTCGGAAACGTGAGATGGGACGAGGTGCCCTCGCTCTACGAACAGCCCGCAGACGCTCGCGTCTATGTCACGCGCCTCGCGGACGACGGCACTGTAACGGTTCAGTTTGGGGACGGTATCCACGGTGCTCGCCTTCCCACAGGTAGTGAGAATGTGACCGCGAGCTATCGTCACAGTATCGGGATGGAAGGGCTGGTGAACGCCGGACAAGTCCGGCTCCTGATGACCCGTCCGCTGGGGGTCAAGGATGCCCTAAATCCAGAGGCGCCACGTGACGCTGCAGCCCCTGAGCGCTTAGAGGATGCACGCCGGAACGCGCCACTCACTGTTCTGACGCTCGACCGCATCGTCTCCGTGCAAGACGTGGAAGACTTCGCGCGCGCGTACGCGGGCATCGGAAAGGCCAAGGCGTCTGTGCTCTGGAGTGGTGAGCGCGAGATCGTGCACTTGACGATCACGGGAATGCAAGGGGCCGTTGTGAGCCCGGACTCCGACCTGTTCAGCGGGTTGCGTGCGTCGCTGGACGCGGCCCGGCACGTGCACGCTGAGATCGTCGTGGCGCCTCACGAGGCAATCTCCTTCGGGCTCGAAGCGACCGTCGCGGTGGATCCGGCCTTTCTCTCCGGCGATGTGCTGGTCGCCGTTGAAGCGGCGCTGGCGGAGGCGTTCGCCTTCGAAGCTCGTGACTTCGCGCAGGGCGTCAGCACCGCCGAAGTGCTCGCCACGATGCAGGCAGTCGGGGGCGTCGTTTACGTGGACTTGAGGTCCCTCGGTGGACAGGATCCCTTCGCGAATCCCTGGCTCGTCTCCAACCCTGCTCGGCAGCTGGGCCCCTCAACGAGCGCCGCCTCGGTGGGCACAGCGGACATCCAGAGGGCTCAACTGCTCACCATTGATCCCGCGCACATCGTGCTCTCAGCCATCGCGCCATGACTCGCCTGACCCCGGACGCTCTGTTCGACCTGCTCCCGGCGATCTATCGCAACCGCGATGGAGAGAACGGTCCGCTCCGGGCTCTCATGATGGTGCTCGCGGAGCAGGGGCGTCTCCTCGAACGGGACATCGAGCGGCTGTACGACAACGCCTTTATCGAGACCTGCGACGAGTGGGCGGTGCCCTACCTCGGCGATCTCCTGGGTGTGCGCAACCTCCACGGCCTCGGCGAGGTCGTGGGCTTCAGTCAACGGTCTCGCGTCGCGAATGCCCTCGCGTACCGACGGCGGAAGGGAACGGCGACCATGCTGGAGCAGCTCGCTCGCGACACGACTGGCTGGCCTGCCCGCGCGGTCGAGTTCTTTGAACACGTCGCCACGACCCAGCACATCAACCACCCACGCCTCCACAACCATCGCGCGCCGGACCTTCGCAGGTCCGACGTCCTCGACCGAATCGACACGCCGTTCGATACCGTCGCGCACACGGCCGACGTGCGCCGGATCGCGAGCGGGCGCGGTCTCCACAACATCCCCAACGTCGGGGTCTTCCTCTGGCGGCTTCAGGCCTACCCGCTGGAGGCCACCGAAGCCCGCCCGGTGACGGATCCGCCCGATGGCCGGTACTGGCTTCACCCGTACGGTCTTGATGCGCCGCTCTTCAACGAGCCGCAGACCGAGACAGAGATCACCCACCTGGCAGAGGAGGTCAACGTGCCTGCGCCGCTGCGACGCCGACCTCTGTACGAGGAGCTGGTCGCGAGGCGAGAGGCCTTCCGGGCTGAAGTGGCCCCCGATCCGGTCTATTTCGGAAGCGAGGAGCAGAGTAGGGGCCACTCGCTCGCGTCCGTTGTCGGCGTCGTCCTCGATGGCGAGGTGCTGCGTCCTGAGCAGATCCTCATCTGCGACCTCTCAAACTGGACCGTCCCAGGCTCAGAGGCCATCACCGACCGAGACGGCGAGACCATGCAGACTCGTGTCTCGATAGACCCTGTCTTGGGCCGCCTCGTGACGCTCGGGGGCCCACCCGGTCCCTCTCGGGTGGAGGTTGGGCACGCGTACGGCTTTCCTGGCGACGTGGGAGGGGGGCCGTACGACCGGCAGGCGTCGTTGGCGGACGCGCTCCCACAGGGCCCCACGTGGTCCGCACGGGTCTCCAAGGCGGCGGGCTGGCTATCGGTGCCAGAGGTCATCGAGGCGGAGAACCGGTTTGGCTCGCTGGAGGAGGCCCTCCACCACTCTGCCCGAGGCTGGCACACCCAGCCCGCCGGGGCTGTCGGCGTCATTACGGTCGAGGATGGCTCTACGTATGCGGAGAGTCTCGTCGGGCCGAACCGGATCCGCATCCCTGAGGGAAGCCGCCTCGTGATCGCAGCCGGGACCCGTGCGGACGATGGCACGCCTCGCCTGACAGAGCGCCGCGCCCATCTCCTCACGGATGTAGTGGTCGAAGGGATTGCTCCGCCGACGAGTACCACTCCGGGTGTCCTCGCGCTCGATGGGTTCCTCATCGAGGGAGAGGTTCGCGTGATCGGGAGCAGCGAGAGCGCCTCTCTCGGCGGGCTCCGGGTGGCCCATTGTACCGTCGGCCTACAGGAAGCGACGTCGCCCCGTGGCGTCACGGTCGGCGGGTCTGCCTCGGCAAACCGCGAGCTCGTCCTCGACATCGATCACAGCCTCTGCGGGCGCATATCGGCGCCGGAGACCATCGGTGGTATCCGCTTGCGAGACACCGTCGTCCAGGGACGAGGGTATGCCCTGGCGGAGACGCCAGACCGACCGGGACCACCCGCGAGCATCGAGCGATGCACACTGTTTGGGAGGGTCCACGTCCGTGAGATCTCGCTCGGCTCAGAGACTCTCTTCACTGAGCCTGTCATCGTGGAGCGTCTCCAGAGTGGATGCGTCCGGTTTAGCTACGTGCCGTCTGGATCGCGCACGCCCCGCCGATTCCGCTGCCAGCCAGATCTCGCGCTCCGAAAGCGGGCCGAGGCCCTCCGCCTCGGTCCAAACGAGAGCCTACCCCTCGTGGAGCGCACGCGCATCCTCGGGCGGCTTCGCCCCTCCTTCACGGCTGTTCGCTACGGCGAGCCCGCCCTCGCGCAGCTCGCGGAACGATGCGCTGGTGAGATCCGCACGGGCGCCGAGGATGGCTCCGAGATGGGGGTCTGGAGTCATCTCAAACAGCCCCAACGCCTCGCCAACCTCAACGCCGGTCTGGAGGACTACCTCCGGTTCGGCCTCGAAGCGGGCGTCCTCTTCGTGACTTGATCCCGGTCCCTCCGATGAAAGCCGACTTCTCCCGCTCCTCCTTCGATCCCTCGCGCCAGTTCAAGCGCGTCTCGCTCCAGCAAGGCCGAGTCCAGACTGACGCAGACGCGAACGAACAGCTCGACATCGTCTTCTACCGCGCCGAGACCGAGGCGGCCGATCTCATCGGTGGTTGCGGTGGCCCGATCCACGATGCGGGCTTTGCGCTCGTTCTCGATGGAGGGGACCTCCGGGTGGGAATGGGGAGGTACTACGTGGACGGCCTGCTCGTGGAGAACAGGGCGGAGGCGACGTATCGGGAGCAGCCCTTTTTGCCCCTGAGCGACGCGGTACGCGAGGCGCTCGGCCTCGGCGATGCTCTCGTAGACCCTGGGACCGGACGCTACCTCGTCTACCTCGACGTGTGGGAGTGGCACCGGACCGCCCTGGAAGTTCCAGGCATTCGCGAGGTCGCCCTCGGAGGACCTGACACCGCCACGCGAACTCAGGTCGTGTGGCAGGTCAAGCTCCACGCCTTACCGGACGATTCTGAGACAGAGGAAGACCTGTTCAACTGCGCCGGGCCGGTCCCATCGTGGGACGCGCTCATCGCGCCGAGCACGGGGCAGTTGCGAGCGAGCACGAACACGGCCGACCGCTCCAGCGATCCGTGCATCGTGCCGCCAGGTGCGGGGTATCGCCGCCTTGAAAATCAGCTGTACCGCGTGGAAGTCCACGCGGGAGGGAGCCGTCGCGACGCGTCCTTCAAGTGGGACCGCGACAATGGCACCATCCTCGCCCGTCTCCTCGAACAGAGCCCGGATGGGACCCGTTGGACGCTCAGCAGCCCAGGCCGGGACGCCGTGCTACGCTTCGCGCCTGGCGATTGGGCGGAGGTGACCAACGACGCGAGAGAGCTGCACGGCCTCCCGGGAAGCCTCGTCCAGGTGATCTCCGTGGAGGGAAGTGCCATAACTGTGGATCCCTCCACGATGATCGCGGCCACCGGCACCTTCGACCTGGGCTCCATCGACCCTGAAGACGCTACTCTCGCGCCGAAGGTGCGCCGTTGGAACGGCGTGTTTTCTGGATCAAGCAGCGTGGAGCCTCTTGAAGACGGCGTTCAGGTCGAGCTCCGAGGGGACTCGCGGACGCTCTCCCGCACGTACCGAACAGGCGACTACTGGACCATTCCGGCGCGTACCAACACGGGGACCATCGAGTGGACGAAGAAGAACGACGGTTGGGCTCCCGCCGAGGGAATCCGCCACCGGTACTGCCGCCTCGGCCTGGTGACGCGAGGTGACGGATGGGAGCCGGAACGCCTTTCGGATTGCCGTTGGCTGTTCCCTCCCGTCACGGGGTTGACTCGCCTGTCCTATGTCGGAGGGGACGGTCAGGAAGGGGTGCCGGGCGAGACGCTGGACATCCCGTTGCAGGTCGGGGTCGCGAACGGGTCCTATCCTGTGGAGGGAGCTACCGTCGAGTTCCGGGTGTTGAGTGGCGGGGGGAGCATTGGCGCCGCGAGTCCGACGGATGCCGATGGGTTGACGTCCGTCCGATGGCGTCTTGGCAACGAAGCGCATCAACAGGTGGAGGCTGTCCTGCTAGACGCTGCGGGAGACGCTGTCCATTTGCCCATCCAGTTCTCTGCACAAACGGAAGACCTCGTGCTGGACTACGTCGGTGGAGACGGGCAGCATGGTGCGGCAGGCGAAGCGCTCTCGTATCCGCTCCAGGTAGGGGTCTCGCGAGGATCCGCACCGGTAGCAGGCGAACGGGTCCGGTTTCGGATTCTCACGGAGGGAGGCGGACGCCTCAACGGTCAACCACGGGAGGTCGTGGTCCCGACCACCCGCGATGGCACGGCCTCTGTGGAGTGGACGCTTGGCACGGGCGACCAGCATCGCGCCGAGGCGGTCCTCCTCGGTCCAGACTCCCGAAGCACGGTCCACCTACCGGTTCGGTTCGCGGCGCAGATCGGCGGTCCCGCAGAGGCCGATCCAGGCTTCCATGTCATGGAGGTGAACTGGAAAACCGGAGCGGTGCTACGGAACGACGGGCTTGCAGACTACAGCGACGTAGGGTCTGGGTTGGTATTCGGCTTCGACGCGGAGATCGCCGCTGAGGCTATCGAAGGAGGCCCCGGTGACGCATCCGAGTTCCCGATTGCCAAGCCCGTTTGCACGCTGACCGTCCACCTCCCGTACCCGCTCGACGAGGCCGAGCGAAGCCTGTGGGATCTTTCGCCATTTGGCACCCGGCCCATCCGCCTCGATGGCCGGATCGAGGCTCTTGAGAACCGACTCCTGTGGCAGCCGGCATCAATCGTTCGAGAGTGGCTGAAGCGCAACCCCGTCGCGGGATTACGTGAGATGGAGGTGGCGGATCGCCTGCTCTGCTCCGTGACGTTGAAGGGGGACAAGATTTGGACGCCGGGGGAAGAGAAACACCGAGTCTATCTCGACGGGGAGGCGTTCGGAATCCCCCGGTCGTCAGACCAGGGCACCGATGTCGTCCTTCCGACAGGTGACGGACGGCGGGGCAGTGACCTCGAGATGTGGTTCTGGCTCGTGGAGGAACGCGAGAGGACCGGCCCAAGAATCGCGACCGACCCCGCCGTGGCACGCTTCCCCGGATTCATCCGGTGGGGAGAGACGGCAGAGTCTCCGCTCGTCATTCGCAACACTGGCGATGAGACGCTGAGTATCGAGAGGTTCAAGACTGAACCGGACGTGTTCGCGGTCAAGGACGAGAGGCGGTTTCCCTTAGATCCGGGAGAATCGCGGCAGGTCACCGTCACGTTCACCTCCAATGGCGATCAGTTCGACGGCGAGCTGTTCATTGAGAGCAACGCCACCAACGATCCGGGACTCCGAGTCCCGCTCAGCGCAGAGGCCAGTGGGGGGGAGTCTCGGTTCCAGTTCATCCACGGCGTGCCAGACGGAGGCCCGGTCCGGCTGCTGTTGGACGATGCAAAGGTGCCCAACTCGGAGGGCGCCGGGCGTCCGTTCGCATTCCGGTCGTCCTCGCCACTGGTCCCCGTCCAGGCCGGAACGCGTCGGCTCCTTGTGATAGATGTGAACGGGAACGAGGTGTTCGACGGTGCCCTCGACGTTCCGTCCGGGACCGACCTGATCGCGGTTCTGACGCGACGCGAGACGGGAGAGCTAAATCTGATCCTGGATGTACAGGAGAGGCTCGTGGTGTCCGAGGACCGAGTACGGACGAGAGTGATCAACGGCCTGAGCGTGACCCGAGATCTGGAACTGGCCGAGCGCTTCCGTCGGGCGGATCGCGAGATTCTTGCGCGACGCCTCCGGGCGGGCTCGGGAGCGCCGCCGTCCTCCCTCGACGCCCGAGATACCCGCCTCGCGCTACGAGTGGACGAAGCAGAGGTGGAACGACGCGTGGAGTTGAGCCGCAGGGGAGGGCAGTCGGTGGTCGTCCTCGCCCTCGGCGACCCCGAGGCGGACGATCCTCGCCTCCAGCCACAACTCGTGGTGTTCGACGAGACGGGACGGTCTGTGCCTGTCCGGGTCTAAGGAGACGGCCTCCTCGCGTGCATGCAGACGCGCGAGGAGATCAAGATTCTGAGACCCAGGAGACCTCGGACCGGCTCCTCGCGTTAGGACGGCGGACTACTACATCCTAATGGAAGCCACTCCACGCGCTGGCGCAAACGGCCAGCCCGGTGTCCCCGACGCCTTCGACCACCCACGCGGTCTGTTCTGCAATCGCACCCTCAACCTGCGGAACATCCGGGCCGTCGGGTACGACATGGACTACACGCTCGTGCACTACCACGTCGAGTTGTGGGAAGAACGGGCCTATGCCCACGTACGTCAGGGGCTCGCGGCACGAGGCTGGCCCGTGGACCACCTCGTCTTCGATCCGGCCCTCGTAATCCAGGGGCTCGTCGTGGATACGGAGACGGGCAACGTGGTCAAGGTCAATCGTTTCGGATACGTCAAGCGAGCCTTCCATGGCACGCGCGAGTTGCCGTTTCAGGAGATGCGACGTGTCTATCGCCGGACGCTAGTAGACCTCCACGACCGCCGCTGGCGGTTCATGAATACGCTTTTCTCGATCTCTGAGGCCGGGATCTACCTCCAACTCGTGGACCTACTGGATGCCCAGAGACTGCCTGAGCAACTCGGCTACGATGACCTCTATCGTGTTGTGCGCCAGACGCTCGACGCGGCGCACATCGAAGGGCTGTTGAAGGCTGAGATCCTCGACGACCCGGCCCGGTTCGTGGATGACGACCCCGAGGTTCCCCTCGCGCTGCTGGATCAGAAGCAGGCGGGGAAGAAGGTGCTTCTGATCACGAACTCCGACTGGGACTACGCCGCCCCACTCCTGGAGTACGCCTTCGATCCGCACTTACCAGGCGAGATGACCTGGCGCGACCTCTTCGACCTCGCGATCGTCGGTGCGAGAAAGCCTGCGTTCTTCGATGAAACGGCGCCCGCGTTCGAAGTGATCAGCCCAGAGGGGACGCTGCGGCCGACCAACGGAACGCTGGAAACGGGACGTGCCTACGTCGGTGGGCACGCGGCGCTCGTGGAGGCCAGCCTCGGTCTCCGAGGCGATCAGATTCTGTACGTCGGCGACCACATCTGGTCTGACGTCAAGGTGAGCAAGCAGCTCAACCGGTGGCGAACTGCTCTGGTGCTTCGGTCGCTGGAGGACGAGATCGAAGCGATGCAACTGTTCGAGCCGGACCAGGAGCGCCTCCGCGTGATGATGGCGCGAAAGGAACGGTTGGAAGCCTACGCCTCCGCGATCCGGTTGGAAAAGCAGCGCAATGCGGAGGGCTACGGCCCCCAGACCGGACGCGACCCAGACGCCCTCGAGACCGAGTTCCAGCGCGTCCGCCAGATCCTCGTTGACCTAGACCAGCAAATCACGCCTCTTGCGGCGGCGTCCAGCCGCCTCGTCAACGAGAACTGGGGGCCGACGCTTCGGGCGGGGAACGACAAGAGCCTCCTCGCTTCCCAACTCGAAGCCAGTGCCGATGTCTACACGGCGCGGGTCTCGAACTTCCTCCACTACACTCCCTTCGTCTACCTGCGCAGTCCGCGTGGCTCTCTTCCGCACGACGCGGCCGCGCCACAGGACTCGGGTCTCGAACAGGCGGCTGATGCGATGGGCGTGACCGATTTCTCGGACGGGATCGACTAACAGACCCGGAGTCTAGGTCTCCCGTCAGCGTCGATAGTTCGAGAAAGGGTCCGGTGGCGTATGGCCGGTTTACATCGCCAGGCCAGTCCAGGAGACCCGTGGCTTGAGGCAGGTGTCGCCGCCTCGGCACATCCGCCGAGGGGTAGGAGGGAGACGGGGCTCACCGGTTACGAGTTGGTGCCCTGTCCCGCGCCTTCGCATCGCCGGCGCTTCACTGAGTTCCCCCTCCGACTCCCCGAGGCGGCCCTGATGGCGACGAATCCGGCCCGTCGAGACGAGTGGGTACGTGGTCCCGACGTGTTCTCCCGGAAACGACGGTTGAGGAGGCTAGTGGCCCTCGGTGTAGTGGCCGTACTCGTCCTTCAGGTCGCTCGCGAGAGCCTGGAGGAAACCGATGGCCTCTAGGCGGTGGCCCCGCGATCTCAGCCGAGGAGACGCTATCGGAGCGTGTAGCCGCGTGGATAGAACCTCTCCATGTAGCTCCGCGGACGATCTTGGCGCGCCACGTGTCCGAGGTCTCTCAGGGCCGTGGCGAATGATCCGGCCGTGGTGTACCGGTCGGCCGGTGAAGGCGCGAGGGCTCGCGCCATGAGCGCGTCGAGGTCGTCCCGAAGGGCGCTCTCGTCTCCTCGGGGCGCTGCGGAGGAGAGGGATTCCAGCACGATGCCGTGGTCGTCGCGCCTCGGAGCGCGGCCTGCCAGTAACTCCCACAAGACCAGCCCTAGCGCGAAGACATCCGCAGAGGCTGTCAGCGGCTCACCGAGGAATTGCTCTGGTGCTGCATACCGTGTGGTGTGTGGCCGCGACCCACTCAGGGCTGCCGTGTCCAGTGCGGCCGCGACCCCGAAATCGAGCACGCAGACACGAGGTCGGCCTGCCTCGCCAGGCTCCACGACGATGTGGGGCGGTTTCAGGTCGCGATGGATCAGGAGGTGCCGGTGTGCGTGCGCGAGCGCGTCCAGAGCGCCCAGGAACAGTTGGATGCGGTCCTGCAGATCGAGGGCGTGTCGGTTCGCCCACGCTGTGATCGTGTCGCCTTCCACGAACTCCATCGCGAGCCAGAGGCGACCGTCATCCAGTGTGCCCTCGCCGAAGAGGCGAGCGATACCGGGATGATCCAGTCCAGCCAGGAGATGGCGTTCGGCATGGAAGCACCCGTGGGCCTCGTCACCGGCGGGGCCCGTCGTGAGTTCCGCACGTATCACCTTCAGCGCGACCGTTCGTCCGACGAGTCCATCAACGGGACCATCCTCCCGTTCAGCGCGGTAGACGGTACCTGTCGTGCCCTGGCCTAGCCTCGCGCGGACTCGCCATGGTCCCACGTGCTGATCGAGCAGGGGATCTCGCTCCCCGACCGTCTCGGCGATCTCCCGGACAGCCTCAATGGCACGAGTAGCAGGCGAATCCAGAAGGCCAGTACTCGTCGAGTGTGCGCCGAGTAGGCTTTCGACCTCGCGCCGGATCGATGCGTCCAGTCCTCTGATGAGGTCGTCCCGTTCCGATTCCGGCGCAGCCAGCACCTCGGCTAGGTGTGCTTTGGTGATGGTCCAGTGAGTCGCCCCGATCATGCGTCGAGGCGTGCCAGGAGGCTGCGCACCTCCATTTGTTCTTCCCCTTCCAGGTGGGGGAGAGCAGCACGGAAAAACGGGATCGCTTCGCCACGTCGGCCTAGTTCGAGGAGACACTTGCCGAGCGCGGTTTCCGCCGTCGCGCGGTCGTTCTCGTACCCTTCCCGCTGCCGATGGATGGCAACCGCCTCGCGAAGCGGCACCTCGGCTTCGGAGAACCGCCCCGCTTTCAGCCGGAGCTGTCCGATGGAGACGAGCCCGTCCGCGATGTAGGGATGCCCGGCGGGCAGCGTCGCGCGGTCGATAGCGAGAGAGCCGAGAAGAGCGGCCTCGGCGTCGCTCAACCGCCCGAGGTCTTCGAGTGCTTCGCCCATCCCGTACAGCGCTGTGGAGACGGACGGGTGCTCGGCGCCGAGTAGTTCGCGATAGGTCTGGATGGCGGCCTCGAACAGCGGGATGGCGCCCTCGGCGTCGCCCTGTTCGTGGAGGAGGTTCGCGAGGTTGGACTGGGTGTTGGCAACGAGCGGATGATCGCCGAGGGACTCCTCACGGATTGCGAGCGCCCGCGCGTAGTGCGTCGCTGCCTCCTCGTTCTGGTCGTTCGAGTAGAGGTAGGCGCCGAGATTGTTGTGTGCTTGCGCCACGTCGAGATGGTCCTCGCCGAAAGCGTTGATGTACAGGCTTAAGGCCCTGCGGCCCAGTGAGATGGCTTCAATGATCGCGTTTTCCCGATCCACGTCCGGCAGGACGTAGGCGAGGTTGTTGACCGCCTGTGCGATGTTGGGGTGACCCGTCTCATGCGTGACCTCCGCAAGGGCGAGAGCGCGCCGGTACTGAGCCTCGGCCTCCGCGTATTCGCCCCGGAAGTTGTACGCGTTGCCGAGAGCGGAGTGAGCTTCTCCTGTCTGAGCGGTCGCGAGGCGGAGCGAGTCGTGGAGCGCGACGGAACGCTCGGCGTAGGTAAAGGCCCGGTCGTAGTCGCCGAGTTGGCCGTAGAGGTGGCTGAGAAGGGTTGCCATCCGAGCCTGGAGGACTGGCTGGTCCGCGAGGCCATCCACAGCCTCCGCGCCGCGCTGCACGAGGAAGGTGCGGACGGTCATCGAGTCGAGCCGCTCCGCGTCGCCTGCGAACGGATCGCGGTCGAACATCTCCGTCATGAGCTCGGCCACCTGTGCAGCGGACTCCGCCTCGGTACGCGCCCGGTCCCTTTCGCGGGCGAGACTCGTCGCGTACACCGCGGTCAGTCCGATCCCGACGATGACGGCCCCGAGTGCGGCCGCAACGCCGACGCGATGGCGAGAGATGAACTTGCGCGTGCGGTATCGTGCCGAGGGAGGGCGCGCTGTGATAGGCTCGTCGGCGAGCCAGCGCCGGAGGTCGGTCGCGAAGGCCTCGGCGGAGGCGTACCGCTCAGTGGGCTCTTTTCGTAGGGCCTTGAGGCAGATCGTGTCGAGATCACGGTCGAGCGGGGCGGCCGTGCTGGGGGGCGGTGGGTCGTCGTTCAGAATCGCACCCTCCAACTGTGTCCGGGACCCCTCGTCGGGGAACGGGCGCGTGCTGGAGAGCACCTCGTAAAGGAGGAGCCCGAGGCCGTACACGTCCGTAGCGGTCGTAGGCGGCTCTCCCCGCACCTGCTCCGGGGCGGCGTAGGTCCGTGTCATCGGCCGTCGCCCGTCCACGACTGTCAGGTCGGGGTCGGTCTCGGGGTCGAGGATCTTCGCGATCCCGAAATCCAGGAGCATCGCGCGAGGCCGCCCGCTGGAATCACGCGATACGAGGACGTTGGACGGTTTGAGATCACGGTGGACCACGAGCGACTGGTGCGCGGTATGGACCGCCTCGGCGACGCCGACGAGCAACTCGACGCGCTCACGGATGGTGAGAGCGGTCGTGCCCTCGGTGATGGGCTGGCCCTCCACGAAGTCCATCGCGAGCCAGGGACGGTCGTCCTCGATCCCAGCGTCTAGCAGTCTCGCGATCCCCGGATGGCGGAGGCGACCGAGGATCAGCCTCTCTGCCGCGAACCTCTGGAGCACGGCCTCGGTGTCGGCTCCGCTGCGGACCACTTTCAGTGCTACCTCGCGGTCGAAGAGGCCGTCGGCGCGACGGGCGCGGTACACGTCGCCCATTCCCCCGAGGCCGACCCGTTCCTGCACGAGATAGGGGCCTACTCGATGGCCTTCGAGCGGTCCGGGCTCGTCCTCCAGTTCGTGCGCGAGGCCTCCCACAAAAGCACCCGTCGTGAGCGGACGCTCCAGTAGTCCGTCCGACTGCTCTTCGCGCAGCAAGGCCTGGACCTCGGCTCGGACGGCCGGGTCCAGCGTGTCGAGGTAAGCAGCGCGGTCGGGCGGCGGGCGGTCTAGCGCCTCTGCCAGCCCGGCCTTGATCTCTGTCCAGGCGGGGTCCATGGCACACGGGGGGACGCCCAGTCATACGTCGCGGCGCGGCGCGAGGGGTCAGGAGCCCTCGGCGAGGGCACGGTAGAGCCAGGCTCGTGCCGCCGCCCACTCGCGCTTGACGGTCGTGGGAGAGATGCTGAGGGCCTCGGCGGTCTCTTCGACGGTCAGGCCTGCGAAGTAGCGGCACTCCACGACGCGCGCAGCGCGAGGGTCGAGCGCTTCGAAGCGTTTGAGGGCTTCGTCCAGGGCGAGGATCTCGGTCGCAGGCTCGTCAGCCATCGGCTCCCCGACGCGATCTAGAGAGGTCGGTCGGTCGCCTCCACCACGCTTGACTCGGTTGCGCTTGCGTGCGTCGTCCACGATGACCTGCCGCATGGCCCGGGCGGCGGCGGCGAAAAAGTGAGCCCGACCGTCGAAGGGGAGCCGGTCGCCGTCGATCAGCTTGAGGTACGCCTCATGGACCAAGGCGGTCGTGTTGAGCGTCGCGTCTTTGCGCGAGCGGGAGCGGTGGATCTGCGCGAGCCGGTGAAGCTCGTCGTAGACGGCCGCGAGGAGGCGGTCGGCGGCGGAGGTGTCGCCGTCCTTGGACTCGGCCAGTAGGGCCGTTACGTCTCCGGCTGGAGGCATGGGAGCGAGTGGTGGGCCGGGGAAGGCCGAGGCAGTGGGCCTCGTGACCAAGCTATCCGCCTGGAGCGGTTTTCTCAACTCCACGCCGTCATCGAGGCAAACGGAGACGGCCCCATCCCGGAGGATGAGGCCGTCGCGCGGCGCGAAGCGTGGCTCTGCCGTCGAACGGCTTCGACTGGGGCCGGGCCCTCGCCTCGCGAGAACGCCCGCGCTACCCGGATCAATCGGCGTTCGGGTTGTCGAGGAGCATCTCGAACCGCTCGCAGTCCATCGGGATGGAGCGGACGACGCGGTTGCGCTCGCATCCGATGCCCGGGTCCTCCTTGTCGCAGGAGGGCGTAGCGACTCCGCGGTTACGGATCTGCATCCGGCTCGCCGCGACACCTCGCGCGAGGTAGTAGTCGTAGACGGCCTGTGCGCGGCGACCTGCGAGGCCCATCCCGTAGCGGTCATGCTCGGAGGCGTCCGTGAAGCCGTCAATGAAGAGGCAGCAGTTCGGGTTGTCGAGAAGCAGTTCCACGTTCTCGTCCAGCTTGCGTCGCGCATCTGCACTCAGCGTCGAGGAGCCATACTCGAAGAGGATGCTGTTGAGGTCCACGAGGTCACAGACCTGGGGCGGACGCACGGGCGGCTCAGGATCGACCGGCGAGACGGGATCCATTGGCGGGCGCGGTGGGATGACGGGGGGTGGGGGGATGCGAGCGCCGCCGCCGCCGCCGAGGCCGAGACGAAGGCCGCCTGTGAAGAGGGCCGAGCCGAAGTTGGTATCGAAGATGCTCCCGCCGCCGTTACCCGGAGGCTCGGGGCTGTCCTCACAGAAGGGGAGCGCCGGGTCTTTGTCGCACAGCTTCTTGCACTTCTCCTGGGTCGGGTCTTCGTCGCAGGACTTGATGTCGTCGTGCTCGGGACCGAAGTCCGCGCTGGAGAACCCGCGCGAATCGCCGACGCTGTTGAGCGGGAAGCGGTAGCTGGCCTCGCCGAAAAGACCGAGGGTGCGTGAGAGCGGGAGATCCAACCCAATGCCGACCGGGAGAACGTAGAGCACACGGTCTCGGTCCAGAGCATCGGCCACGTCGTCATTGCCGAACGGGTCTGCGATGAGGGCACCGAGGCCGGCGAAGACGTACGGGACCACGCTGGAGGTTCGAGGCGAGGTCAGGTTGTAGAGCAGGTTGCCCTCCACGAGCAACTGCTCGTTGGTGAGGAACGGGTTGCCGCCTCGCCGGGCGATCTCCGTGTCGTCATCGGCGCCGATGTTGAGGATGCCCGCCAGAAGGCGGCCGTAGAGCTGGTCGCTCCCGAGCGGGAACTCGACGAAGCCTGTCACGGCAGGGTTGGTCTCCGTGATGTCTTCCTGCTCGATCCCGCTCAGCGGGTACAGAATGTTGGGGCCGTTGTAGACGGAGACGCCGCCTCCGATTCCGAAGCGGACTCCTGGGCCGTCAGGGTCTGTGTCGTAGTACGTGCCGACGACCTGAGCCGTGGCGGTGCCTGCCGCGAGGACGAGCGCGAGGCACAGGGCGGTGGTGAAGCGAGTGATCATGGGGGAAGGGGTCAGGGAGGCCGTGCTGGAGCACGAGGCCTCGAGCGGGCGTTCGGGCGGGCTGACACCGAAAAACCGGGCGGGACCCGTGCCGCGACGCTTCATCGCGCACTGAGGGCAGGAAAGCGTTCCCTCACGATTGAGGATAGCCCCCGTGAGACGACGAATGCCGTCCTCGCGAGGTGTAGAGGTCCTCCCGCTACAGCCGCTCCACGGAACGTGCGGGCACCCACCCCTCGATCTCTCCGACTTGCACCTGGCGCCAGCCACCGTCCGCGTCCTCCGTCATCAGCATCTCCCCTTCGCGGAGTCGTCCGACTACCCCCGCCTCGGGCGTCGGGCGGACACGGATCTCGGTTTCCGCCATCGCGACGCCCTGGGGCGCACCGGCGTCCCAGAGCGCCAGGCTAGAGAGGGCGAGCGCCGCGAGCGCGAGCAGGCCAAGGGCGACCGCGCCACTGCCGAGGCGGCGATCCCTGTGCTTCCACCACAGAACAGCGAGTGCCAGCGTGGAGAAGTACAGAAGCAGTGTGAGGGCGACCAGCGCACCTGCCCCGATCCAACGGACCACGGTCCGGCTTGCCACGAACGGCGGGGCAACGGTAGGCGCGACCTGCCCTGCTAACCCGTAGGCTTCTCGTCGCGCCGAGGCAATCTCGGGATCCGAGGGGGCCAGTCGGGAGGCCCGCTCCAGCGCGAGGACGGCGGGTCCGGCCTCGCCTCGCGAGAGGTGGAACTGCCCGAGGGTCAGCAGTGCATCCGGGCTCGTCCACTTGCCGGAGGTCGCTACGTCCAGAGTCGCGACGGCGCCCAGTGTGTCCGCTTCGGCAGCGAGGCTCGCCGCGCGCTGACGGAGGTCCTCCGAGGGTGCCTGGAGGGCGGCGAGTAGGAGTAGGGCGGCGACCGTCGGCATCCCGAAAGCTAGCGGCCCGACAGGCGATACGGCGCACCTGCCGAGCGTAGGCTACGGGGTGGCGTCGACGCCGTTCTCGTCGTTCTCTGGATCGTCGTCCTCGGACCCAAAGATGCCAGCTTCCTCGAAGGCGCCGCCGAAGAGGTCCTCCCCGAAGAGATCGCCATCGGAGCCGATGGAGATAGCCTCGCGGATCATGGCGGAGAGGTTGCCGCTGACTTTGGTGAGCACGAGTTCGTCCTCGGCGAGCACGATAGCGAGCAGGTTGGTGATACGCTGCTCACGCCCGCGTTCGCGCACGAAGACCCAGACGGCCGAGGCGCTGTCGCGCACGGTCACGAACGGGTACCAGCCGTTGCGCTCGTAGCGCTCCAGGTAGTCCGGGCGTTCCACGAGACGCCCGTCGAAGCCGTCCACGGAACGACGGCTGAACTCGACGGATGAGACGTGCCGCCCGATCTGCCGAGCCTCGCGGGTGGAGTTGGGCGCGAACAGCCAGGCTCCGCCCTGGGCTGTCGCGAGAGAGATGGGGCCGAGGCCCATCGAGACGCCCCCGCCGACATCGGCGCCGGTCTGCCGTTCGATGTCTTGCCCGACGCGCTTGCCCACGCGCGCCATTTCGAAGGAATAACAGCCGGACAGCGTGAGGGCCGCGATGAGAAGAAGGGGGAGGGACCTAGTCATCGTCGTCGTCGAAATCGATGTCCACGTCGCCGAACGTGTTGGTGAGGCGGGCCACATCCGCAGGGTCGATGGTCCCGTCGATGTGGACGAAGACGGCCGTGTCGTCCTCGGGTTCGAGGGCCATGACGGCCATGCCGTCGAAGCGCTCGCCGTCATCGAGGACGTAGACCCAGACATCTCCTTCGTCCTCATCGCCGTCGCCGTCCGCGTCGCCACGGTAGCCTCGAACGCGGATCATCGTGAGCCACCCATCGCGTTCGAACTCGTCCCCGATCTCGTCCATGCGGGAGAGGAAGCGGGAGTGGTCCTCACTTGCGGAGTAGATGCGGACGGTAACGCCCCGAAGGCCGTCGAGCATGAGGCCGATCTCAGGGTCGTCGGCTCGGGCCGCCTCGGCAGCGAGGGTGAGGAGAGAACCGCGAAGGTTGACCTCGACGGTGGGCTCGCTCCCGAACATAGCGTCGAGCCGGTCTGGGTCGAGGATCTGCGCGCTGGGCGCGAGGGGGAGGAGGACCGCGAGGGCGGCCAGTAGGAAGCGGGTCATGGTGGGGTTAGAAAGGGAGGGCGTGGTCGATCGTAGGGGCGAGGGCGTCGGCAGAGGTGCGGACGACGCGGCGGGCGCGGTCCTGCGCATCGCCGACGAGAGCGAAGGCCAGTTTCAGTTCGGCCTCGGCGCGAGCGATCTCCTCGGGAGAGGGCTCAGCGTCCTCTGCCGGGTCGTTCTGCGCGAGGTCGTCCTGCTGCGAGGCGATCTCAGGAGCAGGGGGCGCGGCGCGCTGGGCTCGCCTCGGCGCGCGAGGAACTGCGCGGCGTTGGCGTGGGGCGGGTGCGACCGCCTCGGGCGCGGGCTCGGAGGGGGGAGCGTCCGCGTCAGGCGTCTGCAGCTCCTCCGGCGGGTCTACCGAGGCGGGCAGGTCGGGCGTCAGACGCTGGACTGCGGGCGCCTCGGCAGTCAGCGGTTGCTCCACAGGGGTCTCGACGGGGCGCAGGACCCAGGCCATCGCGAGGGCGAACGCAGCCAGGACGGCGAAGGCTGCCACGCGGAGGCGTCGCGGCTGGGCAGCGCGGATGGCGGGTCGTGGGGCCGCGAGCCGATGCGAGGGGGCAGGCGCGGCAGCCCCACGATGGGCCTCGGCGAGGGCGGCAGCCACGAGCCCAGTGGGGGCGCTGACGGTTCGCCGCGAGGCGAGTGCAGCGGTGATCTGAGCGTCGAGAGCGACTTCCTCGGCGCACGCCTCGCACGTCTCGGCGTGCTGGCGGACATCCTCAGAGACGGGCTCGCCCGCGAGGAGGAGGTCGAGGTCGTGGGGGCGGTCGGGACAGGTCATGGGACCAGTTCGGGGGCGCGTTGGGCGATGGCCTCGCGAAGGCGGCGCTTGGCGCGATGGAGGTACACCTTCATGGTGTTGAGCGGGAGGTCGAGCGTGTCCGCGACCTCCTGGTAGGCGAGGCCTTCGATCTCGCGGAGGACCACGATGGATCGGTACGGCTCGCCGAGGGTGTCGAGGGCGCGGTCGATCTCGCGGTCGAGTTCGGCCGCCTCGGCGCGGGCGTCGGGGAGGGGAGAGGCCGAGGTGGGCTCGGGCAGTTCCTCTTTGGCGGGCTGTGGGCGCACCTTGCGACGACGGAGGTGGTCCAGCGCGGCGTTGCGTGCCACCCTCGCGCACCAGGCCCGGAGGCTCGCAGCAGGGATGCCGGTGCAGCCCTTCCACACCTTGACGAGCGCCTCCTGCGCGGCGTCGGCGGCCTCGTCCGGGTCGCGGAGAAGGCTCAGCACCACGCGGTACACGAGGTCGGCGTGGTGCTGGACGATCGCGTCTGGAGAGGGGGAGGCGGGCATCGGCAGGGGCGGGCTGCCGGGACGACGCGCCCACCTCCGCGAAGGTTACAGCCTCTCGTTTGGCCGCCAAGCGCGGACCGCTGACTCCCTCTGCCTCGGTCCCGAGGCGGGCGGGACTGGGTGCCCGGCGCCTTCGGATCGGGGGCAGAGCAGGTGTTGCACGCTGAGGCGCGCTAGGCCGGGGTTCAGAGAATGCGCGGGAGTCCGCTACCGCGCTACCACCAGCGACCGGGTCGCCGTTCCCTCGCGAGAGACCAGCCGGACCGTGTACATCCCCGGTGCGAGCCCAGACACGTCCACCTCCGCCTCGGCGCCCGAGAGAACCACCTCGCGGACTTGCCGCCCGAGGGCGTCGAAGACCTTCACCTGGGCGCCCGGCGAGACCGTCGAGGCAGACACCCTCGCGACCGTGCGCGCCGGGTTGGGCGAGACACGGAACCCGAGAGCAGTTTCGGGACCTTCCTCGTTCGTCGTCGTGGTCAGCAGGTCAAAGGTCATCGTGCCGACGGGTGTCACCGTACCGCCTACCAGGAACGGTGCGGTCTCGATGCGCGCGATTGGCTCCGCAGGGCTCGTGTCGTCGTTGGGCGAGGTGTAATTCGGGCCGCTGTCCGTGCCCGCGTCCCAGACGTACATCGGGACGCTGAGGCTCTGCACCCAGCCGGTGCCCTCGCGCAGGTCCAGGCTCTCCGTTCCGATAAACCAGTCGGGGCTCGGGGCGAGCATCGTCACGAGGGTAATGAGCGGATGGTCCTGCGTGACCTCGATATCCATCATCGCGCTACCCGGCGAGAGACCGATGGCACCGCCGCGAAGGGTTGCCCGGACGCTTCCCGCCGTGATGAGCGCGCTGGCCTCTTCGGTGAGCGGCACGGTCCTGCCCGATTCTGCCATCTCTTCCATCCCGTTGCTCGCGATGCCGCCCGCCTCCCAGAGCCGTGCGTCCGCGTTGTGCACCGCGCCCACGAGCGGCGAGAAGTGTGGGTCGCCCGGGAAGCTCTGCGGATGCGTCTGCGCGCTCCACGAGGCGTCCAGGGTGACGCGGTAGGTCGCGCCGTCTTGAGCAGAGGCGACGAACGAGAAGAGGAGTGCCGCGAGGGTAGCGTAGCGCATGGTGGCGAAGGGAGACTGACTCCTCAACGTACCACCTCGCGTCGTGACTGCGGCGCAGCGGAAATCGCTACTGGCAGGGCGGGAGGTCGTCCTCGCCCCACGAACTGGCGGCGGTCCGGGACATGTCGTAGGTGCCTGTGATCTCGACCGGTTCGCCGGGGCGGTCGTTGAAGGACGCTACCAGCGCGATGGAGCCACGCACGGTCTCCCCGACGCACTCCACAGTCAGGTCGCCGGACACGTCCAGGGAGCGGCCGAAGCCGTCGAGGTCCATCGTCGCGCGTGTCCCGTTGTTGCGGCCGACCCGGATCGTGCGGTCCACGGCAGACAGGGAGGGAGAACTGCTCGGGTTGGCGGTAAAGAAGTAGACGGCATCGCCGGAGTCCTCGAAGACGAACCGTTCCGTGCATCCGGCGAAAGAGCAGGAGAGTTCCGCGAAGCCATCGCCTTCAATCGTGCCCTCCGCGCTCTCGCCTAGATCGAAGGAGAAGGTGGGATCGCCGGAGAGACCGGAGAGATCACAGGCCGAGAGGACGAGAGCCGCGAGGAGGAGAAAAGAGGCGCGAGGCATTGTCGAGGCGGAGGGGTTCGCCTCCTGACGCACCGGGGGCTGTGCGATCCGGTCACGCTGTGCGGCGAGAACGTTCGTGCCCGTTCAGCGTGAGGCTACGACCTGGAAGCTCCGGATCATCTGCCACGGTCCGCCTCGCGTGTTCTGCAAACCGATCTGGAGCGGGTACTCGCCGACCCGGACGGTCCCGCTCCACACGTCGCCCGAGGCGCGGAGGGTCGGCCCCATCACGGCGCCGTCGAACACTGCGACGGCGACGGCGCCTGGAGCCTCCACGCGGACCTCCACGCGCGAACGGGGCACGAGGGGCTCGCGAGGGGTGGGCGCGTGGATCCGGTACCGGACGCCCCCCGACTCGCGCCAGGCGGGGCCGTCCCCAGCGGTCTGGACGCGGGACCTCGTGCTGTGCCGCCGCACGGTCTCGCCGGGGGAGGTCCGGCACGAGGGGGCCGGGATGCGCCTCGCGACCGCGTCTTCGAGCGAGAGCGGTGTATCGAGGAGTTGCCAGCGCTCCTCGGTCGGGATGTGGCGTTTGGCGAACCAGTCCGGTGGAGAGGCGAACCACTCGCCCCGGAAGCGTGGAACGAACGTGCCGCGATGGATGCCACCTGCGGCCCACGTCGGATCCATCAGGACCCAGCCGCCGTCGAGGCGAGCGGCGACCCACGCGTGGAGGCCGTCGGGTGAGATCGCGGCATCATCGGTGGAGAGTCCCCATCCGGTGATCATGCGGCTCTCGATGTCCATCCGGTCCAGCAGGGCCACGAGCAGACGCGAGTAGCCTTCGCACACGCCGCTGCGATTGGAGAACGTAGAGTCGGCAGACGGGTGGGGCGGGATGCGTTTCTCCCAGGCCTCCACGTCGTACTCGATATGGGCGGCGACCCACCGAAAGGCGGCGCGGGCTCGTTCCGCCTCGCTGCGTCCGGCCCGGCTCAGGTATGTCGCGAGGCGGTCGAGGTCCGCCTCGTGCTGAGGGGTCGCGGAGAGGGCATGAGCGTCCGCCCGCGACCAATCGCGGACGTTGAGCGGAGCCTCGCAGGTTTGCGCGTTGGTACCCGCAGCGAGCGAGAGTAGGAATAGGGAGAGCAACAGACGCATGCCACCCGTATCGACGCCATTGCGCGAGAGCTGAATCATCGAGCGAAAACGTCCGCCGACTGAGCATCCGAGGCTGCCTCGCGCCGGAGTTAGGCGTGGAGTTGGTCCGCTAGCCGCGCGGCGGCGACTCGGGCCGCCTCGGCGAAGTCGTCACCGGAGCTGGCGTAGAGGATGCTGCGCGAGGAGTTGACGAGGATCGGGCCGCCCGCGTTGGCCGCGAGGACCTCGGCTGCACTCCCGCCCTGCGCGCCGACGCCCGGCACCAGCAGCGGCGCGTCGCCTGCGGCCTCGCGGATGGCGCCGAGCAACTCCGGCCGCGTCGCACCCGCTACGAACCCGACCGTGCCGGGCAGGTCCCGGCCCGCCTCGGTACCGAGGCGGACGGTGTGGCGCCAGATTGGCTCGCCGTCGGCCGTGAGGGCCTGGAGGTCCGAGCCGCCCGGATTGGACGTGGCCGCGAGGACGAACGCGCACCGGCCCTCGTGCTCCAGGAACGGCGCGACGGAATCGCGCCCCATGTACGGCGCGACGGTCGCTGCGTCGCCGTCGAACGCGTCGTACATCGCCGTGGCGTACTTCCGGCCCGTGTTGCCGATGTCGCCGCGCTTGCCGTCGAGAATCAGCAGGCGGCCGGACTGGCGGATGGCCCCGCAGACCACGTCGAGCGCGTTCCAGCCGTACGGGCCGTAAGCCTCGAAGAACGCCAGGTTTGGCTTGAAGGCAGCCGCGCGCTCATACGTCGCCTCCACGATGGCGCGGCAGAACACGGACGCGCCGAGCGCCCCGCCCGAGGCGAGGGGGGACGGCATTCGCGCGGGATCGGGGTCGAGACCGACGCAGAGCGGGGCGCCGACCTCGGCGATCGCCTCGCCGAGGCGGGCAGGGAAGGGGAGCATCAGCAGGAGATGAGCGTTCGCGAAAACTACGCGAGCCCTGAGCCGATTCCGCGATTCCTCCGTGTGGGAATCCAGGCCGCGTGAGCTATCCTACAGGTGCAAAAAAGCGCTTCCGACACCAACCGCCACACGTCACACCATGTCGCTTCTCTCGCAGCTCAAAGGAGTCTCCGCCCGTGATCGCCAGATGATCGAGGAGGCCGAAACCATGATGGGCCCAGAGCCCGAGGAGATGGGGTTCGTCAAGAACCTCTTCTGGGGCCGCGTCCGCGATGAACTCCTCTTCCCGTATCCCACCGTCTCGCGCGAGGAGAAAGCCACGGCCGACGCACTTGTAGCGGAGCTAGAGCAGTACCTCAAGACCGAGCACCCACGCGTCCAGATTGATGCCGAGGAAGCCATCCCGGAGTGGGCGATCCAGCGGCTCTTCGACATGGGGGTTCTCGGGATGACCATCCCAGAGGAATACGGTGGCCTCGGGCTGGGCGTGGCGAGCTACAACCGCGTGCTCGAAACCATCGGGCGATACTGTGGCTCGACGGCCGTCGTGGTCAGCGCGCACCAGTCCATCGGCTGCAAGGCGCTGATGCTCTTCGGCACGGAGGAGCAGAAGAAGGAGTTTCTCCCGATGGTGGCGCGCGAGAAGCTCTCCGCCTTCGCGCTGAGCGAGCCACAGGTGGGCAGCGACGCGGCCGGGCAGGAGACCACCTGCTACTGGGACGAGAAGGAGCAGGTCTACGTCCTCAACGGCGAGAAGAAGTGGAGCACGTCGGGCGCGTACTCCGGGCTCTACACCGTCATGGCGAAGCACCGCTACACAGACCCGCGCACCGGCAAGGAGCGCGACGGGGTGACGGCGCTCATCGTGACGCCGGACATGGAAGGCGCCGAGGTCATCGAGGCCAACCGCTCCAAGACAGGCATCCGCGGCACGTGGCAAGCTCGTTTCCGTTTCACCGACGTGAAGGTGCCCGCCTCGCGCCGTCTCCACAAGGAGGGGCAGGGGCTCAAGGTCGCGCTCACGTGCCTCAACTACGGCCGCTGCACGCTCTCCGCCGGTGTCACGGGCGCCGCGAAGCAGGCCGCCGAGCAGGCGACCAAGTGGGCCAGCACGCGTTACCAGTTCCAGCGCCCCCTCGCGGACTTCGAACTCGTGCAGAAGCGGATCGCAGAGATGCACGCGACGATCTACGCGATGGACGCGATGCTCTACATGACCTGCGGTTTCCTGGATCGCCACGACACCGACATCATGGTGGAGACGGCCGCGTGCAAGGTCTTCTGCTCTGAGCAAGGTTGGAACGTCATCGACTCGGCCATGCAGATCATGGGCGGCGAGGGCTACGTGACGGAGAACGAGTTCGACCGCCTGTGGCGCGACAACCGTATCCACCGCATCGTGGAGGGCTCCAACGAGGTCATGCAGTCGTTCATCTTCGCCTACGGCGGCAAGCAGCTCGCGGAGCACATGCTCGGCTTGCTCAACGCCGTCTCGTGGGACGGCGAGGAGACCGCGACGGAGAACCTCGGCCGTATCCTCGGCAGCGCGTTCAAACCGAGCACGATCAAGGCGGGCACGCCCATCGCGGCGGAGCTCTACCTCGGCAAGAAGGTCGCGAAGAGCGCCGTGCCGCGCGTCCATCCCAGCCTCCGCAGCTTCGCCAACCGCCTCGCCGAGGCGGCCCGGACCCACACGATGGTCTTCAAGAAGGCCTCGAAGGCGCTGGAGGACGAGATTGTCGGGCGTCAGGCCGTGCAGGCCCGCCTCGCGGACAACGCCATCCTGATGTTCGGCTGGGGCTCAGTCCTCGCCAAGCTGGACCATCAGATGGCCCAGGGCGCCTCGGGCGCCGAGTGGGAGCGCGACAAGGCCGCCGGTCTCTACTTCATGCATCGCGCCTGGGAGACCATCCAGGAGAACAACCGTCAGGTCATGCGCAACTCGGACGACTCGATGCGCCGCGCCGCTGCGGCCGCCATCGCGTTCGTGGAGACGCTGCCCAACGAGGACTTCTACATCCACGAGTCCAGCCCCATCGCCGAGGGCACGGGCCACCCGGTGCAGCGCGAACACGTCAAGCAGTTCCCTGGCTCCGGTGAGCCCTTCACCCCGACCGATGCCCACGCGGGCGATGGTGCTGTGGTGGACGTGGAGCCTGCCGCATAGCGATCGAGGTCTGTCCAGATTTCGTAGGGTCGCGCTGCTGGTGCGGCCCTACGTTTCGTTTTCACGACCCGGTCTGCCTCGGCGACCCCAGCGGCGCACCGAGGCGGAGGAACCCGGTGTGAGGATTCCCTTTTTGACTGTCGCCTTCCGCCCCGTACCGATGCGCTCTCTTCTCGTTCTGACTCTCGGGTTGTGGTTCGCTGCACCCGCCGCCGCTCAGTCTCTCGGCGAGACCTCGTTCGACAACTCCGGCTCTGAAGACGCCCAGGAACCCTTCCTTCGAGGTCTCCTCTTGCTCCACTCGTTCGAGTACGTGGATGCCCGCGACGCCTTCCGTGAGGCGCAGGCTATCGATCCCAGCTTCGCGATGGCGTACTGGGGCGAGGCGATGACGCACAACCACCCGATCTGGATGCGCCAGGACCGCGACGCGGCTCACGATGCCCTCGCGCGAATGGAGGCGAACCTCGTCGCCATCACGCCTCGCGAGCGTGACTACCTCCGCACGCTCGAGTTCCTCTTCGGTGAGCCTGGAGACGACACCTACGACAAGGAAACGCGCGACGATCGGTACGCCGTCGCGATGCGGGCACTCGCGGAGAACCACCCGGAGGACCTCGACGCAGCAGCGTTCTATGCCCTCTCGCTCCTGGGCACGGCCCACGAAGGGCGCGACTTCACGACGTACATGAAGGCCGCTGCTGTGGCGGAGGAGGTGTTCGCCGAGAACCCCCGCCACCCGGGCGCCGCGCACTATCTCATCCACGCCTACGACGACCCTGTGCACGCGCCACTCGGCCTGCGCGCGGCGCGCGTCTATGATCAGATCGCGCCGGACGCGAGCCACGCGCTCCATATGCCGAGCCATATCTACCTCGCGCTCGGGATGTGGAACGGTACGCGCGACATGAATCAGCGCAGCTACGACGCCGCTCTCGCAGCGACGGACCGCCGGGGCGAGGCGCTCAACGGCCACGGCTGGCACGCCCTCTGGTGGTGGCACTACGCCACGACGCAGACCGACCAGCGAGCGCTCGCGGACAGCCTCGTTGCTGTCGCGATGGAGCACGCGACCGAGCAGCCCAGCCGGACAGCCTCGGCCAACGCCACGCGTCTCCTCGCGCAGCACGCCCTCGCGTTCGATGACCCCGCCACGATCCGCGCCTGGAGCGACCCGATGGAGACCACAGGCCTCTCTACGGAGGCCGTCCGCCTTCACGCCCTTGGCCTCGTCGCCCTCGCCGATGGGGACACCGAGGCGGCCCATGCTGCGCTCGAATCGTTGGAGATGCAGATCGACGAGGTGGCGGATCCCGAGGATGTCCGCTGGTACATCCGCGCTGCCGCGATGAGCCTCTCGGCCGCTCTCCATCACCACGAAGGCGATCCCGAGACGGCACTCGTTCTGTTGCAAGAAGCCGCCGCGCTCGAGACGGCCGCACCGCTCACCTTCGGCCCGCCCGCGCCGACCGTCCCGGCTAACGAGTCGCTCGGCTACCTCCACCTCGAACTCGGCGACTCGGAAGCCGCCACGGCTGCCTTCCAAGCGTCCTTGGATCGCGCGCCCAACCGGCGCCAGTCGGTGGATGGTATGGCGAGGGCGCGGCGCAGCGTCGGAGGCTGATGTCCTCCGCCTCGGTCGCCCCGTGGAGAGACCGAGGCGGAACAGGAGGCCCCCCACCTGCGGGAGGGGTATCGCGGTGGCTGGCGCGACTCCAAACTCGCGGCCTCTTCGGAGACCTGGGGACAGCCTCGTAGCTACGATGCGGAAAACGTCCTGACCATGCCGAAGAAACCTCCTGCCGTGCCCGGCTTCGAGCGCACGGTCCTCGACAGTGGCGTCCGCGTCGTCACCGAGACCATTCCGAGCGTCCGCTCCATCGCCGTCGGCGCGTGGGTGGACGCGGGCAGCCGCGACGAAACGCCGGACGAAAACGGCATCACGCACTTCATTGAGCACCTCGTCTTCAAGGGCACGAAGCGACGGAAGGGGCACCACATCAACCAGCGGATGGAGAGTGTGGGCGGCTACCTCAACGCCTTCACGTCCAAGGAGCACACCTGCTTCTACGCTCGCGCGCTGGACCATCACCTCGCGCGGTCGCTCGACACCACGCTCGATCTCGTCACGCAACCGACGCTCCCACCGAAGGAGGTGGAGAAGGAGAAGGAGGTTGTCATCGAGGAGATCAAGATGTACGAGGACGCGCCCGAGGATCACATCTACGACCACTACGAGGCGGCGATGTACCCCGGTCATCCACTCGGTCGCCCGGTCCTCGGCACGCCCGAGACCGTTCGGTCTTTCACGCGCGACGACCTCGCGGGCTACATGGATCGCCACTACGTGCCCAACCGGCTGGTGGTAAGCGTCGCGGGACATGCCCGGCACGACGATGTGGTGCGGCTCGTCGAAAAGCAACTGGCCGACTTCGACCGGGCGCCCCACGCGGTCTCTAGAGAACCCGCCGAGGCGTACGAGCCCGTGGAGCGGGCTATCGAGCGGCCCGGCGGACAACAGGCACACCTCCTCGTGGGCGCGCGAAGCTTCGGCGCGCTGGACGACCGGCGGACGACGCTCTCCGTCCTCAACACGATCCTCGGCGGGGGGATGTCCTCGCGCCTCAACCAGAACATCCGCGAGAAGTACGGCTACTGCTATGCGGTCTACTCGTTCGTGAACTTGGTCGCCGAGACAGGCGACGTGGGCGTTTACATGGGCACCGACCCCAGCCGTCTGGATCGCGCCCGCCACCTCATCGTGCGAGAGCTGTCCAAGTTGGCCGAGACGCCGGTGAGCGCCCGGATGCTGGCTCGCGCGAAGGAACAGCTGAAGGGCTCGGTGATGCTCGGGATCGAGAGCATGTCCAACCGGATGCAGCGCCTCGGTCGCGTGGAGTTGATGTTCGAGCGCTACGTCTCGCTTGACGAAGCCCTCGCAGAAGTAGAGGCGGTCACAGCCGAAGACGTACGCGAGGTGGCTGCGGCGCTCTTCGCGGAAGACCGGCTCAGCACGATTGCGTTGGTCCCAGCCGAGGCGTAGTCCCCTCCGCCTCGGTGCCGAGGCGGGCAGACTCGCAGTCCAAAGGTGTCATCCTGAGCGAACGCGAAGGATCTCAACTCGGGGTGTCAGTCCAGGTTGAATGGTTCCGATAGCGTGAGCGCTTGGCGCTGAGATCCTCCCCTCAGAAGGATACAGGTCCACCACTCGCTTTTGAGCTCGCTACGTCACCGGCCCCGCCTCGGCGGGTGCCTCGAAGGTGAGATAGGTGCCGGACGTGATGCCTTCCGCGATGGCATCCAGGCAGCGGTCTACGTCCTCGCGGCCGTTCCAGACGAAGGGCGAGAACCGGACGACCTCGTTCCGGCGGCTGTCGGTAAACACGCCTCGTGTCTTGAGCCAGCGCGAGAGTTGGTCTGCTTCTGGAACCTCCAGTACCACCATTGCGCCCCGCCGAGCGGCCTCCCGAGGCGAGCGGAGCCGTACGCCGGGCAGACCCATCACGTCTAGCCGCTCGATGGCGTGGCCGGTCTTCGCGACGGAGTCGGCGCGGACCTTCGCTAGCCCGGCGCCGAGGAGGATGCGGAGGCCCTCCACGGCGTGGTACAGGCTCGCGATGGCGGTCGTCCCGGCGAGGAAGCGTCGGCGAACCTCGGGGTGCCACTGCGGGTCGGCGTTGAAGCCGAACGGATCGGCGTCGGCGAACCAGCCCGCGAGGCGGGGGCGGAGATCGAGGCCCTCTCGGACGTAGAGGTAGCTGTTTCCGGTGCTGCCCGAGGCTTCTTTGAGGAGCCCGCCCACGTACACATCGGCGCCGATGGCCTCTACGTCTACGTCCACGGAGCCAGTGGCGTGGTAGCCGTCCACGCAGAAGAGGGCGCCATGCCGGTGCGCGCGGTCCGCGATAGCACGGAGGGTCTCGGTGCTCTGGAGTTCTCCGGTCGCGAACCCGACGTGGGACACGAAGACCCAGGCCGTGTTGTCCGTTATTGCACTTAGCAAAACGTCTACATCCAGGCGACCTCCCCGCGCGGGCGCCTCGTGCATGGCGATCTCGCGCAATCCGCTCCACTGCCGGACGCTGTGGCGCACGCTCGGGAAGTCCGCCTCGCTCAGCACGACTCCCGTCCGTCCCTCGAACGGCGCATCGCAGGAGAGCAGCGCAGCGACGGTCCAGTGCACGTTGGGCTGCATCACGCAAGTCCCGTGCGCCGCGCCGAGCATGGGCGCGATCCAGCGGTCGCCGAGGGCTTCCGGGAGTGTCCACCAGCCCGCCTCGTGGCCGAGGTCCCACCGGTCGGGCACGCGGTTCCAGGCGTCAACGCCTCGCGTGACCCAGTCCTCGGTGAACGCCTCCATCATTGCCGGGACCGTAACTGGCATGAGGCCGTGCGTGAAGGCCCGGAGCTCGGTGACAGGCAGGCCGTCGGGAGAAGGGGGAAGAACGAAGCGGTCGGAGAGGTCGAGCAAGGCAAGAGGGGCAAGAGGAGCATGCCAGGGTACGCGCGAGAGCTCGTGACGTGCCGCACATGGCGAGTCGCTCACGCGAGTCCACAAAAACGCCCCCGCCCGGACGTGCCGAGCGGGGGCGCCAGTCGTGCGCGAGTGAGGCTTACGCCTCGACCGCGTCGATGTGGACGGTCTTGCGACCACCGCGGCCGGTCTGGAACCGCACGCGGCCCGTGGACTTCGCGAACAGCGTGTCGTCGTTGCCACGGCCGACGTTGACGCCGGGGTGGAACTTGGTGCCGCGCTGGCGGACGAGGATGGAGCCCGCCGAGACGACGGAGCCGCCCGCCTCCTTCACGCCGAGCATCTTGGGGTTCGAGTCGCGCCCGTTCTTGGACGAGCCGACGCCTTTCTTATGTGCCATGGTTTCGGGAGGGGAGAGTTAGTTGGTGGAGAGCGAGCCGATCTGGATCTGCGTGTACGGCTGACGATGGCCGTTCTTGACGCGGTATCCCTTGCGGCGCTTCTTCTTGAAGACGATGATTTTGTCGCCCTTGACGTGGCCGAGGACCGTCGCGGTGACGGAGGCGCCGTCCACTGTCGGGGTGCCGACGGAGACGCCCGCCTCGCCGGAGGTCAGGAGGACGCGGTCAAACGTGACCTCGTCGCCTTCCTCGGCTTTCAAGCGGGGGACGTAGAGCGTGGCGCCTTCCTCGGCGCGAAACTGCTTGCCTGCGATTTCGACGATCGCGTACATACGGGTGCGGGCTTGGGACCCCCGGCGACAGCCTCCCGCCTCGTGCGGATGGCCCTCCGAGGGGCGCGGTACAGAGCCTGCAAAACTAGGGGAGTCGCCAGGCGAGGTGCCATCGCGGGAGCTTCACGTGGGGAAGGGGAGAGACCAGTGGGAAGCACGAGAACGAGATGTCTTCCCTGACCTCCTCCGCCTCGGCACCAAGGCGGGCCGAGTCAGCGATCTTCCAGTCCCCAGTCCCCAGTCCCCAGTCCCCAGTCCCCCATGACCCTCTCTCTTCCCGACGGCCGCGAGCTTCGACCCGGCAAAATCCTCTGCATCGGTCGCAACTACGCCGCGCACGCGGCTGAGATGGGCTCCGAGGTGCCGAGCCAGCCTCTCGTGTTTCTCAAGCCCTCCACCGCACTGATTCCCGATGGTGGAGAGATCGTGTTGCCGCCACAGTCACAGGAGGTGCACCACGAACTGGAACTGGTGGCAGTGATCGGCACCGGGGGGAAGAATATCGCCGAGGCGGATGCCCTCGGGCATGTCGCGGCGTACGCGCTAGGGCTGGATCTGACCGCCCGCGACATCCAGGCGGAGGCCAAGAAGAAGGGCCACCCGTGGTCGGTCGCGAAGGGGTTCGACACCTTTGCGCCTCTAGGTCCCCTGGCAGAGGCGTCCGAGGTGGGCGATCCGCAGGCGCTGGAGATCGCGCTCACCATCGATGGCGAGACACGCCAGAGTGGGACGACAGACCGGATGCTGTTTCCTGTCGCGAGGCTGGTTTCCTACCTCTCGGGCATCTTCACGCTGGAGGCGGGCGACCTCGTGTACACCGGCACGCCGGAGGGCGTCGGTCCGGTGGAAGCCGGGCAGACGCTGCGGTGCACGGGCACAGGCCTGCCGGATCTGACGGTGTCTGTCCGCCGCGACTGAGCGCCGTTCCGCGTTTGGGTGGCGGCGTGTCGTACTCGCACCACAGCCCCGGACGTGTCATCCTGAGCGAGTGACAGCGAGTCGAAGGACCTCAATCGAGTAGGCTGGTACGTGCTCAGCTGAGACCTTCGACTCCGCCCCTGCGGCCCTCCGCTAAGGATGACACCGTTGAAGCGGCCAGTCTCGCCTGACCCCTCCCACCTCGGCGCCGAGGCGGGGAGACTCGCGGGAGACACACGGCGGGCTGGCTCCGCTGGCGCGATCTTCCGCTCTCTCTCGTTCCTGCGCTCTTCCTCGCCCGCGCTCCTGAGCGCCTTCATTTGTGATCCGCCCCTTCGAGCGCACGCTCGCCTTCCGCTACTTCCGAGGCGCCCGCGGGCGGAACGAGCGCCGCGCCTTCCTCCGCTTCGTGACGGTGGCCGCCATCGGCGGCGTGGCAGTAGGCGTGGGCGCGCTGCTCCTCGCGATGATGATCGTGCGCGGCTTCGAGCGCGAGATCGAGTCCAAGATCGTCGGCTTCGGGCAGCACGTGCAGGTGGACAGCTACCTCGGCGATCCGCTCGAAGACGCCGAGGCGCTGGCGACGACCATCGGCGAACTGGACGGCGTGGAGCGGGTGACGCCCGTGATCCTGGATTTCGCGCTGCTCCGCGCAAAGCCGAAGTCGGTCGCGGGCGAGGAGGCGCGGCCTGCCATCGAGGGCGTTCTGCTCTGGGGCACACCGTCGGACGGCCAGCCCTTCGTGCAAGAGCGCACCACCGAGGGCGCGTTCGATCTCTCCGAGGACGCCGAGGGCCGGGCGGGCGTCGTCATCGGCGCGAGGCTGGCGGAGGTGCTGGGCGTAAGCGCGGGGGAGGGTGTGACCATTTTCGCGACGCGGACGGCGGCTCAGGGTGGTGCCTTCGGGGCACGTCCGAAGGTGCGTAGCTTCTACGTGGCGGGGATTTACGAGACCGGCCTCGCGGACTTCGACGAGCGCTTCGTCTACGCCGACATCGAGCAGACGCGCTCGCTCCTCGGCTACGCCCCCGGCCAGGCCTCCCGCCTCGACGTCACGCTGGACGACATCGAGCGCAGCCCGGAACTCGCCGAGACCATCATCACGACGGCCGGGCCGCCCGTCTTCGCGCGGAGCGTCTACGAGGTCTACCGAGGCCTCTTCGCGTGGGTGGACCTCCAGAAGAGCATCGTGCCGCTGGTTATCTCCATCCTCGTCATCGTGGCGGCGTTCAACATCATTGGGACGCTGCTGATGGTGGTGCTGGAGAAGACGCGCGAGATCGGGACGGTCCTCGCGATGGGCGCCAGCCGGGCGAGCGTGCGGCGGCTGTTCCTGCTGCTGGGCGCGCTGGTGGGGGCCTCGGGCGCGGGCCTCGGCGCGGGCCTCGCGCTACTCTTCGGATGGGCGCAGGACCGCTTCGCATTCATCCCGCTGCCCCAGGAGGCGTACTACCTGGACAAGGCGCCCGTGGAGCTCCAAGCGCTGGACTTCGTCTGGATCACGGTCTTGGCGGTACTGCTGTGTACGCTGGCGGCATACCTCCCGGCGCGTGCGGCGGCGCGCATCGAGCCGATTCGGACGATCCGGTTCGGAGGCTAGAAGAACAATACTTTCCGACTGTATGATTAGCTATCGTGACCAGAGATCTTTTTGTTTATCATGTCCTTGATCTCCTCAATATCTCTAGAAAATCGAGTTAGCTCATCTCTGAGTTTCTCTAAAAAATATTTAGTTTTAACCTTCTTATTTATCTTTATTTTAGATTTAAAAAGATCATATTTCCTAAGTCCGAAATAAATATACGCTATATCTTTTCTAACGCTATTGACGCTAAAGTTAACATGACTTTCGTATCTTCGCGGTCGAATATATCCTGGAAGGCGTTTCCTCTCGAAGGCATCAAGCTCCATGAAGTAATGAGATGCAAATATAAATAATATGCTTGTAACCATAAGACATATCTGTGCTAAATTAAATGTAAGTAAATTTAGTGTTGTGTCGTTGGGTTCAACAACGAGAGATATAGTAAGCATAACTGAGGCAAGGACTAATAATACAGACAGTGATCTTATCCCCGCGTTCAGCTTAAACGATAGATCATTTTGAACACTAGCCTTAAGTTTCACAAAATTTGTCAACCCAATTCCCAGCATAACAATATAAGCGAAAGACCACTCGACCCTGATACTAAAAAATGAAAACTCTCTTAATTTAAGCAATGAAACCAAAAAGATTATAAGTAAAGGGATTATGCTAAATAAAATGTCTTGAGAAATAGATTTAATTAGTGTTTTCTTTAGTACATTGAGTCTAATTTTAGACTTTATAGTAGTAATCATTGGTTTGACTGTTTTGCGGCTGGTAATAGGGCAACGGCCTGGGTTAATAGAGTCGCGAAGCCCCTGTGCCTTAGCACCGAGCACCGCATGTCCGATGAAAATAGCACTCTCCCTGACTATCGCAATAGCGAAAGGTCTATTCGTGACTACCCAATGACCATGTCAAAAAGCGCGAAGCTCGGCCATTCGCTTGCCCATCATCCCGCGAATCTCCTCGCGCGTCATGAGGATGGGCGGGCCACTGTCGAGCGACTTCTGGATGGCGGCTCGAAGCTCCGGGGTGTCGGCCTCATGGGTGTACACCCGCTCGGCCTCTTCGAGCAGACGGAGCCCGTCCCGGATCACTTCGTCGGTGCTGCGGTAGCGGCCGGACTCGACGAGGGAGCGAGCGAAACGCTCATGTTCGGGCGTGAGGAAGACGGTCATGGCGCGGTGAAAAGCCTGTGGCAGAGTACATCCCAACGGGTGACGGCTTCAATTCAGCCGGGAGCCTCGCCCGCCTCGGCCTCGAGCCGAACCCCACCGCTGTGCTCGCGTTCGCGCGGTCCACTCCCTCATCCACCCGATCATGCCCCTCCAGACCGGCGACGCCGCCCCCGACTTCACCCTCTACGACAGCGACACCCAGCCCTTCGCGCTGAGCGACCAACTGGACGACGGCCCCGTCGTGCTCCTCTTCTTCCCGGGCGCCTTCACGAGCGTCTGCACCAACGAACTCAACACCGTCGCGAACGACCTGAACAGCTACAACGGCGCCCAGATCGTCGGCGTGAGCACGGACTCCCCGTTCGCGCTCGGCGAGTTCAAGAAGGTCCACAGCCTCCCGTTCAAGCTCCTCTCGGACCACGACGCCGAGGTCTCCGCCGCCTTCGGCGCGAAGTACGACAACGACTTCACGCCGATGAAGCTGGATCGCATCTCGAAGCGCGCCGCCTTCGTGATCGGCCGCGACGGCCGCGTCCGCTACGCCGAGGTGCTGGACAACGCGGGCGAACTGCCCGACCTCGAAGCCGTCCAGAGCACGATCTCGGACCTGAGCTAGCCCCGCCCGCCTCGGGGCGTCCCCGGAGGTCCCGAGGCGGAGGCAGTTGCACGCACCCTCCTGCAGCGTCATCCCTGCGAAGGCGGGGATCCATGCGGGGTTGACGCGAGGCGCCCAGGGCCGATGCTGCGTCCGTTCAGTTGTCCGTGCCAGCAACCGCCTCCTCGCCTCGACCTCGTTCGGTATGGATTCCCGCCTTCGCGGGAATGACGTAAAGAAGAGAGAGGCATTCTGGGCAATCTCTTGTCTCCCATGCCTTTAGAGCCACCCGACGGCGCGATCTGGACCGGGATCACGGACGGCCCGCTTCCCGCCGAGGCCGCGCTCGCCTTCCTCGTCCCCCCCGACGATGCCCCCGGCGGCGGCACGGTGGGAGGGACGTGCCTCTTCCTCGGCACCACCCGCCGCTGGACGGGCGAGGACGAAACGCCGACGCTCCACTACGAGGCCTACCGCGAGATGGCCGAGGCCGAGGTGGCCCGCCTCGCGGAGGTCGCGCGCGAACGCTGGGACCTCGTCCGCGTCGTCGTCGTCCACCGGCTGGGCGCGGTGGCCTCTGGCGAGGCGAGCGTGCTCTGTGCTGCCTCCAGCGCGCACCGGGCGCCCGCCTTCGAGGCCTGCCGCTGGCTCATCGACACCCTCAAATCCGACGTCCCCATTTGGAAACAGGAGGCCCGCGCCGACGGCACCACGGCTTGGGTCGACCCCACGACGACATGATCCCCTTCATCGCCGACCTCCGCGAGCGCGCCTCGCGCACGAACCAGAAAATCGCGCTGCCCGAAGGGCACGACGTGCGCGTCCTCCACGCCGCCGCCGAGATTGCCTCCACCGGCCTCGCGCGTCCCGTGGTCCTCGGCAACGCCGCCGAGGTGGAGCAGACCGCCCGCGAGGCGAACGTCTCGCTCTCTGATATCCAGACGCTCGATCCGACCGCGAGCGAGAAGGCGCAGAGCTATGCGCAAATGTGGTTCCAGCGCCGGAAGCACAAGGGCATGACGTACGAGAAAGCCCGCGAGATGGTCGCCGACCCCCTCCTCTTCGGCGATCTCATGGTCCGCGCGGGCGACGCCGACGGCTGCGTCTGCGGCTGCGACACGTCCTCCGCCGACGTGGTCCGCACGGCGATCCAGGTGCTCGGCGTGGCCGAGGGCTCGGCGCTCGTCTCGTCGTTCTTCCTGATGGTCCTCCCGGACGGCCGTCCCGTCACCTTCGCGGACTGCGGCGTCAACCCCGACCCGGACGCTGCTCAACTGGCCGGGATCGGCGTGGATGCGGCGCGCAACCACGAGTTCCTGACGGGTCAGAAGCCGCGCGTCGCGTTCCTGAGCTTCTCAACGAAGGGCTCGGCGGAGCACCCGCGCGTCGATAAGGTCCGCGAGGCCGTCCGCCTCGCCAAGGAGCAGGCGCCGGACCTCCCGCTGGACGGCGAGTTCCAGTTCGACGCCGCCTTCGTGCCGAGCGTCGCGAAGCGCAAGGCGCCGGACTCTGAGATTCAGGGCGACGCCAACGTGTTCGTCTTCCCCGACCTCGACTCCGGCAACATCGGCTACAAGATCACGCAGCGCCTCGGGGGCGCCGAGGCCTTCGGCCCGATCCTTCAGGGTGTGGCGGGCGCCGCCAACGACCTCTCCCGGGGCGCCGACGCGGAGGACATCGTCAACGTGACGGCGATCACCGCCCTCCAGGCCGCCGCGATCCAGGCGTAGCCGACTCCCTCCGCCTCGGTACCGAGGCGGGTGGGGCTCGCGCCTAGATTCGGCGCATGGATGACTCCTCTCCTGATCTCTGTGCCGCGTGCCGCCACCCGCTGACGGGTGAGTTCTGTAGCGCGTGCGGGGAGCGGCGGGCGCGTCCGGAGGACGAGTCGTTCCGGCACTTTCTCGTGGAAGCGGTTGGCGTGTTCACGAGCGCGGACAGTAAGCTGTGGCGGAGTTTCCGGGCGCTCTTTGTGCCGGGGAAGCTGACGGCGGAGCACTTCGCGGGTCGGCGTGGCCTCTATCTCCACCCGGTTCGGCTCTTCCTGATTCTGAACGTCGTGTTCTTCTTCGCGTTGAGCAGCGCGGGAGGCACCGTGTTTCGAGGGCCGCTAGACTCGCAGCGGGGATCCTCGCTGTACGGAGAGACAGCCGTGCGAGCGACCGACGCGCAGCTGCGGTCCTGGAATGATTCGCGGGCAGACGAAGTCTCACCCGAGGTGTACGAGGCGGCGTTCAACCAGCAGGCCGATACCCTGGCGCCGTCGCTCATCGCTCTCCTCGTGCCGCTGATCGCGATGTTGCTCGCGCTGGCGCTCTGGCCCGTGCGAGCCTCCATCGTGCGGCACGTGGTTTTCGCCGCGCACGCGGTCGCGGCGTTTATGGCCGTGCTGCTGGTGCTTCTGTTCAGCGTCAGCCTCGTGGTCTTCGCGCTCTCGGCCGTGGGAATCGGTAGCACCTCTGGGTTTAGCATCGACCCCATCGCGGTCCCGCTCACCATTGTCGCAGTTGTGCTGTACTACGTGACGGGGATCCGGCGGGTCTACGAGGTACCCTGGTGGGGCGCCATCGTATCGGGCCTCGCGGTGTCGACCGCTGGGATGTACGCCGCGCTCGTCGCCTTCCGCTTTCTTCTCTTCTGGGCGACGGTCTGGACGCTCGATCCGCCCCCAGCCGGATAGCTCCCTTCGCCTCGGTACCTCCGCCTCGGTACCTCCACGGAGACACCGAGGCGGGGCTACCCAACGAAACGCCCCGCTGGCGGCGGGCACCAGCGGGGCGGAAGAGGGGAGAGGCGCGTGAGGCTAGTCGTCCTTCGCCTCCGCCTCGGGAGCTTCCTCCTCCGGCTTCGGCTCAGCGGCCTTCTTCTTGCGCGACTTCCGGGTTCGGAACGTCAGCTCTTCGGCGTTCTTCTTGTAATCGACCGTGATCTTGGCGCCTTCGTCGAGGTCCTTCGTCAGGATCGCCTCGGCCATCGGATCCTCCACGTACTTCTGGATCGCGCGGCGGAGCGGACGAGCGCCGTACTGCGGGTCGTAGCCTTTGTCGACGAGGAACTCCTTGGCCGCCTCTGTCACCTCGATGTCGATGCCGAGGTCCTCCACGCGCGCGAAGAGGTCGCTCTGCATCACGTCGATGATCTGGAAGATGTGCTCCTTCTCCAGCGGGTGGAACACGATCACGTCGTCGATGCGGTTGAGGAACTCCGGGTTGAAGACCCGCTTGAGCGCGTCCTCCACCGTGGACTTCATCTTGGAGTAGTCGAACGTCTGGCTGGAGTCCAGCGAGAAGCCGATGCCCTTGCCAAGGTTCTTGATATCCCGCGCCCCGATGTTCGAGGTCATGATGATGATCGTGTTGCGGAAGTCCACGCGGCGGCCGAGGCCGTCGGTCAGGATTCCGTCATCGAGCACCTGGAGCAGGATGTTGAACACGTCCGGGTGGGCCTTCTCGATCTCGTCCAGAAGGACGACCGAGTACGGCTTGCGGCGGACCTTCTCAGTGAGCTGGCCGCCTTCCTCGTAGCCGACGTAGCCGGGAGGCGCACCGACGAGCCGCGACACAGAGAACTTCTCCATGTACTCGGACATGTCGATTCGGATGAGGGCTTCCTGGCTGTCGAAGAGATACTCCGTGAGCCGTTTCGCGAGCTCCGTCTTACCGACGCCGGTGGGGCCGAGGAAGATGAAGGAGCCGATGGGCCGCTTCGGGTCTTTGAGGCCCGCGCGGGTGCGGCGTATAGCGCGAGACAGCTTGACGATAGGCTCGTCCTGCCCGATCACCGTACCCTGGAGCGTCTGCTCCATGTTGAGCAGCTTCGTGCCCTCGGTCGTCTGGACGCGGTCCACCGGCACGCCGGTCATCATCGCGACGACGGCAGAGATGTCCTCCTCCGTCACCGGGTAGGTCTCGTCTTCGGATTGGCGCTGCCACTCCGTCTTGACGTTCTCCAACTCCTCCTGGAGGCGCTTCTCCTTGTCGCGGAGCTGGGCAGCCTCCTCGAACCGCTGGTTCTTGACCACCTGATTCTTCTCCTCCTTGACGGCGTCGATGGCGTCTTCGAGTTCGACGACCTCCGGCGGCACCTTGATGTTGGCGAGGTGGACGCGGGCGCCCGCCTCGTCCATCACGTCGATGGCCTTGTCCGGGAGGTGGCGGTCGGTGATGTAGCGCTCGGAGAGCTTGACGACGAGCTCCATCGCGCCCTCGTCGTACTTGACGTTGTGGTGCTCTTCGTACTTCGGCTGGATCTGAGTGAGGATCTCAACGGCCTCCTCCGGCGTGGCGGGGTCCACGAGGATCTTCTGGAAGCGACGGTCAAGCGCGCCGTCCTTCTCGATGAACTGGCGGTACTCGTCGAGCGTCGTCGCGCCGATGCACTGGATCTCGCCTCGCGCGAGGGCGGGCTTGAACATGTTGCTGGCGTCCAGCGAGCCGCTCGCGCCGCCTGCGCCCACGAGCGTGTGGAGCTCGTCGATGAAGAGGATGACGTCCTGGTTCTTCTCCAGTTCGTTCATCACGGCCTTCATGCGCTCCTCGAACTGGCCGCGGTACTTGGTCCCGGCCACGAGCGCCGCGAGGTCCAGCGTGACGATCCGCTTGTCGTAGAGGATGCGGGAGACCTTCCGCTGCACGATGCGTAGCGCGAGGCCCTCAGCGATGGCTGTCTTGCCGACGCCTGGCTCGCCGATGAGCACCGGGTTGTTCTTCTTGCGGCGCGAGAGCACCTGTGCGACGCGTTCGATCTCGCGCTCGCGGCCCACGATGGGATCGAGCTTGCCGTTCTGCGCGAGGTCGGTGAGGTCGCGGCCGAAGTTGTCGAGGACGGGCGTGGTGGATTTCTCAGCCATCTGCTTGCGTTCGCTGCCTCCGCGAGAGCGACGACGGCCAGACCCGGAGCCGCCCGGCGAGGGCTCTTCAGGCTCGGCCGGACCGCTGCGGGGCGCCGCGCGCCCGCTGAGGATGGAGTCCAACTCGGCGCGGACCGCGTCATAGCTCACGGTGAACGCCTGCTGGAGGATCTGGGCCGCGACGTTCTCGTCGTCGCGGAGGAGGGAGAGGAGGAGGTGCTCGGTCCCGATCACGTCGCTCTTGTAGAGCTTGGCTTCGAGATACGTGATCTTGAGCACTTTCTCGGCCTGCTTCGTGAGCGGGATGTTGCCGACCGTGAGCGTGCCGCCACTCTGGCGGACGGTGTCCTCGATGGCCTGCTTGAGCTTGAACAGCTCGCAGCCGAGGTTGCGGAGGATCTTGACGGCGATCCCCTCGCCCTCGCGGATGATGCCGAGGAGGAGGTGCTCTGTGCCGATGTAGTCGTGCCCCAACCGAATCGCCTCCTCGCGGGAGTACGAAATCACATCGCGGACGCGGTTGGAGAAGTTGCCTTCCATGGGTGGGGTGGGTTCACGGGCCGGGGCCCGTCGGATGCTGACCGGGGCCAGCGCAAGGGTCGTGCCGCGAGGGCAGCGGCTACGCGTTGAACGAAGAGCCGCAGCCGCAGGTCTGGGTCGCGTTGGGGTTCTCGAAGACGAAGCCTCGTGCGTCCAGGCCGTCGTGGTAGTCCACCGTCGTGCCGAGGAGATAGAGGCCGTGGCGCTTGTCCATGAACGCGGTCACGCCGTCAGCGACCTCGAACTCGAGGTCGTGCTCGCGCTTCTTGTCGAAACCGAGGACGTAGCTCATGCCAGAGCAGCCGCCGCCCTTCACGCCGACCCGGAGGCCGAGCGTCTCGGGGATCTGCTTGTTGGCGACGATCTTCCGTACCTCGGTGGCAGCGCGGTCGGTGAGGGTGACGGGCGCGGGGCGCTTGGGCGGTGCCGGGGTGGGGACAGCAGCGGGGGCGGTCGCGGTCATCGTGTGTAAAAGGGTGTGTGCAGTCGAAAGAGGAACGGCGAGTGCAGTTCCAGGCGTGCGCGTGGATTCTGCGTAGACGGCCCGATGGGGCTGGTCGGTCTTCGGGCCGTCCCGATTCGTCTGCCTGGGGAGGTCAACGGCCGGAAACTACGGGACATCCCGAGTCTCCGATGACTGGAAGGGGTTCCGAGGAGTACAGAGGAGCGTGTAGTGCGGAGCCACGGCTCCTGACCCCCGGCCCGTCCCGCCTTGGGACCGAGGCGGGCAGACTGGGAAAGCACCTGCTTCCCGAGCTACAACTGTCGGGCGAGAACGACGACGCCCTTGACGGCCTCTGTCGTGCCCCCCTCCGTGTCCACCGCCTCCAGGAGCACGATGTAGGGACCGATCCGAAGCTGCTCGCCCCGGTCATCCCGGCCGTCCCATATCAGCGTGCCCTCAGAGCCGGAGAGGCGCGCAGCTTCTAGCTCGCGGACCTGGCGCCCGGCACCGTCGAAGATGCGGACGCGGAGGAGGGCTGCAGGCGACTCCAGCACATAGGAGATCGTCGTGCCCTGACCGTTTCCGGCGTCGAAGGGGTCCGGGAAAAAGGACAGGCCCGCCTCGGTGGTGGGCGGGGGCGAGTCGGTGGAGATCGAGTTGGCGGCGCCGGGTGTGCCGCCGCGCACGTCGAGGCTGGAGGACCAGTTGTTCGGGTCGTTCGCGCCGAGCGAGGTGTTCCGTCGCTCCAGCGAGACGCCCGTCGCGTCTTCCAACTCCACGCGATGCCAGTCCGGGTCGTAGCGCACGGAGTCGATGACCGTGCCCAACGCGTCGAGGAGCGCGACGAGGTCGCCGGAATTGCCGAGGCCGGGGAAGCGCGCGACTTCCGTGGCGGGTGCGTCCGGGAACTGAGCGCGGAAGGTAGGCAGATCCGCGACCAGCGCGAGGTACTGGCCGGGTCCGAGGATGATCGGGCGGTCCGCGATGGCGGCATCGTCCGCGAGGTCGTCTGCGAGGATGAGCGACGCGAGGTCCAGGATCTGATCCGCAGTCGTGTTGAGCACCTCGACGTATTCGCCCGCGCTGCCGGAGGCCGGGTCGTAAAGGATTTCGGTGATCGCGAGAGCGCCCGGGGTGGCAGGATCTGGGTCCCCGAAGAAGACGATGGCGCGCGTCTCATCGCGGACGTTCCCGGCGAGGTCAACCAAGCCGGAAGCGATGAGAGGGAGGGCCTGCCGCTGCGGAGGCTCGGGGGAGAAGACGAGGTCAGCGGCGTCGAAGGTGCCGTCGGGACCGTCGCCATCGCGGCGGAGCAGGACCCGATCAGGCGGAACGCCCTCCAGTGAGTAGGTGCCAGGATCCGACGCGGTCTTGACCTGGACCGCCTCGGTGAACACGACGCGCACGATGCGGTCGGTTGTCGCGCTGGCGGTGGCAATGGCGGGCGGGGTTACGTCCGGCTCGAACAGGAAGGAGAAGGTGGTGGTCGGGGTCGTGTTACCGAGAGGATCCGTGAGGCCCGTGGCCGTGACGGCGATCTCGCCGCCAGGTAGCCTCGCGGACAGGCCCAGGCGGACAGCAGCCTCATCGTCGAGGACCGCGCTGACGACGGTCGCGCCCGTGACCGAGAACGCCGACGCGCTCACCGAGGCGGAAGCGACCGGCTCGTCCAGCGTCACGAGAAGCTCGGCCTCGCTCGCCGCTACCTGGACGGCCTCGATCTCCGGCCCCTGCGTGTCTGGCGCGAACTGCGTGTTGATCGCGCCAGGAGTACCGCCGCGCAGGTCGGTCGTGGTGGCCCAGTTGCTCGCGCTGGACGACGGGCCGCGCGGATCCTTCCGCTCCAGGCTCGTGTCCTCTCCGCCCCAGTCTGGACTGTAGAACAGCGAGTCGATGACCACGCCCTGATACTTTAGCGTGATCGCGTCGCCGGAGTTGTTGAGCGCTCCCCAGACGGGCTGCTCGATGAACGGTACGCTAGGGAAGATCGCGGAGAAGAGGTCTCCGTCTTCCACGATCACCGCGTAGCCATCCGGGCCGAGGAGTGTCTGCTGCGTCGTGATGGGCTCGTCCTCGCCCGTGCCGTCGTTAAGGGTGAAGTCCGCGAGGTCGAACGTCTCGCCGGTGCGATTGAAGAGTTCCACGAACTCGCCGGGGTTGTCCGAGGTGGGCTCGTCGTACAGGAACTCGTTCAGGACGACGTCGCGGGGCTCTGGCACGGCGCCCTCGCCGAAGGCGAACGAGACGGTTTCGGGGTCCATCACGTTGCCCGCACGGTCGGCGAGGCCAGAAACCGTGAGGGTGTAGGTGCCGAGGCCCGGGATCGGTGTGGAGAGCGTGAGGCGGACGAGCGCGGGGTCGTCGTCGAAGACTTCGGCCATCGCGGGCTGGCCGAGACCGTCCGAGATGGAGTAGTTCGCCTCGTCCTCCGCGGTCACTAGGTCGAGGGGCTCCGAGAAGGTGACGGTCACGAGCGTCGCATTCTCGGCCACAGCGCTGAGGAGCGACGGGGGCGTCTCGTCCAACTCGAAGGCGGTGTTTTGCTCGCCTGGCGTCCCGCTGTCAGGGTCGCTGGAAGTGGTCCAGTTCGAGGCGTCGGCGCTGGGACCGTCGGGATCTCGGCGTTCGAGGCTGGCATCGTCGCCGCCCCACGCACGCACGTAGGGGACGGCGTCCAACTCCGTCGCGCCGATGGAGATCGCGACGCGGTCGCCGGTGTTGTTGAGGCTCGGGAAGCTGGCGAGGGCTGTGAAGGCAACGCTCGGGAAGGCGGCGGCGAACTCGGCCTCGTTCCGCACAAAGACGGCGAACTCGCCCGGTTGAATCAAGAGAGGCCCGGCGAGTGCCTCGGAGGCACCGGCCGCGTCACTGACGATCAGCCCGGCGAGGTCCACCGCCTCGGCGCTCCGGTTGACGACCTCGATCCACTCATTGCTGGAGGCCTGCGGAGAGGGGGGATCGTACGCGATCTCGTTGATGACCACGTCGCCGGGGCTCGGCGTCTGGGCGGCAGCGAGGGGAGCGACGAGTACCGCGAGGGCGAGGCAGACGAGGACGCGCATGGCGCGAAAGTAGCGACCAGGCTCAGACGCGCACACGGTGCCGAGTCCCTCCGCCTCGGAACCCTCCACGTCGTCCCCGAGGCGGGCGGACTTAGGCCGCGCGGGCTTTCAACTCCCGGAGACAGACCTCGGTCATCAGGCGAGCCGCGAGAGGAAGCGCAGCCTCGTCCAAGTCGAATCGGGAGTGGTGGAGCGGGTAACGCGTCCGCTCGTCGCTGGCGGTGCCGATGCGGACCATCGCGCCGGGCACCTTTTTCAGGATGTAGGAGAAATCCTCCCCTCCCATGCTCGGTAACGGCATCTCGATGATGGCCTGTTCGCCGAAGAGGTCACGCGTGGTCTCTCGCGCGCGCGAGATCGCGTCCGGGTGGTTGACGACGGCCGGGAGCGCATGCGCGTAGTCCACGTCCACGTCGGCGTTGTAGACCGCGCCGAGGGCGCCCGCGACACGCCGGATCTTTTCCCTGAGAAACGTGAGCGTCTCGTCGTCGGCACAGCGGAGCGTCCCGCCGAACTCGACGTTGCTCGGAATGACGTTGAGTGCGTCGCCGCCGCGAACGCGCGTGATAGTGATGACGGCCGGACGCCGAGCATCCGTCACGCGACCCGCGAGCTGATACAGCTCGGCCATGATCTGCTGCGTGATCCAGACGGTGTCTGCGGTCTCGTGCGGCCTCGCGCTGTGTCCGCTCTTTCCGCTCGCGACGGTGATGGTGAACGGCGAGCAGGCGGCGGTGAGCGTCCCGGCGCGAAGTCCCACCCGACCAACCGCGAGCGCCGGGTCCACGTGGACGGCGTAGGCCGCCTCGACGCCCTCTAACGCGCCGTCCTCGATCATCACGGGAGCGCCGGAGGGGGAGCTTTCCTCGTTCGGCTGAAAGAGCACGCGAAGGGTGCCGTGGATCTCGTCGCGCCGGGCGTCTGCCAGCACGGCGACGCCACAGGCAATGGCCATGTGGGCGTCGTGACCGCAGGCGTGCATCACGCCCGGGTTCTGGGACCGGTACGGCACGTCGGTCGCTTCCTCAATGGGGAGGGCGTCCATGTCCGCCCGGTACGCCACGATGGGGCCGGGGCGCGTCCCCGCGATCTCGACGGCGAACCCGGTGCCTGCCATCGCGCGACCGGGGTCCAGCCCGCGCTCCTTCAGCCACGTGCGCAGGACGCCCGAGGTGCGATGCTCGTTGAACCCGACCTCCGGGTGTGCGTGGAGGGTGCGACGGAGGGAGACGAGGTCGGCGCCGAGGGTGGTCTCAGGGTGCCGGAGCGGCGCGGGGGTGTCGAGCACGAGGGGCTGGAGTCAGTTACGAGAAAGTAAACTGGCAAACGCTGTACCGGCTCCCAGGTGCGCCCGCCTCGGTGCCGAGGCGTGTGGAGTCAGCCGTGCAGCGCTCCGCTCCTCCAACGTCTGGATCGTAGATTGAGATCACGAGACTTCAGACGGATGCCCGCTACCCGCCCGACTCCCAAACAACGTGCTCGTCGCGTCGTGGACGAACTGCTAGAGGACGCGACCTACGAAGATGTCATTGAGCGCTTGATTGTGGTCCATAAAGTCGAACGTGGCCTCGAACAGGCGCGGAGCGGACAAGACCTCCTGACACAGGACGAGATGGAGGCACGGGCCGCGCGCCGTCGGGCCGAGCGTTCGTAGGCGGTGGCCGAGGTCATCTGGACGCCTCAAGCGCGGGCGGATCTCGACGCGATCGAAGACTACTATCTGGATGTCGCGCCGAACTACGCGGACGTGGGTGGTCAGCGGACTTCTTTCTTCCACTCGTCGCCTGGAGAGCCTTCCGCTTTCGGGTCGCGCCCTGCCCGAGATCGCGGACCCCGAGATTCGTGAAGTGATCTGGCGGTGGTATCGGGTGATCTACTGGGCGGATGAAGAGCGAGTCGAGATCCTGTCGGTGTTGCACTCGACGCAGCAGTTCGGCGCCTCCACCGGTTAGAAGCGGCGGGATGCCCTCCGTACCCCCGGCAACCCTCCGCAACCAGCCTCACCCGCCTCGGCACCGAGGCGGGTGGAGCTGACCTGTTTCCACAGAGGCCCGAAACGGATCCGTAGTCGTGCCGTTCGGAAAGCGCCCTTCATCTTCACCCTTCTCACTCCTCATGTCCACACCCGTCACCACTCGCCCGCCGATCACCCCCGAGTACCACCGCAAGAAGTGGAAAGCGATGGCCCTTCCCGGGCTGGTGGGCGTGGCCTTCGCCGCGTGCGCCGTCGGCCGTGCGACAGTCAAGTGGCAGGGAGGGAAGCCGTACTTCTGGCACGGCACCTTCGCGTTGATGTGCCTCAACGCGAGCCTGAGCGTTTTCGGCGACGCCGTCAAGAACCGGGCGCTCTACGAGATGAAGTCCGGGATGTAAGCGCCTGGTTGCTGCCCTGCCCGCCTCGGCACCGAGGCGGGGCTACTCGTCCTCGCGGTAGGCCTGGATCCAGTCCACCTCCATCTCGAACGGCCCGTCCTGGCCGTCCAGGATGTAAAGGCCGACGCTGCGGACGCGGCTCGGGTCGAGTGCCTCCGCCCGCACAGGCTGGCCGAAGACGCTCGTCGCGAGTTCCGAAAACGGTACACGCACGACCTGCCAGTCGTCGGTGGTCGGGAACGGTGCGCGGCGCGAGAGAGGACGCCCCCGGAACCGCGAGCCGTCGTCCACCTCGACCTCGAAGGTGCGCCCGCCGCCTCGCACGCGAAGCTCGACCCCATCGTACGCGGAGAGGTTGGCTAGGAGCCGGGTGCGGACCGACGTGAAGCCGCCCCCCTGTGTCACGATGGTCCCCGTGAAGCGGAGGGTCCCGTCCTCGACGTCCACGTAACCCTGCGACCGGCCGCCCATCACGCCATCGTTGACCACGCTCCACCGGGATCCGTTGGGGCCGAAGTCGAACAGGACGCGTGAGGAATCCGGGGTAGCAGACGGTGGGGGCATGTCGGGAGAGGAGCAGCCCAGGAGGGCGAGGCAGAGGGAGAGGGCGGCGGTGTACATCGGTTCGGTGGTGGGACCGCAGACGTACGCGATGGAGTCCTCGCCGATCCGTGTAGGACAAACGAGGACGTAGTCGCGCGTATCCGTCCCACACGAGCGCAGCCGCCGCGCCCACGCTCGCCGCGAGGATCTTGCAACTCAGGCGCGTACCCTCTCTCATGCGCCTTCCCTTGCCCCTCCGCATCCTCATCGCCGACGACTCCTCCCTCGTCCGGCAGATCCTGTCCGACCGCCTCGGCGAACTCGCAGACATCGAAGTCGTGGGCGAAGCCACTGACGGGATCGAGGCCGTGGATCAGACCGAAGCGATCCGCCCGGAGGTCGTGCTCCTGGACCTTCAGATGCCGCGGATGAGCGGATTGCAAGCCCTTCGCGCGATCCGCGAGAAGGTCCCCGAGGCGCACGTGGTCGTGCTGACCAACCACGCGGATGCCGTGTACCGGCGGACGTGCCTCGCGGCAGGAGCGGCCCAGTTCCTGGACAAGTCCGGCGACCTGGAAGCCCTGGACGACGTGATTCGCGGGTTCGCCGGAAACACGAACGAGGCGTAGATGAGCGAGCGCTCCCGTCGGTTATGCCGTGCGGTGACAGCTCCGGGCCACTCGTGCTTGTGCCCCGGTTCTGTAGGAACTGGAACGGGTGCGTAGGACCGACGCGGACCGTTCGGCTGTAGATCGTCTGACTTCTGGGGCAGTGGTGCACCGATAGGCCGCACGTCGACAGAATCGCAGATTGCGTCATCCTCTCGTGCCAATCGGCGCTGCGACCCACCGCGTGCGTTCCGATCGTGCTCCGCGACAGGCTCCACCACGGCCGCGCGACGAAGCCTTCGTTTCGTCTGCGCCGTCGTTCGCCGCTCCAGGTCGAGAGGGTCCTGGGGCGGCTTCTCTTGTTCTCAGGCGTCGTTCGCAGCGCGGACCGCGTCGGGGAGCGAGACGGGACGTCCTGTCTCGCGCGAGACCCAGACCAGGACGGCCTCCACCTCGCAGACCACGGTCCCGTCCACACTCAGCCGGTAGCCCTGCGTGAGCGAGCTTCGCCCGGCGTCCCCGGCGAGTACCTCCACCTCGACCGTCGCGGGGAAGTGGACGGGTGCCCGGTAGTCCGCGCGGATGGACGCGATGAGAGGGCCGCTGTCGCGCCTCTCGGGAACGCAAGCGCGCAGCCACTCGATGCGAACCTGCTCCGCATACGTGAAATAGGTAGCGTTGTTGACGTGGCCGAGAGCGTCCATGTCGCCCCAGCGGACGGTGACATGGGACGTGTGGAGAACGGTACGGTCCGACATGGGGCAGGGGCGAGACCGCCCCAACGCTCAGGTCGCGTAGCGGCTCCAGCCCTGTCCGCCTCGGTGCCGATGCGGGCGACCTCGGCAGGTGGACGCAGAACGCTGCGCCCCGTCGCGAGTAGCTTCGCACCCACGCCGCGCCCACCTCATGTACGCTATCGTCGTCGGTGCCGGGGACGTTGGCTACGACGTCGCCCGGTTGCTCTCGCTCCAGCGCCACGATGTGACCGTCGTGGACCGAGACCCGGGCCGCGTCGCGCACGTTCGCGAGACGTTGGACGTGCTTGCAATCGAGGGCTCCGGCACGAGTACGGAGATTCTCCAGCAGGCCCGCATTGAGGACGCCGACTTGCTGGTAGCCGTCACCGACGTGGACGAGGTCAACATCATCGCGTCGATGATCGCGGAGCGCGTCGGGAAGTCCCCAGAGGACACGATCACTATCGCGCGAGTCCGATCCGGCGAGTTCATGGGCGCGGAAGCCGTTCTCTCGCAACGAGATTTCGGGATCGATCACCTGATCCACCCGGAAGAATCCACGTCCCGCGAGGTGATCTCTCTCTTGCGGCGGGCGAGCGCGACCGACCTCGTGGACTTCTGCGACCAGCGCGTCCAACTCGCGGGTATCCGCCTCGACCGCGATTCGCCGGTCATCGGGACGACGCTGATCGATCTCGCGCAGCAGGGCGCCCACCTGGACTTCCGCGTGATGGGCATCTCGCGAGGGGTCCGCACGATTGTGCCGTCCGGTACCGAGCGGCTTCAGAAGAACGACCAAGTCTTCGTGCTGACCCCGCCGGGGCAGGTCGGGCAGGTGGCGTACCTCCTCGGGAAGGAGGCGGGGCGCCTCCGGCACGCGATGGTGCTCGGTGGCACGCCCGTCGGCGCGAGGGTGGCGGCGGGCCTCGCGAGGCGGACGGGTCAGGGCCGCGATGCCTTCGAGATGAGCGTCAAGCTGGTAGAGGCGGACCGCCATCGCGCGGAAATGCTGGCGGAGCGGCTGGAGGGTGTCCTCGTGCTCCACGGCGACCCGGCCGACATCGATTTTCTCGCGCTCGAAGGTCTCGCAGAGACCGACGCAGTGGTGGCGCTCACAGAGGACGAGGAGAGCAATCTGGTCTCGTGCCTGATGGCGAAGCACCTCGGTGTGAAGAAGACTATCGCGCTGCTCTCGAAGTCGAGCTACATCCCGGTGGCGCAGACCATCGGTCTGGACGCTGCGGTGAGCCAGAAGCTGGCGGTCTCGCGCGAGGTGTTGCGGTTCCTGCGCGGCTCACATGTCCGCTCCGTGGCGACGGTGCACGGCCTGGACGCTGAGATCCTGGAGATGGTGGCCGACTCCGGCGCGCCCATCACGCGCGGTCCGCTCATGGCGCTCAAACTGCCGAAGGGGGTCCTGGTGGGCGCGGTCGTCGGGCACAAGGTGGAGATCGCGACCGGTCAGACCGTCGTGCGCGCGGGGGCGCGGACGATCGTCTTCGCCACACCGGATCGCGTGGAGGAGGTGGAGGCGCTGTTCTCGGCCTGACCTCCTCCGCCTCGGTGCCGAGGCGGAGCAGACGGGCCCTATGGCACCACTCTAACTGTGCCGTAACAGTGGATATCCCCTCCTAAAGCCGTCACCTCGTCGAACTCGAACTCCACGCGCCGTCTCTCTCCACCGTCGAGCTGAAAGCCGCCCGTTGACTGGATGAAGGTATTTCCGCCCTGGGTCACTTCGACTGACACATCGACCATTCCTTGTTCTCCCTGGTTGTAAACGACGGCGGCCACGCGTGCGGTGTAGTCGAAGGGTTTGATAGAGGAATCACAGGAAACGTCCGCCATGATGGGGTCCGCACCTGGAGGTTCAAGAAATGAGAGCGCGTCGTCACCACAAGACGAACCTCCCAGAAGAAGGACAGAAGCAACGGCAAGGAAGCAGGCAGAGAGAAAAGAGGGAGGTGGAGTGATGGTTGTGTTGCTCATGCGCACAGCCTTCTGGGGCGTGGAAAGTAGGGTGCTATGCGTCAGGAACAAACACAAAAATGTCCTCACTGGTGCTCCGCTTGGGAGAGCGCGATGGACTAAGCCATGCGGCATGCTGTGGCAGCCTGACTGAGGAGCATAAGAGTGGTAGCATCGGGGGCGGCTCCGCATCTTGCGGGCCTCACGTTCGGTCCTTTCGGACCTATTCCTTCTCATATGGTCCTCGACTGGAAAGCCGTCGCAGGCATCCTCGGTGCGCTGCTCCTCGCCCTCGGCGTCGCCCTTCTCGCGCCGATGGCCGTCGGGCTAGCGTACGGCGAGGGGGAGTGGTGGGGCTTCGGCGCGACCGCTTTCGCCTCGGCGGCTGTGGGGGCAGGGCTGTGGCTCGCCTGCCGTCCGAAAGACGAGATCCGCGTCCGCGAGGGCTTCGCCGTGGTAGCGCTGGCATGGTGGGTGCTGTCGCTCGTGGGCGCTGTGCCGTGGGTGTTGACCGGCGTGCTGGACTCGTACTCGGACGCCTTCTTCGAGGTGATGAGCGGCTTCACCACGACGGGCGCGACGATCCTGGGCGGCGCGGGAAGGCCTGCCATCGAGGACGTGCCGAACGCCTTCCTGTTTTGGCGGAGCCTCACGCACTGGCTCGGCGGGATGGGGGTCGTCGTGCTCGCCATCGCCGTGCTGCCATTGCTGGGCGTGGGCGGGATGCAGCTCTTCAAGGCCGAGGTGACGGGGCCGAGCGCAGACAAGCTGACGCCTCGCGTGACCGAGACCGCGAAGCGGCTCTGGGCGGTGTACGTTGGCCTGACGGCGGTGCAGGTGGTGCTCTTGCTCCCCGCGATGAGCCTCTTCGACGCCGTCAACCACGCGTTCGCGACGCTCGCGACCGGTGGCTTCTCGACCGAGAACGGGAGCGTCGGCCAATACGGATCCGCCTATGTGGAGTGGGTGGTGACGGCCTTTATGGTGTTGGCAGGCATCAACTTCGCGCTGCACCTCCGCCTGCTCCAGCGGGAGTGGAAGCCCGTCTGGCAGAGCGAAGAACTGCGCGTCTACCTCGCCATCGTGGGCGGCGCGACGCTGCTCCTCACCCTCGCGCTCTGGTCGCCGACGAGCGCCCTCCTCCCGGACGCCGTCACGCTGAACGGACAGGTGGTCGAGTCTGCCGACCTCGGGACCGAGGCGGAGGCACCTGCTCGCGAGGTCACGCGCTACGACGGTCTCAGCGAGGCGCTTCGCATCGGTGCGTTCCAAGCTGCCGCCATCATCACCACGACGGGCTTTGCGACGGCCGACTACGAGGTCTGGCCGACGCTCGGAGTCGTCGTCATCCTCGCGCTGTTCTTCGTCGGCGGGATGGCCGGGAGCACGGGCGGAGGCGTCAAGGTGGTGCGCGTGCTGCTCATCCTGAAGAACTCGTTCCGAGAGATGCGCCAGCTCGTCCATCCGCAGGCCATCCTGCCGATCCGGCTAGACCATCGCGTGGTACCGGACGGTGTGATGCGCAACGTGCTCTCGTTCATCGTGCTCTACGTCGGCCTGATCGGTCTCGGGACACTGCTGATGGGGCTGCTCGGCCTCGACTGGCAGAGCGCGCTCTCGGCCAGTTTCTCGTGCGTCGGCAACGTGGGCCCGGCGTTCGGCACGATGGGTCCGACCGAGGCGTACTCCCACGTCCCAGCACTCGGCAAGTGGGTCTTGTCGCTGCTCATGATGGCGGGGCGGCTGGAGATTTTTACCGTCCTGCTCCTCTTCACGCCGGGCTTCTGGAAACGCTGACGGACTCGCGCGTTGGAACGGCTCCCCCTGCGCCGTTCGGAGCGGCATCTCGTGACGCGATCTCTCCGCTTTCGTGCTGCTGTCGAGCGTGCCATCCACGGTGTGGCCCCGGCGAAGCTGGTGCTCCTCGGCTACCTGGCGTGCGTGATCGTCGGCTGGATCCTGCTGGCGCTGCCCTTCGCCTCGGTCGATCCCTCGGCCACCCCGCTGGACCACTTGTTCATTGCGACGAGCGCTGTCTCCACGACGGGCCTCGCGATGGTCAACCCGCCGGGCACCTACTCGCTCTTCGGTGAACTCGTCATTCTCGGCCTGATCCAGATCGGCGGGATCGGGTACATGACCATCGGTTCGTTCCTCGTCCTCACGCGCGGCCGGACGCTCACGAAAAGCCGGGAGAGGCTCCTCGCAAGCGATTTCGCGATGCCGAAGGAGTTCGCGCTGACAGAGTTCGTGCGCGGCGTGGTGATCTTCACCGTGACGGCCGAGGTGCTCGGCGCGGTGGCGCTCTGGGCGCTGTTCGCGAACGCGGGGGTGGAGCACGCGCTGTATCAGGCGGTCTTCCACAGCGTCAGCGCATTCTGCACGGCGGGCTTCAGCCTCTTCGACACCAGTCTGGAAGGCTTCGCGGGCAACGCGGGCGTCAACGCGGTCGTCGCGGCGCTGGCATACCTCGGCGCCATCGGGTTCATCGTGGCCGTGGACGCGTGGCGCGTGGGGGTGGGGCGGCAGAAGCACCTCACCTTCACGAGCAAAATCATTAGCCTCGGCTTTGCCGAGACGTTCCCCGAGGCGAGTACTCCCGCCTCGGGCATGCCGCCGGAGGGGCCGGTGATGACCTTCGAGGATTTTGCCGTGGCCCTCCAGGCGCGGATCGACTCCCTCCGCGAGGCGATGGGCCGGACGCACGCCTCGGCGAGTGACCTCGCGGGAAACGACGCGATCTTCCAGCCTAAACTCTGCCAACCCCATGCGCCGGATCGTCTTCCTTTCGCTTCTCGTGCTCGCCCCGGCGGTCTCTGCCCAGGCACTCGCGGACACCCTCTCGTCTCACGAGCATGCCGCGCTGGCCGTGCTAGAGGCAACCGACGCACAGGCGCAGTTCCTCGGCGGTGCGGAGGCCATGCTGGAAGCCATGACGCAATCCTCGCCTGACCTCGCCGCGGTTCGACCTGTGATCCAAGAGTGGCTAGAGCGTTACTTCACCTGGGACGTGATGCTGCCGCGCTACATCGCGCTCTACACGTCGCTCTACAGCGAGGACGAGTTGCTCGGCCTCGCCGAGTGGCTGTCTTCGGACCTCGGCCAGCGCTACGTGGAACTCCAACCGGAATACCAGCAGCGCGCTGCCCGGATGGGCGCCGACCTCGCGATGGAATACCAGGGCGAGTTGGAGGCGATGATCGAGGCGTACCTGACGGGGGCTTCGCAGTCCGAGAGAGTTGACCCAAAGAAAGGGTCGCGCTAGCTGGCAAGGCGCTGCCGGTGCACGTCCTCGAACGTGACCGAAATCGTCCCGTCGTCCGCGATGAACTCTGAGGCGTGGGGCGGCACGGCGATCAGGTCCAGCGGCGCGAGGCGTCGGCGGCCGTCCATCGCGCGGCGAAGGATCTCTGCGTGCGGCGCGAGCCCAGCGGGCGAGGTCCACTTCGCGACGGCCACATGCGCCTCGGGAAAGCGGCGGAAGAGCGAGCGCCACTTCTTCTCAGACACCTTCCCCGCCTCGCCCCAGAAGATCGGCCGTGCCTCGCCGTAGGCCAGTCCGCCCGGAGGCGCCGCGAGGCGGACGAGGTCGGGCTTGTACGCGTCGCCGATGCCCACCTCGACGCTCATCTCGGGGTACTCAGGCAGGTAGAGCGCCCAGAGCACCGCCTTCATCAGGACGTGCTCGATGCCCTCGCCGCGCTTCTTGACGAGCACCAGCTTGCGCCGCTCGGTGCCGTCGTGAGCGCGGAGGGTGAGCGTGCGGCGGAGGGCGAGGTCGGTGCGCATGCGGGGTGTTCGCGCGAGGGGCGGCTCCGTTCCGGCCGTTTGCACGGGGACGGTCCGCCTCGTACTGTGAGGAATCCCCTCTTCTGGTTCTATGCGTGTTCCGCTCCTCTTCATCGCGCTAGCGGTCGGTTTCCTCCGTCCTGCGAGCGCACAAGAGGTCATGGAGGACACGACTTCGGCGTGGCGCTACTATCCGCTCCACGTCGGAGACGCCTGGGAGTACGAGGTGGAGGCTGAAGCAGGCTTTGGCGTGTTCATCTACACGGTCACGCGCCTTGTCCGGCGAGACACGGTAGTCGACGGGACGCCGTACGCCCTTCTAGAGCAGAGGGCGTACGATGTGGGGGCCGCTCCGGGGGGACCACCATCATTCAGTCGGTACCTAGTGCGGTTCGACACGAGCCGGGCAAGAATCGTGACTCGCTCCCTGGAAGATGGCTTGGAACGACCAGGATTCTGTCCACTAGACCTTCCGTTTGGAGCCATTCGGGCTGAGTGCGGTGGCGAGATTTTCGCGGACGTCGTGGGGGGGTACGAACAGCCAGTCCACATCGGGGAGATGTCCCTCACAGGAACTCTCAAGGGGCTCGGCTACTACCTCGTCGTCGGGTACTCGGAGCGGTTCGCGGCGGACCTTGGCCTGGTCGGGTCCTACTTCAATGAGGCGGGGACGGAAGAGTGGAGACTGCAGACGGCTCGGATCGAAGGAGAAGTCGTCGGAGATCTGCCTGGAGAGTATTTCCCCGGCGTGCCAGATCCTGTGGAGCCCGAACGGTACTACCCCCTCGATATCGGTGATGAGCGCCACTACTGGCTGTGTCGGTTCGAGGGCTGTGGGCAGTCCGTGACTACTGAGAAAGTGATCGGCGAAGAGGTTGTGTCCAACACGCTCTACCGTGTCGTAAACACAAAGCGTTACGTGCGCGCATCGGACTTTAGCTACGAGCTGGCGAGCGACCAAAACACGCGTCTTCGCTTCGATGAGGCGACTGCTTCCGTCGTGACGAGGACGGACGCGGGCGAATCAATCGTAGCCTGCAACCTCGGAGCCGACCTCGGACCACCATTCCCGGGTGATGAGGACCCCTGCGCAGCCTTCGTCGGGATCTACGACGATCCTGACTTTGGGCGGGTCAAAGACTTCGATTTCCTCGGAGGGGCTTTCGCGTATGCAGCCGACATCGGGTTGGTGAGATTCCGTGGGGATGCGTCCGAGGAGGAAACGGTGCTGTTCTATTCCAACATCGCGGGCGTTGAACGTGGAACGCCGTTCTCTGTGGCCGAGGAGTCAGGGTTGGAACGCGCGGACCTCGTGCTCGCCGCCGCGCCCAATCCGGCCGTAGATCGTGTCGTCCTCTCGCTCCGCCTGCCCGAGGTGGCCATCCTCCGCCTAGAGGCCTTCGACGCTCGGGGCCGCCGCGTGCTCTCGCGCGAGGAACTGGTCAGTGCTGACGCGCGCGTAACGCTGGACGTGAGTAGCTGGGCGCCCGGCGCGTACAGCCTTCGCGTCACGAGCGGAGAGAGGACCGTGGTGCGGCGCATCCTCGTCACGAACGAGTGAGAAGGCATCCCGGACCGTTCACGGGGTCCGTTGCCTTTCTGCAAGTAGACCGCGCGAGGTTGTATACGTCCTGCCTCTCTGCTCATGGTTCGTTGCTTCTCCGCGCTCACGCTCGTCCTCGCCGTCACCATCGCCGGATGCGACACCGCCCCGACGGTCTTGGACCCGTTGACCGTCACGGTTTTCGTCGCCGACGGACCCAACGAGCGGGTCGCGTTTCAAGATGAGGTGCCCCGAAGTGCTGTCCGGCAGGTCCCTCTCTCGATCCCTGTTCCTCCTAGCGCGACGGGCGTCCGCGTCTCCTCTGACCTCACCTCGGACGATAGTGTCCAGGTGATGACCATCGCGAGACCCGAGCGTCTCGACGTGTACGACTTGCCTCGAATCGAGAGACTCGCCGGAGGCGCCCGAGATTTTCTCCGAGGGACGGGGGGCGCCTTCCAACCTCTCCTCTTTTTCAGCACCGACTCCCTCTGGCTCGGATCGCGCGAGGCGGTCCGCCTCGGTGCCCAGTTCGGCACCCGTAGTGCGCAGATGCAACTGGCCCGGGGGGAGGCGGTCGTGCCTGCCGCTCTGGCGTGGAGCACCGAGGCGCTTCGCCTCGATCTCAGCTCCGGCAACGTGGTGGAGGTGCGAGTGGAGATCACAGGCGCTCGGGAGGTCGGGGAGCTCGTCCCGGTGCTGCTGGCACGGAACAGTTCCGACGCCGTGCTACCAGCGGGCACCCCTCTCCAGGGATCGGTCCTGTTGCAGGACCTCGGGAACGGAGACCGCTACACGGTCCCGCGAGGGCGTGGCCTCAGCGCCTTCTCAGGTCTCCAGGCCGACGCTCAGCAACAGTTCGAGCTCTTCTTGCTGAAGCTCTGATCGGGGGAGGCCGCTTGCGCGGGGAGGCCGTAACCTCCGTCCCCTCGCTCGCTCGCGTCATGGCGGACACCTCCCTCGATAAAGACAGAATCCGCGTCCTCCTCTTGGAGGGCATCCACGATACCGCTGCCGAGGCCTTCCGCGAGGCGGGCTACACCAAGATCGAGCGTCGCTCCACGGCCATCCAGGGCGCAGATCTCGCAGCGGCGCTGGAAGGTGTCCACTTCCTCGGCATTCGCTCCCGCACCCACCTCACCGCCGATGTCCTCGCGCAGGCCGACCGGCTCGTCGGTGTCGGGTGCTTTTGCATCGGGACGGATCAGGTGGACATCACGACGGCCAGTCAGAGTGGTGTAGTCGTGTTCAATGCGCCGTACTCGAACACGCGCTCGGTAGCGGAGCTCGTGCTCGCAGAGGCCATCCTGCTACTGCGCGGCGTCCCGGAAAAAAACGCCCTCGCGCATCGAGGGATCTGGGCGAAGACCGCGGTGGGCTCCAACGAGGCGCGAGGCAAGACGCTCGGCGTCGTGGGCTACGGCAACATCGGGGCGCAGCTCTCGGTCCTCGCGGAGGCGCTCGGCATGCGGGTCCTCTTCTACGACGTAGCCGCAAAGCTCCCGCTTGGCAATGCCACGTCCGCGGAGTCCCTCGCGGGCGTGCTCGGCCAGTCCGATGTCGTGACGCTCCACGTGCCGGACACGCCCGAGACGCGTGGCCTCATCGGTGCGGAGGAAATCGCGCTCATGCGCGACGGCGCCGTACTTCTCAACGCCTCGCGCGGCAAAGTGGTCGACCTCGACGCCCTCGCGGACGCTCTCCGCGAAGGACGGCTGCGTGGTGCGGCTGTGGATGTCTTCCCGAAAGAGCCGAAGTCGAAAGCCGAGACGTTCGAGAGCCCGCTCCAAGGGATCGACCGCGCGATCCTGACGCCGCATGTCGGCGGGAGCACCGAGGAGGCGCAGCAGAACATCGGGCGCGAGGTCGCGGGGAAGCTGATCCGGTATTCGGACAACGGGAGCACGCAATCCTCAGTCAACCTGCCGGAGGTGTCGTTGCCGCAGCAGGCGGGCGCGCACCGTTTCCTGCATGTCCACGAGAACCGTCCGGGCGTGCTGAGTGCGATCAACCGAGCGGTGAGCGAGGCAGGCGCCAACGTCGTCGGGCAGTACCTCCAGACGCGCGGATCGCTAGGCTACGTCGTGACCGACGTGGATGATGAAGGGGCACCCGCCTCGGCGGCGCTACTGGACGCCCTCCGCGAGGTGCCCGGGACGCTCCGAGCGCGCGTGCTGTTCTGATCGAAGCGCGTCGCCGAACGGAGGCACTGGGACCGGCTGGCACGGCGTTGGGACGCTGGCCCGTGCACCTGCACCCTCCGCTCATGCGTCCGCTCTCAACTCCTGCCCTCCTGGCCCACCTCGCGTTTGTCCTCGTCGGGCTCGCCGTGCTCCTGACGGCCTGTGGAGACGCCCCAGAGCGTCTCGATGCAGCGTCTGAGCCCGCATCGGACGCCATGGTGGTGCCCGTTTCAGATCCTTCGGCAGAGTCTGCGCTTGTTGCCGAGGCGGTCCAGGTTGACGCCGAGGCTGGACAGGCGCCGTCCGCCGAGCCGGTCATTCCTTCTATGGAGCCCTCTCCGTCTCCGAGCCCCGAGGTGATCTCTGCACCACTTCCTGAACGCGAGCCGATGCGTGCTCCCGAGCCTGTACCGCCGCCAGCCGCTCCCCCTGCACAGGAGCCGACACCGGAACCGCGCAACACGGCGGCAGCCGATGCCTTCTGGGAGGCGTTCCAGCACGCGGTTCGCTCGCGAGACCAAGCTGCTATCGCACAGGGTTTGGCCGACGAGGTCCGCGTGGGCGATCAGACGTTCGCGAAGACCAGTCAGGAAGTCCAGGCTGTGCTAGAAGCCATCGTGGAAGAGGACGCTGCACGTGAGGCGTACCTCGCAGTGGACCGCCTCACGCATAGCTCCGAGGCGAGCACCTTCGAGACGACTGCGCACTACACCGTCGAGGGCGAAGACTACGAGGTCGTCGTGTTCGGGACGGTGGAGGAGGTCGCTCCGGGCGACTGGCGGCTCGTCGAGGTCGGAAGTCGCTGAGGCGATTCCGAACCTATGGCCTCGATCCCACGCGTCCTCTGGCTCGCCGTCGTCCAGAGGAGCGTCGTTTCGATGAGTTGTTCCGTAGGTGTTCCCCATTCAACCCCTTCTGTTCCGGTCCGGCCCCGCAGACCGAGCCTAGCGGGATCGCGTTGTCAGGCCGACGAACGACGCGGTGGAGGGCCGCGCATCGCCGCGAACGTCCGCCGTCATCTTAGACCTGCCCGCCTCGGTGCCTCCACGAGGGTCCCGAGGCGGGCAGACCTACAACAAAACGGGCGACCTCCCGAGGTGGGAAGCCGCCCGCTGGCGGTGAAGCCTGCAGGTGTCGCTACGGAAGAAGCACCGTGTCGATCACGTGTGCGACGCCGTTGGACGCCTGCACGTCGGCCATCGCGACGGTCGCGCCGCCGATCATGACGTTGCCGCCAGAGATGCTGACCTCAAGCTGAGCGCCGTTGACGGTCGTGAGCATCTGGCCGTCGCTCAGGTCGCTCGCCATGAGCTTGCCGGGCACGACGTGGAACGTCAGCACGCCCTGGAGCTGCGTCTTGTTTTCCGGCTGGAGGAGCGTCTCGACGGTACCGTCGGGAAGCGCGGCGAAGGCAGCGTTGGTGGGCGCGAAGACCGTGAACGGTCCTGGGCCGCTGAGCGTCTCGACGAGATCGCCTGCCTGGACGGCCGCGACGAGCGTGCTGAGGTCGTCAACGCTGACGGCCGTCTCGACGAGGTTCATCGACGGCATCGCGGCATCCTCCATGTTGGAGGACGAGCCACACGCGGTGACGAAGAACGCGAGGGCGAAGAGGGAGAGGAGGGGGCGCATGGAAGGGCGGGATAGGGGGTTGAGAGTGGGGCCACGAGCGTGACCGTCCCCCGTACTCGCCAGGCCTGACACCTGTTCACGCATCCACCAGCTTTCCCAGAGGTTCACCGACGGCTCCATGGGCTCCCCCCGCCTCGGCAGGAAGACGGATGGCCCGAACACGAACGGGCGGCTCCAGTCCAGAGAAGGAGCCGCCCGCCCTAGTAGCCACGTGGACTACCGGACCGTGCAAGAGCCCTACGCGTCCTTCGGGAGGTTCTGGTACGCCTCGATGACCTCGCGGACGTGCGCGCCCGAGGCTTGCATGTCGGCGCTCTCCTTCTCGTTGAGGTCGAGCTCGACGATCTCCTTCACGCCCCCGGCGCCCAGCTTGACGGGCACACCGATGAACATGTCGTTCAGGCCGTACTGGCCCGTGACCCAGGCCGCAGCGGGGAGGACGCGGTTGGAATCCTTCACGATGGCCTCGACCATCTCGGCGGCACCGGCGCCCGGCGCATACCACGCGCTCGTGCCCATGAGCTTGACGATCTCGCCGCCGCCCTTCTTGGTGCGCTCGATGATCTCGTCGAGGCGGGACTCCGCGATGAGGTCCGTCACCGGCTGGCTGCCGATAGTGGTGAAACGCGGGAGCGGCGTCATGGAGTCGCCGTGACCACCGAGGAGCATCGCGTTGATGTCGCGGACGCTGACGCCGAGCTCCATTTTGAGGAAGGCGCGATAGCGAGCAGTGTCCAGCACGCCTGCCATGCCCATCACGCGCTCGCTCGGGAAGCCCGAGGTCATGTACGCGACGTAGGTCATCACGTCGAGCGGATTGGAGACGACAATGATGATCGTGTTGGGGCTCGCCTTCGCGACCTGCTCGGTGACGCTGGAGACGATGTCCGAGTTGACCTTCAGGAGGTCATCGCGCGACATCCCGGGCTTTCGGGGTAGACCCGCCGTGATAACCGTCACGTCGGAGCCCTCGGTGATGCCGTAGTCGGCACCGCCTTCGATGACAGTGTCGAACCCGTGGATCGGGGCGACCTCCATGAGATCGAGCGCCTTGCCCTTGGCGACGCCCTCGTTGATGTCGATGAGGGCGATGTTCTGGACGATGTCCATTCGCGCGACGCACTCGGCGACCGTTGCGCCGACGTTGCCCGCGCCTACGACGGTGAGCTTCATGTCTGGTTAGGGAGAGGGGATGGGGTGAGAGATCCCAGAGTAGCGCTGCGCCTGGAACCGTTTCCATCGCGAGGCGGCAAGAAGGGACGAAATACGAGATGGGCCCAGCCAGTGGAGGAGAGGCGGCCTGCGCGGGTTTCTCGTGCTTCCCGTCTCTATGGGTTCCAGCCGCCTCCTCCGCCTCGGCACCGAGGCGGGCAGAGTCGGACCGGGTTTGATCCCATGCCCCATGCCTATCGACGCACCGCGTAGCCGATGTACCCGATCCACGGCGGTCCGCCGATCTCGAACGAGAATCCCGGATCTACCCGCCGCCGCCACACGGACCGCCAGAACGCCCAGTTTACGATGGGGTGCACCCCCCGGATCTCGCGCACCTCTAGCCCCACGGCTTCAGCGTCCCGGCGGAGATCCCGAGGCGGGATAAACAGGTCGTAGACGTGGATATGAGGCGGCCCGCCTGGCGTCACCACTTTGAACCCGTGGATGGCGAGCAGCCACGCCAGCGGCGTCCGGTTGAACGTGTGGAAGACGACCGCTCCACCGGGCCGGACGACCCGCGCCGCCTCGGCGAGCACGTCGGCGGGGCGCTCGACGTGCTCCAACATGTCGAGGAGCAAGACCGCGTCGAACGAGGCGTCCTCAGCGTCCAGCGCGTAGGCATCGCCGACCCGAAACGAAACCGGCAGTTCCGCGGGCGTCCGGGCGAGGGCCTCCGCAATGGCGCCCTCTGCTAGATCCACACCTTCTACGACGTATCCCGCTTCCGCGAGGGGAAATGAGACCAGGCCTGCACCGCACGCCACGTCCAGCAGCCTCGCGCCTGGCCCGAGGCCGAGGGAGGTGGTCACGTCCAGCGTGTAGTCGATCTTGACGCGGCTCTCAGCGCGGAGCAGCGCGATAGGGTGGTCGTCCCCCTCGAACCAGGTGTCTCCGAGATGGTCGTAGAACGCGTTGTTGACGTGTGGCATGAAGGGGTGGAGGAGAGGAGGCGCCTGCACGGCTTTTCCACAGCTCGGGACGTTGGTCTGGAGCTCAGAAACGCCTATAATGGAAGGCTCCCAGAGCACCACACTGCGTGATCGTCGCCCTCGACGGCCCAGCCGGGTCCGGCAAGAGTACCACCGCGCGGCGGGTCGCCCACGAGTTGGGCGGGCTGTACTTGGACACGGGCGCGATGTACCGAGCGATTGGTCTCGCGTTCCTGGACCACGGCACCCCGTTCACCGAGGTCGCCGCCGCGAACTTCGTGCCCGGCCTGCGGGTCGAACTCGACCCGAAACCGGACGCCTCGCTGGCGGTTCGTCTCGGAGGGAAAGACGTGACCGAGCGTATCCGTTCCGGCCCGGCCGCACAGGCCGCCAGCCGGGCCGCTGCCCTCGCGCCCGTCCGCACCGCGATGCTTCACGCACAGCGCGCCGTTGCCCAGGAATGGGCGGACACCGGCCGCGCCGTGGTTGCCGAGGGACGCGACATGGGCAGCGTCGTCTTTCCCGACGCGCCCGTCAAGTTCTTTCTGACTGCCGACCTCGAGGCCCGCGCCCAACGCCGCGCCGCCGACCTCGCCGCTCGCGGCGAAGACGCCGATGTGGATCGGGTCCGCGATGAGATCGCCCAGCGCGACCGTCGCGATGCCGACCGCGCCCTCGCCCCGCTCCGCGCTGCGCCGGATGCGGTCGTGCTTGACACGACCGCGCTGACGCCGGACGAGCAGGTCGAGCGCGTCGTCCAGGCTGTCCGTGCCGCCCAGGCACAGAACGCCTGACGTTGCCTCGAACGAGTCGATTCACTGTTTCACCAGACCCCGACGGGACCGCGCGAGGCCGCGCACCGAGCGGGATCCACCCCTTTCTACCCCCCGGGCGTGCGCTAGCCGCCTCGCCTCCGTCCCAACCCCGGAGCGCCGACGCCGCCGAACCCAACCGTATGGCAGACGACCAGACCACACCCGTCGAGGAGACCGAAGAGGCGACCGCCCCCGAAGTCACCGCGACGGAAACGCCCGAGACCGCTCCCGACGAGGCCGTCGTGACGACCGAGGCCGACGCTCCCGCCGAGGAGACCCCTGCGGCCGAGACGGCCGACGCTCTCGCTGAGACCACCGAGGAGGCCCCCGCTGCGGAGGCCCCCGAGGTAGAGGCCGCCAGCGAGGAGGCCGCTCCCGCTGAGGAGCCCACCGCTGAAGCCGCTCCCGAGGCCGAAGAGGCTGCGCTGGAAGCAGCAGAGGCCGCACCGGCTGAAGAGGAAGAAACCCTCCTCGAGAAAGCCGCCGACGCCGTCGAAGACGCCGTCGAGGCGGTCAAAGAGACCGCTGAGAAGGTCGCAGAAGCCGTGGAAGACGCCGTCGGGCGCATCACCGGCGGCGACGATGAGGGCGGCCAGACCGTCCCTACTGTTGCGCCCGTGACCGGCTACACCGGCCAGGACCTCGGCCGCACCATCACCCTCGACGAACTCGCGGCGATGGAGAGCGCGGGTGGAGACGGCGTCGCGGTGAGTGACTCCGACTTCATCACGATGGTCGACGACTCGATGTCGGACGTCGACGAGCACTCCCTTACGAAGGGCACCGTCGTCGGGATGACCGACAAGGAGATCGTCGTCGACATCGGCTTCAAGTCCGACGGCGTCGTCGCGAAGAACGAGTTCGGCATCGTGCCCGAGATCGGCGACGAGATCGACGTGTACGTCGAGTGGCTCGAAGACAAGCGCGGCCAGCTTCGCCTCTCGCGTGAGAAGGCGATTGACAGGATGCGCTGGGACATCATCGAGGAGGCGCACGAGAACGGGACCGTCCTGGAGGGCGAGATCGTCAAGCGCATCAAGGGCGGCATGATCGTCAACCTCCTCGGCTCCGAGGCCTTCCTGCCGGGATCCCAGGTCGACGTCCGCCCCGTGCGCGACTTTGAGGCCTACCTCGGCAAGACGATGGAGTTCAAGGTGGTCAAGACGAACCCCCAGAACGGCAACGTGGTCATCAGCCACAAGGCGCTCGTCGAGAAGGACCTCATGGAGCAGCGGAAGCTGATCCTGGACTCTCTCGAAGTGGGCCAGGTCTTGGAGGGCCAGGTCAAGAACATCGTCAACTTCGGCGCCTTCGTCGACCTCGGCGGTGTGGACGGCCTCCTGCACATCACGGACCTCTCGTGGGGCCGCGTCGGTCACCCGACCGAGGTGCTGGAGCTCGACCAGAAGATCAAGGTCGTCGTCCTGGACTACGACAAGGACCGCCAGCGCATCTCGCTCGGCTACAAGCAGCTGATGGGCCATCCGTGGGACAACATCCACGAGCGGTTCGTCGAGGGCATGAACGTCGAGGGCCGCGTGGTGTCCATCACGGACTATGGCGCCTTTGTCGAGATCGAGAAGGGCATCGAGGGCCTCGTCCACATCTCGGAGATGTCCTGGACGGAGCACGTCAAGCACCCCACCCAGAAGGTGCAGCTCGGCCAGACCGTCGACGTCAAGCTTCTCTCCATCGACGACGACGACAAAAAGATCTCTCTCGGCATGAAGCAGCTGGAGCCCGACCCGTGGGAGGGTCTCCTGGAGCGCTTCCCGGTCGGGACGATCACGCGTGGCAAGGTCCGCAACATCACCACCTTCGGTGCCTTCGTGGAGCTGGAGCCCGGCATTGACGGCCTCGTGCACGTCTCGGACCTGAGCTGGACGCGCCGCGTCAAGCACCCGTCTGAGGTGGTCAAGAAGGGTCAGGAGCTGGACGTGATCGTGGTCGATATCGACGTCGCAAACCGGCGGATCTCACTAGGCCACAAGCAGGTCCAGACGGACCCGTGGGTCCAGTTCGCCGAGATCTACGCCGAGGGCTCCGCTACGACGGGCGTTGTGACCGACATCAACGCCGGTGGCGTCGTCGTGGAGCTTCCGCTCGGTGCGGAGGCGTTTGTCCCAGCCAGCCACCTGGAGCGTGCCGCCGATGCGTACGCGGCCGGTGACGAGCTGGAGCTAACTGTCATTCGCCTCGACCGCGAGGACCGCGAGATCGTCTGCTCGCAGACGGCCAAGCGCCGTGCGGCCGAGCGTGCCCAACAGCACGCGGAGCGCGCGGAGAAGACGCGGAAGATCCAGGAGGAGCGCCGTGCGGTGAGCCAGTACCAGCGCGCGTCGTCTGGTCCGGCCACGCTCGGTGAGCTGTCCGGCCTCGCGGCTCTTCGTGACCAGATGGCCGCTGCCGAGGCCGAGCCCTCCGAAGCCGAGGAGCCCACTGCCGAGGCTGCCGTCGATGAGCAGGCCCCGCAGACCGCCGAGGCGAGCGAGAGTACCGATGGCGACGCGTCCCCGGAGGACGTTCAGGTCCCGGAGGAGCTTTCGGAGCCCGCCGGTGTCTCCGAGGCGCTCGACGCGGACGAGGAGGAGAAGTAACTCCGCATCTCACCAGAACAATCTGGCGGCGGTCTCTCGAGAGGCCGCCGCTTTTTTTGATGGCTCCGTCCGCCTCGGTACCGAGGTGGGGCGTGCCGACAGGTAAAGCCGCTCTAGCGACACCTCCGATCCGGCGAGAGTGCCCGGCGACCGTCCCTAGGTGGCTAGCGGCGAGGCCGCTCAGAGAGACCGAATCGGACGGGGAGGGTATAACGCACTCGAACCGGTCGGCCGAGTTGCTCGCCTGGACGGAACCGGAGCCTCGGGACAGCAGCCACGGCTGCTTGATCAAAGGCGCTCGCGTGAGGCGAGTCCGCCCGGCATCCTCGAATGACCTCCGGCGAGGTCACGCTCCCATCCCGTTCCACCGTGAACTGGACGTAGACCGTGAACGAAACCACCGCCTGTACATCCAGCCACCGCACGGCGTCAGCCACAGCATCCATGCCCCCAATCAGCTCAGGCTCCACCTCATAGAGGACACAGACGAACTCGTCCGTCTCGGTTTGGGCCATTGCATCGACGCACGCGAGGGCGAGTAGGAAGGTCAGACACCGCATGCCAGCGAGACCCTTTCCCTGTCGAAAAGTTGCTCTCGTACCTCTGGGACGCCTCGCGTCTGTTGGCTACGCGACCGGCGGGGTGGTCTCAGCGTCCATGTCAGGTGTGCTCGCCTCGGCAGGCGCGTGGCGCTCCTGAATAAACCGCTGGAAGCTCTTCTGGCTGAGCAGCACGCCCACTACCCCCGCGATGATCGCGAGGTCGGCGATGTTGCCGATGGGGAAGAGTGGGATGATGGTGTCCCCGATGGTGATCCGGGTGATGTCCAAATGGAAGAAGTCCACGACGCAGCCGTGGAGCAGCCGCGCGCCGCCACCGGGGAGACACTCTCCGTAAATCGTTCCGTAAAAGACACGGTCGATGACGTTGCCGAGGGCGCCGCCGAGAATGAGGGCTAGCGATGCACGGTAACCGAGGGGCGCCTCGCGGACATGCCGCATGTACGCGAAAATGAGGCCGGTCGCGACGACAGAGAAGAGCGTCAGGATGACCTTCGCGAGGTCGCCGTCGCCGAGTGTCGCGCCGAAGGCCATCCCAGGGTTCTCCGTGAACGTCCACTTCAGCCAGTCCCCGAGGACAGGGATGGACTGCCGGACAATCATCGTCGTCGCGACGAGGGTTTTTGTCACCTGGTCCACGAGGACGATGGCGAGCGTAATCCAGAGGACGCGCATGGGCGGGGGAGTGGGCGGCGCGAGATGCCAGGAGTTACGAGATCGAGCGTCGGACGGCGATGCGAACGGGGCCGGTCCCGAGATCGGTCTCTGCGACGGCGTCTCCTTCGGGAGTTCCATTGCAGCCAAGAGCGACCGCCAGGGTTTCCGTCGTGACGTACTCGCGGTGGGCATCCACGGCGGCGGCTACGTCCTCGGGGGCGACGAACGAGACCTCGATGCGGTCCGTGACCTCGTAGTTCGCCTGCTTGCGGAGCGCCTGCACGCGGTTGACGAACTCGCGCGCGAGACCCTCGGCGCGAAGCGCATCTGTCACGGTCGTGTCCAGCGAAACGGTCACGGTGCGGTCGCCAGAGACTTCCTGGCGCACAGGCCGTCCCTCGACGCCCTCGCTGGCGATTTCCAGGTCGCCAGAGCCGAACTCGATGTCCTCGCCTGCGACGACCAACGCGACGCGACCCTCGTTCTCGTACCGCGTGATTTGCTCGGCATCCATGGCCTCGATGGCCTTCTTGGCCGCGCCCATCGTTTTGCCGAGGCGGCGACCCAGGGCTTTGAAGTTGGGCTTCGCGCTCTTGCGCACGAGGCCACCATCCCCGGAGACCGTCTCCAGCGCTTTGACATTCACCTCGTCCAAGATCACGTCCTCCACGGAGCGAAGCGTCGCTTCCTCCACGCCGCCCACTCCCGCCACGACGAGGAGCGAGTCCAGCGGCTGGCGCACGCCGATGCTCGCGTCGTTGCGGAGCGCGAGCGTCGCGGTGACGACGGATCGCGCGAGGGCCATGCGGTCTTCCAGGTCGTCATCGAGGCGGACCGGGTCGGCCTCGGGGAAGTCCGTGAGGTGCACGCTCTTGCCGGGGCGGAGCTGGCCGTAGAGCCACTCAGCGGTGAATGGCGCGATGGGCGCCATGAGCTGCGCGACGGTCGCCATGCACTCGTAGAGTGTGTCGTAGGCGGCGCGCTTGTCGGCGTCGTCGTCGGACTTCCAGAAGCGGCGGCGGCTGCGGCGGACGTACCAGTTGGAAAGGTCGTCTACGAATGTTTGGACCGAGCGTGCGGCGCGGGTCGGGTGGTATGCGGCGAGAGCCTCGTCCGTCTCCGTGATGGTGCTTTGGAGTCGAGAGAGAATCCACCGGTCCAGTTCGCTCCGGCGCTCGTCCGGTGTCGCGGCGTCCACATCGTAGTGAAAGCCGTCCACATTCGCGTAGGTCGCGAAAAAGCGGTACGTGTTGACGAGCGTTCCGAAGAACTTGCGGCGCGTGTCGCGAATGACGTCGTCAGAGTAGCGGAAGCTCTCCCACGGCAGCGAGGTGCCCATCATGGTCCACCGCACCGGATCCACGCCGTGCTCCGCGATGGCAGCGAACGGGTCCACGGCGTTTCCTTTGGACTTGGACATCTTCTGCCCGTCCGCGTCCAGTACGAGCCCATTCACGACGACATTCTTGTAAGCGACGCTGTCCGTGATGAGCGTGCCGAGCGCGTGCATCGTGTAGAACCAGCCGCGTGTTTGGTCCACGCCCTCCGCGATGAAGTCCGCCGGGTAGTTGCGCGCGAAGGCCTCGTCATTCTCGAAGGGCTGGTGCCACTGCGCGAAAGGCATCGCGCCGGAGTCGAACCAGACATCGAGAAGGTCCGGGATGCGGCGCATGGTGCCGCCATTGGGCGCGGGCCAGGTAATGTGGTCCACATACGGTCGGTGGAGGTCGATCTCGCCCGTCTCGGGATTGAGCGCCTCGGCCGGGATCGCGCCGCTGCACTTGGCCTCCAACTCCGCGATGCTGCCGATGACCTCGACGTAGTCCGGGTCCTGGTCCGAGACCCAGATGGGCAGCGGGGTCCCCCAGTAGCGCATCCGCGAGAGCGCCCAGTCCACGTTGTTCTCCAGCCACTGGCCGAACCGACCGGAGCCGATGGCCTCGGGCTGCCAGTTGATCGTGGCGTTGAGTTCCACCATCCGGTCCTTGACACGCGTCGTCTCGACGAACCACGAGTCGACCGGATACGACATCAGCGGGGTGCCCTTGCGCCAGTCGTGCGGGTAGTTGTGGAGGTAGCTGTCCTCGCGATACAACAGGCCGCGAGCGGCGAGGTCGCGGATGATGGGCCGGTCCGCTTCCTTGAACCAGAGGCCACCGCAGACAGGGAAGCCGTCCTCGAAGGTGCCATCTGGGCGGACGGGGTTGAGGAGCGGGAGGGCATTTTTCTGGCCCGTCGCGTGGTCGTCCGCGCCGAAGGCCGGCGCGGTGTGCACGATGCCGGTACCGTCTTCGGTCGTGACATAGTCCGCCGCGACGATGGTCCAGACGCCCGTGTGGTGGGCGTCCACGTCGCCCCCGAGGCGGAAGTGGTCGGCGGTAGCGGGCATCATCGGCTCGTAGCTCCGGCCGACGAGGTCGGCGCCTTTATAGCGCTCCACGACGACGGCGTCCTCACCCTTGATCGTCTTGCCAACGAGGGCCTCCGCGAGGATCAGGTCCTCAAAGGACGGCTCGCCGTCCCCGCCCGCCTCGGTAGGTACGCGAACCCTGACGTAATCGATCTTCGGTCCGACCGCCATCGCGGCGTTGCTGGGGATGGTCCACGGCGTCGTGGTCCAGGCGAGGAGGTAGGTGTCGTCCTCGTCCGTGAGCTTCGCGCGAGTCACGATAGAGACGTCTTGCACCTCCTCGTACCCGAGCGAGACCTCGTGACTGGAGAGGACCGTTCCGTTAGCGGGGCTGTACCACTGGATTTTGTGCCCCCGGTAGAGGAGGCCCTTCTGGTGGAGGGTCTGGAGGAGCGCCCAGACGCTCTCGATGTACTCGTTCTCGAAGGTGATGTAGGGAGCGTCCAGGTCCACCCAATAGCCCATTCGGACCGTGAGTGAATCCCACAAGTCCTTGTAGCGCAACACGCTCTCGCGGCACTTCGCGTTGTACTTCGCGATGCCGTACTCCTCGACGGCGTGTCGCCCTTCGAGCCCGAGTTCTTTCTCGACCTCGATCTCGACGGGTAGGCCGTGCGTGTCCCATCCTGCCTTGCGGTCCACGCGGAACCCCTTCATCGTCTTGTAGCGACAGAAGAGGTCCTTCAGCGTCCGGGCGAGGACGTGGTGGATGCCGGGCTTCCCGTTGGCGGTCGGGGGGCCCTCATAGAAGGCGAATGTCGGGGCGTTCTCGCGCAGCGCGATGGACTGACGGAAGGTGTCCTCCGCCTCCCAGCGCTCCAGAATCGCCTGCTCGACGGCGACCTGATCGTAGGCGGCAGCGTCGGGATAACGGGGCGGGGCGGGCATTGCAGAGGAGGCGCGTGACGAGCGCGGAATCTACCGACGAGTGCGCCTCGCCTTCGGGCGAGACCGGACGAAGACCGCCCACCTCGGGGGCGTCCGTGGGGGCACCGAGGCGGAGGGGCTCAGCCCTCGTAGATCGCCTCCATCGGGAGCGCCAGCCCTAGGGCGTGAAGTTGGACCTCGCCCTCCGTCACGGCTGTTTCGATCAGCCAGCCGCTGTCCGTCCGCCGCGCGACCTCGACCCACCGCCGCTCGGGGTCCACAAAGACGACCTCGCGGATGCTCTCTACGTCCCGGTAGAGGGCGAACTTCTCGCCCCGGTCGTACGCCGCCGTCGAGTCGGAGAGCACCTCGACGACGAACGCAGGGTTGGTCAGCGTCGTCTCGTTCTCGTCGCGGAAGGCCGGGTCTCCGAGGACCACCTGCACGTCCGGGTAGACGTAGCGGCGGTCGTGGATCATCAGCCGCATGCCGTCGGGAAGGACGTGCGCGTCTCGGTCGCCGAGAGCCGTTCGGAGCGCAACGGCGATGTTGAGGATGAGCGTGAAGTGGGTAAACGTTCCTCCAGGCATGGGGAAGACCTCGCCGTCGGCGTACTCGTGGGGGACTTCTTGCCGGGCTTCCCAGGCGAAGTACTCCTCGGGGGTGAGCGTGATGGTGGCGGCGGCAGCGGCGGGCATGGTCAATCCGGAGCGTTGACGGAAGGATAGGGCGCCTGAACGTGACGCGCCCGCCTCGGCGCGTCCGTGGGGACACCGAGGCGGGCGGAGTCGGAACGGGGAGAGAGGAGTCAGTTCCGAATCTTGCCGACCCAGTCGGCGGCCTTCTTCGCGATGACGCCGGTCACGGCCACCTTGACGGCGTCACCGACGGCCTCGGCGAAGTCCTTGGCCTTCTCAGTGCCGTCCTCGGCGATCTCGCGCGCCTTGTCCGGGGCGTCCTCGGCCCAGTCTTCGGCCTTGTGCTTGGCGCGGTCGGCGGCGTCCTTGAGCGCGACGGCCGCGGCGGTGAGCGCGGCGGCGGAGGCGGTCGCGGCCTCTCCGGCGGAGTCCTTAGCCTCCTCGAAAGAGCCGCGTGCCTCTTTGCTCAACTGCCGGGCGCGGGCCTCGACACGGTCTGCAAACGTCTCGGGTTCGGGTTCGGACGCGATGCCCACCAGAATGCGTCCGATCACGAGGCCGCTGACGCCAGCCGCGAGGAGAGCGAGGCCAGGGTGGGCCTGCGCCCACTGCTTCACCTTCTCGACCGGGCTCCCACTCGCGTACTCGTCGGGCATCTCGTACTCCTCTCGCGAGGGGATGACGACACGGCCGGGTGCCGGGCCGGTGGCGGATTCTGTGCTGGCCGCAGGGGAGGGCTCGGCGGGAGAATCAGCGGCTGTGGGAGCGGGGGGCGCGCCCTCGGCCTGCTCCTCAGAGTTCGTGTTGGTGGTATCGGGGAGAGGGGCGGCGCCGTCGCCGGAAGAAGTCGTTGCCATGGGAGGGGAGGAGGAGAAGGCAGGCTCGCGAGCCCGCGAGAACGGATCCCACTAGCTACGCTCCGGGAAGTCGTTCGTTTCTGGAAGACGAGGTTGCGAACGGTTGCGCGGCGAGCCCACCTTGCACGTAGTCTCCGTTTTGAACTCTATGCGCGTCCTCCTCGCCACTCTCCTGCTCGTGCCAACGCTTGTCGGGGCTCAACCCCTTCTCGTGACGGGCTCTAGCCCCACGGATTATGCCGCCAGCGTCCCGACGGAGACGACCGTCTCGTTCACATTCTCCGAGCCCCTCGCGGACATCGAGCAGGGCTTCGGGAGCGCGCCCGTTCTCGTCACGCTTCCCACCGGGGCCGTGACCATCGCCGACGAGCAACAGAGTGAGGATCTGCGAACCGTCACGTACACGGTCACACTCCCGGCGAATGAGCGGGTCGTCTTCCTCGTGCTGGATGCCCTCGCGGCCGATGGCGACCGTCTCGCTCGCCCCTTTGCGCTCAATCTCACCACGGGAGGCTCAGCAGGGGGGCTCACCTTCGGTGGCGACCTCACGTCGTCTGATGGTGGTTCGGTGGAAGGCGCCCTCGTGGCGCTGGTGACAGGCGACATCGGGACCGGCGCGATCGAGTTCGTCGGGATCGACGTGATCGAGGGGGACAGGGCATCGGAGCCGTTTCAGTTCCCGGCGCCCTTTGGGTTTTACACCGTCGGTGCCGTGCGGCTGCCCTTCCCAGATCCTGAAGCGCTCGCGTATGGTTTCTACGACCCCAACGACGATGGCGTCCCCGACATCCTCTTGTCGCAAAGTGGCAACGACGTCACCCTCGCGCCCCCTGCTCCCATCACGGCCTCCGAGCCGATGGAGGATGCCCAGGACGCCGCCGAGGCGGAGATCCCGGGATCCCAGCTGACTGGCATCGCGCCGTCCCTCGTGGACGACCAGGGGCGGGGCCGCGCGTGGCGCTATCGGTTCGAGGGCGACACGGGCGTAGTCGAGGTCATCTCGGTGGGTCTGTTCTCCTTGCCCATTCCGAGCATCGACGATCAACTCGGCTTCGAGGTCTTCCCCGTCCCCTTCCGCGATTCCGATGTGGCGTTGGCAGAGGCCGAGAGCAGGGGAGGGGCGACCTTCCGTGCGGAGCAGGAGGGGATGGGCCGCACGGTCACGGTCTTCATGGGCGCCGATCCGGTGGTCGCCCAGGACGCTGCCTGGAGCGTCGAGTACCAGTCGCGTGAGGCGACCGAGGCGGACCCGGTCGCGGCCGAACGGTTCCGCGTTCCTCTGCTCGTCTCGACAGCGCAGGAGCCGAGTCTGGAGACCTCGAAACGGTTTCGAGTCCTGACGAACCCAGCGCGCGAGAGTCTCCGCCTCGGGATCGAGGTGGACGCACCGACGCAGGCGATCATCACCGTGGTGGACTCGCGAGGCCGAACCATAGAACGCGTCCACGAAGGGGCGCTACGATCTGGAGCGAGCCGTCTGGAGATCACGCTCCCATCGCTTCCGGCAGGGGTCTACTTCGCGCGGATGCGCACGGAGGCAGGCGTCCAGACACGCCCGTTCACGGTCGTGCGGTAGATGTCGGTACACATGCCCTGATCCGTCAGATAGGCAGATCAGAATCGCACAGAAACGAGCGTTTCGCCCGATTCGGCGCGGCGGTTGTGGACAACTCGCGTGGCGGTTGGTGGCCCCCCTCGCATTAGATTCCACGAACCGCTTCTCGCCCTCATGCCCTCCCGCACCTACGTCGCCCAGCGGCTCGGCGCGTTCGCAGGTCTCCTCAAGGCCTCGAATCTCGCCGGGTACCGCCTGGAGCCGCATCCACCGTTCAGCGTCCGGGACCGCTACTTCGACACCGACGACGGGGAGCTGCTGCGGCGTGGCGTGTGCCTCCGCGTGCGTGAACGCGAGGGCGACCGGCGCGCTCTCATTCGGCCCGTACGGCCAGGAGATGAGGGACCAGCGGTGGAGGTCGCCCTGGAATCTGCTGACCAGTTGGAGGCGCTGGAGCCCCTGCGCGAAGTCCTGATCCGTCTGACAGGCGCTCCCGAGCCCCCCGTGCTTCACCCGCTGCTCAGCCTCCGTCAGTACCGAACGCCTCGCGCGGCCTACGATGGGAACCGCCTGATCGGTCTGCTCTCGTTCGATGTGGTCGTGTACGAGTTGCCCGATGGGCCTCATGCGTCGAACGAGCTGGACGTGGAACTGGCGGACTCGGGTACGCAGTTGGATCTCAACGCTCTGGACCCAATCCTCCGCGCAGAGGGGCTCGAGGCCGTTGCCCGCACCAAGATGGAGCGAGGCATCGAGCGGTTGCCTCGCCGGTTGACGGAGCCGCTTCTTTTGTTGCCTCACGAGCGCGAGGCACTCGAAGAGTTCATCGCGTCCGGCGATGCGTTGCATCAGCGCCGCGCCCGCGTGCTACTCCTCGATGCCCGGGGTTTTAAGTCGGCCACCATCGCGAATCAACTCGGCCTCAGTACGGCGCGCGTACGGCACTGGAAACAGCTCTTCCGCGAGCAGCGCCTGGAGGTCTTCGAAGGCGCTGCCACCCGTGCGTCTGCCGTCCCGGCTTACACCGTCTCCGAACTGGTCACGGAGTCCCCCGACGGTCCGTTCTCATCGCTGCCTCCGGCGCCGTCGGACGAGCCGCTCGTGGATTCCTTCGCGGAGGAAGCGGACTCTTCTGAGATCGCAGAGGAGCCACCTCCAAACCCGTCGTCAGGCGACGGCGCGACGGGCCGCCCGGATCTCTCCGCGATGGCGGGAGACTTGGACGATCTCCTGGACCTCTTTCAGCCCGGCGCGACGAATACCCCGCTCCTGCTCGACGACGAGCCCGATGCGCCCGCCTCGGCACATGCGCCGGACGCTCCCGAATCGGGGGAGGAAAGGGCAGAGGTCACCACGGAACCTGACGCGCTACCCGTCGACCCTCGGGCTCCCGTGGAGACCACGTCCCTCGAGACTCAGGACGAGAGAGCAACCGGGTTCCTTTCCCTGACGACTCCCGAGGCGGACGCGACCGAGGCGGACGCACCCGGACCTCCAGCCCGGCCCGACATCCGCCGCCCGCGTCTCCACCCGGACGATCCCCTCGCCGCAGCAGCGCATGACGTTCTCGCGTATCACGTGAGCCAATTGGGGTGGTGCGCGGCGGACTTGGATCGCGACCGGGGACCCTACCGCCTGTACCTCGCGGTTCACCGCGTACGGCTGGCGCTGGAGGTCTTCGCGCCCATTCTCCCGGGCGAGACCGTCTCCCGTCTACATGCCGGGTTGCGGCGGCTGGCGGTCGGTTTGAGCCGGACGCTGGAACTGGAACGCGAGGAGTCCCCAACAGCAGCAGATCGGCGGCAACAAGCGCTTGGTGCTGTTCGCGAGTTGCTCGAAGGTCGCATGTTTGCGTCTTGGATCGACCGGGCGTCCCGCCTCGTGGACCGCCTCGCGGCCCAGCGAGAAGCCGGGAGCGCAACACCGGACGACGCGCCCCTCCCCTGGGACGACTACATCGACGAACCGACCGACCAGCCGACTCGCTCTCGCCTCCGCCACCTGCTGGGGACGGCCCTGTGGTCTCGTGTGGAGGCGGTTCTCGTCTGGGAACGGGACGGAGAGGCCCCCTCGCGAGACGATGCCTACGCTCTCGCGCTCGCCTGCTCAGGGATTCGTTTCGTCCTCGGCCTAGCGGAGCGCGTGGCACCAGAGCCGGTTCGCCGCGCGGATGCCCTCCTGGAGTCTGCCGAGGCGGACCTCGTCCGCGTGCATCGAGGGAAGCGAGACCACCTCCACGATGCGTGGACCCGCATTCGGAGTGACGAGCTACGAGGCTCTCTCTCGGATGTCCTGAGGCTACTGTAGCGAACGTTCGCCGCAGAGCGGCATCGAACGGCTGTTTTCCACGCTCTGCGTCCTGACGCATCGCGGCAGTATTCAGGATGCGTCAAAAGAACGGAGGCGTTCCCAACCTTCACCGGCTCACCACGCGATGGACGTGCGGCGTGTCTTTATTACGATTGAGGGGCCGGGGTTTCCCCGGCACATTTTTGACCACGAGCCACGCCTTCCCCGATGACGCCACGGGAATACCTGAACGGGTTCCGTGATGACTCGCGCCTCACCACCGGGGCGTTTTTCGACCAGGCCCCTGTGGGGGTTCGGAGAGGGGAGACTGTGGGAGTGGTCCTGATGAATCACGGAGGGCCGCTAGAGCCGACGGACGTCGAGCCGTTCCTCTACAACCGGCTGATGGACCCGGCTGCTCTCAAACTGCGTGTCCCTGGCGCCATTCGCCACCAGTTCGCACGGCTTCTATCGCGTCACCGCGCGAAGAAGCTCGGTCGCGCATACGAACTGATCGGAGGAGTTAGTCCGGTCGTCCGGCACGCACGAGAGCAGGCGTCGGAGTTGGAGCGCGTCCTCAACGAGCGCTACGCCCGGGTCACAGGCGCCCGGTTCCGCACATTCGTCGCGATGCGCTACGGCCATCCGACGTGCGCCAGCGCAGCCCGTGCGATGGAGGAAGCCGGAGTGGACCGCGTTGTGCTCCTGCCGCTCCACCCGCACTTTTCCACGACGACGACCGGGACCAGCCTCGCGTTCTGGAAGGCACTGGAAGAAAGCGGTGAGCTTCGCGTCCGCCCTACCACGTTCGTGTACGAGTACGCGGCGCACCCGAAGTACATCCAAGCTCTTTCGGAGCGCATCGATGAAGGGCTCCAGCGCTTCCCGTCGAACTCCCGCGAGCGCGTCCAGATCGTCTTCACCGCACACGGAGCTCCGCTCAATGCCCTGAAGCAGGGACGCGACCCGTACTGTTGCCTCGTCCACTCCACGGTCCAGCAGGTCGCGGACTATCGGGGAGAGGAAAGCCGGGGCATGCACGTCTCCTTCCACTCCGTTGGCATTCCCGGGCGTGGCCTCGGACCTGCTACAGGGGACGTAATCGAAGAGCTGGCCGATGAAGGGCACGAGGCGGTCTTGGTCGTGCCTGTGACCTTCACATCGGACCACGTGGAGACGGCCTACGGATTGGATGTCGTGGAGCGCGCCCGGGCCGTCACGGCCGGGATGGAGCACTACGAGGTCGCGAGCGGTCTCAACTGCCATCCTCTCTTCATCGAGGCGTTGGCGGAGGCGGCAGCGGGTCAGATTCGACCTGAGTCTGGCGGAGATGGCACGACGGCGCTTCCACGTTCTAGCGGGGGGCTCCCGCGTCTGGACCCGGCCTGCCGAAGCGTGCGCTGCAAGTGGTGCCCGCAGATCCGCGAGGCGACAGACTGGGTCGCTGCTGAGGCGGTCCCGACGGCCACGACGGCGTGATTCCAGGGCGCCACGCACTCCTGAGGACCTTCGCCTCGGTGGCACCTGGGACCCGCGTGCTCGATCTGGGGACTGGCGCAGCGGCGGACCTCGCCCGCCTCGGGTTTGATCTCTGGGCGTCAACGCCCGATCCAGATCCGATCCGAGAGGCTGTCGCGGACATCGTGGGAGAGCAGGAGGCCGCACGACGGGTCACGACAGCCCGTTTGGATGCGCTGGGCTACCCCGATGAGTTCGCGGATTGGGCCGCTCTCACACTGAGTCCGGCCGACGACCCGGTTCCGGTCCTTCGCGAGGTGCGCCGCGTGCTTCGACCGGGCGCATGGGTTTGGGTATATGCGTCGGATCGTTCGATGGCTGACCTCGCCCGTCACGCTGCCGAGGCGAACCTGGCAATCGCGGAGGAGCCGACAGCCAGAGACGGCGGTGCAACGGCGATTTTCCGGCGGGTCGGAGAGGGCGTCGGGGCGTAGCGCTGCTCGGTATCTTCGCCATCCGGCGCGACGGTGCGACCGGAGATCCCTACGCTCATGCTCGTCGTCGGAAACTGGAAGATGAACACCTCTCAGGCAGAGGCCGTGGCCCTCGCGGCGGGTGTGGCCCGAGGCGTCGCCGAGGCGGACACAGACGTGGGAGTGGGAGTGTGCCCCCCATTTGTCTGGTTGGAAGCTGTCCGAGAGCGGACCGAGGGGAGCCCGGTCCAGGTCGGTGCTCAGAACGTGTCGTCCGAGGAGAGCGGCGCGTACACTGGCGAGGTGTCCGCCGCGATGCTCTCGGATCTCGGTTGCACGTACGCCATCGTCGGGCACTCCGAACGCCGCGCGCTCTACGGTGAAACGGATGCGGTCGTCGCCACGAAAACCTCTCGCGCTCTGAGCCATGGGCTCACGCCCATCGTCTGCGTTGGGGAAACGCTGGACGAGCGTAGGGCCGATCAGGTGGAGGCCGTCGTTACCGGCCAGTTGTCTGGATCTCTCGCCGAGGCGGACGATGCCAGCCGCATCGTCGTGGCCTACGAACCCGTCTGGGCCATCGGCACGGGCGAGACGGCGACGCCCGAGCAGGCGCGCGACACGCATGCGATCATCCGTCGCTGGCTCACCGACCGCTTCGGGGCCTCCGGCGCGGCAGTCGAGATCCTCTACGGGGGCAGTGTGAAGCCCGGCAACGCCGATGACCTCTTCCGCCAGCCCGACGTGGACGGCGGGCTCGTGGGGGGAGCGTCCCTGGACGCCGAGGGCTTCGTGGAGATCGTACGGGCAGCGGCACGCGCGCGCGAGTGAGGCGCGCCCTCCTCCTCCTCGCGGTTCTGGCGCTTTCGTCGTGCAGCGGCTCGCGGATTCCAGACGGCCGCTCGGCTGCCTACACGCCCGGTCTCCCAGACTTTGACCTGGACGCGATTCCCATCCTCTCGCGCGATGCGTCGGCAGTGGAAGCGCTGGTCTCTATCCCGCACGCCTCGCTTGTCTTCACACGCGACTCGTCCGGCTTTCGTGCGGTCCTGCGCCTCGCCCTGACCCTGCGGGGAAGCGATGGGGCGGTCGTCGCGACGCCCTCTCTGCGCGATACAGTTCACGTCGCGTCCTTCGAAGAGACGATCACCTACGCGCCCGTCCTCCTGCGGGAGCCGATTCCTGCGCCGCCGGGCCGTTACACGTTGGAGGCTGAGGTGGAGGACGCTGCGACCGGGCAGCGGGCTTTGCGGCGCGTGAGCGTGCAGCTCCCCTCGCCAGAGGCAGAGGCATCCGTCGGGCCTGCCCGCCTCGATGGTCTGCCGGTGGGACGCGACGCGTTCGAGACCCTCGTGTCTCTCGGGATCCCGACGGGCCTCGACTCGCTCCGCGTCCGGTTTGAGGTGTTCAACGCGCCCGGCCCCCTGGTCGCGACCGCCCGGTTGTTTCGTCTTCGGGCCGACTCTTCAGTTGCGGTCCCGCCGATGGGATTCACGCCCAGCCGCGGCTCGATCCTCTCCCGAGGAGTAGACGACCGTCGGCCCGATACCGTGTTTGTGTCCCGCCAGCTCATCGGTGCGCCGGACGTCTCGCTGACGGTAGAGCAGGCACTGCCGAACCTCCGGCCTGGCGTCTACTCCCTCCGCCTCGGTGCCACGGTGGAGGAGACAGACGAACCCATTGGTGAGAGCGAGCGGGTGTTCGTCGTACGCCCCCCTGGATTCCCGGCGCTGACAGGGTTACGGGATCTTGTGGGTCCGCTTCAGTACCTCGCGACACCGGCGGAGTGGAATACGATTCTCGCCGCACCCGAGGATTCGCTTCGGCAGGCGTTCGATGCTTTCTGGGGAGCGCACTTCCAAGACCGCCGTCTCGCTGCGGCGACCTTTCGCGCCTTCTACGAGCGAGTGGAGGAAGCCAACCGCCTGTTCTCGAACCACAAGGACGGGTGGAAAACGGACCGCGGGATGGTGTACGTCCTCTTCGGCCCGCCCGAGCGCACCGAAGACCGCTTCGAGACCGAGGTCTGGATCTACGGCCCACGCCAGTCGCTCGGCCGCGCCGTCTTCGAGCGGACCGCTCGGAGAGCGCGCGACGGCGTTCCGTTCGATGTGTTCGTGCTTCAGCGAGACCGGAGCTACGATGCGTCCTGGCGCCGGGCACTCCGTCAGTGGCGGTCCGGGCAGGTCCCGTGACGCACGGCGCCCCTGCCCTAGAGCAGAGGCGCGAGCGCTCCGGTGAGCGAGGTACCGCGTACGGGATTTGAACCCGTGTGACCACCGTGAAAGGGTGGCATCCTAGACCCCTAGATGAACGCGGCGGGGTCGCTGACGCCGCCGAGGCGGAGCCAACGGAGCGGCCACCCGCGAGGGATGACCGTGAGGGGTGAGCGACGGGAATTGAACCCGCGACCTCCAGAGCCACAATCTGGCGCTCTAACCGACTGAGCTACGCCCACCATGGCATCCTGCGTGATGCAGGAAGTAGAGCAAAACTACAGTCTCGCGCCACGGCCTCTCGCGAAGAAACGGCAGAGCACTACCTCGCGTCAGTGAACAACGGCCAGCTTGCCATAGATCGTGGTCTCCCCGTCAGAGCCAGAGGCTGCCACGAGGTACACCCCCGAAGGCACGCGCTCGCCTGTTCGCTGGTCGCGACCATCCCAGCGGAACGAACCCCCGAAAACGGAGTCGCTCTCGAAGAGCACGCGGCCGTCCACTGTCAGCACCCGAACACGGCTCGTGGGGGCATTCAGACCGGAGACTAGGATGTCCGTGTGTTGCGCAGGGCGAAAGGGGTTGGGCGCGAGGCTCAACTCCTCAGACGCTAGGGTCGGGGCCGTCGCATCGCCAGCGTATCCATACAGGCCGGACGCTGTCGCGAGATAGACGAGGCCAGAGCGCCGATCAACGGACACCGCGACGATGTCATCAGTTGGGAGCGGGGAGGAGTCCGCATCGAGGCGGAGGAGGACACCATCCCCCTCAGGCGTGAGGAGATAAGCGCCCGTGGTGGTCGCCACCCAGAGGCGTCCGGCAGGGTCGAAGGTGAGGTCCCGGACGTTGACGTCCCGAAGCAGAAACGAGGTGCCGTCCGCTGTGCGGGCCCACTGTGGCTCAGCCAGTGCCGGGTCGCCTCCGAAGGCCGAACCCGGAGAGAACACGATGGCGATGCCTCGCTCCGTGCCGACCCACATCCGGCCCTCACGGTCGAGCGCGAGGGCAGAGACAGACCCGTCCGGTAGGCCTTGGCCACTGAGCCCCGCTGAGAACGTCCGGCCTCGGTCATCGGCTGGAGAGAGTGGATCCGCTCCGGTGTCCCATACGAGAAGTCCCTGTTCCTCCATCGCGATCCACTTCTGCCCGAAGGCGTCCAACTCCAGGTCGGTGATGGGAAAGACAGATGGCGCGCCGGGCGGGGGCGGGAGCGCGGTCCAGTCCGCAACGGTCGCGCTCGCGGTGCCGGGGAACGCATGGAGGGGCCGAGGACTGCTCCCGTTCGCCACCCACCAGCGGTCGCCCTCTGGCGCTAGGTCTGGGACGACCACGAAATCGTCTGTGCCGTTGGCTGGAAGGAGAGTAGACGTGGGCGTGTCGAACGGAGTCACGGTCCCGTCCGCCTCGATCAGCGCCAGGCCACGGCCAGCGGACCCCACGAAGGCACCGCCATCTGGAGCCGCGACGATCTGAAGCTGGCTCCGTTCGGGAAGGTCTGTGTCTGGATCGTCAGCCCGGATGGTCTGCCAGGCCCCGCCAGGCTCCAGCCAGCTCACGCCAGACGTGTTCGAGGTGCCAAAGAGAACAGCGCTCGTGGCTGTCCAGAGGGTGCCGTCCCTCGCGACGTCAATCGTGACGATCTCGTTTGCGAATGGACCCTCGGGGCGCACAGGGGCAGGTGTCACGCGGATCTCGCCGTCACCGCTAGCCGGAACAGACGGATAGGGGAAGAGGCCGATGCCCGAGTCGCCCGCCCAGAGGACGCCGCCGGGTCCCAGCGCGATGGACTGCAAACGAGGGGCTGAAGAGCCGCTCTGGTAGAACCGATTGGGTTCACTGGGGCGGAGAATGAACGTCTGTGAGAGGCCAAACGAGACGCCGTACAGCACGTTTTCCGTCGCGACGAGCTCCGTAAAGTCATTGTTCGCGAAAGCGCGTCGCTCCCAGGCTGCATCGGAGCGTCGGCGGTAGATGTCCCCGAAGGATCCTTCGGGGCGGCCTCCCGCCCAGACATCGCCCTGGAAAAAGGCGAGAGCGTACGCCTCGCCTCGAAACTCTGTCTCCTCTGTCCAGGCTGTCGGGACTTGTAGGTTAGCAGCGTCAGCATCGGCACGAACGATGCCTTCTTCTGTCGCGAGCCAGAGGGCGTCCGGTCCATTCCCCGGCGCAGGCGCAACGAGGGCGTCATTGACGGGAGTGGCAGCGGGCAGCGGGCCGAGTCTCGCAGCGGTTTGGCGCACTTCCTCGCGCTCGGTGTCAAAAACGACGAGCCCGAAGTCCGTGGCGATCAGGAGCCGACCAGCGAGCGGTCGGATCCGGTTCACGCCCCGGCTGGCGAACTGGTCTGCTCGCGCGATGTCCAGAAAGGTGCGAATCTCGCCCGTGTCCGGGTCGATGCGGTTCAGCACCCCGTCTCCGTATCCGATCCAGACGCGTCCGTCCAGATCGACGGAAAGGGCGCCGATGGTGCCTCCCTGGAGACCATCGACGGTGGTGTAGCGCGTGAACGCGCCATCGCTCGGATCGTAGGAAAAGACGCCTGCAGGCGTGGCCGCCCAGACCTCGGTCTCGGACGCCGCGACCGCTCGGACGTCATTGAAGGCAGGGAAAGCCGTCCAGGTTTGGGCGAAGGTGGCGCTGGCAAGAAAGACCAGCCCGACGGATAGCGCGAGGCGGAGCCGCATGATCAGTGGATCGGGTGTGAGCGGCGTAGCGAACGGGTGCGGTCGTCGTCGGGGGTAGTGAGAAGCGCCGTTGCGTGGACACGCATTCGGCAAGGTGCCCAAAGAGACGTAGCGCTTACAAGCAGCCAGAGCGGTCTTGGCCCGCCTCGCGGCCCGTGGCAAAAGAGTGGGCTCGAAGGTGCGAAGGGTGACTCCGCGATTCCTGGCGGTGGGATGAAGCCCGAAGGTACGGCCGCTCGTGGGAGGCGGGAGGGCAAGGCCCGTGCCCCTCATCCAGCTATTCCTCGCGAGAACGACCTGCCGCTCGGAGTGCTTCGCGGCAGTACGTGTCGACATCCAACTCTTCCAGGAGCGTCTCGTGGATACCGATCCACGCGTCCGTGATCCACTCTGGCGTGAACGGTCGACCGCCCGGTAACGCCAGTACCGCGTCTTCTTCTTCCTGGTCAAAAAAGACAAGGGAGGCTTTTGCAGCCTTCCCAATCGCGACGAACGTGGACCGGATGGATGGTGACTGCTGGAACGCCCGGCTCATCCCCGAGGTGGCAGCCCTCGCCCAGAGATGCGCGTACGCCTGCCCCACGCGAACGCCGGCCCAGACGCATCCGACCGGGATCCTCGAGCTGGGTCGGGTTCTCTCTCGCAGAGAATCCTCGTACTCGCGGAGAATGTCGTCCGGCTTGAGGAGGAACGAGAGACACATCTCGTCGCCACCGAAGCCCGGCAGGAGAGAGCCATCGAGTCGATTGAATTCCTCCACGGCCTTCTCGGCTCCCAGGCGCCTCGTGGACAACAGCATCGCTCGGTTGTCTGGCCGCAGGTGCTGTGCCACAGCCTCGACCAGTCGGTCGCCGTGCTGCCTCTCGGTGACGATCTCGTACACGTATCGGAGGCCCATGCGCGAGGTACCCGAGGCGGGCGGGGTCAGCGCCCGCTGATGAGCGCGTCGTACGTGGAGAGGTGCGCCGGGTCCATCTCGCTCAGCAGCGCGTAGGCCTCGTTGCGGAGCGGAGACTCCGCGTAGAGCCGGGTCAGTTCCTGATACTTGGCCGTGAAGAACACGTCGGAGGCGTAACGGCGTTGGTTGAACTGGAGGTACAGCTCATTGAGGGCGCGGAGCGACTCCGTCGCGCGCTCCCAGGCGACGTCCTCGTCCACGAGAAACTGGTCCAAGACGCCGAAGTGATAGTCGAAGTGGGCGCGGCGCAGCGGGAGGAAGGCCGGATCTAGCAACTCACGGATCAGCTCGAAGCGGGATCGCTGGGAGCCGAACTCGCTGCCCCATCCGACCGCCCCCGCGCTGGAACGTGCCCGCTCCGCGATGCGCCGAGCCTGCTCGAAGTACGGAGTTCCGCCTAGTTCTGAGAACGAGTCGTAATCGTAGCCGAGGATCAGGAACGCGTAGAAGTCAAGGACGGAGAGGAAGGAGTCGTAGCGCTCGGGGTCGAAAGTGAGCGCCTGGCCTCGGGTGTACGTGAAATCCCACGATCCATCCGAGATGAGAAAAAGCGTGGTCCGTTGGCCGGTGCCGTAGATGGGCCGGAAGGCCTGCGCGACGATCTCACCGCGAAAGGTGGTGAGTCCTTCCGCCTCGGTGAAGGCGATCTGGATGCTGCACGCGATGCGCTCGCGGTCTTGCCAACGATCCTCGGTCCAGGCGCGGTCGTTGAGGTAGCGCGTCGCGTCTTCCTGGATGTCATCGAGGAAGGTGTACTCGTCGCCTTGCAGCGTGGCGCGGTTGATAGAGACAGTACAGTCGAGCTCTTGCGCGGAGGGCGCCGAGGCGAGCAGGAAAACGGCAGCGAAAAAGACCGGGGTTCTCACGAAACGGGGGAGGACTACCTTCAGAAAGCTACGCCGCCCGAACGACGACCCCCAGGCCATGTTGCGCGCCCTTCGCTGTCTCCTCCTCGCCGTGCTGGCGCTGATCGTCGGGGGAGAGCCTGTGCTCGCGCAATACGCGGAGGGCGGCGCCCGCCGGATGGCGATGGGACGCACAGGCGTGGCTGTGGGCGGGGAGACCTGGGGGCAGGCCAACCCCGCGACGTGGGCGGACGCCTCGCGCGAGGTTGGGGTGGAGGCGAGCCAGGCGTTTGGGCTCAGCGAGCTTCGCATCGCCGGAGCGTCCGCGAGCCTGCCGCTCGCTGTCGGCACTCTTGCAGCGACCGGGCGTGTCTACGGAACCGATGGGTACTCCGAGACCCGTCTCGCCGTCGGGATCGGCCGCAACGTGCCGCTGAGCCGGACCCGGTCTCTCGCTGTGGGCTTGCTCGTCGGCTACGACGCGGTGTCGCTCGGTGACTTCGGTTCCTCTGGATCGGTTGCGCTCGCGCTCGGTATCCAGGGCGATCTCACGCCGACCGTTCGCGCGGGGGCAGTGCTGCGCAACGCTCTCGGCCTCCTCGACGATGCCGACACGGACCTGACGCGACCGCTCGGGGCTGTCCCGGCCGTTGCCGCTGGGCTGGCACTCCGACCCAGCGACCGCGCCTTCCTCGCGCTCGACGTGGAGCAGGACCTCGATGGCGAACTGTCGGTTCGTGCTGGACTGGAAGCGCAGGTGGTAGAGCCTCTCGCGATCCGAGCCGGGGTGGGGACCGCGCCCGTTCGATACTCGGCAGGGATCGGCGTAATGGCCGGGCCGCTCCGTGCCGACATCGCGGCCGAGGTCCACGAGGTGCTCGGGCTCACGCCCGCCGTCTCGCTTCAGGTCGGGTTTTAGGATGCGCGGTCGCCTCCTCGCCGTTCTGGTCGTCGCGTTGGTCGCGCTCACGGGCGCTGCCAGCGCCCAGGCGCCGGACACCACGGCACTCCCGGACACCGAGGCTGCCGACGAGCTAGAGGCGCTCCTCGAAGACGAAGCCTCTGGAGACCCGACGGTGCTCCTCGAACTCCTGGCGGAGCTTCGTGAGACGCCACTCGATGTCAACGCGGCCACTGCGGACGAACTCGCGCAGATCCCCGCACTCGATCCGTTGCTCGCTGCCGCCATCGTCCGCCAGCGCACCGAGGCGGGCCTGTTCGGGTCTCTTCCCGAGATCCAGACCGTCCCTGGGCTCACTCCCGAAGTCTTCCTCGCCGCCCGGCCGTACCTGACCATCGGCGAGGTGCTGGACGTGACCGCCGCGAGCGCCCCCCGCTTTCCGACCGCACCGACGGCCTCCGCTGTCCTGCGTGGACTCACACCCCGCGTCACACAACGCCTGCAACGACGCCTGAACACGGCGGAGGGGTTCCAAGGGCCGGATTCGCTTCGCACGTTCCCGGGCTCGCGCGACCGCATCTACACTCGCCTCCAGGCGACGTATCGGCGGCAGGTGAGCCTGAACCTCACGTTGGAAAAAGACCCGGGGGAGGCCTTCCGTTGGGACCCGGAGACCAACACGTACGGCTACGATTACGCCTCCGCGCATGCTGCCCTCCTGGACGCCGGACGGATCGACGCGCTCGTTCTCGGCGATTTTGTGGCGGAGTACGGGCAGGGGCTCGCGCTCTGGCGAGCGGCTGGATTCGGAAAGGGCCCCGATGCCGTCGGCGGGCCGATCCGAAACGGGCGCGGCATCCGTCCCTACGGATCGGTGGACGAGAATCAGTTTTTCCGAGGCGCCGCGCTGGCGGTGAGCCTCACGCCGAATCTCGTCGCGAGTGGGTTCGCCTCGCGGCGCACGCTGGACGCCTCGCTCTTCGTGCCAGACTCGCTCGACCTCGCCGATCCCGACATCCCGCCCGGCGCCCTCGACGGCGCCATCGTGACGGGGCTTTCGGTGGACGGCCTCCACCGGACAGAGCGCGAACTGGAACGCAAAGATGCTATCGGCGAGACGCTGCTGGGCGGCGGCGTGGAGTACCGCCGCACCAGCAACCGCCTGGAGGCGCGCGTGGGCATCGTGGGCTATCGCGCGACGTTCGACGCCCCCCTCGGTGCGGGCGACCGCCCGGATGAACAGTTCGATTTCTCAGGCGACGAGGCGACCATGGTCTCGGTTTACGCCGACGCACAGGTCCGAGGCGGGCAAGCGTTCACGGAAGTCGCGAGGTCGCCAGGTGGTGCCGTCGGTGGGCTGGCGGGTCTCCTCGCCGACCTCGGGGGCGGCGCGGACGTGCTCGTCGTTGGGCGCCACTTCCCTCGCGACTTCACGACGCTGCACGGTTATCCCTTCGGAGAGCGCAACGGCGTCGGGCAGAACGAGACGGGGCTGTACACCGGCGTCCGGCTTCGTCCCTCGCGCGAGTGGACCGTGCAGGCGTATTTCGACCAGTACCGCTTCCCCTGGCTCCGCTTTTCCACGCCGAGGCCGACGACGGGGCACGAGGCGCTCGTCTTCGTCGAGCACCGGCCGAGGCGCTGGATCCGCGTTTATCTCCAGGCACGGACAGAAACGCGCGAGCGCGACCTCGATGTGATCGGCGCGATCCCGACGACCGTGTTGGAAGGCGTGGCGCCCGAGACACGTCAGACCCTCCGGGTACAAGGGGAGTGGGCAGCCAACCGAGGTCTCCGCTTCCGCGCGCGTGCCGAGGTCGTCCGGTTCGCGCCGCGCGAGGACGATGAGCCGACCCAGACAGGCGGTCTTCTGTTCAACGACGTGCGGATTCAGGTGACCGACGGTCTCCGCCTGGACGCCCGTCTCACGCTCTTCTCCACCGACAGCTTCGACTCGCGCCTCTACACGTACGAGAACGACCTCTCGGGCGTGTTCGCGGTCCCCGTCCTGTATGGTCGCGGATCGAGGGCGTACGCACTCGTCACGGCTGAGCCGCTGGATGGGATTCAGGTGCAGGCCAAGTTGGGTACCAGCCTGTTCCGCGACCGAAGAAGCCTCGGCACGGGCGCGAATCGCATTGAGGGAAGTCGAGTGGCCGATCTAGGGATCCAGATTCGGGCTCGCCTCTGAGGCGAAGGAGGTGGAGAGCGGGGACGCGGCGGTCTGGCACCTCGTTTGGGAGGGCACCGGGATACCCTGCGTTCGCAGTCTGTGCGGGTTTCACTTGCGTAGGGTGTCCATTACGCATTCCGTGCGGCCCCCTTGAAGTGTCTCGCCTCGATACCCGACCTTCTCCGCTCATCGCTCGGCTCCGGTATCCCGGTTCATCGTTCCGCGTAGGAACGGCGCCGCGACCGCGGCCGAACGCTGCCCACGGGCGCGCCTCGCGCCTGCCGGGCTCTTTCTCCCACGCACGGTCCCTCCCGATGAGCCTCGCCACTCGCGCCGTCTATCCGACGCAGCCCGGTCCCCTCCGCCAGATCCTCGACGACCTCCTCGCGTCCGCGCCCGATGCGCCCGAGGCCGACGTGATCGCTCTCGTTGTCCCGGACTCCAACCGTCTCCTAGGTGGTGCTGCATCCGCGGAGGCCTACGCCTACATCCGAGGGATGAATCTGGAGACCGTCGTGCTGGTCTCGCCGAGCCACACCGGGGGGTTCGGGAGGCTGTCCATCTGCCAGACGGACGTCTACCATACGCCGCTCGGAGGCGTGCCCGTCAACGACCGCCTCCGCCACGAACTGTGCGACGAGGACGACGATATTTTCCTCGATGACACGGGTCATTACCACACCGAGGGCGCGGACGTGCAGATTCCCTTTCTCCAGCGCCTCCACGGCGATGGGTTCTCGGTCGTCCCCATCGTGATGGGACAGGAGAGCCCGGCATTCTGCCGTGAGTTAGGAGACGCAGTCGGGGAGATTCTGTACGGCCAGCGCGCGCTCCTGATCGGAACGGCGGACTTTCTCAGCGCTGCGGAAGGAGCCGTGGACTCACTTCGCGAGGCCATCGAATCGTTCAACGTCTCCGAACTGCTGCATCTCCTCGGGAGCGAGAAGGTGAAGGTCGAAGGCATGGGCGCTCTGATCGTGACGCTTCTTGCGGCCCAGAAGCGCGGTGCGACCGTAGCCCACGTTCTCTCCCTCGATCCTCCCGCCGAGGCGGGCACCCCCGGGCCTGTCGCCATCGCCTTCACCCGAAGCTAGGCGCTCCGCACCTCTCCCTATTTCCACCTTCCTTCGGCCTTCTTCTCGCGTGGACGTGTTCGCCTCGGTCTTTCGTTCTGCTCGGCCCTCGGCCGCCATCATCGGCGCGGGAGCGGCGGGACGTGCCCTCGCACTGCGGCTGTCCGAGATGGGATATCCGGTGCGTGCGATCATCTCGCGGACGAAATCGCGGGCGGATGTCCTCGCACGGGCGGTCGGAGCAGAGGTCTCGTCGGCTCATCTGGAAGACATCCCGGGCGACACCTCGCTGGTCCTGATCTGTGTCCCCGACGATCAACTTTCAGACGTGGCCGAGTTGCTCACAGGTGTCCGGCTCGACTGGCCGAATACGGTCGTGGCGCATGTGTCGGGTGCGGCGCTCTCATCCGTTCTCGAACCGCTGAACGCCGAGGGCGCGGCCGTGCTCTCGTTCCATCCGCTCCAAACGCTCACGCGTCGCTCAGGAGCGGACTCCCTGGACGGGGCGTATGTGGGGCTGGAAGGTCCCCCTCGCGGCGTGGCAGCAGGGATTGAACTCGCTGTCGGCTTGGGTCTTCGGTACGTCGTGATTCCGCCAGAGGCGAAGCCCCGCTACCATCTCGCGGCCGCGATGACGAGCAACTTCGTCGTCACGCTCCTCGGGATGGTCCAGGAAGTTCTCGCATCACTGGACATCGACCGCCGCGATGGCCTCGCGATGCTGGAGCCGTTGCTTCGCGGGACGATGGACAACCTCGCGAGGCGAGGACCCGAGGAGGCGCTGACGGGTCCGGTGGTCCGCGGCGATCTCGACACGATCCGAAGTCACGGGCTGGCCCTTCGTCAGAATCTCCCACAGCTCGTCCCAGCGTACGCGGCTTTGAGCGTCGAGACGGTCCGCCTCGCGGTTCGCTCGGGCCGTCTCGATCCGGCACGTGCCGAAGACCTGCTGACCCTGCTCCAGCGGATGGTGACGACGCCCATGCCGCCTCGGGGCGCGGATCGGCCACCTGTGCCTCCGAGTGTGGAGGCTGGGTGAGCCTCTGTCGAACGGAACGTGTCGGGATGGTGGATCGACGGTGAGGATCGGAACGCCGCGACAGACGTGCTGTACTTTGACGGCTTCACAATTGTGTGACTCGTGCGGGGCGCTTCCGGGCGCCTCGCCTGTGTATGGACTTCCGCTCCACCTCCCCGACTGCCTCGGCAGTCCCCCTGACGGCCGAGACCGTCGAAGCCCTCGCGGCCCGCAGCCTCGCGTCGGAATCCGGCGCTGCGTTTCAGAGCCTATTGGCCTCTGCGCGTGACGCCCTCGGTCGTCTCACCTCGCCGGTCCGGCGGGCCGAGCGTGCCGCGATCAGCCTCGCGCAGCAGGAAACCGCCCGGACCATCGCTGGAGACTTGAGCGCCGCACGACACGCGCTCGATGTGGGGCTTGCCGACACCTCGCGCTGCCTCTCCTCCGAGGCGCCCTCGCTGCCCGACGCGCTCCGTGGCCTGCTCCGGCCCGACCGCAGTCGCCTCGTGGAGGCCGCCCGAGCAGTCCGTGCCACGGCGGCTCGCTCCTCCGAGAGACGCACCGAGGCCGAGACGCCACCCGACTGGTTCCTCGCCACGACGGATGCCGTGGAAGCGCTCGCCGAAGCTGCGGAGCACCTCGACGCGCTCGCCACCGCGCAGCCCGACGGGTCGGCCGCGCGAGAACTCGGCACCGGTGTCGCCGCGAGCCTCCGGGGCTCCCGTGACGTGCTTCTCGGCGACATCGCCCGCCTCGTGGATTAGCCGGGACGGGGAAGGGAGAGAAACAGCGAGCGCCGTGCGTCGTGGGCTCGCATCTTGGCGCCCTCTTTCCTCTGCCCCATGTCTGATCTCCTCTGCCTCTTCCTCCACGGCGATACGCCCGATTCGTGGTCGTCGTACGGCCCGTCTGTCTCTCGCGCGGCCGAAGACGCCGCTACGAGCCGTCAGCCCGCGCTGTTCTACCCGGAGTCTGGACCCTCTCGCGTCGCCATCGTGCCGGTGCCGGAGGCGCAGAAAGGCGACGAGGCGTGGCGATGGGCCGGTGCGTCCGCTGCCCGGCTGGCCGGATCGCTGAAGGCAGAATCGGTCACGCTGGAAGCGCCCGACGCGGATGCGGCATCCGCTGTTGCGGAGGGGTTCATCCTGGGCGCCTACCGCTTCGACCGGTACCGGACCGGTGAGACTCCGCCAGCGGCTCCGTCCGTGACGGTTCGCCTCGCGGATGGAGCGGAACAGGACGTGGAAGCCGCCCACGCTCGCGCTCGTGCTACCAACGCCGCGCGTGATCTCGTCAACCTCTCGCCGGATGAGAAGATGCCCGCTGATCTCGCCGAGGCCATGCGCGAGGGTGCCGAGGCGGGCGGACTCGCGGTCGAGGTGTGGGGCAAGGAGAGAATCGAGTCTGAGGGCATGGGGGGCCTCCTCGCGGTCAATCGGGGTAGCCTGGATCCTCCTCGGTTCGTCGTCATCGAGCATGCGCCGGAGGGGCACGAGGACGCGCGGCCTGTCGTGATGGTGGGCAAGGCGGTCACGTACGACACCGGGGGCCTCTCCCTCAAGCCGACGAAGAACTCGATGGACAAGATGAAGGCCGACATGGCCGGTGGCGCGGCGGTGTATGGCGCGATGCTAGGTCTCGCTGCTCTTCAGGTCCCGCTCCGGGTGATCGCGCTCATCCCGATGTCCGACAACCGCCCCGGTGTGCGCGCCTACGTTCCAGGCGATGTGATCCACATGCACTCGGGCGCGACGGTGGAAGTCCTCAACACGGACGCTGAGGGCCGCATGCTCCTGGCCGATGGCCTTTCCTACGCACACTCTCTCACGCCTCGCCTCGCGATGAGCGTCGCGACCCTCACGGGCGCGCAGGGCGTGGCGCTGGGAGAACGCGTGGCCGCTGTCATCCCGCGCGAGGACGTGCACGCCGACGGCTATCGCCAGCTGTTCCAGACCGCAGGAGAAGCGACCGGAGACCTCGTCTGGCCGCTTCCCCTCTTCCCACACTACCGCGAGCAGCTCACCTCCGATGTGGCCGATCTCAAGAACGTCGGCGGGCGGATGGCTGGGACCATCACAGCGGCGGCGTTCCTAGAGCACTTCACGCACGACGACGAGGGCGAGCCCGCGTACCCCTACGTCCACCTCGATATCGCACGACCCGCCTTCTTGGATTCCGCCTACGGCTACCATCCGAAGGGAGCGAGTGGCTTCGGCGTCCGCCTTCTCATCGACGCCCTCGCGCGGCTATCGGAGGGCGCTGACGCGTAGTCGTTTCTTTCTCAGCCGGGAGCCCGATCTGGATCCCGGCGTACCTCGAGCAGCCCCACGCTCTCTCCATGCTCCGCCTCGTTCCGCTCTTCGGCGCTCTTCTCGTTCTCTCCGGTTGCCAAGAGGCGGAATCCCCAGATGGCGATGGAGCCGCGACCGTTCCCTCGGAGCTACCGGCTTCTCTGGGCACGAGCGCCGAGACTGAATATGAGAACTCGGCACCGGGGTTCATCGGTGCGACGGCGCCGGAGACGGCGTTCCTGCTCGATGACGGTGCCGTCTGCTACATCTACGAATCCTACGCCGTCCGCGTCAGCCCCATCGGATCGGACGGGGAGCCGCGTGGCGATCTCGTGCAGGTCGGGGGGCGCGAAGACGGCGGGATCGCGCGCGACGAATGCGAGGCGGCCTCGCGTGCCGTGACGGGAGACGACGAAGCCGACACGTTCTCAGGAGTAGAAGGCGACGTGCTCTTGCTGGATCGAGCCAGCGGCGAGGCTGGGCGCCGCCTTGTGGCGGTGGATCTCGCGGCGGGGGGCGAGACGGTCCTGGATTCTCCGTACGAGGAACCGGTCGAGATCGCGGAGGGCGTGCTGACGTTCGGCGCTCTCATCCGCGAAGTGACCTCGGCGGACGGCCTCGAAGGCGTCGAGTGCGAGCAGGGCGAGGACTATCTCTCCAACGACCTAGCGGTGGGCGTCGTGCAGATCCGCGAGTTCGATCTCGCCTCGCGCGACGTGACCGAAACCGATATGCTCGTCTGCGTTCCGCTCGGCTAGTGCTTCCCACACTCGCACTCACTCTCGGAGACCCGGCCGGGATCGGGCCGGAGATCGTGCTCCGCGCCGCTCGCGATGCCTCGCTGCGTGCTCTCGCTCGGCTGGTCGCGGTAGGGCCCACCGACCTGCTCCGCAAGCAGGCCGAGGCGCTCGGCCTCGGGGAGGTGATGGAGGTGGTCGCGTTCAGCGAGGAGGTGCCCACGGGGGCCCTCGCGGTGATCGACACCGGTGGGGGAGACGTGCCCATCGGCCAGACGACCGCTGCGGGCGGACGCCACGCGCTCGCGGCCATCGCGCGGGCGTGCGATGCCTGCCTCGCGGGGGAAGCGGACGGGATGGTGACGGCCCCGCTCTCCAAAGAAGCCATCGCGCTGGCAGGTGCCGATTTCCCCGGCCACACGGAATTTCTCCAGCGTCGGACGGGCGCGGAGGAGGTCGTGATGGTGCTGGCCTCTGACCTGGAGGCGGGGCCGCTCCGCGTCGCTCTGGCGACGATCCACGAGCCGATCCGGTGTGTTGCGAGCCTCGTTACGCGCGAGCGTCTGCTCTCCATCTTGCACACGCTGGACCGAGGCCTCCGCGAACGCCTCGGCGTGGCGCAGCCTCGAATCGCGGTCTTCGGACTCAATCCCCACGCGGGCGACGGCGGCGTGATCGGGAAGGAGGACCTGCTCGTCGTGGCGCCTGCCATCGAGGCGGCACGGGAGGCGGGCATCGACGCGACGGGGCCGTTCCCGGCCGACGGGTTCTTCGGTCGCGGCTCCTGGGCCCGGGTGGATGCGGTCCTCGCGATGTACCACGACCAGGGCCTCGCGCCGTTCAAGGCCCTCGCGATGGGCGGCGGGGTCAACCTCACGCTCGGCCTGCCCATCGTGCGGACGAGCCCGGACCACGGCACGGCGTTCGACATCGCGGGCCAGGGCATCGCGGATGCCGGGAGTTTTGCCGAGGCGGTCCGCCTCGCGGCCGAGATGGCCGGTCGGGCGCGCTAGCGGTCCCGCTGACGGCGCCTCTCAGAGAGAGCCTCGTCTTCTTCCGGGGCGCCGAGAGCTTCCTCCAGCACCTCGGGAGAGATCCGCGCCTCGCCCTCGCCTAGCAGAAGCTCGCGTTCCAGTTCGTCGATGCGTGCGACGAGCGGGGCGGTGGCCTCGATCACGGCGTCGTCCACCATCGCCTGGAGGTCACTGCGCCGCATCGGGCTGCCTTCGCGGGCATCGTCTCGGTTTCGCGGTCCGCTCTCGCGGAGGCTCTTGATACCGCGAAACACCCCCGCAGGCGCGAGGACGAACAGGATGAACACGACGAGGACGATAAAGATTTCTTCCGGCATGGGGGTGAGGAAACGCTCGCGCCGCTACGATACGTTCTCGGAGCGGTTGCGCGGGGCGGGGGTGCAGATGCTAGGTTCGGGCGCCCTCCCGCTTCCCCGATGCGTCTCTTCCTCGCCTGTCTCGCGGTTCTCCTCACCGCGCCTGCTGCTTTTTCCCAGGCCGCCCCCGTCCGCCTCGGCGTCGGTCTGGATGTCGTCGCGATTCCGCTCCGGGCGGGCGACGTGGACCCGGGCCTCGGGCTCGGGCTTCGAGGTCGGGCGGCGCTCCCGATCAACGCCGATCTCTCCGCTGCTGGAAGCCTCGGCATCACAGCGAACCTCGCGGGAAGCGCCGTCCTGACCGCTGCCCCGCAGGTTTCCATGATCGTGACGCTTCCCAACAGGAGCAGCTACGTGCTGGGAGGCTTCGGTGGCTTCGTCCCACTCTCCGGCGGCGGCGGTGGCCCGACGGTCCATGCGGGCTTCGGTGTCGCCGTCCCGCTGTCCGAGACGTCGATCTACTTCGAAGTGGATCCTGCCATCGTGGTGGGCTCCAGCGAGACGACGTTTGTGATACCCGGCCGCGTCGGGGTCATTTTCTAGCGCGAGTCTAGCAGCTGCTCCCGCCGCCTCGGAAGGCTTCCGTGAACCGCCCGGCGCGGTGCGTGATGATGAGGTAGCGGTACGCTTCGGCGCCTTCTTCCACGAACAGCGCCTCGGCTGCCCCATCGGAGTCGATATCGACTACTCCCAGGAGATCAAACGAGCGGAAGCCGTCGGTGCGGGTGGTCAGACGTTCCGCGAGGAGTCGCGGCTGGCCTCCGGCCACCTCCACCGCTAGCGCGAGGCCGGAGGGGCTGGCGTCGTCCCCGACCGCGAACACACCCACTGCTTCATCTCGTCCGTCCCCGTCGAGGTCGGCGGCGCGAGAATCCGTAAGCCGGAGGCGAGAGCCGCTGAGCCCGATCACGTCGAGGCGTTGGCGTGCAACGGTTTCGAGGGCTTGCACGAGGGCGCGCGGGATACTCCCGCCGGGGACCTCGGGCGCGCCCATCACGCTGGAGGTCGTCGCGAGTTCGACCCATTGCGCGGCGCTCAGGTCCTCCGGTGCGGCGAACGCCGTGACGTACTCGCAGCCGACGAGACTGGACTTCGTGCTGTCCACCCGAGCGCGGGCCGGAGCTTGTCCGGGGCCAAGCAGAAAGACCGACGATTGCCGGGGCGCGAGGGCATCGGCGGTGCGTCGGGCCAACCCCGCCTCGGTGGCGTCGCGGAGACTGTCGGAAACAAAGGTGGAGTCGAAGAGGGCACGGGCCTCGCGTCGCGCGGAGGCGAGCGGATCGAGGTATTCGCCGCGCTCATAGCGCACGATGGGGTCGAGCGCGAGAGTGAGGCGGCGGAGGGTAGAGTCCGGGAGAACGCGGACGGCGAAGAGCGTCGCGGCGGCATCGGAGGCTCGCCAGTTGGGTCCGGCCCGACCCGCTGCGTCCAAAACCCAGAGCGAGTCGCGCCACTCGTGGCGGAGGACGAGGTCGCCCTGGATGGCGCGGTTCTCGGCGCGAAGCACGAGCGAGAGGCGCGACCTCGCGACGGTCCCGCTGTCGTTGAGCGTCTGGTCCGTCAGGTCCAGCCGCCGGATCTCTCCAGGCTCGATACGCCAGTACCTCGGCCCGTCGGCGTCCTCGAGAAAGGCGAAGCGGAGGCTGTCGAGGTCGGCGCGAAGCTGGGGCTCGGTGGGAGGATCCGGTGGGACGTACGGCTCCTCGCGGTTGCATCCGGCAACGACGAGGCAGAGGACGGCCAGCAGTGCCCGCCTCGGTACCGAGGCGGGGGGAGCCAGGGAGCCTCGCGCGTCAGATCGCATCCTGGGCCCGACGGAGGATGGAAGTCAGCCGCTCGTGGTCGTCGTCGAGCAGGCGGAGGAGGGCGCGGCCAGCGCCGAGGAGTGCTCGTTCTCCCTCGTCGCCCCGTCCGTGGGCGCGGTACAGGCCCGCGAGGACAGCCGCGATAAGGTCGTCGGCGGGGACGGCCGGGTCCGGGTGGCGCGCGAGCGTGCGGAGGGCGTCGAATGGCTCCCCGAGGAGGGCGACGGTCTCCGGCGCGCAGGGCGCGACGCGGTCGTGCAGTGCCGCAATGTGGGGCGGGAGTGACTGGCGGACGCGTGGGCGCCCGTCAGGGCGGGTGCTGCTGCCGTCCCACCAGCCGAGGATCTGGGCGCGGACCGTCGTGCGGATGAGTTCCTGGAGCTGGGGCATCTCGCGGCGGATGGCGTCGCGGTCCCAGTCGGCGCCGAGAGCGACGGCGCGACGGCCCGGCTCTAGGCTGCCGGTCTCCGTGTGGCTGACGAGCGCGTAGATCCGGTACCCAGCTTCGGTCTCGACCTCCACCCAGGTGCCGAACGCGGGCGGATCGGTTTCGCGGAAGACCTCCGCGACGATCTCGCGGGTGCTGCTAGCGATGACTTCGGCGACGGGGGCAGGCATGCGTGCAAGATCGCGCCCGGACTGCTCCCTTGCCGCGCCGCGGGTCCCGTCGTGGCGGTACGTTCCCGGACGACCCAGACGACCCCAGATGGACGCCCTCCGCCAGCACCTCGCCACCATCCAAGACCTCCGCCACGCCGCCGCTGTGCTGGAGTGGGACCAGGAGACGCACATGCCCTCCGGTGGTGCTGAGGGCCGCGCCCATCAGGTCGCGACGCTCCGCCGCGTGGCCCACGAGACGTTCACGAGCGACACCACGGCGTCCCTCCTCGACTCGGCCCAGACGGCCACCGAGGCGGACGAGGCGCTCCTCCGTGTCACCCGGCGCGACCTCGCGCGAGCCACTCGCCTCCCCGCCCGCCTCGTGGGCGATCTGGCCGAGGCCACGGCGCGCGCCAAGACGGCCTGGGCCGAGGCTCGCCAGTCCAGCGACTGGGCGCACTTCGCGCCGCACCTCTCGCGCATCCTCGACCTCACCATCCAGAAGGCCGACCTGCTGCGCCCGCTCCTCGCGGAGGAGAGGGGAGAGGGCTACGCCCCGGACGATGCCGACGCCCGCTACGACGCGCTTCTCGATGAGTATGAGCCCGGCGCCAGCACGACCGACATCGCGCGAGTCTTCGCGGACCTCCGCGCCGAACTAGTCCCGCTCGTGGACGACATCGCCGCGCGAGGTGTCGTGGACGACGGGCCGCTGCACCGGTACGTGCCCGAGACCATCCAGTGGGAGTTGGGCATGGAGATCGCGTACGCTTTCGGGTACGACCTGGAGCGAGGCCGCCAGGACCTCTCGGCACACCCGTTCACGACCTCGTTCGGGATGGACGACGTGCGCATCACCACGCGCCTCGATCCCAACTTCTTCCCGACGGCGCTCTACGGGACGCTCCACGAGACCGGGCACGCGCTCTACGAACAGGGCTTTGCGCCGGAACTGGCCCGTACGCCGCTCGCGGACGGCACCTCCCTCGGCATCCACGAATCGCAGAGCCGCCTCTGGGAGAACCAGGTGGGACGCAGCCGCGCGTTCTGGCGTCGTCACTTCCCCGCGTTCCAGTCGCAGATCGGCTCGTGGGCAGACCTCAACGCCGATGCGGTCTGGCGGGCCTGCAACCGGGTCCAGCCCAGCCTGATCCGCGTCGAGGCGGACGAGGTCACGTACCACCTCCACGTCCTGCTCCGGTTCACGCTGGAGCGCGAGATGGTCGCCGGGCGCCTCGCCGTGGCCGACGTGCCGCAGGCCTGGAACGCTGGGATGGAGGCGCTCCTCGGCATCGTGCCGGATTCCGACAAGGACGGCTGCCTGCAGGACATCCACTGGTCGCTCGGCGCCCTCGGCTACTTCCCAACCTACACCCTCGGCACGCTCATGAGCGCGCAGCTCTGGGACGCGATGTCCCGCGACCTGGGCGACCTCGGCGCGATGGTGGAGGGGGGCATGTACGACTCCCTCCTCGGGTGGCTACGGAAGCACGTCCACCAGTGGGGCCGGATGCGGACCGCCGGGGAGATCCTGGAGGCGACGACCCACGGCGGGCTGGATGCGGCGCCGTGGCTGGCCTACATCCGTGCGAAGGTGGATGCGGTGTATGGGTAATTTTATGCGTCCAATTTAAGCTATTTTGGGTATAGATGTTCTATTCGTCTTTGTCATATTCCACCAGTATCTCCTCGGCAGTCTTAGTATCTGATATATTCATCATAAACTCCACGTTACTGATGAAATGGGAGAACATCTGAGTCTGTTTGCTCTTTTCAAGGACTGTGTACATTCTGGTATTTGAGTTATGTTCAAACCCCCATCTTGGGGAAATGACTGCAACTCCTCTGTCAGAATCAGGATCGCTGATAACAGCAGAAAGAGTGGAAACGCCAAAATGAAATGCATCTTTGAGCTGTTTTTTGTATCGTGGAGGTAAGGCCCGTTTGAAATCGGCAATATGTTCTGCGCTCTTTCTGAGCTCTTTGTCACCAGTGCCTTTGAGAGCTTTCATTGTGGCTCTGTCTGAGAGAAACAGCGAAACGCGCACGCCTTTCATGATTAGAGAAAATAGTTCAGTCCTGTTTTGCTCTTGGCCCAGCCAGAAGCTTAGCGTAGGGCCTGCAAGAATTATGTGATCTCTAGTTCTTTCGATAAGAAAATTTCGGCTGTACTTGCTTAGTCCGATATCACTTCCGCATTCTGCGTAGTTCTGCATAAATTCGTTACGGATGGCTGTGGTGGGGTCGGCCGGCTCGGTGGCTCTTACTGAGTATATCGCCTCCTGAAGCCTAAAAGACAATTGGTACATATCCTGGTCATTTTTGTTCTGATATGATATGATACGCAGGTTTCTGAGGTCGAAGGGAACATCGTCTACATTCTGGCTAATCAGGATCGTGCGCCTCCACATAGCGTGAGCCAGCCCCAGCTCATACATAACATTAGGATTCCTTGTAGTTAGATCTGCTACAATTATTCCAGACTTTTGAATACTATTCCAAATGTCGCCCATTATTATCTTATTGGTAAATATCTCGTCGGCGCGTCTGCACGTCAGCCCCGATGCTTCAGCGGATGGTCGGATAGATTTTTGATATATATCATCAAATTCTTTTCTGAAAGGCATGAGGACGAAGCAGTAATGCTCATCTATTGATTGGTCTCTCGGGAACAGGGTCTGAATTGTAGCCATCGGTAGCTGAGTGGTGAGCGGGAGCTTAGCCAATTGTGGTGGACATGTCACCTTGTTTATTCGTGCTGGCGCTACAAATCAGGCCGGGACCTTGAAATTATCCCCTCCTGCGTCTCCACCCGCTCGGAACCTCCCGTCTGATCCCGCAGCATCTCGCCCATCGTGGGGAGCACGGACCGCTCCAGCCGGGCCTTCGGGTCCCACAGCCGAGACCGCATGAGCGCCTTCGCGCAGTGGAGGAACGCCTCCTCCACGTCCACCTCCAGCACCATCCGAGTCGGATTCCGCTCCTCGGCAAACACCGCCAGTACCTCCGCCTCGGCATCGAGGCGGGCGGGGCCGTCCACGCTGGAGACGAGGGATAGGGGTCTGGCTTGGTCCACATCGGTGAGGGTAGTGAACGAGTCGAGGCGGTTGTTGGCCTTCGCGTCGGGTATCCAGAGCGCGCGGTCATCGCGGACGTGGACGAAGCCGAGGGCGTCCTGAGGGCCACGCGCCCATTCGCATCGGGATCCGTCCGCCGGAGGTCAGGAGTAGAGCAGGCGATGACGGTGAGCGCACCAAGCGCGTGTCCGTAACGCGTTGTAGACTGCGTCAGCGCTTCGCGAGGATTAAGAGCGGCGTCCCTGCGCCGATACCTCTTTCCGCCCCACACCTCGCCGCATGTCCGCGTATCCCTATCCCTTCGATTTCCAGAAGTTCGGCTTCTCGGATCCGACGCCTGAATTCCTCATCCTGACAACGGGAGAGGACAAGGGGCGTGCGGCCGTGGAGGGCGTCATCGTGATTCCAGGGTTGCCCGTGTGCCGCATCCGCCTGCGGACGGACATGGAGCGGCTCTACCGATTTGGCCCCGGTCGGCGGGCGCTGCTCGCGTACGTCCGCGCCGCACTCCACGAGGACATCGTCAAGGAACTGCCGCTGAATTAGGAAGGCAGCTCCGCGCGAGCGTTTTCTCTTGTACCGGTCATCCTGAGCGGATCCCGCGCAGCGAGAGACGTCGAGGGGTCGGGTCCCGTCTTGTCGCGAGGTCACAGGAGGGTCGTTTGCCGACCGCCAGTCGATCCCTCGGCTGCGCTCGGGGTGACACGGATGGGCCGACGGCGACGCGACGAACTCCCTCCGCCTCGGTGCCGAGGCGGGCACACTCAGGGCGGATGGGCCGCGCCTCGCGTGAAGACCGAGAGGGGAGAGGTGCAGTCGGCAGAGCCTCGGTACCTTCGAGTCCACCACCGTCGCATCCGTGGACAAAGCGCGCGACCACTGCGGCGTCGTCGGAGTGTTCAACCACCCCGAGGCCGCCCGCACCGCCTACTTCGGGCTGCACGCCCTCCAGCATCGCGGGCAGGAATCCGCGGGTATCACCACGAGCGTCCACGACGAGGCGAGAGGGCGTCGCGTCATGTCAGTCCACAAGGACTTCGGCCTCGTCCTGGATGTGTTCGATGACGCCGCGCTCTTCGATGACACGCTCCTCGGCGACTCCGCCATCGGCCACACGCGGTACTCCACGAGCGGGAGCGCGACGAACCCGGCCAACATCCAGCCGTTCGTCACGCACTTTCAGGAAGGGCACCTCGCGCTGGCGCACAACGGCAACCTCGCCAACGCACGCTCCATCCGCGACCGCCTCACCGCGAAGGGCACGCTCTACACCTCGTCCTCGGACTCGGAGCTGATCCTCCACCTCGCAGCGCAGAGCCAGGAGACAGGCGTCGTGCCTCGCATCATCGACGCGCTGCACCAGTGCGAGGGCGCCTTCTCGCTCGTCATTCTGACCGATGAGGCGCTGATCGCCGTGCGCGATCCGAACGGGTTCCGTCCGCTTGCCCTCGGTCGTCTCGCGCCCGCAGAGGGCCGCGAGCACCCCGGCTGGATGGTCGCGAGTGAGACGTGCGCGTTCGATATCGCTGGGGCGGAATACGTGCGCGATGTGGAGCCCGGCGAGATCCTCGTGATCGACCGCGAGGGCGTGGAGCGGGTCGGTGCCGGTGAGACCCCGGAGGCGACCGAGGGCTTCCACGGCGTCTGCATGCCGAGGCGGTACGGCGTCAGCCAGTGCGTGTTCGAGTACGTCTACTTCTCCCGGCCCGACTCCCAGGTCTTCGGCGCGATGGTAGACAAAGTGCGTCGCAAGCTCGGCAAGCGCCTCGCGCACGACGCGCCCGTCCCGCTCGTCAGGAAGGGCGAGGGCAAGCGCCCGCTCGTGATGGCTGTCCCGGACTCGTCCAACACGGCGGCCATCGGCTACGTCTCGGAGTCCAACAAGCGCGGTCGCCGGTGCAAGCTGGATATCGGGCTGATCCGCAACCACTACGTCGGTCGCACCTTCATCACGCCGGGGCAGAGCAGCCGAGAGCAGAAGGTGCGCACGAAGTTCAATCCCGTGCGCGGCGTGCTCAAAGACCGCATCGTGGTCATGGTAGACGATTCCGTGGTGCGTGGCACGACGGCCCGCCAGCTGGTCAAGATGGTCCGCGAGGCGGGCGCGAAGGAGGTGCACTTCCGCGTGGCGAGTCCGCCCGTCGCGAACCCGTGCTTTTACGGCATGGACTTCCCGAGCCAGCAAGAGCTGGCGGTCAACGCCTACGGCTCCGTGGAAGCCATCGCGGAATGGCTCGGCGTGGACTCCCTCGGCTACTTGACCGTGGATGGCATGATGGCGGCTGTCGAGGGGGCGCACGACGACCGCGAACGGTATTGCCACGCGTGCTTCTCAGGCGACTACCCAGTCCCCATCGAGCACGGCGTCGCGAAGGAGGAGAACGACTGGTAGCGGGAGGGCTCGAAGTCTGGAGGTAGTTTCTGCTCCTTCCCGAATGCGACGGATGCGCTCGTTTCTGCTTCTTCTGCCGGTCCTTTTCTTCGTCGGTGCCTGCGACTCTGGTATGGAGTCCACGGACGAGGTGCGTGTGACGCTCGCGGTACCAAACGCCTTCGGTGTCAGCCGGACATTCTCCGGTGATGAGGCGGGCATTTCCATCGAGAGACGGAGCTTCTTTGGCCTAGCCTGCGAGCTATCCGTCCGTGTGGGGTCTCGCGACGATGAGGGCTATGCGGCCGAGATCGCTTTTGTTCTTCCCCTCAACGCCGACTTCGGAGTGGGGACCTACACAGAGACCGACGCGGAGTTTGTCGGGGATCTCCGGTACACGGGCGTTCTACCTGGAAGCACGTTGGTGGAGACGTACATCACCGACTCTGAAACATTGACCTTCGTGCTGGACAGCTACTCAGATCTCGCCATGTCGGGTAGCCTGACGGTCACGGGGCAGGGCGGGGACGTGCGCTCTTCCGTCCAGGCCACCTTCGACGTGAGAGTGGACAGCGGCTGTTAGCAGCCAGGGGCGCGAAATCAACAGATCCTCGGGGAAGCCTCAGATGGTCCCCAGGAGGCGAGAGGCGGGCGATTCGCATGCTGAGTGCCCACCACACCCGCAGTTCCATGCGCTTCCTTCTCGCACTTCTCGTGCTCGTTCCGTCCGTCACCCTCGCGCAGGACGCACCTCCAGACGATCCGCCCGATTTCCTCGCTCTCCTTTCCAGCGGAGAGGTCGTGTCATCCGACGTGAGCCTGGATCTCGTGACGGCGCTGGAGCGAGACGGCGTCCGCGAAGTGGCATCCGGGGGTGAGGCGCCCTCTCTCTATGCTAGCGTCCGCGATGGCGCCGTGGTGGATTGGATCGCTCTCGGCGCAGACGGCCGGTTTCTGCCCGTCACGCCCGTAACGACGACCGGCGAGAGCGTCGCCGAGGTCTACTACGCGTGCACCCTCGCTGCCGAGGGCGCGGCGCATTGCTGGCAGATCAGTGCGTCAGCCGATTCGCCGGAGCAGGACCAGTAGCCCATCGCCCGGCGGGCGACACGTCTTCGCTCCGGCGGGGTCTGTCGCCTGTCGGGCACCTCACCGGGTCCGCCTCGGTCTCCCCATGGGCCGACCGAGGCGGACTGGGTCGGGCTACTGCGCCCGCTGCGGGATCTGGCCCGTCTCGTCCGAGATGATGACCTCCACGCGCCGGTTGAGCTGGCGCCCAGCCGCGGTGTCGTTCGTCGCCCGGGGGAAGTCCTCGCCGTAGCCGACGGTTTGCACGCGGTTGCCCGCGATGCCACGCTGGAGGAGGGCAGCGCGCACGGCATCGGCGCGGCGTTGGGAGAGGGCGAGGTTGGTCTCATCCGAGCCCGAGCTATCGGTGAAGCCCTCGATGAGGACGTTCCGGTTCGGGTACTCACCCAGGAAGCTCGCGAGTTGCTCGATGGCACGCGTGGATCCGGGCTTTAGCTCGGAGCGCCCCACATCGAAGAGCACGTCACCGAGGGTGAGAACGAGGCCGCGCTCGGTCTGGGCGGCTTCGAGGTCGGCGACACGCGAGGCGAGTTCCTGCGCGCGAGCGAGGGCCTCGGCGGCTTCTTGCCGGGCCCGCTCGGCGTCGGCCTGGGCGGCTTCGGCGGCTGCGCGTTCGGCTGCGGCTTGGCGTTGGGCCTCGGCGGCAGCGGCGCGCTCAGCAGCAGCCTGGCGTGAGGCCTCCTCCGCCTGGCGGTTGGCCTCTTCGGCCCTGCGGCGCTCGGCCTCGGCGGCCGCCCGCTGGGCTTCAGCCTCACGCTGCGCAGCTTCGGCACGGCGTCGTGCGGCTTCGGCCTCCGCCGTGCGAACTTCCAGCTGAACGGCGCGGCGCTCGGCTTCGGCCTCGGCGATCTCGGCCTCCGCTGCGACGCGACTCGCCTCAGCCACGGCCGTGCGGACGTTGGTCAGCGCGAGGTACGCATGGTGATTGACGAGTTCCAGCTCCACCTTTTCGAGACGAAGCGCCTCTGCGGTGGAGAGTTGTGCCTCGGCCTCATCGAGATACTCCGAGGCGACAGCGGTGACATCGGGATCCGAGGCGGCAGCCTCGTAGGCTTCGCGCGCTTCATCGACGGCGGGAACGGCGGGCGGTGGCCCGGAGCACGCCGCGAGAGTGAGGGCGAGTGCAAGAAGGGAAAAACGGGTCATGGCGGCTACTCGGCTTGGAGGCGGCGAATCTCTTCGCGGAGGAGATCGATGGTGGCGCGAAGCTCGCGAGCGGCGTTCTGCGACTTGGACGCGAGCGCGAGGACTTCGGCGAGCTCGGCGGTGGCGTCGGCCTCGCGGGCGAGGCGGAGCGCGAGGCCGTGGTTGCCGACCTCGGCGGCCGAACGGGCGCGGTCGAGGCGAGTGCGGGCGCGGTCGAGTGTTTCGGTGGCGAGCGTCTCGGCGCCGTTGCGGGTGGCATCGCGGACGGACTCTGCAGCGACACGGACGGCCTCGGCAGCTTCGTCGTCGTCGGCCGCGAGGCGGTCGGAGCCGCCGCAGCCCACGAGTAGCATCGCTGCTACGAACACGGTCGCCAGTCGGGAGAAAGGCATAGGAGGGAGGAGGGAACGGGTGGGCCCGAAAGCTAGTGGCGCTTTCGACTGATGGCGAGACCTGCCGCGCGATGCCTTCGAGAGGACCTCGCGACAGCCTCACGGGGATTGCGCACCGATGGTTGTTCCGACATGGATCCAACCCTCGTCCGTGGCGTCTCTTTGGCAGCGCGTCCCGATCTTCCTTCATGCCTGACTTCGGTTCTCCCTTCGATGACCTCGCCTTCGGTGCCGACCCCATGGGTCTCGGCCCGACACCCTCCGCCGACGCGTACGCCCAGCGTCGCCAGCGGATCGTGGACGCGCTCTTGACCGGCGAGACCGGTGTGCAGTACGAGTCGCTGGCTCTCTTCGCGGAGCCGCTCTTCACGCTCTACGAACTGGACCCCGCCGACGCGTTCTCTCTCCGCGCCGCGCCCGGGGATGTGAACGACGAGGTAGTCGGGTTGATGGAGGCTGCGCGTGTGCTCTGGGCGTTTTTCTCCCTCTCCACCGCGAAGCGAGCGCATCGGCGGCAGGCTCTCGCGGCGCAACTCATCGGGGAAGATCCTTCCGGAGATGATATGGTGGACCTCGAAGGCGTCATCGAGGCGGCGGCCGTGCACTGGCAGGCGCTACTGCCCGAAGAGATCGAGATGGCGCAGGACACCGGACATGACACCCTCACGTTTGATGAGCTTCTCCATCACCCGGCGTTCCGCCTGGAGACGGATCCCGATCCGGCGCACGCGGGCTTCGGTGATGGTGAACTGAGCGAGACCGAGGCTCGCGCGCTCTTTGCTCAGCCACTGCTCGAAGACCCCGAGGTGCTCGTGGACCCGGACGCGTTCGATGAGGCTCTCCTTCGCGCCGATGTGTACTGGCAGGCGGCGCGGCGTGGGACTTCCGCTGGGGCGGTCGCGCGGCACCTCGCGGACGAGGGCCCCGGTGACGTGGCCGAGGCGGAGCGGATGCTCGCGCGGTATCGCGAGTTGTTCCCGGAACGCGCGAAGTAGAGGGCTGGCTGTCCCCGCCTCGGCACCGAGGCGGGCGGGGTCAGGCGTCCTCTGGCGCGTCGCCGTCCTCCGGCCGGAGAAGCGGGAACAGCAGCACGTCGCGGATGCTGGGCTGGTTGGTCATCACCATCGCGAGGCGGTCGATGCCGACGCCGAGACCGGCGGCGGGCGGCATGCCGTATTCCAACGCGCGGAGGTAGTCCTCGTCCACGGTATTCACAGCCTCGTCGTCGCCTGCCGTCGCGAGCGAGACCTGATCCTCGAAGCGCTGGCGCTGGTCGAGCGGGTCGTTGAGCTCCGAGAACGAATTGCAGAGCTCCTTCCCGCCCGCGATGAGCTCGAAGCGCTCTACCAAGCCTTCTTCGGTCCGGTGACGCTTCGCGAGGGGAGACAATTCCACCGGGTAGTCCGTGATGAAGGTCGGCTGGATGAGGTGCGGCTCCACGAACTCTCCGAAGACCTCGTCGATGAGCTTGCCGAGGCCGAAGGAGTCGTCCACCTCCAGGCCCAGATCGGTCGCGATGGTCGCCACCTCGTCACGGGACTTGCCGCGCAGGTTGTGACCCGTTTTGTCCTCGATGGCCTCGAAGATGGGGATCCGCGCGAAGGGTGCCGCGAAACTGAGCGTGTGCTCGCCCCACGTCACGTCGGTGGTGCCGTGGAGGTCCATCGCGACGCGCTCCAGCATGTGCTCTACGAGCCGCATCATCCAGTCGTAGTCGCGGAAGGCGACGTACAACTCTAGCATGGTGAACTCGGGGTTGTGGAAGCGCGAGAGGCCCTCGTTGCGGAAGTCCTTCGCGATCTCGTAGACGCCCTCGAAGCCGCCTACGAGGAGGCGCTTGAGGTACAGCTCGTCCGCGATGCGGAGGAAGAGCGGCATGTCCAGCGCGTTGTGGTGCGTCGTGAACGGACGCGCGGCGGCGCCGCCGTAGAGCGGTTGCAGCGCAGGCGTTTCCACCTCCACGTACTCGCGCGCGTCGAGGAAGTCGCGGATGGTGCGGAGCATCCGGGCGCGCTGCTTGAACACCTCGCGCACCTCCGGGTGCAGCGCGAGGTCGGCGTAGCGCCGGCGGTAGCGGAAGTCGGGATCCGTGACTTCGTTGAAGGTCCGCGTCTCGCCGGTCTCCTCGTCCGTGACGGTCTTCTCGACGGGCAGCGGCTTGAGGCTCTTCGCGAGGAGCACGATTCGGTCGGCGTGGACGCTGACTTCGCCCATGCGCGTGCGGAAGAGCGTGCCCTCGATGCCGAGCCAGTCGCCGGGATCGAGGAGCTTCTTGAACACGGCGTTGTACCAGCCGTCTTCGAGATCGTCGCGGCGGGCGTAGACCTGAATGGTGCCGGACTCGTCGGCGACGTGGAAGAACGCGGCCTTGCCCATGACGCGCTTGGTCTGCATCCGTCCTGCGATGCGGACCCGGAGGGGCTCGGTGCCTTCCGTCTCCGGGTCGTGTGTCTCGTCCGCGTACGTCGCGAGGGCGTCGGCGGCGTGGTGGGTGGTGGCCCACTCAGCAGCGGGGTAGGGCTCGATGCCCGCCTCGCGAAGCGCGTCGAGGTGCTGGCGGCGGACGAGTTCCTGTTCGGTCAGGGCGCGGTCGGACATGGGGGGCGCAGAGGGGAGGGCGCAAGATCTCTCCCCGGACGCCTGCCCGGCACCAGGCGATCCCGTCTTCGCGCGAGAGGCACGGACGGCACGCCCCGGCCGACCCGTGTCTGTCCGCCTCGGCACCGAGGCGGGAGCAGTCGGGGTGTGGCGCGTTCTGAAACCGTTACCGGTACACTCGCCCGACGAACACGCCGTTGAGGAACGCGTCAGGATCGAGGTCCATCTGGAGGACGGGGCCGGAGTGGCGACCGGAGAGGAGCACCTTCGCGCTCTCCACGAGCCCGGCGGCCGTGGTGGCCTGGATGGCCCGCATCGGGCCGTTCGGTGTTTCGATGGGCTCGATGACGTAGCCCCGGTCGAGGCGGCGACGGGAGCCGTTCGCGTCGATCCCTTCCACTGCGGCGTACATCACGACGATGTCGTCCTCCACGAGGGGAATCTCCTGTTCCATCCGGGCCTGAAGAGCATCAGGGTCGTGGCCGGTCTCGTTCAAGACGGAGTCCACCCACGCGTAGTGGCCGGGGTAGCGGAGCGTCTTGTAGTCCAGTGTCTGAACGGTACCCGCGAAGTGCTGGGGCATGTCGGCCGCGCCGCCCGAGGTGAGATCGTCCTCGTACACCACGCCGCCCAGCACGAGGGTCGAGCGTTCGGAGAGGGCAGGGACCGTGCGTACTTCGCCATCGCGCACCACGATGGCGTCCTTCACGTACTCCGTCGCCACGCCGATAGGGCTCCAAGTGAACCCGTAGTGGTGCGGCCCGGAGGCGTTGCGTGTCAGCGCTCCCACCTTCATCGCGACGGTGTCCACTCTGCCGCCGTAGTCGGCCTCGAACTGGCGCATGAGCTTGTGTCCCAACACGTTGATGACGCCCGGCGCGAGCCCCGTCTGAAGCACGAATCCGGTCTCGGCGCCCTCGGCCAACTCCATGATCTCGTTCGTCTCCGCGACGTACTCGGTCAGGTTGGCGTAGTGGCAGCCGTTCTCCAGCGCGAGGCGGGCCACGGTGGGCGCGAGGCCGCCGGGGAGGCAATCCAGCACCACGTCCGCCTCGGCGAAGGCCTCGGCCAGCGCGGGGACGGGATCGGCGGAGACGGGCGCGTGGACGGTCCGCAGCCTGTCCTCGTGGCCGACGAACTGGCGCGCGCGTTCCAACTGCGCCTCGTCCGTGTCTGCGAGGATGACGCTGCCGACGGGCACGTCGGACCAGTCGAGGAGCATGTACGCAGCGGCTTCGCCGATGCCACCGGCGCCTGCGATGAGGAGAGTGGGAGCGTCCGTCATTCGGTTCGAGGAGTGAGAAGGAGAGCGCGGAAGATGCACGCGGCGCGCGCTCGGAACCGCTTCCAGAGCGACATGCGCGGAATCCTCAGAAAGGGGACCATGGGGTGAGCCCCGGAGTCGAGACGCAGCTACGAGGACCACCTGCCACTGCGTACTCCGTACTGCGTAAGGGGTGGCATTGGCGCAGTCTCGCATTCAGCTTGCGCTCTTGCGCTCTTGCGCTCTTGCGCTCTTGCGCTCTTGCGCTCTTGCGCTCCTCGCCTCTTCCTTTCCCCCTTTCTTCCATCCAACCCCCTCCGCCTCGGCACCGAGGCGGGTATGACTGGTGGGGGGGCTTCCATATTCCGAGCCCCTACTCAGTCCAGCTTTCCTTGGAAGGCGGCCAGTAGAGCGAGTTGCTCGTCGCTGAGTTCTCCGTCCTCGTCCGCCTCGGCGACGGCCTCTGGAGGGGCCGCGACGTGCGGGGGGGCGCTGTCGATCACCTCCTTGCGGACTTGCTCCAGCGTCTTGCCCCGGACGTAAGCGCCACTCGCGTTGGCATGTCCCCCGCCGCCGAATCGTCCTGCCCAGCCGTTGATGGGGCAGTCGCCCTTCGAGCGGAACGAGACCTTGATGCCGCTCAGCGTTTCCAGGAAGATGACCGCTGACACCACGCCCCCGAGCGAGAGCGCGTAGCGGATCAGGCCTTCGGTCTCTTCGAAGTCGGCGCCAGAGGCCTGGAGGGTGTCCTGCGAGATCGTCATGCTCGCGAGGCGCCCGCCGTAGTGCGTGCGGATGGTCCCGAGTGCGAGACCGAGGAGCCGCAGCGCCTCGCGGCTCTTGCCGTCGAAGAGGGCGACGTGGATGGGCTCGGGTTTGAACTGCCCCCGCGCGAGGAGATCGGCGATGATCTCGTGGGTGCGAGGCGTCGTCGCGCCGTAACGGAAGGAGCCCGTGTCCGTCATGATCGCGACGTAGAGGGCGGTCGCGATGGGCGTGTCGATGGCGTCGGCGTCGTGCCCGGCGATGAGGTCGTAGACGATCTCGCCCGCCGCAGCGGCGGAGGTGTCGACGTGGGCTTCCGTGAACCAGGTCTCCGGCTCCGGGTGGTGATCCAGCACGACGACGGGCTGGCCCGCCTCGGCTGCCGCGCGGAAGGGGCTGCCGACAGACCCGAGTCGCTGCTCCGCATTCACGTCCACCACCACGCGCACATCGGCGCCGGAGATCAACTCGGCGTGACTGAGCGCGCCCGTGTCAAATGTGCGGACGAGTTTTTTGGGCTGCTCGTCGAGGAGCCAGCGGAGCGGGCGTGGCTCGGGGTCGGCGTTGAGGCAGTAGACCCGCTTGTTCATGCCGCGAAGCCATCGCGCGAGGGCGATCTCAGACCCCAGCGCGTCTCCGTCGGGGCGGATGTGCGTCGTGATGGTGACGCTCTTCGCGTCCAAGAGGCGCTGGCGAATGGCGGCGAGTTCGGGTGTCTCAGGCATGGCGGTCAGGGCGGGCGCGGAAGGTACGGGATGCGCTCGGTGCCGCCGTCGCGTACCCGGCGAACCCTCGCGAGTCTCGCTCCCAGGCTGCCGCCGGAGCGACGAACGACAGCCGAAGGCTCAGCCCAAGACGGCCTCCTCCGCCTCGGCCAGGGCAGCGTGGGCGGCTGCCAGCCTCGCGATGGGCACGCGGAACGGAGAGCAACTCACGTAGTCCAGCCCCACTTCGTGGAAGAACGCGACCGACTGCGGATCCCCTCCGTGTTCGCCGCAGATACCGACCTTCAGATCGGCGCGCGCGGCCCGGCCGCGCTCGGTCCCGAGGCGGACGAGTTGACCTACGCCTTCGCGGTCGAGCACCTGGAAGGGATCCTCCGGGAGGACCCCGCGCTCGACGTACGCCGAGAGGAACCGCCCGGCGTCGTCGCGGCTGAGACCGAAGGTGGTCTGCGTCAGGTCGTTCGTGCCGAACGAGAAGAACTGGGCGTGCTCCGCGATCCGATCCGCCGTGAGCGCCGCCCGAGGCAACTCGATCATCGTCCCGACGAGGAAGTCGACCTCGCACCCGTGCTCGCGAAAGACATCTGCAGCGACCTCGCGCACGAGTGCGCCTTGATCCGCCAGTTCATCGGCGACGGAGACGAGGGGGACCATGACCTCGGGCTGCACCTCCACGCCGTCCTCCGCACAGGCGCACGCAGCCTCGAAGAGCGCACGGGCCTGCATCCGCGTGATCTCGGGGTAGAGGAGACCGAGGCGGCAACCGCGCATTCCGAGCATGGGGTTTTGCTCGTGGAGCTTTTCGACCTGGCGGAGCAGCGCACGGGCGTCATCGGCGTCTTCGAGCAGACGGTCCATCGTCTCCAGCGTGTCCGCACGGCGCAGCGCGAGCTTGATTTCCGAGACGCGCTCGTGCAGTTCCAACAGGCTGGGGAGGAACTCGTGCAGCGGCGGGTCCAGCAGGCGGACTGTCACCGGCAGACCGTCCATCGCGCGAAACAGCGCCGCGAAGTCGTCGCGCTGGAGCGGGAGCAGGCGTCGGAGCGCGGCCTCACGCTCGCCCTCGCCCTCAGCCAGGATCATCGCGCGCATGGCGGCGAGCCGCTCGTCGCCGAAGAACATGTGCTCGGTCCGGCACAGCCCGATGCCCTCCGCTCCGAACTCGCGTGCCGTCCGGGCGTCGTCGCCCGTGTCCGCGTTGGCGCGGACGCCGAGGCGGCGGACCTCGTCGGCCCAGCCCATGAGCGTGTGGAAGTCCTCGCCGAGGGTGGGCTCTTGCGTCGGCACCTGGCCCAGGAGGACGCGGCCCGTCGCGCCATCGACCGTGATCCAATCGCCCGCGACGAGCGAGTGACCGTTCGCACTCAGCCGACCCCCCGCCGCGTCGATCTGCAGGGTCTCCGCGCCAGCGACGCATGGCAGACCCATGCCTCGCGCTACGACGGCCGCGTGCGAGGTCATCCCGCCCCGCGCCGTCACGACGGCCTGCGATGCCACCATGCCGTGGAAATCGTCCGGCGAGGTCTCGTGGCGGACGAGCACGACTGGGCCGACCTCGGCCTCCCGCTCGGCATCCTCGGACGTGAACACGAGCCGCCCCTGTGCGGCGCCCGGACTGGCGGGAAGCCCCTCGGCGAGCAGCGTCGCCTCGGCGGAGGGATCCACCTGCGGATGGAGGAGCCCATCGAGAGCATCGGGGGAGACGCGCCGGAGCGCAGTCTGTCGGTCGATCACGCCCTCGCGTACCATCTCGACGGCGACCCGGACCGCCGCTGCTCCGCTCCGCTTGGCCGTTCGCGTTTGGAGCAGCCAGAGCGTGCCCCGCTCGATGGTGAACTCCACGTCTTGCACGTCGCCGTAGTGAGTTTCCAGTTGGGCGGCGACCTCGCGGAACTGGTGGAACGCCTCTGGAAGCTCTGCCTCCATCTCGGCGATGGCCTTCGGCGTGCGAATGCCCGCCACGACGTCCTCGCCCTGTGCGTTGAGCAGATACTCGCCGTAGAGGGTGCGCTCTCCCGTGGACGGATCGCGGGTGAACGCGACGCCAGTACCGGAGTCCCAGCCCATGTTGCCGAACACCATGGCTTGCACCGTTACGCCGGTCCCGATGCCGTCCGCAATGCTGTGGACGCGCCGGTAGGCGCGCGCGCGGTCGTTGTCCCATGAGTCGAAGACGGCCGCGATGGTTCTGCGGAGTTGCTCCTCGGGATTGTCGGGAAAGGCCTGGCCGTGCTGTTCACCGAAGACGAGTCGCTTGTACTGACCGACGAGGCGGCGGAGGTCGTCAGCGGTGAGGTCGGTATCGCGCCCGCCTTTGGTTCTGGACTTCGCGCGCTCCAGCACCCGCTCGAAGCGCGCCGCCTCCACGCCCATCACGATCTCGCCAAACATCGAGATGAAGCGCCGGTACGCGTCCCACGCGAACCGCTCGTCGCCGGTTTGCTGCGCGAGCGCCTCGACGGTCTGGTCATTCAGGCCGAGGTTCAGGACGGTGTCCATCATGCCCGGCATGGAGACCGACGCGCCGCTTCGGACGGAGAGCAGCAGCGGGCTCTCGGGATCCCCGAACCGCTTGCCGGTCTCGTGCTCGACGCGCGCCAGCGCCTCGCGCGTCTGCGTCCACATGCCCTCCGGGAAATGCTGGCCGTTTCGTTGATAGGCGACGCACGCCTCCGTCGTGATGGTAAGGCCAGGCGGGACGGGCAAGCGTGCGTGGGTCATCGCAGCGAGGCCCGCGCCCTTACCGCCGAGAAGCGTCTTGTCTCCTGCGGGGGCATCCGCGAAGGGGTAGACCCAGCGGTGAGAGCGGTCAGTGGGATCGGGGCGGGAGGGCATGCGCGAGGGAGCGAGCGGAGGCAAGAGTCTACGCCCCGGAAGGGCTTCCGGTCGTTCGGTTGCCCTCGCCTGGTCATGCCCGCCTCGGTGGTCCCGCAGACGTCCCGAGGCAGACGAACTCGGGCTGAGGCTACTGCCGGAGCGTGTACGACAGGCTGAGCAGCGCGAACCGGCCGAGCGCGAGCGCCTCGCGCTCCTCGACGAACTGGTCCGTGACCCGGCGTACGACGGTCGCGCGTCCGTCCAGCACGTCGGACACGGTGAGGCGGACCTGCGCCTCATCGTTCGCCAGGAACGTGTAGCCGATGCCGAGGTCGATCCGCCCTGCGAACGGCTCGCGAGTCCGCTGTGGATCGGCGTTGCCGATGGCTGTGGTGGTAAGGACGAGCCCGGAGCCGGGGCGCCAGTCTGCGGAGAGGCGACCGGTGTGGAGGAGTGTCCGGGGACCCACGGGCGCATCGGAAAACGCCGCCGTCAGATTGAGGCCGTACGAGGCAGAGAGGTCCAGTGTCTCGATCCCAGAGGTGGAGAGCGAGACGTTCGCGCTACTCCAGAGGCTCTGCACGGTCGTCTCGACCGCATTGAAGCGCGTCGGAGCGTGGGAGTAGCTGACGTTGACCACCAGGTTGAGGTTGCTTTTCAGCGGCGCCAGCGGCCTGGAATAGACCCCGAACCCGAAGGCCCCGAACGAGCGGCCTGCGTTGACCGGGTACGTGAACTGCGCCCCAGGCGCGAGCGTCACGCCGCGCACACGAGCCGAGTCCGCTCCGGCTGTGAACCGGGCTGGGACGATGGTGCGCTCCGAGACGGAGAGGTTGCCGTTGACGGAGAACGAGGTCCCAGCCTCGGGATTTGCCGTGCGGAACCGCCCGAACATCCGGTGCGAGCGCTCGGTCTGGAGGTCAGGGTTGCCGCTGGAGAGCCGAATCGGGTTCGAGTCGTCCACGACACTACGAAGCTGGCTGGCGCTCGGTGCGCGCGTGGTTGTGTTGTAGTTCAAGTCCACGCTGCTGCGCTCGCCGAGATCGAACTTGATCCGCGCGTACGGCGCGAAAGTGGTCTCGGCGCGGTCCACAGCGAAGGCGTTCGCCCCGCGCTGCTCGAAGGCCAGTCGCTCGTGCCGCAGTCCGAAGCCGATGGTCGCAGTGAGCGCGTCCGTCTTCCGCTGGAGCCCGACGCCACCCTCGTGTTGGACGAACTGGCGGTCCGAATCGGCGGTGACGGACGGATCGGGGATCGTGTACGCGCCGAGGTCGTCCACCCGGCGCCCGAGGCGGTCAGTAGTCTGCGTGGAAACACTCGGCTCGTAGCCGAGCATGACCTGGACCGCCTTGACGAGGGGCTCGGTGTAGACGAGGTCGCCCCTGAGGTCCCGGGATCGCCACGCATCGTCGGTGCGGCGCCCGAACTGGTCAAGCGAGTCGCGGACGCTCTCGGCCGTCAACCGGAACTCGCGTTCGATGTCTTCCAGCGTCTCACTCTCCCGGTCGCCGGTCTGCGCGCGAAGCGAGCCGGAAAGCGAGCGGCCCTCTCTCGCGAAGCCATGGCGGAGGGTGCCACGGAACGAGCCGTCGAGCCGCCAGTCGTTGGAGGAGGTGGAGGTGAGCGAGCGGCTGAGGAGAGCCCCGCCGGGCTGGTTCGTCCGGGCGGCTAGCCCAGACTCACTGTCGTTGGCGGAGAGCGTCAGGCGAGGATCGAAGCGGAGTTCAGTCCGCTCGCCGAGTTGCACCTCCGCCCTTCCGTTGACGGTGTGGCGCTCGTTGCCGCGCTCGGCATCGGAGGTCTCGGCGTAGGTCTGTCCAGCGGCGTCGGAGAGGAGGTACTCCCGGTCGAGGAATGCTTCGTTCTCACGGTCGCTGCCGTTGAAGGAGTAGGACGCGCTGACCTCGGCCCACTCGCCCCATGAATCGTTGAGGCTGAGCCCGATGGAAGTGGATCGCGTGATGCCCGGCCGATTGATCGTGGTGGGGCCGAACGGGAAGAGGGTCTGACCGCCGCCTTCGGAAAGGGCGGAGCGGGTCTGGCTGTCCACGTTGTCGCTGCGGATGGTGAGCGTGGCCCGGCGGTCGCCGTCGAAGCGGTTCACCTTGGTCTCCGTCGCGTAGCGAGTGCCGCTTCCGCCCCCGATTCGCGCGCGCCCGAACCAGCTTTGCCGCCGTTCCGGCTTGGTAACGAGGTTGATGGTCTGTTCCGTCTCGCCATCGTCGAAGCCAGTCAGTTCCTCCTGATCGCTGGCCTTGTCGAAGACCTGAACCTCCGCGATGGCATCGGCGGGAAGGGCGTCCAGCGCGGCCTCCTGGTCGCCTTCAAAAAACTCCTTTCCGTCCACGAGGACGCGCTGCACGACCTCGCCGCTCGCGCGGAGTGCGCCGTCGCCGTCGGTCACGCCGGGCAACTGCCGGACGAGGTCGGCGGCGGTCGCGTCCGGGTTGACGGCGTAGGCCTCGGCGTTGTAGGCCGTCGTGTCGCCCCGGATCTCGACGCGCGTGCGGGTGGCGCGGACCTGGGCATCGCCCAGCAGCGTCGTGTCCGCGCCGAGCGTCAGCCGCCCGAGGTCCAGCGGAGCGCCCGCGATGCGAATCTCGCGCTGGAGCGGCTGGTAGCCGACAAACGAGACGCGCAGCGTGTACTCCCCATCGGCCAGTGCGAGCCGGAACGCGCCGTCCAGGTCCGTCGCAGTCCCGAGGCGGAGGCTGTCGGCGGATCGCTCGGTCAGGACCGTCGCCCCAGGGAGCGTCTGGCCCGTCGCGCCGTCCACGATCACTCCGCTGACCGGCGACTGCGCGAGCGATGGGAGGGCGAGCGAAAGAACGAAACCAGCGAGAACGAGACGACGAGTGAGGGGCATATTCGAGCAGGAGCTGGTCCATACACGGCACGCCGCTCCCTGTGTTACGACGAGGCTGATAGGGGAGGATAGGGGACACGCCACTCCCGATGGCACCGTCGGTCTGACGGCCTCGCCCTGACTGCCTCGGTAGGTCCATCGGGCAACCGGGGCGGGGGAGGGAGGCGATCTTGGGATGCTCACCGCCCCTGTCTCATCGCATGAACCGAATCCCCATCGTCGCCCTCTGCGGCTTCCTCGGCTCGGGGAAGACGACGCTGCTCCGCCGTTGGCGACGCGAGGATTCCCTACGGGACGCGGCGCTCATCGTCCACGATCTCAGCACGTTTGGCCTCGACGTGGAGTTGCTCTCCGACGAAGGAGGAACGCCTAGCATGGGGCGCCTCGGCGGACGCGTGGCGGCTCTCCACGGAGAGCACGCAGGCGAGCGGCTGCACGAGTCTGTGGGCGAAGCTCTGGACCAGATCGCAGCGCTCGATCCTGCCGCGCCGCTCGTTCTCTGCGAGAGCACGGGCGCCGCCCGCCCGTGGCCGCTGATCCGTGCGCTCACGCAGGACGACCGGTTTTTCCTCCGGCACGTCATCGTGACCGTGGACGCGCTCAACCTCCACCGCGACTTCGAGGATGGCCGCGTATTCGTCGGGCAGGCCCCGATGCCGGACGATCCCGCCCTTCGACAGGCTGCCGAAGTCCTCGCGGAGCAGATCCTCTTCGCGAGCGTGATCCTCCTGACGAAGGTGGACACAGTGCCGCAGCGTGTCGTGGAGGCACAAACGCTTGTCCTCCAGACGCTTCGGCGGGATGCCGTTCACGCGCATTCTGCCCACGCTGGTCTGAGCCTGTCCCAACTCGACATCGCGCCTGCGCCGCCGCTCGCTGAGTTGAAGGGCAAGGCTGAGCAGTTCGGCCTCACGGAGCAGTCTGCCACCGCTGCTGGCGTGGAGTCTCGCTTCCTCCGCGATCCGCGCCCGTTTCACCCGCAGCGGCTCCACGACGTCTGCCAGCGCCACCTCAGCACCGGAGTGTACCGCACGAAAGGCTTCGTCTGGCTCGCCTCGCGCCCGGGCGACGTGCTTCTCTGGCAGCAGTCCGGCAGCCAGGTCGCGCTGGAGATCACGGGCGTCTGGCGGGCGGAGATCGCGCAGAATCCCGAGAGCCGACTGTTACCTGAAGAGGTCGAGCACTTGAGGGAGAGACTCCGCGACATGCACCCCGTCTTCGGCGACCGGCACAACGAACTGACGCTGATCGGTCTTCCGGGAGCCCTGGCCTCGTTCGCCTCCGCCCTCGAAGGCGCGCTCTGCACCGAGGCCGAGGTCGCCGCGTGGCAGAACGGTGAGACGTTCCCCGATCCGTGGCCCACGTCCGTTCGGACCATCGAGTAGGCGCGCAACGCGGGGCATAGAGTGCGGGGGCGCCCGCCTCGGTGGGTGCGCGGAAGAGCTCAGGCGCGCGGTTCAGGCCGACGGTCCCCCGAGGCGGGCGGTGTGGGCTCAGAGCGGCACGTTGAGCGCGAGCAACTCTGGCGGATGCACCCGGACCGTCGTCCGCGCGCCGTGCACGATGGCGAGCCGGAACGCATGCTCTGCGGGGAGACCGAGGACGTGGACGAGCGCTGCCCGGATGGACCCGGCGTGCGCGACCACGACGGCCTCGGTCTCTGCGCCGAGGGAGTCGAGCCAGTCCCCGACGCGCGCTTGCACGTCGGCGAACGACTCGCCGCCGGGTGCAGCCGTTGTGGTCCACTCCGCCATCCAGGCTGTGAGCGCGTCGCCGTCCGCCTGTTCGATCTCAGCCCACGTTCGCCCGTCCCACAGGCCGAAGTCCACTTCTGCCAACCGCGCGTCGGTTTCGACGGGGACTCCCCAAGCCTCGCCGAGCGCGTCGGCCGTCTGCTGAGCACGGGCCAGCGGGCTCGCGAAGAGCCGACCGGGCGGTGCATGCGGCCACGCTTCAGCGAGTCTTCGCGCGCTGGCAACGTCGGCGAGTGGAAGGTCGGTGTGACCGATGGCGCGGCCCTCGGCGCCCGCAGCGGGAAGGTGGCGGATGAAATGCAGCACGCTCATGAGAACAGCCTCGTGATCTGTGACCACGCGCCCGGCCAGTCGCCGAGAAGGACGAGGTAGACCGTGAGTTCCGAGAGCCCGTTGACCGCTCCGAGCACGTCGCCGGTCATCCCACCGATCTTGGAGCGCGTGTACCAACCGCCCACGGCCGTCACGCCGAGAACCGTCAGACCGACCGGGACGAGCGCCCACCCGAGCGCGAGCGCCGCGAGCCCTAGCGCGACGGCTGTCCCTGCGACGAGGCGCTTCGGTGTCATGCTTGCCGCGAACGGTTTTCCGGTGCCCGTCTCGCGGACGTAGGGCAGCCAGAGGATGAGCGGAAGCGCCGTCCACCGTGCGAGGACGTGCGCCCCGATGAGGGCTCCGAAGATGGCGGCCGGATCCAGGCTCGCTAGCGCTGCCCACCTCGCGCCGAGCGTGAGCACGAGCGCCACGGTGCCGTACGTGCCGAGGCGGCTGTCGCGCATGATCCGCAGGATCTCGTCCGGCTGCCAGCCGCCGCCGAAGCCGTCGAACGTGTCGCCGAGGGCATCCTCGTGAAAAGCGCCCGTGAGCCAGACCGTCGCGGCGAGTGCTGCTGCCGCTGCAAAGACGGGGTCAAACGCAAGCGAGACAACGAGATAGGCCGCTGTACCGAACCCTCCGACGAGGGCTCCCACGGCGGGGAAGTAGACGGCCGAGCGCGAGAGCGTCGGCGCGTCGTGGCCGACCCACGCGGGACACGGAAGCCGCGTGAGGAACATGACGGCCGTCAGAGGAACGCGTGCCACAGCACGCCAACCAGCCGACGGCGGTGGGTCCACGCCCGGCTGACGGGCCTTGTCGGGGGCCTCGCGTTCCATCACGAGGCGGTGGGGGCCAGCGCGAGGGCCTCGTCGAGCGTCGCCATCTCGCGGAGGACGGCGCAGGCAGCGCGGAGGATGGGGAGCGCGAGGACGCCGCCGGTCCCTTCGCCGAGTCGCATCTCCAGGTCGAGGACGGGTTCCAGTCCCAGAGCGGCGACCGCGCGACGGTGTGCCGCCTCGGCGGAGACGTGACCCGCGACGAGATGTCCAGCGACCGCCGGGTTGTGGCGTACTGCGATCGCCGCTGCCGCCGTCGCGACAAACCCGTCCACCACGGCGACGAGGCCGAGCGCCGGAGCCGCCGCAAACGCGCCCGCCATCGCGGCGATCTCGAAGCCGCCGACGTGCCGCAGGACTTCCAGTGGCCCCGCCTCGGTGGGGAGATGGGCGAGCCCGGCCCGGACCGCCTCGGCTTTCCGTGCGAGCCCGGCGTCGTCCACGCCGGTTCCGCGCCCGACGGCGTCCTCTGGTGCCCATCCGAAAAGCGCGGCCAGCACCGCCGCCGCCGCTGTCGTGTTGCCGATGCCGACCTCGCCAGGGACGAGCGTTCGCACGCCGTCCGCCGAGGCTCGACGCGCCGCGTCTGCTCCAGCATTCCACGCGGCATCGCGCTCGGCATCGGTCATTGCGGGTCCGTTTGCGAGGTTATGCGTGCCCCGCGCCACCTTCGCGTGCACGATCCCAGGCTCGCCCGTGAGGTCTGCGTCGATCCCCACGTCCACTACCTCGACGGACGCTCCACAGCTTCGCGCGAGGACGGAGACGGCCGCGCCACCGCCTGCAATGGTCCGCGCCATCGCCGGCGTGACCGCTGCCGGATACGCGCTTACGCCGTCCGCCGCCACGCCGTGATCTCCCACGAACACGACCACGCGCGCCGGGTCAGGATCGGGGAGGAGCGTTCCTTGGACCCTCGCGACACGGGCCGCGAGCGCATCGAGGCGGCCGAGGGCACCGGGCGGCTTGGCCTTCGCGTCGAGCGCGGCTTGGATCTCAGTGGCGGTGGGAGAATCGGGCATGGCGGAAGCTACAGGCGTCCGCCGCGCTCCCGGCTCCGGCGCGGCGCCTCGGAAGCGTTTCCGAGAGCCCTTCGTTTGCACATCGCGCCCGGCCCAGGGACCTTCCAGCCTTCCGTTCCCGCCCCTCATGCCCGACGCCCTCGACACCGCGCCCTCGCCCCTCGGCTCCCCGTTGCCTGTCTCTCCCACGACCGAGGCCCGCACGGCGCATATGCAGAAGCTCCTCGATGGGCTGGCTGCACAGACCGCAGAGATCCACCGAGGCGGAGGGGAGCGCTACATCGCGCGGATGCACGAGCGGGGCCAGATGACCGCCCGCGAGCGCGTGGCGGCGCTGCTGGACGAGGGCTCGCCCTTTTTCGAGATCGGCTCGTTCGTGGGGCGTGGGATGTACGAGGCCGAGGGAGGATGCCCGGCAGGCGGGACAGTGATGGGCCTCGGGCGTGTCCATGGCGACCTCGTGCTCGTCGTCGCCAACGACGCCACCGTAAAGGCGGGCGCCTGGTTTCCCATCACGGCCAAGAAGAACCTTCGCGCGCAGGAGATCGCGATGGAGAACCGCGTGCCTATCGTCTATCTCGTGGACTCTGCGGGCGTCTACTTGCCCATGCAGGACGAGATCTTCCCGGACAAGGAGCACTTCGGGCGCATCTTCCGCAACAACGCCAAGCTGAGCGCGATGGGCGTCCCGCAGATCGCGGCCATTATGGGAAGCTGCGTGGCGGGCGGCGCCTACCTGCCCATCATGTCGGACGAGAGCCTGATCGTGGACGGCACGGGCTCCGTCTTCCTCGCGGGGCCGTTCCTCGTCAAGGCCGCCATCGGCGAGGAAACCGACAGTGAGACGCTCGGCGGCGCCCACACCCAGGCCGATATCTCGGGCGTCGTGGACTACAAGATGCCGGATGACGCGACCTGCCTCGCGACCATCCGCGACCTGCTCGCCAAGAAGGGCCCCACGCGTCGGTTTGGCTTCTCGCGAGGCGAGGCGGTCCCCCCCGCCTTCCCAGAAGAGACGGTCTACGGCGCGTTCCCGGAGAGCCGCCAGCAACCGTACGACATGCGCGAGGTCCTCGCGCGGATCGTAGACGCGGACTCGTGGACGGAGTACAAACCGGGCTACGGACAGACGTTGCTCTGCGGCACCGCCCGCCTCGATGGATGGGTGGTCGGCATCGTCGCGAGTCAACGGCAGGTGGTGCGCACGGCCCCGCCGAAGGGCAAGCCGCCCGAAATGCAGGTCGGCGGGGTCATCTACGGCGATGCGGCGGACAAGGCCGCGCGCTTCATCCTGACCTGCAACCAGAAGCAGACGCCGCTCCTGTTCTTCCAGGACGTGACGGGCTTCATGGTCGGCACGCGCGCCGAGCAGGGAGGCATCATCAAGGACGGCGCGAAGCTGGTCCAGGCCGTCGCGAACTCGGTCGTGCCCAAGTTCACCGTCGTGGTGGGCAACTCGTACGGCGCGGGCAACTACGCGCTCTGCGGCAAGGCCTACGACCCGCGTCTCATCCTCTCCTGGCCGACGGCCCAGATGGCGGTCATGGGCGGTGCGCAGGCCGCGAAGACGCTTCTTTCCATCGAGGCGCGGAAGCAGGCCAAGCAGGGCATCGAGTTGAGCGAGGACGACCAGAACGCGCTCCTTCGCGAGATCGAGGCGCGATACGAGGCGCAGACACAGCCCACGTACGCCGCCGCCCGCCTCTGGGTGGACGAGATCATCGACCCGGCGCGGACGCGCGAGTGGCTCGCGATGGGCCTGGGGATGGCCGATCACAACCCAGAGATGGAGCCCTTTCGGATGGGCGTGATGCAGACCTGAGGGTCGCCCTCAGCGTCGCCTGGACCGTGCCTCCCACCAAGCGGCGAGCGCGTCCTCGCGCGTCGCGCCCGGGTGGTTCTCGAAGTAGGTCCGCATGTGACGGTTGTACTCTAACTGGGGCGCGATGCGCTCTGACTTCTGGGTGTGCGTCTCCCGCCAAAGGTCGGCTGCTTCGCCGAGCGTTCGCCCCTGCCCGTTGTGCAGGATCTCGCGAACAGGACCTGTGAACCGGAATCCTCTTCCGACCTCACTCTCGAACCATTCGCGAAGTGACCGGGTGCATCGCCAGCCGTCACCGATCACAGTCTCGCGCGAGAACGTGGTCGGCATCGCGCCCTTGCGAATCGGAAGCGGTGCTGGACGCAGAATCGTTCCGTCCATCAGGAAGGCCGCGATGCGGTCCGCGATGTCGAGCTTGGGCCCGGAGGTCGGGAGCCCGTTCTCGCGGCAAAACGCGACCAGTTCTTCCTTCAGCCAGTAGTATGCGCGGAATTCGGCCGGGGACAGAGAGGCGGTGAGGGGCGGCCGGTCCATGCGGAATCACTCGGGTTCGGAGATCCGGGTATCCTCTGGAGGCCATTTCGTTTCCGTCTGTCGCCGCCGTCTCCCGTCATGCAGCCCATCAACCTCGCGGACAAGCTCTCCCAGTTCGACGAGACCTGGACACCGAAGGTCATCGCAGCCCTCAACGGCCAGTTGGTCAAGCTCGCGAAGCTGGAGGGCGAGTTCGTCTGGCACGACCACGCCGAGGAAGACGAACTGTTCTTCGTCGTCTCCGGCCGCCTCCGACTGGAGATGCGCGAGGGAGATGCGCGAGGGTGATGTGGAACTCGGCCCTGGCGACCTGTACGTCGTGCCGCGAGGGGTGGAGCACAGGCCCGTCGCGCTGCCGACGGCTGAGGTAATGCTCTTCGAGCCCGCCTCGACGGCCCACACGGGCGACGTGATCTCGGACCGCACCGTCTCGGACCAGGAATGGATCTGACCCTTCCCGCCTCGGAGCCGAGGCGGAGGGAGTCGGCTACATGAATCCCAGCGTCAGGCGGGCCTCATCGCTCATCATCTCCATCGAGTACGTCGGGACGAAGACGAGGTCGAGGATGACGTGGCGGACACCGTCCAGCGCGTTGACACCCTGCTCCACTTCGACAGGCAGGGTCTCGGCAGCGGGGCAGTTGGGTGCCGTGAGCGTCATCTTGACCGTCACGTCAGAACCCTGATCCTCGCCTGCGTCCTGGATGGTCCAGCCGTAGATCAGCCCGAGGTCCCAGATCGGCACTGGAATCTCCGGGTCGTAGATCGACTTCATGACGTCGCGGATCTGCTCCTCCAGTGGAGAGAGATCATCGACGTTTTGGCCGGTGACGAGGAAATCGCGCTCGAACGGGGCGCTGGGTGCCTCCGCCTCGGGACCGAGGTGGGACGAGTCATGAGCCTGGGCGTCGTCAGACATGGCTGGTCGGGTTACTTCAGGCGCGTCGCGATGCGAGCGTCGAGGTAGGCCTGGAGCGCCTCGTCTTCCAGTTCCTCCACCACGTCGTGCGCGAAGGCGTAGAGCAGGAGGGCGCGGGCGTCCTCGTAGGAAATGCCGCGAGCGCGGAGGTAAAAGAGGGCCTCTTTGTCGATGGCGCCGGTCGTGGAGCCGTGCGAGCACTTCACGTCGTCGGCATAGATCTCCAACTCGGGCTTAGAGAAATGCTTCGCGTCGGGCGAGAGGACGACGCCCTGGCTCTGTTGGTAGGCGTTGGTCTGCTGTGCAGGCCGTGCGACATACACCTTCCCGTTGAAGACGCCCGTGCTCTTGTCGTAGACGATGCCCTTGAAGAGCTCATTGCTCTCGCAGGAGGGCGCCTGGTGGTCGATGAGCGTGTGCGTGTCCACGTGCTGGCTGCCGTGGAGGATGTACAGCCCGCCCACGATGTGGTTGCTGCCTGGGCCATCGAGCGCGGCCGCTGTGTTGTTACGGACGGTCCCGCTCGCGAAGGTGAACGTGTGGGTGCTCACCTCGGTGTCGCGGTCCTGGTAGACGTTGACGGTCGTGACCTGATGGGCGGTCTCGCCCTCATCCTGGATGCGGACGTGCCGCACGTTCGAGCCTGGACCAGCCGCGATCTCGGTCAGGTGGTTTCCGAACTGGCGCGAGTTATCCGCAAGAGAGACATAGCTCTCCACGACGCGGACACGTGCATTGTCCTCCGCCACGATGAGGTGGCGTGTCTGGACGAACGCTGGGCCGTCGTGCTCCACGAGGTGGATCACATGCAGCGGGGTTTCGACCTCCGTGTTCTTCGGGACGTGGACGAAGTAGCCGTCCAAGTCGAAGGCAGAGTTGAGTGCCGCGAAGGCGTCGTGCTCCGTTTCCGTGAAGCGGCCGAAGTACTCCGTGATGACGGAATCGCCCGCCTCGGCGGCCTCGCGAAGGCTGCCGACGGTGACGCCCTCCGGCATCGCGCCGAGGTCGGAGAGGCCGGGCACGATGGCACCGTTGACCACGACCAGCCGAGCGACACCCGCATCTCCACCGAGGCCGGGAATCGCGAATCGGTCAAGGTCGGCCGCGTCGATCTGGCTGGTGCCATCGCCGTGAAGGAAGGCGTAGTCCTCCTTGAGAGCGGGGCGGAGGTCCGTGTACTTCCACGCCTCCAGCTTCTTGGTGGGGAGGCCGAGGGCGGCGAAGTGGTCACGGGCGGTTTGGCGCCGCTCGGCGAACGGGCGAGGGGCGCCGTCGCCGGAGAAGGCGCGGTCGAACTCTTGGGCGGCCTGGCCGAAGAGGTCTGGGCGGGAGGTGACGGTGATCATGATGCGGGACGCGTGGTGCGGGAGGGCAGTCAGACGAGAGCGTGCTAGGCAGCGACGGCCGCCTCCTGCTTGATCCAGTCGTAGCCCTTCTCTTCGAGTTCCAGGGCGAGCTCCTTGCCTCCAGAGCGGACGATGCGACCGTCCACGAGCACGTGCACGTAGTCCGGCACGATGTACTCAAGGAGCCGCTGGTAGTGCGTGATGACGATGAACGACCGGTCTTGGGAGCGGAGCTTGTTCACGCCATCCGAGACGATGCGGAGCGCGTCAATGTCGAGTCCGGAGTCCGTCTCGTCCAAGACGGCGAGTTGCGGGTCCAGCATCGCCATCTGGAAGATCTCGGCGCGCTTCTTCTCGCCGCCGGAGAAGCCCTCGTTGACCGCGCGCTGCATCAGCTTGTGGTCGAGGTTGACGAAGTCGGCCTTCTCGCGCATTAGCTTGAGGAAGTCGCCGACTGGCATCTCGGGCTCGCCCTTGTGCTCGCGGATGGAGTTGACCGCGGTGCGGAGGAACTGCATCGTGCTGACGCCGGGAAGCTCCACCGGGTACTGGAAGGCGAGGAAGAGGCCATCGCGAGTCCGCTCCTCGGGACCCATTTCCAGGAGGTCCTCGCCCTTGAACGTGACCGAGCCGTCGGTCACTTCGTAGTCGTCCCGACCGGCGAGGACATAGCCGAGGGTGGACTTGCCGGAGCCGTTCGGGCCCATGATGGCATGAACCTCACCGGGGTTGACTTCGAGGGAGAGGCCGTGGAGGATTTCGGGGCCGTCCTCCACCTGGGCGTGGAGGTTCTGGACAGAGAGGAGAGACATGGTCAGGGGGAGAGGGCCGGTTCGCGCGAGGCGCCCGGCAGTCGGAAACGGTCTGGGTCGGTCTGCCTCGGGGCCGAGGCGGGGGAGGTCAGCTAGACGCTCGGGTTAGCCAACAGAGCCTTCGAGCTGGACGGAGAGAAGCTTCTGCGCTTCCACCGCGAACTCCATCGGGAGGAGCGCGAGGATCTCCTTCGCGTAGCCGTTGACGATGAGGTTGAGCGCGTCCTGCTCCGAGATGCCGCGTGCGGTGCAGTAGAACATCTGGTCCTCGCCGATCTTCGAAGTGGTGGCTTCATGCTCCACCTTCGCCGTGTCGTTGTTGATCTCGATGTACGGGAAGGTGTGCGCGCCGCACTGGTCGCCGATCAGCAGCGAGTCGCACTGCGAGAAGTTGCGGGCGTTCGCGGCCTTCTTGTTGACCTTGACGAGGCCGCGGTAGGAGTTGTTGGACTGCCCGGCGGAGATGCCCTTCGAGATGATCGTCGAGCGCGTGTCCCGCCCGAGGTGGATCATCTTGGTGCCGGTGTCGGCCTGTTGGAAGTCCTTCGTGAAGGCCACGGAGTAGAACTCACCCACGCTTCGGTCGCCTTTGAGGATGCAGGACGGGTACTTCCACGTGATGGCGGAGCCGGTCTCGAGCTGCGTCCACGTCACCTTGGAGTCGTCACCCGCGCACATCGCGCGCTTGGTCACGAAGTTGTAGACGCCGCCCTTCCCTTCGGCGGAGCCGGGGTACCAGTTCTGGATGGTGCTGTACTTGACCTCGGCCCGGTCCTTCGCGACGATCTCGACGATGGCGGCGTGGAGCTGATACTCCTCGCGCATGGGCGCCGTGCACCCCTCCATGTAGGAGACGTAGCCGTCGTCCTCGCAGATGATGAGTGTCCGCTCGAACTGGCCGGTGTTGGCCTCGTTGATGCGGAAGTAGGTGCTCAGCTCCATCGGGCAGCGGACGCCCTTGGGGATGTAGCAGAACGAGCCGTCCGAGAACACGGCGCTGTTGAGCGCGGCGTAGAGGTTGTCCGTGTAGGGGATCACGGACCCCATGTACTCGCGCACGAGGTCCTCGTGGTGTTCGACGGCCTCGGAGAAGGAGCAGAAGATGATGCCGTGCTTCGCGAGCTCTTCCTTGAACGTCGTCGCGACGGAGACGGAGTCCATGACAGCGTCCACGGCGACGCCCGCGAGGCGGGCCTGCTCACCGAGTGGTATGCCCAGCTTCTCGAAGTCGGCCAGGATCTCCGGCGGCACGTCGTCCAGGCTGTCGTACTTCGCCTTCTTACCCGGAGCGGCGTAGTAGTACGCGTCCTGGTAGTCCACAGCGGGGACGTTGAGGTGGGCCCAGTTGGGTTCCTTGCCTTCGTCGAGGAGTTTGAAGAAGTGCCGGAGCGCTTTGAGGCGGGTCTCCAAGAGCCATTCGGGCTCGTTCTTCTTCGCGCTGATGAAACGGACGGTGTCTTCGGAGAGGCCTTTGGGCGCCTTCTCGGACTCCACGTTGGTCGTGAAGCCGTACTTGTAGCCCTGCTCGGCGACATCCTCGAAGAAGTCGTGCTCGGTGTACGTCGGCATCGGGGGGAGAGTCGGTGTTGCGGGAGACACGCTCCCCGGGGCGAGGCGTTCCAGTTCCCGGGTGAAGCCGTGGTGTAGGGCGAACCCCCATGCTGAGATCGTGGTAGCCTGGCACGAACCGACGGGTCTATCAGAGACTCCCACGAGGCCGGACCGACCGGTACCGATATGACTGAGACTGCCCCTATCCTCTCCATCACCGATGCCGCCCGCGCCCGCCTCGCGGAAGTCGCCGAGGCGGAGGGGGTGAATCCCGCAAGCACGTACCTCCGTGTGGCAGTGGTGCCCGGTGGCTGCTCGGGTCTGACCTACGATCTCGGTTGGGACACGACGGTGCAAGCCGTGGACGAGACGGTCGATCTCGATGGTCTCCGTGTCGTGCTCGATCCACGCAGCCTCGCGTACGTGGAGGGCACCACGTTAGACTTTTCCGACGGCCTGGAGGGCAAGGGTTTCCACTTCCACAACCCGCAGGCAGTCCGAACGTGCGCCTGCGGCGAGTCGTTCTCGCTGTAACGTGCGGATCGCGCCGCAGGTTGGTACAGATGTATCTGTCGGAGGCGACAGGTGCAGTTTAGGTTGGTCCACGCGGCTGTCCCCCATCATGCGCGTTTTCTCTCTCGTCCTCGCGATGGTTGCAGTCGGCGCCACTGCTCAGACGACCGTCGCGTACGAGCCGACCCACGTCGACATCGTCAACCCCGAGCGGGGGATGTACGGCTCCGCTACGGTGATCTCTGAGACGGATCTCTCCTGGATCCGCAACCGGGGCTACTCCCTCGTGCATGGCTATGTCCGGCTGGATCCGTATCGCGAGACGGCGCTTCCAGGCGGCTTCTTGGACTCGCTCCGTGCCTCGTTAGCCGTCGTGCGAGATGACGATCTCAAAATCGTTCTCCGGTTCAGCTACAACTTTGGCGCAGGAGAGCCAGACGCAACGCTCGACCGCATCCTCGGTCACATCGATCAACTGGCGCCCGTGCTCACGGAGAACGCCGACGTGATCTATGCCCTCCAGGCTGGGTTCATCGGCGCCTGGGGCGAGTGGCACACCTCGACGAACGGCAATGAGACGCCGGAGGCGAGAGCAGCGGTGCTCGGTGCGCTACTGGACGCACTGCCCCAGCGCCAAGTGCTGCTTCGCTATCCCGGGGATATGCTGGAGCAGTTCCCTGAGCCGATCGCGGCGGAGGATGCGCACTCCGGGAGCGATCACTCTCGGATGGGACACCACAACGACTGTGTCCTCGCTAACGAAGAAGACGCGGGCACGTACTGGCCGCCCAGCCAGGCACCGGAATTCAAGGCCTACTTGGATGCCGCGACCCAGCATCTCATCGTGGGCGGAGAGACATGTCAGGTGACGCCCGCCTTGCAGCGAACCGACTGTCCGACCGCGCTCGCGGAGTTCGAGCGCTTTCGCTGGAGCTTTCTCAACGACGGCTTCTGGAGCGTGGCGCTGAACCGCTGGCGGACGGAGGGCTGCTACGACGAGATCCGCCGCCGGATGGGCTACCGCTACCGGCTCGTCACAGCGACGCTTCCAGCCAGCGTGCAGGCGGGCGGTCCCCTTGCACTCACGCTCCGTGTCGCCAACGATGGCTTCGCGGGGTTCCGTACGCCTCGCGCGATGGAAGTCATGCTCGCGCCGGAAGAGGGGGGCGAGTGGGTCCGCCTCGATACGGGCGCCGAGGCACGCGACCTGTTCCCGGATGGCGGCGAAGAGGCGGATGTGCCCGTCAACGTGACGTTGCCGCCCGACCTCGCACCGGGCCGCTATCGCCTCGGTCTCGCACTGCCAGACCCTGCGCCCACGCTCCGCTCGCGTCCAGCGTATGCCGTCCGGCTCGCCAACGAGGGGACGTGGATTCCCGCTCTCGCCGCGAATGACCTCCTCGCGACGGTTGACGTAACCGCTGCGACTACTTCCACTTCAGACACACCCGGGCGGTTTGCACTCTCCGTCGCGGAGAACCCGGCGCGCGGGGTAGCTCGCCTCCTCGGCCTCGGCGTCGAGGCGGGGGAAGTCGTGGTGGTGCTGGATGCACGCGGGCGGCAGGTGTGGCGGTCCGCGCCACTCCCAGCGGGAGGGTGGATGCTGGAGATACCGGACCTCGCGCCAGGCGTGTATGTCGCGCGGATCGTGGGGGCGACGGGAAACGTCCGATTCACCATCGCGCGATGACTGCGTTCCGTGCCATGCGCTACCTGTTCTTGCTTTCGCTCCTGCTCGTTGTCTCCGCCAGCGCGCAAGTGACCGTCTTCTCCGTCGGGTTCGATGGAGAGACCATCGGAGGCGCCCCGACCGCCGTCCGGGGGTTGGGAGGCGAGCGCCCGACGCTCGTCGGCGGGAGAGCAACAGAACGCATGGAGGTGGTGCCGGTGTTCGGGGATCCGGGAGGATCCGGCGCGAGTGGCCTCGTCGCGAGGATCGACGTCCCAGCGACGGGTGATTTCCACGTTCTCGATTTCGACCACTCTCTTTCCGGTGGTCTCGTGACCTCCGGCACAGTTCAGATCTCGTTCGACATCGCTGTCGAGGAGTCGGTCCCGAGTGACGGGTTCGCCTTCCTCCGTGCCTATGACGAGGCGGAGGAAGACGTCGGATCGGTCATCCTCTCGTTCGACGGCGCCTCACTCTCCATCGGCCTCCTCGATTACGATCCCGAGACGGGTGATTTTCGTGGTGTCGTGTACCCGGAAGGATCGTCGTCTCCCGCCGGGACGTGGCGTCGCGTGGGGCTCACGTACGATCTCGATGCCAGCACCCTCCGCCTCGCGATCGATGGAGCTGACACAGGCATCGAGACAGGGCTGAATCGGGCTACGGGGACGGGGTTGCTCGGGGCCTTCTTCAACTGGGGAGGGGCGTACGTCGGGCGGTGCGCCATCGACAACGTGTCCGTCACGCTCCCCGAGGACGAGGGGCTTCCGGCACCGCCTGCCGCCTTCCTCGACCTGCTGGAGCCCGAGACGCACGGTGGAACCATCCTTCGCCCTCGCGACGGCGACTTCCGCCAGCGGGGCGTCGCCTTCGAGAACAGTGGCACCATCCCGCTCCGCTGGTCGCCGGTGTACGACGGGGTGGCGACCTACCGAGCCGTTCTGATCGGAGACGGCCTCGACGAGGCCGATGCCCGCCCCGCATTCGTGCGCACCGTTCCCGTTCAGAGGAACCGGACGTACGAGGTCTCGGCTCTCATTCGGACCGACTTCCCTCGCGATGATTGGGAGTTCAACGTGATCGCGTTCGGCGTGGACCCTGATCTGACCAACCTCGAAGGCGGTCGGTACGGCGGAATGCCCGCCGTGACAGGCGGCCCGGAGGGCTGGGAGCGATGGACGTGGCGCTTCACGCCGCACTGGCCCACAGCCACCGAGATCCGCTTTGCTCTCGGGTTCCACGAGTACGGGCTGGGCTTCAACGACGACGTGAGCATCGAGATCGCGGATTTCGCGGTCGTGGAGCTGCCCGAGGTGCCGCTGTCTCCCTTTGCTCCTGGCGAGGGTGTGACCTTTCCCGGAGGGCCGGGCGCACTCGACATGCGGATCGAGGACGTTCGAGAGCAAGATGGCGTTCTCAGCGTCGAGATCGTCGGTGTCACCTTCGACCTCGACCGCACGGCGGGCACTCTCACGCTCCGGCAGCGGGCGCCCCTCGCGCGCGACCTGGCCGTCGTTTCCGGTCTCGACCTCAGCGGCCTCGGCGTCGTCACCGAGGCGGACGATGTGGCCGTGCTCGTCGGGAGTGCGATCACCGTCGGCGTGCAGGCGGATGGGGCCGTGGTCCTCAGCCCGCACGGCGAGATGACCGCGACGGTGGAGAGCCGGATCGGTGGTGATTTCAACCGCATCGCGGTCGGCGACCTCTTCTCGATGGACGACTGGGGCGGGTTCACGGCCAACGTCCACGTTCCGCTGGGAACCGGGCGCGTGCCTCGGCTTGCGGGCGTTGGAGGGCTTCCGTTCCAGTCCATCGCGCCCGACGACCTCGACACGCCCGGCGCGGCCTCCCCTGGCTGGCGCGCCCGTGCGCAGATCAGCCCCGGGGAACGGCTCTTCGTGAGCGCCTTCCCGAGCCGTGGGTACGAGTGGGAGGAGTCGTTCGAGTTCGCGTGGAGACTCGCTGGGTTCGGAGAGTCTGCTGGTGACATCATCGAGTCTGGCTTTACGAGCGACTGGCTCTTGTGGAACATCCACGAGCGCGCGTGGGCCATGAGCTTCGGGCCGCGGTATGAGCTGCGGGATGATGTGCCTTTCCAGGGCTACCTCAATGCCGTCGCGGCGGCCGATGGCCGCTGGCTGGCCTATTTCAGTCAGTGGTTCTACCTCTCCCGCGATCCTCAGGTGTTCGCAGACGAGGTCCGCCGGTGGCGCGATACGTACGGCATGCAGGGGATGTACTCGGACGGCCTCGCGCAAGACGACTGGCTGAGCGCCTACATCGCGGCTCGTCTCCTGCGCGGCGAGGTCTACCCAGACGGAACCGTCATCCTCCACGACAGCTTCCCCCAGTCGGGCGTGGCGGCGGCGGCCTTTCGCCCATTCATCTACTCGTACGCGACGGCGACCTACATGGCGGAAAATGCGCCAGTGAGTGCAGGAGCGGAGTGGTCCTGGGCCCGGTATGTCACCGGTCAGTACGGTCGCTCGAACGCTTTTGGCGTGACGAAGGGCGATGGATGGACAGGGTTTGAGGGGATCGAGAAATACCTCGTCGCGCTGGTGTGGGGAGGACGTGGGAATCCAGACGTGGTCGGATTCAATGAGGTCTACCTCCCGATCCTGCAGGAACTGGAGGCCCTCTGGGAGACCTACGGCGACGAGCCGAACTTCTTCGAGCGGGTGTATCACCCGGAGGCCCAGCGACTCACGGGGTACGCCATCGGGCGCGCCGGTATGCCGACCGTCATGCGTGAAACCGTCGCGGAAGGGGAGGAGATCACACTCGACACGTGGACGGAGGGCGCAGAGATCCGCTACACCGTGGACGGGTCCATCCCGACAGCCGCCAGTGCTCTCTATTCCGGCTCGTTCGTGGTCGCCGCGGGAACGCGCGTCACCGCGCGTGCTTTCCGGGCGGATCTCAGTCCCAGCTTGTGGGCAACGGAAGGCGGCGGGATGCCCGTCCGCGCTGAGACCCCGTCCGCACCCGGCGCTCTGGCCCTCCGGTTGGTGGGGGCCAACCCGGTCCGCCGACGTGCGACGTTCGCGCTCACCATGCCCGAGGCGGGGACCTTCCGTCTGGAGGTATTCGACGGCCTCGGGCGCCGCGTGGGCGTGCTCGCGAAGGGCGAGCGCATGGCGGGGCCGCATACGGCCTCGTTGGACGTTCGGGGCCTCGCGCCGGGCGTCTATACCGCTCGCCTCATCGCCGGTGATCAGGTGCGGGCTGTCCGCTTCACCATCGCCCGGTGACGGCGCTGGGCGTGCCAAAAAGAACCGCGCCGACGGAGCTTACAGGCTCAGCCGGCGCGGTGTGGCGGGAGAGGCTTACGGGCCTCTTCTCGTAAGTAGGTTAACGCACGCGTACCGATTTCCTGTTCCCACCCGATCAGGTTGTGTCCTTCTTCATAGAACACCTGGGGTTGAGCTAGGGATTTGCCCGTGACGAGTCCGCTGGAACCTGCATGTCTGCTAGCGTCCAGTCGATGCGGACACCGGGCGTGAGCCCGTAGCGCCGCGCGAAGCCAGCGGGCGTCTCCACGACGAACTGTGCAGGGCCGTCTGAGTTGTACGTCGGCGTCTGCTGGTAGGGCACCGCGTTCGCCTCGACGTTGAGGAGAGTGGAGTCGGCATCGAAGAACATGATGTCCAGCGCGGACGGCGTGTTGTCCATCCAGAAGCCTTGCATCTCAGCGCGGTCAAAGATGAACAGCATGCCCGTGGCGTCTGGGATGACGGTGCGCTCCATCATGCCGCGCGTGCGCGTCGAGTCCGTGTCTGCGACTTCGATGGCGATGGTCGTGATCGGCGTGCCATCTCGCAGGAAGGTCAGTTCGCCGTCGATCTGGAACGGAATGCTCTCTGTCGGCTCTGGGCTAGGGGTTTCGCCCGAGTCGCCGGGCTGGCAGGCGGAGAGTGTGGCGAGGCAGAGGGCGAGGGTGAAAGCGCGGGTCATGGCGTCGGGGAGGCAAGACGCGGAAGCTAGAGGCGGTGAGCTGGGGCGAGTGGGAGCCTCGCGCGAATCAGCCGATGAGTCGGAGGGCGACGGCATCGGCGACCGTGGCGCCCTCGGGGGTAAGGCAGACGCGGCTATCGCGAAGGGTCAGGAGCCCGGCGCCTTCTAACGCGGCGAGGGTGTCGGCTCGTTCGTGGAGGAGATCCACGCCGTAATCGGTCGCGAGGCGGTCGAGGTCGAGGCCTACGTCGAGGCGGCGGAGGCCGAGGAGGACGGCCTCGTCGGCGAGGGTGTCCGGGGAGAGTCGCTCGCGGGAGTCCACGGGGAGGTGCCCGGCGTCGAGGAGGCCGCGCCAGCGCCCGAGGTGGGCCACGTTGGCCCATCGCCACGCCGTGCTCCGCGTCTCGCGCCAGAACGCGTGCGCGCTCGGCCCGACGGCCAGCACGTTCGCGTGCGCCCAGTAGAGCGAGTTGTGTCGAGACTGATGGCCCGGCCTCGCGAAGGACGACACCTCGTAGTGCTCCAATCCGCGCGAGGTGAGGTACTCGTGGGTGAAGAGGTAGCGCTCGTGGAGCGTTTCGTCGTCTTCGGGGATGACGGTGCCGAGCTGGACTTGCTTCGCGAGAGGCGTGCGCTCCTCCACGGTCAGCGAGTACGTGGAGACATGCGTCGCGCCGAGGCGGACGGCCTTTTCGAGGTTCGCGCCCCAATGCTCGAAGGGCTGATTCGGGACGCCGAAGATCAGGTCCACGGAGAACGAGTCGAAGGTCTCCGCGACCCACTCGACCGACTGCTCCGCCCTGGCAGCGTCGTGGACGCGGTTCATGAACGCGAGGTCCTCGTCGAAGAACGACTGCACGCCGAGGGAGAGGCGCGTCACGCCCATCGCGCGAAGGGAGCGGAGATCGGCCTGTGACAGATCCTCGGGGTTTGCCTCCAGCGTGACTTCTCCTAGCTCCGAGGTATCGAAGTGGGTGTGGACGGCGTTCAGGATGACCGCCAGGTCCGAGGGTGGGAGGAGGGAGGGCGTGCCGCCGCCGAGGTAGAGGGTGTGCAGGGGCTCCCGCTCCCCGAACTCGCGCCCGTATGCCTCGATCTCGGTCGCAGCGGCGCGAGCGAAGCCTCCCGTGTCACGGCTCGTCGTCGTGATGTAGAAGTCGCAGTAGACGCAGCGCTGCGAGCAGAAGGGGACGTGAACGTAGAGGCCAGCCATGGAAGGCAGGATGGCGAACGCAGAAGGGAGAAGTTCCGGCGTCGGAAAAGCAGGAACCGTCTGGGTGCGGTAGAGATCGCGCGTGCACGGAGAGTTGACTGTCTCCGCCTCGGTCCCGAGGCGGGATACCTTGCGGCATGCCCACCCCGCGATCCGAGCCGTCCGACGAAGCCTGGGAGGACCTCGCGCGGAGACGTTGGCGCCGCCGACGCTGGCGCAAGGGCGAAGACGGTGCTCTCGCGGTTTGTGCCGTCTTCGGCACGCCCCTCCACCGCGCGGGCACCTATTACGTCCGCTCCGCCTACACCGATGGCGACCTCTGGCTCAGCCAGCAGGGCTACGACGCGCTCATCCGCCGGACGCGCGGCCAGCGCGCCTCTCGACGATCTGGCGAACGACCAGAGGCGCCGTAGCGCAGCCCGCGAGGCGCGTGTCTTGCACGCAGAGCGCCGCTTGCACAGGGTCCAGGAGGGTGCGTGCGGCGAGCGCGTGTGTAGAGGACTTCCAGTGGGTCTCGGGGAAGTACAGGTCCGCGATGGGCGCATCGGTTGCCGCGAGAACGGGGGAAAGCGTGAGCCCGTCGGTGCCGAGGGTGGAGAGCGTGCGGAGGAAGGTGGCTTCGTCTGCGCTGATCTGGCCGGTGCGGCGGAAGGCGGCGACCTGGGATGCGCTCGGGAGGTAGACGGCGACGAAGCGGGCTCCCCTCGCCTCGGCCTCGTCGCGGAGACGGCGAAGGAAGTCCTCGGCGCGGGAGGCCTGCGGCTCCAACCCGTACTGGAGGGGCGTTGAGAGCGTATCGAGATCGACCTGCCGAGCGGTGATGCCGCCGCGCTCGCCGGTCAGCGCGACGAGCCGCCCGAGAAGGCCTACGACGTGAGAGTGCGTGCGGAGGGCGTCGTAGCCCGGGACGCTGGCGAGGCGGAGCTTCAGGCGCTCCCGGGCGGGGAAGTCGGGCGCGAGAGGAACCAAGGCGCCAGTCGAGTCTCGCGAGAAGTAGGGTTCCTGCCGGAGGTCGTTGTAATCGTTGGCGTAAAAGGCGTAGAGCACGACGCTCGGTCGCCAGTCTCGCGCCTGGAGCAGGCGGAGCGCGAAGTCGGGTGCGCCGCCTGGACGGCTCGCGTTACGAACGCGAACGTCAGTGCCTCGCTCGCGAAGTCCTTCCGCGAGTCGGGAGGCGAACGTCTCGCCATCCTCGACGCCCATCCCGTAGGTGAACGAGTCGCCGAGGATCAAGACCTCCGGGGCGGTCGAGTCGGTCGCCGAGGCGGGCACAGTGCGGAGGCCCTCAGGGGCGTGCGTGAAGGTGTACGCGTACACCCCCGGGATCTGCTTCCGGCCGCGAAAGTCCGGGCGAGGCATCGCGCCCACGTCGGGGTCTGGCGCGAGGGCGACGGGGCCAGTGGGCTGCGGCGCGATGAGTCGCAGACCGAACTCCGCGAACACAAAAGCGACGATCAAACCGAGCGCGAGGGCGATGAATCGGAACACTCCCAATCGCCTGCGTGGCACCTCGTCTCCGTCCGCCTCGGTGCCGAGGCGGGCGGGGTCAGCCTTCGCCATCGTCGGTGGTAGCGGCTTCCAGATCGCGGCGGTTCTCGGGGTCGCTCATGTCCGTCTCGCGCTGGATGTCCGCCTGGGTGCGGGTGTTGAGGCGGCGGCGCGGGATGTTGGTGGCATAGACGAGCCGACCGTCCTCTTCGAGGGCGTGGACGTACATCGCCTCCGGCGTGAGCGAGGCGGCCATGTAGCCGGAGACTTGGAGTGCGAAGAGCGTGTTGGGCGTCTGCACGACGCCTCGCGTGAGGGACCCAGCGCCCGAAATCAGGTAGTCCACCGGTGAGCCCTCGGGGCGGAGGTGCTGGAGGTTGTGATCGTGCCCGCAGAAGTAAACGTTGACGCCGTGCCGCTCGAAGATGGGCACGAGGTCCGCGATGAGCCTCGGGTTGTCCTCGTAGCGCACGCTCCCGACATAGATCGGGTGGTGGCCGACGACGATCTTCCAGTCGGCGTCCGAGGCGGCGAGAGTGGCGTCGAGCCATTCGAGTTGACGGTCCGGGTCCCAGTCCTCGGTGCGCTCGTACTTGCGCGGCTTGGGCGTGCGCTCGGAGAGAGGCGTCGTGTCGAGGTAGACGAAGAGCGCTTCTGTGGTGTCATCGAGGGCGAGAATTTCCGTGTAGTAGCGGGCCGGGAGGTACCAGCGGTCACTCGCCTCGGTGTAGTCGATCTGGGCGGTGTAGTCGCCCTGCCAGTCGTGGTTGCCGAGGACGGCGTACCAGCGCGTCATGAGAGAGGGCGCGTCGTAGATGTCCTCGTAGGAGCGCTCCCACTTCGGGTCTTCGATGGTCTGCACCCCCTCCGTGTAGAAGTTGTCGCCAGTGGAGATCGTGAACTGGCTCGCGATGGCCTCGGCGGTCACGCCCATCGCGCGGCCCACATTGCGCTGGTTGAAGAAGCCGTTTCGGCCCCAGTCGCCCACGATGAGGAAGTTGAGCGCGTCCGGCGAGAACGCATTCAGGGCTGGATCGAGGTCTGCGATCTGCTCGCCTGTGAACTGGTCCGCCCGGGTGCCGACGGGTGCCGGATCGCTGGAGCAGCCGACTGCGAGGAGCAGCGGCGCGAGGGCGAAGCGAAGCAGGAGGCGGTGCATGGAAGAGAGGGGCTGAACCGCCCACAACTTAGGGTACCTGTGGGGGAGGGACGGGAAGGAGCGCCGAGATACCGACCGTTACGATTTCGACTCTCCGAGTGCTCGGCACTGTACACGCGCTCGCCGTTCGCCGTACGGTATCACGACGGAGTTCGCCCGCCTCGGGGCAGCCCGCGAAGGAACCGAGGCGGGCAGGGTGGGGGCATGGGCTACTCCGCGTTGAGCTGTTGCACACCTCGCGAGAGTGCGTCGCGGCGGCTCCGGAGTTCGGCGCGCGCGCGGTCGATGTCGCCATCGAGGGATTCGATGCGGTCTTCCTGCTCGTTGAGCTTGCGGAGGAGGCGCTGCGCGTAGTCCGTGCTGCTGTCCACCGCCTGAAGGTTTTCGCGGATGCGGCTCTGCTCGCGTTCGATCTCGGCACGCTGCGCCTCCAGTTGGTTGAGGCGGGTTTCGGCCCCGGCGACCTCGCGCGCGAGGTCAGCAGCACGGTCCAGCGCACGTCGCACGTCGGAGGAGAGGCCTTCGGCGCCGCGCACGATGGCGAGGATGCGGCTCGCGGAAAGCTGCCCGAGGCGGTAGGTCTCGGAGACCGGGGCGGCCTCGCGGACACAGAGCGTGTCGGCCTCGCCCGCCTCGACCTCCACGCGGAGGCGGTAGAAACCGGGCACCGTCTCTTCGGCTTCGAGGCCCTCCGTCAGGCTCCCGCCCGGGAGGCGCGGGTGCTCGATCAGCACCGTCTTGTCCACCTCGCCCCGGTTCTCGACGCGGTACGCGGAGGTCCGCACCTCCTGACGCCGGATCGTGAGCACGCCCCGCACGACGGTCGCAACCTCCACGTTACCAACGCTCTGCTCGCCCTCGACGGGGTCCACGAGCACGTCCTGATCCACGGCGAAGGTCACGAGACGGTCGCCGCTCGCGGGGAGATCCGGAAGGATGGCGTCGCCCGCGTAGCCGTCGTCGAAGACGGTGATGGGGCCGCCGCGGAGTTGCTTGCCCGTGGTGTTACGGAGACGGGCGCCCCGGAGCGGGTGCCGTCCGCTCGCACCGGGCGTGAAGACGCTCAGCCGCTCCGCGCTGACCGGATCCGTCACGACGGGCAGCATGGCGGAGCCCCGGCGCGGGATGGAGACCTCGCCGAGGGTGTAGACGAACAGTTCCCCGAGTTGGCCCGCCTCGGCACGCGCCTGCACCCCCGCGCCCGGGTCCACCGCACGCGGCTGGAGCGCCGCGCTGCCTTCGACCCGGACACCGTCGATGTAGTACGCGACCTCCCCGCTCCGGCCTCCTCTCGCGTTGAGCCGCCCGGCACCGTCGCTGGAGACGACTCCCGCCTGGAGACCAGCGACCGACTGGACTCCTCGTGATATGTCCATTTCGCCGGAGACGGTTCGCGGCGCGCCGATGGCGTCTCGCTGGATGATCGGGCGCTCTGCCGAGACGGTCACCTCGTCCAGACCGCCTTCGGGCTCCAACGCGATATCGAGGGTCCAGCCCGAGGCCATGTTCAGTGCCCTCCGCACAGAGCCGTAGCCCACGAACGAGGCGACGAGCGTGAGGTCGCCGGAGGTCGGAGCGTTCGTGATCGTGAACCGCCCGTCGAGGTCTGTCGCGGCGCCTCGGTTGGTGCCTTCCAGCCGCACGTTCGCGCCGGGGAGAGGCTCGCCCGTCGCGGCATCACGGACTTCCCCACGAAGGGTGCCTCGCTCGCCGTTCGGCCTCGCGCTGACCGTGCCGCCGCTTCGGGTGCCCGCATCGTACGTGCGCGGCACGACGCCCGCCGCCTCGTCGGGGAGCACCACGCGCGGCCGCTGAAGGTACTGCGGCGAGTACAGATCCATCTCGAACGAGATCGGCCGGCCGCTCACCAACTCCAGGTTCACCTTCTCCCAATCGCTCTCGGTCGGGTTCTCTACGACGGCCCAGCCCTGGAGGTAGCCCTCGCGCTCACCTCGTTCCGGGAGCACGAGACGGTACGTCGTCTTCCAGACGGGGGCCTCCACGACGTACCCGAGGCGGACGGTCCGGTTGGAGCCGCCCCGGAACCGGACGGTCACGGGCTTGCGCTCGCCGCTGGTGCCCTCGGCCAGCGCGGCGAGGGCGCCTTCCACCTCGGCGCGAAGGTCCGGGTCCACAATCTCCACGCGGCGCGCGCTCGCGAGGGGGATCGTGCGGAGGCCGGTGGAGGTGAGCAGGGTGACGCGCGTGCCGGGGTCGTCGTCGCCGCCGGTGGGGCCGTCCACGCTCACGAGGGAGCCGCGAAAGGTGCCCTGCGCGGTCTCCGCTTCCAGCACCGCACCGCGCATCTGCTGGAACAGCGTCGCGATGCCGCCGACGTTGGAGAAGTCCACCGCGAAGGCCTGCAAGCGGCGCTCCAGTGGCGCCTGCGAGGGATAGACGACCTCGCTCACCCGGCCTCGCGGATCCTCCACAACCAGCGACTTGATGACATCGTCTAGCGCAGACTGCTCGAAGCGGAGCGTCAGATCGGCGTCGCCCCGGATGGCGCCCTCGTGCTCGAAGTAGCCCACGCCCGACGTGAACAGGATGACGCGCTCGACGGGCACGTCGGCGGAGGGCTGCGCGAGGGCGAGGGGCACGAGGACGAGCAGAAGGAGCGGACTGGCGAATCGCATATCGTGAGCGAGGCGAAGGAGGATGCCTGAGGGTGGGACGTTACGCGTCGGGGAACCCTTCTGCGTTTCGGAGGCGGTTCAACTGGTGGAGGTGGTGCCGGGTGTGGTCTGTCACGAACTGAACGGTAGCCTCCGCCGTGAGCGCCCCCGCGATGGGATGCCCGACCAGGCCCGCCTCGCGAAGTTCATCGGGCACCTCGGCGAGCCGCTGGCGCCACGCGTCATCGAGCCCGTCCCAGGTGGCGCGAAGCTCGCCGTAGTCCGCATCGCCCGATGGGCCTGCGAGGCGCGCGACGGCCTCCGGGACGCGTGTCTTGCGGTCGGAGCGGAGAAAGGTGCTCAGCTTTTGGAAGGCCTCCAGCGAGGGCGCACCGACCGGTTTCCGGTTCTCGCCCGCTGCGATCTGTCGGCCGAGTCGGACGAGGTAGCCGCGCTCTGTTCTGATGAGGTGCTCCAAGACATCCGTCGCACTCCAGGCGTCGGGCGCCGGACGCCACGCGAGGGCCTCGCGCGAGAACGAGTCGAGGACGGAGGAGAAGGTGGCGCGGGTCTCAGAGAGAGCCGCCAGTGCGTCGGACACAGGAGGAGGGGACGGGGGCTGGAAGGTCCGGGCTCGGGGCTCCGGTGGCAAGCCCGAGGCGGGAGGAGCCCGTCCCGAGACGTCGGCACTCGCGCCGTGTGTCGCGCTGCCGTTGCACTGCCGCCGGGCGTATCGATTCGGGAAGCGACGGATCGAGAGTTGCGAGGCCGCGCGTGCCTCTCTGACGCCCATGGAAACTCTCGTCCTCGACGCCTCCCGGCCGTTCCGCAGCCAACTCGCGCTGGCGAAGCAGCACGCGCCCTCGCACACCCGTCGCGCGGCGCTCAACGCCGTGGGTCTCGGGCTGGCAGAGGGAGCCGCTCTCGCTCTGTGCCTCGCTCTCGCGGGCGTGATTCGCCTGCTCTGGACCGGGGAGCCCGGCCTCGTGGTGGGGGCGGGCTGGGCCGTGATCCCCCTGTACCTGGCAGGCATGGCCCTGTGGCGGATGCTGCCCGGGTGGGGCCTGGGCGCCGTGGAGGAGTTTCGACGCCAGACGCTGACCCTCGTCAGTGCGTTCGTGCTGGCCGCGCTCGGGATCTGGCTCGCGGGAACTGACCCCGAGGCTCGTCTTGTGGTCAGCCGCCTGACTCTCGGTCTCGCGGGCGTTCTCAGCCTGGTACTCGTGCCGTTGGCGCGAAGCCAGGCCAAGTCCTGGCTGATCCGCCGCGAGAAATGGGGCGTTCCAGCCGTGGTCTATGGGGCAGGCGAGGCGGGGGCACGAGTCGTGCGACAACTGCAGGAAGAGAGCGGCATCGGCTACCGCCCCGTCGCCATCTTCGACGACGACCCCGAGCGCTGGGGCGGGTTTCTGGACACGATCCCCATCGTGGGCGAACTGAACGAACTCGCGCCCGAGGCGGCCGTGGCATTCCTCGCGCTCCCGGAGGAGGAGAGCGATCGCCAGTCCGAACTCCTCGAAGGCCCGCTCGCCCTCTACCCGACGGTCGTCGTGGTGCCGGAGTTGGTGGACGGCCCGACGCTCGGCGTCCGGCCGCGCGACATCGGCGGCATCCTGGCGTTCGAAGTGGCGGCGACGCTCACGCGGCCCGCACCGCGCGCGGTCAAGCGGATGGTCGATCTCGCGGTCGTGGTGGGACTCGCGCTGTTCTGGATGCCGGTCATCGCGCTTCTCTCGCTGGCGATCTGGCTGGAGGACCGCGCGAATCCGTTCTACGGCCAGGTCCGCGTCGGGCAAGACGGGGAGACCTTCACCGCCTGGAAGCTCCGCACGATGGTGCCCGATGCCGATGCCGCCCTCCAGCGCGCTCTCGACGCGGACCCTGAGCTTCGCGCCGAGTGGGAGACGTTCTTCAAGCTGGAAAAGGACCCCCGGATTACCCGGGTCGGGAATCTGTTGCGGCGCACCAGCTTGGATGAGTTGCCGCAGCTGTTCAACGTCCTCATCGGCGACATGAGCCTCGTGGGGCCTCGGCCGCTGCCGCGCTACCATCATGACGAACTCGTGCCGCGCGTGCGGACCCTTCGCGAGCGCGTCCGGCCGGGCATCACGGGCCTCTGGCAAGTCTCGGGGCGCAGCGACAGCGGGAATGCCGGGATGGAGCGCTGGGACCCGTACTACGTGCGCAACTGGTCGCCGTGGCTGGACGCGGTCATTCTCGTGCGGACGGTCCGCGTCGTGCTTCGTGGCTCCGGGGCGTACTAGCCCGCGAAGGAGTGGACCATGGTGATGGAGCCGCCCGCGTCCGCATCCCCGACACGCTCGAAGCCCTCGCGTTCGTAGAGGCGCCTCGCCGGGTTGGTGAGCGAAACGCTCAGACTGACGCCAGGTGCGACCGCCTCGGCGTCGTCCAGAACCCGACGAAGCAGTGCCGTGCCGATGCCGTGGCCCTGGTGTCCGGGCAGAACGGCCATCGTCAGTTCCGGGATGTCCCTCGCGACGAACCCGTACCCGCGACTCGTGCCCGTCCAGACGCGCAGCCACGCCGCAGCGACAGGGCGACCGTCCCACTCCGCGAGGGTGCCGAGGCCGTCCGCCTCGGTCGTCCACTCGGGCAGGTAGTGCGCGATGTCGGGATGCTGCACAATGCTCCGAGGCGGAGGCAGCGCGCCGGGCGGGACGTGGATCGCGTGGTACAGCGCCTCACGGAGGAACGCGTCATCCGATGGACGGACCGCGCGAAGCGCCAGCCGGTCCGTCATTCCTCTTCGTCCGAGACTGGTGGGCCCGGCGGCGTGGTGAGCCCTCGCGCGACCGCCTCTTCCAGTTTCTGCGCCTCGGCCACGTCGATGGCGCCGCTGCTGCCCCAGAGGATCCGGCCGGTCTCGCGATGGACGAGGAACGGGTAGACTTCCGCTTCCGTCGTGACGCAGAGAGACTTCCGAAACGCCTTCTTGTCCACATAGAGCGGCAGCGTCCGGGCGTGCTCCTCTGCGCCGTCCACCTGTCCCCGGATGCCTGCCGTCGCGAGGTCTCCGAATAGCTTCATTCCACGCGAGACGACTGGCGCCTCGATGACTGCGAACCGTTCTGGGTACTGCTCTTCGATGCTGTGCCCGAGGCGGGCCCACTGGTCCGCTAGCGGGTCCAGGTCGTCGCGGAAGGAGACTACAATGAGCGTTATCTCAGCCGGAAGGTCCGGGGGAAAGATGAGATCCTGGCCGTCGAGGTCGGTCGCGCGGACCTCGGGGAAGACCTCGGGGAGTTTCTTGGAACCGAAGAGCGGCATTCGGTAGTTGTGGGGGAGTCAGGACAGAAGATCGTACCTACCCACCGGAATCCAAGCCCTTCGCCATGCGCCTCTTGCTCCTCGTCCTCGCTGCCCTCGTGGCAGCACCTCTCGCCGCCCAGACCACGCACACAGTGATGGTACGCAACTTCGAGTTTGAGCCTGCCGCGCTCACCATCGAGGTGGGCGACACGGTCCGCTGGGAGAATGAAGTGGGCTTCCACAACGCCCGGCAAACCTCAGGTCCTGAGACCTTCAGCAGTGGATCTCCGGCGTCCGACATGTGGACCTACGAGTTCACGTTCACGCAGGTCGGGACGAACGCCTACCAGTGCGACCCGCACCTGAACATCATGCAGGGCACCATCACGGTGGTGCAAAGCACGGATGCGGAGGGACCGCTTGTCGAGGAGCCCGAGGGGCTTCAGTACGCCGGAGCTAACCCGTTCCGCGATACCGCCCGGTTGACGCTCGCGCTGCGGGAGCCGCAGGAGGTCCGCGTCTCTGTGTACGACGCCCTCGGCCGTGAGGTAGCGGTTCTGTTCGAGGGTGAGGCACCCGCAGGCGACCTCCCCGTCGAATGGACAGCCCCTGAGTCAGCCCAGGGCGCGTTCATCGTCCGCGCGGCGGGCCCCACCCTGGAGTCCACACTCGGCATCGTGCGGGTCTACTCTGGCCCGATGCCCTCGGGGCACCATTGACGCAAGGCGTGATTCAGGCTGCGACCTCGGCCACCTCGGCCGTGTCCACCACGACCGGCACGAGGTCGTAGCCCATCACGTCCAGAATCCCGCGCACATCCGTTCCGGCGAGTTCCGCCGCGCGGCCGAGCGAGAGACGGTCGGCCTCTAGGAGGCGGACGGCGAGGCGGGCGGGGGCGTCGTCGAGGCTGGCGGGGCTATCGCTCACGGGAAGGCACGGTGGTGGGAGTGCCCGGAATGTAAACGCTTCCGCTGCCACCTCCATGAAGGCCGCGTCGCGGTTTTGCGAATCTGTTCGAGTAGCGGAACCGCGCTACGCGGGAGGCGAGGGCAGCGTCGCGCGATGAATGAACCCGGTGGGGTCGATGAGGTCCTTCCGTCGGTAAAACGGTACGCCGTGCTCGGAGAGGGCGGAGCGGGATCGGGTGCGCTGGGTCAGGCCGTGCGTCGCGGGCTGCGTCTTGTCGTACATCTCGAAGTGCAGCATCATGCTCGGGAGGTTCATCCGGTGGCCATTGGAGTGCTTGAGGATGCCCACGCGCCCGACCTGCTGCCCGGCCGTCACCTGATCCCCGTCGCGCACGAACCAGTCGTCCTCGGGCGCGATCTCGCCGTACCACGCGATGAACGGCCCGTGGTCGATCACGACCGCATAGGTCTGGTTGTAGAAGTACGACGGCGTGCCGATCACCGTCCCGCCTGCGATGGCGAGGACCGGCGTGAAGTCCGGCTGGTACAGATCGATCCCAGCATGGGCGCGCTGGCCTCCGCTCCGCCTCGCGCCGAACCGCCGGGGGCCCGCGTCGATGCCTCGGAAGGGGAAGCGGTCCTCTGGATGGCTCGCGAAGGGGAAGGTCAGCACCACCTTGTCGATGGCGAGGAGTGCGTTGAGGCGACCGAGGGTGCTGCCTCCCGGATCCACGCGGCCGTCCGGGCGGCGCATCCCGATGCGACGCTGCATGGTGGCGATGGCGCCTGCAGTGCCAGGGCCGTAGAGGCCGTCGATCAGGCCGGGGCCGAGGCGGTCATCCAGCGTGAGGCGGGCGGCTTCTTTGAGGCCTGCTTGGAGAGCGCGAACGTCGTCCTCGCGGTTGACGGTGTTGAGACCGACAGGGGACTGGAGCTGGACCTGCATCTCGGTTCCGGTTGTGGGACACGACAGGAGGGTACACACCGGCCGCTGACTGGGGAGGTGTCAGTCAGGAAATTTTATGAACTGAATCCAGATCGGATAAGTAAACCAATCTGATCGATTAGCTTACTATTGACCATTTATCACATAGGTTTCCGTGGCTTACGTAAAGTCGGTCGGTCTTCGATTTAATTACAAAAACTCCGCTTTGGTAGGAAGAAATAGGTCCAATCCTGTCCCCGTTGGTAATTACACGTTCAGTTGGTCGATTAGTTGGTATGGATGTGGAGATTGGAATGAGTGCAAGGTGCCATTTGTCACCCGGGGGAGGTTCTGTGAGTGGATCCGTAGGGCCTGTCGCCTTGCGGTCTAGCGTTGTGGACTGCGGAGGTTGTTTCTTTTGAATGTCTCGGACTATCTCAAGGATCTCCTCAGTCATTTCGGATGCGCTACGTTGAGGGAGTGGAGAGCTTGGAATGCTAAGCTGGCAGGCCTCTTCAAACGACTGGGAGATCTTTGGCCATAAGGCTTCAAAGCGTCTGGTAAGTGACTGTGGGGTAGTCTGGACTTCACATGACACATTGAGGGATTCAACCAGCTGAAAGAAGTCGTCTCGGTCTGTTGTTGTTCCCATAAATGACTGAAGAGGTCCTTTGTAGTCTATAGGTCTCCGGCCAACAAATAGGGTCTTTGTGCGAGATGGTTCTGGGCGGGCGGTTTTTATTGCCCCAGCTTCGTACAGAAGCCAGGGTGCAGTAGAGTTTTCCTTTGTGAGTATTATGATACCGGCGTCACAGCGGCGAAGTGCGCTGTGGATAGCGTTATTCCATTCTTCGCCTTTCTCAATATTAGGAGATACGAATGTGTCTACGTTTAGTAGGTCTTCTATGTGATCCGAAAGGGTATTCGCTACGTGCCGCGCACGCTCTCCTGACCAGCTCAGGAATACAAGCGGCCGCTCGGGGATAGTTGCGTCTTGCATCAATCCAGGTATTTTGAGTGTCAGGGACGTTGTATTGTTTTAGAAGAGGTGGCTCTAGTAAATCGGAGCAAAATAGTTGACGTGGCGATCAGTCGTGACCGCCTCGGCACGTCCGTGGAGGTACCGAGGCGGGAGAAGTCAGCTGGACCTAGTCGTCGTAGTTGTCGATCTGGGCGCGCTGGAGACCGCCCGAGAAGTCGATATAACAGGTCTTCGTCTCGGTGTAGAAGTCGTAGACCTCCCAACCGCCCTCGCGGTGGCCGTTGCCGGTCGCCTTCACACCGCCGAAGCTCATGTGCGCCTCGGCGCCGATGGTCGGGCCGTTGACGTACGTGATGCCCGCATCGATGTCGCGGAGGGCGCGGAAGGCGCGGGCCACATCGCGCGTGTAGACGGCGCTGGAGAGGCCGTACTTCACGTCGTTGGCGACCTCGATGGCTTCGTCGAAGCTCTTGACCTTGATGACCGAGAGGACCGGCCCGAAGATCTCCTCCTTCGCGACGCGCATGTCGCGCGTGACGCCCGTGAAGAGGGTGGGCTGGAAGAAGAAGCCGTTCTCCAAGCCCTCGCCGGTGGCGCGCTCGCCGCCCATCGCGATGGTGGCGCCGTCCTCACGGGCCACGTCCATGTAGCTCGTGACCTTGTCGAGCGCCTTTTGGTTGATGAGGGGGCCCATCTCCGTGTCGTCGTCGTTGCCGTAGCCGAGCGTGAGCGTGCTGGCCTTGTCGATGATCCGCTCCACCAATTCGTCGTGCACGTCCTCGTGGACGATGAGGCGGCTGGTGGCGGTGCAACGCTGGCCGGTGGTGCCGTAGGCGCCCCAGATGAGGCCCTCCATCGCAAGGTCGAGGTCGGCGTCCTCCATCACGATCGCCGGGTTCTTGCCGCCCATCTCCAGCGAGACGCGCTTGTGGTCCGCGGCAGCCTTCGCGGAGATGGCCGCACCCGTCTCGGAGGAGCCGGTGAACGAGATGGCCGCGATGTCCGGGTGTTCCACGATGGCAGCGCCCGTCTCGCCCGCGCCCTGCACGAGGTTGACGACGCCCGGTGGCACGCCCGCGTCTTCGAGCACTTTGATGAGCAGCGCGCCGGAATGCGGCGCGTCCTCGGAGGGCTTGAAGACGACCGTGTTGCCGCTCAGGATGGCGGGGAACATCTTCCACGTCGGCACGGCGACCGGGAAGTTCCAGGCCGTGATGAGGCCGCAGACGCCGATGGGGCGGCGGACCGTCATGTTGAACTTGTTGTTCATCTCCGACGGGACCGTGTGACCGAAGAGCTGACGGCCCATTGTCATGGCGTAGTAGGCCGTGTCGATGGCCTCCTGCACGTCGCCCTTGGTCTCGAAGAAGGGCTTGCCCATCTCGCGCGTCATGGCGCGAGCGATCTCGGACTTGCGCTCCGTCATGAGGTCGCCGACGCGCTTGAGGATCTCGCCTCGCTTCGGCGCGGGCATGAGGCTCCAGGCGCGGAAGGCGCCCTTAGCGGCCTCCACAGCGCGATTCACGTCCTCGGCGCTGCTCTTCGGAAAGGCGCCGATGAGATCGGTGGTGTCGGCAGGGTTGCGGCTCTCGAAGGTCTCGCCAGAGGCGGCGCTGACCCACTCGCCGCCGATGTAGTTCTTGAACGTGTCGGACATGGAGGAGGGGGGAGGAGGTTTCCCGCGAAGGTACCGGGAGGGCTTCCGAAGTGCCCTTAGCGCGCGGATTCTCTGCGCTCCCTTCTCAGTGGCCGACAGCGCCTGCCTCGGCACCGAGGTGGGGAGAGTCAGCCCCATGCATGTCAGCCCGAGCGGAGGCTCACAGGGCCGCGAAGAACCTGACTACGTCCCGCTCCACTGTCAGAACAGACCTTGAAGCAGCAGGCAGCTAGATCCCTCGGCTCGCTCTGCTCTCTCGGGATGACACGAGTGGAGGACCGGTAGACGACCTGCGACAACCGAGAGCCGACCACCAAACCCCCCGCTACCGGCCGCGAAGCCAGCCCACGGGGTTGAGAGGCGTCCCGTCGCTGCGGTAGACGGCGAAGAAGAGACCCGCCCCTCGACGGTCCTCGTGTGTGCCAGCTCGCCCGATGACCTGTCCGGCGCGCACCCGCTGCCCGCCGCGCACGACGACGTGCGACAGGTTGCCGTAGATCGTCGTGTGGTCCCCGTGAGAGACCATGACGTACGTCCCGAACGTCGCCATCGTGCCGACGCGCTCGACGGTGCCCTCGAAGACCGCGCGAGCTGCCGCCCCCGGCTGCGTCGAAATGTCGATGCCGACCGCGTTGATCGTGGTGCCGTACGCATCGGTGCGGGTGCCGAAGTTGCCGGTCACGGTGCCATCGGCGGGCCAGGGCAGGCTGCCCCGGTTGCGCCGGAAGGAGCCCGAGAGCGAGACGCTGCGGTCTTCGAGCGGCGGCGCATCGGCGGCAACGGGCGGTGGGGCTTCCTCTGGCTCCGGTGCAGGTTCGGGTGTTGTAGACGCGATGGGCGGCGGCGCGGGGACGGTGTTGCCTCGTCGCTCCGGGCGCGTGCGGCGCTCGTCCTCGGTCATCGCGCGCCTCGACAACTCCTCGGCGCGACGCTCGGCTTCCGCGATCCGCTCGGCTTCGGCGCGAGCGGCAGCCTCCGCAGCAGCCCGCTGCCTCGCGAGTTCCTCTTGCCGGAGGCGCTCTTGTTCGGCCCGTCGTTCTTCCGCACGCAAATCTGCGACAAGCTGACTCAGAGCGCCCGCATCCTGGCGACGCTGCCGAAGCTCGCGCTCCAATTCGCCTCGGCGCTCACGCGCGGACGACACGAGTGTTTGATGCTCGCGGCGGCGCTCGTCGAGGTCGCGTTGCTCGCGCTGGCTCTCCGTGAGAAGTCGCCGGGTGTCCTCTAGCGATGTCACGACGGACCGCTCGCGTTCGCGCATCTGCTGCGTCTTCTCCGCGATGCGCTCGACCTGCCGACGCCGTTGTCCCGCAAACTGTTGGAGGTAGCGGGCGCGGGAGAGCATCTGGTTGATGGACCCCGAGGCGAGGAGCAGCGCGAGCGTGCTCCGTCGGCCGTGCATGTAGGCGTGCTGAGCCCGCTCCCGATACGCTTCGCGTGCGCCGTCGATCTCGGCCTCCAACCGCTCGATGGACCGCTGGAGTGCCTCCGTCTCTCGGCGCCGCTCCGCGACCTGTCCGCGATAGCCGGAGACGAGTTCCTGGCGCAACTCCAGCTCCGTCCCGAGTTGCTCGATGGCCCGGAGTGCCTCGGTCTCGACGCCTCGTGCGCGGCGTACTTCCTGCTCCACACCTGAAATCTGAGCCCGGATATCCGCCAGGCGGCGCTCTGTGGTGGCCCGGTCCTGTGCGATGGAGGGAGTCGCGAGGGCGGCCAGCAAGACGGCGACAGGGACGAGGCGGAGCATGAGGGCGGGCGTCCGTGTGGGGGGCGAAAGGTACGGCGCGGCGTTCTGGGTATCGGCGGGAGGGAGCGGGACCTACACTGGGTCGTCTTCGAACGCTGCGAGCACCTCGGGTGGTGCCAGCGTGGGGCGGCCTCGCTCGCGGTCCACGACGGCCAGCGTCACGCGACCCGTGATGAGGGCGTCCGCCTCGGTCTCGCGGCGGACCACGTACTCGATGGGCACGCGCACACGCGGCGTCTCCGTGAACGTCGTCTCCACCACGATCACGTCGTCGTAGCGGACGGGCCGGTGGTAGCGCACCGAGGCTTCGACCACAGGCATGATGATGCCGCTCGCCTCGATGTCCTTGTACGCGATGCCGCGTTCTCGAAGGGCCTCCGTCCGGGCGGCCTCGAACCAGTCCAGCACGTGCGTGTGGTAGGCGACGCCCATCGGGTCGCACTCGCGGTAGCGGACGCGGTGGCGGTATGCGTGAGTCATCGGCGTTCGGCCCTCAGGAATCGGTGGAGCCTCTCCGCCTCGGTGCCGAGGCGGGCAGAGTGGAAATGGGTTGGCTTCCCAGGACCGCTACGCCTCCTGCCACGCGCCCATCGCGTCGAACTTCGCGAGGCGCTCTGCGAGAAGATCGTCGGTGGGGAGGGCCTCCAGCGTGTCCAGCGCGGCGGCGATGGCGCGGCCGACGGCGTCGAAGGTGGTGCCGGGATCGCGGTGTGCCCCGCCGGTCGGCTCCGGGACGATCTGATCGATGACGTGATGCTCGATCAGATCCGGCGCGGTGAGCTTGAGCGCGCGGGCCGCGTCTTCCTTGTAGTCCCAGGAGCGCCAGAGGATGGACGAGCAGGACTCCGGCGAGATAACAGAGTACCAGGCGTTCTCCAGCATCAGGATCCGGTCGCCCACGCCGATGCCGAGTGCGCCGCCGCTCGCGCCCTCGCCGATTACCACGACGACGATGGGGACAGGCAGCCGCGCCATGACGAGCAGGTTGCGCGCGATGGCCTCGGCCTGGCCGCGCTCTTCGGCCTCCAGTCCCGGGAAGGCGCCGGGCGTGTCGAGGAAGGTGATGACGGGCTTGCCGAACTTCGCGGCCATTTCCATGAGCCGCTTTGCCTTGCGGTATCCCTCGGGATTGGGCATCCCGAAGCGCCGGTCTTTGCGCTGCTTGGTGTCTCGTCCTTTCTGCTGACCGATGACGCAGACCGAGCGGTCGCGCGAGCCGTAGCGTCGGCCGAGGAAACGGCCGAAACCGCCGACCATCGCGCGGTCCTCGCCGAAGAGGCGGTCGCCATGGAGTTCCACGAAGTCCTCTGTCAGCGCGCCGATGTAGTCCAGCGTGTATGGGCGCTCCGGGTGGCGGGCGAGCTGCACCCGCTGCCAGCGGGTGAGGTTCTGGTAGATCGAGACCCGGAGCGTTTCGACGCGCTTCTCCAGCGCTGCGATTTGCTCCGAGAGGTCCACCGTCCCGTCATCGGCCTCGAAGGTGCGGAGCTCCTGGAGCTTCGTTTCGAGATCGACGAGGGGCTTTTCGAAGTCGAGGAGGTGCATGGGAAAGGAAGTGGGTCCGCCTCGGGACGTTCGAGCGGGAGGCCGAGGCGGGCGCTATCGTGTCAGCGCGCGCAGGAGGATGTCCACATCCAACGCTGCGGATTGGTTTCGGGCATACGCCCAGTAGGCGCGGTGCGCGTCCACGATGGTAGTGGGCGGGGCCTCCAGTGTGTCCAGGATGGAGACGACGCCAGGGAGCAGCCCCCAGGCCTTGGGCGGGTGCGTCTGCGATGGATCGTAGCCGACCAACGCGCGGCGTCCCGCGAGGACGCTCGGGAGCTTGGCCGTGAAGTGTGCGAGGCGTCGTCGTCGGGATTCCGCAGGCGCCCGACGGGCGAGGGGGCGAAGGATCGGATGCAGGAGCAGTCCCGTGAGAGCGATGGGCACCTCCAGCGCGCGGCGCACGAGACGAGAGCGCAAGGGCGCGACGGCACGCTCGGCAGCCATCAGAGGCGCGGAAAGGTCTTCCACGTTGGCTTTCCCGATGATCCGGTCGCGGTGCTGAGCAAGGATCTTGAGATCGACGGGGAGGTCGCGGAGGTCGCGCATCCCTGCGAGGATGGCGGTATTGGTCAGCGCGTCGGCGGCGAAGACGACCTCGGAGGCGCCGTTGAGGCGGACGAGGTCGCGGAGCTGGCGCGTCGGGCCGACGTGTGGCACACTGGCCTCCGAGGTGCGCTCGCCCACGAACCCGACGACCTCCAGCGGCAACCGCCCCTGCGCGAGGCGGACGAGTCGCTCCGCCTCGGCGCCCGTACCGACGACCAGCGCGCGGCGCGGGCCGGTGCGGCGCCTCCGCCCGAGGAGCCGTCGGATCCCGAGCAGGACCGCCGCGAGCGCAAAGCCTGTCAGGACCGTTGCGCGAGAGAAGGCGAGGTGGGGGAGCAGGAACGTGACCGTCGCGACCGCGAGGAAGCCGACGCCCGCTCCAATCGCGACTGGGCGGAGCCGCATCGCGCGGCGCCCGTAGCCTCCGGCCCCCCCGATGCCGAGCAGCAACGCGATGGTGTAGAGCGGGAGGACGATAGCGTAGAAGGAAGGATCGAACGAGAATCCGCGCGGTAGGGACCACGCGACAGCCGCGAGCGCGAGCGCGGTCCAGGCCAGCGCGCCATCGGCGAAGGGTGCGGCGACGGCGCTGGCCAGCCTCGCGGCGGCGGCCATCCCGGCTCGCGCGAGGATGCCCGCGCGAATGCCGAGGGCGAGCAGGAGAGAGGCCGCACGTCCCGCCGGCCTCTGGCCGCTCGCGGTGAGGTGTTTCTCTACGAACCGCAGCATCGCGCCGTAGAAGAGGCGGACGTAACGGAGGTCTCCCTTCTTGGTGCTCTCGCCCTTGTAATGGACGATCTGCGTGGAGGGCGTGTACTGGATCTTCCACCCGGCCTGCTGGATCCGGTAGCACCAGTCCAGGTCCTCGCCGTACATAAAAAAGGCCTCGTCGAACAGGCCCGCGGCGCAGCGAAGTTCGGGGTTCGGGGTTCGGAGTTCAGCGACTGGGGCGACGGAGGGAGAACCCTGAACCTTGAACCCTGAACCATCTTCTAGAATGGCCTCGCGGCGGACCATCATGCAGGAGCCGCTGAGTGCGTCCACCTCGCAAACCTCGTCTTGCGGGAGGTACGTCAGGTTGTAGCGGCCGATGGTCGGGCTATCGGGGAAGAGGCGCGAAAGGCCCGTGAGGCGGAAGAACGCGACGGCGGGCGTCGGGAAGGCACGGCGGCTCTCGGGTGCGAAGGTGCCGTCCGGGTTGAGGATGCGGCAGCCTGCGGCGCCGGTCTCCGGGTTCGCGTCCATGAACGTGACCAACTCGCGGAGGGTGTCCTCCTGTAGGATCGTGTCCGGGTTGAGCACGAGCGCGTACCGGCCGTTCATCTGCCGGAGTGCCTGGTTGTTGGCCGTCGCGAAGCCGACGTTCTCCTCGTTCGCGATGAGGTGCACGTCCGGGAAGCGCTGACGCACCATCTCCACGGAGCCATCGGCGGAATCGTTGTCCACGACCCAGGTCTCGACACGGAGACCGGTGCTGGCGCGCTGGACCGATTCCAGGGCCTGTTCCAGGAACTCCCGCACGTTATACGTCACGATGACGACCGAGACGTCGACCGTGTGGACCGCGGCCGCGCGGGGGGGAGAGAGGGTAGCGCGCATCGTGCGGAGTATACAGCCGTCGCGGAGCGAACCCACCCCTGGCGGTTCTACCTGAGTCCAGCCAGTGGACGGGCAGGGCAGAGCGGTAGTTTTTGCATCGGCCCCCTTTCGACTGTGTCCCAGAGCCCTGTCCGTCGCGAGATCCGCCGCACGCTCGCGCTGGCTGTGCCCATCGTGGGAGCGCAGGTGGCGCAGATGTCCATGTCGTTCGTGGACGTGGTGATGGTGGGGCGGCTCGGGACCTCGGCGCTCGCTGCAGCGGTGCTCGGCAGCACCACATTCTTCACGCTCTCGCTCGTCTGCGTCGGCGTCATCCTGGCGGTCAACCCGACGGTCTCGCAAGCCATCGGGTCTGGCGACGAGGCGCTGGCCGCGCGGGCGACGCGTCAGGGGCTCTGGCTGGCGCTCCTCCTCGGGGCTCCGTTGACGGTCGCGCTCGGATGGGCCGAGGAAGGCCTCCTTCTCGCCGGGCAGGCGCCGGAGACGGCTGCGCTGGCAGGAGAGTATCTCCGCGCGATCCGGTGGGGCCTCGTGCCGAGCCTCGCCTTCGCAGCGTTCCGCGGCTTTTACGAAGGCACAGGCCGCGCCAGGCCTGTCTTGTTCGCGACGCTCATCGGGGTGGTCGTGAACGTGTTGTGCAACGACCTCTTGATGTACGGGCGCTACGGTCTGCCCGCGCTCGGCCTGGAAGGCACGGGGTGGAGCAGCACCATCGTGATGGTCGCGATGGCCGCGAGCCTGGCCGTCGGGATCCGGCTGAGCCCGTCGCTTCGGCGGTTCGAGGTGCTGACGGGGTTGCGCCGACCAGACCCGTCCATGCTCGGCGAGTTGGTCCGCCTCGGGGCACCCATCGGCGCGACGCTCGGGCTGGAGGCGGGATTGTTCTCTGTCGGTACGCTGCTCGTGGGGTTGTTCGGCGAGACAGCGCTGGCGGCCCACCAGATCGCGCTCAACGCTGCCTCGTTCACCTTCATGGTGCCCCTCGGCATCGGGATGGCGTCCACGGTGCGGGTTGGGCACGAGGTCGGAGCGGGGAATGAGGCAGGCGCGCGCCTCGCAGGCTTCGTCGCGGTCGGCCTCGGCACGACGTTCATGGTGGCCTCGGCGCTGTTTCTCTGGCTCCGGCCTGGGTGGATTATCGCGATCTACGCCGGGAGCACGCCGGATCCTGCGATGGCTCAGCTCGCGGGCGGGCTCCTCGGCATCGCGGCCGTCTTCCAAATCGTGGACGGGATGCAGGCGACGGCTGGCGGCGCCCTCCGGGGTCTCAAGGACACCCGCATCCCTATGCTCATTGGCGCGATCTCGTACTGGGGAATCGGGATGGGGACAGGCGCGACACTGGCCTTCGGGCTGGGGTGGGGGAGCCAAGGCCTCTGGTGGGGGCTCACCGCCGGGCTCGCGGCGGCGGCCGTGCTCCTGCTCGCGCGGTTCGCGAGGCGCACACGGACCCACGTTGTGGCGCCGGTGGCCTGACCGAGGCGGGCAATTCTGACGAGACCGCCTCTAGAGGATGTCCTCACTTTCAGGTTCGAGTGAAACCGTTCGGCGTTTCGTGCCTCGCTTTGCTCGGAAACCGGTCTGATCCCGGCCTCATGCGGAGGCTCGGGCGGTCGGGCAATGCCGAACTGGGGTAAACCTCAGGATCGGCGCGCATCGCGTCTATTCTGCGGTTCGCAGCGCTTCGATCTATCTTCCTTCGTACCCTTTGAAGGCCGGTCTACCTTCGATCCGGCCCCACCCGAGCACCCTCCACACTGGGCCTTCCCGAGGCATGCAGATCTTCCCCCGCAACGCCAACGCCCTGCCCGCCGTCTCGCTGATGGGCGCAGGGATGGGTGGCCTCCTGGTCGTCCTTCTGGCGTGGTATTACCTGTCCCCCGAGTTTTACGAGGTCGGCTACCAGCCGGAGCAACCGGTCCCGTACAACCACGCCTTTCATGCAGGCGAACTGGGGATGGACTGTCGGTACTGCCACAACCACGTGGAGCAGAGCCCGCACGCCAACATTCCGAGCACGCAGACTTGCATGAACTGCCACGGGCAGATTCAGACGCAGAGTGCGGCGCTGCTCCCGGTGCGAGAAAGCTGGGCCACCGGCGAGCCCATCGAGTGGGTCCAGGTGACGCACCTCGCGGACTACGCCCACTTCTCGCACGCCGCCCACGTCAACGTGGGTGTGAGTTGTGCGAGTTGCCACGGCCGAGTGGACCAGATGGAGGTGGTCTACGTCGCGGAGCCGATGAGCATGGCTTGGTGTCTGGAGTGCCACCGTGCGCCCGCGGAATACCTCGTCCCGCCTGAAGAGGTGACCAACCTTGCCTACCTCGATGAGAAGAAGGAGGACCCCGAGGTTTGGGATGAGTACGTCGCTGCAAACGAAGTCCGCATTGAGCAAGAGGGGATCCAGCCGCCCCAGAACTGCTCCGCCTGCCACTACTAAGGTTCGAACTGATCGCCGCCTGGCTCTCACCCCCACCTTCCACTTGAATGATCGAGCTCGACATCCTGACGGCGTCTGACGTTGCATCGGATGATGCCGCCCGTGCCGCCAAGAAGCAGCCTCGCCAGTGGCGGAGTGCCGCCGACCGCGACAACGCGCCCGGGTACGACCAGGCGTTTCGCAAGCGCGAGTTTCTCGACGGTGCGATGGGCGAGGACCCACACCCGGACCGTCGGGACTTTTTGAAGGTGATGGGCGCCTCGATTGCTCTCGCGGGCATCACCGGTTGCCGTCGTCCTGTCGAAGAGGTGCTGCCGTACGCGCGGAAGCCAGAGACCGTCATCCCCGGCATCGCGAACTACTTCGCGACGGCGATGCCACTCAATGGGGTAAGCCATGCGCTGCTGGTGCGGAGTCATGAAGGACGGCCCACGAAGGTGGAGGGCAACCCGGAGCATCCCGTCAGCCAGGGCGCGAGTGGAGTCTTCGCGCAGGCCAGTATCCTGAACCTGTACGACCCGGATCGGAGCCGTCATGCTCGCAACCGGGTGGACGGTGATATGGAGGAAAGCGATTGGACCTCGTTCGTCGCCGCCATGGCGCAGGTGCGTCAGCAGGCCGCCGCCACCTCGCTCGTCGTCCTCGCGGAGCCGGATCCCTCTCCGACCGCCGCGCGCCTCCGCCAGCAGGTAGAGGACACCTTCCCCGGAACGCGCTGGATCACGCTGCATCCGCAGGGCGACGACTCGCAGGCACTCGGCACCCAACTCGCCTTCGGTCGGCCCCTCCGCCCCCAGTACAACTTCTCCGAGGCGGACGTGGTGGTGTCCTTCGACGCTGACTTCCTCGGTGCCGAGGACAGCCACTCGATCCACAATGCTCGCGAGTACATGCAGAGCCGCCGGGTGGAGGTCCGCACCACCTCGGGCCGGACGCCGATGAGCCGCCTGTATGCGGTGGAGAGCACGTACACCGGCACAGGGGGCATGGCGGACCATCGCCTCGCGATGAAGGCAGGCCGGGTGTCTCTCTTCGCCGCTGCCGTAGCATCGGCCCTCGGTCTCCAGACCGGAGCCCCACAAATCGAACTGACCGAAGAGGAGGCGGCCGTCGTGGACGCCCTCGCAGGCGATGTACGGGAGGCCAGTGGTCGCGCCGTGTTCACCGCAGGTGCCGCGCAACCACCGCGTATCCACGCACTGTGCGCAGCCCTCAACGGCCAGTTTGGCACCCAAGCAGTCGAGTACCTCGACCCGGGCGCGGCTCCTGTCCAGCCTGTAGCATCGCAGTTGCGCGAGGCCGTCGCGGAGATGAGTGCGGGTCGGACGGATGTTCTCCTGACGCTCGGCACCAACCCGGTCCACTCCCTCCCGGCGGAGCTCGGCTTCGCAGCTGCCATGCAGCAGGTGCCCCTGACGGTTCACTTCGGCACGTGGCGCGACGAGACCGCGCAGTTGGCCGACTGGCACGTGCCACAGGCCCATTACCTCGAAAGCTGGGGTGACGGCCGGTCCTACGACGGCACGTTCACCATCGTGCAGCCCCTCATCGCGCCGCTCTATGCTGATGCGCACTCTGCGCTGGAGGTTCTCGGTGCACTCATCACCGGCCGCGATGTGAGCGGATACGACCTCGTCCGCGAGTCGTTTGCAGATCGCGTCACGGCGGACTTCGCGGACCAGTCGTTCGAGAACAACTGGCGGACGGTTCTGCACGACGGGTTCCTTCCCGGGACGCAGTTCCCGACCGTGCCCGCCTCGGCAGCGAGCACGCCGGACCTCTCCCAGTTAGCGCCGGTGAACGACGAGAGCATCGAGATGGTCGTGCGCCTCTCGTCCACGCTCTACGACGGACGGTTCTCCAACAACGCCTGGATGCAGGAAGCGCCGGATCCGATCACGAAGATCGTGTGGGACAATGTCGCGGCGATGAGCGCGGCGACAGCCAGGCGCCTCGGGGTCTCGTCCGGTATCGACAAGCAGACGGTCAGAGCCGACACGGTCACGATCACGGGGGCAGGAAATGCCACGGTGACGCTCCCTGTCTGGATCCAGCCGGGCCACCCCGACAACTCGATCTCCGTCACCCTCGGCTACGGACGCGAGTTGCTGTCCGACCGCGTGATCAAGGATCGCAACATCATTGCGCGGATCTTCGACAAGGACGTGGACATCTACCGTCCAGGTCCGCTGACCAACGGTGTGGGCTCGGCGGTCGAGGGCCTCCGGTCGGTCAACTTCTTCCCGGTGATGCCGGGGGTCGATGTCCGCAAGGCGGAGGAAGACGACTACCGCGTGGTCACGACGCAGGACCACGGCTCGATGGAGGGCCGTGACATCGTGCGGATGTTGACGGCGGAGCAATACACGCAGGACCCGGACTTCATCCAGGATCAGATCCACCTTATCGAGGACACGCCCTGGGAAGACTTCCCGCCGCTGTGGGGTGAGTCCAACGGTGCCCAGGATCAGATCGGAGACGTGATGTACTCCGCGAACCAGTGGGGGATGGCGGTGGACCTCAACGCCTGCCACGGCTGCAACGCCTGCGTGGTTGCCTGCCAGGCGGAGAACAACATCCCGGTGGTCGGCAAGGACCAGGTGGGCCGAGGCCGCGAGATGAGCTGGATGCGGATGGACCGCTACTATGTCGGCGGGGAGGAGACCGACCGGCCCGGCATGGTCTCCATGCCGATGATGTGTCAGCACTGCGAGAACGCCCCGTGCGAGCAGGTCTGTCCCGTCGCGGCAACCGTCCACTCGCCGGACGGCCTCAATGCGATGATCTACAACCGGTGCATCGGGACACGCTATTGCGCGAACAACTGTCCGTACAAGGTGCGTCGGTACAACTTCTACAACTGGACCAAGACGCTGCCCATCGAGGTCCAGATGCAGCAGAACCCGAGCGTCACCATCCGCTACCGCGGTGTGATGGAGAAGTGCACGATGTGCATCCACCGCATCCGCCAGGTGCAACAGTACGCGCACATTGAGGACCGAGACCTCAGCAGCGAAGACATCGAGTACGTCTCGGCATGCCAGGAGGCCTGCTCGACGGGTGCCCTCGTCTTCGGCGACCTCGCGGACCCGGACAGCGAGGTCAACCGCGTCAAGCGCAACAGCCGCAACTACGCATTGCTCGCCGAACTCGCCGTGCGTCCTCGTGTCACCTACCTCGCCCGGTTGCGCAACCCGCATCCTGCCCTCGTCGCGGCCGGATATGACCCGTTCCACGCCGAGGACGGCCACCACGGCGGTGGCTACGGCTCCGAGGAGTCCCCAGCTGAAACTCTCGACGTGTAACCCCGCCTCGGTCCCGAGGCCGACTCACTGACCGCCCGCCAGGCTTCCCCCGTCCCTATGGCCACCGTCACCTCCCGTACCGCCTACGCCGATCCCGGCGGCGACGGTCGCAGCGGATCTTCGGCGCTCGAAGAGGCCCCTCTCGTTCAGGGCAACCTCTCGTTCCACGACATCACCGAGGTGGTCTCGCACCACACGGAGAAGAAGACGCCTCTCGGCTGGTTCGCAGCGTTCGCCTTGGCTCAACTCGGGATCATGATTTTGTTGATCTCGGTCGCGTACCTGGTGTGGAACGGACCGGGCGTGTGGGGTCTGAACAACCCGGTTGGCTGGGGCTGGGCCATCGTCAACTTCGTCTTTTGGGTGGGCATCGGGCACGCGGGCACACTCATCTCGGCCGTCCTCTTTCTGTTCCGCCAGAAGTGGCGCACGAGTATCAACCGGACGGCGGAGGCGATGACGCTCTTCGCGGTGGCGTGTGCGCTCCTCTTCCCGACGCTCCACGTCGGGCGCGTGTGGGCCGTCTACTGGATGCTGCCACTGCCGAACCAGATGGCGATGTGGCCGCAGTTCAAGAGCCCGTTGCTTTGGGACGTGTTCGCGGTCTCGATCTACGGTACCGTCTCGGTTCTCTTCTGGTACGTCGGGCTCATCCCCGACCTCGGCACGATCCGCGACCGAGCCGCGAAGGCGGGCCGGATGCTTCGCGCGCGCATCTACGGCTTCTTCTCTCTCGGGTGGACGGGCAGCAACCGCAACTGGCGCCACTACGAGCGGGCCTACCTGCTCTTGGCGGGCCTCGCGACGCCCCTCGTGCTCTCGGTCCACTCGGTCGTCTCCTTTGACTTCGCGGTTTCCATCGTGCCCGGGTGGCATACCACCATCTTCCCGCCCTACTTCGTGGCGGGCGCCATCTTCTCCGGCTTCGCGATGGTGGTGACGCTCATGGTGGTCGCGCGGAAGGTCTACGGCCTAGAGAACCTGATCACGATTGACCACCTCGAGAAGATGAACATCATCATTCTCGTGACCGGGACCGTGGTCGGCTTCGCGTACATCACGGAGTTCTTCATCGCGTGGTACTCTGGGGTTGTCTACGAACAGTATGCCTTCACGAACCGCATGTCGGGACCGTACTGGTGGGCGTACTGGATTATGATGACGTGCAATCTAACATTGCCGCAGCTCTTCTGGAAAAAGAGCTTCCGTCGCAATATCGCATTGATGTTCGTCATCTCGATCACGACTAACATCGGCATGTGGTTCGAGCGCTTTGTGATCACCGTCACGTCGCTCCATCGAGACTACCTCCCCTCGTCCTGGGACTACTACCAGCCGACCGTCTGGGACGTACTGCTGTTCGTCGGGTCCTTCGGCCTCTTCTTCACGCTCTTCCTGCTCTTCCTCCGTTTCCTCCCGATGGTCGCCATCGCGGAAGTGAAGGGCGTGATGCCCCAGGCTGACCCCCACTTCTACCACCACGGCGACGGCCACGGAACCCCCGCCGAACTGGCCGACGTGGCAGACTATCAGAAGGCTCCCGCCTCCCCGAGCGCACAGGACAGTGCCGAGGACACCTCCACCGACGCCGCCAGCTAACATGCTCCGACGCATCCGCACGCTCCTCGACGACCGGGCGAACCAGCACGTCGGCTATCTTGCCGAGTACTCTGATCCCGGTGCTCTCTACGACGCCGTCAAGTCGCTCCGCAAGAAAGGCTACACCCGCCTCGACACCTTTTCGCCGTTCCCCATCCACGGGATGGATGCGGCGATGGGCCTTCCGGTTTCCAAGCTGGGCTTCATGGTGTTTGTCGGTGGCGCGGCAGGCGCCTTTCTCGGCTTCTTCCTTCAATGGTGGACGAGCGCCGGGCCGCAATACGACTGGATGGTGAATGACACGCTCAACGCCTTCGTGCCGTACGCCATCAACGTCTCCAACAAGCCGCTCTTTGGCCTGGAGGCGGCCGTGCCGGTCATGTTCGAACTCACCATCCTGTTTTCGGCGCTGACAGCAGTGGGCGGCATGCTCGCCCTCAACGGCCTCCCAAAGCCGTACAACCCGCTCTTCCACTCGGAGCGCTTCAACCGGGCGACGGACGACGCCTTCTTCCTTCACATCGCCGAGGCGGACAAGCAGTTCGAGGCGGACACGACCGCGGGCGACCTCTTCGGCTTCGGGGCCCTCGCCGTGGAACACATCACGCACGAGGGAGCGACCGAACTGAACGAGCAGGGAGAGCCTGTCGAAGCCCCGGCACTCCCTGGGGAGCCCGTCCTCGCGATCGCCGAATCCTCCGCTTCGTCCTCCTCTGGCGAGATCCAAGCACGATGAACCGATTTTTCCCCCTCGCGCTCGGACTCGCGCTCGGACTCGCGCTCGTGCTCAGCGGATGCCGCGGCATGAAGAGTGACGAGACCCCGATCCACCCGAACCTCAACATGGACTTCCAGGAGAAGTTCGAGGCTCAGGAGGCGAATGCGTTCTTCGAGGACGGCGCTGCGATGCGGCCACCGGTCCCCGGCACTGTCGCTCGCGGCCAACTCCGCACGACCGATAACGCCGCCTACGAGTACGGGCGGGATGAGAATGGTGCGTTTGTCCGGGGCTATCCCGAGGAGGTGGAAATCACGCCCGCCTTCCTAGAGCGCGGCCAGGAGCGCTACCTCATCTTCTGCGCCGTCTGCCACGGCCCGACCGGAGATGGCGCCGGCGTCATCATGGTGGGCAACGCCGGACAGGGCTACGGCTACACGCCTGCGCCCACGTACCATTCGGATTACCTCCGTGAGATCGAGGAGGGCTACCTCTACAGCGTCATCGCCAACGGCGTTCGCTCTATGCCGTCCTACGGCCACGAGGTCCTGCCGGAAGACCGGTGGGCCATCGTGGCCTACATCCGGGCCCTCCAGGAGTCCCAGAACGCCGATTTGGAGGACATCCCGTTAGAGGAGCGTGACCGGATCGCCTCCGAGTACGTCGGCAACTAAGTCTGATGCGTCGTCCGTGGTGGGTGTTCTTCGCGAGCCCAACACGCAACACGAAATCGAAATACGCCCATGAGCGCTCTCACCCGCCTCTTCTTCGACCCGGTTGACCCCGACCAGGAACGTGCAGCGAGCCGCTACCAGTTCACGGGCGACCGGAGGCTGTGGCTCGTGCCTCTCGCCCTCGGCGCCGCGCTGCTCGTCCTTGGCCTCGTCGTTGGCTTCGCCGACCTTCAGCGGTTCTACTTCGCCTACCTCGTCGGCTGGTCCTTCGCGACGTCCATCGCGATTGGGGCGCTGTTCTTCGTGATGATCCAGCACATCACCAAGGCTAGGTGGAGTGTCACGATCCGCCGCATCCCCGAGATGCTCCTGGCGAATCTCCCGCTCCTAGGCGTCCTCGGGATTCCCATCCTGATCGGTTTCCACGACCTCTACCACTGGTCTCACGCCGATCTCTACGACCCGGACTCCTACAACTACGACTACATCCTCGTCGGTAAGGCCGGGTATTTCTTCTTTCCGATGGAGGCGGGCACCTTCCCTCTCTTCTGGTTCGTCCGCTATTTCCTTTTCTTCGGACTCGCGACTCTCTTCGCGCGAAAGCTCTACGGCTACTCCGTTCGCAATGACGCCGAGCCAAATGTTGAGAACACGCTGAGCCTTCGAAAGTGGAGTGCGGCTGGCATCCCCGTGATGGCCGTCCTGGTGTCGTTCTTCGCGTACGACATGCTGATGAGCCTGGAGCCGCACTGGTTCTCGACCATGTGGGGGGTCTATTTCTTCGCGGGCGGCTGGCTCGGGAGTCTCTGTCTCATCACGTTCCTCGCACTCCTGCTGAAGAAGAGCGGGATGCTCGATCACGAGGTGACACGGGAGCATCTCCAGGACATGGGCAAGTTCATGTTCGCCTTCGTGGTGTTCTGGACGTACATCGCCTTCTCGCAGTACATGCTGTACTGGTACGGCAACCTTCCCGAGGAAACCCTCTGGTTCCACAAGCGGGCGTTCGAAGGGTATGGGCTCGTCGGCCAAGCGCTCGTCTGGTTCCACTTCGTGCTGCCGTTCCTGATTCTGCTACCGCGTATCACCAAGCGAGTCTATCCTGCGCTGGCGGTCATGGCGGGATGGCTCCTCGTCATGCACTGGATCGACCTCTGGTGGATCGCGATGCCGTCCATCTACCCAGGGAGTGAGGGTTATGGCCCTGCTGAGACGCAGGCACTCATGAACGCCATCGCGGAGAACTCCCAGACGGTCCTCGCCGGCCTCGCGGCTGCTCCCGAGGCGGCCACAGCCGAAGGAGTCAGCGGTAGCGAGATCCTGTTCGCAACGCTTCGAGATCATATGGTGCACCCCGAGTTCCGCCTCGTGGATGCGCTCTGCGGCCTCGGCTTTGCGTTCCTCCTCGTGGGCATGACGCTATACCGCTCTACGCGCCACGCGCTGACGCCCCATAACGATCCGTACTTCGACGATTCGCTCCGGTTCGAGAACGTGTAAAGTCTGGGCCGGGGCATGGTTTTGCGCCTCTCTCACCCTACTTTCACTCCGAAGTGAAAACAAGCCACCCGCCCTCTCGTTCGAGGGTTGTGACGACAACAGAAATGGCGAACCCACCTTCCGATCCACACCGCGACGAGCCCACTCCTCAGCCTGAGGAAGGGCTTCGGGTCGAAGCCGACCCCGGTGTGGCCCGTCCTCAGCAGGAGGAGCCCAACGGCCCAGTCCCTGGGCTACTTGCCACGGCTGCTGCTTCCGCTAGCGCAGAAGTCGGTCTCGCCGGTGAGGAGGCTCTGGAGCAACTGGAGGCAACGGGCGTGGAAGAAGAGGGCATCGCCAGTGCGCAGATCGTCGGCATCACGGCCGCGATCCTCGTCACAGTCGCTCTGATGTCGTTCGTCGTCTTTTGGGCGTTCTACCTGCCCGAGTTGGGTCAGTCGGAAGACCAAGCGGCCGACCGTGTCGAGATCGGGACGGACCAGCGCACCATCCTCGCTGAGGGCATGGGAGCACTGGAGAACTACGCCCTCACAGCAGACTCTACCTACACGATCCCGATCGACGTCGCGATGATGCAGGTAGTGGAGGACAACGCTGCACCTGCCGCCACCGATGCAGTCGAAGGCAGCACGGAGAGCATGGGGGCCCCGAGCGCCGTGACGCGGCAGGAGTTCAACGTCCGGCCCGTAACCAACTTCACGCCAGGCGCCACGCGTCCCGCGACGGGTACCACCGCGTCTCCCGCCTCGGGCGACGCGCAGGTCGGGTCCAGTGAGATGGTTACGTCCGACGAGCTTCCCGAGGCCGACCTCCCCGAGACGAACCTCAACGAGTAGCCATGACTCGCGCCCGCACCCTCTTGTTCGCGCTGGTGGCCCTCGCCACCTGCGCAGCCCCGGTGCAGGCGCAGGTCATGAGCACGCAGCCTGCCCCCTTGGACGGCCAGATGCCTGAGGGCACGCTGCCGAACCGGCTGCAAGGGCAAACCGGCGTCATTGAGCAACTCGGTGAGCGCGTGTCCCCGGATACCGAGTTCGTCAACAGCAAGGGAGAGGCGGTTCGAGTGGGCGACCTCTTGAATCAAGGCAAGCCGGTCGTCGTCGCGTTCGTCTACCACAGCTGCCCGATGCTGTGCAATCTCATCCTAGACGGCCTCGCGGACGCCATGGCAGAGAGCGATCTCCAGCCCGGTGAGGATTACTACGCCTTGGCTCTTTCGTTCGACGAGCGCGACACCGTGGAGCGGGCGGCGGAAGCCAAGGTCAAGTACGTCGCCGAGGCGGGCCGAGAGGGCACAGAAGACGCCTTCCATTTCTGGACCGGGACCGACGAAAGCATTGAGCGCTTTACCTCAGAGACGGGCTTCGGATTTGCCTGGGATGCTCGAACCACCGAGTACGCTCACAGCGCCGCTCTCGTGTTCCTGTCGCCCGACGGGACCATCGCGCGATACCTCTATGGCGCTCAGTTTTACCCGCTCGATTTCAAGCTTGCTCTCGTCGAGGCGGGCGAAGGAACCGTTGGCACCACAGCGGATCGGTTCTTGCTCACCTGCTACCAGTTTGACGAAAACAGCCAGTCGTACTCCCTCGTTTGGCTCGGTGTGATGAAGTGGGGCAGCGGTGCGCTGCTTCTCGCCATCATCATCGGCCTCGCGGCCTTCTGGCGCCGCGAGATTCGCGGCCAGAGCGGGAGCCACTGGGACGACCTACCTCACGACGCGGCCCCGGCCACTTGACAACACGCGGAGTTCGCTCCGCCCCCCTATGCAGATCGAAGAGACCGCCCCCACGCGGCAGGAGTTTTTCACCGGTGAGAACGGCCTTTGGCTTCCCCCCCAGGAATCCACGACCGCTCACCAGATTGACTCCCTGTTCAACTTCATCCTGTACAGTTCCACCATCCTCACGCTCATCGTAGCGGCGGCGATGGTGTACTTCATCTACAAGTACCGCCGGAAATCCCATGCGGACCGGGCGGTGGACGTGCACGAGAGCAAGTGGCTCGAGGTCTCGTGGATCGCGATCCCCACGCTCCTCGTGCTGGTCGTCTTCTTCTGGGGCTTCACGGCGTACGTCAACACGAGCATCCCTCCCGCGAACAGCTACGAGATCAGCGTGACGGGCCAGAAGTGGGACTGGAGCTTCGAGTATCCGAACGGCAAGCAAACCGTCAAAGAGATCGTCGTGCCGGTCAACACACCGATCAAGCTCGAGATGACGAGCATTGACGTGCTGCACAGCTTCTACGTCCCCGAGTTCCGAATCAAGCACGATGTGATTCCCAACCGGTACTCATACGTGTGGTTCGAGGCCCCGGAGCAGGGGGTGTATCAGGTGCTCTGTACGGAGTACTGTGGTACGCTCCACTCCGACATGGGCGCTCTGATCAAGGTCGTCAGCTATGACGACTTCGCGACTTGGCTCGCCTCGGGCGACGGCGAGGACCTGTCACTCGTCGCATACGGAGAGGTGTTGTACGAGCAGCAGGGATGCAACGCCTGCCACTCCATCGACGGCTCCGACGGCACGGGCCCGACCTGGCTCGGCACGTGGGGCGAGCAGCGTCCCTTCGAGGACGGCACCAGCGCGGTGATGGATGCGGAGTACACCATTGAGTCCATCCTGTACCCTGGCAACAAGATCGTGCAGGGCTATCCGCCCGCGATGGCTTCCTACCAGGGGCGTCTGGACGAGCGTCAACTCAACGCGATCGTCGCCTACATGAAGGACCTCAATGGCGCCGCGACGCCGGAGGAACTCGCCCCCCCCGGTGAGGGCGGAGACACCGGCGATGGCACCGAGGCCGACGCACCTCCAGCCGACGACGCGTCTGAGACTCCTGCCGTCGAGGCCTAGCAAACCGACTTCCCACCCCGAAGAGAACACCCGTCATGGCGACGCTGACCCCAACGCAGCCCCGCACCTCGACCGTTCCTCGCAAGAAGAGGAGCGCGTACCCGGAGGGCCACGAGCCCGTCCACAACTTCCTTCGCGAGCCTGGCCCTGGTCCTGAGGTCACGGGGTTCAAGCGTTTCCGCGCCATCGCGTGGGAATGGATGACGACGGTCGATCACAAGCGGATCGGCCTGATGTACCTCGTCTCCGTCTCTGCCGCGTTCGCGCTGGGCGGGATCCTCGCGCTGCTCGTCCGCCTGGAGTTGATGACGCAAGGTGAGACGGTCATGGGGCCGGACGCCTACAACCAGGTCTTCACGCTCCACGGGATCGTGATGGTCTTTCTGTTCATCGTGCCGAGCATCCCGGCGAGCCTCGGCAACTTCCTCTTGCCGATCATGGTCGGCGCGAAGGACGTGGCCTTCCCGAAGCTCAACCTCGCGAGCTTCTACATCTACGGCATCGGCGCGATCGTGGCTGTCGCGGGGTTGTTCTTCGGCGGTGTAGACACCGGCTGGACGTTCTACACGCCGTACTCCAAGTCGACAGTGGACGGCGTGCTCTTCATGGGGCTCGGCGTGTTCATCATGGGCTTCTCGTCCATCCTGACAGGGCTCAACTTCATCGTGACCATCCACAAGATGCGTGCGCCGGGAATGACCTGGAACCGGCTGCCGCTCTTCCTCTGGTCCATCTATGCCACCTCCATCGTTCAGGTGCTCGCGACGCCGGTCATCGGCATCACGATGCTGCTGCTCTTCCTGGAGCGCGTTCTCCAGATCGGCATCTTCGACCCGGCGCTGGGCGGTGATCCGGTGCTCTTCCAGCACTTCTTCTGGTTCTACAGCCACCCGGCTGTCTACATCATGATCCTGCCGGCCTTCGGCGTGATCAGTGAGCTGATGGGCACCTTCAGCCGCCAGCGCGTCTACGGCTACCGCGCCGTAGCGCTCTCCTCTGTGGCAATCGCGCTGCTCGGCTTCCTCGTATGGGGACACCACATGTTCACCTCGGGCCAGAGCCCAGTGAGCTCGGTGATCTTCAGCCTCATCACGTTCCTCATCGGCATTCCGTCGGGCATCAAGATCTTCAACTGGATCTGGACGATGTACAAAGGCAGCGTGTGGCTCCAGACCCCGATGCTCTACGCGTTGACCTTCCTCTTCCTGTTCACCATCGGCGGTGTGACAGGGATTATGGTCGGCGCTCTCGCGGCGGACATCCACCTGCACGACACCTACTTCGTCGTGGCCCACTTCCACTACGTGATGATGGGCGGCACCGTGATGGCGATGCTCGGCGGCCTCCACTACTGGTGGCCCAAGATGACGGGCAAGCTCTACAGCGAGCGGTGGGGTAAGATTTCCGCGCTGCTGGTCTTCCTGGGCTTCAACATGACGTTCTTCATCCAGTTCATCATGGGGAGCCAGGGCATGCCGCGCCGCTACTACGACTACCCAGACATGCCGTGGCTGGAGCCGCTCCATCAGGCTTCGACGATGGGCTCCTGGGTTCTGGGTGTCGGCCTCATGATCGTACTGATCAACGGCATCCACTCCCTGTTCAGAGGCAAGCCCGCGCCGGGCAACCCGTGGGGCGGTGCCACCTTGGAGTGGACCGCGACGACTACGCCGCCGGACCACCACAACTTTAAGCGGACGCCTCTGGTTACGCACGGGCCGTACGATTACAATGCGGCGCTCCCGCACCTCCGCGAGCAAGTCTCCGGCGACGGCGCAGCCGCCGTTCCCGTCCCAGACATTGCGGTCGGAGTCCCGCAGAACGAGCCGTCCATCGAAGACGGCACCCGCCAGCCCGATAGCCTCTAACTCATGGCGAGCCCCGCACCGACCACCGCCGATCCGAACGCCCACGAGGCGCACGGGCACGATGGCGACGGTCATCACGGCGATGGGCACCACGGCGACGTGATGCTCCGCGGCCACGACGGTCAACTGCATCCGGCCAACCTCCAGCACCACTTCATTTCGGCCGAGCAGCAGTTCGAGTCTGCGAAGCTGGGAATGTGGCTCTTCCTCGTGACGGAGATCCTGCTCTTCGGCGGGATGTTCGTCGCGTATGCGATCTACCGCTCGTGGTACCCGGACCTGTTCGACCAAGCGAGTCTAGAGTTGGATACAGCCTGGGGAGCGTTCAACACGCTCGTTCTCCTGGGGTCCTCTCTATCGGTCGCGTGGGCCATCCGGGCGGCGCAGATGGACAACCGCAAGTTGCTCGTCCGCCTCCTCTGGCTCACCGTCATGCTGGCGGGAGTGTTCATGGTGGTCAAGTACTTCGAGTACACCCACAAGTTCGAGAAGGGCATCTTCCCCGGGCAGTACTTCAAGCTCGCCGAGGGGACGCCGACCATCGCAGAGTTGACGGCTGGAACCGCGGTCCTTCCCGGTTTTGCCGACGCGACTGCGGAGGGAGCAGAGTCAGAAGCGGCCACACCCTCGCTCGAAGAGACGGAGGCCGCGATCGCGGAGGCTGCAGGAGAGCATGGAGAGACCCATGCCGGTGAAAAGGGGCACGGCGAGAAGGGACCCATCTTCTCCAATCCTCGCGCAGGCATCTTCTTCTCGATCTACTACGTGATGACGGGCATCCATGGCCTCCACGTCATCATCGGCATCATCGCGATCTCCATCCTCGCGGTCAAAGCGCAGCGCGGACGGTACAGCAGTGTCTACTACACCCCTGTCGAGAACGTCGGTCTGTACTGGCACGTGGTGGACATCATCTGGATTTTCCTCTTCCCCCTGATGTACCTGATCTGATGCGACCCCCTTCGCCTCGGCGCCGAGGCGGGGACAGTCGCATCCTGGCATCGATACCTGACGGATGGCACACGCAGCACACGGACACGATGAGCACGCCGGCCACGGTGGGCATCACGTCATCGCCAAACGCGACCTTACCCGGACCATCTCGATCCTGGTGTTCCTGACTGCACTGACGGTCGTGCTAGGGCTCTTGGAGCGATACTTCGCCGTCAACCACGAGATCGAGATCTTCGGGCCGTTCTCCGTGCCCATCGCGCTCCTCATCGCGAGCGTGAAGGCCTACTTCGTGGCGGCCTACTTCATGGGCCTCAAGCACGATGGTGGCACCAACTTGCTCGCCTTCGCGGGGTCGGTTGTCTTCTTGGTAATCTTCCTCTCGTTCACGTATCTAGACACCGGCTTCCGTGACACCTTCGAGGAGCGCTCGGCTGTCCCTGTGGACGAACTCCAGCGGCAAGACCTCGAAGCCGCCGCTGAAACGGAGCGTCTCCAGCCGTCCTTCGATGCCGTCCCTCTCGTCAACGATCCTGACACCGGGCTCTTCCCTGCAGCCTCAACGGCTGAGGATGCGATGGACGACGCAGCCTCTGCCACTGATGGGCAGGAAGCTACCGCAGCCGACGACACTCCCACCGAGAACTAGCCCGCCCGGGCACGCCAACATGCCCCCCGTTGCCGCTATCGTCACAGGTTTCTTCATGGTCGCCGCTCCGGTGATCCTGATGATGACGATCTGGACGCTAGTCACGATGTGGCGCGTGATCTTCCCCGACGACGAACTGCCCTTCGACCGGAGTACGGATGTCGCGGCGGCCCAGGAGAGAGGGGAATCGGTTCCGGTGGGATTCGTGGACATCATGGAGCAGCAGCGCCGCCGACCCGTAGGCCCGGTAATGCCGCATCGCCAGCGAGTGGCTCAGAAGGAGGGCACAAGCGAAAGCCCGCTCGCCGAGGACCTCTGGCGCCGTCGCAACTAGACCAGGCCAACGCGAGGCGCGACCGTGTCTCTACCCACCACGACTCCTGCACTCCGTGAAGGTCATCGAACACTACGAGCGCGCTACCGAGCCGCTTCTCTCGTACGAAATCATCCCGCCACGTCGAGGCGGGTCGGTCGCCCAGGTACTTGAGATCGTCGAGACGCTCGCGCCGTATGAGCCGCCGTTCATCGACGTGACGAGTCACTCCGCGGAGGCGACCTATGAGGAGTCTCCAGACGGCAGTATCCGCCGCCAGATCAGGCGGAAGCGGCCCGGAACCCTCGGCCTGTGCGCTGCCATCCAGCACCGCTTCGGTATCGACGCCGTGCCGCACGTGCTCTGCCGGGGATTCACTCGCGAGGAGACCGAGGACGCTCTCATCGAACTCAACTATCTCGGGATCCACAACGTGCTCGCCGTGCGAGGCGATGACAACGGGATCAACAAGCGGGGACGTCCTGAGCGGACGGTCAATACGTATGCTTCGGACCTCGTGGGGCAGATCTCCGCGATGAATCGTGGCGAGTACCTCGACGAGGAGTTGCTCGATGCCACGCCGACGAACTTTTGTATCGGTGTCGGAGGCTATCCAGAGAAGCACGAGGAGGCGCCGAATAAGACCTGGGACGTGCTCCACTTGAAGCGAAAGGTGGATGCGGGCGCGGACTATGTCGTGACGCAGATGTTCTTCGAGACCCAGCACTACATCGACTTTGTGGAGCGCTGCCGCGACGTAGGAATCACGGTGCCCATCGTGCCAGGGCTCAAGATCCTCACGCGGAAAAACCATCTCCGGTCCTTACCACGAACGTTCAAGGTTGAGATCCCCGAATCGCTCGCGGCGGAGGTGGAAGAGGCCAAGGACGAGCATGTCGCCGATATCGGTGTGGAGTGGACCCGCCAGCAGACCGAGGCGTTGCTCCAAGCGGGAGCGCCGGGGATCCACTACTACATCATGGCTGATCCCCAGCACGTGCTGAAGGTTGTGGAGCCCATTCGGGCGTAGAGCAGCGACCAGGATAGTTCTTGGAGGAGAGTGCGCTATGTTGTGCGGTCTCTCTACCTCCTCCCCAATGCGGTTCGCCCTTCTCCTTTGCCTCTCGTTTGGCATCGTGCCCCTGGTGAGTGCCCAGGTTCTCGTTGCACCTAAGGCGGGACTGAACGTGTCCACATGGTCCGGTTCCGATTCCAACGACCCTGACGTCAAGCTCGGGTTCGTTGGTGGCGTCTCGCTCCAGGTGCCTATGGAACCGGTCAGCGTCGTGGTGGAGGCCCTGTACAGCCAGAAGGGAATCGAGCGAGGAGGCCAGACTCTTGCGTTCGACTACGCGGAGCTGGCTCTGCTCGGTCGCCTTGCCATTCCAACGAATAGTGCGCTGGAGGTGGGTGTCGGGATCGGTCCGTGGGTGGGTATTCCCGTATCCACCGATCTGGATGCGCTCACGGACTTTGGCCTCGCGCTTGGCCTCGATGTTGGCTCTGGTCCCTTCTACGTAGAGGCACGCTACGATCTCGGCCTGACCGATATCCCTGATACGGTGGCCGACCTGGATATCCAGAACCAGTCCGTTGCGTTGACAGGCGGGTACCGGATCGTATTCGGCGGGTAAGGACGTGCTACGGGCGCGCCGACGCTCGACTGGAGCCACCGTCTCCTCAGCTTCGCTTCGTATCCAAGAATCCGCCGTCGCGTCAGGCAGACAGCCTTGTCCACGGCGTGCTCGAGTAGCTCCATCGGCAGCAGAAGTGAGTGTCTGGCGGTAGACCCGGAGCGCCAGTTTCGCCCTCTTCATCGAACTGGCAGGCGGTGATCCGGGGCTGTTGTACCGGCTCGTGGGACGGGTAGGGAGGGCACGTGGCCCGAAGATCAGGTGCATGCCACCGTGTGGGACCGGAGACGCACGAAGCCAAACGAGTCGGTTCGGTTGGGAGCTTCCCTTACCCCTGGAGGTATCGATCCTCAAGCGCCCGCATCTCGGCGCGTTCCTCGTCCGTGGCGTCATCGTGGCCGACGAGGTGGAGGAGGCCGTGGATGACGTAGCGGAGTGCTTCTGTTTCGAAGCTCACGCGATGCTCAGGTGCGACCTCGCGGGCCGTATCGAGGTCCACGTAGACCTCCCCCTCAATCTCGCCCTGTTCACGCGCGTCCTCATCCAGTGGAAACGACACGACATCGGTGTTCCAGTCGTGGTGGAGCCACTTGCGATTGAGGCTCCGAATCAGCGCGTGGTCTCCGAGGACTACGTTGACCTCCGTCCATCGGACGGCTTCCCCTTCGGCGACGCGCTCCGCCGCGGCCTGGACCGCCTCGGTGCCGAGGCGGAGGGACTCGTGCTCCTGAAAGACCTGGAGTCCTACGTCCTGCCGCTCCGTGCCCTTGTTACTCAAACATCGTCTCGCCGAGCGAGAGGACGACAGCCGCTTGCATCACCTCGGGCTTGAGCGAAAGGAAGTCCGCAGAGAGCAGGGTCTCCGGGACGTTCGCATAGAGCGAGCACCCCGCTCCCCGTTCCACCACGAGCCCGGACACCCGTGCGCCTTCGCGCCCGAGGAACAGGGCCTCGCCGAGTTCCTCGCTCGCGACGACTGTCTCACAGCCCTGGAGCTGGAGGTGTGCCACTTGGCTGTAGACTGTCACCAACGCGCCGTCCTCCGTCTCTGCCATGACCTCCAGGACGAGCTGGCGGCCACTGTCCGCGTCGTGAAGGGAGTACCGGACGATCTCTCCCTCACGCTCGGGCTCCACGCCAAGGGCGGCAGCGATTCGGTCGAAGTCGGCAGGGGAGAAGGCCATTGGGGGGGCGGGAAGCGGAGACGGAAGGTACGGAGGGCGGGGCCGGTCAGTGGTCTTGCCTCGGTGGCCCACCCGAGATACCGAGGGGGACGGGATCAGCCTTCCTCCGGCGGCGGGCTGTTGAGGGCCTCCGCTTGCTGCCGGAACTCGTCGGCCGTCTGGCGGACGCGGTCGTCTTCGACAGCCTCCGCGAGGCGATCAGAGAATGCGGCTGCGGCGTCGTACGCCCCGCCCTGCACGTACGCGAGCGTCACGAGTTGGATGTACTGCATCGCGGTCTCCCGGTCACTTTGCGATTCCGCCGTGCGAAGCCTCGCGAGAGCCTGATCTTCCGCACCGCTCATCGCGCGGGTGAGTCCCGCGACGTCGTCCAGCGCACCGTAGGCCTCTCCGATGGTGTACAGACTTGGGAAGGACGCCGGGACGGCATCGAAGGGGATTTCCTCTTCCAGGCGTGCGAGAGCCTGACGCGCAGCGTCGGGGTTGCCTCGCGAGGCGAGCCCGGCCGCGAGACCACCCACCGTGCGGCGATAGGAGTCAGCCATATTGCGGGCGTTCTCATCGAGGTACACGTCGGGGTCCGCGAGGCCGTCGAAGCGGTACTTCGCGAGACGGTCCTGTGCGATCTGGGGATCCACGTAGCCATCAGGGCCGATGGTGGGCCGCTGGATCGGGACCACGCGCCTCGCGAGGCCCTCGTTCTGTAGATACTGCTGGAGGTTCAACTCGGAGTCTGGCCCGACGGTCGTCGCGAAGTAGACCGGGCGTTGCCAGTCCGCCTCGGCGTTGGCGCGGAGGATGTCGATCACGGCTAGGTCCGCGACGTAGAGTGCGCGCCGGTCTGGGGAGAGAGGACTCGGGCGACCTTCCAGACGCCACCTCATCTCGCTCGGGATCGCGCTCGTGTCCACGCGGCCACGGACGGTTTCATCGAAGAGCCGGTCAGGATCTACAGGCAGCGTGTACGTACCCGCCTGGAAGTCGTAAACAGGCTCCAGGCGATCGATCTGCTCGTCGGTCATCGTGAACGGGAGCGGGTCGCTCTCGCGGCTCTGCTGGTTCTTGAGCTGCTTGATGTACCAGCTCGTGTTGAGCAGCGAGAGGTTGACCACGCGCACATCGCGGCGGACGCCCATGACTTCCTGCATGTACCACAGCGGGAAGGTGTCGTTGTCCCCGTTGGTGAACAGGATGGCGTTGGGTGCCGTGCTCTCCAGCATGTTGCGCGCGAAGTCCGTCGCGATGGTGCGGCCAGAGCGGTCGTGGTCGTCGTAGTTCTCGACCGTCATCCAGCCTGGAACCGCCACGAAGCAAAGCGCAGCGACTACTGCGGGCACCACCTTCTTGAGACTCTCCGATTGCCTCGCGAGAGCCTCCGCCGTGAGCGAGATCAATCCGGTCGCCCCGAGGCCGATCCAGAGTGAGAAGGCGAAGAAACTACCGACGTACGAGTAGTCCCGTTCTCGCGGCTGGAGCGGTGTCTGATTCAGGTAGACGATGATCCCGATGCCCGAGATGATGAACAGCACCAGCACGGCGAGCGCTCGTCTCCAGTCTTTCTGGAAATGGAACGCGAGGCCGAGCAACCCGAGTAAGAGCGGGAGCCCGTAGTAAGCGTTCCGGCTCGCGGCTTCGCTGGGTGACAGTGCGCTCAAGTCCCCCTTGCCGCCGAGGCCGGAGATCCAGCCCGAGTCTTGCACATCCCCCGCTTTCCCGACGAACTGCCACATGAAGTACCGCCAGTACATGTGGCCCATCTGGTAGCGCAGGAAGTAATCCATGTCCGAGCTGTACTCGGCGTAGACGCGGCCGTGCGTGGGTTCCATGGAATGGCGGCGCGGGAAGGTGACCTCGTCCGCCTCGCGGAGCTGACCGGTCATGGCGTCGGCCTCCCAGCCCACGATACCGGACGATGGCTCGTACGTGTAGCCGCTCAGGAGCGGGGTGTCGCCGAACTGCTCGCGCTTGAGGTAGCTCACGATGGCGTCCGCCGTCTCCGGGTCGTTCTCATCGATGGGCGGATCGGCACCGGAGCGAATAAAGATGACCGCGTACGAGGAGTACCCGATGATGATGACCGTGAACGAGAGCGCGATCAGGTTCGCGATGGGGCGGTGGTTCTTGTGCGTCCACCACACCGCCGCCGCGAGTACCGCGACGATGAAGCCGAGGAAGAACGGAGGGCTGCCCACTGCCGAGGCCATCGCGGGGAGCCACTGTACCACGCCCGGATAGATGCCCACGAAGAGGAGGGCAGCCACGAATCCCGTCACGCCCATCATGAGGACGTTCTTGCCAGGCGCCCACTCGGGACGCTCCACCTTCTCGAAGTAGACCAGCAGCGCGACGAAGAACAGCGCGAGCACGTTCAACAGGTGGATACCCAGCGCGAGGCCGAACAGGTACGCAATCGCGACGAGCAGCCGGTCCGCGTGGAGGCCGAACGGGTGGTCGCCCTTCGAGCGGATGGCGAGTTCTTCGCTGCGGGTCTGCTCGCGCCAGATCAGCGCCAGCCACACCACGCCTGCCGTGAAGAGCATAGACATCGCGTAGACCTCCGCCTCGACGGCGTTGAACCAGAACGAGTCCGTCACGGCGAACGTCAGGCCACCGATCACACCCCCTGCGAGGGCCGCGAGCCGCTGACCTCCGGTCCATTCATCGGGGTTGCCCTGCCAGGCCCGCACGAGGCGAACGATGATGAGGTGCGTTAGGAGGACTGTCGCGGCGCTACTGAGGACCGAGACCAGGTTGACCGCATACGCGACCGGCTCGGGCGTAATCCCGCCGAACAGCGGCGCGAAGAACGAAAAGAACCGCCCCACGATCATGTAGAACGGTGCACCGGGCGGGTGCGAGACCTGGAGTCCTGCCGAGATGGCGATGAACTCGCCGGAGTCCCAGAATGGGGACGTCTCGGCCATGGTCAGGACGTAGAGGACGAGGGCGTAGACAAACACGCCCGCCGCCACGAGGCGGTCGAGGAGCTTCCCGGACATACGAGGGCCAGACATCGGCGAGGGGCGCCGTGGGGCGAAACCTGAAAGAGAGGCGCGGCGAGCGGATCACGCGCGGCGCTGGAATCTAACCCCGCACGGGGGGCGCTTCGTGCCTGTTCCAGCCGGACGAAATGGGGGTTCACACAGCGTTGACCGCTCTGGCGTGTCCGCCTCGGTGCGGCCATGAACCCACCGAGGCGGGGCTACCGCGAGGCACCACAGGGCCGGTTTCTTTGTCCGCAACCGGAGCCTGTCCCCCTACCAGCTACTCCGAGCACCGGCCAGCGCCGAGTCCAGTTGTTCGCGCGTCACCTCACCGTAGTTGAACGCGGTCGCGAGGATGCCCTCCCGAAAGACCCAGGTCGTCGGGATCCACGTGACGGGGAGACCAAGGAAGTCCTTGCGGCGCATCTCCTTCGGCGCGTCCTGCCCGACGCCCGGTTGCGCGAGAATGCGCGCTCGGTCGGGGATGTTGTGGTCGCGGAGCATCTCGGCGCCATCGCGCCCTTCGTCCCAGAGCGACACGAACGTGAAGCCCACGTCCTCGTGCTCCGCGATGGCCTCCGCCAGACCACGCTCCAACTGCGAGATGGAGCTGCCGCACCACTGCGCCCAAAACACGACGACCTCGATCCCGCCGGATTGGATGACCTCGTGGACGCGAGCTTCGGTTGCGGTGCGCGAGGTCGGCTCAGTCATGCCAGTGGTGGTCGGCGTCGGCGATGGCCTGGGTGAGAAGGGCAGGAGTGACTTCGCCGTAGTTGAACGCATAGGCGAGCTTGCCCTCGCGGTTGAAGATCCACGTCGTGGGCGTCCACGTGATGGGCAGGCCGAGGAACGTGAGCGGGTCGCGATTCTGCTCCGCGAGGATCGTCACGCGGTCTGGGATGCCGAAGCGGTCGAGCGTAGACTGCCCGTCCTCGCCGTCGTTGCGGACGGTGACGAATGTGAAGGTCACGTCCGGGTGCTGGTCGATGATCTCGTAGAGACCGGCGCGAAGCTCGTTCATGGAGTTGTGGCACCACGGCGCCCAGAAGCGGACGACGTGGATGCCCTCCTGCGCGATGATCTCCGCGACGGCCTGTTCCGCCTCGGTCCGCGTCTCGACCGAGGCGGGGAGGGGAGTGGCTGTGACCGAGTCGCCGGAAGGGGCGGGTGCCGTCTGGCAGAAGGCAGCAGGCGCTACGACGAGGAGGAGCGTGAGGAAAGAGACTCTCATGGCATCGTGGGGAGGAGGCAATATGCCCAAACGCGGAGCGGGGTTCAGCGGGCACCGCCGACGACGACCGCGATTTCGCCCTTCACCTTCGGGCGCGAGGCGAACTCGGCTTGGAGATCCGAGAGGGTGCCTCGTGCCACTTCCTCGTGGAGTTTGGAGATCTCGCGGCAGACGGCCACCGGGCGATCTCCTCCGCAGACGTCTGCCAGTTGACCGAGAAGCTTCACGAGCCGGTGTGGGCTCTCGTAGAGCACCATCGTGCGGGGCTCGTCCGCGAGAGCACGAAGCCTCGTCTGGCGTCCTTTCTTGTGAGGCAGAAAGCCCTCGTACACGAACCGGTCGCACGGGAGGCCGCTCGCGACGAGCGCAGGCACGAACGCCGTCGCGCCGGGGAGCGCCTCGACCGTCACGCCGACGGCAATCGCCTCTCGCACGAGGAGATAGCCTGGGTCGGAGATGCCCGGTGTGCCCGCGTCGCTCACGAGGGCGATGTGTTCGCCGACCTCCATCCGTTCCACCAACTGCGACGCCTTCGCGTGCTCGTTGTGGATGTGGAAGCTCGTCCGTGGCGTCTCGATGCCGTAGTGGGCGCAGAGCACGCCAGTCGTGCGGGTGTCTTCGCAGGCGATCACGTCTGCCTCGCGAAGCACACGGAGGGCGCGCATCGTGAGGTCTTCGAGGTTGCCGATGGGCGTGGGGACGAGGCTCAGCACGGCGGAGGAGGTGAAAACGAGTCCCCCCGCCTCGGCGCCGAGGCGGGGGGAGCACTGGGGAGACGCGAGGAGGTGCGCTAGGCGTCCGTCTCGGGCACGTAGCGGTCCGAGCGGATGTCCACATAAACGTCGCGCTGGAGGCGGCTGACCCACTGGTCGAAGACCTCGCGGCGCTTGTCGTTCAGCGCGTAGTTGGAGAGCAGCGCGTAATCCGTCTCGACCGCCAACTCGTGCGGCGGTGTCCGCTTCTGCAAGAGCACGATGTGGAGCGCGTCCGTGGTGCCGTCGAGGAGACGGATCTCTGAGGGCTCGCTGATTTCACCGACCTCCAGACCTTCCACGACGGAAGTCCACTGCGGACCCAGGGCGTCGAGGCGGAGGTCACGCTCGCCGGTGCGGGGGTCCGAGACGAAGCCGCCTCGCGTGGCGGAGAGCGGGTCCTCTGAGTGACGGCTCGCCAGTGCCTCAAACGTGACGTTCTGATTTAGCACCGAGTCGCGGAGAGCCGTCAGTTCCTCCATCGCGCGGAGGTTGGCGCCCTCGTCCGCCTCGATGGAAACCAGGATGTGGTTGAACGTGACGCGGCCCGAGGCACGGTTGCCCACGCGGAGCACGTGGTAGCCGAACGGGCTCTCGAAGACCTGCGAGATCTCGTCCGGCGCGATGGTGCCCGCGACGGCCGCGAACTCGGGCACGAGCAGGCGAAGCTCGATGTTCTCGATCAGACCGCCGCGCGAGCCAGAGCCCGGGTCGTCGGAGTGACGGATGGCGAGTTCTTCGAGGGTGGCGGTTCCGGCAAGAATCGAATCGCGGAGAGCCGAAGCGAAACCACGCGCCCGCTGACGCGCGTCCTCAGAGGCCGATGGCACCTTCACGATGTGAGCCACCCGGACGATCTCGGGCACTTCGGGCCGTTGATCCACAGGCACCTGGTCCAGCCATGCACGCACCTCGCTCGGTGTCACGGTCACGTCGCGGAGGCGTGTTCCGCGATAGCGCTCAGCGAGAAGCTGCTTGCGCACGTCCTCGCGGAAGGTGGCCTTCACCTCATCCACCGTCTTGCGGTAATACGACTCCAGTGCTTCTTGTCCCCCGATTCGAGCCGCGAGCTCCTCCACCTGCCGGTCGAGTTGGTCTTCCACCATCTGATCGGTGACGATGATGGTGGTGTCGCGCTGGGCGTGGACCACGAGGACGCGTTGGCGGACGAGGTCATCCAGGGCGCGGCTCCACAGGTTGTCATCGATGGGCTGACCCTGAGCGGCCGACTGCGCGAGAGCGTCCACTTCAGAGCGGAGCACGATCTCCTCGCCCACGACGGCAGCGATCCCGTCGAGGACGGTGCCAGGCACCACCTGGGCACTGACTGGGAGAGCGATGAGGGCAGCGAGGGTGAGAACGAAAAAGTGGCGCATGCGGGGTGTCAGTAGAAGTCGGGGCGCCAACGGGCAGAAGGTGGGCGCTCGTGCGCGAAGGGTTCTGGAAGCGTCGCGAGGGGTACGACGAAACGGGTAAGACGTCAGAGATCGGCGTCGAAGCGACCGGCAGCTTCCGCCTCGGAGCGCAGTCGGGCGATGAGGCGCGCCTCTGCTTCCTTGCGGCGTTGGATCGCGAGGCGCTCGGCGATCTCGGGGCGAACCATCGGGAGGGACGGCGTTCGGCCTGCTTGCACGCGTTCCACTACGGCCAGAGCGTAGGCCGCATCGCCGCCTTGCACGACGATGGGGGCAGCGCCAGCACCGAGAGCCGCCACCCTCGCTCCAAGCGTCTCATCGAGGGCGAGAAGACGGCTCTCTGGGATGTAGCTGTCCGCCAGCGCGATGGCGCCCTCAGGGTCGGTGGCGTACTCACGTGCGGCCAGTGCAAACAGGGAGTCGGCGATGGGAGATCCTTCGATCTGAGTCAGGGCACCCTGAGCAGCCTGTGCCTGTGCCGCCGTCTCGACGCGGAGCAAGCGAAGGCGGACGTACGGCTCCCGCAAAGCGAGACGGTTGACGTTGGCCTCGTAGTAGGCGGCGATCTCGGGCTCCGTAGGCTGCGCGACGTCGGTTTCGAAGAACCGCTCCAGGTAGGCAGCTTCCAGGACGGAACTCTCGCTGTCACGGATCTGGCGGAGGACATCGGGCTCATCGTCTATGCCGGCACGTCGTGCTTCTTGCAGGACAAGCTGGCGACGTACCCACTGCTCGACGACCTGCCGCCGTGCTGCTGCACTGTCCAGACCTGGCGTCGCAGCGCCGAGAGCATTGCGAAGCTGAACACTCGTCAGCACCGCGTCGCCGACCCTGGCGACGGGGGGACTGCTGTCAGCCGGAGCGGCATCGTCGCTCCCGCCGCACCCGGTAACGACGAGGGCCGCCAGCGCGGCGAGGACGAGGGCGTAGCGCTGCACGCTACTCGGAGGCCCCCGGTGTGTCCGACGATTCTCGAACCTCGCTTTCACCGGGTGGATCCATCTCGTCGCGAACAGGTGGCATGGACGGAATCCGTTCGGGAACGGTGACGGCGTCGTAGCGCTCCCGGAGCCTTGCGGCCCATTCGCGCTCCAGAATCTCCTGATGGTCTGCGATGACCTCGGCCCGAGCCTCCTCGAACGTCTTCTCTCGTGGTGGCTCAATCCCATCGAGGTAATAGACGGCGAGACTGCTCCGCTCGGGGAGCACGTCGGTCGCTTGGCCCGGTTCCAGTTCGAGGGTGGCGTCTAGCGGGGTGTCCGTGGTGTCCGCGAGGCGGAGGGTGTCGAGGCGGAGAGCGAAGCGCGTGCCTTCGTGGCGAGCGAAGACCTCAGCCGGGGAGTCTCCTGCCTGAAGCTCTGCACTGACGACGCGGAGGAGCGAGTCGCCCGGCGTGCGGAAGGCGAGGATGCGCCGCCGCTCAGGCCAGCGGTAGTTGGCTCTGTTGGCCTCATACGTGGCCTGAAGCCCCGTCGTGTCTGACGAGGCGCGGGTCCAGACGCTGTCCTCCGCGATGCGGAAGAGCAGGACGCCGTTGGTGTAGCTCTGGAAGAGCCGGGCGAACTCAGGGTCGCGCTCTTCGAGCGAGTTCACCGCGAGGTCAACGGCCTCGTTGTCGAGAAAGTCGTCGGCAAAGTCGATGATGGCGCCTGCTGGGTCGTTCGCGAGGTTGAGGCGGGTCCGGCGGATGGGCGTGGCGATCTGGTCGAGGGTGTAGGCGGTGCCGTCCAGCACGGCGAAGGTGTCCGCCGCTGCGTTCCCGAAGCCGCTCGCGACAAACGCGAGGACGCTGTCAGCCGCCACGTTCGCGAGTGCGGCGCGGATCACCTCGGGGCGGAACGTGGCGCCTCGCGCCTCTCGCTCCTCTCGGCCGATGGCCTGGCGGCGGAGCGCCGTGCGCGGTAGGCCCTGGGCCGTCCGCTTGAGTTCCTCGTAGCGCTCCTCATAGCTGCGCGCGGCCTCGCGGCCGGTCAGTTGGATAATGTGAACGCCGAACTGCGTCTCGACGAGAGGCGAGATGTCCCCCACATTCTCCAGAGCAAATGCTGCGTTCTCGAACGGTGGCACCATCCGGCCGGGACCGAATGTGCCCAGGTCGCCCCCGTTGGCGCCTGAGCCGGGGTCCTCGGAGAACTTGCGGGCCACTTCCGCGAAGTCCGCTCCTGCGAGGATGCTGTCGCGGAGGGTCTGGACTCGCGCACGGACGGCCGCCGAATCTTCAGCGGTCGTGCCGCTCCAGCGGCGGAGGATGTGGCTCGCGGCGACGGGGGTGGGCGTCGCGCGACGGTCGCGGACGTAGATGAGATGGTAGCCGTACGGGCTGCGGACCGGTTCTGAGACCTCGCCGACGGGTGTGGAGTACATGCCGTTCTCGAAGTCGAGGACGGTCCGGCCCGCGGTCAGATACCCGAGGTCGCCCTGCGCGCCGATCTGGCCTTCCGGGCCTCGCGCCGAGGGATCTTCCGAGTTCCGCACGGCAGCGTCCTCGAAGGTAATCTGGCCCGAGAGGATGGAATCGCGAATGGCGACCGTCTTGTTGAACTGCGCGAGGGTGTCCTCTGGAGCCGTGGTCTCATCCGCGAGAAGGAGGAGATGCGAGGTCAGCACCTGCTCCTGGCTCTTGTCATAGAGGTCGCGGATGATGTCCTCCAGGATTTCGGAGTCGGTGAAGTACGGCCCCGCCAGCTGATCCCGGTAGTCCTCGATCTCCGCGAGGTAGGAGGAGTCACGATCATAGCCCGCTTCGCGAGCGCTTCGGACCTTGAGGCGGAAGTCGACGTAGCGCTCCAGGAAGTCTACTCGGCGCTCGCGAAGAGAGTCCGGCGTCAGTTCAGAAAGGTCAAGCCCGCTCTCTGCGCGCTCGTACTCGTCTTCGTACTCGGTGAGGGAGAGCACCGTGTCGGTCCAGGTCGCGACGACCGGGGAGCCATCGGGAGCGGTCGCGAGGACCGGGGAGTCACCGTCTGTCGCCACGACCGGGACATCGGTGGACGGCATGTCGGCAGGGCGAGAGCCGCCGCAGCCCACGGCGGCGATACTGGCGATGAGGACCGCCAGAGGGGCGGCGGAACGCAGGGAGAGCATCGGAGGTCGGGGATGGGGGGCGCGACGGCCCGCTGCCGGTCGCGCGGGAAGAAAAACTGACAGAAGCTACTCGGGGCTTCGAGGCTTCCGGGGCGTGCGCATTCAAAGCCGGTTCGAAATCCGGCACCGTGAGGCGCCCCGCAGACGCGTGGTGCGGCAGACACGAGCTTTGGGTCCGCTTCGCTTGCCGATGACCCTACAACAGGTCTGTTCTGTCCTGGCCTTCCGTGCGTGGGTGGTTGCGTCCGCCTCGGGGGAGCGTTCGCCGAGGCGGGCCAGGCTCCGAAAAAGTTCTGAGTTCCGAGCAACTTCCAGAGGGGCTCCCGGTCTCCTCCGCCAAGGGCCCTTCACCTCCCCGGCCGATGCCTCCATCCACCGCGCCCCTACCCGGTGCCGATAGCGACCTCGTCGAAGCGTTTCGGCGAGGCGACGAGTTCGCGTTCGCGGCCCTTTACGACCGCCACAAGGGCGCCGTCTATGGCTACGCAGCCAAGATGCTGCTGAGCAAGTCGGCGGCGGAGGACGTCGTCCAGGAAACGTTCGCGAGAGCGTACGAGCACCGCGAGCGGCTCGTGAGTGCTGGGGCGTTCCGGTCGTGGGTGTTCACGATTGCACGGAACCAGTGCCTCAACGCGCTGGCGCGAGCCGACCGAGAGCCTCCCGTCCGCGAGGATGCGCCGCCGCGTCCAGACCTGGGCACTCCGTTTTCCCACTTGCTGAAGAGCGAGCAGACGGCACTTGTCCAGCGTGCGCTCGATGCCCTCCCGCCCGCTTATCGCGAGGTCCTCATCCTCCGCGAGTACCAAAACCTCTCCTACGACGAGATCGCCGCGGTCACTCGCGCGACCGTCTCCTCTGTCAAGAGCCGCCTATTCAAAGCCCGCCGGAAAACCGGCGAGATCCTACGCCCCTGGCTCGACCCTACGCCCGCCGCTGAGTCCGTCCCTCAGGTCTCTGCGGCCCGCGCCTAGATCCATGTTTGTCCCCGCTGCTTTCTGCCCCGACCCTGATGCCGAGATGCTCCTCAACGAGTATCTCGACGGTGAACTGGAGTCTGGTCGTGAGCCTGAGCTATTCACTCACCTCGCCACCTGCGCCGAGTGCCGACGTCAGTTCGAGGCCATGCTCGCCTTCCGCCTCGCGGTGCGCCAGGAGCCGCTCGCGGTCTCACCTGCTCTGGACCAACGCGTGATGGCTCGCCTGGACGAAGCCCGACGTCGAAGCGCTCTCCGCCCGGACCGCCGAGCCGACCGAGCGCCTCTAGCGGGAGCGCTCCGTCGGAGAATCTCGGTGGGTGCTGCGCTCACCGTGGCCGTTCTCGCGGTCGGTCTGGCGGCGCTGGTGCCCGCGTCCACGTCTGAGGCGACCCCGGTCTCGCCCGCACCCGTCGAGCAGGTGTACCTGCAGGACGGCCCTCTTTTCGTCTTTGACGAGGAGGTGACGGTCGAGGCGGAGCGTCTGCGCTAAACGTCGCGCCGTGCCTCCCACACGATGTGAGGCAGTTCCTCAAGGATCAGCGCGTCCATCGCAAGACGGACGGCGTTACGAGATCCCGGACAGCAGAATAGGAGGGTGCGGCTCTCCGCCTCGAACAGCCCGGCCATCGCGCGGGAGAGCATCGAGGCTGCGCCGACCTCCTCGTAGGACAGCATCCGAAATAGCTCCCCGAAGCCCGGGATCGGGGAGACGATCAGCGACTCCGCGGCCTGAATCGTGCGGTCGCGCCCCGCGATGCCGGTGCCGCCAGTTGTGATGACCACGTCCGCCGCGGCGCCGCGGCGGAGGAGGTGGGACCGGATGGCCTCGGTCTCGTCGCGCACGATCTCGCGCGCTACGATCTCGTGCCCGACCGTCTCCAGGCGCTCCGCGATAAGGGCCCCGCTGGTGTCGGTCTCCAGCGTGCGGGTGTCTGAGACGGTCAGGACGGCGCAGCGGATGCGGAGCGTCTCGCTCTGCTGGCGATGGTCAGAAGCACTCATGGGCCCGCGGGCTCGCGGGGTTCTCCGAACCAGCGTGGCGGGTCGTGGCCGTGGCCGCCCCACGGGTTGCAGCGCAATATCCGCCAGACGGCAAGGATGGCGCCTCTCACCGCACCGTACTCCTTCAGCGCGAGGATCGCGTACTGCGAGCACGTCGGGGTGTAGCGGCAACTCGGGGGGAACCAGGGCGAGATGCCGAGCTGGTAAAACCGGACCAGCCCAACGAGCAGAAGGCGCGGGATGCGCCAGACCCACCGGCCTGCGTCCAGGAGGCCGCGCGCGAGGTCTCGAGTGTGCATCGTGGCGCAGAGCATGGGCCGTGAACGGGCGCGAGGTGGGTGCAGTGCCGCGTCAGTCGCCCGCGACGAAGTAGAGGATGGTCCAGCGGCCATTCACCTTCTCGAACCCGGCGCGAAGGCCGAGTGGGCTGCGGACGAACCGCTGCGCGATCCAGGCACGCTCGCCGGTCGCGAGGCGGATGGGAATCCACGTGTAGCCGTCCGCTTCCACCTGATTCACCTCGGGGCTGTAGGCCGTCGGGACGACCTCGTAGTTCAGACTGCCCAGGACGGTGCCTTGCAGGGAGGGCTCGCTCCGAACCCGGACCTCCTCCGCCACGACGATGACGTGCTCGAATGGGTCGAGCCCCTCGGGGAAGCCCATGAAGTAGTAGGGCGCGCTGGTGACGCCGCTCCGAACCGTGCTCCCGAGCGAGACGGTCTCGACCAGCGCGGACCAGAGGTCGTCGCCGGGCTCGCGAGGCACGAGGCCGCTCAGCCAGACCTCCCGCACGCCGTCTGCGCCCGAGAACTCCGCCCCGAACGAGATCGTCGCGGTGGGGGCGAAGGCGCGGAGCACGGCGCTCGTGTCCCGCGCGGCGGCGGCAGCGAGTAGCTGCGAGCGGAACGCGATGAAGCTGGGATCAGACGCGCCCTCGTCCACCGGGGGAAGGCTGGCGATCTGGGCGGACGGCGTGCTCGCGAACAGGGACAGCGCGAGGAGGAGCAGGGGGAAGCGGATCATCGCATGCCGGGGAAGAGACACGTGCAACCTACCGACCCCGACCGCCTCGGTGCCGAGGCGGGATCACTCGGACCCCGCCGCTGCGGCGGCGTCGAGTGCGGACGACGGTGTGTCGCTCTTGACGTAGACTGTCCGGCGCGGGAACGGGATCTCGACGCCCGTCTCGTCGAATCGGTTCTTGATGAGGCGCAGCAGCTCACGCTCGGCCTGGAACTGCTCGCCCGGCCGCACCTGCACGATGATTCGTGCGGTCACGCTGCTCTCGCCGAGAGCGGTGACGGCCTGCACCGTCGGGGCCTCTTCGAGCATGATTGTTTTCGCGAAGTCCGTCTGCGCCCACTCGTTCGCGACGGCTTCCATCGCGGCGAGGCCCGCCTCCACGTCGCCCTCGTACGCGAGATCCACCGGCACCACGACGCGAGCGAAGCCAACCGACTTGTTCCCGAAGGTCCGCATCTCGCCGGCCGGGATCATGAGCAACTCGCCGTCGAACTTTCGCGCCTTGATGAGCCGAAGGCCGACGTACTCCACCGTTGCGGTCTCGCCGTTGAAGGTGATCAGATCGCCCACGCCGAGTGTATCGTCGAAGAGGAGGAAGAAGCCCGAGATCACGTCCTTGACGAGTGTCTGCGCTCCGAAGCCGATGGCAAGCCCCGCGATGCCCGCGCCCGCGAGCAGCGCCCGGATATCAAACCCGACGATGGAGAGGACCGTCACGATGGTGATGGACCAGACGACGTAGCGGGCGACCGAGCCGAGCAGGTCGGCCGTCGTCAGCACCCTTTGCCGGTGGGGATCCGTCGCCGGGTCGTCTTGGACCGACGCGACCCAGCGCTCCTTGATGCGCCGGAAAATCGCGATGGCGAGTAGCGCGAGAAAGATGACGAGGATGACCTTGAGGCCTCTCCAGCCGAGATCGATCCAGAGCGTCTCGTCCAGAACAGCGTCTCGCGCCGCACCGGCGACCTCGGCGATGCGCGCGGGAGCCTCAGAGGGATCGCGGATGCTATCCAGGAACGTTGTGTCCTGGGCGGATGCGTCGGGGGCCGAAGAGGGGGGGGGGAGTTGCATAATCAGTCCGCGATCTGAAGGCGGGCGTTGCGCGCGAGTTCGAGGAGACGAAGGGTGGTGGTGGTGAGAGCCGCCGCAGCGATCTGGACGGCCGTCGGGAAGCCGAGCCAGCCGAGCACGACGAGGAGGGCCGCGCCCAAGAGGGCCGCCGTCGCGTAATACCCCTTGTAGAGAACCGCTGGGCGGTCGCCCACGAGGACATCGCGGATGACGCCCCCACCGACGGCAGAGAGCGCCCCGGCCATGATCGTACCGAGAGGCCCGAGCCCAAACGAGGCACCCTTGGCGGCGCCCAGCGCAGCGAACAGCCCGAGGCCGATGGCGTCGGCGAGCATCACGCGGTTCCAGCCGCGCGAGAGGGTCCGGCCGAAAGCGAGCACCGCCAGGGCGCCCGCGAGGCAGACCACGAGATAGCGCTCGTCGCGGAAGACGGCCGGGGGCGTGTCGCCGAGCAGGACATCTCGAACGATGCCGCCGCCAACGCCCGTAAGCACAGCGAGGACGGCGATACCGAGATAGTCCAGTTCTCGCCGGACGCCCTTGAATGCGCCCGAGAGCGCGAAGACGAACGTCCCGGCGAGGTCCAGGATCAGGAGAAGCACGCGAGGTTAGCCGAGAGCCGCGACGCCAGGCAGGACCTTGCCTTCGAGAAGCTCAAGCATCGCGCCCCCCCCCGTGGAGACGTGGCTGACGCGGTCGGCTAGCTCCGCCTCGTTGATCGCGGCGACAGAGTCGCCTCCGCCGACGACTGTGAGAGCGCCGCCCTCGGTGGCGTCTGCGAGAGCTTGCGCGACGTGGCGCGTGCCGCTCGCGAAGGCGTCCATCTCGAAGACGCCCATCGGGCCATTCCAGATGACCGTCTTGGCGCCTGCGATGACCTCGGCGTATTGCTGCCGCGTCGTCGGGCCGATGTCCAGCCCCATCCAGCCGTCTTCGATAGTCTCGACGGTCCGCGTCTCGGCGTCGGCCGCGAACTGATCCGCCACGACGTGGTCGGTCGGGAGCAGGAGGGTGTCACGGAAGCGGTCGTAGAGGCGGAAGGCCTCGTCGGTCTTGTCTTCCTCCACGAGGGACGTCCCGGTCTCGTGCCCGAGGGCGCGGAGGAACGTGTACGCCATCGCGCCACCGATGAGCAGCCGGTCCACCTTGGGCGCCAGTGCCTCAATCACGCCGATCTTGTCCGATACCTTCGCACCACCGAGGATGCCGACGAACGGACGCCCCGGCTCGTCGAGAGCCCCCTGGAGGTAGTCCAGTTCCTTTTGGAGGAGAAGGCCCGCCGCGCTCGGGAGGTGCTCGGCGGCGCCTGCCGTGGAGGCGTGCGCCCGGTGCACGGAACCGAATGCGTCCGAGACGAACACGTCCCCGAGGCGGGCCATCTGGCGTGCGGTCTCGGGGTCGTTCTTGGTCTCGCCGGGAAGGAACCGTGTGTTCTCCAGGAGCACCACGCCTCCCTCGGGAGCGCCCGCGACGCACGCCTCGGCCGCTTCGCCGATGGTCTCATCGCAGAACGTGACGGGCACGCCGAGGTGCTCCGTCAATGCGTCCGCGACGGGGCGGAGGCTGAACTCGTCGGCTCGCTCGCCTTTCGGGCGACCCAAGTGGCTCATCAAGACGGGTCTGCCGCTCGCATCCAAGATTGCTCGGATGGTGGGGAGTGCCCCCCGAATGCGGGTGTCGTCTGTGATGACGCCGTCCTCCATCGGAACGTTGAAGTCCACGCGGGTCAAGACACGCTTGCCAGAGAGGTCGAGGTCGGAAAGGGTGTTCATGAGACGGGAAGGGGGAGGGGCGAAGGGGGAAGAGGAGAGGAGAATCTCTTCCCCCTTCCCTCAGAACTAGCTGACGAGCTTCTTCGCGAGGTCGACGGTGCGGCTCGCGTAGCCCCACTCGTTGTCGTACCAGCCCACGACCTTGACGAGCGTGCCGTCCGCCATTGTGCTGGGGGCGTCGAGGATGCTGGAATGCGGGTTGTGCACGATGTCGATGGAGACGAGCGGCGCCGTGCTGTACTCCAGGATGCCCTTCAGCGGGCCCTCGGCTGCGGCCTTGAACGCGGCATTCACCTCGTCCACCGTGACCTCCTTCTTGAGGATGGCCGTGAGGTCGGTCATGGATCCGTCCGGGGTCGGCACGCGGACGGCGAACCCGTCGAGCTTGCCTGCCAGTTCCGGGAGCACGAGGCCGACGGCCTTGGCGGCGCCGGTCGTGGTCGGGATCATGGAGAGGGCGGCGGCGCGGGCGCGGCGGAGGTCCTTGTGCGGTGCGTCCTGGATGCGCTGATCCGACGTGTAAGCGTGGATCGTGGTCATGAAGCCCTTCTCCAGGCCGAAGGTGTCGTTGAGCACCTTCGCCATCGGCGCGAGGCAGTTCGTGGTGCAACTCGCGTTGGAGACGATCTCTTCGTCGCCGGTCAGGATGTCATCGTTGACGCCCATCACGACCGTCGCATCGACGGCGCCAGAGGCGGGCGCTGAGATGACGACCTTCTTCGCGCCACCCTGGAGGTGCAGCGCGGCCTTCTCGCGCGTGCGGAAGACGCCCGTGGACTCGATGACGACGTCTGTCCCGAGGTCGCCCCACGGCAGGTTGGCGGGATCGCGCTCGGAGAAGACCTTGAAGCGGTCGCCGTTGATGATGAGCTCGTCGCCCTCGGCGGTCACGTCTCCGGGGAAGATCCCGTGGATGGAGTCGTACTTGAAGAGGTGCGCCAGTGTCGCAGCGTCGGTGAGGTCGTTGACGGCGACGATGTCGAAGTCGGTGTCGCCACGCTCGAGGATGGAGCGGAAGACGAGGCGACCGATCCGGCCGAAGCCGTTGATTCCGATCTTGATAGCCATGGGGAGAAGTGGGTTGGGAGGGACGAGAACTCTCAGCTTAGGGGTGAGGCTTCCGAGGGATAGTGAAAAGGGCCGGAAGCACCCGGAAGGGGTTTCGAGATGTGAGGCACCGGTCAGGGGCATCGGTGCTCGGTCGCCAGGGGCGAAGTCACGAGAGCTGAACCCTGAACGGCCGACCGCCACGCTACTGGTCCTCCGTCTGACGCTCCTCGCGCTCGGCTGGCGTCTCCTCGCGGAGTTGCTCGGCGGCCTGCTCGACAGCCTTTTCGGCGTGCTCCTCCGCGCCCTCGTCCGCCTCGGGGGCGTTCTGGAGGGGGCGCTGCTCGGGATCCACGACCAACTCGATCAGCATCGGGAAGTGGTCACTGCCGACGTGATCCAGGCGTCTCAACTCCACGAGCGCGAGGTCGTCGGAGTGGAACACGTGATCGAGCGGGTAGCGGAGCCAGCGGTGATCCGCGTGGAAGGTGGAAAAGAGGCCGCGCCCGATGCGAGGGTCGAGGAGTCCTGAGAGTTTCTGGAAGAGGGAGGTCGTGTAGCTCCAGGCCACGTCGTTCAGATCGCCCGCAACAATGGTGGGCGCGTCGAAGGTGGCGACCTCGCGCCCGGCGAGGACCAACTCGGCGTCGCGCAGCCGGGAATCCTGCCCGATGTCCGGCCGAGGCGGGCGGGGATGGAGGAGGACGAGCTTGAGCGGCTCGCCACTGTCCAACTCCAGCGTGAGGTGGAGGCTCGGGACGGTGTCCTCGATGTAGTGGTGGACCTCGAAGTCGAGGATCGGGAAGCGCGTGCGGACGAGCATGCCGTAGGTGTCGTCCTGCGGCACCTCGACAGCGTGCGGCAGATCCTCCTCCAACTGGCGCGAGGTCTCGGCCCACCACGCATCCGTCTCCACTGCCGCCAGCACGTCCGGCTCTGCCTCGCGGACGACGCCGAGCCAGCGCTCGCCTTCGCGGTTCTGCATCAGCACGTTCGAGATCACGAGGCGAACCCGCCGGTCTGGGTTTCCCCCGCCCTTGATCCGGTTGACCTGCGGAGAATGCACGCGTGTGTACGGCACCATTTTGATCGTCTGGAAAAGGACGGCCCCAGCGAGCCCGCCGAACGCCGTCCATTCCACCCACGTCGCCTCCACGAAGCCGATGTTCGTGACCGCCAGCGCGACGAGCGTCAGCGTGGCGCCGACCGCGATTTGCGCTCGCGGGAAGTCGAACACGCGCACCCACCAAAAGGGAACGCGGAACACCGGCAGCACCGTCGCGACGATCCATACGGCCGACAGGATCAGGAGCGCGGTCTTGACGGCGAGGAGCATGAGCGCGGAGAGAGGCGCTCTCTAGACCTGCCGCCAGCCTGCCACGTTCCTAGTTCCTCGCGAACTGCTTGCCCGCGAGCTGCCGCACGAGTCCGCGAAACTCCAATTGCAGGAGGTACACGAGCGCCGTGGACGGATCCACATCCGCCTCCGCACAGATGGTATCCAGCCCGCGAGGCTCTGGCGCGAGGGCGTCCAGGAGGCGTTTCTCGTTCGACGAGAGATCGTCCGGAACGGGCGCGGGCTCCACCGAGGCGGACGGGGTGGAGCCGCCGACTGGCAGGATCGGCGCCAGTTCGTCGAGGATGTCAGCAGCGGAGGTGGCGAGCGCGGCGAAGCCTCGCTGGATGAGCCGGTTGGTACCCTGCGCCTCGGCGTAGATGCTCGCGGGGAAGGCGAACACCTCGCGGTTCTGCTCCAGCGCCATCATCGCGGTCAGCAGCGCGCCGCCAGAGACACGAGCCTCCGCGACCACCGTCGCGACGGCCAGTCCGGCGATGATGCGGTTGCGGCGCGGGAAGTTGCCTGCGTCCGGCGCCGTCCCCAAGGCTAGTTCGCTCACCACGGCCCCACGCTGGTCCTCCAGGATGCGCTGTACCTCGCGGGCATGGCGAGAGGGGTAGATCCGATCCACGCCCGAGCCGAGCACAGCAATCGTGCGGCCACCCCCTTCCATCGCGCCCCGGTGCGCCTCGATGTCGATGCCGTATGCGAGGCCGCTGACGACGGTCACGCCCGCCTCGGCGAGGTCGCGGCCTACCTGGCGAGCAGCACGACGCCCGGTGTCACTCGCCTTCCGGGTGCCGACGACCGCAACGGCACGAGCATCCCGAGCGAGAATTTCGCCCCGAACCCAGAGAAACGGGGGCGGATCGTAGACGTGGCGGAGCCGCTCGGGGTAGGTCTCGTCCGCGAGGGTGAGGAGCGTGGCGCCGAGGGCGTCAGCACGTTCCAACTGAGCATCCGCGTGAGCCCAGGGGTCGGCGCGGGCGATGGCTCGGGCGGTTTGCTTCCCGATCCCGTCCACGCGGGCGAGTCGAGCTTCCGTCGTCGCGAAGACCTCTGCTGCACTGCCGAAGGCGGAGAGCAACGCCCTGGCGCGCCCAGATCCCACGCCAGGGACCGCAGCTAGGGCGATCAGCGCGCGGCGCTCATCTAGCTCTGAGGGGGAATGTGCGAAGAGGTTCATGTCGGGATCGCGGACCACAACCTACGCCCGAGAAGGCTAGATTCTGCGATCATCTCGCCTCCCCATCATGCGCCCTAGCCTCGTCTTGACGCTCGGCGTCCTCCTCGCCGCGTGCTCGTCGCCTGCTCCGCCGCTTACCGCCAGCGGTCCGCCGGTCTCAGTGGCACCTCCGCCCAGCGGTTCCCTCACCGATGCTCGACTCCAGACGGTCGCGAATGATATCCGAGAGCTGGGGGACAACCCACTGGGCGTCGGGGCGCGAGAGGCGCGAGCCGCCATGTTTCAGTGGATTTCCGGCTCTCCGGACGTGTCCGTCACGTTATGTGCACCCCTGACAGAGCCGTTCACCGACGTTCGCGGAGATACAGACCGCATTCTCTTCCTCTCGATCATCTTCCATCTCGCGGAGCAGAAGATTCGGGCACCGGAGGCTTCCCGGCTGGAGCAGACCGAAACGGCGTTCAGCGAGACGCTCGACACGTACGAACGTCTCCGGTCCGCCGGGCTTCCTGCGAATGGAACGTTGGATGGCTTGAGGTCCCGCCAGGACGGTGGTCAACTCGAAGCCGTGGTGTCAAACGCGCTCTCGAATTGCTGACTAGTGGAGGGCCGAGAGAAGCTCCCGGGCGACGAGCGCCTGGGGGGCGCATCGCCAGGGCAACCGCTACGGGCCGCATGCGTTCGCGCTCGGTCTCCGTCTCTTCTGCTCTCTTGCTCCTCGCGCATGACCATCGGCATCACCTGCTATCCCACCTTCGGCGGCTCCGGCGTCGTAGCGACCGAGTTGGGCAAGGCGCTAGCCAAGCGAGGGCATACCGTCCACTTCATCGCCTACGCGCTGCCACTCCGGCTGGAGTACGTGGCGGAGAACGTCTACTTCCACGAGGTCCGGGTTAACACGTACCCGCTGTTCGAGTACCCGCCATACGCTCTCGCACTAGCGAGCAAGATGATCGACGTCGTGAAGCACGAGGGGTTGGATCTCCTCCATGTCCACTATGCCATCCCGCACGCGACGAGCGCCGTCCTCGCGCGGCAGATCCTGGATAGCTCCGGCCATCGCGTGCCTGTCGTTACGACGCTCCACGGGACGGACATCACCATTGTTGGCAAGGATCTCAGCTTCAAGCCCGTCGTGGAGCACGCCATCGACGCATCCGACGGTGTCACCTCGGTGAGTGACTGGCTCCGTCGCGAGACCTACGCTTCGTTCGACATCACGAACGACATCGAGGTCATTCCCAACTTCATCGACACCGAGCGATTTCAGCGCCAGCCGAAGGACCACTTCAAGCGCGCCATCGCGCCGGACGGCGAGCGCTTGCTGGTTCACATCTCCAACTTCCGCAAGGTGAAGCGCGCCACGGATGTGGTGAAGGTGTTCGCGCGGCTCCACGCCGAGGGCGTCTGGCCGGAAGATCACCCGAAGCACGGCCAGCCCGGCGGCGTGAAGCTTCTCATGGTGGGCGACGGCCCCGACCGCGCGGTCAGCGAGCAGGCGGTCCGGCAGGCTGGGCTCTGGAGCGAGACACGGTTCCTCGGCAAACAGGAGCCCGTCGAAGAAATCCTCTCCATCGCGGATCTCTTCCTGATGCCGTCTGGATCCGAGACCTTCGGCCTCGCGGCGCTGGAGGCGATGGCCTGCGAGGTGCCGGTCGTGTCGTCTGATATCGGCGGTTTGCCGGAGCTCAACATCGACGGAGAGACCGGTTTCCTGCGCCCCCTCGGCGATGTGGAGGGCATGACGGAGGCCTCGCGGCAGATCCTCTCGTCGCCAGACGTACAGGCACGGATGGCGCATACGGCCCGGCAACGTGCTGTGAACGAGTTCCGACTGGACCAGATCGTGCCGCGTTACGAGGCGCACTACCGGCGCGTGATGAAACAGCAGGAGGTAGCAGCCTGAGAGAGCCGAAGGGGGGACCGCGAGAGAGTGACCCGGCCCGCCTCGGCACCGAGGCGGAGGGAGCCGCCCGGCGTTGTCGGTGAGGAAACGGTCAGGAGAGCGCCTCGTCCACGCGGCGGCGCAGCGCTTGCATCTCGTCCATGAGCGCCACCAGTTCTCGCGAGGCCGTCTCGATGTCGGAAATCGCCTCCCGCACCATCGCGTCGTCCGGCGAGACCGACTGAAGCTCGCGCGCGAGTTGCGCGTTTCCGACGATCACGGCCAGCGGGTTGTTGATGGCGTGCGCCAGATGCGCGAGGTCGTCCGCGACGGTTTGTAGGTGGGTCTGTTCGTCTCCCGAGGCGGGCGGGGTGGGGGCGGGTGCAGCGGGAACGCCGAGCGCCCAGGTCGCGACGGCTGCCAGCACGCCCGGGTCAGGCTCAGCCACAAAGGCGAACGAAGCACCGGCTCGGGCCGCCTCGTCGCGCTGTCGGGCATCGTCGGCGCGAGCAAGCAGGGGAGGGACCGCGACATCCAACTCCAGGAGGGAGGCCGAGGGGCCGTCGGGCAGCACAGCGCTGGCGAGAATCGCGTCGAAGCGGGTCCCGACGAGGTGCGCCCGGGCCGCGACGAGCGAGTCGCAGGGTGCGATCTGGAGGCCCTTCGTGGCGCGCTCCATCGCCTCCGCCAGCGCATCGGCGTCGGAATGAGCGAGGAGCAGGGAGCGGGTCTCGGGCACGGCTTCCGGGCCAACTTAGCGCCCGTCCCCCGATAAGTCCGTGCGGCTCATTGTGTTCCGCGAGATCCAGCTTCCCCCGCCGGGAGGCGTCCTGCGGTCCCGCCGGAGAGCGCCCGCGCCGCCGAACGCATCGGGGCCCTCGGAGGCGAGGCGCCGGATCCAGGCTTCTTCCTCCGCGACGGCCTCGGCGGTGGGGGCTTGCACGCTCTCATAGGTCGGAAGGCCCGTCTCGCGAGGGGCTGAGTCTGCCGGGGCTTCGGGAACCGGGATGGACGCATCGGGCACGAATGCACCCACGGGCAGCGACTCTGGCACCTCGACGCCGATGAGTGTCCGGCGGTCCGCGCTACCGGGCATGGTGTTCGGCGCCGTGCGCCAGACCATCCGATGAGTCTTCTGGCTGCCATCGTCCTGCGCGAAGGTAGAGTCTGCGACGAACGGCGTCCGCACGTCGCCCCAAAACCAGGACGCGAAGGCGGCACGATCCACATCCGCGAGTCCGAGGGCGGAGACTGCGGTGTGGAAGTGCGAGGCGTCCGTCTGCATCCTCCCCGAGAACGTCTCGGCCGCCCCGTTCCACCGGACGGTTCCGCCGCTTCCGTCGAACGAAGCCAGCACGATGCCCGCCCGGTCCAAGAGGTTTCGGAGCCGCGTCTTGCCCGCCGTGAGGTTCGCGACGCGCTGGTCCACCATCAACTCCAGTGTGTCACTAAAGGCGGCGACCTGCCGTTCCAATCGCTTCTCCTTCGCGACATCCGTGGCCTGAATCAGGACGGCCTTGCGCTGGCGCACTCGAACGGCGCGAAGCGACACGAGGACTGGAAGCGACCGGCCGTCGGCGTCCACCAGGCCGTACTCGATGCCCTGGATAGACGAGCCCTCGCGGTCGCTCCGGTCGGCGAGTTCGAGGAGCGGATCCAGAGGGAATACTTCCCGGAGCGTCTCGATGCGAGAGCCTCGAACGATGGCGGGATCCAGACCCGTCGCGGCGTAGAACGCTGGGTTGGCCTCGATCAACTCGCCGTCGAACGTCGCGATGAGGACGTAGTGAGGGTTGATCTGCAAGAGCGCCGCGACTTGTCGGGAGGCGTCGGAGAGGTCGGAGCGCGTGGCGAGCAGGCGCTTCGCGAGGGGTCGTAGAGGAGAGGCCTGAACGCCCAGAACGCGCTCTGCGGCTTCCACCTGTGTGCGTGGGTCGCCGTCGCGGTTGGCCGCCATGCGCTCGGCTGTCACGTTCAGGACGGCCGTCGCGCGAGGTCCCGCATACCACGCCATCGCCGCGACTGCTCCGAGGACGAGCACGATCAGCCCGAGCGCGAGCCCGAGTGCTGCCCACGTGCCACCGGGTTGGCCGATCACCTGCGCGACGCCCAATGAGAGCCCGCTCTCGCCGATGGGACTGGCTGCCGCTGCGAAGCGGGTGCCGTCCTTGGACGCCACCAGGGAGCCTCGTGCTTCCAGAAGCCGGGGCCAGGGCGACGCGCCGGACAGCGCCGCATCGGAGGACGAAACGACGCCGCCGTCGCCGTCAAGGAGGGCGAGGCCTACCGGCCAGTCCAGCGCCGCGAGTCGTTCGAAGCGGTCCCGCAGGTCGCCGTCTCCGGTCGCGAGGGCTGCTGCGAGGGTCGCTGCGCGCGCCTCCACGCCTCGAGCAGTGGATCGTTCGACCTCGGTGCCGATCCGGCCCAGATGGAAGGCGGTCGCCACCACGCCGACGATCACCACGAGCGTGGCGACGACAAACGCGGCGCGGACGGCGGGGGAGGGAGCGGTCATCGACAGGGAGAGGCGGTTACAGGATTACCCAGCGCCGTACCCCGGGCGTCCTTCGCGGGTGCGCGAGGGCAGGGGGACTGGATCCACTGTGGCTCTGTCAAACCCCGTGCCGCTGCTCCCTCCGCCTCGGTACCGAGGCGGGCCAGGCCATGGACCGCTACGCCAGCGTCGGGCGGGGATTCACGACCGAGTACCCCCGGTCGCCTCGCCCGATCTCGCCCGCTGCCGTCGCTACGTCGTGTTCAAAGACGACGGTCCAGCCTTCCTCTGCCGCACGTGCCAAGAGCCGCTCTTTCTCCGCGAGTGTATCCAGGGGCGCGATGTCGTATGCCATGATCCAGAGGAGTGGGACGTGGGCGGCGGTCGGGAGGAGGTCTCCGGCGAAAAACAGCACCCGGTCTCCCTCCCGAACAAGCAGGAGATGCTGCCCCCGCGTATGTCCGTCTACCGTCACGATCTCGGTGTGCGGCAACGGACTCGGCGCCCCCGCCTCTAGCAGATTCAGCTTCCCGCTTGCCTCTAGCGGGTCCAGATTCTCAGACAGGAACGAGGCTCCCTCTCGCGGGCTGGCCTGCGCCCACCGCCAATGCTCCGCCTGGACGTGGTGCTGCGCGTGCGGAAACGTGAGCGCGAGGCCTCCGTTTGCATCGCGAGAGACGGCGCCGCCCACATGGTCGAAGTGGAGGTGGGTCAGGAACACGTCGGTGACATCTTCCGACGCGACGCCGAGGCGGGCCAACTCGTCGAGCAGTGTGAACGGCCCAGCGCCGTAGATGCGGGCGAACTTGGCGTCGTGCTTGTCGCCCATGCCGGTGTCCACGAGCACCACGCGACCGTGACCGCGCAGCAGCAGGCAACGGGCCGTCATCGGGATCCGGTTCTGGTCGTCTGGCTCGATGTGGCGCGCCCAGAGCGCCCGAGGCACGATCCCGAACATCGCGCCGCCGTCGAGGGCGAAGCGACCGGCGTCCACAGTGTCGATGTCGTATCCGGCGAGCGTCATGCGTCACGCGAAGAGTGAGGCCGCAAGTTCGCTCCCTCTGCCCGCCTCGGCACCGAGGCGGGGGCCGTCCCTACAGTTCAGGCATTCCGCTGGCGTGCCCATCACCGCGCGAGAGCTCCCGAAGCTCCTGCGCTCGCTGCACGCGCGAGAGGATCCCCTTGAAGTGCTTGACCAGGAACGCGAGGCGCTTCCCCTCGCTCCTCATCTCCAGGAGCTCCTGCTTCTGCTCCAACTCCAGACCAGCATTCCGCGCGACGATGAACGACACGTCTGGCGGGCCGTCGTACAGATCGGGCCGGACCTCGCCGCCTGCCATCTCGACGAGCTTCATGTGCTGCGTGATGACCCGCTGGCGGACCGCAGCGTCCGGGATGGCGCCGTCCACATCGTCGAGGGGCTCCACGTCAACGGTGAGGTACGCGAGGTCTCGGTGGACCTCTACCATCCGAAACCGCGCATCTCCCACCACCACGATGTCCAGTCGCCCGTCGTCGTACCGGGTGACGACGCGCCGAATCCAGGCCGTCGTGCCTACTCGTGCCAGCCCAGACTCGCTCGCATGGACGATCCCGAACGCCAGATCCTCATCCAGGCACCTCGCGACCATCTCCCTGTAGCGGGGCTCGAAGATGTGGAGCGGCACCGGCTCTCCGGGGAGAAGCACGAGGCCGAGCGGGAAGAGCGGGAGGCGGTCGGGCATTCCAAAGAATGGGGACCCCACCTACCCACGGAGAGGCGCGGAGTTCTGAGGGTGTGTCCCGTAGCTTCAGGCGTCCCTCACTGACGCCGTGCTCCGTTCCTTCGCCCTCCTGTTCGTCCTCGCATTGGGAGGGGCGTCGGCTCTCTCCGCACAGCCGCCCGCGTTCGGCTCGGCCGATGACCCGTTGGAACTCGGCGCGTCTCCAACATCGCCCGACCGCGTGGTGGTGGGAGGCTATGCCGGGCCTGCCTTCTTGAGATCGGGTTGGCGGACCGGGATTCGCGCCGAAGCTACCGTTCTCCATGGGCCGTTCAGTGCGTCCATCGGTGGAGCGGTACATCCGGGGGATGGGGGATTTTATCCGCGCGAGGCGGACGATGCCTACGACGCGCTCCGGCTAATCCGCTACATCCGGCTCCAGCCTCGCCAGGGCGGAGGCTCCGCATACGCCCGCATCGGCCCGTTGGAGAACGCAACGCTCGGGGCGGGTCTCCTCGCGAGGCGATACCGGACCACTGCGGCCTGGGACGAGCGACGCATCGGAGCCGAAGCGTCCATCGGAGACCCGTCGGCCCGCGTGTCGGGCTTCGTGGGAGACCTCACGGGAGGCAGTGTCGCAGGCGCCGAAGTCGAGTTCGGAACCGGGATCTCTGTGCCGAGAGTGGAGGACCTGAGGCTGTCCATCGGCGCCGTTCACGATCTCTCGCTCCCTCTCTCGGGCGACTCCTCGTACACGGGCGTGGAGGCCACGGTGCAGGGCGCTCTGTTTTCTCAGGACGGGTTCGAGGTCGGTCCGTACGTCTCGTATGCACGTCTCCTCGGAAGGGGAGGCGCCGTGGGCGTTGGCGTCGAGGTCGAGGCCCCCGACCTCGGGGCAGTCGCGCGGACCCACGCGAGGCTGGGCCTGATCGTCTCCGGGGGGCGCTTCATCCCGGGCCACGTCGGCCCCTTCTACTCCGTGGGTGCAGGACGCCAGCGGGTCGTCGATGCCGATTCCTTTTTCGATCCAGAGGCCCCCATCGCGTTCGCTGGAACGCCTATCGACAGTGCGAACGGGGGCGTGGCGCTGGTCACGGACCTTCGGGCGGTCGCGTTCGGGCGGTTCGAGGGGCTACTCTACGCGCGACGCCACTTCGGCCCCCGGCCGCTCTCGGCTTTCAGTCTCCGGTTGGCAGCTCGTGCGGGCGACACACGGTTTGAACTGGGCCTCGAAAAACAGGGCTTTCGGGCCCTCCTGAGTCTTTTCGGGGGCGACCTCGGCGAGGAGAACACGCTGGTCCTGGACATCGCGACGCCTGTCCCAGCGCTCAGCGGAGCCGACCTGTTCGTCCGGTCACGCTATGGCTACCGGCGGGTCTCCGGCGGCGACGGCACAGATTCGTATCTCGTGGAGCGTCGCTTCCAGCCGTTCATCGGCTTCCGCCACCGCTGGTAAGCGCCTCGGCCCAGGTTGCTGCCGAGGCGGACACGCTCCGTTTACCGAACCCCTGCGCTCATCTCCAGCATCCGCTCGATGGGGCGAAGGGCCTGAAGCCGAATCTGCTCGTCCATGACGAGTTCAGGAGCCTCGTGCTCCAGGCAGAGGTAGAGCTTCTCCAGCGTATTGAGCTTCATGTGCGGGCAGTCGTTGCAGGCGCACCCGTTGTCCGGCGGGGCTGGGATAAACGTCTTGCCCGGGCTGTCCTTCTGCATCTGGTGCAGAATGCCGGACTCCGTCGCGACGATGAAGGTGTTGGCCTCGTTCTCCATCGCGAACCGCCGGATGGAAGCGGTACTCCCGACGTGATCAGCGTGTCTCAGAACGGAGCGCTCGCACTCTGGGTGCGCGAGGAGAAGGGCCTCCGGGTGGCGCATTTTCAGGCGGATGATTTCCTGCTCCGAAAAGATCTCGTGGACGATGCAGCTTCCATCCCAGAGCACCATCTCGCGGCCGGTTTGCTCTACGAGCCATCGCCCTAGGTTCTGGTCGGGGGCGAAGATGATCGGCTGGTCCGTCGGGATCTGGCGGACGATGTGCTCCGCGTTGGAGCTCGTGACGATGATGTCCGTCTGTGCTTTGATCGCAGCTGAGCAGTTGATGTAGCTCACCACGATGTGCCCCGGATGCTTCGCGCGGAAGGCGGCGAACTCATCAGGAGGGCAGGAATCGGCGAGGGAGCAGCCTGCGTTGAAATCCGGGAGCAGGACCGTCTTGCCGGGGTTCAGGATCTTCGCGGTCTCCGCCATGAAGTGGACGCCCGCGAAGACGATAATGTCGGCATCGGTCTCGGCCGCCTCGCGCGCGAGGCCGAGGGAGTCGCCGATGTAGTCCGCTACGTCCTGGATGTCTCCCTCCTGGTAGTAGTGTGCGAGCAAGACGGCGTTCTTCTCGTGCTTGAGCCGCTCGATCTCCTCGAAGAGGTCGAGGGTCGGGTCCACGGGGCGATCTACGAAGCCGACGCGCTCGATCTCAGAGAGATCAAAGACGGGGAGGTCCAGGGTCTCGGTCATGACGCAGGGGGAGGGTGGAGCGGAGGTACGCCGCGAGAGGACCAGAAGGTTAGCGAAGACTCTGTTGGGGAATCGCGTCTACGCGCCCTCCGTCCCCGCCTCCTGAGGGGCGCTATCGGGGCGGAGGCGACCGGCTTCCAGCCGGAGCACCCGGTCCGCCAGCGCCGCGAGCGAGGGGTTGTGAGTCACGATCACGAAGGCGGCATCCTCCTCTTGCGCCAGGCGGCGGAGTTCGTCGTGGAGGCGCGTCGCGGTTGTCACATCCAGGTTGCCCGTGGGCTCATCCATCAGAACCAGCCCCGGACGGTTCATGAGCGACCGGGCGACAGCGACCCGCTGCTGTTCTCCGCCAGAGAGCTGGCTGGGCCGATGGTCCAGCCGCTCTGCGAGGCCGAGGCCGTCTAGAAGCGACCGGGCGCGCACTCGCGCCTCGGAAAAATCGCGCCCTGCGATGAGTGCGGGCATCTCGACATTCTCCAGCGCTGAGAACTCCGGCAGGAGGTGATGGAACTGGAAGACGAAGCCGAGTGACTGGTTGCGAAACCGGGCGAGGGCCTCATCGCCTTTCTCGAATACGTTGTCGCCGCGAAAGTGGACCGTGCCGAAGGTCGGCCGGTCCAGCGCGCCGAGGAGGTGCAGGAGCGTGCTCTTCCCCGTCCCGCTCTCGCCCACGACGGCGACCATTTCGCCTGGCACGATGTCGAGATCGAGGCCGGAAAGAACCTCCAGCTCGCCGTCGGCGGTCGGGTAGCGTTTCACGAGGCCGCGTGCGGAGAGGACCGGCTCTCGCGCGAGAACGCCCGCCTCGGCGGCGGCGAGGCGGGCATCGTCAGGGCGGGCGGTGTCCATCACTCGGGGCGCTCGATGCCCAGGTCCTTGAGCTTGTTGTAGAGGTGCGACCGCTGGATCCCGATCAGCTCGGCCGTCTGCGAGACGTTCCAGTTGTTCTCGTCCAACTTTCGCTCGATGAACACCTTCTCCGCGGTGTCGCGGAACTCGAAGAGCGAGTCGAAGCGGTCCACGAGGCCGGAGATGCCCTCACCGGCTCCGCCGCCGGGCATGACGTAGCGCTCTACGTCGCTGCCGGAGATCGCGTCGCCGTCCGAGAGGATGAGGAGGCGCTCCACCACGTTGCGAAGCTCGCGGACGTTGCCGCGCCAGTCGAGATGCTTCATGCGCTCCAGAGCCTCGGGCGCGAAGCTCTTGCCCTCCATGCCGTTGCGGCGGCTCACGTCCCCCAGAACGTACTGCGCAATGGCGGGGATGTCGCTGCGGCGCTCGCGCAGCGGCGGCACGTCAATCTCGATGACCGCGAGGCGGTGAAAGAGGTCTTCGCGGAACTCGCGGTTCTCGGCCGCCTCGCGGAGGTTGCGGTTGGTGGCCGCGAGGACGCGGACGTTGACGGTGATCGAACGATCGCCACCGACGCGCGTGATGCGGGACTCCTGGAGCGCGCGGAGGACCTTCGCCTGCGCATCCAGGCTCATGTCGCCGATCTCGTCCAAGAAGAGCGTGCCGCCATCCGCCTGCTCAAATTTCCCGATGCGCTGCTTGGTCGCGCCGGTGAACGCGCCCTTCTCGTGACCGAAGAGCTCGCTTTCGATCAACTCGGACGGGATCGCGGCGCAGTTGACCTCCACCAGCGGGCCGTCCGCGCGATGGCTGTTGGCGTGGACCCACCGCGCAACGAGCTCTTTTCCCGTTCCCGGCTCGCCCGTGATGAGCACACGAGCCTCCGTGGGGCCGACCCGCTCGATGGTCTGCTTGACCCGCGAGATGGCCGGGCTCTCCCCGACGATCTCGGTCAACTCGCGACCGACATCTCGGACGGTCTGGCGGAGGCGCTTGGTCTCCGTCTCTAGTTCGCCTCGCGAGAGCGCGTTGCGGACCGAGACGAGAAGGCGGTTCAAGTCCGGCGGCTTCTCCAGGAAGTCCACGGCGCCGAGTTGGGTCGCCTCGACGGCCGTCTCGACGGTGCCGTGTCCAGAGATCATCACGACGGGAACGCCGACCTCGGCGTCACGGAGGGCTTGAAGAACCTCCATGCCATCGCGGCGAGGCATCTTGATATCCAGCAAGATCAGGTCGATGCCGCCTGCCTTGGCCTTCTGGAGTGCGTCTTCGCCGTCCTCGGCCTCCAAGACGCCGTATCCCTCGAAGTCGAGGATCTCGCGGAGGGAGCGCCGGATGGCCGGCTCGTCGTCGGCAACGAGGATAGTGGGCATGGGGAGAAGGAAAGCCGGAAGAGAGCGCGAAGGTACCGCGACGGACAGTGCGGCGATCCCACCCATCAGGTGAGGGCGCCCACGGGGGAACCGAGGCGGGGCGAATAACAAAGGGACACACCGCGATGATGTGTCCCTTGGAAGCCGAAGAAAGCCGAAGACCTTACTGGTTCGCCATCGCCTCCTGGAGTGCCTGCTGGATCGCGGCATCATCCGGGACGGCTGCGGGCGTCGCGGCCGCGGTGGAGTCCTGCGCAGGTGCGGGCTCGATGTCGCCGGTGGCCTCGCCGAACGCGTTCTGTGCCGCGACGACGCTCGCGAGCTCCACGGATGCGGTCAGCGCCTCAGGGGCGTCCTCGTAGTCGTTGAGGATGCGCTGATAGGCCCGCTCGGCTGCGGCCATGTCTCCAGCCCCCTCAAAGGCGCGCCCGGCGTCGAGGAGGTAGCCGGGGGCTGTGGCCTCGCCCTCGAAGGCATCAGCGGCACGCTCGTACTGTGCGCCCGCCTCGGCCAGTTCGCCCCGCATCTCATGGACGGATCCGAGACCGGCCATGGCACTCGCGCCAAAGAGACCGCCAAGATCGACCATGCGGAAGTACTCCTCGGCCTCGTCGTAGCGGCCGAGTTGGAAGAGGGCATCGGCGGCGAAGAACGGAGCGGCGGTCTTGTCGCCGTAGTCATTGGCAATGGCAAGAAGTCCAGGCTGGCCGTCAGCGCCGTTCAGGGCGGTCTCCAGGTCTCCGGTCTCGTATGCGGTCAGGATGGAGCCGAGCAACTCCTCGGCCTCGGCGCTCTGGGTGCTGTTCCACCAGGCGAAGCCGATGATGCCGAGGACGAGCGCCAGGATGCCTGCAGTGGCACCGATGACGAGCGTCTTGTTGGTCTCGTAGAGTGTACGAGCACTCAGGACCGTGTTCTGAAATCGGTCTTGGCGCTCTTCCGCGCGCTGTTCAGGAGTGGTGAGCGGCTTGGGGGCGTTGATCTGGGCCATCGGGGGGATTTCTGATCTCGCAGAGCCGACGAAGCTACCGAATGGGAGTCCTGGCCTCGGTGAATCTCCAGTTCGGCCCGTCCAAAGGGGGAGCGTCCCAGTGGACCAGCCTTGCCACACTTCGGCCGGATTCCACGAGCGCTGGGGCCTGGTACGAAAGGCCCCTCGGTAGCTTCGCGCACACTCATCTGCACCCATGGCCTACCCTGCAACTCTCATCCCCGGCGATGGCATCGGTCCCGAGGTGGTCCGAGCCACCGTCACGGTTCTCGAAGCGACCGGCGTCGCGTTCGACTGGGACGAACAACTCGCGGGTGTCTCCGCCTTCGAGGCGACAGGCGATCCGCTCCCCGAGGCGACGGTCGAGAGCATCGAACGGACTCGCCTCGCATTGAAGGGCCCGCTCACGACGCCCGTCGGCGCAGGCTTCCGCAGCATCAACGTGGCGCTCCGCCAGCGCTTCGACTGCTTCGCGAACGTACGTCCCTGCGAGACGCTGCCGGGCGTAGGGGGACGATTCGAGGACGTCAACCTTCTGCTCTATCGCGAGAACACGGAAGGTCTCTACGCGGGCATCGAGTACTTCGACGAGCGCAACCAGATCGCCGACTCGATCAACCGCATCACGCGGCGAGGGAGCGAGCGAATCGTGCGGTTCGCGTTCGATGACGCTGAGCGCCGAGGCCGGAAGCGCCTCACGCTGGTGCATAAGGCCAACATCCTCAAGAAGAGCGGGGGGCTCTTTCTGGAGATCGGAAGGGAGATCGCGCCGGAGCACCCGGAGATCACCTTCGATGACCGCATCATCGACAACATGGCGATGCAACTCGTGATCCGGCCTGAGACCTACGACTGCATCGTCACGACCAACATGTTCGGGGACATCCTCTCCGACCTGATGGCGGGCCTCGTCGGCGGTCTGGGTGTGACCGGTTCCGCCAACATCGGCGAGGACTGCGCGCTCTTCGAGGCCGTTCACGGCTCGGCGCCCGACATCGCCGGGAAGGGCATCGCCAACCCGACGGCGCTGATCCGCTCCGGCGTGATGATGCTCCGCTATCTCGGCGAGACCGAGGCGGCGGATGCCGTCCGCGCGAGCCTGCACGAGGTCTACGCGGAGGGCACGCACCTCACGGCCGACCTCGGCGGCACCTCTACCACGTCCGAGTTCGCCGATCACCTCGCAGCCCGCGTGCGCGCTCGCGCCTGACCCGGTCCGCCTCGGCGCTGCTGCCGAGGCGGACCCTCTCGTTTTCTCTCGCCCGACTCCGCTTCGAGATGCTCCAGCGCATCCAATCTCTTTACCTCCTCCTCGGTGGCGCCCTCCTAGTTGTCTTCGCCGTCTTCTCTGACGTGTGGTCTGCGGGGATCCGCGCTGATATGTCCTGGCTCGGTTCGGTCGGCCTCGGCCTCGCAGGTGCCTCTGCCGCGATTGCCTTTGTCGCCGTGGCGCTGTTCAAAGACCGATCCCGTCAACGCCAGATCATCCTCGTCGCGCAGATCGCGACGCTCCTGACCGTCGCAGCGGCCGTAGGCGGGCTGTTCCTCCGCGATCCCGAGATCGCGGCGACGCAGGGGGCGTATCTCCTCGCACTCGCCCCCGTGGTGGCCTACGTCCTCCTCCGCCTCGCACAGCGGGGCGTGGATGCGGACATCAAGCTCGTCAAGAGCATGGACCGCCTCCGCTAGTGACCGCGTCGGTCCCGGCTCGGGTTTGGGTCGTGCTCTGGGTCGGCCTCGCGACGCTCGGCGCGAGTGCCATCCTGATCCGTCTCGCAGGCGTCGAGGAGACGACGGATTTTCGAACGCTCGTCGTCTGGCGACTCATCTTCACAGTGGCACTTCTCGCTCCCATCGGTCTCGGCCGCGAGGCGCGTTCCGATTTCCGAACGCTCGACCGCCGTGACGTGGGGCTGCTCGTGACAGCAGGAGGGCTCCTCGCGTTCCACTTCCTCGGCTGGTTCGCGTCCCTGGCGTTCACGAGCGTCGCCAGTGCGACTGTGCTCGTGACGATGAGCCCGCTCTTCATTGCACTTCTCGGGGTTGTGTTGCTCAAGGAGCGTCCGGGACGGACGACATGGATCGCGATCTTGTTCGGGGTGGCCGGTGCGGTGCTGATCGGTGTGGGGGACTCGCGCGGCGGGGTCTTTCCACAGGCTGCGCTCGGCAACGCACTCGCATTTGGCGCGGCGCTCTGCATTGCGATCTACCTGCTCGTCGGGCGAGCCGTCCGTCAGCGGGTCGGGTTCGGGGCCTATTTCTTTCCCATCAACGTCGTCGTGCTGGTGGTCACACTGACGGTGGCCGTTGTGGGCGGTATCCCTCTGGCGCTGGACCTCCCGACCCTGGGCCTCTGTCTCGCGATGGCACTCGGGCCGGGCCTACTCGGCCACGGTGCGTTGGCGTATTCGGTCAAGTACCTCCCCGCCGCGACGGTGGGGCTGCTCTCACTGGTGGAGCCGGTCGTGTCGGCACTTCTCGCGCTCGTCCTGTTCCGCGAAGTCCCTGTGCCCCTTGCGGTTGTCGGGATGATGGTCGTCCTCGGGTCTATCGCAGCGGTGCTGTGGCCGAGCCGCCAGAGGTAAAAGCCTCCTCGCGTAGACTCGCGAAGGTGTTCCGCCCCCGCGCGAAGTGATCCACGACGACCGAGCGCTGGTACATCGGAGGCTGCGGCTCTCCTAGAGGCGGTGAGGTGATTGCCGGGATGCGTGCCGTCGCATCGCGCCAGCCCTCGCGGATGGCCCGCGCCTCAGCCATGCTCCCGGAAGCCGCGAGGCGGACCGCCCCAACAGCATCGAATGCCCTGCGCGCGCGGAGGACACGCCTCGCCTCGTCGCGAGGCAGGTTCTTGGCGAGCATCACGAGCCCGTTCCGGTAGTTGAGGTACGTCTTCCGCGCGCTACCACGCGGAAGCGAGGCTCCGCCGAGATGATAGACCTCACTCGCGGGCTCGCACCGGACGCGCCAGCCCTCGCGCCAAAGACGCCAGCACAGATCGATTTCTTCCATGTGCATCCCGAACGAGGCATCGAACCCCCCCGCCTCGGTGAAGGCGTCGCGGCGGATGGCGAGGGCTGCGCCGGTCGCCCAGGAGACATCGCGCGGCGTGTCGTACTGTCCGGTGTCCGGTTCGAGAATTTCGAAGAGGCGACCCCTCGTGAACGGGAAGCCGTAGAGATCCAGAAATCCGCCCGCCGCTCCCGCGTATTCGAAGGTTTCGCGGTCGAGTTGGAGAAGCTTGGGCTGAACGGCCGCTAGGCGTGGGTCTTGTTCGAGCGCGTCCACGAGGGGTGTCAGCCAGCCGGGCGGGACCTCCACGTCGTTGTTGAGGAACACCAGCACGTCGCCCGTCGCGTGAGGGACCGCCTCGTTGTTGCCCGCCGCGAAGAGCAGATTCTCAGCGTGCCGTACGACGACGATCTCGGGGTGGTGCTCGCGTAGCCACTCGGCTGTCCCGTCCGAAGAGTCGTTGTCCGCGATGACGACCTCGACGCTTGGGTAGTCCGTCGCGAGGACCGACGGGAGGAACCGTTCCAGCAACTCGCGCCCGTTCCAGGTGACGATGACGACGGAGACGCGGGGGCGAGACACGAAAGGGAGAAGTGGTGCCGCCGAAGCTAGCCGCCAGAACAGACGAACGGCACGGCGACCATGGGCTCCACCACGAGCCGGTCGCCGTGCCGTTCGGTCCTGAGAACAAGACGGGCGGCGTGGCTACCACAGGCCCCACCACGAGCCGGTAACGCACGCCGCCCGACACCACGACCGGTACTCACACCGGCGCTGCCAGAGGCGCCACCCTAGACACACGAGTTTCGCGGATATAACAGTGCCCCTCATCTTTCTTTCAGATTGCCGCTTCTCGACCCAACAGTCCGTTTTCGCGGCGGCTTCGGGACCAAGGGGCGGCTCCGCGCGAACGGACAAGGGACCGTGTCGTACTCTTTAGGCGCCTTCCCACCACGACTATATGCGGTTCGCCCTCATCCTGATCGTCATCGTCGCGCTCGGCGGCATCCTCTTCGCCACGCAGCCGACCAACCTCGAAGAGATCGAGTTTGCCGTTCCCTTTATTGGGACCTCGATCTTCGGTATCAAGCTCTGGACCGTTCTCGGGGCGTGGATCTTAGGTCTCGCCCTCGGCTACCTCGCGGCGGTTCCCGGGGCGTTCTCCGCCAAGCGTCGCGCCAAGAAGGCAGAGAAGCAGCTAGCCGCCGTGGGGGGAAAGACTACTGAGGCAGCGCCAGCCCCGACGACCACGGCTCCGCCCGCCTCGGCGGCGGCCTCGGATGCCGCTACGGACAGTGCGGAGATCCAGCGGCTCGCAGATCAGGTCGCCAAGAGCACCGAGGGCCTCCGATAAACCGTGGCAACTCCTACGGAGAACCTCCGCGAGGCTGCGCGGAGGCAGGCCGAGCTAACGCGCGGCGAGGCTCGCGTGCTCCTGGATGAGGCTGGACGCCTCGTCCAACTACCGTTCCGGCTTCTCGGTCGGCCACACACACGGCTCGTGGAGCGTCGAAACGGAGAAATGGGTGTCCCGGCGGGGACGCTCGTTCACCTGACCGACGCAGAGCCCGCCACAGCCGAGATCCGGCACTACACCCCGAACTGGGCGGAGACGAAGACCATCTCGAAGGTCAGCGACGCCGAGGCGGACGCCCTCGCGCACCTCGCCACTGGGCCGGGCGTGACGTGGATCAACGTCAACGGGGTCAAGGACACGCGCGCGATTGCGGCTCTCGGTGATGCCTTCGGCCTGCACCCCCTCGTTCAGGAAGACCTCGTCCACACCACACAGCGACCGAAGGTGGAGGTGTATGCGCGGCACACCTTCGTCGTCGCGCGGATGGTGCATCCGAGGACCGGCGAAGTGGAACAGGTCGCCTTCGTTCTCGGGGATGGCTTCCTGCTCTCGTTCCAGGAGCGCGCGGGCGATGTGTTCGACGCGGTCCGCCAACGCATCGCGACCGACGGCTCGCGCGTCCGAGGAGAAGGCGCCGACTACCTCCTGTATGCGTTGCTGGACGTGCTCATGGACGCAGCCTTCGCGACCGTCGAGCGCCTCGGCGACGCTACCGAGGCGCTCGAAGAGGCCGTCCTCGGAGACCCCGGGCCGAGCGTTCGCGCTGCCATCGCAGGGCTCCGCCGCGAGATCCTCGTCGTGCGGCGCGCCGTCTGGCCTCTTCGCGAGGTGATCTCGACGCTCATCCGTGATGAGAGCCCGTTCGTTACGGAGAAAACTCAGGTCTTCCTGCGCGACGTACAGGACCATTGCGTGCAAGCGGCGGACGCGCTCGAAACGCTTCGCGACGTCCTCGCGGGCCTCTCCGATCTCTACCTCTCGGCCGTCTCGATGCGGCAGAATGAGGTGATGAAGGCACTCACCGTCATCGGTGCGGTGTTTCTTCCGCTGACGTTCCTGACCGGGCTCTACGGGATGAACTTCGACCGGATGCCGGAGCTACACCTCCCGTACGCCTACCCGACGTTCCTCATCCTCCTCGCGCTCGTGACGGCGTTCACGCTCGTGTACTTCAAGGTCAAGCGCTGGCTATGAGGACCTACCGCGCGAGCGTCACACGCACGGTTTCGCCTTCCGCGAGGCCCACGAGATAGACGCCAGCAGGGACCGCCTCGCCCGCCTCGTTGAGTCCGTCCCAGGTGGCCGTATCGTCCGAGACCAGCAAGCGGCGGATCTCGCGACCTCGTACATCGCGCACGATGAGATCGCCCCGGGCCTGCCGACCAAAGGAAAGCCGGACTTCGCCTGTCGATGGGTTTGGGAAGGCGACGATGGAGGGGGCTGCCGCTGGGCCGGGGGCGACCGAGACGTCGAGGGTTCCGGTCCAATACAGAAGCCCGCCGGAGTCGGCGCCGGAGAGGATGTCGGGTACGCCATCGCCGGAGAGGTCGGCGGCGCGAGGGGTAGTCGTGAGGCGCTCCGCGTTGACCTCCCCGACGCTCTCGAACATTGGGGCGGTGGCGGTGCCGGTGTTGCGGTAGAGTTGGATCTGGCCTGTGGAGGTGCCCACGAGAGCGTCGAGGTCGCCGTCCCCGTCGAGATCCGCGAGAGCGGGGCTGCTCTCCTGGCCTACGTCGCCGGGAAGTCCGATGGCATCGCGGAAGTTGAGGTCCGCCTGCTCCGGCTGGCCGTTGGACTTGGTCTCGAACTCCGGCGCGCTCGCGGAGCCGATGTTGCGGTAGAGGAACACGCGCCCGTTGCTCTCGCCGATGGCGAGGTCGAGGTCGCCGTCTCCGTCGATGTCGGCGAGGGTGGGGCGGGAGTATTGCCCGGCATCGATTCCGCCGAAGCGGGTCTCGCGAAGCTCCCACGTGCCCGAGGTCGCCGTGCCCGTGTTCTCTAGATAGGCCATCCGGCCGTTGAAGCCACCGACGAGGAGGTCGAGGTCGCCGTCTCCGTCGATGTCGCCGAAGACGGGTGCATAGCCTCCGAAGTCGTACTCCAGGCCGAGCCAGTCGGCGTCTTCCATCACGAACCGGGGCGCGGTGGCGGACCCTTCGTTGCGGTAGAGCGCTAGGTTGGCGTCTGTGTTGCCATCGCCGACGACGAGGTCGAGGTCTCCATCGGCGTCGATGTCTGCGAGGGCGGGGACGGAGCGTCGGCCCTCATCGATGCCTCGAATGAGCTGGGTGGTCTCGCGCGAGAAGTCCGGCGAAGTCGGTGTGCCAGTGTTCTCGAAGAAGACGAGGTTGTTCGTCCCCGTGACTGGGGAGACGCACAGGCCGCCGAGCACGCCTACGAGAAGGTCGAGGTCGCCGTCACCGTCCGTATCGCCGAAGGCGGGGGCGTTCTGGGCTCCCGGGGTGCCCTCGCCCATCGGGTAGCTCTGCGTCACGAGATCCAGATCTGGATCTTCCGCCGTGCCGACGTTGAGGAAATAGAAGAGCCGCTCAGTGAAAAAGTCGCCCCAGATCAGTTCGGGGCCACCGCCGTTCTCGATGTCCACGAAGGCCGTGGCGTTCGCGCCGTGACGCGTCGGGCGGCCCAGAGGCGAGGGGAAGCCGTTCGCGCTGATGGTCTCGACGCATTGCGGCTGCCCTTCGAAGATCTGGATGCCTTCCCAGTTCTCCGTGATTCGGTCGTACTGGGGGATGCTGTTCTCCATCCCGTCCAGGCGGTAGTAGGTGATCGTGCCCAGATCGGCCTTGCCCGCGATGATGTCGGGATCGCCGTCGCCGTCACCATCGCCCCAGGATGGAACGGTCGTGTCCTCGATCTGGACGGGGGAGCCTCCGACTGCGAGGAGCGGGTCGGCCCGGAGTTCAAGGATTGGCTCCGAGGCGGTTCCCACGTTCTCGAAATAGCGCACGCGTCCGGGCGTGCCCCGCGTGAACAGGTCCGGGTCGCCGTCCGCATCCACGTCCACAAACCGGAACCAGGGGCCTGTGCGGATGCCATCGAGCGCTCCTGTACGCCAGATCCACTCACCGCCCGCGTTCTCGAACACTCCGATCCCAGCCCCTCCGACAGCTACCGCGAGGTCGGCGATGCCGTCTCCGGTCAGATCGACCAACTGAGGCACGGGAGCCCAGAAGCCGCCCGTGAAGGGGACCGGGAGGTCCGCACCGTCCAACTCCACAGGGAAGGGCGTGGGGGTGCGCTGGAAGTCGTCTGGAGAGAAGGAAGCCTGGGCTTGGGCTTCCATGGGAGGCGCGGACGCGCAGCCGCCGAGGAGAACGGCCAGCGCGACGAAGGAGAGGAAGATGCGCACGTGTGGAGCGGGTGAGGGCGTGCGGAGAAGAGACTGACTAGCGGGGGTCGTAGATCGCGAGGCCGGACGCGAAGCGGCCCGTCTGGATCACGCCCAGGATGTCCCCCGTGGCCGTGTCGATCATCGCGACGTTGCCGTAGAGGTCTGCAGACTCGGCTTCTCCGTCAGAGTCGAGGAAGCGGATGAAAGGCATCCACGCGATCTCGGCCATCCTCATGCCGCCGCTCATCGCGCTGTCCTCCATGGTGTCATGGTCCATCGCGCCGTGGTCCATACCGGAATGATCCATCTCGTCATCGCCCATCTGTGAGTGGTCCATTCCGCTCATGCCGTCGTGATCCATCCCACCGGCGGGTGCCATGTTCATCATGGGCATGTTGAAGTTGCGGCTGGAGACGAAGAGGACTGAGCCGTCTGCCGAGATCGCGCTGCCGTGCGGCTGCGAGAATGGACCTCCGACGGGGTTGGAGATGGTTCTGTTCGCGGAGAGCGACGCGTGGTCAACGACGCTAACGGTGTTGGACATCCGGTTCGGGACGTAGACGAGCGATCCGTCCGGCGAGAAGATGGGGTGCCACGGCTGCTCCCCAGTCTCGACCTCCCCTCGGAGCGTGAGGTCGCCCGCCTCGGTGTCGAAGTCGAAGACGTAGACCCCGGAGCCGAGCTGCGAGCTGAGGACGACCGTCTCCCCGTCCGGCGAGACGGCGTACTGGACGAACGCGAGGGCGCCGTCGATCAACTCTTGGTCCACGAGGTCGCCCGTCTCCGCATCGAAGACGTACGCGGGGGTACGGGCACTCTGCGCCGTGAGACCGGCGGTGAACATGAAGCGACCATCGCGCGAGACGCCGAGAGCATGCGGGTGTACGTCCGGCGTTTGGATAGTCTCAAAGGCGAGCGTGCTCACGTCGAAACGGCCGATGCCCGAGGAGGTCGGGTCAGCGGAGAAGGAGCGACCCGCGAAGAGGCGCGGCGTGGCGGCGTCGAAGGCCAGCATGCCGGGCTTCTGGAAAGTGCCCTCGCCGTCCGGTGGCATCTCACTCGCGAGGAGGTAGCCGTCCTCGGCCGGGTCCATCGTGAGATCCGAGGAGAGTTTGAGGACGGACCCACCGCCGTCGCCAGAGATGAGCGCGACGTACCATGCCTGGCCGTCAGGCTGTGCGATGACGTGGTGCGGCTTGGCGTCCGCAGGCTGTCCCAACTCCTCGAAGTACACGTTCCGCACGATGCGCTGGCGCTCCACATCCACAATGCTGACGCGGCCCGCGAACTGGTTGCAGACGTAGAGGAGCACATCCGCGTCGGAGTAGGCCGCCCGCCCGCTCGCGTCGGGTGCGCCTGCCTCGATCCAGCGGCGGAGGTAGCGGACCTCATCGTCTTCCAGACGGCTCAGGTTGGGCAGCGGATTCTCGCTGTCCGGGGCGAGGGCTTCTTCAGCCAACCGAACGAGAAGGCTCGCGTCCGCGTCGAAGGGGACGAGCGTCATGCTCGGGCCTGCCTCTAGCACGGCCGCGTAGGTGACGCTCTCAGGGTCGGCCGTGGCGTCCGTTGCGACGGGGGAGAGAGCATCGCGCCCGACGAGGATCGCGCGGACATACCGCTCAAAGTCCACCTCCGCGACGTCGTCGAAGTCCACCGTGTCGGGATCGATCAGCGGATCGGAGCAGTCGGTGCCGTTCGGGCACTCGGCGACGTTGCTGGTGGAATCGCAGCCTACGAGCGGGAGCGCGAGCAGGAGGGCGAGGGTGGCGAGGAGGAAACGCATGTGTCGAGGAGGGAGGACGGCACAAGATCGGTCCATTCGGCCCGTGTGGGAAGAGGAGGAGTCGAAACGGTAGCAAGCGGACCATCGCCCGGCCTGAGCGGGTCGCGGCAACGTCCGCCCCGGTGTCGTTCGCGTCCTGCTCACAGGGCCAGAGTAGGCAGCGCCGTAAGGGGCGCGTGGAGGGGAAACGCCTACGATCTGCGTAGGGCCGACCCTGCATGGCGAAGCAACGAGCCCAGTCGGCGAAGGCTGGATTGGAGCGATGCGTCTGCGGCCTCGGCACTCGCCTCGGTCTGCTCGCCGAGGCGGACGAGGATCGCCCCGACCGTCGTGCCGTTGACGCCCTCACCCGTCAAAGCCTCGTGCAACTCGCCGAGCCCATCGGCGATGGGTTGCAGATCGCCTCTGCCCGTGGCTTCGATCTCGCGCTTCCAGTCGTCGATGCGGTTGACGCCCTTGGACAGCGGCAACTGCTGGAGGCCGGTCTCTAGTTCGTCGATGGTGGCCGTGATCTCGGCCCTGTGGGTATCGGTCGGGAGGGGATCCATGCAGGGGGAGGGTGTCCGCCTCGGGCGCGAGGCGGGAGGAGTCACGCCTCGGACGGCTCGGAGGGCTCCGGGGTCGGCGTGCCCTCCGGCATGCCATCGCCAGAGGCTGGAGGAAAGTCGGCAGGCTCGCGGATGCCGCCGTCGTCGAGGAACATGTCGAGGGCGTTGCGGGCGACCTGCCGCGTGGTGAACCCATCGGAGAGGGCGCCGATGAAGCCGCCCACCAGCGGGATGCCGCGCAGCAGGCGGCGCTTCGCGAGGGAGGTCGCGGCCGTCTTCGCGCCCCAACTGGCGGCTGTGCCGACGAGCGAGATCGCGGTGTTGAGGCCCTTCTCCGCCAGCTTGAGACCGACGCGGTCCCACGTTTCCTGCTCGGCGTTGCGAACGGGTCCCTCTTCCGGGTTCGGAGAGGCACCGATGAGGCACTCCATCACGCGCGAGCGTGTGAGATCGTCAGACGGGTTCTTGCCCGCCAGGGCCGCGACGCTCGCCGCCATGTGGATCTGGATCAGCGCCACGCCGCCGAGGTTAGCGGGAAGGGTCAGCGGAAGCGTCGCCCACCCGCCGAGTCCGCTCGCGAAGCCGGTTGCGGAAGAGAGCGCGATGTGAGCCCGGACGAGCTTTTCGCCTCTCTCGCGAGGCGAGTCGTCGTCGCTGTAATACGTGGCGGCGAACTCCGCCGGTGTGCCGAGGCCGGGTAGGCCCTCGATGGCACGAGGGTAGAGACGGTCGAGGACGAACTCGCGGACGGCGCGCATGGCAGGAGCCTGTTCAGGCGGAAGCGGAGAGGGAGCGGTCGAGTTGCTCTTCGATCTCGCGCTGGATGGTGTTGCGGAAGGGCCTGGCGATCAGTCCTAGCCGAGCGGTGACACGGACGGCGGCATCTGTCACCTGGATCTCGCCCCGAACGCCTCGTCCCCTGACGCGCAGCGTGTTCTCGTTCCATTCTGCCCGAGCGCCCATCTCCTCGCGCAGCTGGCGTCCGACAGCGTCGGCGGCATCGCGGGCGGCTGCGAGGCCGATGGAGTGAGGGCGAGAGATGTCAATGTCGGCCACGGGTGCGGACGGCGAAGAGGAGGCGAGTGCAACGCGGCGGTCTGCTCGCGGTTCGTGAAGGCGAAAGAGGGAATGAAAGAGGGAATGAGAGGCTACGCGGCCCCGAAGTCGTTTTCTGCAGGCGGTTCCCACAGGTGAGCGGCGCTCACTACTCACTGGGCGACCGGGCCCACCTCGGCACCGAGGCGGGCGGGGTGGTGGCGAGAACGATGTGGCCGATTGTCGGGAGTTTGCTACTGCTCAGACGCTGGCGGCGTACTATGCAGACGTGCTCCATCCTGTGACCGATCCTTCCAACACAAGCGCCGTCGCGATGGGCTCATCCGCTTCTGTTCGGCGCCCGCTCCTGTCGATGGGTACAGACGCATGCTGACGGTTGATCGAGAGCGCCTGATCGACGAGGCCAGTCGAGTTCTGAACGCCAACTGGCGAGGCGGATTCACGATTCCCACAGACAAGCTCTATCCGTTCCAGTGGAACTGGGACTCCGGTTTCACAAGCATCGGGCACCTTCACGTCCATCCTGGGCGCGCCATTCAGGAGTTGGAGTCGCTGTTCGCGAGCCAGTGGGAGAATGGGATGGTCCCCCACATCGTCTTCCACGATGAGACTGCGGACACGTACTTCCCGGGGCACGATGTCTGGGGAAGTCACGTCAACTCAGGGGCTCCGCAACGGCCGAAGACATCTGGAATCACTCAGCCGCCGGTGCATGGCTTCGTCCTGGAGAACCTGCTGGACGAGCGTCCAGACGATGGAGACCTCCGGGCGTTCGCGCGCAACCTCTTCCCGCGAATCGTCGCGAGTCACCGGTTCTTCTACTCCTACCGCGATCCCGAGAGGGAGGGCCTTACGTTCATCTTCCACCCCTGGGAGTCCGGGCGGGACAACTCCCCCTTGTGGGATGAATCCCTCGACCGGATCGAAATCGAGAAGGGCTTTTTGCCCGACTATGTCCGACGGGACACCGATCTCGCCTCTACCGACGAGCGCCCCACCTCGTCCCAGTACGACCGGTACGTCTACCTCCTCCTGCTCGGCAAGAGGCATCGGTACGACGGGCCCGGTCTCTTCGAAGAGAGCCCGTTTCTCGTCCAAGACACCCTGATAAACGCAGCGCTCATCCGCTCGAACGAGAGCCTCATCGCCATCGGCAAGCGGCTCGGGCTCGACGTAGGTGAGGTGGAAGAGTGGCAGCAGCAGTCCGTGCCCTGCTTCCGAGAGAAGCTCTGGAACCCTGAGGTGGGCACCTTCACGTCCCATGATATCCGGGGCGGACATGCCATTCCCTTCAAGGAAATCGGGGGTCTGGCGTCACTGTACGCTGGTGCCCCGTCCTTCGAACAAGCTCGCTTCCTCCGCGACGACCTCCAGTCTCTCCACGAACGGGGGTTCTACCTCTGCCCGAGCTTTGACGTCGAGAGTCCCTCGTTCGACTCCAAACGATACTGGCGAGGGCCGATCTGGCCCCAGATGAACTGGATGATCTACCAAGGTCTACAGCGGTACGGGTTTACCGACACGGCGCGTATCGTGCGCTCTGACCTGATCGAACTCATCAGCCGCCTGGGGTTCTACGAGTACTTCGAGTCGCAGAAGTCCATCGTCCCGACGCTGAGCGCGGGCTATGGCGGGGGAGCCTTCTCGTGGACGGCTGCGTGTGCGCTCGATCTCTTGCACAGGGGCATACCGAGATCCGCGTGATGGCCGACCTCAGCCCTCCACAAGACTCGGCGTGTTTCCTACCGAGCCAGCGGCATCCCACAGCGTGGATCGAGGCCGGAGGTATCGTACTGGGGCCTCCCGTGTGTAGACCAACACGGATCTCGTCATGACCCCGCTGGACTGGATCATCATCATCGCGTACTTGATGGGCATGATCGGCCTCAGCGTGTACCTGGGCCGGGGCCAAAAGGACGAGGAGGACTATTACGTCGGCGGCAGGAGTTTGCCGTGGTGGGCCGTGGGCATCTCGACGATGGCGACGCAGACCTCGGCCATCAGCTTCATCTCGATCCCTGCCTTCATCGCGCTCCGCGAAGGTGGGGGACTGACGTGGCTGCAGTACGAGCTGGCCGTACCCCTCGCGATGATCCTCGTGATGGTGCTGCTGATTCCGACGTTTCGCGCCCTGAAACTGGTCAGCGTGTACGAGTACCTGGAGCTCCGGTTTGGGGCGTCGGTTCGGACGCTGGTGAGCGGGGTGTTCCTCGTGAGCCGGGGACTGGCGACCGGCGTCGGGGTCTACGCTAGCGGCATCGTGCTCTCAGTGTGCCTCGGCACCCCACTCTGGGTCACGATCCTGATCATCGGCGCGGTGACGATCCTCTACGACACGATCGGCGGCATCACGGCGGTCGTCTATTCGGACGTGATCCAGATGGTGATCTTGCTCGGCGGGATCGTCGTGTGCATCGCCTACGCCGCCGCCGAGGTGGGCGGCCTCGGCGCCATGCTCGGCGCCCTGCCCGCCGAGCGCCTCCAGACTCTCGATCTCTCCACGGGGCTGGGCGATGGAGGGGACGTTCCGTTCTGGGCCTTCCTTTTCGGCGGCTTCTTTCTTTATGCCTCCTACTACGGTACGGACCAGAGCCAGGTCCAGCGTGAGCTCTCCGCCAAGTCGATCCGCGAGGCCAAGTTGGCCCTTCTGCTCAACGGACTGGCTCGCTTCCCGCTGACGTTGCTCTATGCTGCACTGGGGATCGCGGCGTATGCCGCCTATGCAGCATCGCCAGAACTCCAGGCCAGCGTCCCGGCTGACCGCCCCGATTTCCTCATCCCGCAGTTCATCCTGCTCAACCTGCCGACCGGCCTGCGGGCTCTGCTCTTCGCCGCGCTGCTCTCGGCGGCGATGTCCAGCCTCGACTCCGCCCTCAACTCGCTCTCGGCTGCCACCATGCGCGACTTCTTGGACTCGCGGCTCCCGAGTGAGACCAGCCGGTTCCAGTGGAGCAAGCTGACGACCGTGGCCTGGGGTGTGCTCATCACGGGATTCGCATTCGTCGTCGGTGAGATTTCCGACACGGTAATCGAGGGGATCAACAAGATCGGGTCCGCCTTCTTTGGCCCCGTTCTGGCGGCGTTCTTGGTGGGCGTTCTCTCCCGGCGAGTCGAGGCGAGGGGACTGCTCGTCGGGATTCTCGTCGGGGTCGGCTTTAACCTCGTACAGTGGATCGCCTTCCCAGAGATCTACTGGATGTGGTGGAACGCGGTCGGGTGCGGAGTGGCGGCGGGCGTCGCGGCCCTGGTAAGCCGCCTGAGCGCTCAAGCCGAGACGGCCCCGCCTGATCCGACGCCGTACACCGTGTGGGCCGAAGGCTCGCTGCTGGAGCGGGAGCGGGCGTGGCGTCCGGTCTACGCGCTGCTCATCGGGTACTTCATTCTGATGCTGGGTGTACTGGTCGCGATCCCTCGGCTGGCCTGAACCGACACCCGCGCCCTCTTTATGCGAACTCCTCCGAGAGCACAGTCGGTCGCTGATGCGAAGGCCGTCTTCCAGGCTGCCATCGCGGGGGCACAGCCGCGAGACCTGCTGCGCTCTGTCCACCTCGGTCGTCTCCTCGACCGCCCCCCGTCCGCGTTTCGCCGTGTCGTTCTCGTCGGGGCCGGGAAGGCATCGATGGCGATGGCAGGGGTTCTGGAAGACCGGCTCGGTGGGGTGTTGGACGATGGCCTCGTCGTGGTCCCGCACGGCTACCGGGCGACGTTTCCGGCAGGTCAACAGCCCCCGGACCGAGTCGAGGTCGTAGAAGCCGGGCATCCCGTCCCAGACGAGGCCGGTATTCGCGCGACGGAACGGGTCTTACGTTTGGCCGATAGTCTCGGTGGGGACGACCTCCTCGTCGTCGCACTCTCCGGGGGAGGATCGTCGCTCTGGCCCGCCTTCGCGGACGGGATCTCTCTCGACGATGCGCAGGAGACGTTCCGGCTGCTCCTGACCAGCGGAGCTGACATCCACGCGATCAACATCGTCCGGCGGCAGCTCTCGCGAACGGGCGGTGGGGGCCTCGTCCGAGCGGCTCACCCCGCGACGGTTCTGGCTCTCGTCATCTCGGACGTGGTCGGAGACGATCTCACCACGATCGCCAGCGGTCCGACCGTGCCCGACCCAACGACGCGTGCGGATGCGCTCGGCGTCCTCAGGCGATTTGGCCTGATCGACCGAGTACCGGAGTCGGTGCAAGCGCTTCTCAAGACGGACCGGATACCCGGGTGGTCGGGCGTCGGGCACGTGCGGACGGAACTCATCGGGTCGAACCGAGACGCCCTCGAAGCGGCACACCGCGAAGCAGAGCGACTCGGGTACACGGTAGCTCTTCACCCCGAGTCTGTCGCGGGCGAAGCTCGGGAAGTGGGGCGTCAGTTGGCACGCGATGCTCTCGCGGTCGAGGCGGACAGCCCAGTCTGCCTGCTGTGGGGCGGAGAGACAACCGTGACCGTCACCGGCGAGGGTCGGGGCGGGCGCAACCAGGAAGTGGCGCTCGCGGCAGCACTCGAACTCGACGGTACCGCTCGCTCGGTCGTCGTTCTCTCCGGTGGCACCGATGGCATCGACGGGCCGACGGATGCGGCGGGCGCATGGGCGACGCCTCTCACAGCCGTGCAGGCTCGGTCCCGTGGCCTGTCCCTGGGTGACTACCTCGCACGCAACGACGCGTACGCCTTTTTCGATGCGCTCGACGGACTCGTGCGCACAGGGCCGACGCACACGAACGTGATGGATGTCCAGGTCGCCATCGTTCACCCCGCCATGGTTCATCCCGCGTAGTCCCAAAGACACCCACTGCTCCCCTCATGCTCGACTCTTTTATCGGCCGCTCGCCCCGCCTCGGGCACGACGTCTACGTCTCCGAGACGGCCGCCCTCGTCGGCGACGTAACGCTGGGTGACGGTGCTAGCGTCTGGTTCGGCGCCAGCCTCCGAGGCGATGTGCACTGGATCGAGGTAGGCGCGGGCTCGAACGTGCAAGACAACGCCACCGTCCACGTCTCGCGCGGGACGCACCCCTGTCGAATCGGTGCGGGTGTGACGATCGGGCACAACGCGGTGGTGCACGGCTGCACCATCGAGGCCGGCGTGCTGATCGGGATGGGGGCCATCGTGCTGGATGGCGCGGTGATCGGCGAGGGCTCGCTCGTAGGGGCGGGCGCCCTCGTGACGATGAACGCGGTCGTCCCGCCCCGCTCGCTCGTGATCGGCTCGCCTGCCCGGGTGGTCCGCGCGCTCACCGAGGCGGAGGTGGAGCGCAACCGGGCCAACGCCGCGCACTACGTCCGCATGAGCCGGATGTACCTCGGCCTCGACACGCCGTCGGAGAATCCGTTCTACGAGGACACCCGTCCCGAACGGTAGTCCGCGCCGAGCAACCGGCCGTCGGTGTCGCGAATGTGGGTCTCTGCGCCCGCTACCACGTCCGTGTTGTGGCCCGAGGCACAGCGCCAGCCTACGACACGGCCCGCCTCGGTGATCTCGCGGGCGACAAACGAGAACACCGTATGCCGCACGCCCGGCTGCGCGACCCCGCCGAGGGCGGTCTGCCCGTCCAGCCGCATCCGGGCTTGCACCAGCGCCACGCCCGGCGCGAGGTCTTTGACGACGCGACGGCCGACTCGAAGCCGAGACTCCGAAAACAGCTCGCGGAGACCGTAGGCGTGTGCCGCGCGGATGGCCTCGCGGTCGTGCCACCAGAGCCCGACGATGCTGACAAACGTCGCGTCGCTGTCAAAGAGGGCCGCGAGAGCGTCGGGGTCGCGAGCGTTCCAGGCGTCTGCGAAGGCCTGCGGGATGGCGTCGGGAGAAGAGGGGAGGGGCATGAGGGCTGTCAGGTGAGGCGGACACCCGAAGCGAGAGCGCCGGGGTCCGGTTCCCCCGGGTGGCTCTCTCCGCCTCGGTACCGAGGCGGGGAGGGTAGCCCGAGGCGAGCGGGAGCGGTCGCGACCCGAACCCGTGCCATATCCCTGGCACCGCGCCCCGTTACCTTTCGCCGAACGCTCTCGACACCATGGCTGCCACTACGGAGAACACGACCTACACTGGTGCTGACATTCAGGTCCTCGAAGGCCTCGAACCCGTCCGAAAGCGCCCCGGCATGTACATCGGCGGCACCGGAAAGGCCGGGCTGCACCACCTCGTCTGGGAGATCGTGGACAACGCCGTCGATGAGGCGACGAACGGCTACGCCTCGCTCATCGAGGTGACGCTCCACAAGGACGGCCAGACGATCTCCGTCACGGACAACGGCCGGGGCATCCCCGTCGACAAGCACCCGACGAAGAAGGTGCCGACCGTCGAAGTCATCCTGACTACACTCCACGCGGGCGGCAAGTTCGACGGCTCCAGCTACATCACCTCGGGCGGCTTGCACGGCGTGGGTTCCTCGGTCGTGAACGCCCTCTCGGTCTCGCTCGTCGCGCAGGTCAAACGCGCTGGAAGGCTGTACGAGCAGCGCTACGCGCGAGGCGTCCCCGTCACCAAGCTCAAGACCCTCAAGCGAAACGTCCGCGGTACCGGCACGACGATCACCTTCACGCCCGACGAGGAGATCTTCAGCCGCGTCGCCTTCGACGCCGACACGATCAAGGAGAACCTGGAGGTCAAGACGTACCTCAACGGCGCGCTGCGGATCGTATTCAAGGACGAGGGCACGGGAGAGCGTGTCGAGTTCCATCACGAGGGCGGAATCGCGGAGTACCTGGACCACCTCGTGAGCAGCGAGGGCACCCGTCGCGTCCACGCGGACCCGTTTGTGCTCCGGCAAAGCGAACTGGAAGACGGCCTCCGCACCGAACTCTGCTTTGTCTGGACCGAGGCCCCGAAGGAGAAAATCGTCTCCTTCGTCAACGGCATCCCCACGCGCGATGGCGGTACGCACGAGCAGGGGCTCAAGGACGGCGTCACGAAGGCCATCCGCAACTACATCGAGACGCACGACCTCGGCCAGCGCAAGCTGGACATCACCGCCGACGACATCCGAGAGGGCATGGTGGCCGTCGTCAACCTCTACCACGTCGATCCCCAGTTCCAGGGGCAGACGAAGGAAAAGCTCAATAACCCGGAGGCAAAATCCTCGGTCTCCGGCGCGTTCCGCTCGGAGTTCGAGCAGTACCTCAACGCGCACCCGAGCACGGCCGAGGCCATCGTCGCGCGCATCATCCAGGCCGCGAAGGCGCGACAGGCCAGCCGCGCGGCAGCGAAGAGCGTTCGCCGCAAGAGCGCGATCAGCCACCGGCTCACCCTCCCTGGCAAGCTGGCCGACTGTTCGAGCACGGACCCGTCCGAAAGCGAGTTGTTCATCGTCGAGGGCGACTCCGCCGGGGGCTCTGCGAAGCAGGGGCGCGACCGGAAGACGCAGGCCATCCTCCCGCTTCGAGGCAAGGTGCTCAACGCCGAGCAGGCGGCCCGCACGAAGGTCATGGCGAACAAGGAACTCTCCGACATCGTGGATGCCCTCGGCTGCGGTCTCGGCGACGACCTCGACCTCTCCAAGCTCCGGTACCACAAAGTCATCCTCCTCATGGACGCTGACAGCGACGGCCACCACATCGCGACGCTGCTGCTGACGTTCTTCTATCGCTACCTCCGCCCGCTCATCGACGAGGGGCACGTCTACATCGGCCAGCCGCCGCTCTTCCGCGTGGACGCGCTGAAGGAAACCCATTGGGCGCTCGATGAGCGCGACCGGGACAAGATCCTCGCGCGGATCAAGAAGAAGAGCCCCCGCACCACCCCGGAGATTCAGCGCTTCAAAGGGCTGGGGGAGATGATGCCCAAGACGCTCCACGAGACGACTCTCGACCCGGAGAAGCGCCGTCTCCTCCAGGTCTCTATTCCAGACGATGCCCGTGTAGCGACGGAGATGACCATCTCGGACCTGATGGGCAAAGACGCCGCGCCTCGTTTCAGCTTCATTATGGAAAACGCTTCCCTCGCGGACGACCTCGACGTGTAGCGGTAGGAAGCCATTGCACGATGAGCACAGCTGCGCTGTACTGAAGCTCTCTACTCAGAAAAGATCAAATGGCTATCAGACTTTTCTTCTTCCCCTTGGCAGTAGCTGTTCTTCTGACTGCCTGTGACCTTACGGTAGAAAGCGGGGGGGGAACCTAGAAGCGCCTTCGTTTACAGTACAGCCCCTACGGAGGGTGACATGCAGGCGAACAAGCATATATCAGATGGTGAGGTTGATTGTATCATGTATTACGAAGTGCTCATGTATCCTGACGGAAGTATTGACTGGCCTCCTTTGAGGTCGTGGGAGGTGTGCAGACCGACCGAAGGAACAGGTGGCGGCGGCGGCGGCGGCGGTGCTGGCTCTGGAGGACCTGGAGGCGTTGCTTCACAGGGCATAGCTGAAATGACGACCGTAGCTGACACGCTGGTTGTGGATTGTGCACAGCCTGTAGGAGACATTGCGGTTGCGTTCTGCAATACGTCAGCTGCTAGTGGTCAACATCTTAGCCAGATCAGGGCTGCTGCCACAGCGATCTCCCAAGTAGGGAGCGAGCAGTGTGTTCAGTTGGGCGCTTTCATTGACTTTTTTGCCACAAATACAGATAGGCTCCGCGTATTCAGCGGGAGTGCGCACGACAGCAACGGTAACCTCATATTGGCTCGCACGTTCCAGCTGCCGAATGGAGATCCGGGCGTCCTGTTGCATTCAGATTTTTTTAATGGAGGGTACTTATGGACTGGTAGCCTCGGCGGAGATCCGAATTTCTCTTACACAATCACGTTGCAAGCAGCGCTAGCGCACGAATTTGATCATTTGCTGAATCCTGGAGCTACCTCGCATTACGATCAGCACGGAGAACCTGTGGCTGGTTATTCCCCATTTACATCTAGCCGAAGCTGCTACGGGTCCTGAGATGCTAGTATTAGCACTTGCGTCATCTCTTGTGTGTGGCGTGCTCAGTGTAGAGCGTGACGCTCTTCCTCTATATGTAAGTGAATCCATAGTTCAGAGCGATACCATCGGAGTTTACTCTATGAGAACTTTTTCCATTGACCGGGAAGGCGAAAGGAGATATTTTTTTATAACTTTGGCCTAGTTATTTCTAGGCAACAACATGCTTATCCTCACGTTACGGAATGGCGATATGAAGATAGTGTGTTCGGTCTTACGTCGGTATCAAACATGACCGCCGTAAGAGGCTACTGGTTTGATGTAGATAATGAGATGGAAAAGCGAAGAAATTTAGAGGGCTTATTCGTGTATGATCCAGTATCGCATGATTCGGGTAAGCGATGGGAGGCACCCGCTACATTTGAATTGATTGAGTGTCCAGAATGGATCAGGTCGGCGGCTAAGGCAGAGCAGCGCTTCCGAAATGAAGGTGGTGGACCTCTAGACCAAGTCCCGCTACCGTGCCCACTCCGAGAGTTTGCGATTCGGATCGAGTAGTAACAGTAACACGCATCGTGAAGACCCCATCTCTCGCGGACGACCTCGACGTGTAGCTGACCCCGCCCGCCTCGGTGCGCCCACGGAGGTCCCGAGGCGGGTTAGGAGCCCCCTGAAAGCCGGAAGACCACGATGGGGAGCGCGACCACCACGACCGACACGAGATAGAACACCAGCGCGAAGATGCCGGAGAGGCTGCCGAGAGCCGCGTTGCCCCACGACCGGCCGTAAAAGCCCCACGCCGCATACCCTGAGAAGAGGACGAAGAACACCAACGTGACGAAGCTTCCCGTCATCGGGAGCGCGAACGGCGTGAGGAGGCTGGCGATCAGCGCAGACAGGATGGTGTACGCCGCGCTGACGTACGCACTCAACACGAGGGTCTCGGCCATCGTGTAGGTCGTCTTCCGTCCCGAGAACAACAGCTTGAGCATCAACGCGAACCCGAGCACGAGGGCAAACGAGAACACGGAGTAGAGCTTGGAGACGGTCTCCAGGTAGAGCGGCATGAACTCGCTCGTTCGTTCGATGGACTCGGCGATCATCTGCTCACGCTCCTCCGGGGAGAGGTCCGCTGGATCTTGTCCTCGGGCTCGCATGCCGATCTCAAGCCCGCGTTCCGCTTGCGCTTCAGGCGACATCGCGCCGACTTGCTGCGCCGCGAACTGCTCTTCCATCCGCTCCTCGGATGCGTAGATCGGTATCAGCAGGACCGCTATCGCGGCTCCGATCAGGAGGTAGCTCAGCGGGTTGACGTACCGCTTCCGCTTCCCGCCGATGTATTCCTGCGCTAGCGACCCCGGCGCCACGGCCGACCGCCAGGTGGTGTAGATCAGCCCGCGCTCCAGCTTCAGAAACCGCTGGGCAAACTCGCGAAGCAGGAGCCGCACCGTGAGACGGTCGTCGAGGTGGTGCTGGCCGCAGGCTTGGCAGTAGGCCCCGAGGCGGGGGGCCTCGCAGTTCAGGCAGACCGGGGCGTCATCACCGGTCGGAGCGGAGGGGGGTGTCGGATCCGTGACACCCGGACGGGGGGAAGGAAGGACCTCAGCCATAGGCGAAAACCTCGCGCGAGGGCGCAAAGATCCCCGACTAGGCCCCTTCGCGCGAGTCGGAGCGGCTCGTCTGGCGACGCCCGAGTAGCAACACCGACGCCAGCACAAGGCCTGCGCCCACCACGCTCCACACGTTCGGGATGGTGCCGAAGAACACGACGCCGAGGCCAAAGGCGAAGACGATCTGGACGTAGCCGATGGCCGTCGCGCGGCCCGCCGGGAGGAGGTGGAGGCTCTTCGTGAGGTAGATCTGCCCTACCTGCGTCGTGATGCCGATGCCGAGGAGGAGCAGCCAGCCCTCGCCCGAGGGCATCGTCCAGTTCCCGGTGAGCGCGAAAGGAAGAGACAGGACCGCCCCGACCCACGCGAGCGAGAACACGACGGCGAGCGGATGGTCCGTCTCGCGGAGCTTCCGCACGATGGTGTAGACCGAGCCTGCCAGGACGCTCGCAGCCACGGCGGCGCCGACGGCCAGCGCGTCGAGTCCCGCGCCGCCGAAGAGGAACTGGGGCTGCGCGATCATCACGACCCCGATGAGCGAAACCGCTGTCCCCGCGACCACCCACTTCCCGATGCGCTCGCGGAGAAAGAAGGCCGCGGTCAGGACGGTCCAGACCGGTGCGGTGTAGTGGATCGTCGTCGCGTCGCCGAGGGGAATGCGGCCCAGCGCGAAGTAGAGCAGGCTGAGCGCCGATGCCCCGACGAATCCTCGCGCGAACAGCAGCTTCTTGTTGCGTCCCATGGGGTTGACGCCAGCTTTGCGAAGCATCCAGAGCGTCACGGCCCCCATGAAGACGGTCCTCGCGAAGACGATCTCCATCGTCGGCAGCTCCGCAGAGACCGCCTTGACGAGGGCATTCATGATGCTGAAGGCCAGCGCGGCGAGGATCATGTACCAGGCGCCTCGGGGGACACTGGCAGCGGCGCGGCGTGTGCGCCGGGCCTGGAGGCGGGCGGCGGTGCTGAGGGTGAGAGTCGCCATGCGGAGTCAACCCTTCGGTCCGAGGCCTGTTTTGCAGACAGGGCGTCCGCTTCGCCTCTTCACCGCCCCCTCGCGTGCCCTTCTTGTCTGCTCACCGCGTCCGCCTCGGTACCGAGGCGGGCGGACTCAGGAGCGGCTCCGCAGCGGACGTGAGGTCTCTTCGATGATCGTCGCGTCCTGAACCTCTGAGTCTTCCGAGGCGGGCTCCGAGGCGGGCGGCGGGGACGGCGGACGGAACTCCGGCTCGGGAGAAAACCCGGGGCCGACTGGGCCCATCGGGGCGAAGCTGGCAAACCGGATGGAGCCGCTCTGGACGGACTGTTTCAGGCGCGAGGCGAGCGCGGTCCGCATGACGGCGCGCGTTGGCGGGAGAAGGCCCAAGAGTCCCGTGAGGTCGGTCAGGAAGCCGGGCGTGAGGAGCAGGACGCCCGCGATCAGGATGATGAGGCCATCCAGCAACTCGGGGCCCGGAAGGCCACCTGTGGTGAGGCGAGTCTGCACGCGACGCCAGGCGGCGGTGCCCTCGCGTCGCGCCAGCCAGGACCCGACGGCGGCCGTGAGCACGACCAGCGCGACGGTCGGCAGGAAGCCGATGTGTCCGCCGGCCCAGACGAGCAGCGTGAGGTCCGCCAACGGGACGAGAACGAAGAGAAGGAAAAGACGGCCGAGGCTCATGGGAACGCGGGGCGCCGCCAGACGTGGAGCTTGCACCCTTCCGGTTATGACGATGCTCACCTTCAACGGGGTCCGGGCGCACGTGAGACGTGCCGCTGCCGGTCTCCTCTCGATCTTCCCGCTCGCCGCCGCCGCGCAGTCTGGCACCCCCGCTGCGCTCTCGCAGGATCTCCACGCGGATCAGCGGGCCCATCTTCTGCGTGTCGGAGCGTGGGGGGCGGCCAACGTGGCAGGAGGGCTCGCGCTCGTCGCGACGGCGGAGGAGGGGAGTGCGCAGCGGGCCTTCGGCGTGCAGTCTGCAGCATGGGGCGCGATCAACACCGGCATTGCGGCGGTCGGTCTGCTTCGCGGCCAGGGCGAGACGGCTGCGACGTGGCGCGAGGCGCACGGCGACGAGAACAACTACGAGAACGTCCTACTGGTCAACCTCGGCCTGAACGTCGGGTACGCGGGCGTCGGCACGGCGATGGTGCTCGCGGCGGAGAACGGCGTGGACAACGCCGACGATTGGCGGGGCCACGGTACCGCGCTCATCCTGCAAGGAGCGGGCTTGTTCGTGCTCGATGGCATCGCGTACCTCGGCTCCCGCGCCCGCCTCGGGGCGCTCGCGGACATAGCCGAGGCGGCCACGGTCACGGCTGGCCCCGGCGGCGTTCGCGTCGTTGTGGGCTTGTGAGGAACGGGTATACTCCGGCTGGGTGGCGCCTCCCTCACCCTTCCTTCCCCGGTCGTGACCCGACTCTCCCTTTTCGCGCTCGCGCTTTTCCTCGCGATGACGCCCGCTGCGGTTGCGCAGATGTCCGCCGAGGCTCTCGAAGCCGAAGGCCTCACGCCCGAAATCAACACCACGGCCCCGGCTGTCGCCGTCAAGCAGGGCGGTCTCCAGGTGTGTGTGGACGACGTGCTCCTGGTGCCGGACTCCAACGCGGACAACCTGGTCATCCTCGATCCTACGACGGGCGATGTGGTCAACACGGCGTTCCTGACCGACTCGGACCCGGTCCTCTCCACGCCGGTCAACGCGTTGGGCACCTTCGATGGCGACGGCATTCTGATCTCGGACCAAGTCGAGGATGTCGTCCAGGAGTTCGACTGCAACGGCGACTATGTCGGCGTCTTCGCCCCAGCTGGAGGCCGTGACGTGGACATCCTCGACAACATCCGGGGCATGGCGTACAGCCCCGATGGCACTGAACTCTGGGTGACGGTTGCGGCCGGAGCCAACGCGAACAGCATCGCTCGCTTTGACTCCGACGGGACTTACCTCGGCAACCTCACCAATGCCACAGGCTCGCCCTTCGATGTCTTCCCGCGCGAGTTCGACGTGTTGATCTCGGACATCGACAATGAGGACGTCGCGCGTGTGGACTTCATGGGAACGCTCCTCGTCCCTTTTGTGGACAGCGATGGAGTGTCCAGCATCGACTTCCCAGAGCAGATCGCGGCCGGAGAACGGGGTGAGATTCTCGTCGCTGGGTTCGACCCCCCAAGTGGCGTGTATCGCTTCGACGCGCACGGCGGCTTCATCGAACGCCTGGCGGCGGATAACACGCGTGGTGTGTACCCGTTGCCGAACGGCGACCTTCTCTACACGAACCGCTCTGGGACGACTCAGATCGCGAGTGACGGTGCCGTCGTCCGATCTGTGTACGCGACGGGGGACCGGTTCATCGAGTTGTTCGAGGGGCGCGGGGACGAGACCTCCGACGTGCGCATCGAGGCGGAGACGAGCACGCCGATTGTGCAGCAGGGGGGCATCCTCCTGCTGGACATCACACTCATCAACGACGGCGACACGGTGGTGAATGCCGATGTGTACTTCGAGGCGTCCGGCCCGGCGTCCATCCGCAAGCGCCTCCAGAGCGGCCCGCTGACTCCGGGCACGCGTGGCACCCGCACAGTTCGCATTCGTGTCCCGCGTACGGCACCGACCGGCCTGTACACGCTCAACGTCGCGCTCGGCGATTTCCGGGCGGACACCGAGATCGACGCGGAGGACGTGATGGTGGAGGTCGAGCCGATGGTGTGCCGTGGCTGCGCCGCCCCGCTGGCCGCGAGCGTTCCAGTGGACGCGACGCTTCTGACGGAAGACGAAGTCACCGAGGCTCGCCTGAGTGTCGGCCCCAACCCGGTCGTAGGCACCGCTACGTTCCGGTTTGCGCTAGACGCAGAGTCAGACGTTCGCCTCGCCGTCTACGACGCCCTCGGTCGCGAGGTGGCCGAGGTCGCCAACGGTCGCTTCTCGCCTGGAACTCACCAGGCCGCGTTCGACGCCCGCTCGCTCCAGGGCGGCGTCTACATCTATCGCCTGGAGACGGGCGCGGACCTTCTGACGGGCGAACTGATCGTCGTCCGCTAGGTCCCATCCACACGGTCTCGCGCGGCGCCTCGTGGACCTGGAGCGCCGCGCTACGTTGGGGCTCTTCGCACCGACTCGCCATGCGCTTCGTCTTCGTTGCTCTCGTTCTCGCGGCCTGCTCCTCTCCCTCCGCCGACGCGCCTCCCGAGGCGGAACAGGTCATCGCTCCGCCCGACACGGTCCGCGCAGACTGGGGCCAGCACTTCGCCGCGATGGACGCGCGTGGCACCTTCGTGATGCTCGACACCGGGACGGGTCTGATCTCGCGCTACAACCCCGAGCGCGCGGCCACCCGGTTCACGCCTGCCTCCACCTCCAAGGTGTTCAATGGACTCGTGTTCCTGGATCAGGGTGTGGTGGCCGACGTGGACTCGATGTACGCTTGGGACGGCGTGGAGCGGAGCATCCGGTCGTGGAATCGGGATCACTCGCTGCGGACGGGCACCGAGTTCTCCGCGGTCTGGCTCTTCCAGCGTCTCGCACGCGAGGTCAGCCGCGAGGGCTACGCGGAGGTCTTCGCGCGCTACCCGTACGGCAATGCCACGATGGGCGAGCCTCTGGAGATGGCCTGGCTCGATGGCTCCTGGCGCGTCTCCGCCGACGAGCAGATCGCGTTCATCGACGCGCTCCGAACCGGCGACTTGCCGTTCTCGGACGCCCACCAAGCCACCATCCGCGAGATTCTTCCACTCCTGGTCGAGGGCGATGGCTGGCGACTCAAGGCGAAGACGGGCTGGGGCATTCCGCCCGAAGAGCCCCCCATCGGGTGGCTCGTGGGATGGGTAGAACGACCCGACGGGGACGTGGTGTTCGCGATGAACGCCGAGGCGGACGGACCCGAGTGGGACATGGGCCCGGACCGCATACGCCTCGTCCAGCGGATTCTAGAGGCCGAGGGCGTCACCTCCGCCCGCTAGGTCTCCTCGCCTCGGTGCCGACGTGGGAGGACCCGACGGGCGCGAATCCGGACGGTTGGGCAGGGCCTCGCGATAGCACTGGAGGGGAAGGGTCGAAACGCATCAGCTGCGCCGTGACCTCTCGCGCGGTCGTTTTGCGTGACATCGGGTACCGCCTGACTCCCTCCGCCCCTGAGCTCTTCCGTCACCGTGCCGAGGCGGGCCTGGTGGCACGACCGGTCGAGATGGAATGGCTTCCCGGAACCCGGAACCCGTCCGTCGTAGCTTCGGCGCTTCACCCCGCGTACACAGCCCCTTCCTCCGTGGCCGATCCCGACACGCAGACCCCGGCCGCCTCGCGCGGCGCCTGGAAATCCAAGCTCGGCTTCATCCTCGCCGCCAGCGGCTCGGCCATCGGCCTGGGCAACATCGTCTTCTTCGCGTCCAACGCTTACCAGTACGGTGGGGGCGCGTTCTATCTCCCGTACTTCATCGCGCTGTTCGTCCTGGGCATCCCGGTGATGATCCTGGAGTTCTCGCTCGGCACGACGACGGGGCGGAGCTTCCCGCTCGCCCTGGGTAAGCTGGCGGGGAAGAAGGGCGAGTTCGTGGGGTGGTGGAGCATCGCGAGTGCGCTCACGATCACGATGTACTACATCACGATCCTCGGCTGGGCGCTCTCAATGCTCGTCGGCGCCTTCGGGAGCTTGCTGGAGCCGGGCGCGAGCGCCCCGTTCGCGCCATTTGAGACGCCGAGCGAAAGCGTCAACGCCACGGCCTGGTTCTTCGGGATGATCGCGACGTGGTGGCCGATGATCGCCGTCGCGACCATCTGGACACTCACGATCCTGCTTCTCTGGCGAGGCACGGAGACCATCGAGAAGGGCGTGCGCGTGTTCGTGCCGCTGATGTGGCTCTTCATGATCGTCCTCATCGTCCGAGGGCTCACGCTGGAGGGCGGCGTGGACGGCGTGCTCTACCTCTTCACGCCCAACCTGGACGGTATCGGAGATGTGCGGGTCTGGCAGGGCGCCTTCGCGCAGATGTTCTTCTCGCTGTCGCTCGGCCTCGGTACGATGACGGCCTACGCGAGCTACCTGCCCAAAACGGCCGACAACGTCAACAACTCGCTGCTGGTCAGCTTCCTCAACTGCGGGTTCGAGTACATCGCGGGCGTCGCCATCTTCTCGATGCTCTTCGTCTACGCCCTCAACCCGGCGGGCTCGACGCTCTCGCTCTCCTTCTTCGTCATTCCGCAGGGCATCGCGGGCTTCCCGTTCTGGGTGAAGGGCTTCGGCGTGTTCTTCTTCTTCCTCCTCGTGATCGCGGGTCTCACGAGTGCCGTGTCCCTCGTGGAGGGAATGGCGAGCCCTCTCATCGACAAGCTGGGGATCTCTCGCGCGAAGGCGCTCTCATTCGTCCTCGTGCCCGGTATCCTGGGCTCTCTGATGTTCGCCCTCCCGATGGTCATCGACCCGGGCCTGAGTGGGAACGGCGTTCTGGGGCTGACGCTGCTCGACCTCGTGGACAACTGGGCCTTCCGCTACAGCCTGCTCACGGTCGGCTTATTGGAGTGCCTACTCATCGGATGGGTCGTGGGCGCGGACAAGCTGCGCGTCGCGATCAACGAGCACACCAAGTTCAAGCTGCCGGTGCTGTTCAACTGGATGATCAAGGTCATCATCCCGGCGATCCTGGCGTTCGTGCTGTTCTTCACCCTCCAGGACGACCTCACGCGCGACGGTGGCATCTACGGCTCCACGTACGACATGCCAGGCTACCTGTGGCTCCCGTCGGCCATCCCGGTTCTCTGGCTCGGCTTTACCCTGATCGTCGCGGGCGTCTTGACCTCCCGCCCCTCGAAGGACACCGCTTCTCCCGCTCCCGCTGCTGAGTAGACCGATGCGCTATCTCCCGATCTGTCTCGCCCTCCTGCTCGCGGCACCGGCCAGCGCGCAACTCGCCTTCGAGCCGCTGCCCACCGAACCGGGCGAGGAGGCCCCGTCGCAGCCCATCCAGGGGCAACCTGTACGCGTCACGCTGGACCAGCCGACCGAGTCTGTCCAGGTCGTCTGGCGCCCGAACAGCGCCATCCCCGACACCGTCGCGCTCAGCCCAGACGGCGCCACATTCGAGTGGACGCCGAGCCGCGCGGGCGTCGCGACCGTCGTGACGCCAGAGGGCTCGCAAAACGTCTCCGTTCGATACAGCGCGTATCCGGCCACGGGCATCTTCATCCTGATCCTCGCGGCCACCATCCTGTTCGGAGGGGCGGGCTTCGCGATGGGGAAGCTCCTCGGCGACGAAGACGCGCCTGCCCTCCCGATGGATACGTGATCCGGCTCGGCCTCCTCGTGCTGGCGGTCGCGTTCGCCGGTCTGGTGGAGGCACAGGACCTCACGTACCGGCTCCCCGCCCACCTCGGTGTGCCCGCCGAGGCGGAGAGAGTGGGAGAGCATCACCAGCGAGACGACTGGCTCGGGCGCGACAAGGCCTACCACGTCGGTGCCACGTTCGGGATCACCCTCGGCGCCTACGTGGCCTACCGTGAGGGGCTCGGCATGGAGCCCGAGGCGTCGGTCCCGTTCGCAGCCCTGACGGCCTTCGGCGTCGGCATAGCCAAAGAGGAAGCGGACAGCCGGAGAGCCCGCCGCCCACTGTATTCGTGGAAGGATCTGGCCGCTGACGCGCTGGGTGCCGCCCTGGGTGCCGCGCTCGTTAGTCTCTGAGTCCGCCGAGGCACCTCCGCCGAGGCACCGAGGCGGAGCGGTGGACGTACGGCTTGGGCTACTCGTCGTCCTCTGCCCGATAGTTCTTCCAGGCGTGGCTTCCATCCTTGTCGCGGTAAACAGAAGCGATAGCATAGGCCGTCACGGGCGGGTCTGGTTCCTTTCGTTCCCAGTGCCGATACGCAGCAGACACTCGGTTCCCTATTCCGCGCTCCTTTCCACGACCCTCTGCAACCGGTACACCCGCTTCGCCGAGGATGTGGTGAAGTGACGAAAGCTTGATCTGGATGCCCTGACTGTGCAGTGCGAGGGCGAGGCGCCCAATGAAATCGTATACCTGTGTTCTATTCATCAGGAGAAAGGGCTGCTGCAGCTTGAGCAACACGAAAGGCCGTGAGCAGGGCACCGTGACCCACCGAGGCGGACGGAGCGAAGTCGCATGGGGCCGCTATGCTTGTCCGCTGGTGCCGAGCATCTTGGTGAGCGGGACGCCACCGTTCGGGTCGAAGTCCAGCGTGCGGATCGGGAAGGGGATCGTCACGCCCTCGGCGTCGAACGCGGTCTTGATCGCCTGGATGGCATCGCTCTGCGCCTGCAGGAAGTCCGCTTGGCCGTCGAACGTCACCCAGAACGCGAGCGCGAAGTTGATGGAGGAGTCCCCGAACTCGGTGTAGAAGAGCTTGACGGGATGCTCCTTGAGCCGAAGCTCCAGGCCCTCCACCGCCTTCACGGCTACTTGCTGGGCGTGCGCGAGGTCATCGCCGTAGCCGACGCCACACGAGATGTCGACGCGCCGGATGCCCTTCTCGGAGTAGTTGATCAGTGGCTCCTGGAACACTTTCGCGTTGGGGATGATGACCATCTGGCCCTGGAAGGTTTCGATCACGGTGCTGCGCAGATCGAGCGACTGCACGATGCCCATGTGACCGTTCGTCTCGACGAGTTGCCCGACCGTGAACGGGTTGCGGACCGCCATGAGAACGCCCGCGATGAAGTTGCTCGCGATATCCTGGAACGCGAAGCCGAGCGCGAGACCGACGACGCCCGCACCCGCGAGGAGCGTCGTCACGAAGCTGTCCGCTCCCAGAACGCCGAGGGCGATGAACGTGCCTCCGGCGAGCACGGCGACGTACGCCAGCGTCCCCAGCAGATCGATCACGTTGCGCGCGCCCGCTGACTGGCCGGTTGCCCGCTCCAAGAGGCTCCGAACACCGCTCCGCACGAGCCGCGCGATCACCGCCGCCACGACCACGATCAGAATCGCGACGACGAAGTTGGGGAGCAGCAGAATCAGAGAGTCGATCCATCCCGTGACCTTGTCCACGACCGAGCCGAGGGCGTCGGTGACAGACGGGGGCTCGCCACCCAGTGGAGCGGAATCGGAAACGGACGCGGTGTCTGGAGAAGCGGCGGTGGTCTGCATAAACGGGAGAGAGTGGGCGGGAGAAGTGTCCGAGTGTATCCACGAGAGGCCCGTTGTGCTGTTCCGATCCGATGGATTGCTCACGTGCATAGCCCTTCCCCTTTGTCTGGAAGGCCCCCTGAGGTCCGCGCGCCCGGACGTGTGTCCGCAACTCTGCCCGCCTCGGGCGGTCGTGGGAGCAGGGAGTGCGAACCTCACGCGATCTCGCGCCGTCTGACGCAACAGCGGCACTCCCCATCCGGTTACCTTCCCGCACAGCCCCGAGACACATGCTCAGCATCGGACGCAAGCAGGCGAAGCCCCGTGGGTACCACTACGAGCCTCGTTTCCACGATCCCAAGAAGGACGAGCGTCGCAAGCGCCAAATCCGCATCGCGCGCCCTGCAGGCAAGCTCTACCGTAAGACGAAGCAGCCCCATTTCATCGCCGTGGGGCTGGGGCTCGTCCTCGCGCTCTACCTCTACATCAACGCGGAGACGGTCATCGGCGGAGCGGTGGAAGGACTGTCCCGGTTGTTCGGTAGCTGACCTCCAGAAGGTGTCTCGTTCGGGTGGACGCGTCCAGGGAGCTCCTGGTCGTCACCCTGAGTTTCTCGTTTCCCGTGTCCGAATCTGAGTCTACGTTTTCAGCTGACGACGGTCTCGTCCGCGCGCTGCCCGACACTCTCGCGAGCAAAATCGCGGCGGGGGAAGTCGTCCAGCGGCCTGCCAACGCCGTCAAGGAACTCGTCGAGAACGCGCTCGATGCGGGCGCGTCGAGCATCGAGTTGACCGTGCAGCGGGCAGGGTCGGAACTGATCCAGGTAGCGGATGATGGCTGTGGCATGGGAGCGCAGGACGCGGTCGCGTGCTTCGGTCGCCACGCGACGAGCAAGCTCCGTGAGTTCGAAGACCTCGAAACGCTCCGAACGCTCGGATTCCGAGGCGAGGCCCTCGCGTCCATCGCGGCCGTCTCTCGGACCGAACTGACGACGCGGCGCCTGCAAGATCCGGCGGGAACGCGCGTCCGCGTCCACGGAGGCGAGATCGTCGAGACGGGACCGTGCGGAGCGCCAGCGGGCACGACCCTCGCCGTCCGCGATCTGTTTTACAACGTCCCCGCGCGTCGGGCCTTCCTGCGCACGCCCGCGACGGAGTTCAAGCACATCGTCGAAACGTTCCAAGCCCTCGCGCTCTCGCATCCTCGCGTCGCGTTCAGCCTCGTCCACGACGGCACCGAGGTCTACCGACTGCCCGCTGCGGAGCATCTATCCGAGCGCGTGGCCGACCTGTTCGGCGAGCGCTACCGCGAGGCGCTGGTTCCAGTGGAAGAGGCGACCAGCTACCTCTCGGTCCGAGGAGTGGTGGGAACGCCCGCTGTGGCCCGCCGCTCGCGAGGCGATCAGTACCTGTTCGCCAACGGGCGCTTCGTCAAGAGCCGCTCCCTGGAGCACGCCGCGGCGAGGGCGTTCGGTGCGCTGCTGCCGGACGGTACGCATCCGTTCCTTGCGCTCTTTCTGGACGTGGACCCGCGCCACCTCGATGTCAACGTGCATCCCACCAAGACGGAGGTCAAGTTCGACGACGAGCGCGGCGTCTACAGCTTCGTCGCGGCCGTGGTCAAGAAGGGCTTGGCGGAGGCTGGGCTCGCGCTCGACCTCGCGCAGACGGCGCCAGAAAGCACGCCCGCGATCCCGATGGGGCCGTCGGCCGATCCCACGAGCGGAGACGGGAGCCCGCGCCCTCCCGGCCTCCCAGACCTCCCCGCGTCGAGCCCATCGTTTACCGTCGGGACACGTGACGGGGCGGTGCCCTCCAGCGCCACACTGCCATCCGGGAGGCCGACGAGTCTTCCTGCGCTTCCTCCGTTGCCTGCTGCGCAGCCGTTCCGTCCGCTCCCGGACGCTCCCCTCGGCCCGATTCCCTCGCGTGCGGCCCAGCCCGTTTCCCGCGCCGAGTCCGCCGACCTCGGGGACCTGGTGGAAGCGCCTGAGCGAACGGTGTGGCCCTTCCGGGGGCGGTACCTGCTCTCGCCCATCGCGTCGGGACTCCTCGTCGTAGACCAGCGGGCGGCGCACGAGCGGGTGCTCTACGAAGCTGCCCTCGCAGCGTTGGAAGGCGGGATGGGCGCCAGCCAACAACTCCTCTTCCCGTTCAGCCTGGACCTCCCGCCGGACGACCGCGCGCTGCTGGACGAACTGCTCCCGGAGCTTCGCGCCCTCGGGTTCGACCTCAGCGTCGACAAACGGGCCATCGAAGTCCGAGGGGTTCCGTCCGATGTGTCGCGCGGCGACGAGAAGACGGCCCTCCGAGACTTGCTCGACCGGTATCGCCGCAACTCGGACGTGCTCCAGTTGTCCTCGCGAGAAAACCTCGCGCGCAGCCTCGCGCGGCGGTCGGCTCACCGCGAGGGGCACGTTCTCCATCCTGCCGAGGCCAAGGTGCTCATCGAGCAGCTCTTTGCGTGCTCCGAGCCCTTCACGGACCCTGCCGGTCGTCCCACGATGGTCCGCATCGCCGAGAGCGAGATTGAGCAGCGGTTCGGTTGACGCATGGCTCTGTCGCGGCGCTGGGTTCAGCGTTCACTCTTCGTTTCTCCAGGTGCGCCCCCCTCGGTGCCGAGGCGGGCCAAGTCAGGACAGGGCGCCTCGTCCAACCTGCTACAGAGGCCGGTCCTCGTCGTAGTAGAGCGCGACGTGATCCACGCCCTCGGCGCGCCCCAGCGCGTCGGTGAGAGCGGGTGCGTCCTGGGCGTCGCGAAGTGTGACCAGGTACCCGAGGTCCAGCCGTCCCCCATCGCCCGAGCGGGCGTGGAGGAGGCGGTGCTTCTGCGCGAGGCGGTCCAGGACCGAATCCCACGTCGGCACACCGTCCGCCTCGGTGCCGTCCTCGGGTGTCTGGGCCGTGATCTCGACGAGGTACTCGCGCCGCCGAGAAGCACCGTAGCCTCCACGACCCAGCGCGAGCAACACGCCGCCGACGATCAGCGTGGCGAGGATCGCGAGGCGATGGAAGCCCACGCCTGCGGCCAGGCCGATGGCGAGCGCGAGGAAGATGAACACGAGGTCTTGCGTGTCCTTGACCGCCGTCCGAAACCGGATGATGGACATCGCGCCGACGAGGCCGAACGCCCGCGCGAGGTTGTTGCCGATTGCCATGATGACCACGGCGGTGATCATCGCGAGGGTGATGAGGGACGAGACGAACGTGGCGGAGTAGCTCGTGCCGCGATACGTCCAGCGGTAGATCAGCGAGACGGTCAGGCCGCACAGCAGCGCGACGATCAGGTTGACCGCGATCTGCCCGGTTTCCAGCGGCAGAGTCGAGAAGGGGTCGGTGAGGTCGAAGGGCATGGGGCTAGACTACGGCGGGGCGGCTCGCGAGAGCGCCGACGGCGGGGCCCCCGAACCGCCACGGGGCCGCTCGCGCCTCGGCTTCCATGCCCATGGCATACTTCGAGAGGGCTTGCTGCCGGAGACCAAACTCGCTCACGATCTGACGCATCCACGACGGGTAGTCGCGGTCGAACTTGACTTCCAGAATGAACCGACCGGGCAGAACCGGACGAAGGGACTCGGCATAGAGCCCCTCCAACTGGAAGCCGAGGCGGGGGTAGGCGCCGACGCGCATCTGCCGGTCGAACGTGACGCGAAGCGAAGGGTCGAACCGACCGAGCAGGGGCTCGCGCCAGTACGTGACGAGGAGCACGGGCCTGCGGTGCTCGGCGCGGAGGCGGTAGAGGAAGCGCTCGGCTGCGGTGCGGGTCCGCCCCCGGAGACCGTCTGGAACGGTTGACGCGAGGATCTCGACGGCCTCCTGCGGACTCATCGGGGCGCGGTCTTTCCAAACGGCGTTCTCTTCTTTGCGCTTGATTTCCAGTACGATGGGACTCGTGCCGGGTGCGTCGTAGCTGCGAACGCGAAGCTTGCGGCGGATGGCGTCGCCGGATTCCTTCTCGGCCCAGTCGCGAAGCCCTGGCGTGTCGAAGTAGATGCTCCGAACGGTGTACCCTCGCGTGTCCTCGCGCTGCTGCGTCGCGTGGGGATCGGGGCGGAGGAACGGTGCGAGGCGCGCTGCCAGCCGCACGCGGTCTCGCTCCAGAACCAGATACTTCACCTCGCTGCGCATCACCAGCGGAAGAGGTCGCCAAGCGCTGCGCGGAGATGATCGAGCGGCGCCTTGGGATCGGTCTCGATATCGGCCTGCACGAGGAGACCCGGAACGAGCCGGTCGGCGCCCTGGGTCACTTCGGCGGTGGCGACGAGATAGGCTTGTCCAGCCTGCGGCACAGCAGCTTCGCGGAGGTCTACGATGCGCGCCTTCGTTCCGTCCGTGCGCGTGCCGAGGCGGACGGTGGCGCCCATCCGAACCCGATCCCGGTCGCTCCAGCGGACGGGCAGGAGGACGTGATACGCAGAGGTGTCCGCGACGAGCAGGAGCGTGTCGGGCGAGAACACGCGATGGACACGGCCAGACAGCGGCGCGACGAGGGTGCCTAGTTCTTCGCGCTGCGCGAGGGACTCTGCTTCCCGTTCCAAGGCCTCGATCCGGGCACGAACGATGTTCGCGGCCTCGGGGCGCTCGCCCGCCTGAGCCGCGCGGACTCGGGCCTGTGCGGTCTCGACGCGGAGGCGGGCGGCTCGGGCTCGCGCTCGTGCGGTCTCTACGCCCGCCTCGGCGAGCAGGACGGCACTCTCGGCTTCCTCCAGCACCTGATCGGAAGCCAGGCCCTCAGCGGAGAGGTCGCGCTGACGCGCGGCTGTGGCCTCCGCCTGCGCCAGGACCGCTGCTGCCTCTGCGATCTCCGTTTCCATTCGAACGGCCTCCGCCTCAGACCGCCGGACCTCTTGGCGGGCGGTCTCGATGTCCACTGTCCGCGCGCCCGTAGTGCTCAGCCGCAACTCGGCCTGTGCCTGCTCGATCTGTCCTCGCACCGCCGAGAGCCGTAGTGCAGTTTCCCCGGAGGCGAGGACTCCCACGACCTCGCCCGCCTCGATGGTTGTCTGGGATGCCACGGGTCCCAACTCAAACCGGACGGCATCACCACGAGCCGGCTCCGATGCGAACGTCGTTCGAACCTCCCCGGTGCGGTGGTTGCGAAGGGTGGCTGTCACCGCGCCCGAAGTGGTACGGACCAGCACCCACTCCTGAATCGGGAGGACGCGCCCAATACTCGCTACCCGGTCGGGCAGTTCGATAGGCGCGAGGATGAGCGCGACCAGAAGGACGGCGGCGCCGGAGACGACGAGGAGCCCTGCACGGCCACGACGCCGGAACCCGGGGACGGAACGAGAACGCATGTGGGAGGATCAAGCCCCGTAGACTACACCCGAATCGACCGGACCGTCTCGCTGGCAGTCCGGGCTCGACCGCTTCGCCGTCTCCCTCGGTTCTGCAGACGCCCCAGCTGCTCACGTGCCCACCTCGGACGTCCACGACGCTTTTCGACGCCTCGGTCTCGGCGCGGACACCCCCGTCGTCGTCGGCGTAAGCGGCGGTGTGGATTCCGTGGTGTTGCTCCGGCTTCTCCACGAGGCGGGCATTCCCGTGGTCGTGGCACACGTGGACTATGGCCTGCGCCCCGGAAGCGCGGAGGACGCTGCGTTCGTCGCCGGGTTGGCTGATTCGCTCGCGGTGCCTGCTCGCGTGCACGAGGCCGAGATGCCCGACGAAGGCAACCGGCAGGCCGTGGCGCGGGATCTCCGGTACGCGTTTTTCCGCGAGGTCGCTGTGGCTCACGGGGCGTCGGTCGTCGCCGTCGGCCATACGGCGACCGATCAGGCCGAGACAGTGCTGGCGCATCTGATCCGTGGGGCGGGCGCCGCAGGGCTCGCTGGAATGGCAGAGTCGCGGGACCTCGCTCCGGGCATCCGCCTCGTTCGTCCGATGCTTGGACTGTCGCGAGAGGACGTCGAGCGTCTGGCCCGAACCAAGGGGTGGGCGTGGCGCGAAGACGCGAGCAACGCGACCGACTCCTACCTCCGTAACCGGATGCGGCACAAGGTGCTGCCGCTTCTGGAGGATGAGGGCGGGACTGGAACCCTCAAGCGGATCGCACAGGCCGCCGAACGTCTTCGGGAGACCGTGGAGCATGCGGACTCTCGACTGGACCGAGTCGGAATCCCGCGAGAGGGGGGAGGAGCGATCCCGCTTCCGGCACTCGCCGTCCTGACGTCAAGTGAGCGGGCAGAAGTGCTCGCCTCGGCGCTTCGACGGTGGGCACCGGAGGCGCCTCGTTCCGCGAGGATCCTCGCTCAGGTGGATGGGCTGTTGGAGGCTCAGGTCGGGGCCCGGGTGGACATCGGCCCATGGGTGTTCTGGCGCGAGCGCGAGGCGCTCGTGATCGCGCGTCGCGAGGACGCATGGCCGGGGGCGGTGGTTCGGGTGGGGAGCGCCCTGGAGACGCCTCCTGGTGTCTTCTTGGCTCGTCCTCTCTCAGACGTGCCGGACGCCTTCACGTCGGATCCCAATCGAGAGATCGTGGACGGTGTCTGCCTTCGCGGGATACTACGCCTTCGGCCCTGGCGTGAGGGCGACCGATTCCAGCCTCTCGGGATGAACGGAACGGTGCTCGTCTCCGACCTCCTCACGAACCGGCGCGTCGCACCGAGTGACCGGTCCAGGCAACTCGTCCTCACCCGAGAGGGAGAGATCGTCTGGGTCGTCGGGCACCGGGTCGCAGAAATGGGCCGGGTGACGCAGGAAACCGCCCAGGCGGTATCCCTCGAATGGACGCCTCGCGGTTGAACGGCGCGAGAGCGTCGGGTAGCTTCGCGCTCCCCACCCTCAGCCCGATGCCCGTCGCCAGCGCCCCCGAGACTGTCACCTGCCGCGGCGAGCGGTTCCGGCTGTACCTCAGCGAAGACGCCATCGCGGCGCGAATCGCGGAACTGGGCGCTCAAATCGACGCGGACTACGCCGAGACGGACTCGCCGCCCATCTTCATCGGCGTGCTCAACGGAGCGTACATCTTCACCGCCGATCTCATGCGGGCCGTCACGGTCGAGTGCGAGGTGGACTTTTACAAGCTCTCCAGCTACGGCGCGGCGAAGGTCTCCAGCGGCACGGTCACGGAGAAGAAGGGAATCGACGCCGATCTCGAAGGGCGGCACGTCATCGTGGTCGAAGACATCGTGGACACGGGCCTCTCCATGCGCTACGTGCTGGACCAGATCGCGGAGAAGAATCCCGCCTCGTTGAGATCCGCGGCGCTCCTCCGCAAGCCGGACGCCCTCCAAGTGGATGCGCCGGTTGACTACCTCGGCTTCGATATCGAGAACCTCTTCGTGATCGGCTACGGGCTGGACTACGGCCAGGTCGCGCGCAACCTCCCGGCGGTCTACATCCTGGACGAGGAGGACTGAGAGTGCCCGCCTCGAGACCGAGGTGGGAAGAGCCGAGATCTCGCGCTAGCGGACCGCGATACAGGAGACCTCGACGCGGGCGCCGCGTGGCAGCTTGCCTACCTCTAACGCCTCGCGAGCGGGCGTCGCCTCGCTGAAGTAGCGCGCATACACCTCGTTGACGAGCGCGTAGTCGTCCATGTCGCGGAGGAAGACCGTCACCTGAACCACGTGGTCGAAGTCCATCTGCGCCTCGCGGAGTACAGCCGCGATGTTGTCCAGCGTCTGCGCCGTCTCCTCCTGAATGTCGCCCTCCACCATCTCGTTCGTCTTCGGGTTCAGCGCGATCTGGCCCGAGATGTAGAGCGTGTCCCCGACGAGGACACCGTGACAGTACGGCCCGATGGCGTCGGGGGCTCCTGGAGCGTAGATGCGGCGGCGCGGGGACGGCGGGCGCGGGGTCATGGCGTATGGCGTTCTACGAGCCGCAAGTTCCTGCCGCCCCTGCGGACCCCGCGCGAAGAAGCCGCAGAACGGGCGCGAAGTGCCGGTGTGGCAACCGTTTGCGCATAGGTTGTCCTTCTACAGCTCCAAACCCCACTATGTCTCGTACCGGCCGTGTCCTCGTCGCGATGAGTGGCGGCGTGGATTCCTCCGTCGCCGCTGCGCTGCTCCACGAGCAGGGCTACGATGTCGTCGGCGTGACGATGAAGACGTGGGACCACGCGACGACCGGCGGCAAGGCCGAGGCTCGCGCCCGTGCGTCAGGCAAGCAGGTCGGTTGCTGCTCGCTGGACGACATGAACGACGCGCGCGCCGTCTGCGTCCGCCTCGGCGTCCCGCACTTTATCGTCGACATCCGCGACGAGTTTGGCTCGTTCGTCATCGACCGCTTCGAGCGCGATTATCTCACGGGCCGAACGCCGAATCCCTGCGTGCTCTGCAACACGCACGTCAAGTGGGCGGCGCTTCTCAACCGCGCTGATGCCCTCGGCTGTGACTTCATCGCGACGGGCCATTACGCCCGCGTCCGTCCCGAGGCGGACCGGTTCGTGCTTTCGCGCGGGTTGGACCGAAACAAGGACCAGAGCTATGCGCTCTGGGGCGTGGCACAGAAGCACCTCGCGCGGACGCTGCTTCCACTCGGCGGCTACACCAAGCCAGAGATCCGTAGGCTCGCCGGCGACCTCGGTCATGTGGAGGTGGCAGGCAAGAAGGACTCGTACGAGATCTGCTTCGTGCCGGACGGTGACTATCGCGGCTGGCTGGAGCGCCGCCGCCCGGGGCTGTCGGAGCGCGTCGGTGGTGATTTCGTGCTGGAGACGACTGGCGAGGTCGTCGGGCAGCATCGCGGGACGCCGTTTTACACCGTCGGCCAGCGGCGCGGGTTGGACCTGGCCCTCGGTGAGCCGATCTACGTCACGCGGGTCGATGCGGAGACCGAGACGGTCTACGTCGGGCCTCGCGAGGCATTGGATGGTCGGATCGTTCGCGCGAGCGAGCTCAACTGGGTCGGCCTCGGCGGCCTGGAGGGCGAGATGCCGGTGACGGCCCAGGTGCGGTACAACGGGGCCGGGGCTCCCGCCCTGGCACGCCAAACGGGAGAGGACACGCTGGAAGTGGTGTTCGAAACGCCTCGTCCGGCCCCGGCGCCCGGCCAGGCGCTCGTGATCTACGACGGCGACGACGTGCTCGCAGGCGGCTGGATCGACGAGGCGCCCCGCCTCGGTCCCGAGGCGGAGGTGGCCGTGGCGCTCCCGGTGCTGTCATGAGCGAGACGCGCGAGTGCCCCGCCTGCGCCATGCCGACGGCGACGGATCTACCGGAATGCGAGGTCTGCGGCTACGAGTTCCCGGAGCCGAAGGCATCGTTCAAGCCGAGTGTGTGGCTCTTCATCGGGCTGATGCTGCTGTTCGCGCTCCCCGCGATCCGGCTCGCAGGCTGCGTGTAGCTGCGGCTGAGCGTCTTCGCTTTGCGCGCGGGTACGGTCTCCAGCGCAGCCAGGGAGTTGTCTCCGGGTGGAATGGTCGTTTTGCGGGAGACCGGTGTAGTAGAAGCCCCTCTGCACCGGCTCCTCATGCGTTCACCCCGTCTGCTCGCGCTCCTCTTTGTCGCCATCTGGACGCTCCCCGCCGCCGCACAATCGCCTTTGTGGTCCGATTTGGCGCCTTCGGATGCCGCCTCTCGACCAGACCTTTCCGAACACCGAGCCGTCCGGTTCGATCTGGAAGCGGTGCGTGCCGTCCTCCCCGCGGAGGGGGAGAGCGCGTCGGTGGTTTTGCCGCAGCCCGAGGGCGGAACGGCGACCGTGCGTCTGACCGAAGCACCGGTGATGGCGCCTGCCCTCCAGGCCCGCTATCCCAGCATCCGCACCTACCTCGTCTCGGGCGAGGCCAACGGCCGCATCGCTGTCACACCCCACGGCCTTTCGGCACTGCTCTTCGATGAGGCGGGCACGATGGCCCTCGACGCCACGGGTCCGATGGATGCCCGCGATGCGCGCGACTACGCCGTGTACCGCCCGTCTTCGCTCGTCGTCTCCGAGGAAATCTTGCAGAGCCTCAACGACGATGTGCTCCACAGGGAGCATCACCACGAGCACGATGAGCCCTCTGCCATGAGGCAGGCCATCGCCATCGGGGAGACCCTGCGGACGTACCGGCTGGCCGCAGCGGCCCGTGCGGAGTTCACGTTGTCCCGAGGCGGGACGGTCGAACTCGGCCTCGCGGGCGTCGTCGCGAGCGTCAACCGCGCCAACGCCATCTTCGAGCGCGACCTCGCGTTGCGTTTCGAACTCGTCCCCGACAACGACCGGGTCATCTACACCGACCCTGACACGGATCCATTCGAGGGCTCTGGGTTCGACTTGTTCGACTTCATCTCGCCCACCCTCGACATGGTGATCGGGCCGGAGAACTTCGACATTGGACACCTCCTCACGGTCAACGACTTCGGCGGTGCGGCTTTCCTCGCAGCGGCCTGCGACGATCTCTTCAAGGCCGAAGGGTTTTCGAGTGTCAACAGCGCGCTCTCGGCGTTCGACCTTCTCGTGTTTCCGCACGAACTCGGGCACCAGCTCGGTGCGGATCACGCCTTCGTCCGGCCTGACGACCGGTTCGGGGACTTCGAGCTCGGCGTAGAGCCAGGGCCAGGGTACACCATCATGTCCTACCCACATTTCGCCCTGTATCGTCCCGGGGACGAGCGGATCGGGTTCCATTTCCATAGTGCCTCCATCGAGGCCATGAACGCGCACGTCCGCGGCCCGCTCGGATCGTGCGGTACGGACACGCCCACCGGCAACGATCTCCCGGTCGTGACGGTGGACCGGGACCTGATTACGGTTCCGCTCGGTGCGTTCGTCACACTCAGCGGGTCGGCCACAGACGCGTCGGGGACCGCCCTGAGCTACACCTGGGAGCAAATCGACACGTTTGGAGACGGGACGGGTGCGGTCCCACGAGTGCGTGCGCTGGCCCCCGGCCCGTCCCCGAGGCGGACCCTCCCAGACCTCCGTCGCTTCCTGGATGGCACGCCGTTCCCCGACGAACTTCCGCTGGATCAAGACGCCGTCTACACGTTCCGCCTGACCGCACGGGACAACGCCCCAGGCGGTGGCGCGCAGGCGTCCGCGATCACGAGCGTCCGCGTGAGAACCGCCGATGGGCCGTTCGAGATCACTTCCATCCCGACCGGGGCCTCGTACCCGGCCGGGGACGCTCTGGAGGTCCAGTGGAGCGTGGCGGGTTCCGACAGTGGGGAGATCGGCGCGGCGACGGTCGATGTGCTCGTCTCCACTGACGACGGCCAGACGTGGGACCTCGCAGCGGAGGCTGTCCCCAACGATGGAAGCCACAGAGTAACCCTGCCCGCCTCGGCGACTTCTGCGGGGCGGCTGATGGTGCGCGCGGCGGAGCAGCCGTTCTTCGCCGTCACTCCCTCAGTGTTCGAGATCACGGGGGCCGTCGCGAACGAAGGGGCGACCGGCGCGCCAGAGGTGACGGTTTCGTCCGTCTCCCCGAATCCGGCGTCCGGCCGTGCCACGGTCCGCCTCGACGTGCCCACCCCGACGCTCCTCCGCCTCTCCGTGATCGATGCGGTGGGGCGCGAGGTCGCCGACGTGTGGACGGGCTCGGTGGTCGGGGGCCTTTCGCTTCCTCTGGACGTGTCCCGGTTCTCTGCGGGCGTGTACCTCTTGCGCGTGGAGGGGGACGGAGTCGGCGTGACGAGGCGGTTCACCGTCGCGCGATAGCCTTGCCTTGGCATCTTCAGCAGAACCGACACGTACGGGCGCGGCCGCCGCAGGACGGATCCCACGACGGCCGCGAGCCTCTGGCAGAGGGTAGCAGTCTAACGGCGCCTACCCCAAGGCTGTTCTCCGGTGCGAGTTCGCGCACGAGTGTCGCGCGGCGTGTGGTCTACTCTGTACCACCGGACGGCGGACTGTAGACTGCTCGGTCGGTCCCGCCTCGGTGCCGAGGCGGGGCAGGTCAGAACGCCCCCCGCGCCTTGAGCTGGAGGTACCGGTTCACCGCATCGACCGTGAGCGCCTCGGGCGTCGTGAGGAGAGAGCCGATGCCCCGCCGCTCCAGTGCCCGCGCGATTTCCCGCTTTTCCATCGCGAGTGCCTGCGCCGTCCGTTTGACGTACACCTCTTCCAGTCGCGTGGCGGGGGTGGTCAGAAGGTCCCGGATGCCGGTGTTCTCGAACAGAACGACGACCAACCGGTGGCGCTTCGCGATCCGCGAGAGGTAGGGGAGTTGCCGCTCCAGCCCGGACCGCGTGTCGAAGTTGGTGAAGAGCAACACGAGGCTGCGCCGCTTTACTCGGGAGCGGATGGCCCCGTAGAACGCCTCGTACGCAGGGTCCCGGTAGGACGGTGACTGCTGATACAAGGACTCCAGGATGCGCGCGAGTTGGCCGCGCCCCCGGTCAGGGGTGAGCACCGTTCGGACCTCGTGGTCGAACGTGACGAGGCCCGCCTTGTCGGACTTGATGAGCGTGGTGTTGAGCAGCACGAGGCTGGAGTTGATGGCGTGATCCAGCAGTGTCATGCCCTCGAACGGCGAGCGCATCGTGCGGCCCATGTCCAGCGCCGCGATGACTGGCTGCGCGCGCTCCTCCTCGTACTGGTTGACGAGCAGCGCCGTCCCAGTGCCCCCGTGCGCGAGGCCTCGTCGCGCAGTGGCTTTCCAGTTGATGGTCCGGCGGTCGTCTCCGGGGACGTAGGCGCGGACCTGATCGAACTCCATCGTCTGGCCGATGCGCCGCACGCGCTTGAGCCCGGCCTCTTCGAGCCGGTTGCTCTCCGCGAGGAACGCGTAGGTCCGCATCTGCAGAATGGACGGATACACCGCGACCTCGCGTGGAGGAGCGGCCTTGAACCGACGCAGTGCCAGCCCGAACGGCGTCTCCGCGAAGAGCAAGAGGTGCCCGAACGTGTAGGTGCCGCGTTCGACGGGGCGCAGCGTGTAGGCGACCGTCCGTGTCGCACCCTCCCGGCCTCGGGGCGCGAGCGGGACCACCCGGCCCGCATCGCGTTTCTGGAACTGGACCGGTGCTTCGTCCAGCACGCGCGCTCGGATGCGATACGGAAAGAGGTTCTCGACGGTGAGGCGCACCTCGTTCTCGTCTCCCATCGAGAGCTTGGCCTCTACCGCGCGAGACCCGACGAGGCGGGCACGGCGGGTGCCCCAGAGCATGAGGAGGTCGGCGGCAACGAGCACGCCGAGGAGGAGCGTCCCACCGCGCGCGACCCACAGCAGCGGTGTCCAGAAGTATCCCGCGACAAAGACCGCCGCGAGCGCGAAGCCTACTTGGAAGAACCGCCTGGACAGGAACAGGTCGCGGAAGAGGCCGATGGGGAGGGGGCGAGGCGTGCGCGTTGTCTTCGGCTGCCCACGCTGGATTGGTCCCGTCCGGCGGGCTTCGGCCCGGGCGGTATCCCGACGACGTGCCCGAGGCGGTGCCTCCCGGCGCTGGGGCGTCGGGCGGAGGCGGGCGCGTCGGCGTCGGTCGTAGCCGCTCACCGGGGCACCTCCACCTCTTCCACGATGCGGCGGAGCACGGCCTCAGCGCGGACGCCCTCGATCTCGCGCTCGGGCGTCAGCATCACGCGGTGGCGGAGCGCGGGCGCGACGACCGTCTTCACGTCGTCCGGCGTGGCGAAGTCTCGGCCACTCATCGCCGCGACGGCCTTCGCGCCCCGGATCAGCGCTAGCGTAGCGCGAGGGCTCGCGCCGAGAGTGAGCGCAGGGTGCGAGCGCGTCGCCCCGACGATCTCGGCCGCGTAGCGGAGCACAGGCGCCTCGGCGCGGATCTCGCGGACGGCTCGTTGCGCCTCCTCCACCTGCGACGCATCCAGCACGGCCCCGACGCGGTCGAGGTCCACCCGACCACCGTGCTCCTGGAATCGGGTCAGCATCACCACCTCTTCGTCGAGGCTCGGGTAGCCCACGACGACCTTGAAAAGGAAGCGGTCGAGCTGCGCCTCGGGAAGGCTGTAGGTGCCCTCGTGCTCCACCGGGTTCTGCGTCGCGAGGACCATGAACGGCGAGGCCATCGGGTAGCGGGTGCCATCCACCGTGGCCTGGCGCTCTTCCATTACCTCGAAGAGAGCAGCCTGTGTTTTCGCGGGCGCACGGTTGATCTCGTCGATGAGAACGATCTGGGCGAAGACCGGGCCTCGATGGAACTCAAAATCGCCCTGCTGAGGCCGAAAGATGCTCGTGCCGAGCACGTCAGCGGGCATCAAGTCTGGAGTGAACTGGATGCGCGAGTAGTCCAGCCCGGAGGCCTTCGCGAGGAGCTTGGCGGTCAACGTCTTCGCGACACCGGGTACGCCCTCGATCAGCGCATGTCCGCCCGCGAGCAGGCACGCGACCAACTCGTCGATCATCCCGGCCTGCCCGACGACGAGGCGACCGATCTCTTCGCGAAGCGCGTTCACGGTGCGCGAAAGGGCGGTCAGTTCCAGGCGCGAGGCGTAGAGTTCGTCACCGTTGACCGATGTCGAGGTGTCAGCGGAAGAGGGTGCTGCCTCGGGCGCAGTCGCGCCGGGCGCGGGCGGTTCAGAAGGGGAGGGGATCGGTTCCACGAGTTCAGAAGCGGGGGACGAAAGCTAGTCCGCCTCGGCGAGTGTCTGGGCGGAGGCGTCGACGTGCCGGAAGAACCGGTCGAGGCGGGTGTCGAGATCGACGAGGTCCTGGGCGGTGGGGCGCGGATCGGCCTGGACGCGGTGGAGGTGAGCGAAGAGCGCGAGGGCCTCGTCCTCCGGCACTCCCGCGCGCCTCGCGGCACGCTGCGCGGTGTCGTCCGTGAGGTCGGGCTCTACCATCCGCAGGCGAGACCGGAGGCGGTCCAGAAAGAGGTGGACGGTCCGCTGCGCGAGGCGCACAGAATCGCCGTGCGTGAGGTGCAGTCGTCCGACGGTCCGGGCGAACTCACGCTGCGCGTTCGGCGGGGGGGTGACGACGGGGATCGCCCGCTGCCAGCGCCGCCCCCGAAAGAGGAGGTACAGAAGCCCCATCGTGAGGAGCAAGAAGTAGCCTCCCCGAAGGCCAGGAGAGGTGAGGACGTAGCGGAGCGGCGTCCGCGCCTGCTCGCGGTACGGTTTCTTGTAGTCGTCCCAGAGAAGCGGTTGGCTCGGAAGAGCGGCCAGCGCGGCAGAGACGTATGCCTCCGCGTCGCCCTCGCCGACGAGCGCGGCGTTGCTGAAGGCGAGGGGCGTGGAACTGAGCAGGAGCGTGCCCTCGCCGACGCGGATCCGGGCGAGCGTGACATAGTCGCCATCACCGTCCACGCCGAGAACCTCGGAGGTCTCGGGATCCAGCCCGTACAACTCGGCAAAGTTGACCTCGACGGGAAAGCCGAACGACCCGCTGACGCCGGGCGCGACGAGCTGAAGCGAGTCCTCGACGCCGAGCGAGCCATTCATGAATACATCGTACACCCAGCCAGTGCCGAGGTCCTCGTCTGTGGTGTCGGGCGTCCCGAGCCGCTCGAAGAAGGGCCCTGTCATCCCGTGCGCGGCCACGAAGACCGTGTTGCCGCGCTCCAGAAACGCTAGGAGCCGGTCGGCTTCGTCCTCACCGGGCTCGAAGTGCCGGGTGAGGAAGAGGTACGTGGTGTTGGTGAGCGTCGTGTCCGCGAGGGTCACGAAGGCCGGATCCCCGACCGGTGTCACCTCGGCACCGAGCCAGCCGGGAAGGGCTTCGTAGAGTACTTCGGCGTCGAACGGAGCAGCGCCCTCTCGCTCCAGGCGAATGCGGATGTCCTCCGGCGAGGGGGACGAGAGGAGGAGCAGGATGAGGATGCCCGCGAGAACGCCGACGATCCAGAGCAGGCTGGTTCCCTTCATGCGTCTGCGGGCTGCGGGTCCGCCTCGGTGGCCGCGCCGAGGCGGTCGAAGAGCGGACCGAGGCGGTCGAACCGGGCACGGTCGACCGGCCGCTCGCCGTACCACACGAAGTCGAAGATGCGCGTCACCTCGGCGAACGCGTTCGCCACTTCGGAGCCTTCGCTCTCGCGCACCTCGCGGACGTATTCACGGTTGGTCTTGTGACGGCTCCAGCGGAGGGCACCGCGTGCGTCCAGCGACTGGAGCGCCAGCAGGTAGCGGAAGCGGACCGCGTCCCGAAAGCGGCCATCCCGCAGAGCGTCTGCCAGGGGAATGCGGAGATCCACCTCTGCGATGTCGTCCACGTCGAGGAGCGGACCCGCGGCTCCGTCGAGGTCGCGCCGAGCGAACAGGGGGCCCACGTCTGCCCGAAGGAGGCGTGTCACGCCCCACCCGAGCAGCAAGAGAAACAGGAAAATGAGAATCCACTGCCCTGCCTGGGTGGTAGCGCCTTCGAATATGGGGTCGAGCAGCGTCCGCAGGACCCAGTCCCAAAGCCGGGACCACAGCGACGGGCGCTCTGCACGAGGGCGGTCGTAGGTAAAGTCCGGGTCCTCGCGATAGCGAGACAGGACATGAGCGGGAGCTTCTCGCTGCGCGAGGGTGTCCTCAGCGACCGGAACGTCCGCCCAGCCTGCCCTGCCGTCTTCAATGGGGAGAAGGCCAGGCGGCGGCCTCCCCTCGTCTGCCGCCACCGGGGGCGGAGGTGGCGGCGCCTGCGCGAGAGGCACGTCCGCGAGCGCTACCATCGCGAACAGGAGGAGACCGAGCCTCACGAGAACCCCCCTCCGCGAAAGCCACCAGACGGACGGTCCGAGTCGCGCTCTGGCGAGCCATCTCCGTTCCCCTCAGAAGGAGCGGGCGGCGTGGAGGTCGCGTCTGCGCCAGTGGGGGCAGCCGACTCACTCCAGGAGGAAGCAGGTGTCTCCTCCCATCCCGATTCCAAAAGGTCGAGGTCTTCGTCCAGGTCCGTTCCGTCCAACTCGGCGGCGAGCCGTCCGTGGACGAAGAAACCCGCGAGGCCAGGAAGGAGGTACGCGGCGTAGTTGAGAAGCTGCATCGGTACCGCGATCAGCCCAAAGACGGTCATGGCGATGCCGCTCTCGCCTGTTGCCATGATGACGCCCATCGAGGCGGCCTGGAGCGGGATCGCGAGCGCGAAGATGACGAGGAACGTCACGATTCCTACGAGAAGGAGCGCGCCGAAGGCGAATCCCCAGGCCCCCTTCACGAGGACGTTGGCTCGCCCCAATGCCTCCACCAGGGAGTCCGACTCGATCATCCGGGACACCCAGGCAACGGTCGCGTAGGGGTACGCCCAAACGATGAAGGCGAACCACGCGAGGGCTCCCAGACACGGCACGATCCAGATCACAGCGCTCAGGATGACCACGAGGAACACTGCGATGAAGTAGCCGAGCGTCGGGAGGATGAGGGAGCGCGTTTCTTCCCAGAGCAAGCCGGGTGTGATTTCACCCGCTGCGCCCTCGCGGTAGAGCCGTACGTAGCCTGCCGCCGCCGCCTGGGAGATGAGCGTACCGAGCATCCCGACGAGGATGGAAAAGAAGTAGGCGGGGGGGAATAGCTCCGTGAGGGAGTCAAAGTCGCCACTGACCATGTCTCCTCCAGCGAGCAGATTGCCCGCTTGGTCCAGATACACCGCAGAGCCGATGCCGGAGATCAGCGCGAAGGGCACCACGATGGCGAAGAAGCTGACCAGTAGCTCGCGCGCGTTCCGCCGGATCAGCTCGAACGACGCGTTGAGCACGCCGCCTGCGTCGCGGATTTTCTGGAAGCGGATAGACCCCTGGTCGGGGAAAGACTCAATCATGGAGAGAAGGAAGACTCGGCCCGCCTCGCGGAGCCGACGCGCCAGGGCAGAACGATGAAGTAGGCCGCGAGCGCGATAGCGGAGCTCGCGATGATGGTCCAGCTGAGAAGCGCGGGCATCTCCGTCAACCGGGTGACGAAGCCTTCGAGCAGCCCAGCGTAGATGAACACGGGCACGAGAGCGACGATGATCTTGAGGCCGCGCTTGGCGCCCCGCATGAAGGCGGTCCGCCTCGGATACGTACCCGGGAAAAGAAGCGCGTTCCACATAACAAACCCTGCGCCGCCCGCGAGCGCGATGGCTGCCAACTCCGGCGTTCCATGGATGAACACGACGCGGAAGAACTCGATCGCGAGGCCAGCATCGTAGAACAAGTGGTAGAACGCGCCGACCATGACGCCGTTGGAGACGAGGATCCACGCCGTGCCGAGGGTCCCTCCGGGCACCGGAATCCCCGCGCCGAAAAGCAAGAGCCCGACGAATGCCAGGAAGGAGACCCGGACATTGTTGAACGTGATGTAGGTCGCCATGTCGTCCTGCCGACTGTCCTTGTACACGGCGAAGGGATCACCGGCGGCCATGTTCGTCTCCGTCATCTCCACGTACGCGTCACCCATGATGAAGCGAACGAACTCGGCATCGCCTGCAGACGAGATCCATCCCACGACTGTCGCGCCGACGAAGAGCATCAGAGCCGCGAGCAAGTGCCGACGCCCCTCGTAGACAGCCAGCGGGACTTCTTGCGTCCAGAACCGCGCGAACCGCCCGCGTTCCTCGCGACGGTTCCGGTACACCTGACTGTGGAACTCCGCGGAGAGATCGTTGAGGTACGCAGCGGTTGGGGAGCCCGGGTAGAACGTCTTCGCGTACGCGAGGTCGTCGCCCATGCGGACATATCCTTCCGCGAGAGCGTCGGGGTCCGCGCTGTCTTTCAGCTGTTCCTCGAACGCCCGCCAGTCGGCAGCGTGTCGGCGGACGAAAACGGCTTCACGCACGAGGCGATGGGGGTAGAGGCGGGCAGCAAGATCGCATGAGGGGGGGTGTCCGCGTGGAAGGAAGCGAACGGGCGTAATCTGAGGGCCTCACGTCCTCTTTTCCTGTGGACCTCGCCTTCGAGATCCGAACTGCTCAGAATGTCCCGCTGGCCCTGGAGCCTGCTGGGATCGGTCTTCGTCTTCTCGCGACGGTCGTGGACGCGCTGATCGGCTTTGCCTGGGTCTTCCTCTTCGCCCAGTTCATGGAAGGAACCGGTGCCGAGAGTATCACGCTCTTCCTTCTCCTCGGGGTGTTGCCTGCGGCATTCTACCACGTCGGGATGGAGGTGCTGTTCGAGGGCCGTTCGCTCGGCAAACTGCTTTTCCGTACCCGGGTCGCGCGGTTGGACGGAGCGCAGCCGACGCTCTCGCAGTACCTCCTCCGCTGGTTGTTTCGGTTCGTCGATATCACGTTCACGTTCGGGATCCCCGCACTCATCTCGTGCGCAGTCACATCGCGCCAGCAACGCCTCGGAGACCTCGTAGCGGGCACGACCGTGGTGCGTCACCGACGGCGGCTGGAGCTGAATCAGGTACTCTATCCCCAGGTCCCGGAGGGGTATGAGCCGGTGTACCCACAGGCGGAGGCTCTCTCAGATGCCGAAGTGCGAACCGTCCGCGCGGTCATCGCGAGGCTGGCTCTCTCCAACCGAGACCCCCGGTCACGAGCGCTCGCGAACCGCGCCAAACGGGCAGTCGAGAAGCGATTGGATCTGGGAGAAGTGTCGATGCAGCCGGAGCCGTTCCTGCGAACCATCGTTCGAGACCACGTGGCCCAGTTGGACCGCCTCGGCACGTAGCTGGACGGACTCTGGTCCCGCGTCGATCCGTTGGGCTCCGAGCGGCGACAGTTCGCAGCATCCCGGGATCGGTCCACGTTTTCCGCCTTGCTGGGGTGTTTCCTTCGCCCTAGTGTCTTCTGTTCCCTCTTCTGCCATGCGCAGCCTTCTCGCCGCCGCACTCCTCTTTTTCGCGGCTCCCGCCCTTCACGCCCAAACACCGGATGCTAGCCCGGCCGAGCCCTTCATCGAGGCCGGGCTCGAAGCCCTAGCGACAGGCGACCGTCCGGCTGCTTTGGCTGCGTTCACGCGCGCCACCGAGGCGGACCAGGACAACGCCGAGGCTCGCTATCAACTGGCGAGCATCTTGTTCGCCGACGGACCGCTTCAGGACCTCGGACGTGCCCGTCAGGAGGTGCGTCGTGCGGTGGACCTGGACCCCACGAACGTGGCGTACATGACGGCCGAACTGGAGACGCTGAAGGGAGAAGGCTGGAACTTCTGGATCGATTTCGCGCGGGCCACGCGGCGGGCTACACTCGCAAACCGAATCCTCTCCATCGATTCGCTGAACGCCTTTGCCCACGAGGAACTCGCGACGGCTGCTATCCGCGATTACTACCAGTACCGAAATGCGATTTGGACGCGCGACCTCTCGTTCTACTCCCCGAGCTACGTCACAGAAGACCCGATTGGCACAGACCTGACCGCAGAGATCGCGGCCACGGGTGCGGCAGGGGTCGAGCAGGACATTCTAGAAGGGCAGCCCACCACACGTCCCGCCACGCCGCTGACAGACAATACGATCCAGGGCACCAACGAAATCGCCACGCAAGGCAACCGCTTCGATATCGATGCCATCGCCGCGTACGGGGGCATCTCGTTTGAAGAGCGGGCCGATACCGCGCTGGAACTGGCGACGTATCACCTCGAGATCGCGATGGAGCAGGACCCCCGGCGCCGCGGCCTCTACGATGACGTGATGCGGTTGGCCGCGCTCTCCGAGGACTGGAGCTCGACGCTTGGCGCTCTCCGTCAGATGTTCGTCCACTTCCCTGACGATCCGGCGATGTGGCGATTCGTCGGCCTCGCGAACCACCGTCTTGGAGAATGGGAAGCCGCCGATGCGGCATTCAGCAACGCCCTGGAGCGGATGAGCGAGCGGGAACGAGAGGTGTTCAACGACCTCGAACTGATCCTGTCGCCACAAGAGCGAGATGCCTACCGTGAGGACCCGGAGACGTATTCAGCCCGCTTCTGGAGCGCCCGAGATCCCCGTTTCCTCAATCCCTACAACGAGCGCCGCCTGGAGCACTACGCGCGCCTCACCACGGCCGATCTCCTGTACAGTTCAGACGACCTCGACTTACCAGGGTGGAGCACGGAGCGCGGCGAAGTCTTCGTCCGCTACGGCGTCCCCACGCGAGAGCTCATCATCGAAGGGGAGTTCGGGGCGGTTCTGGAGCAGTTCGCAGACCGTGACGCATCCCTCGCCATCCCAGAGGCCTTCGCGTCTTTCAACCGGTTCAACGTGTGGGATTACGGCGACCTCCAGTTTGTTTTTGAGGACCCCAACCGCAACGGTGAGTTCGTACTGTACTCGCCCCCCGCGGATGTCTTCGGCCTGCCCTCTGCCGGTGCCGTGCAGGACATGGACTTCGTGCTCCGCACGCGCGAAGCCTTCCGCGAGACCCCAGAACGGTACACCTTTGAAGTTCCAGGGCGCCAGGTCGAGATCCCAGCCCGTGTGACGGCCTTCCGTGGAGACGGCGGGCGCGCCGATGTGTACGTCCATTTCGGAGTCCCGCTGGCGCAGGGGGCAGGCGCGAACGGGCAGGCAGTAGACGCCAACATCCAGACTGGTGCGTTCCTCGTTGGAGAGGGCAATCAGTTGCTTTCCGAGCGGCGCAAGACAGTCTATGGACTCCGCGCCGCTCAGATCGTCGGGTACGATGCCGTCAGCCTCTGGATCGGCACGGAGAGCTTAGACGCGCGGCCGGGGGCGTACGACGTAGCCGTCGAGTTCGAAACCGCTGACGGGGCGGCGGCAGGCGTCCAGCGCGAACGCATCGAGATCCCGGATTTCGACTCGCCCGATCTCCAACTGTCCGATTTGCTCCTCGCCATCCAGGTGGAAGAAGGAGTTCAGGCCGGGCCGGGACGCCTCCAGCGCGGCGACTTTGCCATCCAGCCCTCTCCATGGGGCGTGTACGACGTCGGCGACCCGGTCGCGGTGTATTTCGAGGTCTACAACCTGAATCTGGACAGTGGGCTCGCGAGCTATGAGATCGAGGCGCGACTCGTGCCAAAGGACCAGTCGCGCGGAATCGGGCGGTTGTTCAAGCGCATCTTCGGCGGTCGCGAGAGGGGCGTCGCGACGGAGTTCCCCGTAGAGGTGTCTACTTCTGATGATCGCCAGTACGTCCTTCTGGACGCCAGCGGTCAGGAGCCGGGCTTCTACACGCTCACGCTCCGTGTCCGTGACACCGCCACGGGCGACCGTGCGGAGCGAGAGGTAGATCTCCTGCTCGAATAGCCGACTCTGCCCGCCTCGAGACCGAGGCGAGGCAGGCTACTGGTCCAACGTCCGGCCTTTCCACTCGAAGCCTCGGCTTAGCGGGCCCACCAGCCCGACGAAGAGGGAATGGAAGACGTGAGCGACGCCGTAGACCGGGTAGGCCGCGAGGAGGTGACGTTGCCCAAACCGGCGTGTCGCAGGAAGAAGGACCGCGAGATCCCCGATGGCTTTGAGCCCAAACCCGCCGAGCAGCCAGGGCCAGAGCGCGGGGACGAAGACAAGCGCGAGGGTGCCTCCCGCGAGTGCGAGGAAAAAGAGCACGAAGCCGACGAGCATCGCCTGAAGCTCCGGCTGATAGCGGGTGCCTTTGCTGGCCCAGCGGCGGCGCTGGTGGAAGAAGGCTCTGACCGTCTGGACCGGCTCCGTCACGACAACCGCATCCGGGCGGTTGACGAACCGCACCGAGTGGCGTCCGAAGCCGGACTCGCTGCCATCGTAGGCGATTTTCTGCATGAGTAGCTCGTCGTCGCCACTCGTGACATCGTCGATGCCGGAGAAGCCGCCGAGCTGCTCGAACACGTCGCGGCGCCAGCCCACGCTCGCACCGTTCGCCAGATTGGGACGGCCGATGCCGATACCGCCGCCGCCGCACGCCATCAGGCCGAGGAAGTCCAGCGCCTGGAGCCTCGCGAAAAGCCCGCCGTGCGCGGCGTACCGGACCGGGCCGCTCGCGAAGACGATTTCCGGGTCCTCGAACGCACCAGCCATCGCGCGCATCCAGCCGCGCGGGACGAGGCAGTCCGCATCAGTCGTGAGCACGATCTCGCCGCGTGCTTCCTCCACGGCCCACTCAATCGCGCGCTTCTTGTGGGCCCGCAGCCGACCGGGATCGTGTGGGACGTGGACGAGCCGGAGCGGCGCCTCGTCTGCCTCCGCCTCGGCACTTGCGAGGACAGGGACGGTGCGAGCCGCGATGCGCTGGCGGACGGCCTCGGCGGTGCCGTCAGAGGAGTCATCGTCGGAGACGATGACCTCGAAACGGTCCTCGGGATAGTCGCACGCGAGGATGGCGTCTACGCAGCGGCCGATGACGGCCTCCTCGTTGCGTGCGGCGACGATCACGGTCACAACCGGTGCGCATGCGTCGTCCCGCCTCACGTCGTCCGACCGACGAGCGGTGCGGGCGAACCCCACCGCGAAGGCCCCGAGGCGGGCGATGTAGTGGGCTCCGAGGGCGAGCACCACGAGACCGTAGACGATCACGACGGGACGGCAGCAGCGGCGCGGAGACGCAGGCGGAGAAGAAGGGGAGTGCCGACTAAGGCAGGGAGCAACAGGTTGATCGCGAAGACAGCCAGGGAGGCATCGAGGGCAGCGGCCTCAGGGATGCCGTGCGCGCCGAGAAAGAACACCGCGGCGCCTTCGCGCACGCCGAGGTCTCCCAGCGTGACAGAGTGGACCGCGCTCTTCGCGAAGTAGACCAGCGCCACGCCTGCCGTCGCAGCAAAGGCCGACGTGTCAGGCGCGAAGGCGAGCGTCAGCAGCACGAACTGCCCGGTAAACACGGCATAGCGCACGAACGAGAGGCCGATCAGAACGGCGGCCTCGCGGCGCGAGATCGCCTCGAAGGCGTCGAGTGCGCGTCGGACGGGCGCGAAGGGGAGCAGCGTTCCGAGGACGCCCCGGGCACCGGATGGGAACAGGAGGGCGAGGAGCAACGCGCCAGTCCAGAGGGTCGTAAAGACGGCCACGGCGGGCCAGAGCGGCGACGGGGAGGCGACCGTCCCGAGAAAGTGTGCCAATGCCACGAGTCCGACGACGAGGACCGCGGCCAACGTCGCCATCTTCTCGCCGAAGGTGAGCGCAGCAGCCTGCCCGCCCGGGATACCCTGGAGCAGCGCCGCGCGGCCCACATACTCCCCGACGCGGCCTGGGGTGAGGAGGCCGAGCGGGTATCCGCCCAGGACCGCGACCAGCGCGGAGACGTACGTCACGTCTGGGTTCACGCAACGGACGAGGCGCCACCACCGAAGCGTTTCCAGCCCAATGCTAACGGGTAGAAGGGCGAGTGCGGTGAGCACGAGCCAGCCGTTTGCGTGGGAGACCGCCTCGCGCATCGCGTCGAGTTCTACAAACTGGACGACGAACGCGAGCGTGACAGCCGCGAGTACGGCCTTGAGACCGAAGAGGAGGGCGGGAGAGAGGCGCACGGCCGAAGGTACCGAGTGACCGCTTCTGGTTGGGATGGTCTCGCACTGAGAATCAGCGGAAGAGCGGTCGGGCGTCGCGCAGGTCGTACGCGATCCGCAGTGATGCCAGGGCGATGCCCTCGGGGCTGATCCCGACTAGGCCGCCGAGCACGACCCGCTCCTTGTCGAGGTTGACGATGCCGAGGCCGAGGCCGAGGGCCGGGCGGAGAGGCGCGTTCCCGTCGTTCGCGATCGGTGCGGAATCGAACGTGATGCTGGCCTCGAACTCCTCGAAAACGTTGTTGTACGCGTTGCCGAGATAGCCCATGATGAGCGCGTCGATGCCGTACACGCCGATAAAATCGCGAATGGGGAACCGGAGACCGCCTCCGAGGGCGAGCACATCGCGCCCCACGAACCGGTCCGGTGGGTAGGCGGTGAGCAGCGCTGCGTCCAGAACGGGGAGGTAATAGAACGGGATGTCCGCGTCGTCATCAGAGCGTGTCAGGACGAGCGTGGCGCGCCCGACGAGGGCGGTCCGTCCTCGAATCGGGAGGTAGCCGAGCGTGTTGCCCGCGAAACGGTTGAAGCGGAGGCCTGAACCGTCCATCGCGACGAACCGTCTGGCCTCTGCCGAGACGAAGGTGCCGCTCCGTGGGTACGCGCGCCAGTCGCGCAGATCACTCGCGACCTGGAGACCGAGGCTGACGCCGTAGCGCGTCTGGTCCAAGACGTCACCGTCCTCGATTGCGGCGACCGAGGAAGGATCGATCTCGCGAAGCCGTTCCAGCGCACCGGGCTGGTCCGCCTCGACGTCCCGGAGGCGGTCCAGGAGGAAACGGGCTCCCGGTTGTACGTAGAGCCCCGTGTGCCCCAGCGGGTAGATCCCGAGACGGGCCTCCGCATCGAGCGAGCCGTAGTCGAGAAAGAGGCGGTTGTCTTCCGAGGTAAACGGTCCGATGCCGAAGTACCGTCGGCGAGTGGTGGTGCTCGCCACGACGCTGACGAAGCCATAGACTGGCTCTTCGTATCGGTCGCCGGTGTAGGCCGAGGCCGAGAGGCTTTGAAGCCGCTGCGACGCGCGGACATCCAGCGACAGGTCGCTGCCCGCGAAGCCCAGATTCTGCACGTTTACGCCTGCCCCGATGCCGAACCCCCTCGCGTCGGAATAGAGGGCAGAAGGCGCCAGCCGGGGACGAATCGTGACACGGTTCTCGTCCGTCGAATCGTCTGCGATGGGGATCTCGGGCAGTCGCGGTTGTGGCCGGAGGTCCGGTACGTCGAGGACCGGAGGCGTGTCGGTCGTGTCGGGCTGGACGAGGAAGAGAGCCGCGAGGAGAAAGGCGAGCACGGGTGCGAGAGAAGGGGCGGCAAGCATAACGCCTCATGTCCCCATTCGCTCCGCCCGCCTCGGTGGCCGTTTCGTCGCTCGAGCCGATTCGGGCTTGACGCCGCGCCTGTCTCCCGAGACCTTCGCGTCTCTACCCGCTTATGCCGATGACCATCCTCGTCGTGGGGGGCGGAGGCCGAGAGCACGCGCTGCTCCGCGCTCTCGCCCGAAGCCCCCAGTCTCCCCGTCTCCTCTGCGCACCCGGCAACGCCGGGACCGATACCCTCGCGGAGTCCGCCCCCATCGCGGCCGATGATCTCGATGGGCTCGCGGCCTTGGCCGTTGACCGAGCGGTCGATCTCGTCGTCGTAGGGCCTGAGGTGCCGCTCGCGCTCGGTCTCGCCGACCGGCTTCGCCAGCAAGGCGTTTTGGTGTTCGGCCCAGACGCGGCGGGCGCCCGCATCGAAGGGTCCAAGGCGTACGCGAACGCGCTCATGGACGGGATCGGCGTGCCGACCGCCGCCTCGCGTGCGTTCCGGGAAGAGCAAGCGGACGAGGCGCGCGCGTACGTCGCGAGCCACGCGCTGCCGGTCGTGCTCAAGGCCGACGGGCTCGCGGCGGGCAAGGGCGTGGTGATCGCCGAGACGCGCGAGGACGCCCTCGCGACGCTCGACGAGATGCTCGCGGGCGCCTTCGGGGAGGCAGGCGCGACTGTCGTGGTCGAGGCTTTCATGGTGGGCGAAGAGGCCAGCGTGTTCGCCGTAACCGACGGTGAGGCCTTCGTGCTACTGCCCTCGGCTCAGGATCACAAGCGCATCGGGGAAGGCGACACAGGTCCGAATACGGGCGGGATGGGAGCCTACGCCCCGGCTCCGGCTGTGACAGACGCGATTCTGGAGACCGTCGCAGAGACCATCATCGCGCCGGTGCTCTCCGCTTTGCGCGAGGAGGGCGCGGACTATCGAGGCGTGCTGTACTGCGGCCTCATGCTCACGGAGAAGGGGCCGAAGGTGGTGGAGTTCAACTGCCGCTTCGGAGACCCGGAGACCCAGGTCGTGCTCCCGCTCGTGGCATCGGATCCGCTGGACTTGCTCCACCGCGCGGCGAGTGGCTCTCTGGAGGAGGCGACGGTGGAGTTTCGCGAAGGCGCGGCCGCCTGCGTCGTGCTCGCGTCGGCGGGGTATCCGGGATCGTACGAGAAGGGAAAGCCTATCGCCGGTCTCGACGAGGCCGACCGCCACGCGACGGTGCTCCACGCCGGGACGCGTACCGAGGCGGGCGAGGTGGTCACGTCGGGAGGGCGCGTGCTGGGCGTCGTGGGGGAGGGCGCGACGTTGCAGGATGCGCTGGACGCCGCGTACCGAGGGGCGGGCGCGATCTCGTTCGAGGGCAAGACGTTGCGGCACGATATCGGCCAGAAAGGCCTCGCGAGGTCGTGAGGTGGTCGGCGTGTGCTCTGGCAGCATGTCTCCTCGCGGGGTGCGCAGGTCCGCCCGCCTCGGTGCCCCACGCGGACCTGTCTGCACCGAGTTCGTGGCGCGCGGCTGGAGAGTCGCTCGTCGCGCTCAGCGTCGCGACCGACGGGCGGCTCTTCGTGCTCGGAGCGGAGGGCATCCAGCCGGTGCCCCGAGAGGTGTTCGCGTCCTACAACTTCACGACGGTCCTGAACGAGGAGACGATTGGGACAGGAGGTCTCGCCCCATCGGATCTGGATGCGACCAACGGGCAGGACTTTTACGTCGCGGACGGCGCGCGCGTGCTCCGATTCTCGGACGAAGGGCTGCTCGTCCAAACGCTCGACATTGCCTCGGTGGATGCTCCTCCCATCGCGACCGGTCCCACGTTGCTGCCGGGGGAGGCGGTTGCGGTGGCAGCGGGAGCGGACGGGCAACTCTACGTCGCGGAGGTCACACGGGGCACCGTTCAGGTTTGGCGCGACGGCGCGCTGGCGGATGTCCTCGGTGGGGTCGGGCAGCCCGTGGCACTCGCGTCGCGAGGCCGCACGCTGTACGTCGCCGATGCCAGCCTACCGGGCGTGCGCGTGCTCGGCGCGAATGGCCGCGAGGTTCGTCAGATCCGCGATGAGCATCTGGAGACCGTGGTGTCCATCTCCCTCGCGGGCGATACCCTCGTCGCGCTTAGCCGCGAGGCCGTCGTGCTCTTCGGCGCCGATGGCGCGCGCCTGCACGTGGTGCCGATCTCCGGCGGGGCTGCATTGCTGGACGCTGTCGTAGTAGACGGCCGGTTGTTCGTTCTCACGTCCGATGCCGTGCATGGCCTCGGGCGGCTGGAGTGACTTGAATGCCCCGCTTCGGGCGGCTACGTTCCTGCGCGAATCCGCCCATCGCCGTCCCCGCGCCGTTCCCGACCCTTCCTCCGTCCGATCAGGGTGAGACACGGCCTCTTTTTCTCGCAATGGCGATGGCTCGCCGTACTGGCGATGCTCGCGAGTGCAGCGGCGGCCCAGGACATTCCCGAGGGGCCCGGCCTCGGCGCCGAGGCGGACACCCTCACGTTTGAGGCGGGCGCCGCGTTCGCCCGGGTGCGTCCGCCAGTCATCGCGCCATCCGTGCGGGTGGACGTGCTCTCCCCCGTTCCCGGCGTGCTCCCGCAGGAGGCATACCTGCTCGACGCCCAGACCGGCGCCTTCCGCCTCGTCGCGCCGTTCGACACCCTCACCGTCCTGGTCGTCCGCTACCGGCGCTTTCCGACCGTGGCCCCCTCGCCCGGCCTCCGAGTCCTCGCGCCGGAGGCCACGGAGCGCGATTCGGCGCGGGCACGACCACCGCCGTTGGTAGGAACCGCCAGCCGTGTCACGACCACCGGCTCCATCACGCGAGGCGTCGTGGCCGGGAGCAATCGCGATGTCTCGCTCACCTCCGGCCTGCGGCTCGATATCTCCGGCGAGGTCGCCCCCGGCGTCACGGTCACAGGCGCGCTGACCGACACCGACACGCCCATCGTGCCCGAGGGCACCACGCAGACGCTCTCCGACTTCGACCGTGTGTTCGTGGCGGTGGACGGGCCAGGCCTCGGCGCGAGGCTCGGCGACGTGGATCTCTCGCTCCAGGGGTCGGCGTTCGCATCGCTGGAGCGCAAGGTGCAGGGTGCGACGCTCTCGCTCGCTGTGCCCGAGCAAGGGGTCGTTCGCGGCGGTAGCGTCGAGGCCGGAGTGTCGGCCGTCCGGGGGCGGTTTCGGTCGCAAGGCCTCCTGCTGCGCGATGGCGTCCAAGGGCCTTATCGGCTGGAGGGAGACCGAGGCGAGCCCTTCGTGCTCGTCGTGCCAGGGAGCGAGCGGGTGTTCTGGGACGGCGCGGCCCTCACGCGAGGCCGCGACTACACCGTGGACTACGGAACCGGCGAGATCACGTTCACCGCCGCCCGTCTGGTGACGGCCGAACGCCGCGCGACCGTCGACTTCGAGTTCAGCGCGGGGGGCTACGCACGCACGCTCACCGTTGCCAGCGGCACGGTCGGTCTGTTTCCGGGGCGCGACGACCGATCCTCGCGAGGAACCCTCGGTGTCCGCTTCCTCCGCGAGGCCGACTCTCCCGGCCTCGGGGACGCGCTGGGGCTCTCCGAGACGGATCTCGATCTCATCGCGGCCTCCGGTCCCCGCGATGCCATCGTGCCGGGCGAGACCCTCGTCCCATTCGAGGAGGAAAGCCCGTTCGTGCTCTACAGCGCGCGCGACACGACCGTCGCGGGAGAGACCTACCGCATCTTCGTCCCCGCCAGCGCCGAGGCGGACTCGGTGTTCCGCGTCCGGTTCTCGCGCGTCCGGGCAGGGGAGGGGACCTATCGCCGTGCGGGACAGGCGCTCAACGGTATCCTCTACGAGTGGGTCGGGCCAGTAGGAGGCGACTACGTGCCGTTCCGAATCCTCCCGCGCCCTGCCTCGCGAAGCGTCCTGGACGTGCGTGGAGAGGTCCTGGTCACTCCCGGCGTCGTGGCCTTCGCCGAGGGAGCGCGCTCCGTGGACGACGTCAACACGCTCTCCGGTCTCGACCCGGACGGCGGCGCCGGAGCGTATGAGACCGGTCTCCGTTTCGACGGTCTGGCGCTGGGGCCTGGCGTCTTGACCGGGGGAATCACGCGCCGCCAACGCGCCAGCGAGTTTCGGACACTAGACCGCGTCCGCCGGGTCGATTTTAACCGGCGGTGGAACCTCGCCAGGGCAGGAGCCCCGTTCGAAGCGGCGCTGGACACCCTCGGAGAAGCGAGCACCGAAGCCTCCGCGCGATGGGCGCTCACGGAGAGGTCCGCTCTCGAAGTCGAGGGCGGAACGATTGGGATCGGGGAGTACCGCGCGAGGCGGGCGGGCGTGGTCGCCGCGCTGTCCGACCTCCCCAGCGGAGCCCTCCCCGCGTGGACGCCCGCGCTTCGCTACACCTTCGACGCCGTCGCGTCCGATTCCGGTGCTACCGGTCTCCTGGGGTCCGGCTCGTTTCTCCGGCACGCTCTCGATGCTGAGCGACCAGTGCTCGGAGGTCGCGTGACACCCCGCCTCGGTGTCGTCTTCGAGGACCGCGAGCAGCGGGGCGGGGCCCTCGCGCAGGACACGCTGCTGGCTTCTACCTACCAGTTTCTCTCGCTTCGGCCCGGCCTCGCGTACACCACCTCCGCGCTCGCCGCGAGCGCGACGGTCGAGGTGCGCCGCGAGGCGGAGCCCCTCGGCCCCATTGGGTCCTCCGCTCCGCTCGCCGACGCGGCCCGCTCCCTCGGTGCCGAGGCCGACATTCGCGTCCGAGGGGCCTCCGGCTTCCGCATCGATGCCCGTGCCGCGTATCGCCGCACACGCTTCGAGGAGCCCTTCCGGCAACTCGGTCGTCAGGACGCGGAAAGCCTTGCGCTGCAACTGACGACGCGCGTGCAGCCCCTCTCTCGCGCGCTGGACATCCGAGCCCGCTACGAGGCGTTGACCGAGCGCACGCCGGTCTTGCAGGAGGCCTACGTCCTCGTGGGTGCCGAGGCGGGGCAGTTCGTGTGGCGCGATGGAGAGGGGGAGCCCCGTGCCGGAGAGCCCGACGGACGGCAGCAGGTGGACGAGTTCTTTCCCGAGACGACACCCTTCGAGGGGACCTATCTCCGCACGTTCGTCCCGTCGGATGAGTTGCTCCCCGCTGTCGGCGTGGAAGGCCGCCTCGCGGTGCGGCTGGACGGCGCGCGCGTGGCGGACGGCCTCGGTGTCGCCTGGGGACGGCTCGTCGACGCGCGAGCGAGCGTGGAGGTGCGCGAGCGATCCACCAGTGGCGATCTGCTCCGCGTGCTCCTGTTCGACCCCGGTGTTCTCCAGCAACGCGAGGGTGGCCAGGAGATGGGTACCGTGGATGGTCGGTTCCGATTGGATGGCGAGGTCTCGATCCTACCCCGCGAGAGTCGCCGCGGCCTCCGCGTGGGATTCGACCACCTCACCACGACGCGACAGCTCGCGGCGGGAGCGGAAGCGCGTCTGGTCCAGTCGGTCAGGGCGGACGGTCGACTCGGGCTGGCCGGGGGCGTCCTCGCGCGCCTGTCTCTCCGTCTGGAACGCCGCCGGTCCGAGAGTGCGGCGTTCGCATCACGCACCTACGATCTGCGGGGGATCACGGCCGAGCCGTCCGTGACGTTCACGCCGGGCGCGAGCACGAGTCTCACGGTGGGAGCGGTGGTCTCGTCTCGCGAGGATGCACGAGCGGGAACGGGGAGTCCGACGGGCGCTCTCCTGGCCCGGATTCCCGGGGAGGCACGCTGGTCTGCGTCGTCGCGCGTGTCGGTGACTGCACGGGCGGAGCTTTCCATCGTGTCCCTCCGTGGCGGCACGGGCTCTGGACTGGCTTTGTTCGAACTGACCGATGGGCGTGGGCCTGGCACCTCAGCCCTCGGAAGCATTCAGGCGACGGTCGGGTTGACCGAGGCGATCCGTGCGACGCTGGTCGCGGACGTGAGAGCGCCCGCCTCGGCGCCACTGGTGCAAACCATCCGGGCGTCGGTTTCGGCCGTGTTCTAGAGGTGGTGAGCGAGGAGAATTCCTTGCGGGAGATCCTGTGCAGTCGGGGTCGGTGATGCTGGGGTAACAGTTCCGGTGTCGTTCACCGGCATCTTCCCGCCTTGCGTGCCTCGGGCGGGCGTACACGCGACTCTCTCCCACTCACCGATCCCGTGTCTTCCGTTTCTGCTTCCGGCCAGGGCGCTCGCGTCCCGGCCCTTTCCCCTGGCTCGACGCGCGCGCATCGGCCTGTATCCTTTTCACGCGTGAACCGCGCGACGCCGTCCCTGCCGCTCTACAGGCGAGTACGATCCCTCAGGAAGTCGCCATCACTGGAAGCCCGCGACGCCCCGGACCGATGAAGCTGTTCAACTTCCTGACGGACACCAAGCCGCCACTTATCGCGCAGAGCGTCAACGACCTGGTCGCGATGGTGGACCGCACCGGGCAGATGTTCGCCGCCGCCACCGGGCACCTCCTCGACAACGAGGCGCTGGAGGTGGACCTCCGCGAGATGGATGAAGATGTGAACACGCGCGAGCGCCTCATTCGCAAGGCAGTGCTGGAACACGTCGCGGTCAACCCTCAGCTGGAGCTCTCGTTCAGTCTCCTGATGGTGAGCATCGTGCAGGACGCCGAACGCATGGGCGATCTGGCGAAAAGCCTCGCCCGTGCCGCTGCCCTCTCCTCCGCGCCTCGCATGGGGGGACACGTGGGGAGGCTGTCGGAGATCCGGGACCGTGTCCAGATTCTGTTCCCGCTCGTGCACACCTCGTTCGTGAAAGGCGACCGCAAGGGCGCCCGCCGTGTCATGGAGGCCCATCGAGAGATCAAAGCCTCTATCGGTGACTACCTCCAGCATCTCGCCGAGGCCGACGATCTCTCGCCCAACGAGGCCCTCGTTCTCGGCATCGGTGCCCGCATGATCGGGCGCGTCTCCAGCCACCTCTCCAACATCGTCTCCGCCGTCGCCCTGCCATTCGATCAGGTCCGCGGCGCGCTCACCCTGGACGACTCGTAAGCCTCTCACCCCCCAATGGCTGACCCCACGCCTCACTCCGAGGACGACCACATCGACCTGAAGACGGGCGCCCCACCCATCACGCAGGCCGACATCGATAACGATCCGCTCACGAACGCGCCGGGCACCGAACAGCCGTTCTGGGTCCGCATCGCGCTGCTGCTGCTCACGATGATGGTCTTCATCGTCGCGCTGGAGCTCATGGGCGACGGAATCAAGGGCCTCGGGCAGGGCAGCTTCGATCTCCAGAGCATCCTGCAAAAGGCGACCGGGAGCGCCCTCCTCGGTCTCATCACGGGCATCCTCGCGACGAGCCTGGTTCAGTCGTCTTCCACCACGACCAGCATCGTGGTGACGCTCGTCGCGACGGGCGTGCTCTCTGTCGAGAACGCGATTCCCGTCATCATGGGCGCCAACATCGGCACGACGGTGACGAACACCATCGTCTCGATGGGCCACATCACGCAGCCCGTGGAGTTTCGCCGCGCGATGGCGGGCGCGACAGTGCACGACTTCTTCAACTGGCTCGCGGTCCTGATCCTCTTGCCCCTGGAGTTGATCTTTGGGATCATTTCGGGTCCTGCGACGGCGCTGTCGGATGCTCTCCCCGGAGTGGAGGGAGGTCTCGGAAACACGCCGTTCGACCTCCTCGCGAAGTGGATCGGTGGGACGCTGCTCGCGGAGAACGCCTGGCTGATCACTGGACTCGGCCTCGCATTGCTGTTCCTCGCCCTCCGATACCTCGTCGTGATCCTGAAGAGCCTCGTGCTCGGCCGGAGCGAGAGCGCGCTGGACAAGTACGTGTTCGGAAATCCCATCCTCGCGATGGGCTTCGGGATGGTGCTGACGTTCCTCGTCCAATCGTCCTCCGTCACGACGAGCCTCGTCGTACCGCTCATCGGAGCGGGCGTGCTGACCGTGCGGCAGGTCTTCCCCTACATGCTCGGGAGCAACGTCGGCACGACGGCTACGGCGCTTCTCGCCGCCCTGGTGGCGATCTCCAGCGGAGAGCCGATGGCTGCAGCCGGACTGACCATCGCGTTGTGCCACATGATATTCAACGTGTTCGGTATCGTGATCATCTACCCGCTCTCGTTCGTCCGCGAGATCCCCATCCGAATGGCCGAGTTCGTCGGGAAGCTGGCGTTCGAGAACCGGCTGTACGCGGTGGCCTACATCGTGCTGCTCTTCTACGGCCTTCCGCTCCTGCTGGAGTTTGTGCTCTAGCGAGCGCGAGTTGACGACGTTTCGATGCCCCGGTCACACCCCGCGACCGGGGCGTAGTTCGGTTCGCCTACGGCAGCCGGAGGACGAACCGGCGGTCCGCCTCGGTGAAGCGGTGGAGGGGGGCACCCATCGCGGTGTGGTGTATGGAGTGGTGCGCCTCCGTCTGGCGATCTCCCCTGAGGAACAGGACATCGACGCCCACGAGATCCCAGTCGTCCGCCGTGTCGAACGGGCCGTTCCGGACAGACTCATGCGTGATGATGATGGACCCGATCTCGCTTGCCGCCACGCGTGAGATGTACATGCTGACGCCCTGGCTCGTCCAACTCGCCAGGTGCGCGGTGCTCAGCGTCAGATTCTCGAACGTCTCGTTCAAGGGCTGGCCGTCCCGGTCGAAGACCTGAAACCGCACGGGCCCGCGCTCCCGTTTGTCGTCTTGCCCGGTGTGGAGCACGAGGCGGACGAGGTTGACCTCGCGGTCGAGGCTCGGCGTCGCCAGTTGGAGGACACGCTCTCTGTTGTGAACCGAGAACCGATGGAGTGGAGACCCCTCGTGCCTTCGCAGCACCTGTCCCGCCGCCGCCACCTCGACTCTCTTGACCTCCCACTGATCCGTTCCCCCAAGTCTTCCGGGCTCAGGGGACGCGGACAAGACGGCTCGGTGGATCGCGCTGGGGGCGACGGGATCCGCAAGTGGGACGGTGACGGTTTCCGTGTGTCCAGACGCCCAACCGGGTGTGTCCCGGGTCGCGAGCGTCGCAGAGCCAGCCGACCCGTAGGGGCTTACGGTCAGAGGTTCTCCGTCAGAATCGAGAAGCCGGAGGAAGACCACCGTCCCCTGCGCGCGATCGTCGTTCCCCGTCGTTACGCGGACCGTGACTTCGGATACTGCCGGTTCAACAGGTGCCGCGATGGTCGTCTGCACCTCCGTCGCCATTTGCAGCGGCTGCGGCGTCACGGCGCGAGTGCGTAAGGGAAGCACGAACGGCTCGCGATCTACCTCGGCGCGTCGGTGGTTCATCACGACGACCGAGCCCGAGTACGGGCGAGTAAGGCCGCTCGCGTCGAACCGGAGCACGACCTCCTGCTGGGCTCCCGAGCTGAGGCGTTCGGTAGACCGGACGACCGGAAGCACCGTCACATCGGGGAGGTCGGCACGAACGGAGAAGTGAGACGCGGTCCGGCGGTTGTTTTGCACGACCACCGCCAGTTCTGCCTGGGTCGCCTCGGGCTCGCGAACGTCAACGGAGACGATCTCGAAGTCTTGAGCGCTGACAGCCCCGACGGAAAGGAGAAGGAAAACGACGAGAAGCCGCATGGTGGGGCGGGGAGAATCAGAAAGGCGAGGTTAGTCAAGCCGGACCTCAAAGCGACGGTCGTCGCCCTCGAAGCGGTGCAGAGGCTCGCCCTGAGCGGTGTGGAGGATGGACCACGCGCCATTGCGAAGTCCGGGTGTAAAGGCGCTGAGCACCTCGATCATCCCCAGATCCCAGTCGTCGTCTCCATCGAACGGACCGGATCGAACGGACTCGTGCTCCAACACAATTCGGCCGATGTCTCGCGCGGGGACGGCGGCCCTGAGGAGAAGGGGTACGATCCGGTGAGATTCTTCCCCCCATCCCGCGCCTCCTGTCGTGAGGAGGACCCGGTCGCTGAGCGTGCGACCATCCCTGCCGAAGGCCTGCGCGAAGACCCGACTCCCGCCCCGCATGTCGTCGTCTGCCGTGTAGATCGAAAGGCCGAGTTCTCTCACAGGAGCCGCGAGATCCGGCGGGCGAAGCTGGAGCGCGCGGAAGCGATGCTTGTTCGTGAACCGGTGCCAGGGTGCGCCGTCCTCGCGTGCAAGCATCTGGCTTCCCGCGAAGACTTCCACTCGGTCGATGTTCCAGTTGTCATACTGGTTGGTCGCGATGCCCCAGGTGCCGTTCGGGTCGGCTTCGAAGACCAGCCGATGCAGGCTGGAGAGTGGAACGGCCGAGGGCAGATGGAGGGTCTCCGTCCGAATGCTCCCCGCAGGCCACTCGCCGTCTCGCTCATCGCGATAGACGGTACGGCCTGCCGCATCGAGCACATACACCTCGACGTTGTTTTTGCCTCGAAGGTCGTCATCCCCCATAAAGACGCGGAGCTCGATCTCCGAGATCATGGGGTCCGCAACGGGGTTGATCTGGATCGGAGGTATCGACAGATCGACCACATTGATCGCGATCACCTCTTGGGGGGGATCCGCTGGGGGAGTCGGCGCATCCGCTACCGCGATCTCGACCGTCTCTTCGTCCGCGATCCGAGTCGCGTTGGAATACGCCCGGACCGTGACAGGAATAGACAGGGGTGTTGGTGTCACTCCCCGAAGGTCGATCACGACCGGAAGCGCCAGCGTCGCGCTGCGTTCCGGCACAATCCGATCAGGGCTCATCACACGGTCAGACTCTGGCGCTCCGTCGGGTTGAGCGGCGACGATCACGAACCGGTCCACGCGACCTGTGTTTTCGACGCGAACCCGAAGGTTGACCGTGACGGCCTCGCCCGCTCGCGGCTGCGGGGCATCGGGGACATCGACCTCGCGGATCTGGAGGGGCTGGGCGCTGGCAGCAGCCGTAAGGGCGAGAAGGAACAGAAGAACTGGAAGGCGAAGGCGTTGCATGGAAGACGTAGTCGGGACTCGCGGAGACCCCCAGAATAGGAAGTCTGCCCCGACATACGCGAGGTAGGCCCGCCGTTCCCCAACAGGAACGCCCCGGTGCCCCTCGTATATCGAGGAGCTACCGGGGCGCGAGGTATCTCGCCTCGGTGCCGAGGCGGGAGGGGAGACTCAGGCGGTGTCGCCCTCGTCTACGACTTCGAAATCGGCATCTTGGACCGGCTCGCTCTCGGAGGCTTCGCCGTCCCCACCGGCCTCGCCGTTGGGTGCGGCCTGCTCCTGCTGCGCGCGGTACAGGTCCTCGCTCGCAGCGCTCCACGCCTGGTTGAGTTGCTCCGTGGCGGAGTCGATCTCGTCCAGGTTCTGGGCCTTGTGGACCTCCTTGAGGCGCTCCAGGGCGGCCTGAATGGCGACCTTCTTGTCGTCTGGCAGCTTGTCGCCGTACTCCGACATGTTCTTCTCGGTCGAGAAGATGAGGCTGTCGGCGGCATTGAGCTTGGTGACGGAGTCCTTGCGCTTCTGGTCCTCGGCTGCGTTCTCGCGAGCCGCTTTGCGCATCCGCTCGATCTCCTCGTCGGTCAGGCCGGAGGAGGCCTCGATGCGGATGGACTGCTCCTTGCCGGTCGCCTTGTCCTTCGCGCTGACGGACAGAATGCCATCGGCGTCGATGTCGAACGTGACCTCGATCTGCGGCAGGCCGCGCGGGGCAGGAGGGATGCCATCGAGGTGAAAGCGGCCGATGGTCCGGTTGTCGACGGCCATCGCGCGGTCGCCCTGGAGGACATGGATCTCCACGCTCGGCTGGTTGTCGCTGGCCGTGGAGAACGTCTCCGACTTGCGCGTCGGGATGGTCGTGTTCGCCGGGATGAGCGTCGTCATGACGGCACCGAGCGTCTCGATGCCGAGGTTGAGCGGCGTCACGTCCAAGAGGAGCACGTCCTTGACATCGCCCGAGAGGACGCCGCCCTGGATGGCTGCACCCACAGAGACGACCTCGTCCGGGTTAACGCTCTTGTTCGGTGCCTTGCCGAAGAACTCGCGCACAACCTCCTGAATGCGCGGGATGCGCGAGGAACCGCCGACGAGAATGATCTCGTCGATCTGGTCCTTGCTCAGACCGGCATCATCCAGCGCCTTCTTCATCGGCGGGATGGTGCGGTTGACCAAGTCATCAACGAGTTGCTCGAACTTCGCGCGCGTGATGTCCAGCGTGAGGTGCTTCGGACCGTCCTGCGTCGCCGTGATGAACGGGAGGTTGACTGTGGTGGACGAGGCAGAGGAGAGCTCGATCTTGGCCTTCTCGGCGGCTTCCTTGAGGCGCTGGAGCGCCATCGGGTCCTCGCGAAGGTCGATGCCTTCCTGGCCCTTGAACTCGTCGGCGATGAAGTCGATCAGGCGTTGGTCGAAGTCATCGCCGCCAAGGTGGGTGTCGCCGTTGGTGGATTTGACCTCGAAGACACCCTCGCCGAGTTCGAGGATGGAGATGTCGTACGTGCCGCCGCCGAGGTCGTACACCGCGATGGTTTGGTCGGCGTCGTTTTTCTTGTCGAGGCCATACGCCAGAGCGGCAGCGGTGGGCTCGTTCAGGATGCGCTTGACTTCCAGGCCCGCGATCTGGCCGGCCTCTTTGGTGGCCTTGCGCTGGGCGTCGTTGAAGTACGCAGGGACCGTGATGACGGCCTCGGTGACACGCTCGCCGAGGTAGTCCTCTGCGGTCTGCTTCAGCTTCTGCAGCACCATCGCGGAGATCTCCTGCGGCGTGTACTGCTTGCCGTCGATGTCGATGCGGGCTGTACCGCCGTCCCCTTCTGTGACGCCGTACGGCACCGTCTTGAGTTCCTCAGAGACCTCTCCATACTTGCGGCCCATAAACCGCTTGGCAGAGAAGATGGTGTTCTGAGGATTCGTAATGGCCTGGCGCTTGGCCGGGGCGCCGACGAGGCGCTCGCCGTCTTTCTTGAACGCCACGACGGAGGGGGTCGTCCGTCCGCCTTCGGCGTTGGGAATGACGACGGGCTCGTCGCCCTCCATCACGGCCACGACGGAGTTGGTCGTGCCGAGGTCGATGCCGATGATCTTGCTCATCTTGGAGTTGGGGTGAACAAAGGGAAGTGGGGAAGGCTACGCGAGGCCAGCCGTGAGGATCCGTGAGGCTCGCGGGGAGAGCGAGGCGGAGGGATTCGGTACGAGACCCGGGTGCCGGAGTGTCAGCAGGAGGGGAGAGCGCAAGGGACGTGCCGTTTCCGTTATTGCAAATGCGAAGACGTTGAGGAACGCGGCGCTACCTTCCCGTCCCGCCACAATCCTCCACAGAGGCTCGGGCCCACCCTGTGAAGTACCTCCCCAACGCTCTCACCATCGGCCGCATCATCGCCGCGCCGATCTCGCTCTACCTCCTCTGGATGGGCACATTCTGGGCGCAGTTCACAGGGACAACGCTTTTCATCTTGGCGGCCATCACCGACTACCTCGATGGTCGCCTCGCGCGGACGTATGGCCTTTCGTCCCGCCTCGGTCAGTTTCTGGACCCCCTCGCGGACAAAGTCCTCGTGCTGGGGGCGTTCATGCTGGTGCCGTTCCTGCCGCCAGTGGGCGCCAGCTTGGCGGAGCCCGTCGGTGCGTGGTTGCCATGGGTGGCGATTGGGGCTATCGCGGCCCGCGATGTGGGGGTGACGTGGCTGCGCTCCGTGTATGAGAAGCGCAACAAGCCGCTGCGCACGCTCTCGGCCGCGAAGTGGAAGACGGCCTGGCAGCTGACGTTTCTGATCTCGGTCTTCGTGTTTCTGACGGCCTCGCACGGGCGCGAACTGGAAGGCGCTCTCGGCGGGCTGTTCCGATTCGTCCATGCGGTGCTCGTGAGTCCGGGGCCTTTGGTGTTCCTGCTGGTCACGTCTGCGATTACGGTCTACACCGGCGTGTTGTACTTCGTGGGGCGCGAGGAGTCCGATCTGAAGTAGCCCGCCTCGGCGTCTCCTAGGGAGTCCCGAGGCGGAGGAGGTCAACGGACGCGCGTGGTGCAACTCACGCCGCCTGAGCGGGCTTCGATGGGATCGCCGGGTTGATAGCGGAAGAACACATCCTCGCGAGAGGGACCTGCGTCTCGGTAATGCCGAGCGGCCTCCCGTGCGCGGGACGCCACCCGTGGGTCTCCCGTCGCGGCGACTTCTAGGAAGGCATCCGCGATGCACCAGTACGCGGCGCGCTGTTCAATCGTCTCCGTTGGGCCCATGCGGCTCGCCAATCGCGTGGCGCGGAGGTAGAGCGAAGGACCATGTCCGATCTCGACACCTCGCTGGAGGTGGACCTCTATATCTCCCATGTCTCTAGCGGCGCGAGCGTAGTGGAAATCGGCGCGTTGCAGGTCGTTCTCGGAGAGATCGAGAGCCACCTGGAAATAGGCTTCGGCGCGTTCTTGGTCCCCACGACGCCACGAGCGGACGAACAGCGCATACGCTTGCCCGGCCGACTCCGGCTCCGCGACGCAGTCGAGCAACGTGTCGATGATCTGCTCCGGGATTCCGTCTGCCTTGGTGATGAGTTCGGGGTAGCGTGCTGCGAGGCCGACCAGTTGGCGGACATCGGCCGAGGGCTCGCAATCGGTCAACTCCCCGGCCTCGAATGCGATGACGAGTCGCTCCGTCGCAGTATTGTCGGGCGGCGGCGGTGGACAAGAGTCTGCCAGTGCCGCGATGTAGCGGCGAAGCTCTACGTCGTCCGCGTGTTCTGCGAGCGCAGTGAGGTAGTCGGCGCGCTCCTCACACGTCTCGGTCCACTCGGCCGAGAGAACCACCAGTTGGCGGAGGTACCAGTCATCGATCTGGTCCGGGGCGGCTTGGAAGGCACGGTCGAAAGCATCGAACTGGCGGCGTGAGGCGTCCTCGTAAGCATCCGCGTTAGAGAAAAAGAAGACGCCCTCGCGGAGATCGGCAGCCCAGGGATCTGAGAGGAGAGACAACTCGCGGCGGATCTCGTCCGCACGTTGACGGAGGGTAAGAGCCGAGTCGAGGTGAGCGCGTCGGTCGGCCTCGGGGAGCCCGGCGAAGAACTCGTGGGCGTTCGCCATACGCCGGTAGTGTCTGTCGTCTGGGTCGGAGCCCGTGTAGGTCGGGTTATTCGCGAGCAGCCATCGGAGATAGACGGCCGCTGCGCAGTAGGCTTCTCGTGCAGCTTCGGGGGAATCCGTGGACTCCGCCGTTCTTGTGAAGTCGCCTGCTAGACTGGCGTTCTGGCGCGCGTCGGCCAGCGCGATGTACGGGACAGCGCCACAGATTCCATCGGCCTGGACAAACGGCTCCTCTTCAGGTGGAGAGGTTGCAGGCACGTCGGGCGCAACGGGAGCCTGAGAGCAGGCGGCAACGAGGATCGCGAGGAAAACAGCGAGAACGAGGCGCATGGCAGGGGAAAGCCGGGGAGATCTGACAAGGATCAGGGGGAGAGGAAAAAGTTGCCTTCCTGCCCATGGGAGGGATTCAGAGCGGTCGATCTAGAAGTGGAATCCCGAGTGCCCCGTATGCGTCCGAGCGCATGATTCCGTTGGGTCTCACCCTCGTCCCCCGCATTCATGTCCCGATTCCTCTTCCTCCTCGTTGCAGGAGCCGCTCTCGCCGTTGCCCCCGTTCGCGCCCAAACGATGTCGGTCCTGACATCCGAGAGCTCCATCACCTACGATGGAACGTCCCCCATCCACGACTGGGACGCGACGAGCCGCCGCGTCACGGGCACGCTCCGTCTCAACGCGAGCGATCCAGCGCAGTCGTCCTTCGTTCTCCAAGCGCCTGTCGCGTCCTTCGATAGCGGCAATCGAACCCGAGACCGCAACATGCGCGAGGCCACCGAGGCGGACCGGTTCCCGAATGTCCGTTTCTCCTCCGGCGCCATCGTGGTCCGTTCCTGGAGTGGATCCCCCGGAGCCCGGCAGGGCCGCTGGCGTGTCTCGGGATCGCTCACGTTCAGCGGCGTCCGGCGCACCGTCACCGTCGAGGTCAACGCGCGAGAAGAGCGGGGCCGCTTCATCGCGACTGGCCGTTTCCCGATCAGCCTCTCTGACTTCGATGTGGATCGCCCGGGCATTGGCCCCGTCAAGATTGGAGATGAGATTCAGCTTTCGTTCGAGGTCGTGGGACGCCTCCCGTAGAGCGAAGGTCGCGGTAGATTCGGGCTGCTTCTCTCCTGACTCCCATGCGACGCCTTCTGCCTGTCCTCGCTCTTTTGATCGCTGCCCCCGCTCTCGCGCAGCCTGCCGCGTCGTTCGACCCGGACACCGTCCGTGCGTATCCCTTGGACGGTGGCAAGATGTGGCTGTTCGAGGACCCACCGACCGGTTACCTCGAAGAGACCTACGGCTTCACTCCAGACGCCGCGTGGTTTGAGCGTGCCCGCCTCGCAGCGTTGCGGATGCCAGGGTGCAGCGCTTCGTTCGTCTCACCGACGGGCCTGGTCGCGACGAACCATCACTGTGCACAGGGGAGCGTGGTGGGTGTAAGTGAGGAAGGTGAAGGTCTGCTCGATGCGGGCTTTTCTGCTCGTTCTCGTGCCGAGGAGCGTCCCGTGGACGGGATGTACATGGATCAACTCGTCGAGATCGTGGACGTGACGGACGAGTTGGGCATGGCCGCTGGTTCTGGTGCCGCTCGCGAGGCTATCGAGACGCGCCTGCTCACCGCACGAGGGGTAGCGCCCGGCGATGAGACTGCCGATTTCGTCGTGCAGATCGTGGACCTTTACGACGGCGGCAAGATCTCGGCCTACGTCTTCCGTCGCTATCGGGATGTGCGGCTCGTCTTCGCGCCGGAGGCCCGCCTCGGCTATTTCGGCGGCGACTTCGACAACTTCACCTACCCCCGTTACGCGCTCGATTTCGCCTTCTACCGCATCTACGGGGACGACGGCCAGCCGGTAGAAACCGAACACTACTTCCCGCTCTCACCGGAAGGGGTGGATGAAGGCGACCTCGTCTTCGTGATTGGCAACCCAGGCCGGACCAACCGGGGCTACACGGTCGCGCAGTTGGAGTATGCCCGCGACGTCGAACTCCCGAGCACGCTCGGCTTCATCAATTCGCGAGCGGCAGCACTTCAGGCGTACCTCAACACTGGCCCCGACAACCCCGACGCCGTGCGGAGCCAGCTTTTCGGATTGCTCAACGCTCAGAAGGCGTTCGGTGGACGTCTGAACGGCATCTCGGATCCGTACATCGTCGCCCGGCGGGCAGTGGCTGAGCAGGACTTCATCGCCGCGAGCCCCGAGGCGGCCGGACTGGTCGCGGAGATGGAGCAGGTAGTGGAGCAGAAGACGGCGCTTGCGACGGAGACCCGAGCGTTCGCGTTCCTGTTCAACCGCGCGTACGGATCGGCGCTTCTGAAGCGCGCACGGGCCGTCGTCAATGGCGAAAGCCCTGACGCGATTACGGCGGGCCCGAACGAAGAGGCGTATCTCGCCGCGGAGATCGAGTCGATCCAGGCCTACTACGCTGCGAAAGGGCTCGAACTCCCCAAGACGATCCAGACGGACGCACCGTCTGCCGCTGCCTGGATGCTGGAACACTCTGGGCTCGCCGAGGAGCATTCTCATGCGGGGGGCCATTCCCACTCGACCGAGAATGACCCGGCAGTCGCGCTCGTGCAAGACGTCCTGCCTCGGGCTGCCGCGTGGAGTCAGAGCCTCCAGTCCGTCGCCGCCGAAGAGCGCGACCTCGCAGAGCAACTGGGCCGGGCCCGCTACGAAGCGTACGGCAAAGCCGTCCCGCCGGATGCCACGTTCTCGCTTCGCTTCACAGATGGCATCGTGACCGGCTACCCCTACAACGGGACACAGGCACCTCCGATGACGACGCTGTACGGGTTGTTTGACCATCACTATTCGTACTGCGTCGCGGGACAGGGAAGCGTGAGTGCTACTGAATGCGACTGGCTCCTCCCGGAGCAATGGCTCGCGGCGGAAGACCGCCTCGACCTTTCCACGCCAGTCAACTTTACGTCTACCTCGGACACCATCGGGGGGAACTCCGGGTCGCCTGTCTTGGACCGGCAACTCCGCCTGGTGGGCCTCAACTTCGACCGCACCATCGAGGGCCTCGTTCGTGACTACCTCTACGCGCCAGAGCGTGGTCGCAACGTGATGGTGGACACACGCGTCGTGCTTGAAGCCTTACGAAACGTGTACGGCCTTCCGGCTCTTGCGGACGAGCTCACAGGAGAGGTCCGGTAAATCCTACGGTGTGAACCTTACGGAAAGGGGCACCGTTGAACGCCCTGCCTCCTGAGCGGGGGCTTTCTCCCTCACGTACCCGCATTCCCATGGGCTGGATTTTTTGGATCGTCGTCGGCCTCGCCGCCGGATTCCTCGCTGAGAAGATCATGAAGACCGACATGACCCTCTGGATGAACCTCGGAGTGGGGCTCGTCGGTTCCATTCTCGGCGGCTTCGTCGTGACCTATCTCACTCCCTTCCGCGCCGACGGCGGACTGATCTGGAGCATCCTCGTCGCGACTCTCGGCGCCGTTCTGTTGCTGTGGATCGTCGGCAAGGTGAGGAAGAGCGCGTCTGCTAAATGATCCGTCGAACACACGCGGCGGCCCGGTTCATCTGGGCCGTTGCGTTCCTGTTTGTCGCGTTTACCGGGTTGGCCGCTTGCGGCGCCGAGGCGGACCCGGAAGACCGCGACCGTCTGGCTGTACGTCACGAGTCTGTAGCCGCGCTTCGCGCCGAGGGCGCCGCCCGGTTCTTGACCACGGACGATGCACTCGCGGAGCTTGAAACGGTCGTGGCGGCGCTGGATTCCGCAGGGCAAGCGAGTGCTGGTCCTCGTCTGGAGGCCCTGCGCAGCACTCGCGCCTCCCTTCAAACTCGCCTCGACTCACTGGAAGCCGAGCAGTTCGGCTCCGTCGAGGCATTCAGCGGTCTAGCGGCAGAAGTCCGCGAGAGCCTCGATGCGCTAGACGCTGCTATCGCCCGCGACCGCGTTCGAGTCGTCCCCGATGCGGTCGCCCTTCGGACCTACGCGTCGGCCCGCCTCGGGGCGCTCATGGAGCGCGCGGCCTCCCTGCGCGCAGATTCGACTCTCGCCTCGATACAGGAGGCAGCGGCTCTAGACAGTGCGCGCGTACGCCTGGAACGGCAGTCCGAGCTACTGCGGAATCGAAAGGTGCGCTTTGACAGTCTCCGCGAGGTGCTCGCGTCCGGGTTCGCGGATCTAGAAGCCCTCTCCCGGGACACCCTCGCGATGCGGTTCCGTCCCGACTCTCTCCGTTGACTTCGACCCCTCTTCCGCGCGGGGGAGGTCTGCTCGTTCGTCTGCCACGTCACGCGCTACGAAGAGGGGATAGGCGAGAGCCGCCAGTGTGGCGGGCAGGTAGAACAGCAGCAGACGCCACACCGACGACGCCAGGGGTAGGATGTCGAAGGAGACGAAGGGGGAGTGCAAGAGGATGAACGTGGCCTCCGTGGCCCCGGCCGCTCCGGGCGTCGGGGCGGGAGACGCCACCGCGTAGGTCAGCCAACTCAGGAGCCAGTAGAGCACGGGTTGCAACGTCTCGCCGAGCGCCACGATGACCACCGCCGCGACGGAGTAGCGCGCGGTCCACTGAATGGCTGTGAGGACCAGGGTGAGCACGAACCAGCCCTTGCCCTGGGTGGTAACGAGCGCGAGCGTCTGGCGAAGGTCTCGAAGGCCTCGTCGGACTCGTACCCGAGTCCGCACCGAGAGCCTGCGGGCTTGCTTCTGTCGCCGCGCTCCGAGTCGTCCACCCAGCGCGAGCCGAAACCCGATCCACACAAGCAGGACTAGCATCACAGCGACTCCGGCCCCGATGGCCACCTGGACATCGACACCGAAGGCCGCGTCCTCTACCGCCTGCCCGACGAGCCCGGACTGACGGGCAGAGGTAAGGACCAGGGCGAGAGGTACAGCAAGCAGGAAGAAGCAGAGGTCTTCCGCAGCTTCCACCGAGAAGAGCGACGCTGCCGTTCCACCCGGCACCCCCCAGCGCACCGCGAGCGCCCACCGGATGCTCCCCGCACCAACAGCTGTGGGCGTAACAGCAGAGCCGAGCACGCCCCCCGCGTAGATCCGAATGGCCGTCACCATCCCGATCGGATGCCCGACAAATCGTGTCCAGATGGTCATCCGCAGCGCCTGCGTCACCCACGGCACCACGACGAGTGTGATCGCGAGCAGGACGGATCCGACGGGAACGGAGCTCAACGAGATGAGCAGTTCTCGGTCGGTGGTCGCGAGGGAGAACGCCACGTTCGCCGCGATCCCGATGGGAAGCACGACAGCGGCGGTGCGAATGAGGAGGCGAGACGTCGGAAGTCCAGGCACGAGGGTCAGGAGCCAGGGCCCCGTACACGAGCGAGCGGGTGGAATAACTTCGGACACTCTCTCCTTCCGGCTATGCCCGTTCTCGCCACCGACCGTACGCAAGAGGCCGAGCGCCTCGTTTCCCGTCTCTCGTCCCGTATCCGCTCGGTTCCTCCCAGTGGTATCCGGCGGTTCTTCGAGATCGCCGCCACGATGGACGATGTCATCTCGCTCGGAATCGGCGAGCCGGATTTCGTCTCCCCCCGCCCGGTCATCGAGGCGGCGAAGGCCAGCCTGGATGCTGGGAGAACCGGCTACACCGCGAACCTCGGGCTCGCAGAGCTTCGCCAGGCCATCGCGGGAGAGCTGAAGTCTCTGCACGACCTCGACTACGATTCGCGCGAGATCGTCGTCACCATCGGCGCTAGCGAGGCCATGCTCATCGCGATGCTGGCCCTGGTGGATCCTGGCGATGAGGTGCTCATCCCCGAGCCGTGCTTCGTGAGCTACGGCCCGACGGCCGAGTTCGCCGGAGGCAACGTCGTCTGGGTGCCGACGAGTGCCGAGAACGACTTCCAGGTGACGGCCGCCGACATCGAGGCGCGCCTGACGGACAAGAGCAAGGTGCTCTTCCTCGGCTACCCCAACAACCCGACGGGCGCCGTCCTCCGTCAGGAGACGATGGAGGAGATCGCCCGCCTCGTCGTGGAGCGCGACCTGTTCGTGATCTCGGACGAGATCTACAGCCGCCTCGTCTACGGGGAAGCCTTTGAGAGGGGACACGTGAGCGTGCCTGCCCTTGAGGGCATGTGGGAGCGGACGATTCTGCTCGGCGGGTTCTCGAAGAACTACGCGATGACGGGCTGGCGGATCGGGTACGCCTGTGCGCCGAAGCCCATCATGGACCAGATGTACAAAGCCCACCAGTACGTGGTGATGAGCGCGCCCACGATGGGGCAGGTGGGAGCGCTGGCGGCCATCCGGGAGGCGCAGGACGCTGTGGAGAACATGCGCCAGAGCTACGATGCGCGCCGCCGGGTGATCGTGGACGGACTCCGCACCGCGGGGCTTCCCACGTTTGAGCCGGAGGGAGCGTTCTACTGCTTCCCGGACATCACCTCCACGGGCCTCTCGTCTGAGGACTTCGCGCAGGGCCTCCTGGAATCGGAGCACGTCGCGTGCGTGCCAGGCGATGCGTTCGGCCCGAGTGGTGCGGGCTACCTCCGCTGCTCGTACGCCACGAGCATGGAGAACGTGCAAGAGGCCGTCAAACGGATCACGCGGTTCGTGGAGCGGGTGCGCGAGGGGTAGGCGTTACGGTGGCTTGAGGCCCGCTTCCATCTTCCAGTGGCTCCGCCTCGGCACCGAGGCGGGCCGACTCGCCGCGCACCGGGCGCGTAGCTTCCCGCCTTCTCTCCCGATGCCATGGAAACCGACGAGACCCCGCAGCAGCAACTCCAGATCGAGCTTTCGCCGGAGGTGGCCGAGGGCACCTACTCGAACCTCGTGATGATCGCGCACAGCCCCGAAGAGTTCATTCTCGACTTCATTCGCGTCATGCCCGGCGTGCCGAAGGCGCGCGTACGGTCTCGCGTGGTGGTCACGCCGAGCCACGCGAAACGCCTCCTCGCCGCGCTCGCCGACAACATCGGGCGCTACGAGGCGCAGTACGGCCCCATCCAGGAGGTCCAGCAGGCCCACCCGGGGGTGGCGTTCACGGGGCCGGGCGGGGAGGCGTAACCGACCAGATCGCCTCTAGCGCCTCGTTGATCCGAACTTCCGCTCTCTGCGCAGACACAGCGGGTACCCCATTCACCGTCTCCGCCGGTGGCAGAGCCACGATGCGCGCGACGAGCGGCGCCGTGCGAGACGCGAGGCGCCAGTAGCCCGCGAGAAGGCTCTCGCCGTCCACCCATGCCGCGTACCCACGTGGGGCGAAGTCCAGCGCGACGAGGAGCACAGGTGCCTCCGCCTCGGCAGCCACCTCGAAGGCGCCGTGGCGGAAAGGCCGGACGTACGGGCCGTGCTGCACACCGCCCTCTGGAGCGAGGGCGATGGGCGTCGGGCTGCGCTGAAACGCGGCGGCGAGTTCGCCCCGTGCCGCCTCCCGGCTCGCTCCGTCGCCCCGATGTACGAAGACCGTCCCGACCGCCCGTGCCATCCACCCGATGAAAGGGATACGCCGGACGCCTGCTGTCGCGAGAAACCGCAGAGGACGCGCGGCCAGGAGAACTGGGATGTCCAGGTACGAGACGTGATTGAAGAAGACAAAGCCTCGGGCGTTCGTGAGTGTCTCCGCCTCGGTCACGTCGAGGCGCACCCGGTTGAGGAGGAGAAACGTCCGGCAGACCACCCACACGACCCACATCGAGGCCCCGGCACCCTTCCACCGCCCGGGAATCACCGCCCCGATCAGAACGAGGATGCACGCGACCGTGAGAAGCAGGACGCTCGCGACTACACGAATGGCTCCTACACCTACACCGAGCACGCCAGGGGGCGAAAGCTGCGACGCTGCGAGAGGATAGGAGGGCGGCGTCTCCATGCTTCGAGATCGTGGGCAGAGCTGTGACTTGAACGGGAGCACAGACGGACACACCTTGGCGCACTGCCCGACGAGCCGTCTTCCGGGCCTGCGTTTAACCTACTCTCTTCCATGAGCCCCTCGTTCCGTCTTCCAGTCGCCTTCGCGTTCCTTGTCGCGTTCTCTGGCTCCGCCACGTCCCAGAGTAAGGTTCCGCAGGACCGACTGGTCCCGATTGACAGGACCCTCTCCGTAGATCAGGCCACGCCTGTCCGGGCGGGAACCCCTGTAGAACGGCTTCCAGCGTGGCACGTGGTGTCCTCGCGAACCGGCCCACTGGATGTGCTCTACGACGCGGGATCGGTCATCAACAGCCCGGGGACGGGGTTCGGTGGCGCGGACGAAAGCATCGAGTTCGATCTCTCGACGCCCTCGGGGGCCGTCGGTTTTGGGAATCAGCGCGATGAGGGGTTCCGCGTCGCGGACGACTTCGAGATTCCGCCCGGAGAGACCTGGACTGTAGAGGAGATCGTGTTCTTCGCCTACCAGACGGGCGCTCCCACCTCGGGGACCATCGATCACGTCAACGTGCGGATCTGGGACGGACGCCCCGGTGCGCCGGGCTCCTCGGTTCTCTTTGGGGATGACGCGACGAATCGGCTTCTGTCGTCCGTCTGGACGGGTGCTTATCGCGTGACTGAGAGCACCTTCTGTCCGTCAGGCATCTGCAATGCCCGCGCGATCATGGCGACTACCGTCGATGCAGGGGCGACGGTCCTGACGGAGGGCACGTACTGGCTCGACTGGCAGAGCGGCGGTACCTCTGGTCTCTCGGGACCGTGGACGCCGCCAGTCGCGCAAACGAGTATCGCGTGCCCCACTGGGAATGCTCGGCAGTTCGTTCCTCTCGTCTGGGAGGTCATCGTCAACTCCGCCTGCGATCCGGGAGAGTCGCTCCCGTTCCAGCTTCTCGGGACGCGCGAGGGTGGAAGCAGTGAAGAGATCGTCGTGGACGAGAACGGCGATGCTCCCGATGCTCTTTCAGGCTCTCAGGATGCCACGGGAGCCACCGACCAGATCCACGGCCTCATCGAGGCGGGTGATATCGCGGATTGCTACGCGATCACCATCACGGACGCGGACGCCTTCAGCGCGACGACTGCCAACACCAACGAGCCCCTTCTGCTCGACTCCCAGCTTCAACTGTTCACGTCGGATCTGGAGGCCGTCGTGTTCAATGACGACACCGTCGGAAGCTCCGGGGATTTCCTCTCGACCATCCCGGTGGGCACCCTATCGGGCATCGCGTCGCCGGGTGAGTTTGTGATCTGCGTCACCGAGTGGGACGTGGACGCGCAGAATGCCGCCGGCGAGGACATTTTCGACGACAACGGTCGCGAGATTCGGTTTCCGTCCGCGCCGAATGGGGACAACGTCCTCGCGCAATGGAACGAGACGAACGTCGTCAACGGGGGGCGGGGCTACCGGCTCGATCTCACTGGAACGGGTAGCGACACGAGCACACGCTGCGAGGATCTCACGATCGCGCTCTCGCCTGTGACGGACTACGTCGTCGGCTCCGAAGGCGGCTTCGTCCGCATGGTCATGGAGATCGTCAACGACTCCGAGGAGACTTGCGAGTTCGAAGCCTGGGGCTTCAGCATGGA
>JBCDKM010000002.1:0-287769 GCA_038746605.1 Bacteroidota bacterium
CTCGACCTCACGTCCTTCGTCCGTGACCGTCTTGCAGACGTAGCCGCTGAGCGGTTCGATTGGGCAGAGGTGGTCCGCCAGCGCGAGGCCAGGGGGCAGCCAGGAGGCACCGTCTCCGGCTGGGCCCGCTTCCCAAACGCCTCGTTCCAACTCGACGCAACCGAGACAACCGTGCCCTTCGATGGACTCCGCGTGCCCGCGACGGTCAACGGCGAGGCGGTTCGCGCCGTCGTGGACACCGGGGCGCCAGGCACCGGCATCCCGCGGGCGCTCGCGGAGCGGCTCGGCCTCCGGGTGGACACCACCGCCCGAGGCGTAAGTGTCATCCCATCCATGAACCTCCGCTACGACACGTACGCCGTCCTGCTCGACAGCGTGAGCATCGGCGAGGCGACGTTCTACAACGTCCCAGCGACGGTCAACTGGACGGAGGACGCCGAGTCCGCGAGCGATCAGCCCGAGGAGATCTTCCTCGGCGCCAACGTGCTACGCCGCTTCGCCGCTGGACTCCGCTACAACTACAGTGCGGGCACGTTCTCCATCCTCCGCGAGATCCCCGAGGCGGGCACCCTGCCCACCTTTCTCATCGACGGTGGCAGCGCGCCGGTCGTCCGCGTGGAGGTCGCCGGGCAGCCTGCAAATGCCATCGTGGACACCGGCAATATGGCCGACGTGTACCTCGCCACGGGCGCCGTTGAGATCCCGCCCGAGACGTTCACTCGGACCGCCTCGGGGACGCTCTCGAACGGGTTCGAGTGGAGCTACGACCTCTACGCCCTTCCCTTCGTTATCCCCGGGCACCCGCCGCTCTCACGCGATGCCTATGAGGGCAGCTACCTCTTCTCCGCCGACGATGCCGTGACGGTCATCCTCGGCCGGACCGTCTGGGAGAGCGGCGCGCTGACCGTGGACTTCGTCAACCGACGCCTTCGCTTCGATCCATGACAGAGCCTGTCCCCTCTCCCCCCGACGACTCGCCGCCCGAGGCGGACCTGCTGCCCGAGTCCTCACTGACTGCGCCTCGCCAGATTCGGAGTCGCCTGTGGGTTCGGGTCGGGGAATGGGCCGCCCAGGCCGTGTTGATCGTGTTCGGCGTCGTCGTGGGCCTCGCGCTCAACGAGTGGCGCGAGGGGCAGGCCGAGCGAGCCCGCACAGACCGCGTGCTGGCCGCGCTGGCGGACGAGATCCGCGAGAACCGGGACGGCGTGGCAGAGACGGCCGCGTACTACGGCGAGATGGCCCAGGCCGCCCTCCGCATCGAAGCCTCGCGTGGCTCCGACGCCCCCCTCGACCTCGGGTCTGTGGAAGGGTACCGAGGCGACACCGGCCCCTCCCTCCTTCGCGGTGCCTACGATGCTGCCATCGCTACCGGCGCACTGCTCAACGTGGAGATCGGCCTCGCGACGAAGCTCGCGTCGGTCTATTCCTTCCAGGAGGCCTTTGCCGAAAACCTCGCCCTCAACCAGTTGACGCAACTCCCAAACCCAGCGCGAGCCGAGATCGTGAAGTGGCGGGCAGGCTCCATCTACCAGAACGGCTTGACCCTCACCGAGAGCTACGACGAGGCGCTCGACGGGCTGCCCGCCCCCACCGCCCCATGATCAGCCGCTTCCTCGGCTCCGTGCTCGCCACCGCGCTCCTGGCGACGACGGCCTACGCGCAGCCTGTCCCGCTCGAACCCTACACCCTCGCCCTCGCGGACGGCGCCACAACCGAGGCGGAGATCGGGAACGTCCTCGTCCCGGAAAACCGCACCGACCCGGCCAGTCGCGAGATCGCGGTCCGGTTCGTCCGCCTCGGTAGCCGCGCCGAAGCACCTGGGGCGCCCATCATCTACCTCGCGGGGGGGCCGGGCGGCTCCGCCACGGGCGTCGCACAGACGCGGCGGTGGATGCTCCTCGACAGCCTCCGCAGCATCGCCGATGTGATCCTGCTCGACCAGCGCGGTACGGGGCTCTCCAGCCGCCTCCCGTCCTGCACGTCGTCGGTGGAGCTTCCGCCCGACGAAGCCCTTTCGCGCGAGCGGTACGTGGCTCTCTATCGCGAGGGGCTAACCGAGTGCCTCGCGTTCTGGGAGCGCGAGGGACTGGACATCCGCGGCTACACGACCGAGGAGAGCGCCGCCGACATCGAGGCGGTCCGGGTAGCGCTCGGCGCCGAGCAGGTGAGCCTCCTCGGGATCAGCTACGGCACTCACCTCGCCCTCGCTACCCTGCGCCGCTATCCCGAGCGCATCGACCGGATGGTGCTCGCGAGCGTGGAGGGGCCGGACGACACCGCCAAGCTTCCCTCGCGCACCGATGCCTACTTCGCGAGGCTGCAAGCGGCCATCGACGCGGACTCGGCCTCCGCAGCGCGTTACCCTGACGTACGCGGACTCATCGCGGGTGTGCTGGCACAGGTCGCCGCCGACCCGCCGCGCGTGACCGTCCGCACACGCTCCGGCGAGACGTTCGAGCGGACGCTGGGCCCGATGGACCTCCAGCGAGCGACAGGGGGGATGATCTCCGATCCCGGTCGCGTCGCGACGATCCTCGACGCCTACACGAAGGCCTCGGACGGGGACTTCACGTACTTCAGCTACTTCCCCTCGCGCGTCGTGAGCTTCCGCCCGATGCCTACGGCGATGGACCTCGCCTCCGGTGTATCGCCCGCTCGCGCGGCGCGGATCGAGGTAGAGCGAGAGACCGCGCTGCTCGGGGACGCGCTCAACTTCCCGATGCCACATCTCCACGGCGCCATCCCCCACCTCGGGCTCCCCGCGGGCTTCCGCGAGCCCGTCACCTCGGATCGGCCGACGCTGATCTTCTCGGGCACCCTCGACGGGCGCACCTACCCCGAGGCTGCCGCTGAGGTCGCCGCCGGGCTCTCGCGAAGCGCCATCGTCACTATCGAAAACGCGGGGCACAACCTATTCTTCAGCCACCCGGACGTGCTCGGGCGAATCGTGGCGTTCTTCGGCGGTGCGGAGCCGGAGCCGCACACGCTCGTCGCTCCCGCGCCCACCTTCGCGAGTCCATGACGCTCTCCCAGCCCCGCCTGACCGCCCGAGGCGTCGCGCTCGTCGCGGCAGCGTACGCCGCACTGGCGGTGTTCTACGCCGTGACCATCGAGTGGTACGAACTCGCGGACGGGCTCGGTCCCTTCCTCGCGAACGTCTGGGGAGAGCTTCCGCGGATGCTCTGGGACTACACCCTCAAAGGCGCTCTTACGCTGCCTGTCTGGTGGCTCGTGGTCTGCCGCCTCAACGGACGGCCCCGGCTTCAGATCGCCGCCCACGCGGTTCTCGGCCCCGTGTGGGTGTGGGCGTGGTTCGCACTCTACCATGGCCTCGCCGAGCCGATGGGCTATTACGTGCTGGAGTCTGGGCGCAGTGCCTGGGACGTGTACATCCCGGCGCTGGTCTATCTCGCGCAGTTCGGAGCCTTCCACGCATGGCAGTATGTCCGAGAGGTTCGCAGGCGCGCCGAGGCAGAGACGGCGCTCGTAGACGCTGCACGACACGCTGAGCTCGCTGCGCTCAAAGCACAGCTCAATCCCCACTTCCTGTTCAACACGCTCAACTCCATCTCCGCGAGCGTGCCGCCAGAGCAAGAGCACACACGCGGCCTCGTCTCCCGCCTCGCGCACCTGATGCGCTACGCGCTGGATGCCTCCCGCCGCGATGCAGTCCTCCTCGATGAAGAGCTTCGCTTCACCGAGGCATACCTCGCGCTAGAAGCCGAGCGCCTGGGCGACCGCCTCGGCGTGGAGTGGGAGGTGGATGCAGACGCCCGCAGCGTGCTCGTGCCGCCCATGCTCGTACAGCCCCTCGTGGAGAATGCGGTGCGCCACGGCATCGCGCCGAGCTTGGAAGGGGGCACCGTGACGATCCGCGCGAGGCTGCGCGAGACCACCCTCGCGATGGAGATTCGCGACAGCGGACGTGGCCTCGATGCCGACGTGAATGAGCACGAGATCCTCTCGCGAGGCGTCGGTCTGGGCACGACCGATGCCCGCCTTCGAGCCCTGGGCGCGGGCGGCGTGGACCTGGACGCGACGCCGGGGGAGCCGGGCTTCGCCGTCCGGTTCGCCCTGGAGGTCTCCGAGCGCGAGGCCCTCGCCCCGACCTCGCCCGCCTCGGTCGCCGCGCGGACCACCCCGAGCCCCGCCTGACATGCGCGCCGTCATCGCCGACGACGAGCCCCCCGCCCGCCTCATCGTGCGCCAGTACCTCGCGGACTTCCCCGAGGTGGAGGTCGTCGCAGAGGCCACCAACGGAATCGAGGCCGAGGCCGCCGTCCGCGAGCACGCTCCCGGTTTACTCTTCCTGGACGTGCAGATGCCGGGCCGGACCGGCTTCGAGGTCGTGGACGCGCTCCGTGCCGCACCGCCTCGTGCCCTCCCCCGCATCATCTTCTCCACCGCATACGACCAGTACGCCGTGCGCGCCTTCGAGGTAGCTGCCGTGGACTACCTCCTCAAGCCCTACGACCGCGCCCGCTTCTCCGAGGCGGTCCGCCGTGCGCTCACCCCCGCCGACTCCGGCCCTAGCCTGGACGCATTCGCGTCCCTCCTCGACGAGCGCCAGCCTCGCCGCTACCCGGACCGTCTCCTCGTCCGCGACGGTGTCTCCGTCGTGCCGGTGCAGACGGACCAGATCCTCTGGGCGGAGGCCGCAGGCGACTACACCACCCTCCATGCGACGGGCGCACGTGCCTTTCTCGTCGGGCAGCGCCTCGGGGAACTGGCCGAACGGCTCGATCCTGAGCGGTTTCTTCGGGTCCACCGCTCGGCCGTCGTCGCGCTGGATGCCCTGCGAGGACTGGAGCCCGATGGATCGGGCGGGTATCACGCCACGCTCGTGGACGGGACCTCGCTCCGCGTCTCGCGCTCGTTTGCTCCCGCCCTCCGCGACCGGCTGGTCTAGCACAACGGCAACGTGACCGTCCCCGCCTCGGTCTCTCTATGGACTCACCGAGGCGGGCACAGTGGTACGTTCCGAGTGGTTCCTCCCTCCTGCCGATGCGCGCCCTCCTGCTTCCCCTCGCCGTCCTCCTCACGCTCCCTACCGCCGCGCAGACCGGCCCGCGATTCGAAGACGGCCAAGCTCAGGTCGTGCCGGAGTTCGAGGACGCGGAGGCCTGGATCCGCGAGGAACTGTGGGTCGAGACCGAGTTCGACTCCGACGGGGACGGCGCGATGGATCGTGTGCATGTGGCCGTCGTGCGGCCTGCGCAGACCGAGACGGAGGGCCTCAAGGTGCCGTCAGTCTACGAGACGAGCCCCTACTTCGCGGGTGTCGCGGGCAACGTGCCCGGGCTCTTCTGGAACGTGCAGCACGAGATCGGCGAGGCCCCGCCGGAGCGCGTGCGAGGCCCCGAGGTGACGCTCCGCGCCCGCCCCGGCATCTCGCGCAGCCACATCAACACGTGGGTGCCCCGAGGCTTCGCCGTCGTCCACTCCTCATCTCCCGGGACAGGTCTCTCCGAGGGCTGCCCGACCGTGGGCGGAAGCAACGAATCCCTCGCGCCGAAAGCCGTCATCGACTGGCTGAACGGCCGCGCCCGAGGCTTCACCCAGGCGCGAGGCGGCGACGAGGTCACGGCCGACTGGAGTACCGGCAAGGTGGGCATGACCGGCATCTCGTACAACGGCACCCTCCCCCTGGCCGCTGCCACGACGGGCGTGGAGGGCCTGGAAGCCATCATTCCCGTCGCGCCGAACACCTCGTACTACGAGTACTACCGCTCCAACGGCCTCGTGCGGAGCCCTGGCGGCTACCTCGGCGAGGACATCGATGTGCTCTACGACTTCATCCACAGCCGCGACTCCGACCGCCGCGCGTACTGCGACGCGACCGTCCGTGACCAGGAGCTCGCGGACAACATGGACCGCCAGTCCGGCGACTCCAACGCCTTCTGGGCCGGGCGCGATTACCTCAACGCCATCGACGGCGTGCGCGCGGCCACACTCATGGCCCACGCCTTCAACGACTGGAACGTGATGCCGAACCACAGCCTCCGCATCACCGAGGCGCTCAAAGCGCGAGACGTGCCGGTGCAGATCTACTACCACCAGGGCGGTCACGGGGGTCCCCCGCCGATGGAGCGCATGAACCGCTGGTTCACTCGCTACCTCTACGGCATGGAAAACGATGTGGAGGACGCCCCAAAGGCCTGGATCGTGCGCGAGGGCGACGAGCGCGACGCACCGACTCCGTACGCGGACTACCCCAACCCAGAGGCGTCGCCGGTCACGCTCCACGCCATCGCGGGCGAGACGTACGAGGGCATGAACGGCCTCGGTAGCCTCGCCGTCATGGACGCGGGCGACCAGGGAACGGCGACGGTGATCGACAACGTCTCGTTCGACGGCCGCGCACTCTCCGGTGCCGAATGGACGGAGCATCGGTTGCTTTTCCTCTCCCCCACGCTTCAGGCGCCGCTTCACCTCTCCGGCACCTCGCGCATCCGCCTCCGCGTCGCCTCCGACGAGCCCGCCGTCAACCTCTCCGTCTGGCTCGTCTCCCTACCGTGGACGGATGGTCGCCGAGCGCGCGGCGGCATCGTGACACGTGGCTGGGCAGACCCGCAGAACTTCGTCGCCAGCGCCGAAGGCTCCATGGCGGAGAGTGCGCCGCTCACCCCGGGCGCATTCGTGGAGATGACCTTCGACCTCGAGCCCGACGACCAGATCCTCGCGCCGGGCCAGCAGCTCGGCCTGCTCGTCTTCTCCAGCGACCGCGAGTTCACGCTCTGGCCTCGCCCCGGCACCCAGTTGATGGTGGACGTGGACGCGGTCTCTCTGGAGCTACCCGTCGTGGGCGGACGCGCTGCGCTGACGGCGGCTCTCGGCGACGAGTAGCCCCGCCTCGGTCGGTCCGTGAAGGCACCGAGGCGGAGGAGGTCCGTGTCCTCCGTTGTCGCTCGCGGCTATACTCGCGCCGTCACCTCCCGTAGGCCACCGCGCCGCGATGGACACCTTCGCCCTGACCGCTAGCGCCCTGCCGCGCTTCACGCTCGTCGTGCTGACGGGAGTGATGTGGGTCGCCTTCGCGCTACGGGCTCGGACTTCGCGGAGCGGCGTGTGGCTCGTCGTCATGATCGGCGGCTTCGTGATCCATCACGCCGCCCAGGTCGGGCTGTATGCCTACTTCTCAGGAGACATCCTGAACCTGCTCATTCCGCTGACGTGGAGCAGCGTGTTCGTGGCGACATGGGCATCGGTGGGATTTGCCTACCGGTCCTCGGGCGATCCGTTCGCACGAGAGAGCCGCATCGTGATCGGGCTCACCGCCGTGCTCGCCTTCGGGTTCGCGGCGTATGTCCACGTCACGAGGGGAGAAGGCATCGGGTACGGCTTCACACCGGTCGACCTTCTCGCCTCTGGCCTCGTCTTTCTCCACATCGCGATCACCATCGTCGTGCTGGCGCGGCGCGTGCGGTCTCCCGAGACGCCAGAGACCACTCGGCGTGCTCTCCGGGCCTTCACCAGTGCCGTCTCGATTGGGCTGGTGTTTCCAGTCATCATCTTCCTGCGCGAGGTCGGCGTGATCTCGCCCTGGCTGGACGAGCAACTATCCCTCGTGGCCTGGGCAGTGATGCTGATGGCCATCCTGACCGCGCACGTGAACTACGCACCGGAGCCGACCAGCTTTCTCGTCAAGGTAGTCGGGTTCGCGTTCGTGGCTATCGTGACGGCGCTCGGCGTCGCCTCGGCGGTCGCCTTCCGCACGCCTCTAGCGGCACCCGGGCCACCGCCGACTGGCCTGCTCTTCGAGCCCGACGCAGACGGCGGGTACACTCTCACCGCGGCAGACGAACGGCTCAGTGACGACACGGCGGGAGAGGCACTGGCCCTCGCCGACGGGCAGTTCGTGCGCGTGCCGCTGGGGTTCGCCTTTCCCTTCGCGGACCGCCTGTGGCGGGAGGTGATCGTCGCCGACGATGGCTACGTGTGGTTTGGCAGCGAGACGCGGGTCTTTAGAAGCGAGGTGTACAGCGGAACGACCACGCCCTGGGTAGCCCCGTTCCTGCTCGGACTCTCGCTCGAGGCGGGCGATGTGCGTCTCGCGCGCGACAGCACGAGCGCGACCATCACGTGGCGGGAGGTCTCGCTCTCCGGTGCCGACTCGTCGCAGACTGTGACGGCGCAGCTCGTCCTCCGGTCCAGTGGCGCCGTCGCGTTCCGGTACGGGCGCGTCCCGCCAGGTCGGGTCTGGGTGCGCGGCCTCTCGCAGGGCGAGACGGATGCTGCGGGCTACCAGCCTCTCGTCCCAGGCGCGACGCTCGCCGCAGGTCGGGCTGCGGTGGAGAACCGATGGGCCGCACGGCGCCGCGCCGAGCACGAACGCGCGATGCCCTTCGCGTGGCTCATCCTCGGCGCCGGGGCGGTGGTGCTGCTCGCCTTCCCGGTCTACCTCCGCGAGGGCCTCACGCGTCCCCTCCGCCGACTTCTCGACGGAGTCCGCCGCGCCGCTCGGGGCGACCTCGGCGCCGACGTGGAGGTGGGCGCGCGCGACGAGATCGGACTGCTCACCGAGGACTTCAACCGGATGACCGGCTCCCTCCGCGAGGCCGACGCCGCCCTCCGCGCCTATGCCGACGAGTTGGAGACGCGCGTGGACGAACGCACCGCCGAACTGGCGACCTCTCTGGAGGACCTCAAAGCCGCACAAGCACAGCTCGTGCAGCAGGAAAAGATGGCGAGTCTCGGAGCCCTCACGGCAGGCATCGCGCACGAGATCAAGAACCCGCTCAACTTCGTCAACAACTTCGCCAGCCTCTCGCGCGAGCTCGTGGACGAACTGGACGAGGAGACCGACCCCGATGAACGCGAAGCTCTCCTCGCCGACCTGCGCGCGAACGCGGAGAAGATCGAAGAGCACGGGCGTCGCGCAGACCGGATCGTGCGGGACATGATGGACCACGCGCGGACCGGCGGTGGCGAGCGTCACCTTCTGGACCTCAACGCCCTCGTCTCGGAGTACGCCACGCTCGCCTACCACGGGATGCGCGCCCGCTACCCCGAGCACTCCATCGCGCTGGACCTCGATCTCGCGCCCGAGGCGGGCAAAGTCGAGATCGTCGCGCAGGAGATCGGTCGCGTGCTCATCAACCTCGTGGACAATGCCTTCGACGCGACCCGTCAAGTGCAACGCCCCGAGGCCAACGGAGCGGCGCCTCCGCCCGTCACCGTCCGCACACGCCGCGAGGCGGACGCGGTCGAGATCCGCATCGAAGACTCAGGACCGGGTATCTCGCCAGAGGTCGCCGCTCGGATCTTCGAGCCCTTCTTCACCACCAAGCCGACCGGCGAGGGCACCGGCCTCGGGCTGAGCATGAGCTACGACATCGTGACGCACGGCCACGGCGGCTCCCTAACGGTGGAGAGCGTGCCCGGCGAGGGCGCGACGTTCATCGTCCGTCTTCCCATCCGCGAGGAGTCCTAGCCGGTCGAACGCGTCACGGGGCGACCAATGGAAACTGACTCTGCCCGCCTTGGGACCGAGGCCGAGGGAGTCGCTAGTCGTTCGTCCCGTGCAGATCCCCGTAGAGCGTGTGCGTCCGAATCTTGCGCGCCACCTCCAGCGCCCGCTTCTCTCGCGTGGCCGGACGTTTCGCCATCGCGACGTGGCTCGCGAGCCCGCGCTGCCTCCCGGCGCTGAACGTCTCCCAACGCTCGCGCGCCTCCGGGTCCGCATCGAGTGCCGCCGCGAGTTCGTCGGGAACGTCGATGTGGTCCGGGTCGGGATCTGGTTTTACCACCACCTCTACGGTCTCGCCCAGGCTCGCGCCGATCTTGCGGAGGGCCTGTTGGCCGATCAGGAACTGGAACTCGCCATTGCCGATGCCGTGCAGCGCACGCCGTACGGGGTGCCCGTTCAGGGTCCCCACCACGCGACGCGTGCCGGACTGTCGGAGCGCCTCGGCCACCTCGGCGGGCACGGGGAGGTAGTGCATCCGCATGCCGTCCTCGCGGCGGAGGACCGGAGCGGCATACGCGAAGGCATGGGAGAGATCCATTCTGAGCAGGCTGGGGTTCCACGAAGCTATCCATGAGCGGGGGCGTTTCGAAGCAGTGTCGCTGCTTGCTCGGGAGTCGCGCGAGGGTCAGAAGGAGGGACGCATGCCTGTTCGGAGCGACCTTGCGAGTACTCGGCCTATACGCCAACACCCCATGCCGACTGTTCGCATCGCGCTCGCCTCGCCTCCCATCGCGTCGTCGCTGGGCGACGCGCTACAGCATGTCCGGGCCCGCGTCGGGGAGGCCGCAGAGCAGGGAGCAGTAGTCGTCTGCTTTCCCGAGGCCTACCTTCCCGGTCTTCGCGGGCTGGACGTGGAGATCCCACCGTTCGATGCGGAGGATCAGGCGCACGTCGTGCGGACCGTCGGCGCATGGGCGCGCGACGTCGGGATCGCGGTCATCCTCGGGATGGAATGGCACACGGAGGCCGGGCGCCACATCGGCGCGGCTGTACTGAACGCCGACGGAGCCCTCGCGGGCGTCCAACTCAAGACTCAACTCGATCCGGCAGAGGAAGCACACTACGTGCCCGGAACCACCCGACGGCTTTTCGAGATCGGCGGACTCCGCTTGGGCATCGCGATCTGCCACGAGGGCTTCCGCTACCCCGAAACCGTCCGCTGGGCCGCGAGGCGAGGCGCTCACGTCGTCTTCCACCCGCACTGGACCGGCAGCGACCTCGCGGGGCCGCGCCTCGTCGCCACATGGGGCTCGGCCGGGGCGCCGTACTACGAGCGTGCCGTGATGTGCCGTGCGCTTGAAAACACCATCTACGTCGCCAGTGTGAACGTCTCGACTCGCTTCCAGGAGTCCGCCACCGCCGTCCTCGCACCGGATGGAGAGTTACTCCGCGCTCTCCCCTACGGCACGCCCGGCGTGCTGATCGCCGACCTCGACCTCGACGCCGCCACGGGCCTCCTCGCCTCGCGCTACGCCCCCGAACGCTACCCTTCCGAGCACTCTCCCAAGGCGGGCTGACTCGCGCCAGTCTCCCTCGCGAGCTGCGCGAGGAATGTCCGTATGAACGCCGCACGCCGCTCCGCCTCGGCGCGTCCCGCGAGCGTCTGCATCGTCGGCGGGAGGGCGAAGAGCTTGACGTAGAAGTGGTCCGTCGCGTAGCGCACGTCGTCCAGTTCGCGCGAGGGCATCTCGCCGGGCACCGGGTCCTCGGGGTGGACGATCTGCGAGCCGAACACGCCGCCCGTCGCGTAGCACCGCGCGATCCCGATGGCGCCCAACGCATCCAGCCGGTCCGCGTCCTGCACCACGCGAGCTTCCACGGTTCGGGGCACGATGCCCGCCGAGAAGCTGTGCGCCTCGATGGCATGGGCCACCTCGGGGATCTTGTCGGCGGGAAATGGCTGGGTCCGCAGCCACACCGAGGCGACCTCGGCGGCGATCTGGCTGGCGCGCGCCCGGTCTGGGGAGTCCTTCGCAACCGTCACCACGTCGTGTAGCCACGCGGCGGGGATCACGATCTCGGGGTCCGCCCCCTCCTCGTCGCCCAGCCGCTCGGCCCACGTCACCACGCGCCGGATGTGCGCGAGGTCGTGTCCGGCGTCGCCCGTCATGGTCTCGCGAACGAACGCCTCGCAGGCGGAGTGGAGGGCGTGGCGCGTCATCCGTTCGAGGGAGCTGCCGAGGCGGACCGCCTCGGGGAGGCCGTGGGCTACTGCGCGGCCTCGATGCCGACGATCATCAGGACGGGCTCTTCCTGCGTCCCGTCGGTCGTGGGGATGGACTGCGTTCCCTCGCCCTGTGTCAGGATGACCTCCTGGCCTTCGAGCCCGGTCCCCTGCGCACAGGCTTCCGTCGTGCCCGGGAGCAGGAGTTCGCCCTCTGCGTCGGTCGCGAGCACGAAACACTCGCCGTCACCACCCATCACGCTGGTCAGAGTCGCCGTGCGGGTGGTCTCGTCGGCTTCCTCGTCGAGACTCGGCGGCGGGAGGTCTACGGTCCCGGACATGGAGTCTGACACCGTCACGTCCACGGCTGCGATCTCTGTGGAATCGGCGCTGTCGTCGGTGGGAGGAGTGGTCGGCTCGGTACGGCAGGCGGAGAGAGCGAGCACGGCGACCGCGAGGATCGAGAAGCGGATCATGGAATCGGGGGAGGAAAAGGGTTATTCGACAGGCTCGACACCGATGACCATCGGCACCATTTGCTGGGTCGTGGTCTCGCCGAGGGGCACGTCGATCATCGTCGGTTTCTGCTGGAGCGTGACGACCTGGCCTTCGAGGCCGTCACCGTCTTCGCAGGCGTCGGGCGTACCCATCAGCACGAGATCGCCGCCAGACCCGGTCGCGAGGAGAAAGCACTCCTCCCCTTCCGCGACGACGTTCTTGAGCGTGGCGGTCTGTGTGGTCACGTCGGGGTCCTCGGGCGTCTGGCAGGCCACGAGGCCAAGGGCGAGCGCGAGCAGAATCAGCGATCGGTTCATGCGACGACGAGGTTGACGAGGCGACCGGGCACGACGATCTCCTTTCGGATCGTCTTGCCCTCGGTGTGGCGCTGCACGTTGGGCTCCGCGCGGGCGGCCTGCAAGATCGCCTCCTTGTCCGCCTCGGCAGCGACGGTGACAGTGCCGCGCAGCTTGCCGTTGACCTGCACCGCGATCTCGATGGTATCTGAGACGAGCAATGACTCGTTGCCCTCGGGCCAGGGCGCGTAGGTCAGGGAGTCTTCGCGGCCGAGGCGGGCCCAGAGTTCCTCCGCGATGTGCGGCGCGAAGGGCGAGAGCAGTTGAACGAACGGTTCCGCGACTTCGCGCGGGACGGCGTCCCATTTCAGCGCGGCGTTGACGAACTCCATCATCGCGGAGATCGCCGTGTTGAAGCGGAGGCCCTCGATGTCGTCCGTGACCTTGAGGATGGTGGCGTGGAGGACTCGGAGTTGGTCCTTGCCCGGCTCGGCGTCGATGACTCGGTCCGAGAGGGTGCCGAGGTCGGCACCCTCGGCGTCCACGTTCACGATCAGGCGCCACGCACGAGAGAGGAACCGGTGGACGCCCTCCACGGAGCGCGTGCTCCATGGCTTAACGGCCTCCAGCGGGCCCATAAACATCTCGTAGAGGCGGAGGCTGTCCGCGCCGTACTCGTCCACGATGTCGTCCGGGTTGACCACGTTGCCGCGGCTCTTGGACATCTTGTGCGCGCGGCTCTGGACCTTGACGGTCTCGTCCGCAACGAGCACGAAGCCCTCACCGCTCTTGGTCACGTCGGCATCCGGGACGCTGACGGCTGCGAGCGAGGAGCCATCACGGATGTCCTGGAACTTGGCATCGGACTCTTCCAAGTCCGCCTCGGTGGCGTGCTCGGCCGAGACCCACTCCGTGGATTCCCCGTGGCCGCGGTAGGCCGTGTGCTCGATCTCACCCAGGATCATGCCCTGGTTGACGAGCTTCTGGAAGGGCTCGTCCGTGGAGACGATGCCCGCGTCGAAGAGCACTTTGTGCCAGAAGCGGCTGTAGAGCAGGTGCAGAACCGCGTGCTCTGCTCCACCGACGTACAGGTCGACCGGCATCCAGTACTTCTCTTTCTCCGGGTCCACCATCCGCCCGTCGTTGTGCGGGTCGATGTAGCGGAGGTAGTACCAGCACGAGCCCGCCCACTGCGGCATCGTGTTGGTCTCGCGCTGCGCGGGCTTGCCCTCGAAGGTGGTAGTGACCCAATCCTCGACCGTCGCGAGGGGGCTCTCGCCCGTCGGGGCGGGCTGGTAGCTCTCTACCTCGGGGAGCGTGAGCGGTAGCACGTCGGCCGGGAGTGGCATGGGCTTCACGTTACCGTCCTCTCCCTCCACGTGCACGACCGGGACGGGCTCGCCCCAGTAGCGCTGGCGGCTGAAGAGCCAGTCGCGCAGCTTGAAGTTGGTCTGGGCGCGTCCCACGCCGTTGTCTTCCAGCCACGCGATGATGGCCGCGATGGCCTCCTGCTTATCCAGGCCGTTGAGGTTGGCGCCAGAGGTCGCGATGTTTGAGACGGCGCGACCGCTGGCGTCGGAGTTGACGTGGGTGGCGTCTCCGGTGAACGCCGCCACAAGACGGCCGTCGTCGTCGGTCTCGCCGCCCTCCAGCACGGGGCGGATGGGCAGCCCGAACGCCTGCGCGAACTCGAAGTCGCGGTCGTCGTGGGCCGGGACGGCCATGATGGCGCCGGTGCCATAGCTGGCGAGCACGTAGTCCGCGACCCAGACCGGCACCTTCTCGCCGTTGACCGGGTTGACGGCGTGCGCGCCAGTGAAGACACCCGTCTTGGTCTTCTGCTCCATCCGGTCGCGCTCGGTCTTGCGCGCCGCTTTGCTCACGTAGGCGTCCACGGCCTCGCGCTGGTCGTCCGTCGTGATCTGCCCGACGAGCGGGTGCTCCGGCGCCAGCACCATGTACGTCGCACCGAAGAGCGTGTCTGGACGCGTGGTGAAGACGCGGATGGTCGCCTCGGGATGGCCGAAGACGCGGAAGTCCACCTCGGCGCCCTCGGACTTGCCGATCCAGTTGCGCTGCATGACCTTGACGGACTCCGGCCAGTCGAGGTCCTCCAGCCCGTCCAGCAGCCGCTCGGCGTACTCCGTAATGCGGAGCATCCACTGCCGCATCGGCTTCTGGATGACCGGGTGCCCGCCGATCTCGGACTTGCCGTCTACGACCTCCTCGTTGGAGAGGACCGCACCGAGGGCCGGGCACCAGTTGACGGGCGCGAAGGCCTCGTAGGCGAGGCCGCGCTCGTAGAGCTTGAGGAAGATCCACTGCGTCCACTTGACGTAGTTCGGATCTGTCGTGTCCACCTCGCGGCTCCAATCGTAGGAGAAGCCGAGGCGCTGCAGTTGGCGGCGGAAGGTGGCGATGTTGCGCTCGGTGGTGACGCGGGGGTGGATGCCCTCGCGGATGGCGGCCTGCTCTGCCGGGAGGCCGAACGCGTCCCAGCCCATCGGGTGGAGCACGTTGAAGCCTCGCATGCGCTTGTACCGCGCGACGATATCGGTGGCAGTGTAGCCCTCGGGGTGGCCCACGTGGAGGCCCGCGCCCGAGGGGTACGGGAACATGTCGAGGACGTAGTACGCGGGCTTTCTCGCGTCGAAGCCCTCATCGCCGGGGCCGAGGGTCTTGTACGTCTCGTGCTCGGCCCAGTAGGCTTGCCAGCGGGGCTCGATGTCGTCGTGGGGGTAGCCGGCCATGTCGGAGGCGGGAAGGCGGATGCAGAAGCGCCCCGTCCACAGGGGCAGTGGCCGTTCAGGACGGGGCGGGCCGTTCAGGACGGGGCGCGGAAGCTACCGCTCGCGCGCGGCAGAGGCCGGGAAGGCTCGGCCCGTTCGCGTGCGGGTGCCTCCACCTCGGTCAGTCCAGCGGAGCACCGAGGCGGGCAGGATTACGGTCGCCTCGGGGGCGTGGTGCCCGGAGCCGCCAGGCTCTCCTCGCTCCCGGCCAGCACCTCCACCTCGCGACGGAGCACAGTCTCGCCCGCTTCACGCACCTCGATGGTGTACCGCCCCGCCATCAGTTGGAGCGACTGCGAACCTCGGTCCACGAACACGCCGTCCACTCGAACCTCTGCGTCCGGGCTCGCGCCGACGAACACCCAGCCGAGGGCAGGCTCCAGCCCCACGACCAGTTCTACGGTCGTGTCCGGCTCTGCCACGAGAAACTCGCTGACGGGACGATAGCCGTCCGCCTCCACCGTGACCTCGAACCGACCGGCAGCGTACGGGATGATGAGGGGCGTCGAGCCGACTTCCACGCCCGCGACCTTGACTCGCGCACCCACAGGATCACTGTTGACGGCGATCTGCGCGCGCGCCTCGATCAGGTCGAAGCGGAGCGCCTCCTCTGCATTCGCACCGACCCGCACCCGCTGCGCGAGGGCGAAGTAGCCGCCTTTGTATACGGAGACATCGTACGTCCCGGGGATGACTCGGACCTCGGCCTGACGGTCCTCGCGGATGCGCCGCACAGGCAGTCCGTTCACCACGAGGTCCACGTCCGGCTGGTTGACGTAGACGGTGAGCGTCGCGTCTAGATCGGGCGGCGGGGGGAAGCCCGGGTCACGAGACGGTTCAGTCGAAGGCGGCGCAACTTCCGGCGCGGGTTGGCGCAGCGGCTCTTCGGGAGAGGGCTCGCCCGGCGTCGGCTCAGGATCCACCGGAGTAGGCTCGGGTGAAGGCGCGACCTCGCGAAGCGTCACCTCCCGACGCGTCGTCTGTCCCGCGAGGATGTCGGCCACGACGCGCTCTGTCTGGAATCCGTCTTTCTGGACATAGAACGTGGCGTTTCGAGGCGAGAACCGCTGGCTGTACTCGGTCTGGCCCATTCGGACGCCGCCCGAGGTCACGAGCGCGCCCTCCGCGTTCCGGGTGTTGATGACGATGGTGCCGGGATCAGGAGGCGGAGGCGGCTCCGCGCGGCGGACCGGCACGGTCGCGACAAACGTGACGGTGTGTCCCGGCTGCACGCGCAGAGCAGAGCGCGTGATGGTGCAGTTCCACGTGTTGCCCACCTTCCGCGCCGACGTGATCCGCGCGATGATGCCCTGGCGCCCACGCACATTGCCGTAGATCGTGCCGCGCACGCCGGGCCGCACGTCGAGGGAAGGCGAGAGCCGCACATCCACGGAGTTGCCCCGGATTCCCACCACGCTCCCGTGCACGCGCTGCGCATTCACGCTAGGCGAGATCCAGACCCCCAACAGGAGCACCAGGCCAACGAGACGGAGCGCGCGAGCAGTCATGAGGGGCACGTCTGTCGGACGAGGGGATCGTCTGGCAAGGCGCGACGCATGTCCTCACAGGCGAGCTGCTTCGTGGTGTCGTCGTTGGTGGACTGGCCCTTCACGAAGAGATGCATCGCAGACCCCGCGTCACAGATCTGGTCCGTGTCTGCCCCCATCCGCCGGGCTCGGTCGGCGGCAGGCGCGAAGCGGCGCATGGCCTCGAAGAGCGCAAAAGCCTCGCTCTGCTGCTCGCCCTGCAAGCCAGCAGAAATGGCCTCGCTGGCGAGATCTCGCGCGCGGGAGAACTCACACGCGGCGAACCGGGCCTGAGCCCGGGTGAAGAGCTCCGCGCCACCGGCCGTCTGGCCGAGGGAAATGCTCTCGCTTCGGATCCGACCCACGGGCACCTCCACCTCGAATGCCTGCGGCTCAAACCCAGACTTCTCGACAGAGAACGCGTACCGCCCCGGCGCGATGGTAAGCGTATCACCCGTCGTGCCGAGCGGCTGGCCATCCCACAGGAGGAGTGCCTCTTCTGGATCGCTGAGGATGACCAACTCACTCGCCTCGCCCTGCTCTGCCAGAGATGCGCGGTCTCCCCGCGAGGCTCCAGGGAGGTCCGCCTCGGCATCCGGGTCGGGGATCGCCCGCACGATGGGCCACTCGTCGCGGATGATGCGATACACGCCCGTCAGAACGCCGACCTCGCGACGGCCCACGTCCACCGTTCGCATGGTGAGCACGCGCGCTCCGATGGGCGCCTCGGCCGCTCCTTCCAGGTCCACCTCGATCACCTCGCCGACCGCCGTTACCGTTCCCTGGGACGGCAACGGGGTCTGGGCATGCGCAACGCTCGCGGACGCGGCGAAGGCGACGAGGAAAAGCAGCGGTCGCATACGGGTCAGAAGAAGGGCCCGGGAACAGACCCTAGTCGAGCGAGGACGAAGGCAATGCCCAAACGGGCTGTTCCAGGACGAGGTCGGCGGGTCCGCTTCGCAGCCGGGAGCCCGAGAGAGACCGTGCCTCGACGCACCAAACATAGCGCCCAGGCTCCAACACAGCTCCAGGCCATTCGGCTGCGATCTCTGCGAGTTCCACGCTCGACCCGACCGCTTGCACGGTCTGCGTGAGGGTGTCGGCGGGAAGCGCGACCGTGATGCGGACGGAATCGTCGCGCGTGGCGATGCCGGTGATCGCCCACCGGAGGGACGTGCCGTCGGTGGTGAGGTCGAATGCCGTCGGGACGGGTCTCGGCGGCTCCAGAGAGACCGGGGGCAGAGGCCCTCGCAGCGTGCTCGCGGGCGCCTCGCGCCGTTGCGTCCACACCAGAATCGCGACCAACAGCAGGAAAACCGCGAGACCCGTCAGCACCCACGGGGTCTTCCCGAGCGACTCCCGAGGCTGGAGGTCGCGCTCGGGCGGATCCGGCGGAGGCCGTCCTCCCTCAGACGCCTCGGTCGCAGTGGAGAGCAACGCCTCTACTCGCTCTGGAGCGAGCAGTGACGTGCCCGCACGCCGGAGCCGCCCGTGTTCTGCAATCGCGACGGTCACATTGTCTGGCGTGCCTCGTTCCAGCGCCAGCGCGACGAGGTGGCGGGCTGCATGGCCGAGGTTGGGTGTCCCCGCCACGAGGCGATGGAGGTCTTCCAATCCCACAGCGCCCGAGAGACCGTCCGAGCACAAAAGGACAGCACCTGATGGGCCGAGGCCCACCCACCCACGAGAGGGAAAGAGATCCGGCTCAGCGTCGCCGGATCCGTCCAGAGCGCGCGTCAGCGCGTGTTGAAACGGACTGTGCTCGGCCTCTTCGGGCGTGAGGGCTCCCTGCCGGACAGCATCAGCGACGACGGAGTGGTCCTCTGTGATGAGAGCGGCTCCATCGTCCCGCACCACGTACGCGCGGCTGTCGCCGAGGTTAGCGAGAAGGGTGCCGTCCCCCACGACGAGGGCCGCGACGAGCGTCGTCCCCATCCCGTTGCCTCGGCCCTGCGTCGCGATGGCCCTCTCGGCCTCGGCATAGCCCTCCCGCAAGAACTGCCTCGCGGTCGCCTCCGCCTCGTCCGGCGCGTCGCCGAGACGGGCGAGGAGGTTCTCCCATCGCGCCACGAGAGCATCCGCTGCGAGCCGAGACGCCACCTCGCCATGCGCATGACCGCCCATCCCGTCTGCGACCAACAGCAACGCGACGGGCGTTTCCCCTGCCATTCCAGTCATCGCCCGGCCGACGTCCTCGTTGTGGTCGCGCCGCCCGGTGACAGAGACGACCTCGGTAGGCATCGCGCCCGGGGAGCGGGGACCGGCGGCGGTCATGGGAGCCACCAAGAGGCGAGAGGACGAGCAGCGCGGGGTCCCATCAGTTCATCCGTTCTAGGGCGGAGAGTTCAGCAGCCACCTCCGCCGCCGACGCCGGGCGGTCCTCGCGGTTCTTCTCCAGGAGCCGCATCACGATCTCGCGCACCGGACCGGGCACATCGTCCGGGAGAGGCGGAACGGGTGCAGTCTCGTGGAGACGCATCACGAGCAGAGGGTTGGTGTCCGTGAACGGCGGGTGCCCAGCGAGCATCGTGTACATCATCACACCGACAGCGTAGAGATCCGAGCGGCCGTCCAGCGACTCCCCCCGGCATTGCTCCGGGGACATATACGGTGGCTTGCCCGAGATGGACCCGTCCAGCGTTTTCGCCTGCGTGTACTCGTTCTTCGCGACCCCAAAGTCGATGAGTTTGACCGGGGGCGCGTCGGTGCCGCTGGTGGCCTCTTCGAGGAGCACGTTGTCCGGGCTCACATCGCGATGCCAGACGCCCTGCTCGTGAGCTGCCGCGAGCCCCTCACAGACTTGCCGCGCGATGCCGAGGACCTGCTGCGCGGGCATCCGCCCGGCGTCGCGGCAGAACTTCATCAGCGTATCGCCCGGGACGTACTCCAGCGCGACGAACGGCCGGCCGGTCGGATCGTCATTCTCGCGGCCGTACCGGAGGGCCCGCACGACGGGCGCCGTCGGCGCGTGCTGCGCGATGGTCTGGAGCACCTCGCCCTCCTTGAGAAACTTCCGCACCAGTTCCTTGTCGCCGAGAAGACCCGAGTCCATCACCTTGAGCGCGATCTCGTCGGTGCCGTCCTTCGCGAGGAACACCGTTGCCATGCCGCCCCGGCCGATGGGCCGCACGAGGCGATAGCGGTCGAAGGTGCTCCCGGTCTTGCGCTTGCGCGTCACGGCGAACGCCAACGCGCCCACGAGCAACGCGCACAATGCGATCAAACCGACGATCAGACCTCGCGAGGCACCGGAGGACTCTGCGACGACCATGGCCTCTGGCACTGGAGGCGGCACCGGGTCCATCGCGAGAGAGATGATATCCGTCACCCCGTCTGGCTCGACGATGTACGTCTGGTCGACCGGCAGGAACCCCTCCTTCTCGGCGCGCAACTGGTGCGATCCTGGGAGGAGGTCTACATCCAGGCTCCCCGTCGAGTCCGTGATCCCGAGGCGTTCGCCATCCAGATAGACCGTAGCGCTGTCCCGGCTCTGGATGATCATGTAGATCGCCTCCTGCGCCATCGCGCCCGGCGCGTGAACCGCCAGCGCGGCGAGCGCCATCACGAGGGAGCGAACGAGACGAGAGGGAGCCATGCGAGCAGGGATTCCAGAAAGTAGGAACGGACCCGTCCGTGGGGAGCCACGCCCTCTCTTTCCTACCGGGCAGGCCGGTCCGACCGGTCACGCCGGGCCCAAACACTCCGCGTCGTGGCACTCGGAGTGACCGTGCTCATCCGGGTCTCTCCGGCGACAGACCTCAGACACGCGCATCCGGCTCTCATCGCCTCGGTACACCGCACGTCAGTTCGCACGCTCGACACGGACCCATTGCGTTTCGGTCGGAAGCTGAGGCGCCCGTCCACGGAGGCCACCAGCACCGGCCCGCCCGCCTCGGGCACCTCCTCGGCCCCCTCGGGCCTGACCGCCGGGGCCACCGCGCCGCGCTTGTGCTCGCTGCAGCATCTCGTCCGGCACGTCCACCGTCTCGATGCCGAGGCCGACTGCCTCGCCCGGCTCTGCCCCGATGGAGTATCCCGTCGCGCCGCCCGTGACGGGCACCCGGACCTCCACTACGAGCGCGGCCTCGGTCCACTCCGCTGCCGCCTCAATGCCCTCCACCTCACCGACGGCCAGTTGGAGTTCACCTCCGCCGTCTCGGTAGACCGTCATCCGGTCCGCTCCATCGTTGAAGCGCTCGCGGAGGCGCGCCATCCGAGCGCCTGGGTCGGGACCGCCCCGCATCCCGTCACCCATCTCGGGCGTCGCTTCGCCGCCACCACGCTGGCGGCGTCCTTGGCCTCGGGCTCCGCGCTCTGGCCGCACCGGAAAGCCGATGCCAAACGCCCGGCTCTTACCGCCCTCGCCGTCGAACCAGAAGGTGACGCCTCGGGAGAGGCGGAGGGCCTGCTGCGGCGTGTTCGCGACGAGCGCGACGGCCATCGTCTCGCCGTCATCGCGCACGCCGAGGCTCAGCCCCGGCTGGTCTTCCACCGGCTGGAGGCTGCCCGCCCAGTCGGCCGCCTCTCCGTCGACCTCCGCCGTGGCGGAGGGCGGGGCGCTCTGAAGGACCGGGGCGGAGGAGGAGCACGCGGCGAGCCCAACGGCCAGCGCGAGGAGAGAGAAGGAGCGAGTCATGGAGTGGGAGATTCAGGTTGGACGCGGGACGCGATGTCGCCCCGGCTAGGCCCGCCTCGGTACCGAGGCGGGAGGACTGAGACGGCGAAGGAGACAGAGAATCAGGGGGCGCTGCATGGATCACTCACGGCACGGATTACTCGATGTCGAGGTCGCCCGTGACGCCCTCTTCGGCGGCACCCTGGCGATTGGCTTGACGAGCCTCGCGCTCATCGGCGGAGCCGAAGGTGTAGGTCAGAGTAGCGGCGATCTGCTGGCGCCCGAGAGCCCGGTCGAACTCCTGGTAGAGACGCGGCTGGTCCAGGACGGAGGAGAAGCCGGCGGTACCGAACGGGTCGCGGAAGCGAAGGGCGAGGCGGGCGCGATCGGTGAGACGCTGACTGAGTGCGAGGTCCACGAACTGCCTCGCGCCGATGCGCCCCTGCTCGGTGTTCATCGGGGCGCGATAGCGGGCGGTGCCCTGGAGGTCCGTGGTGGACGTGAGGCTATAGCGCAGGTTGAGCCTCCCGCCCCAGCCGAAGGCGTCCGCCTCTAGGTCTGCGTCCACGCTGGAGCCGTCCGTGACGGTGCGGAAGCCTTCCACGCTGAGGAGGCCGCTGATGCCGCCCACATCCTGGAACGAGACCACCGCCTCCACCCCCCCCGAGGTCGCCGTGTCGAGGTTCTCGAAGGTGGAGATCGTGACGCCGTCGCTACGGATCTCTTGGAAGCGGCGGATCACGTCGCTCGTGCGGCGCCAGTACGGCGTGACACTGAGCGAGCCGAAGGGCAGAATCTGGAGCACGCTCGCTTCCAGCGCATCGGTGTACTCGGGCCGTAGCTCTGGATTGCCGACGCGGATGTTGATCGGGTCGTCCACGCTCGGCGTGGGGTCTAGGTACCGCGAGCGCGGGCGGTTGATGCGGCGGCTGTAGCTGGCACGGACGACGGTCTGGTTGGAGAGTTGGTAGCTCGCGAAGGCACTCGGGAAAAATCCCGCGTCGTCGTATTCGAACGGCGTCCCGCCATTGGGCTCGAAGGTGGTCTGGGTCGCCTCGCCTCGGACGCCTGCCTGCACGCCGAGGTCGCCGAGTTGGGCTCGCGCCTGGACGTAGACGGCGGCCTGCTGCTGGTTCTGGTCGAAGAGCGTGCTTTGGGTCGGGTCCAGAAGAAACGTGCCGTCGATGTCGCGGAAGAAGAGGCGCTCCGTGGATCGGCGGTCACTCTCCAGGCGCGTTCCAGCCTCCAGCCGGACCGCCTCGGTGAGCGGACGGGCATAGTCGAGGTTCATGGAGAGCGAGGTGGTCGCGCCGTCCGTCTCGGAGCGTTCGCGCGCGAGGATGCCGCCCAGGTCTTCCTCCGTGAAGAGATCCGTGCCACCGTTCGTGGACGTGCGAAGGCGAACATCCGCCACGAGGGTGTGCTCGCCGAGGCTGGCACTGCCGCCGCGACCACGCCCGCCTCGGCCACCACCTCCGCCCCCCCGGCGACCGCCTCGTGCGCCGCGCTCGCGCCTGCCCTCGGTGCCGCGTTGCCCTCGCTGGCCGTCCGCGTCCCACCGGAGGCCGAGGCGCACGCCCGCGTTCGCGCCGTCGCTGGATTCATCCGCGAGGCGATCGAAGGCGATATCGGGCTCGCCGTCCGGGATGAAGGTGGTGAACTCGTCCCCATCGGAGGCACGAAGACCGCCGTTGACGTTGGCGGTCAGCGAGGTGGTGCGGGAGAGAACGTAGTCAGCGTTGAAGGCGAGGAGCGCACTGGAGCGGGCGGACTCGTCCTCGATGGCTTGGTCGAGCGTCGTCTCGGGGAACTGGAAGCGGTTGACGCGGAAGCGGTCGCCCGTGCTCTCGCGCACGCTCCGGCGCAGGCCCGCTGTCGCGGTCAGGTCCCATTTGCCTCGGCCGAGGGTCACGAGCGACGTCACGTTCGCGCCACCCTGGGTGTCGCCTCCGGCCGTGAGCGCGCCGCCGAGGCCGAGTTGGGTGTTCTCTTTGAGCACGACGTTGACGATGCCGCCGATGCCGTCCGGCTCGTACTTCGCGCTCGGATTGGGCAGCACCTCGATGCGCTCGATGGCGCCTGCCGGGAGGCTCTGGAGGTACGCCCCGATGAAGTCGCGCCCGACCGGCGCAGGGCGCCCGTCAATGAGAATCGCGACGTTGCTCACGCCCCGGAGACTGACATTGCCGTCCACGTCCACGTCTACGCTCGGGATAGTTTCCAGCACATCGGTGACGTTGCCGCCCTGCGCGATGGGATCGTCCGCGACGTTGTAGATGATCCGGTCGATGTCGATCTCGATGGAGGACCGCTCCGCGTCCACGACGACATCCGCGAGCGTCTCGTCTCCGGGGATCAGCGCGAAGACGCCCAGGTCCCGCTCGCCCGCCTCGACGACCCACTCGGGCAGGACCGACGGCTGGTAGCCCACGAAGCTGACCACCACGCGATACGTCCCGAGGCGGACGCCCTCGACGCGAAAGGCGCCGTCCGGGTCGGTGATGGCGCCCGTCACGAGCGACGAATCGCGCCAGACCGCCACCGTCGCGCCGACGAGCACCGCGCCGGACTCGGCGTCCTCAACGGTCCCGAGAAGTGTGCCGGTCTCGCTATCGGATTCTGCGCGCTCGGGAGCCGGTCGGTTCGCGCGATCCGGCCGTTGGGCCTCCGCAACGCCTGCAAAGACGGTCACGAAGAGAAGGAGAAGCAGTCTGTGCATGGCGGGGAGAGAGGCCGTGTCCAGGCGAGGGTAGGAAGAGCGGAACCAGTGGGTGGCCTCTGGAACGAAAAGGTGTCCTGCCCCCCGCGTGAAGCCGCGAGGGGCAGGCGGAGAGTCACGGGATCATCGGCGCGGGCCGCCTCGGCGGGCCCCGCGAGGGCCTCCGCGCATGCCCCGAGGCGGGGAGAGCGCCCGGTGCACGAGGAGCACCGCTTCCTGCTCGTCGGTCAAGATCTGTGAGACCTGAGCCGGTAGCTCGGAGCGGTCGGCCCGACGCTCGGCGCGGAGGTCAGCCAGAGCTTCCTTCTGGGCATCGGAGAGACCGAGGGCAGCGTCGCGGGGAGACTCTCCCCGGTCAGCGCGGCGCTCGCGGGCCTGCTCTCCGCGCTGACGGCGGTTCTCGGCGCGATTGGCGAGGCCGTCGCGGATGGTGGTGAGTTGGGCGTCGCTCATGGTCGGCGCGAGGCGAGCGGCGAGGGTCCAGGAGGCGCCTCGGCGGCGACCATCTTGCTCTCGCGCCTCGGTCATCGTCTCGCGGACAATGGCGACCTGGGCATCGGTGAGGTCGAGGCGTTCGGTGAGGCGTTCGAGGCGCTGTTCGGCGCGATCACCGGACTGGGCGCTCGCGGCGAAGGGGATCATCAGGGCGGCGAGAGCCGCCAGTCGGAGGAAGGAAGTCATCGGTTTGGGGGGAAGGAGGTGTTCGGTGTCGGATGGCGGACGCTGGATCCGGAGCGCCCGGCTCGGGGCTAGAATCGGGCGAATCCAGGGGTTTGATTCGCGCCCTGGCACGAGATGCACGGGCTGCGACACGAACGGCACGAGCGGCCCCACGAGGCCTGTCGGCGTGCCGGAGAACCCGTCACGAAAGGGTCACGGCGGGTACGCGTGCCCGAAACGAGCCCTCCTGAGCGAGCGCAGCAAGTCGATGGAACTCAGCCAAGCACGAGGCTTGATTCCCGGCTGAGACCCTTCGGCTGCGTTCCTCCGGGACTCCGCTCAGGGTGGCACGCTCTTGCTTCGCGCCTCCGCGCTGCAGCAGTGCCCGCCTCGGCACCGAGGCGGGGACACCTGGACAAAGAACACAGGAACCAAGAACGGGCTCGCGCGAGCGCCCGCGCGAGGGCAACCACACGAGATGCACCCCCATGTCACGAATGGCACGGCGCGAGACACCAACGCCTCGCGCCTCCGCCCACCGCGCGATAGGTTGGCCGCGTGACCACCCGCCCCGCCCCGCCCCCCTGGGCCCGCACTACCGAGGCTGCCCTCATCGTCGGCTTCTGGGCCGTGCTGGGGACCCTCGCGCTCGTCCGGCGCTCCCTGGACCCTCGCGGCCCGGTCCCGACCGGCTCGGGCCCGCTGATCGTGACGCTGGCCGAGTACGGCGTCTGGGCCGCACTGACGCCCGCCGTCTTCGTCCTCGCGCGGCGGTTTCCCTTCGAGACAGGCGAACGGCTTCGTCGTGGGCTGCTCTACGTCATCGTCGCGCTAGCGGCGGCCGTGCTCGTGGAGTGGGTCCGCCAGACGCTCTTCCTCTCGTTCTTCCCGGACGATTTTCAGCGTCGCCGTCCGTTCGGGGGGCGCTTCGGCCCGAGGCGGATGCCGGAGAACCCGACCCTCGGGATCGTCACGCGGCTGCGCTTCCTGGACGAGTTCGTGATCGCGGTGGCCGTCCTCGCCGCCGGGTTCGCGCGAGACGCCCTGATCCGCCTCCGCGCCCGCGAGGCCGACGCCGCCCATCTCGAAGCCCAACTCGCCGACGCTCGGCTGGCGGCGCTGCGGATGCAGCTCAACCCGCACTTTCTGTTCAACACGATGCACGCCGTCAGCGCCCTCGTGGAGCGCGACCCCGCGGGCGTGCGGACCATGATCGCGCGGCTCAGCGCCCTCCTGCGCCGCGTGCTAGACGGCGGCGACCGCCACGAGGTACCGCTCCGCGAGGAGTTGGCGCTCGTCCGCGACTACCTCGCCATCCAGTCCGTCCGCCTCGGCGACCGGCTGGAGGTGGTCGAGCAGATCGAGGACGAGGCCCTCGACGCCCTCGTGCCTGCACTGTTGCTCCAGCCGCTCGTCGAGAATGCCGTCGGGCACGGGATCAGCGCGATGGAGGGCGGCGGGACGCTCACAGTCTCAGCCCGGCGCGAGGGCGGAGACCTCGTGCTGGACGTCCACGACACCGGCCCCGGTCCTGCCGAGAATCGCCTCGAGGCGGGAGGGGTCGGCCTCCGCAACACGCGCGAGCGGCTGGACGCCCTCTACGGCGACGCCGCGTCGCTCACGCTCACCTCCGCTCCGCAGGGAGGCGCCCTCGCGAGCGTCGCCCTCCCGTTCCACACCGCCGACGACCTCGTGCTCCATGGCTGATCCCCTCCGCGTCCTCGTCGTGGACGACGAGCCCCTCGCCCGCCAGCGCGTCCTCGATCTCCTCTCGGGCGAGCCCGACGTGACCGTCGTGGGCACGGCCTCCAGCGGGCGCGAGGCCGTCGCGCAGATACAGTCCGGTAGCATCGACCTCGTGTTCCTGGACGTGCAGATGCCCGGCCTGACCGGCCTCGACGTGGTCCGCGAGGTCGGCCCGGAGCAGATGCCCGCCACCGTCTTCGCGACGGCCTACGACCAGCACGCCCTGGAGGCGTTCGACGTGCACGCGCTCGACTACTTGCTGAAGCCCTTCGAGGACGAGCGCTTCCGCCAGGCCCTCGCGCGGGCTCGCGACCGGATCCGGCTCCAAGAGGTAGACAGCCTCCGCGACAAACTGCTCTCGCTGCTCGGAGGCCACGCCTCAGCCCCCTCGCGCGAGGGGCCCGAGACGCCGCGCTACACGGAACGGCTAGCGGTCGAGATGCGCGGGCAGATCCGCGTGGTGCCCGTGGAAGAAGTGGACTTCATCCAAGCCGACGGTGCCTACGCGGAAATCCACGCGGGCGAGACGGTGTACGTCGTGCGCGAGCGGATGCAGGCGTTGGAGGCCAAGCTGGACCCCGCGCGGTTCATGCGGATCCACCGCTCCACCATCGTCCGCCTGGACCGCGTGGAGGCGCTCCTGACCGCTCCCGGCGGGGACTACGCCGTGCGGCTCACGGACGGCCGCAAGCTCCGCGTCTCCCGCTCCCGCCGCGACGCGCTGGCGGCTCAGCTCGGCATGGACGGGTAGGCCCGCTCGGTGCCGAGGCGGAGGGAGTCAGCCAGGCGAGGGCGTCGGAGCAGGGCCGGGCGGTGGGATCTGGTAGAGCCGCGTCGTGGGGTACGCGAGGTCGAGTTCTTCGCGCCCCTCGAATGCATCCAGGATGGCCTCCCAGATGCTCTGCTCGCCTCCACGCACGCCCCGAGGCGGAGAGAGGTAGCGGAGCGTGAGCCGCACGCCGTGGTCCACCACATCGGTGTAGACCGTCGGCGTGAGCTTGTTGTAGAAGATGAGGTAGCTCTTCGCCGCGCGCCGGAGGGTCCGTTCCGCATCGGCGGAGAGCACACCGACGTTCTCCGTCGCAATCTCCAGCAGGATCTCCTTGGCGGCCCGCCAGTCGCTCTCGAACGTGACCACGACCGGCACCTCGTGCCAGACGTATGCGAACGCGCCCGTGTGGTTGGTCACGGCATCGCCGAAGACCCATCCGTTGGGCACGTGGATGATGCGCCCGGTACTCTGGCCCGCGCCTACCGCCGTCCCCACTTCGAGGAGCGTGAACGCGAAGAGCCGCTGGTCGATCACGTCGCCGGAGAGGTCGCGGATGGAGAGTCGGTCGCCGGGCGAGAACGGCCGCCGCCAGAGGATGAACACCCATGCCGCGATGTTGACGAGCGGGTCTTTGAGCGCGATGGCGATGCCTGCACCGAGGAGACCGAAGAACGTCGCGAGGGAGCCCAGTTCCGCCAGCCAGACGTTGAGCAGCAGCACCGCTCCGAGCACGACCGCCACGTACTGCGTCGTCTTGCGCCACTGGTAGCGCGTGCGCACGTCCTCCACGCGCCGGTCCACCACACGGATCACGATCCACCGGATGGCCCACAACGCGACGAGGATGATCACCGTCCACAGCAACTCCCGCAGCAGCGCGCGCGGGATGGGCGTGACGCCGTGGATAGCATCGATGATCGGCGTCAGCAGATCGCCGTCGTCGCGGGGGGTTTGAGTCTGCATCCGCTCAACCTACGCCGCTGGAGAGCGGCTACGAGCGCGCAGCCTCGATCCGTGTCGTCAGCCGGGCCAGCGCCTCGGAGGGGAACGGCTCGCCCCAGTGCAGTCGGTAGTCCTCGTCTTCCACGCGGCTCTCTAGATCGCGGAGCGCCCGCCAGACCGGCACGACGAGGCCGAGCGATGAACCGAAGACCTCGGCGGTCACGACTCCCTCCGCCTCGGTGCGGGTGCCGGAGGAGAAGGTCACGATCCGCAGCACCGCGCGCTCCCCTTCTGAGCCGAACCGCCAGTCGATCATGCCTGGTTCCTCGCTCATCCTCGCGAGGGTGTCGGCCCCGGTGCTCAGGAACACCGAGGCGGCCTCGGTCACCTCGCCGACGAAGTCGAAGGGGACGTGGGAGGCCTGAAACGCGTGCGTCTGCCCCTCCACTTCCAACAGAACGGGGAGCCAGCCATGCTGGGCAGTCCCGAACCGGAGCCTCAGCACGGACGACATCGTTCCCATGCGCGCCTTCTGCTACTGAGCTGACGTTCCAGGCCCTCCAAACTGGCGAGAGGAATGGTAGACGGTCAGGATCTCCGCACTGCCGTCCGCCACGACGTAAATGATGCGGTACTGCCGGTAGATCGATTCTCGGATGGCAGGGTCGCCGATCTCTGGGACCTGACGACCGCTGTGCGGCAGACTGGAGAGGCGGCCCGTTGCCTCGAACACTCCCCCCTACGAAAATGGGCGCGAAGTCGGGCGCGACCTCCAAGTAGTAGGCCTCGATTGCCTCCAGATCTCGAAGCGCCTGTGGCCGCCAGACGATCTCAGCCACGGTTCCAGGACCGCTCCGCTGGAGGCTTCGCAAACTGGGAGCGGGCCTCTGACTGCGACACACCTTCTCCCGCCTGTGAGAGGCCAACGTTGACCTTCCGAAGGAGAATGAGTCGCTCGATCACATCGTCGAGCGGCGTCTCATCGGGAAGCGACCGCAGGGCACGAACTGCGTCGGCTTTGGTCTGAACGGACGGCATAGCAAGGTGGGAAGAGGACGAGGAGCGGCGCTCCGAAATGAGAACAGCTACTGGATCTCCTCCACCACGGCTGCAGGACCCGCGGACGCGACACCGGCCGCCTCGGTGATGAGCTGGGTGAGGCAGCTCTCCGTCAGCGTCGTGTTCGTGTTCGCGACGATGCGGCCATTGATGAGCAGCTTCGGCGTGCTGAGACCGCCGCCCGGCGCCGTGAGATGCTGCTGCACCGCCTGCACGTCCTCCGTCACGAGGTTTACGAACGGCATGGCCTGGTCCGGATTCTGGAGCGTCGCCAGCAGGCTCGGGCCATCGAGGCCGACCGAGTTGATCGTCTCGCGCAGTTCGTCCTGGCTCATGCCCCAGGTGTTGTCGAGGCGGGCGAACATCTCGTCCACGAGGTCGAAGTACGCGTCCGTCTCGCTCGCCCACGCGAGGGCGACGGCCTGCGGGTTGGCCGGCGGACGGAGCGGGAACGGCACGGAATAGAATGTGGCCTGCTCCTGGGTCGCGGCCTTCACGGACTCCAGAGTCGCGTGGAGCGACTGGCACGCCGGGCAGTTCGGGTCGAACACCTCCACGACGGAGACCGAGCCGGTGCCACGCGACGGGTTGTTGGTGAACGCGGAAAGATCCGCGACCGGCGGAAAGACAGGGTCGTAGGTGCACCCCTGGGGGATCGGTGGCGCGAGGCTGGCCGGCGACGCAGAGGGCTCCTCGTTCGCGGCCTGCGCGATGGCGGTCGGCGGCTCCTCGGGCGCGTCCCCCTGGCCCATCACGACGACGACAGCCAGAAGGGCAGCGAACGCCCCCGCAATGGCCCCGTACGGTACGAGGGTGGCCTTCTGCGTGGGCGGCGGCGCGGAGTGCCGCTCGCCGGTCGCCTCGCGCCGGTGCTCTAAGATGTGGAGCAAGAAGAGCGTCGTCACCAGCGCGGCGGAGATCATGCAGAGCGGGCACCACGACCCGATCACGAACGCCTGCAGCCCGACGAGATAGAGCGTATACAGGAAGCCCACGCCGACGAATCCGAAGCTCGCGAGGCGGAGGGAGCGGTTGCCCGTGGCGGCGTAGCCGAGCCGCAGGAGCGCGAGGCCGATGTAGAAGAGCAGGCCCCAGACGATGTTCGAGACGCCGAGGAAGTCAGCGTATTCGCCCGTCGCGACATCGCCGCATCCGCCCGCCTCGGGGCCCGCGGTGAGGGACTCGGCGGTGATGACGGCCTCGCCGAAGCCAGTGCAGCCGTCCTCGAAGCCCTTCTCGACCTGGAAGTGAAGGTGGGTGACGACGAGCACGCCGAGCAAGGCGACGGCAAAGATGACGCGGGCGAGCATCCGGGTGCGAACGGGAACAGGCATCGGGTGGGGAAACGAGTGCTTGGGCAGAAACTACCGCCGCTCTTGGCGGCACCGGGACGAGAACGCGCGGAGACGAGGCTCCGTGTTCATCCTCGCGCCGGTTCGCAACAGACGTGCCGATGTCGTCTGGACGGGTGCCGAGGCGGGAGGCGTTAGGCGCGAATACCTCGCGAGAGGCCGGGCACGCGAACGCCCGGCACCATCCAGAGCGCCCGCTCGGCGAGAAGGAGCAACAACGCGAGGCCGAGCGGCCACTGGAAGCGCTCAGCGTATGTCTCGTACCGCTCCCCTCCCACGACAGCCCGGTCGATGGCGTCGAGTTGACGGGCTACGTCGGAGGCGACGGAGCCTCGGCGGTCCAGGCGGTAGACGCCGCCCCGACCGGCGACCTCGCGGAGGGCCGTGCCCTCGTAGCGCGTCGTGACCTGATCGCCGTCCTGCTGCTTGAACCCGACGAGCCGGCCGCGCCGCTTGAGCGGGATCGGCCCACCTTGTTCCGTGCCGACACCGACGGCGAAGACCGTCGCGCCCCCTTCGCGGAGCGCATCCGCCTCGGACTCTGCCGAGCCCTCGTGCGCCTCGCCGTCTGAGACGATGAGCACGGCGCGAGGCCGCTCTACGTCGGCGGCTTCTTCCAGCGCGGCGCCTGCCACGCGGAGCGCGGCGCCGAGATCGGTGCCCTGGAGCGGGACGAGCTCCGGATCGGCGGCGTCGAGAAAGAGCCGGAAGGCGCTGCGGTCGGTCGTGAGCGGGCACTGGAGGAAGGCCTCGCCCGCGAAGACGACGAGCCCGACGCGGGCGCCCGGCCGCTCCGCGACGATCCGCTGCACCTCCAGCTTCGCGCGCTCCAACCGGCTCGGCGCCACGTCCTCCGCCAGCATCGACTCCGACACGTCGAGGGCGACCACGAGATCGAGCGATTCCTGGGCCGTCTCGCGGAGCGTCCGCCCGAAGCGCGGCCCAGCCAGCGCGACCGCGAAGCACGCCACCGCGCCCACCACCAGCACCGCACCCGCGACGCGCTTTCGCGCCACCTCGCGCGAGACCGCCGGGCCAGCAGCGCTCCCGAGGAACGCGACGAGCGCCTCGGCCCGCTTTCGTGAGGCGTACGCGTAGAGCGCCGCCGCCGCCGGGGCGAGCAGGAGAAGCCAGAGCGCGGCAGGGATGGCGAAGCTCATCGCAGAGTCAGGAGCGCGTGAGGCGCGGGAGTGCCCGCCTCGGTCGGTCCGTGGGCGCACCGAGGCGGGAGGAGTTGGCTCACGGAACCGTGCGGAGGCGGGTAGTGCTGAGCGCGACGGCCAGCCCGACGAGCGCGAGAGCGGGCCAGAGCACGAGCGGGTACTTCTCCTCCACGTCCAGGTAGACCGTCTCCTCGATCTCCGTCCGCTCCAACTCGCCGATGGCCTCGTAGATGGAGCGCAGCGCCTCGGTGTCAGTCGCGCGGAAGTAGCGGCCGCCGGTCTGCCGCGCGACGGCCCGGAGCGTTTCCTCGTCCACCTCCGGGGCGGGCGCGAGGAGGCTGCCGCCGAACGGTAGGCGCGAGGTCGTGTTTCCGGCCTCGCCCCCCACGCCGATGGCGTAGACACGCACACCGAGGGCTTCAGCCGCCTCCGCAGCCGTGAGCGGGTCCACCTCGCCTCGGTTGTTCTGCCCGTCGGTGAGGAGGATGACCACCTTGCTCTCCGCATCGCTGTCGCGGAGGCGCGCGACGGCCGTCGCGAGGGCCGTTCCGATGGCGGTCCCATCTTCCACGACGCCGATGCGAACCTCGCTGAGCATCCGCTGGAGGAAGCGGTAGTCCAGCGTCAGCGGCGCCTGGGTGTAGGCCCGCGCCGCGAAGACCACGAGGCCGATGCGGTCGGACGTACGGCCGCGCACGAACTCGCTCGCGACGCGCCGGGCCGCCTCGAAGCGGTTCGGCACGAAATCGTCGGCGGTCATCGACGTAGAGATGTCCAGCGCGAGGACGATGTCGATGCCCTCGGTGCTGCGCTCCACAGTGGCGTCACGCGTCTGGGGACGGGCCATCGCGAGGGCGCCGAGCGCGAGGGCGAGCAGCAGCAAGATCTCTGGGAGACCTCGGAGGCGCGTCCAGATGCTAGCAGGGACGGTCGCTGCATCCGCCGCAGCCGGGAAGGCGACGCCTGCGCCGGTCCGGTTCCGTCCGCGCCATGCGAGCACCGCCAATCCGGCGATCGGCAGCAGCAGGAGCAGCCACAAGGGATGAGCGAGCGTCACGCGAGGATGAGAAGGGAACTACTGGCCGCGCAAACTCGCCACGCGGGGGCCGTCGTGCCCGCTTGGTCGGGTCTCTCCACCTCGGTACCGAGGCGGAAGAGGTCACATCGCCTCCCGCACGGCCGCTACCAGCGCAGGCAGCACCTCCCCCGCCCTGCCCGCCACCTGCTCGCTCAAGCTCCGCGCGATCTCGGACGGCTCCGGGTTGACCTCCGCCACGTAGGCGCCCGTCGCATGGGCCGCCAGCGGGAGGCCCGCCGCCGGGAACACCACCCCGCTCGTCCCGACGGACAGGAAGACGTCCGCTTCCAGCGCCGCCGTCTCGGCCTTACGGATCGCAGCCTCCGGCAGCATCTCGCCGAACCAGACCACGTCCGGCCGAATGAGGCCACCGCACGCGGGGCACTGCGCGGGCACGCCCTCCTCGGTGCCTGCCACCTCCTCCCGTGAGGCGAGCCGCTCGCAGCTCATGCAGTAGGACCGCACGAGCGACCCGTGCAACTCCACGACGCGCTCGCTCCCGGCGCGCTGATGGAGGCCGTCCACGTTCTGCGTGGCGAGGAGAAACGACCCGCCGCGCGACACCACGAGCACCTCCAGTTCTGCGAGCGCCTCGTGCCCGGGATTCGGTATCACCTCTTCCACCACCGCTCGACGGTGCGCGTACCAGCCCTGCACGAGGACTGGGTTGCGGAGGAAGGCCTCCACGTTGGCGAGCTCTTCCGGCCGAAACCGCTGCCAGAGCCCGTCCGGGTCTCGGAACGTCGGAACGCCGCTCTCGGCGGAGACGCCCGCGCCGGTCAGCACCGCGACTCGCTCCCCCTCGGCGAGACGTCGGACGAGGCCGGACGAGAAGGGAGGGCCGACGGGCTGGTGCATGGCGAGTCCCTCCGCCTCGGCACCGAGGCGGACCGGGTTCAGAGAAGCCCCGGGGCGGAGAGCGTGTCCGGCGGTGCCACGTTGACGAGGACCGAGTCGATGGTGAGCGTCACCTCGTTGATGCCCTCACGGAAGAAACGCTTCTCACGTTCTAGATCATTCAACGCGATCTCGCGCTCGCCCGCCGGAAGCTGCTGGGCCTGCTGCTCGCGCATCGCGAACCGCGCGCCCGCGACGAGCACCTGATCCTCGGTGGGGCGGACGCCTTCCTGGATCTGGCGCACGCGGAACGGAACGCGGACGCCGTCGGCGATCTCGCGGTAGTCCTCGTAGAGGATGCGCTGCGCGAGTGGCGTCGCGATGGTGTCCATCTCGAAGCGATGGAAGAGTTCACGCACGTCCATCGTCTCCGCGTCCAAGTAGACCCGCGCGAGTTGGTTGGTCGCATCCCGAGAGGCCCCGAAGCCGACGTGTTCTGGCTGCGCCGATTCGAACACGAGTGTCTGCTCGCCCTCGCGCTCCACCTCACCTCCGGCTGTCATGTTGGGCAGGTTGCCCGCGATGTAGTCCAGGTTGGGCGGGAAGAAGGCGAAGAGGTTGCCTGCCACCGGGTCGTTGGGCATTCCCGCCTCGGGGTCCCGCGCGAGTTGGAACGTGCGGCGGGTGGAGTCGCCGACCGAGATGTAATAGAGCGACGTACCCAGCGCGAAGACGCGGAAATTGTCCAGCGAGCCGAGCCCCTCCTCGTACGCGCGCGCGAGTTCTGGACCGAGTTCGAGAGTCGAGACGCCCACAGCCGCGGAAGGCTCGGAATCGGACTCGCACGCTGCGAGTGCGAGAGGCAGGAGGAATGCGAGAACGAGGGCGAGGCGATGCACGTCGGGTCTAGGTAGAACGCCGGAAGCTACGTCGGGCCTCCAGCTACCTTCGAGCCTCGCGGTACCCTTCACGCCAGTTTGCCCTCCCCCTCACTCGTTCCTCTCCCGTCCCGCGTGCCGGTCGGCGGTACGAGCTACGATGTGGAGACGGTCCTTCGCGTCCTCACGCCGTACCTCACCGAGCGCCGCCGCACACGCATCGAGGCGGTGGTGGCCGCGCGGACGTTCTCCGTCTGGCCCGTGCTCGAACGCGTTCACGACCCCGGCAACGTCAACGCCGTGCTCCGCAGCGCCGAAGGCCTCGGCCACGGCGGCGCGGCCCTCGTGGACCTGGAGGGCGACGCCGCCGAGTTGGTAGACCAGTACCGCGAGGGCGCCGACGACGCCGCGCTCGCGAGCGAGCGGCCCATCCGGCGGCGCCAGAGCCAGGGTGCACACAAGTGGATGCACGTCGAAGCCTTCGTGTCCACCGAGCGCTTCGTAGCCGAGGCCCGGTCACGCGGCTACCGCATCGCGGTGACAGCCCTCCGGGAAGACGCCCGCCCCATCTCTGATCTCGACTTCTCCATCCCGACCGCCCTCGTGTTCGGCGCAGAGCGCGATGGCGCCTCGGACGAGATGCTCGCGCTAGCGGATGAGGCCGTCCTCCTCCCCATCGATGGGTTCGTGCAGAGCTACAACGTCTCCGTCGCGGCGGCGCTCGCGCTCTACCACGCTCGTGCGGACCGGATCGCGCGCCTCGGCCACCACGGCGATCTCTTCGAGGCGGAGCGCCAGCTTCTCACGGCGCATTACACGGCGCGCGGCGTGCCCCAGGCGGAGGCGCTCCTCCGCAACGCGACCTGACCCTGCCCGCCTCGGCATCGAGGTGGACCCAACCGCCTCACTGACAGGACACAAAAAAAGTGAGGGCACGCGATCCGCATCGCGCCGCGTCGACTCCCTACCGTTGCTGCCGTCAGGCCCTGGCGGGGTTCAGGAGGAGCTGGCCGTGCGGGACGTACCCTCACTTCGCCGACGAGCCCCATGGGGCGGACGGCAGGTGCAGTATACGGCGCCGCGCAGCGGTGGCAATGCGAAGCGAAGGGGAATGTGGGACCGGAGACAGACCCCAGCCACGCCCGCCTCGGCACTGAGGTGGACCGACCGGAAGCGCTACCGGCCCTTTCGAGCCCTCGGCGCGCCTAGCTTCGGCGCCCTATGCCCTCCCCTTCCGCCCCTCTCGTCGCCAAGTTCGGCGGCACTTCCGTCGCCACGCCCGAGCGGATCCGCCGGGTGGTGCGCCTGATCCAGCGCGAGCCCGCCGACGCGCGCCGCGTGGTGGTCGTCTCCGCGCTGGGCGGCGTCACGGACGGCCTCCTCGCCGCGCTCGCCGCCGCCGAGGCCCGCGCGGGCACCCACCGCGAGACGCTCGCCGCCACCCGCGAGCGCCACGAGGCCGCCCTCGCCGCCCTCGTCCCCGAGGCGGACCGGCCCGCCGTGCAGGCCGCCCTCGATGCCCGCCTGGCCGACCTCGGGGACCTGCTGGACGGGGTCGCGCTGCTGCGCGAGGTCACGCCCCGCACGCGCGACGCGGTCGTCGCGACCGGCGAGCGGCTCTCGGCGCCCCTCGTCGCCGCCGCCTTCCGCGCGATGGGAACCGACGCCCTTGCGCTGGACGCCACCGATCTCGTCCGCACCGACGCCACGTTCGGCCAGGCCATCGTGGACACCGAGACCACGGACGCGCTCGTCCGCGAGGCCATCGGCGCGCTGCCCGAGGGGCAGGTCGCTATCGTGACCGGCTTTATCGGCGCGACGGCGGAGGGCGTCGTGACCACGCTCGGACGCTCCGGCTCGGACTACACCGCGACGATCCTCGCGGGCGCCCTCCGCGCCCAGCAGTGCGTCATTTGGACCGACGTTCCAGGCGTCTTCACCGCCGACCCGCGCGTGGTCCCGGAGGCCACGCCGCTCGCGCGGCTCTCCTACCGCGAGGCCGCTGAGATGGCCTACTTCGGCGCGAAGGTGCTCCACCCGCGCACCATGCTCCCGGCCGAGCGCCACGGCATCCCGCTCGTCATCAAGAGCACGCTGGAACCCGAGGCACCCGGCACACTCATCTCGTCGGAGACCGACGCGCTCGACCTGCGCGTCAAGGCCATCTCCACCGTGCGTGGCGTGGCCGTCGTGACGGTGGAAGGCGCGGGCCTCCAGTCCGTCGTGGGCGTGAGCGCGAGGCTCTTCGGGGCCCTCTCCGACGTTGGGATCAACGTGCGGATGGTGAGCCAGGCCTCCAGCGAGCAGAGCATCTGCGTCGTGGTGGACGCGGCCGAGGCCGAGACGGCTGTGATGGTGCTTCGCGCGGCATTCGCTAGTGAGCTTCGTCAGGGCGACGTGCGCGACATCGCCGCGATGACTGATTGCGCTGTGCTTTCGGCCGTCGGTGAGGGCATGCGCCACCAGCCGGGCCTCTCCGGCCGCCTCTTCGCGACGCTCGGACGTGCAGGCGTCAACGTGCTCGTCATCGCGCAAGGCGCGAGCGAGACCAACATCTCCGCCGTCGTCGCAGAGGCGGACGTACCCGCGGCACTCTCCGCTCTCCACGAGGCCTTCCCGCTGCGCCGGACGCGCGTCCACGTCGTCGTGATCGGCACCGGGACCGTCGCGAAGCGGCTCCTCGCGTTCCTCGCCGATCACGCGCCCATCCTGTTGCAGCACAACCGGATTCACCTCCGCCTCGTGGGCCTCGCGAACTCCCGCCGGATGCTCTGGCGCCCCGAGGGAATCGCGCCCGAGTCCGCCCTCGATCAACTCGACACGGAGGGCGAGAGCACCGACCTCGGTACACTCACGGACCGCCTCGCCACCGCCGGACTGGAGCGGCGGCTGGTGGTAGACGCGACCGCCTCCGAGGCCGTCGCGCGAGAGTACGCCGGGTGGCTGGACGACGGTGTGGGCGTCGTGACACCGAACAAGCGCGCGAACACGCTGGATATGGCGTACTACCGCCGCCTCCAGGAGTCCGCCAAGCGCCGCGAGGTCTCCTATCGCTACGAGACGACCGTCATGGCCGGGCTCCCGGTCGTGTTCACCCTCCGCGACCTCCTCCGCTCCGGCGACCGGATCGAGCGTATCGAGGGCGTGTTTTCTGGCACGCTCGCGTATCTCTTCAACCGCCTCGCAGCGGGCGCCGCCTTCTCCGAGGCCGTTCGCGACGCGAAGGCCCAGGGCCTCACCGAGCCCGACCCTCGGGACGACCTCACGGGAGAGGACGTGGCTCGTAAGCTGCTCATCCTCGCGCGAGAGGCAGGGCACGAGGTCGAACGCGCCGATGTCTCGGTCGAGTCCCTCGTTCCCGACGCGCTAGCGGACGTCTCCGTGGAGCAGTTCATGGACGCGCTCGATGACCTCGACGCCGAGTGGTCCCGTCGCGTTGCCGAGGCGGAGGCAGCAGGTAGTCGCCTCGCCTTCGTCGGTGCCATCGATGGCGACGGACTTCGGGTCTCGGTGCAGGTCGTGGGCCAAGAGTCACCGTTCGCCGCGTCGCGCGGGACGGACAACGTCATCCTGATCCGCTCCGCGCGATACCACGAGACGCCGCTCGTCGTCCAGGGCCCCGGCGCGGGGCCGGACGTGACCGCAGCGGGCCTTCTCGCCGACCTCGTCAACGCTGCCGAGTTGATGCCATGAGGGGGGAAAGAGACACGGGAATAGGGAAGAGGGAGGAAGCGGGCACATCCCCTTTCTCCCTTCCCCCCTCCCCCTTTACCGCATTTGGCCCCTGCTCGCTTTCGAATCTCGGCCCGGGATTCGACGCACTCGGCGTCTGCATCACAGGCCCAGGCGACCGCGTGACGGCGGAGATCACAGAGGCACCGGGCGTGACTGTGGCCCCCACCTGTGGCCTCCCGACGGATCCTGACAAGAACACCGCCGCGCGAGCCGCCGCTGAGGTCCTCCGCCTCGGTAGCGCGACGGGCGGACTCCGGCTGCGGATCGAGAAAGGCATCCCGCTGGGATCCGGGATCGGAGGCTCCGCCGCGAGCGCCGTGGCCGGGGCGTGGGCCGCAAACGAGGCGCTGGGACGACCGTTCGCGAAGGCAGAGTTGGTAGAGGCCGTTTTGGAGGGCGAGTCCGCGACGGGAAGTCGCCACGGCGACAACGTCCTCCCCACCCTCTTCGGAGGCGCCGTGCTGGTGGATGCCGGGGACCCGACCCGCTACCGGCGTCTCCAGATCCCTGAGGGCCTCCGCCTCGCGGTGCTCGTGCCCGAAGTAGAAGTGCTCACCCACGAGGCCCGCGCTGTCCTTCCCGCTACCGTCCCCCACCGCGACGCCGCCGCCCAGGCCGCCGCCCTCGCCTTCCTCGTGGACGCCCTTCGCGCGGGCGACTGGGAGACCGCAGGCCGCACTGTCATGACCGACCGCCTCGCCGAGCCCTTCCGGGCGCCGCTCATTCCCGTCTACCACGAGGTGCGCCGCGCGGCCACCGAGGCGGGCAGCCTGGGCTGTACCCTCTCCGGCTCCGGCCCTGCCCTCTTCGCCTTCCCGGACGCCTCCGGCCGAGCCGGTCCCGTTCTCGCCGCGATGGAGGTCGCCTGCGCCGAGGCGGGCATCGGGTCACTGGGCTGGATCGCCGAGATCGACACGGAGGGCGTCCATACCGTCCCGTCATGAGCCCTCGCTACGTCAGCACGCGCGGAGGCGGTGCGCCCGTCTCCTTCCGCGAGGCCCTCCTCACCGGCCTCGCGCCCGACGGTGGCCTCTTCGTCCCGACCCACCTCCCGGACCTCCCCGAGGACTGGCGCGAGGCAGGCACCCTCCCCGCGCTGGGCACGCGAGTCCTCGCGCCCTGGCTCGCCGAGGAGATCGGCTCCGCCCGCCTCGGGAGCCTCGTGAAGGATGCGCTGACGTTTCCAGTCCCACTCGTGCCGCTCTCCGGTGAGTGGGACGGCGTGCACGTCCTAGAACTCTTCCACGGGCCGACGCTCTCGTTTAAGGACGTCGGCGCGAGGACGATGGGACGGCTCTTCGCCTGGGCGCTCGACGGTGAGGAAGTCACGATCCTCGCCGCCACCTCGGGCGACACCGGTAGCGCTGTCGCCGATGGGTTCGCTGGCGTCCCGGGCGTTCGCGTGGTGCTGCTCTTCCCGGAGGGACAGGTCAGTGAGGTGCAGCGCCGACAACTCGTGGCGCAGCGTGAGAACGTCCGCACGCTCGCCGTGCGCGGCACCTTCGACGACTGCCAGCGTCTCGTCAAAGCCGTCTTCGCGGACCCGCAGGGCGCGAGGCTGTCCTCCGCCAACTCGATCAACATCGGGCGGCTACTACCTCAGATGCTCTACTACTCGTGGGGCCTTCGCGCGATGGAAACGCCGCCAGTCGTGATCGTGCCGAGCGGCAACCTGGGCAATCTGACCGCTGGGGTGCTCGCGGCCGAGGCTGGGCTGCCTGTCCGCCGGTTTATCGCCGCGCACAATGCGAACGCGGGCTTCGCCCGGTTCCTCGGCGGCGGCGCTCCGCCCACTGGCGACTCCGTCCGCACGCTCTCCAACGCGATGGACGTGGGCGTGCCGAGCAACCTCGAACGCCTCCGCCACCTCCACTCCGACGATTCCCTTCGCGAGCGCATCGCGGGCGAGTGGGTCACGGACGGCGACACCCTCCGCACCATGCGCGAGGTCTTCGAGGCGACGGGCTATGTGGCCGACCCTCACACGGCGGTCGGGCTCAGAGCGGCGCGGTGCGAGTCTGCCCGCCTCGGGGCTCCGGTGGTCGTCCTCGCGACGGCCCATCCCGCCAAGTTCCCCGAGGCGGTCCATGGCGCCATCGGGCAAGCGCCCGAGACGCCCGCCCGCCTAGCGGCGCTCATGGACGCGCCCGAGCGCTTCGAGACCATCGCGCCGGAGATCGGGGCGCTGCGCGAGGTGCTGGCGTGAGGAGCGACATCCCTCCGACTCCGCTCCTCACGGCCCAGCCGAGACGAGCCCCGAGGCGGGCCCCCTCAGGCGGTGGCTCTCTCTACTGCCCTTGCATCATCCGAACGACGCTCTCCAACTGACCGGTCAGCTCGTCGGAGAGCTCGCCAGCCTCCAGTAGGGGGAACAAGCAGAACACAGGGCCAAGGTTGGCCTGCGGCGCGGTGACGCCTCGGAACGGAACGCGCAGGACGGGCGCATCGAAGAACATGGGCTGGATCTGCTCCATTTGCTCGCGGGCCGTCCGGGTCTTGTTTTCCTGATCTCGCGCGATGAGTTCCTGGGGCATCGAGTTGGCGAGGTCCTCCAGTCCCTGCGTGTCGAGAAACGTCATGTCCGCCTCGATCACGCCCTCGATCACCTCGGCGTCGTTTCTCAGGATCGTGATGGTTCCTGGCAAGAACGGTGGCTCGTAGAGCGACTCGTCCTCCGGGTCTGTGCTGTAGGCGTTGATGTCGTCCTCGCGACCGCTCAGTTCGAGCGGGAAGTAGAGCGTCACCCACGCCTCGAAGGAGCCCGTCGCGCCGAGCGGGATGCCCTCCGTGAGACCGTGCTCAGACGGCGGGATACTCCGCAGCATCCTATCGTCTCCCGGTTCCTGGAACCAGGCAGACACAGACGGCGAAATCCCCGAGTAGTCGATCTCTCCGTCCTGGAAGGGGCTGGACATCACCTCCACCCAGAGGAGCGTGCCGTCTTCCGCCCGGCCGCCGTGCGTCTGCCCCACCAGCCCGTCCGCCGACTGGTTCGACGCGCTCGCCTGAAGCGACAGCCGCTCACTCGTCAGCGCGATGTCGTACGCACACGACCCGACGAGGGGAAGCTCGACCTCTTCCTCCTCGCGCGTAGCGTACACGCCGACTGCCTCCCTCGGCTCCGGTCCCATTCCCGGGTCCCGGAGCCCCGTTCTTGCCAGGCTTGTGGCCTTGACGCGAACGGATTGGATGGGATTGCCTTCTGGGAAGAAAAGCATCGCGCCCTCATCCTCCGGTTGAATCACCACGCCGTACGATGGCCCGTCGAACGCCCACTCCAGGCGAGTGTCGTTCGCCTTCTGGACCGTCGCCTGGACCCACAACTCACTTCCCGGATCGACCGTTCGCGAGGCGGGCGAAAGCGTCACCGAGATTGCCTCGGTCTCCGCGATGTGCACGACGGCTGCTCGGCCGGTGTTGACGGAGGGTGGAAACAGCCCAGGCTTTGGTTCGATGCGGAGAGCCCCTCGCCCCACCTCAACGGGTCGATACAACCGACTGGACTCGATCACTGCGAGACGCTCTGTCCCTCGAACCGCGACGGCTCGGGTCGTTGACCAGTTCGTCGAAACGAGGTCGATGCCTTCCCACGCAAAGGGACCCACTGTGAAGCCTCGCGCGGACCCAGCGTTCACCATCGCCTGTTTGGTGCTGTTCGTCACCTGCATCTCCAGGTAGCCATCGTACACGGCAGCTGTGACCTCTGGGCCTCCTCCACCGAATGGTGCCGATGCAGGACCACCGACACGAGCGAACCCGATCGATCCAGACAACGCCTCTGCAAACAGCCCCGAAACGGATGTGCCAATCGGCCACTCCTTGCTCTGCGCACCGACGAGGTATTCGCTCCAGGTTCCAGGCTCCGTGTAGTCCTCCAAAAAGACACTCGTCGAGAAGTCCGCGCGACCGTCCGTGAGCATGGAGGGCAGGAGGAGCGACTGGATCAGCGCATCCTCCACCACGGCAAATAGACCCGCACTCACCACGATGGTCCCCGCCTGGACGACCGGATGGGGCACGAGCCCCGCGTGGTCATTCGCGGTCGACGCCCACTTCAAAAGCAAGCTATTGGCTGTTTGGCGGTTCTCCTCGGCGAGACGCATGAAGTGGCTCAGGTTCGCGGCCGTCGTGATGTCCACGCGGTCGTAGAGCGTCCTCCAGACCAGCGGAGAGGGGTCTGGTCCCCCATTCGCCCCGCGCGGCACGAACTCCCCGACGGGCGTCGTCGTCACGGGATCGGGCGGGGCGCCGATGGCCTCCATCCGTGCGACGTACGCGTCGATCTCCGACTCCAGGTCGAAGAGTGCCGCCAGCGCATCGGAGATGGCAGGGTCCACGGTTTGCCCATTCACGGCTCCGGTGCCCGCCAAGACGGCTGGGAGCGCAGTCGGCGCATCATCGCGGAAGACTTCGCGAGTCGCCGCTGTGGACCAGAGTTGGACGGGCAGCGACTCGATAGGACCATTCAGCCGCTCCGCTGGCATCCCGTACGCGCGCGCCATCGCGGCGTGGCCCCTCTCGACGGTCTGCGTGATGCGCCGCATCGTGCCCGGAGCCTCCGGAACGCCGAGGATGCGGAACGGCAACGGGTCGCCGAGTGGGTCGTCTCGGTCGAACAGCGACACCATCACGTCGCCTCCCGAGAGCACGTCAGGATGGATCGGCACCACCATCGCGATCTCTCCAGAGGGAAGACGCTCCACCCGAGCGTCGAACACGGGCTCGTTCGGCACAGCGACATCGAGCCGGAGGCTGTCGAGCATCGCCGGAAGATCGTCGATGACCACGCGAGAGAGCGGCATCCCGTCCGACTGGCGGAATGTAGGGGACTGCGCGGACGCCGCCGATGCCAGAACGGCGAGGACGACCGAGAAGATCAAAGGACGCATCGAGAGAGACGAAAGAGTAACGGGGCGACGCCCGAACCTACCGAGATCCTCCCGGCAAGGCGTCAGTACAACCCGACCGGGTCCACATCGAGGTTGATGCGGTGGCCTCTCGGGGGCGTGCCTACCTCCTCGGTAGCCGCCCGCACGGCCGAGGCGAGCACCGAGGCGGGCACACTCCGGGGCGCTTTGAGGTGGGTGTGCACTCGCCAGAACCCTTTGATCTTGCCCACGAACGCCGCCACCGGCCCGAGCACCTCGGCACCCTCGATGGACGCGGCGTGGCGCTTCAGTGCATCGGTCCAAGCGCGCGCCAGCTTGTGCGTGGAGCCCTCGTACGGTCCCTTGATCTCAGCACCGATGAGGCGTCCGTACGGCGGGTAGCCGAGGGCGTGGCGCTCTACCAGTTCGTGGCGGGCAAACGCGGCGTAATCGTGCGCGAGGGCGAACTGGATGGCTGGATGCTCCGGGTTGCGGGTCTGGAGAATCACCTCGCCGGGGAGGTCGTGGCGACCCGCGCGCCCGGCGACCTGGGCGAGGAGTTGGAACGTCCGCTCCGCTGCGCGAAAGTCCGGCAGAAGCATCCCGGTATCCGCGTTGACGACCCCCACGAGCGTCACGCGCGGAAAGTCCAGCCCCTTCGCGACCATCTGTGTGCCGAGGAGCAAATCGGCCTCTCCCCTTCCGAAGCGCTCCAGAATGCGGGCGTGGGCGCCTTTGCGCGAGGTGGTGTCGAGGTCCATCCGCAAGAGGCGCGCCTCGGGGAACACCTCGGCGATCTCTTCCTCGACGCGCTGCGTGCCGCTGCCGAGGAGCTTCAGGTCGTCCGCGCCGCAAGCGGGACAGACAGGCGGCTGGCGCTCGGCGCGTCCGCAGTAGTGGCAGCGGAGCGTCCGGTTCGTCTTGTGGAGCGTGAGCGAGACGGCGCAGTCGCGGCATTCCGGAGTCCAGCCGCAGGACTCACAGGTGATGACCGGAGCGTAGCCCCTGCGGTTCTGGAGCAGGATGGTCTGCTCGCCCCGGTCGAGGCGAGCGCGGATGGCCTCGCGGAGGTCGTGCGAGAGCGCGCCCTTGAGACGGCGGATCTCCTTCTCGCGCGCGAGGTCGATGACGCGGACCTCGGGGAGCGGGGCGGGCGCCTTGAGCGTCTCCGCCTCGGGGCCGAGGCGGGGGGAGTCGGTAGTAGAGAGCTTCTCCATTACTGGCGACTGGTTACTGCCCCGTGCCCGCACCGGGACTCGGTCTGGCATCGCGAGGTAGCCGTACTTGCCGGAGCGCGCGTTGGCGGCCGTCTCCAGGCTCGGCGTGGCGCTGCCCAAGACGCAGACGGCGCCCGACTCGTGAGCGCGGAGTACGGCCACATCGCGGGCGTGGTAGCGCGGCGCGGGGTCGAACTGCTTGTAGCTCGCCTCGTGCTCCTCGTCCACGATGATGATCCCAAGGTCCGCGACCGGCGCGAAGATGGCACTTCGCGGCCCGATCACGACGGGATACGTGCCTCCTCGGATGCGCGTCCAGGCGTCGAGACGCTCGCCGGGGCTCATGCGGCTGTGGAGGACCGCCACGCGGTCGCCGAAGTGGGCGCGGAAGCGGCGGACCGTCTGCGGCGTCAGCGCGATCTCGGGCACGAGCACGATCCCTGACTGCCCTCGCGCGAGGACCGAGGCGAGGGCTCTCAGGTAGACCTCGGTCTTGCCGGAGCCCGTCACGCCGTGCAACAAGAACGTCGCGCCGTTTCCCACCTCAATGGCTTCTCGGAGAGCACCGAGTGCGGCCTCCTGTGCCGGGTGCAGCGTGACCTCGGCGGGGGGCGCTGGCGGGACCTCGGCCTCGTCAGCGACCCGTTCCACTTCGAGATCGTCCACGAGGACGAGGCCCTTGTCTACCAGGCTCTTGACGGTACCACTGCTCGCGCCGGTAGCCTGGAGAGCCTCGGCCTGGCGGACAGGTTCGGGGGCATCCGCGAGGAAGGCGACGAGCGCTTGCTGCTTCGCGCCCCGCAGGTCCGGCACCTCGTCTGGAGACACCGCCAGCGCGAGGTGCTTTTCGACCTTCGGCCTCGCGCGGGCCTCCTGCAACTCGTGCTCGATCCGCACCGCCCCCGCTGCCTCCATCCGCCGGAGCAGCGACTGCGGAGCCGTGGAACGCCCGAGAGCCTCGGCGAGAGCAGGCACCTTCAAGCCGCTCCCATTCGAGCTCGCGAGGGCCACCAACACGGCACGGCCCTCGTCGCCGGGCCAATCGTCCGCGAGGGCATGGACCACGCGGCGCGTCTCCACCTCCGTCCCGCTCGGGAGCGCCGCCTTGATGGCCTCGCCCCAGGTGCAGAGGTAGTACTCCGCCACCCACTTCGTGAGCGAGAGCAGTTCGGGCGTGAGCGCGGGGCGGTCGTCCAGGACATCGAGGATCGCTTTCGCTTTGGGCGCGTCGCCCTCGCCCGTCCGCGCCACGACGCCGGTCAGCTGGCGTCGGCCGAACGGCACCAGCACGCGGGCGCCGGGCACCACCTCAGCGTCTAGCTCCGGCGGGACGCGGTACGTGAACGGCCCCTCGACGGGCGTGAGCGGGACGACCTGGGCGAGACGCATGGCGCAAGCTACCGGGCAGAGCGACGGCGGTGCGTCACGGCCCCGGGAAGACGGCTCCCCCCGCCTCGGCACCGAGGTGGGCAGGGTCAGAGGCAGCGCTCGGCGCTCCAGTCGGAGTGCCCGCGCCCCTCGTAGCACCGCACCTGCGTCCCGGCGGCGTAGAAGCGCATCGCGCCGTCGCGCTCTCGAAACACGATGAGGTACCGAAGGTCCCGGACGGAATCGTCCGCGAGGCCACGCATCGTAGCGAGCACGCGCACCTCGGTGTCCGACTCGCTCACGGTCTCCACCTCGACCGGCGTTTCCGAGCCCTCGAAGTACGCGCGGACAGCCTGTTCCGGCTCCATGTCCGGGGGGGCGTCCCCGGTGACGCCATCGTCCAAGGCGAACCGGCCGAGCGTGGGGTCGTGGAGCGGGTCGCCAGTCGGCGGGAGCGGCTCCAACGGCCGGAGACCCGCCAGAATCGGCGCGGCGGTGTCTAGCGCGAGCGGGCGGCATCCGTCCTCGTCGTTGCTGTGGAGCGTCACGAACATCATCGCGTCCCCCTCCCCGACTTCGACGTAGTCCGAGATCACGGTGCCCGGCCCCCAGTTCTGCGCCTCATCAGACGTCGGTTCCATAGACGCACGGTACAGCGCGACGGTCGGCATGCCGGGCAGTTCGGCCAGGGCGACCTCGGTGCTCGCCTCGGGGTAGCCGGGTCCTCCGAGGCCGTCGTTCGCACCGCGCACCGTCACACACGCCCCGTCGGCTCGGCGCCACCGGACCTCGTACCCGACCGCCGGGCGGTACTCCGTGTCCGTCGTGGCGCGATCCACCGTCCAAGCGTCCATCGCGCGAGGCAAGAGAACCGCCGCCCCCAACGCGAGAAGGTCTCGCGCCTGAGCAGCCGTCAGCCCAACTTCGCGAGCGCGGGCCTCCGGGTCGTCCGCCGTTGCGGACGGAACCACGCGAACCGAAGGCGCCCCCTGCTGAGCAGAGTCCACCGGAGGAGAAGGCGCGGGGTTCTGGGACGTGGAGCATCCCGCGAGAGTCGCGAGGACGCCGACGAGGAGGGCGGTCGTGTGACGGGGCATATCGGAGCGAAGGGAGTTTTCTGAGACTAACGGAACCGTGAGGGCCTACAGCGTCTGCCTCGCGCACCGTCCGAGCCTGACGCGGCCCCGCCCGCCTCGGCACCGAGGCGGGCACGGTCAACCCCGCCCGATCCGCCCGAGGTGCGTATCGTGGAAACCGGTGGTTTCCTTGAGGCCGTGGCCCAGCGTGCGGTCCACGCCGATGTGGTTGGCCCAAAGCAGCGCGAGCGCCGTCGCCAGCGGGAAACTCATCGCGAGGCCAACGGCCCCGAGCCCGACCGGCGCGGCGTAGGTATGCGCGGCGTTGTAAAGCCTCGCGCCCAGACGTGGATTCGCGAGGTAGCCCACCATCGCGAGGTCTGGCGCGATCCAGGCGAGGAGCCACCAGAGGCTCGTGCCCGTCTGGAAAAAGAGGACGCCTGCGAGGACAGCCACCGCGAGGTTTTCGAGACGGAGCCAGCGCGCCGTCACGCGAGGCCACGTCTTGCGGCCTCGGCGGACTGTCGGAAGGCCTGCACGTTGGCGGCCACGTCGCCACGGAACACCGCACTGCCTGCCACGAGAACGTCGGCGCCTGCTCGAAGGAGCGCGCCCGCGTTGTCCGGCGTGACGCCGCCGTCTACCTCGATGAGCGCGCGACTGCGGAGGCCGGAGAGCATCTCGCGGCATCGGCGGACCTTGTCCACGGACGCCTCGATGAACGACTGTCCGCCAAACCCGGGGTTGACCGACATGATGAGCACGAGGTCGAGGTCTGCCGCGATGTCTTCGAGCATGACGAGCGGCGTGGCCGGATTGAGCGCGACGCCCGCGCGGCAGCCGAGGTCCTGGATCGCGTGGATCGTCCGGTGAAGGTGCGGACAGGCTTCCTGATGGACCGTGATGAGCGCCGCGCCCGCCTCGGCAAAGTCGCCGAGGTACCGGTCTGGGTTCTCGATCATCAGGTGCACGTCCAGCGGGACATTCCGCTCGGCTGCGAGGCTTGCGAGCCCGCGCATAACCGGCGCGCCGAACGAAATGTTAGGCACGAAGTGGCCGTCCATCACATCGATGTGGAGCCACTCGGCCCCAACGTCGAGCGCCTCCGCAGCGTGGCTACGGAGGCGCCCAAAGTCGGAAGCGAGAACGGAAGGGGCGAGGATCACGAGACCGGGCGCAGTGGGCCGGTCAAGATCGCCACTCGTTACACCTCGGTGCGGAGGGTCGAGTTGTCGAACTCGGGATCACCGGGCTCGACGACTTTCAGGATGGTGTCGAGGTTGGAAAGGCCTCGGGCGGCGGCGGCAGCGATCAGGAGCACCGCGGCGATGAAGAGGGCCAGGCTAAGCAGGAGCATGGGAAGCGGGGTCATGTCGGTGAATGTCGGGTCGGGAAGGCGGAAAGTCGGGGACTCACGCCTCCAGCGGGGAGCGCTCGCAGCGTGAGCAGCGGTACTCGCCGCGAAGGGCGTTCGTCTGCCAGGGCGTGGGCCGTCCGCAGTGCGGGCAGTCGCCCCAGTAGACCGCTCGCGAGACACCCGCGACGGAGCGCAGGGCCGCGAAGATGGTCGGGAAGGAAAGCCTCATGGTGTGCGAGGTGGGTTCGCCTCAATCAACGCTGCAGCGCGGCAGAAGTCGCGCACCAGATCCTCCGAAAGCCCTTCCTGCACAACGACTTAATGCCGAAGCGCTTCCGAAATCGCTTCCATTACAGACCCTTTACACCCGTCCGCCTCGCGCAACCGCTTCCAGGTATGGCCCGAGGCGGCGCGACCCGTGCGGGGGCGCCACGATGTCGTGCTCGTGGATGGCCGCGACGAACCGGATCACCTCCTTCAGCCGCTGGTCCACCGCTCCTACCAGCCCTGCGTTGAACCGAGCGAGGCCCGGAGGAACAGAAACGAACCGGGCCTTCTTTCCGACGGCCTCGAACGCGAGACGCGCGATGGCCTCGCGGGAGAGCACCTCGGGCCCGCCCGCCTCGGTGATCCCCTCGCCACCCTCCAGCGCGTCCACCACGACGACCGCGAGGTCGGCCTCATGGATCGGGTTCGTCGTCACCTCACGGCCCAGGACGGGCATCACGCCCAGCCTCGCGAGTGGGAGGTACGCCGTGAAGGCCGCGAAGAAGCCTGTGGGCCGCACGATGGCGGTCGTGATGCCGGACTCGCGAACGGCTTCCTCCGCCTCGCGATGGGCGGCGACGTACCCGAGGCGGGCCATCTCGGGCGGACCCGCCACGGAGACGTACACCGCGCGACCCACGCCCGCCTCTGCCGCTGCCTCTGTCACGTACCGGGCGCCGACCGTGTCCACCCCTCTGAAGCCCCGCTTGTCGATCCGCGGCGCGAGGGACGAGATGGACGCCCCCGCCGCCAAGATCACGGCGTCCACCCCCTCACAGGCCGAACGAAGCGAGGCCGGATCCAGAAGATTTGCTGTGACCGCTTCGTCCGCCTCGGGCGGCACGCGGGAGGCCTCGCGGCTGGTACCGCGTACCCACACGCTCCGGTGCTTCAGTTCGCGCACGACCTCGCGGCCCATCGTCCCACTCGCGCCGACGACGAGAACGCGATCACTCATTGCCCTCACCGCCCTCGGGGCCGTAGAAGAAGACCCAGGTCGCGAAGTCGTCGGAGAAGTCCACGAAGCGGTGATCATCGCCTGCCGGGACGAAGAGCACCTCGCCGGGCTCGATGGGCTGACGCTCGCCCTCGTGCACGAAGAAGCCCGAGCCCGAGACGATCACGTACACCTCGTCGCGCGTGTGTGGCGTCTGTCGGTCCACACCGTCCGGCTGGTAGAACTCGACGGTCAGCGTCCCATGCCGGAACACCTCGACGAACTCGCCCGGGGCCGATGCCAAGGCGGAGCGAGCGTTGGAGGTCGTCAACCGGGGTTGGATCATGGCACCGGGGCCTCGTGCTGTACCCATCGGCCGCAACGTGGGCACCTACGCGTCGATGGCAGCGGTGCAGTCCGCGAGGACCATCACCTCATTCTCCACCACGAAGGCGCCCTCGTCCGAGATCCAGACCTCGGTCCTGCCCGCGACGTACCGCGCGCCCATGCTGGATGCGGTACGCTCTAGTTCGAGCGTCGCCTCACCGCGCGTCAACTCCAGGCGGTCCTCACCGAGAGGCGTCGCGGTGAAGATGTCACCACCGGAGCAGGTGTAGGTCGTGGCCTCGGTGATGGGTGCGGGACCGGAGTGAGGACCAACAGCGGCTGGGCTCTCCGCGTCGTCGGGGATGGCGTCGAGGACGTCGGGCGAGTTCTCGCAGCCTGCGAGAAGGAGCGTGGCGAAGAGGAACGACGTACGGAACATGAGCGGTGAGATCAGGAGGCCACAGCAACGCCTCGCGAGCGGACCCGATCCACGAGCAGCATCGCGAGGACACCGAGGAGTCCCATCGCGACGACGCCCGGCCAGACGGGTTGGAGCGGGAGCATGCGCACGGGACCAGCGGACACTTCGCTGAGCGGGTGCGAGGCCACAGGCTGGACGCTCGTGCCGGAGGTCCGGACGAAGCCGCGCACGACCGTGAATGGCCAGCCCACCTTCAGGACTTGCTCGCTGTAGCGCCCCGCCTCGGTCTCTCCTGCGACGAACGAGCGGCGCGTCCACCACCGATGGTCCGCCACGCCCTCCGTCGCGCTCCATGCGGCCGGGTCGCTCTCTACCTCCGCAAAGGAGAACGCCAACGCCTCGGCCGCTTGCTCCCCCGGAAGGTCCGGCGCGCTGGCGGGCGGGATCAGCGTCCCGAGGCCTGCGTAGAGAACGAAGGCGAGAACAGCGAACCCGACAAACCGGAGGAGGACCGTGCGCATAGCAGGATGAGCTTAGGAGACAGCGTGGAGGGCGCGGCGGGCGGCCTCCACAACCGCCTCCACGGTGAAGCCAAGGCCGGAGTACACGTCCTTGAACGGCGCGCTCTCGCCGAAGCGGTCGAGCGCGACCACCTCGCCATCGAGGCCGACGAAGCGGCCCCAGCCGAGGGGACTCCCCGCCTCGACGGCCACACGGGCACGGACAGAGTGGGGCAGGACGCTCTCGCGATATGCCGCGTCTTGCTCCAGGAAGAGCCGGTCGCAGGGCATGGAGACGACGCGAGCGGCGATGCCGTCCTCGGCCAACTTCGTGTGAGCGCCCAGAGCGAGGTGAACCTCGGAACCCGTCGCGAGGAGAATCACGTCCGGCGTGCCCTCCGTGTCCTCGAGGACGTAGGCGCCCTTCTCGACGCCCTCGTGGGAGGTACTGGCGAGGGTCGGGACGCCCTGGCGGGTGAGCGCGAGGGCCGTCGGACGATGCGCCTCCAGTGCCACCTTCCAGGCAGCGGCGGTCTCATTGGCATCGGCTGGGCGGATGACGAGCAGGTCGGGGATCGCGCGGAGCCCGGCGAGTTGCTCGATGGGCTGGTGGGTCGGACCGTCCTCGCCAAGCGCGATGGAGTCGTGCGTAAAGACGAAGACCGGGTTCGTCTCCATGAGCGCCGCCAGGCGGACGGCGGGCTTCAGGTAGTCCGAGAAGATGAGGAAGGTGCCGCCGTAGGGGCGAATGCCTCCGTGGAGCGCGAGGCCGTTCAGCGCGGCGCCCATGCCATGCTCGCGCACGCCGTAGTGGACGTAGCGCTCGCCGGGCGTCGCATGGGAGAAGCTCTCCATCCCCTTCGCCTGCGTCTTGTTGCTCGGCGTGAGGTCGGCGGAGCCGCCCATGAGCTCCGGGAGCGTATCCGCGAGGGCGTCCAGCACCTTGCCCGAGGCGGCCCGGGTCGCCATGCCCTTCGCGTCTTCGGGAAACGTCGGGAGGGCGTCGGTCCAGTTCTCCGGGAGGTCGCCTGCGAGGCGGCGGTCCAGCTCGGCGGCGAGATCCGGCTTGGCCTCGCGATAGGCGGCCATCGCGCCCTCCCACTCGCGGTGCGCCTTCGCGCCTCGCCGCCCCTGTTCGGCGAGGAGCGTGTCGGCGCCGTCCGGGACGAGGAAGAGCGGCTCGCGCGGGATGCCGAGGTGGTCCTTCGTCGCGTTCAGCTCAGCCTCGCCGAGGGCGTCGGAGTGGATGTCCGCTTTCCCCGCGAGGTTGGGCGAGCCATAGCCGATGGTCGTCTTGACCTGGAGGAGGCTGGGCTTGTCCAGAACGCCTCGCGCCGTCTCCAGCGCAGCCGCGACCGCCTCAGCATCGTGCCCGTCGATGTCGCGGACGACGTGCCAGCCGAGGGCGTCGTAGCGCGCGGCCACGTCCTCGGAGAAGGCGAGGTCCGTCTGCCCGTCAATGCTGACGTGGTTGTCGTCGTAGAGGACGACGAGCTTGCCGAGGCCGAGGTGCCCGGCCAGCGACGACGCCTCATTGCTGACGCCCTCCATGAGGTCGCCGTCGCTCGCGATCACGTACGTGTAGTGGTCCACCACCGTGTGATCGTCCGTGTTGAATCGGCCCGCGAGGTGCTTCTCGGCCATCGCCATGCCGACGGCCGTGGAGATGCCCTGGCCCAGCGGCCCCGTCGTGGTTTCGACGCCCGGAAGCAGGTGGCTCTCGGGATGCCCGGCGGTGCGGCTGCCCCACTGGCGGAACTGCTTCAGCTCGTCCAGCGAGAGGTCGTAGCCGGAGAGATGGAGCAGACTGTAGATCAGCATGGACCCGTGGCCCGCGGAGAGCACGAACCGGTCGCGGTCGGGCCAGTGCGGATCCTTCGGGTTGTGCTTCAGTAAGCGGCTCCAGAGGACGACGGAGGCATCAGCCATGCCCATCGGGAGGCCGGGGTGGCCGCTGTTCGCCTCCTCCACCGCGTCGATGGTGAGGCCTCGAATGGTGCGGGCGGCGAGATCAGCCAGGGCGCGGTGCTCCTCGGCGGAGCGGTCGGGGGCGGGGACCTCCATGTCGGCAGTGGGGACGGGCGGTTCGGCCATGACGGGCGGGGCAGGATGGGCGGGCTCGAAATCTACTCGTCCGCCGGACGCTTCCCCACGAACGCCGCGTGACCTCTGCGCGCAGTCGGTCCGCCTCGGTACCTCCGCCGGACCACCGAGGCGGGTCAGGGCGCCTCGCCGCCAAACATCTCCTCCCAGGGATTCCGGCCCAACACCCACACGTAAAACTCCGCGCCGAGGACGCCGTGGTAGATCCCGAGCGGCCACAGGTTCTCGTGCCGCCGGTAGAGTTCAGCGTACGCGAGGCCCAGCCCGGTCGTCGCGGCGGTCAGTTCCCAGTTCGGGACATGGACCGACCCGAAGGCGACGGCCGAGACGGGCGTCACGGCGTACGGGCTCACCCCCGCGTCGCCCAAGTGCCGCGTGATCATGCCCTGCACGAGCATCTGTTGCGTGAGGCCCCACGCGGGATACAGCACGAGGAGCGGCAGCATGTCCGCCTCCAGCCGGAGCGTTCCCTGCACCGCCCCGATGCCGATCATGCCCACCGTCGCGGCACCCGCCAGAATGGTCGCGTCGCGGAAGGCCGGGCCGAGGTTCTCCGATGTGAACCCGAGATCGCGCAAGAACGGCTCGCCCGTCGCCTCGCGGTAGCCGATGTACCCTCCCCACCCACCGATCACGACCGGGATGTAGGCAGCGGAGATTCCCGCCTCGGAGGCGGCGAGGTGGCCCACGCCGGTCAACGCGACCGCGCCCATCTCGGCCCACTGGCGCGAGGTCATGCGCGGCTGGTCCGGCGCCGGATTGATGGGCAATCGGAGGGTGAACGTCAGGGGTGGAGTGTCCACCAGCGGCCCCTCGAACGGCTGCGCCGCCAGAGACGACGCCAGTGCAAGAGACAGGAAGCACACACGGAGCAGCATGAAGCACACACGGAGCAGCATGCCAGAGGATATCGCCCCCCGCGGCCCCTCGCATGAATGCACGCGCGCCCGGCCTCGCGGGAGACCGGGCGCGGGTCGGTCCGCCTCGGTGCCGAGGCGGGCAGAGTGAGCTAGCGGCGCGAGGTGCCCGTCGGCGTGAAGGTGCCGCAGGTCGCCGGGACGGAGTCGCCACGGCGGGCGCGGCTGTCGCCCGGACCGGGGTCCTCCTTCGAGTTCGCCGCGGGGTCCTCACCCAGTCCCTCGGCACGGAAGCGGCCGATATCGACGCCGTTCGAGATGTAGTAGTCGCGAATGGCGTTGGCTCGGCGCTGCGAGAGCCGGAGCTGGTCCGTCTCGCGGTCGTCCGCGTAGCCTCGGATGGAAACACACAGGTCCGGGCAGCGGCGAAGCTCGTCGAGGTTCTCATCAAGGAGAGTCTGCGCGCTCGCGGTCAGCGCCGAGCTGCCGAACTCGAAGTACACCGAGTTGAGTTCCGTGACGCTGCTGCAATACAGGTCCACCACCTCGATGGTGGCCGTGCAGCTGTCGCTGCCGAACGCGTTCTGCGCGGTCGCGGTGACGGTGTAGGTACCGGACTCCCTGTAGGCGTTCGTCGCGGGGAAGGTGGCGCCGGAGCTCATGCCGCCGTTGCCCCAGTCCACCGAGAGCGTCACCGGCTGCGAGGCGTCCGAGTTGACCGTACCGGTGAACGTGATGGGTTCATTGGGCGCGACCTGCATCGGCGAGATGCGGCAGGCGCTCAAGGTGGGCGCGATCTGTGGCTCTACGACGGTCACAAGGCAGGTCTCCATCTCCTCGTTGTAGTCGCCTCGCGCAGTGGCGGTGACGGTATACGTACCGGGCGTGCGATACGTGTGCGAGGCCGTGCGGCCCGCGCCTGTGGAGCCATCGTCCCAGGTCCAGGAAACGCTGACCGGAGGCGTCGCGTCGGCGTTGGTGCGGAGCGAGAAGGTGCCGGATTCGCCCGCGGTCAACTCGCGAGGGCAGTCCAGGCGCGCGATCGCGACGGGCGTGTGCGGGGCGCGGAAGGCGTAGCGGAGGCCACCGTGGAGCGTCGCGAGGACGTCGTAGTCGGCATCGTCGCTGAACCCGAAGGCGCCGACATCCGCGTTGTCCAGCGCCACATCGGGAAACACGAAGGTGGACTGCGCACCGAGCACGAGGCCGAGTTGCGACGAGAGCGCGATGTCCACGCCGAGGCCACCGACGGGCCCGTAGCCGAGCACGTCCTCATCGGAGGAATCGCTGTTCCGGCCCGCCTCGGTACCCTGTCCGAAGACGAGCGCGCCACCCGCCTCAATGAACGGCGCGACTCGCCCGGTCAGCGGAGAGTAGCGGAAGAGTCCCTGGAGCTGATACGCCGTGCCGCTCTGATCGAGATTGACGAAGCGCTCGCCCTCCCCGTCGAACGCAATGCCGTTGGTGATGGGGAGGTCATGGTAGACGAAGCCGAGGCCGAAGGAGACGTTCGGGTTGAAGAGGTATCCGATCTCGGCGCCGATGCCAAGCCCCGGGTCTTCCAGGCCGCTCCCGGGGTCGGGGTTGAGCACGTCATCGTTGAGGTCGCCGAGGTAGGCCGTCGCGCCGCCTCGTAGCTGGAGGTAGAGGGACTCGCTGGGCCGGAGGACCTGGGCCGCCGCAGCGGTGGACAGAACGAGCGCCAGCCCGAAGGCGACGAAGGCCGCGAGGGAGCGGTGGAAATGAGGGGATCGCATGGAAGAGGGAATCACGTCTGGAGGGAGAGGTCTCTGTGAGGGACAGAGGCGAGACGGGACGCAGCCACCGGGCGCCGACAGAGGACACCGCTGAGCAGCCACACTGCAGAATAGCGCGCGTTCCAAGGCCCTCGCACTCTCCACAGCGTTCCCTCATCGAAATCGCGCGTAGCCCTCAGCTACCGGGACGTAGACCCTAGCGAGAGACGCTTGGCTTTAGAACTCGGCTGCACGGTGCGTGGCCTTCGATGCACCAGAGACGCCAACGATGACACGAACAGATTTCCATAATAATATTAGACAAAGTCGCCCTCTTCAAAGTTTCCCGATGCGTAGAATGCGTAAAGTATCTTAGAGAAGAATTCTACTATTCTTATGTTACTATCTCTAAACGATGCCTTATTAAGTGTAGAAACTGACAGAACACCAACAGGACTACCACCAATGTCCGCAGGGTCAAATATTGGGAATGTAACAATAGATCTATCTGGCCTATCTTTCTCAGCTGCCTCGAAAACTCTATATCTATAGCTCTTATTTGTAGTATCCCTTCCAATGTCCTCTTCTACCACGTTTATTCTATTTACAAAACTATATCCTGCTATACCTATCCTATACATATATTCGTACTCATCTTCCCCCCTCATTCTGTCCTGCACATTAAATTTTAGCCTCCTTATATCCTGATCAAACCCGATACCATAATAGCCGCCCTCTGGAATATAAAGAGAATCCGCATCTTTGTCATGAAAAAAAACCGCCACCCGTGCGTCGCTAATATTCCTATTGTTCAAATTTATTGATTCGGCAGAAAACTGCAAAAGATCTCTTAGATCCTCTTGGTTAATGTTATTATCTGACATAACATCAGCAATCAAATCGGATGCAAGCTTATATATTCTCACTGTTCCATCTTCTCTTGCCTCAAGCTCATCTGACTCCCACCACAAGTATACTAACAGGGGAGCAGACGCAGAGGAGATCAAAATAAACAGCAATGACAGATGAATAGGTATACTTCTTCTTATCCTAATCCCCCTCTTCGTAAGATAACCAGCCGTTACAATAGAAGCATAGCACATTATAGACCATAGTACAATAAATGCACCAACTGACAAGCTATCTGACCGTATCGGGTGGTCCTTAAGAACAGACCATACTGGAAGCGCAATGACTGCCGAATACGCTATCCCGCTTAGCACTGCAACTAATACCTGCAGTAGAATATCACTTAGTCTCTTCTCGAATCCTTCGTCGGTGTCCGGTTCCTCACCCCCACCGTTACGAACGTCGGCAAACCTAGCTTCTGCCTCATTGTCTCTCAGTTCACCCTCTCTACCAGGGAAAGCGTCCACAGAGTCGCTTTCTAAACTTGCATTTGCCATCGATACGTTTACTTGACCTAGTGGTAGCAGCACAGCCCGGAAGCTACACAGGTACGCGGCAGCATGCCGTGGCTTCTATACTATGCCCGGCGCAGCGTACTGTCGATGTGTTAGGACAACAAGAAAGCTCTTCGAGGCTGAGTGGGAGAGGATGATCAACCTCGGATTCTCTCTGGTCATTAAACGGGCGTCCAAAGACACCGAGGCGGGCTACATCAGGCCCGGAATCTCGCGGCCGAACCCGAAGTAGAGACCCATCACGATCAGCGCGATCACGAAGATGTTCGCGATAGAGATCGGCAGGAGGTACTTCCAGCCGAGGTTCATCAGCTGGTTGTACTTGAAGCGCGGGAGGGTCCAGCGGATCCAGATGAAGCAGAACGCGAAGAACGCGGTCTTGGCGACGAGGGCGATCATCTGCGCACCGATCAGCACGATACCGCCCATGCCCAGGACACCGACGAAGAACACGTCCTGGAACGGCAGCAGGTAGCCACCGAGGAAGAGCGTCGCCGTCACCATGCTCGCGATCCAGAGGTTGACGTACTCCGCCAGGAAGAACATCCCGAACTTCATCCCCGAGTACTCCGTGTGGTAGCCGCCTACCAGCTCCTGCTCCGCCTCGGGGAGGTCGAACGGGGCGCGGTTGGTCTCCGCGAGCGCGCAGACGGCGAAGAGCACGAAGCCGACCGGGTTGCGGAAGATGTTCCAGCCGAGGAAGCTCCAGCCCTCGTTCTGGCTCTCCACGATGTCGAACATCGAGAGGCTCCCCGCATAGAGCACCACGGAGAGCGCCGCTGCGCCCATCGCGAGTTCGTAGGAGATCATCTGCGCGCTGGAGCGGAGACCGCCGAGCAGCGAGTACTTCGAGTTGGACGCCCAGCCCGCCAGCGTGATGCCATAGACCGAGATGCTCGTCATCGCGAGGACGAGGAGCAGGCCCACACTCACATCCGCGATGATGACTGGCCCCGCCTCGGCAGTCCCCGCGAAGGGGATCACCGCGACGGTGCTCATGGCGATCACCACCATCAGGACCGGCGCGAACGAGTGGATGAACCCGTTGCCCGCCGAAGGGACGATGTCCTCCTTGAAGAGGAGCTTGAACACGTCCGCGAAGGGCTGGAGCAGACCGCGGGGGCCGACGCGGTTGGGACCGCTTCTCTCCTGAATGAAGGCACTCACCACACGCTCTGCATAGACGAGCAGGGAGGCTGTCACCAGCAGCAGGTTGATGACGAGGAAGATGAGTGCGGGCAGAACCGCCGGTTCCAGAAAGGTGAGGACCGATTCGATCATCGTCGGGGCACTGGCGGGCGCTGCCAGCAAGCGGGGTGAGGAGACACGGCGCGATGCGCACGTGCAGAGGAGGCGAGAGGCCCTCGCGGAAGTTAGGCCGGTTCGGCCTCAGATTCGAGGGCGACGCCCTGCAAGCCCATCGCCTGGTGTGTGGCCCCCGCGAGGGCCACGTGGCGCTCCGCGACCTCCACCATGATGGAGCGCGGGCTCTTGTAGTGCATCGGGGTACCGAGGCGGTCTGCGATGGCGGGCAGCGAGATCCACCCTGGCAGGCAGTCTACCTTGTGCGACTCGTCGTGCCAGCGGTCGAACGGCGTACCGACGCGGTCTGGACGGCCCTGACCGACGCCCGCGCTCATCATCAACGAGCGGTTGGCAGTACGGATCATCTTCGCGGGGCGCAACAGCTGAGCGCGTCCGTCCTCGTTGACGAACGTGCCGACGGTCTCGACGCTCATCGCGATAGGCAGCACGATGTCGGCATGTGGCAGCGTCTCGCTCGTGGTATGGGTGGCGTGAAGGACCACTGTCTTGCCCTCCAGGTCTGCCGAGGCGAGCACACCCGCGGCGACGGGATCGTCCTGGAGGATGTAGACCACGTCCGCCTCGGCGATCTGACTGGCGAGGAGCGGAGCATCTACGGCGGTGAAGCCGAGACGCTCGACACCCTGCGTGTTCGGCGCCACGTCGTCCGAGATGAGCCACCCGTCGCCACTCCCCTCTTCATGGCGTGCGATGTAGCGCGGGGTTTCCGCGCCGACAGCATCGGCCAGCTTCGAGAGGAGGAAGTTGTCCTCGACCGTCGCGAAGGGCGAGCCGAGGAAGAAGATGTTGGAGGCTGCCCGAAGAGCATCGGCGGCAGCGGCGTACGCGGCGTCCCAGGAGGCGGGTTGGCCGTCCACCCTCGCGCCGGAGGCTCGGTTCTCGTTGTAGGTCGAGAAGACGAGACGGGCGGCATCGGGCATCCAGTACTCGTTGACGCTGAGGTTCTCGCGCGGCGTGATGCGGAGGATCTGATTGTCGCGCACCCAGAAGTCGACGTTGATGCCCTTGCCGCCGAAGTCCGAGATGGAAGGGGTCTTGGACATTTCCCAGACACGAGCCTTGAACCGGAAGTAGTCCTCGGTCAACGCACCGACGGGGCAGATGTCGGCCGTGCACATCGAGTAGGCGTCGTCGAAGACCTCGCCGGGCGCCGTCATCGGATGGTTCTTGTCACCCCGGTTGATGATGGTCAGTTGGTGCGTCTCCGTGACCTCGGCCGTGAAGCGTGTGCATCGCGTACAGTTGATGCACCGCTCAGCGTCCAGCACCACGTTGGGCCCCAACTGGATACGCTTCGGCTTGTGGACCTTCTGGAACTCGAAGCGGGAGCCCTCGGGGCCGTACTTGTAGGCCTGGATCTGAAGCGGGCACTGCCCGGCCTGGTCGCAGATCGGACAGTCGAGCGGGTGGTTGACCAGCATGATCTCCAGGTTGTCGGCCTGGGCCTGGGCCACCTCCTGAGAGTCCTGTTGGGTGTGAATCACCATCCCGTCGGTCGCGTCCAGCGCGCAGCTGGGCATGAGCTTCGGGAAGTAATTGATCTTCTGGTTGCCCTCCTCATCCAACACCGGTTCGCGCGTAGCCCGGTCGAACATGGGCGTGCCTGCCTTGACGAGGCACTGGCGGCAGTTGGCCGGGACGCTCAGCGCCGGGTGGTAGCAGAAGTGCGGCACCTCGACACCGTTATCGAGGCAGAACTGGAGCACCTTGTCACCGGGCTCGAACTCGTGGGTGCGGCCGTCGATGGTGAGCGTCGGCATGTCGGGAGATGCGAATGGGACCACCTCGGGGCGCCCGTGGACGTACCGAGGCCGGGGAAGTCAGAGGGGATTAGGCGCGAGAGAGCCGAGCTCCCTGTGCAGTGAGGACGAGCGCTTTTCGAGGTTCCGTGATGGCCGCGACCTGCTCGGGCGTCTGGCCCTCGTCTTCCGCGAGGTGCTGCAGCGTCTCCACGTCTTCCGTCTCGACGGCCAACTCACCGACGACCTGGGCCGTCGCGCCCGCAGCGTCCATCGGGAACGTGAAGACGTACTCACCCGCCTCGTCCTTCGGAACGACGATGCGGAACGTCTCGCCAGTCTCGGACGCGAGCGTGAGCCAGCAGCCCTTCATCTGACAGACTTTGGAGATCGTCCCCTCCACGGCGACCGTCTCACCGTTCAGGTCGTCTGCGCGCTCGATTGCGGTCGCAACGGGAATGATCTCGCCATCATCTGAGAACTCGTCTCCGATGAGGATCGAGGCCTCTCCCATCTCGGCTCCGGTATCGGGCGTCTCGCTGATGGAGGTGGTCTCGCCGGTATCGGCAGGGGCGTCGGTATCGGCCGTGCAGGCCGCGAGCCCGACGAGCAAAAGGAGAGCGAGGAAACGAGTCATGGGAGGTGGCGGCAGGGTACCGCGAAGGTAGAGGCGCGAGGCGAGGCCACCCGTCTCAGACATCACGCATCGAGAGTGAATTAGGAGGAAGCACCGGCCGCGAGGACAGGCGTCCCACCGGCACCGTCGCCCGATGAAGACAGATCGGCTCCGGCGAAGCTGGTGGCCTTGCACTTCGCCTCGAACTCGTCGCGGAAACGCTTGATGCCCCAGCGGACCGGCCAGGCGGCGGCATCGGCCAATGCGCAGACGGTGCGCCCCTCCATCTGATCGCACAAGTCGAGTAGGAGGTCGAGGTCGCGGGTGTAGCCTTCGCCGTCGTCGATACGGGCGAGAAGCTTCTCCATCCAGCCGGTACCGTCGCGGCAGGGCGTGCACTGACCGCAGCTCTCGTGGTGGTAGAAGTGCGCGATCCGGCGCGTCCACGAGACCATGTCGACGGTCTCATCGAGGAAGGCCAGTCCAGCGGTGCCCATGGAGGAGCCCGCCTCGCGGAGTGTCTCGGCGTCCATCGTGGCCTGCTCGGCCACGTCCCAGCGCATAGGCGGCGTGGAGCTTCCGCCCGGGACGACGGCCTTGATCTTCTTGCCGCCTCGCGCACCGCCCGCGACCTCCAGAAGGTCGGAGATCAGCATGCCGGTCGGATACTCATAGACACCGGGCCGGTTGACGTGGCCCGAGATGCCGTAGAGGACCGGGCCCGGGTGGGCCTTCGGGCCGATGCTCGCAAACCACTCCGCACCTCGGTTGACGATCAGCGGGACGTCCGCGAGGGTCTCCACGTTGTTGATCGTCGTCGGCATGTTCCACAGCCCCTTCTGGGCCGGGAACGGCGGCTTGATGCGCGGATAGGCGCGCTTGCCCTCGACGGAGTTGAGGAGACTCGTCTCCTCGCCGCAGATGTAGGCACCTGCGCCCGCCTGCACCACCAGTTCGGCAGAGAAGTCGGTGCCGAGGATGTTCGTGCCGAGGTAGCCCTTCGCGTACGCCTCGTCCACGGCCTTCTGGACGTGCTCCACGTAATCCCAGTACTCGCCCCGGATGTAGAGGTAGCAAGTCCCGACCGTCATCGCGTAGCAGGCCAGCGCGATGCCCTCGATCATGAGGTGCGGGTTGTACTCGAAGATCTGGCGGTCCTTAAACGTGCCGGGCTCGGACTCGTCGCCGTTGCACGCGAGGTAGCGTGGCTTCTCGGAATCGACGGGTGGCATGAAGCTCCACTTCAGACCCGTCGAGAATCCGGCGCCGCCACGGCCGCGCAGGCCCGAGGCTTTGACCTCCTCGGTCAGGCCCTTCGGATCATATTTGCCGCCCTTGACGACATCGCGGAGGGCTTTGTACCCACCGTTCTGCTCGTAAACTTCGATTTTGTGGAGGTCCTGGATGGGCGGCAGGATGACGCGCTCGAAGGAGCGCCAGTCGCCTGCCTTGGACTCACCGGTGAGGAGGGTGTCAGGCATGTCAGGCACGGATGCGGCGGAGGGGAACGGCGGAGGCGTCGTCTTCGGCCTCCACGATGCGATCGATCAGGAGATCAGCTAACGCGACGGACTCGGGGAGTTGGACATCGAGGTCGTCGGCATCGGAGAGCTCACGGAGGGCTTCGTAAATCCAGCGGCGGCGCTTGGTCGCCCTGCTCTGTTGCGTGAAGCCGAACAGCAGGAATAGAGGAGTAACAGCGGGAAAGAGCGCGTCTAGGAGCGGCTCGCCAGACGCGATTGCCCAGATGGCAACACCGGTCGCTAGCACCGCGAGCGGGATCGCGAGCCAGTTGCGGACAACCTGCATGGTCCGCTCTGCCTTGTCCATCTTCGCCAACTCAGCGTCGATGAACTCCGCATCCAGGGTTTTCTCCAGCTTCTGCTTCTCGTTGTAGCTGAGCCCCGAGCCATACTCCTTGGCGGAGATCTTTTCCAGTTCCTTGAGGAGGATCCTCTTGATGCGGCGCTCGCGGAGCGTCAGACCAGCGCCCGGCGTGCGGGGGCCCGCCTCGGTGCCGAGGCGGGAGGACTCGGCCCGGCCGATGGACCGCGACACGGGGCCGCGCACTTCCAGTGAGGAGGCGCGGCTCTCAGCCGTAACGGTCAGGGGGACGGGACGCTCACTCATGTCTAGTGGACGTGCTCGGCGACGGGGGGCGTGCGGTAGGCGTCGGTAGCCTCTGCGTCGGTGCGGCGGTTGCCGCCCATCTCGTCTTCGTCTTGCGGGAGGGTAATGCTCTCGAACGGGAGCGCAGCGCCACCGTGGCCCGCCGCGAGCCCTCCCGCCTCCGAGGCCTTGCGGAGCGTGTCGAGCATCGCGTCCACCTTTGCCTCCGTGAGGTTGTGGACGTACGGGCCGTTTGTGACCTGGAGCATCGGTGCTGAGCCGCACGCTCCGAGGCACTCCGCCTCCTGGATGGTGAACAGCCCGTCCTCCGTCGTCATCCCGGCCTTGACGCCGAGTTGGTCTTCGAGGTAGTGCAGGATGTCGTAGCCACCCGTGACCTGGCAGGAGAAGCACGTGCAGACGTCGAGGACGAACTGCCCCTTCTTCTCTTTGAAGTACATCGTGTAGAACGTGGCGACGCCGTAGACCTTCGCGTACGGAATCTCCATCGTGCCTGCGACGAGGCGCATGACCTCGGGCGGGAGCCAGCCCCACTTCCGCTGCGCGAGCCAGAGCCCCTTCATCACGGCCCCATCGTTCGTCGGGTACTGCGAGCGATAGGTCGCGATCTCGGCCTTCTCCTCGTCGGTCCAGACGAGTTCGTCGTCGGAGAAGTGGCGCTCGGGGGATTTGCCGGGCGTGTACTGTGGCTTCGGGCTGACGGCGCCGGAGGGAGTCTGTGGGGACATGGGGAAGGGGGATGAGGGAGGAGGAAAGGGAGGCCTCTTCGCCCTTGCCCCTTCCCTCTTTCTCTACTTATCGCTGTCGCCGATGACGGGGTCGATGGAGCCGATGAGGACGACGGTATCGCCCACCATCGCGCCCTCCATCATCGTCTCCAGGCCCTGGAGGTTCGAGTAGGACGGTGTGTTCATCTTGACGCGCCAGGGCGATCCGGTGCCGTCGCTCGCGAGGAAGAAGCCGAGTTCGCCCTTCGGGCTCTCGACGGCGTGGTAGCATTCGGCACCCTTCGGCGGGGCAACGCCCGTGTCCGTCATCATGAAGTCGTGGATCATGCCCTCCATCGAGTAATAGACCTCGTCCTTGGAGGGGTACGCCGCCTTCGCATCGTCGGTGCGGACCGGTCCTTCGGGAAGGCGATCCAGGCACTGGCGGATGATGTTGATGCTCTCCTGCATCTCCTCCACCCGGACGAAGTAGCGCGCGAGGCTGTCGCCCTCAGTGCGCATCGGCACCCCGAAATCGAGCTTGTCGTAAACCAGGTAAGGCTCGAAGAGGCGCACGTCGTACTCGACGCCGCTCGCGCGCAGGCTGGGGCCGGTGTACCCCCACTCGATAGCCTCTTCCTCAGAGACGACGCCGACGCCGTTGTTGCGGTCGATCCAGATGCGGTTGCGGTCCAGCAGCTTGCGCCAGTCCGCGAGGTTCTGCTCGAACTCGTCGCAGAAGGCGCGGGTCATCGCGAGGGCGGTCGGCGAGAAGTCGAATGCGAGGCCGCCGATCCGAGAGTGGGAGACGGTAAAGCGAGCGCCCGCGATCTCGTCGAAGATGGAATAGATCTCCTCGCGGTACTTGAACGTCCAGAGGAAGACACTGAGCGCCCCCGCGTCCATTACCATCGTGCCCGCCCAGAGGAGATGGCTGGAAATGCGCGCCAGCTCGCAGCCAATGGTGCGGAGCCACTGCGCCCGCTCCGGCACCTCGATGCCTGCCAGCTTCTCGACCGCGAGGCACCACGCCACGTTGTTCGAATAGGGCGACATGTAGTCCATGCGGTCCGTGTAGGGCATGAACTCCTGATAGGTCTTCACCTCGGCCAGCTTCTCGATGCCACGGTGGAGGTACCCGATGTCGAGCAGACACCGCTCGATGGTCTCACCATCGAGTTGGACCACCACGCGGAGGGCACCGTGCGTGGCGGGGTGCTGCGGCCCGAGGTTGAGGATCATGCTGCTCTCCAGCGGATCCCCGTTCTCGCGCGCGATCATCTCCGTCCGGCGCGCCTCGGCGACTGGGTCGGCTAAGACGAGGGACGAGCCATCGCCGCCCGAGGCGGGCACTTCGATGTGCGTGAACTTGTCTGCTAGGGCGCGGTAGAGCGCCGCGTTGTGCCGAGGCCAGAACGTGAAGAGGTTCTCGTCCGTGCCGGGAGCGGCAGCGTGGGCGCTGGGGGTGGTGAGAGCCATCGGATGGGTACGTGATGCGTGATGCGTCGGGGTAGCCGCCCGCCGCATCGTGCGTTACTCGGGGGCCTCGTCGGTGTGGGCGCTGGCGTAGGGATCCGCCTGGAGGTTGCCGTCGGGCTCGCGGGCCGGGAGCGGGAGGCTACCTGGGATGCCGAGCGTCGGGAATTCCTTTCGGGCCGGGTGGTACTCGAAGTCCTCGGGCATCATGAGGCGGCGGAGGTCCGGGTGGCCGGCGAACTGGATGCCCATCATGTCCCAGGCCTCGCGCTCGTGCCAGTTCGCTGCACGCCAGACACCGGTCACGGTCGGGACAACCGGGTCTTCTTCGTCCACGCGGACCTTGAGGCGGAGGCGCTTCTTCTGCACGAGGTTGAGCACGTTGTAAAACACCTCGAAGCGATCGTCCTCCGTGAACCGGTCAATGGTGCCCATGTCCGACAGGTAGCCGAAGCCCATCTCGTCCTTGAGAACCTGACTGACCTCCACGATGGCACTGCGGTCCACATAGATGGTGGTCTCGCCCGCGTAGAGCGTGCTCTCGCCGATGGCGCCCCCGAAGCGCTCGCGGAGTGCGCCCGCGAGGTCCGGCAGATACGTGCTGTCCTTCGCGTGGGGGTTCTCGGTTTTGAGACGCTCCAACTCGCCCGCGAGCCCGACGCGCGGGGTGAAGTGGAACGCAAGGGTGCCCTTCTCTTGCTCGTCCGGTCGCTTGGCAACCGAGTGGAGCGTCTTGGCGAGGGCCTGGGAGTTCTCTGCCATGGCTTATGCGGCGATGAGGCGGCGGTCCTCCTCTGTGGGCGCCGTGATCAGACCCGAGGCATCGCGCACGTCCTTGGCGACACTCGCCTCAGCGCGGACCTTCTCCTGAATGTCCATCAGCGCATGGATGACCGCCTCGGGTCGCGGCGGGCAACCAGGGATGTAGACATCCACCGGTACGAAGTTGTCGATGCCCTGCACGACGCCATAGCACCGGTGCATCCCGCCCGTGCTCGCGCACGCCCCCTGTGCAATGCACCACTTCGGCCCGGCCATCTGGTCCCAGATGCGACGGACGGTGTGAGCCATCTTGTACGAACACCAGCCCGCCACGATCATCAGGTCGGCCTGACGCGGCGAGAAGCGCATGGCCTCGGAGCCGAACCGGGCCACGTCGTATTTCGGGCCCGCGAAGCCCATCATTTCGATGGCGCAGCAGGCGAGGCCCATGGGCATGGGCATCAGGCTGTTCGAGCGGGCCCAGTTGACAACGGCATCGACGGAGGTCGTGAGGAAGCCGCCTTCTTCGCTAAACATGGTGGGTGGGGAGTGTGCGTGGGGAAGAACGGGGCAAGAGGCGGGAGGTTCAGGGGGGCATCCCTATTTTCACTCAGGACTGAAAGTTAGGAAGACGGCCCGCCTCGGTACCGAGGCGGGGGCGGCTAGTCCCAGTCCAGCCCCCCCTTCTTGATGTCGTAGATGAGGCCCACGACTAGGATGAACAGGAACAGCCCCACCACCGCGAGCGAGGTGAGGGCCACCTGCCACCCCTCCTGTAAGAACTCACCGAACGAGACCGCCCACGGGTAGAGGAACACCAGCTCCACATCGAACACGATGAAGATCATCGCGACGAGGTAAAACTTGACGGAGTACCGGTCGCGTGCTGTCCCGACGGGATCCTGGCCGCTCTCGTACGCGCTCGCCTTGATTTTGCCGGGCTGGTACGGCCCGAGCCACTCGGCCAGTTTGAGCAGCGTCAGTGCCAGCCCGAGGGCCAGCAGGATCATGATGAAAAGCGGGACGAAGTCGGTGATCATTGAGGCGGGCGGTACCTGCGGCTGGAGCAGAGAACCAAGCTACGCGAGGGCCGGGCGAGGATGCGATGAAACGGCCCTCTCCTCACTACCAGGGCCTATTTAGATCCGATCTAGACATCACCGTTCTCGGTGCCCAGTCGCCGCCGCTGAGAGTCTCCTCGGCGCTCCCGAGGCGGGCGACGTCACCTTTCCCGCTTGCTGCCTGACTCCACCTCGGGGGTTCCGTCCAGCCCACTGGCATCAGGCCCCCTGGCGTCCGTGCCGTCGGCTCGGGGGGGCGACCGTCGCCGGAGGTGGGAGACGGAGCTTGGAGATCTGCCTGAGCACGGTCGCCTGCGGCCTCTGGCGGGCTACATGCCCTCACGCGATTGCTCTACAGTAGGCGTCTTTCCAGCCTGCCCATCGCCTCGGGCCGCGTCTGCTTTGGAATCGGCGCCCTGAACCGCCGGCGGGTCGCCGTTCGAGGCATCGGCCTTTTGCGACGTGCCGTCGCTGCCGGTCTCGCCCGCGTCGTCGCCAGAGGCCCTCATCGCCACGCTCTCGCCAGAGGCCTCGTCGTCACGTTCACCCTGTTGCGTCTCATGGACCATCTCGACGTTCTGCTCGTCTTTGCCCAGCACGGTCCTCTGGAACCACGTCTGGGTGTTGTACTGAATCATCGCGAGGGCGGGCACGACGAGCATCAGCACACCCGTCGCGAAGAGAATGCCGAAGCCGAGGGCAGCGGCCATCGGGATTAGGAACTGCGCCTGGAGACTCGTCTCCAGCACCAGCGGCGCCACGCCGAGGAACGTCGTGATGGAGGTCAGCAGAATGGGCCGGAAGCGCTGCTGTGCGCCCTCAACGATGGCATCGCGCATCTCCATTCCTGAGAGCCGCTTCTCGTTGATGAAGTCGATCATCACGAGCGAGTCGTTGACCACGACGCCACTGAGCCCGATGATGCCGAACACGCTCAGAAGCCCGACCGAGATGCCGAGGATGAGGTGCCCGACGAGCGCGCCGATGATCCCGAACGGAATCGCCGCCATGATGACGAGCGGCTGGATGTACGAGCGGAAGGGGATCGCGAGGAGGGCGTAGATGACCAGCAGCGCGAGCAGGAAGCCTCGCCCGAGCGCCGCGCCACTCTCGGCTTGCTCTTCCTGCTCGCCGCCGAAGGCCGTTTGCAACTGCGGGTACTGCTCACGGACGGCGGGAAGGATCTCGCTCTGCAACCGCCCCGTCACCTCCTGCCCGGTCACAATCGCAGCGTTCACGTCGGCCGTGACCGTGGCGACGCGACGACCGTCCTTCCGGCTGATCGACGCAGGCGACTGCCCGAACGACACGGTGGCGACCCGTTCGAGTGGAATCGCGGCACCCTGCGGCGTCAGGATGCGCACGTCTTCCACGTCTGCGAGGGCGTCACGCTCGTCCTCTGGGAGGCGGACGTAAACGCGCACATCCTCGCGACCGCGCTGTACGCGGAGCGCCTGATCCCCGAAGAAGGCCGCGCGGACCTGCCCGGCGACGTTCGCGAGAGAAAGGCCGAGTGTGCGCGCCTCGTCGGTGAGTTCGAGTTGGACTTCGGTGGTGCCCTCGGAGAGGTCGCTACGGATATCGAAGACGCCGCCGAACTGGCGGAGGCGGTCCATGACCTCACGCGAAGCCTCATCTAGCGTCTCGTTGTCCGGGTGCGAGAGCTCCACCGAGACGGGCGCACCTGCCGAAAGGAGGTCCGAGTTGAACGTGAGGGAGCGCGCCTCGGGCACCTCACCGACCCGGTCGCGCCAGGCTTGAGCGAAGATCTTGGAGGAGAGGTCACGCTGCTCCGCTTCGAGGAGCTTGAACTGGACCGTCGCGAGGTTGGGCTGGATGGGCTGCGAGCCCGAGCCACCTGGCCCGCCGTCCGCCGCCTGCCGCCCCACGACTGCGTAGACCGCCTCCACGAGCGGCGGGTCGTCCTCAGAACGATCCTGTTCTAGAGAGTCTGCGACTGCGCGCCCCGCCTCTTCGATGCGCGCAGCTAGTTCGCGCGTCTGCCCCGCAGCGGTTCCCTGCGGCAACTCCAGGTTGGCGATCACGATGTCGCCCTCGATGGCGGGAAAGAACTGCACGCGCAGCAGCCCGGCCGGGACGAGCGCGATGGAGAGGATGATGAGCCCGACCCCCGCAGCGAGGACGATGCTCGGCATCCCGGTCGCGAACCCGAGAGCGCTGTGGAGCGGGCCATTCACGAACCGCTTGAGTTGGCGATCCACCCCGTTGCGGACCTTCGCGAGGAAGCGCGTAATGGGATTTCCCGGCGGCTCGTCGGGGTCGGGCAGATCCGAGAGGTGATGCGGGAGGATGAGGAGACTCTCCACGAGCGAGAGCGCCAGCACCGCGATCACGACCACCGGAATCCCAACGAGGATTTTGCCGAGCGTGCCCGGCACCTGCAGCAGCGGGCTGAACGCCGCGACCGTCGTCAGGACCGCGAAAATGACCGGAACCGCCACGCGCTTGGCGCCCTCCACGGCGGCCTCCAGCGGACCTCTCCCCTTCTCACGCTCCGCATAGACATTCTCCCCCACCACAATCGCATCGTCCACGACGATGCCGATGGCGAGGATGAAGCCGAAGAGCGAGAGTTGGTTGATGGAGAACCCGAGCGCGTAGAGCACTGCCAGCGCGCCCACGAACGAAATCCCGATACCCACGGCCGTCCAGAACGCGAGGCGGACGTTGAGAAAGAGCGTCAGCGCGAGAAGTACCAGCGAGAGGCCAATCGCGGCGTTCTTGAGCAGCAGCGAAATCCGGTCGCGGAGGATGCGGGCGTCGTTCTCCCAGACCTCCACGGAGACACCGCGCGGGAGCGAGGGCGTCAGGTCCGACTCGAGGTACTCGAAGACCGCATCGGTGACGGTGAGGACGCGCTCATCGCTCGTACGGAAGACCTCTACGAAGGCGGTCGGCTGACCGTTGTAGGTCGGCGTGAGGTCGGCGTCCTCGAAGGCGTCGCGGACGGTCGCGATGTCGCCGAGGCGGACCCTCGCGCCTGACTGGCTGCCGACGACCACGATGTCCTCGAAATCACGCTGGGTGTAGTTGCGGCCCAGCGTGCGGACGCGGATCTCCTCCTCGCTCGTCTCGATGCTGCCCGCCGAGAGTTCCAGGCTCTCTGCGTTGACCGCTTGTGAGACATCGACGAGGGAGAGGCCGTACGCGCGGAGCGTCGCCTGGGGCACCTCGATGGACACCTCGTAGAGCCGCACGTTGGAGGTCTCGACGTAGCTGACCTCGTCCAGTGAGGCGAGCTCGTCCTCTGCGCGGTAGGCGATCTCCTTGAGCGCGCGTTCGTCCACGCCGTCCTCCGGCGAACCGTAGAACGCCAGCTTCATCACCGACTGCCGGTTGGTGAGTTCGCGGACGAGCGGTTCCTCGGCCTGCTCGGGGAAGGTGGTGATCTGGTCCACCTGCCCCTTGATGTCGTCCAGTGCCTGGGTCACGCTCGCGCCGAGGCGAAGCTCCGCCGTGACGACGCCCTGCCCTTCTTGCGCCGTCGCGGTGATCTCCTTGATGCCCTCGACGGCCTCGATGTTCTCCTCGATCTTCTGGATGATGGACTCTTCCACCTCGCCGGGCGTCGCGCCCGGGTAGACCACGCTCACCTGGATGGCGTCGAGGCTGAACTCGGGGAAGACCTCGATGACCATCCGCGTCAGCGAGACGATCCCCGCGACGACGAGCGCGACCATGAGCAGGTTGGCCGCGACGCCATTCCGCGCCATCCAGTCGATTGCGCGTCTCATCGGTTCAGCGCGGCCTGGTCTGACCCATCCGTCTGCCGAGGCGGCCCGCCTCGGCCCTCGCGCGAGGCCACTCGGACCGTCATGCCATCCACGACGCCCTGGAGATCGTTCGTGACAATGGGGGTGCCCGCCTCGATGTCACCCTGGAGGAGAACGCGCTCGCCGACCTGCTGGATCACGTCTACCGGCGTGACGCGAAGCAGGCTGTCTTGCGCGACAGTCCAGATGCGGTCGTCGTTGCGGAGGGCGCGGCGCGGAATGACGAGGTAACGGTCCAGCCTCGCGCCCTGGACCTCGGCCTCGACGTACGTGCCGACGAGAAGCGGCGGTGGCGCACTCGGGACGATGGTCGGCTCCACAGCCCGGGCGTCGCCTCCCGTCGCGGTAGGATCCACGAGACGGCCACCGGAGATCGGTTTCGGGACTCGGAAGACGACGTTGACCGTGCGCGCTTGTTCGTCCAGCGTCGCGTCCACACGGTCCACGACGGCGGGCCAGCGGTAGCGGAGAGCGCCGAAGTCGGCGTAGAGGTCGGCTCGAACGGTGCCGCCGGAGAACAACTCGGGGATGAGCGCAACCTGATCGTTCGAAAGGGGCACGACGGCCTCCAGCGCGTCACTCGCGATGATCTGAGCGAACGGCGCTCCAGCGCCGATCACGTCCCCGACAGCGATGGTCTCACTCTGAACGATCCCGGAGAACGGCGCCCGCACGACCGTGCGGGAGAGCGCGAGTTGGGCGTCGTTGAGCGCGGCCCCAGCGCGTTGGCGGGCGGCTCGGGCGGCGTCGAGTTGGGGCTGCCGGAGCGTGAGCGGGCTGGGTGCAGGGGGCGCGGGGTCCGCCTCGGGGAGGCGCGGGAGGTCCTCGGACTCTGGCGGGAGCACGCGCGAGGCGTAGTCGTCGGCATCGACGCCGGTGTAGGGGCTGGCGCGACGGGCAGCCCGACGCTCCGCGAACTGGTCGTATTCGTCTCGCGCGAGAGCGGCCTCTTCCTCGGCCTGGAGCACCGCCACGTCCTGTGCGGCCACGTCAGCGCGGGCCTGTTCCACTCGGTTCTGGTAATCGGCGGCGTCGAGGCGGATGAGGACCTGCCCGGCGCTCACGCGGCCTCCGGTCTTGAGTTGCGGCGCGACGTACACCACGCGCCCTCCGACCTGCGACGCGACAGCGGCGATGTCTCGCGCCCGGATAGTCCCGGCGGCGCTCACCAGGACGTTGCCGCTTTCCTCTTCGGCGGCGACCGTCTGCACGAGCGGCGTCTGCGGCGGAGGAGGCTGCTGGGGCGGATCGGGACGGAGTTGAACCATCGCGACGGACCCTCCGATGGCAGCGGCGAGGATCCCGAAGGCGACGAAATAGCGCTTTTTCATGGGGTGCGCTGAGGCGCGGCAGGAGTGGAGTCGCGCTCCAGTGGGTCGGGGATCTCCGGGACGTCGATGACCGGGATCGCGGGAGGGTCCACGAGATCGTCGGGCGTCGCGACGTCGGCTTCGACGAGGGTGATGCGAGGCATGGCGGTGCCGTCCGTCCAGCCGCCTCCGAGGGCGCGATGAACGTTCAACCGCGCAAGGGCGACGGAGCGCGCGGCGGCGGCGAGCGTCGTGCGGACGCGGAGTTCGTTGCGGAGAGCATCGAGGTAATCCACCACATCACCGAGGCCGCGTTCGTAGCGGTCGGACTGGAGACGCACGGCAGACCGGGCCTCGGCCAGCTGGTCCAGAAGAAACCGGTAGCGCTGGCGCTCCTCCTCGTGCGATTCGAGCGCGGCTTCCACTTCTTGAAAGGCCGTCAGCACGTTCTGGGCGTAGGCGGTCCCGAGGCGACGGTACCCGGCTTCCTGAAGCTCCACGTTCGCGCGAAGCCGTCCCCCCTGAAAGATCGGCGCGGTGAGTCCCGCGACGAAGCTGGCAGTCCACTGCGCCGGGTCGAAGAGGCCCACGAGGTCGATGGAGGTGAGGCCGAGGGAGCCGGAGAGCGAGGCCGTCGGAAAGAGTTGTGCTCGCGCGGCACCGATCCGGTAGCGCGCCGCCTCGAAGCGGTAGGCGGCGGCACGCACGTCGGGGCGCTGGACGAGGAGCGCGGCGGGGAGGCCGGGTGGGACGGGCTCCATCGCGAGGCGCGGCCGAAGCGTGTCCGGGAGCATCGCGTCCAGTTCCGTCGGGTAGCGACCGGTGAGGACGGCCAAGCGCCCCTCCGCGTCCTCCAACAACGCCTCCAACTGTGGGAGCCCGGCCTGGGTGCTTCGGTAGTCCTGGAGGATGGAATACAGCTCGAACGACGGCACGAGGCCGCGCTGGTACCGTGCCTCGGTGATCTCCACGCGGTCGGTCAGCACGCCGAGCGTCTCGACGGTCAGCGCGATCTGGGCGCGAAGGTCTACCACCTCGAAGTAGGTCCCGATGGTGCTCGCGAGCGCACCGAGGCGGGCCGTCTGGAGATCGGCGGTGGAGGCGTACAGGTCGCCGACCGCCGCGCGAGTCTCGTTTCGTGCACGGCCCCAGAAATCCAGTTCGTACTGGACGCTGACGCTCGCATCGTAGCTCGTGATCTCGATGCGGCTCGGGGCGTTCCCACTCCCGCCCGTGGAATCGCCTCCGCCCCCCGCGAACGCGGCGAACTGCCCGCTGTTGAGCGGCTGGTTCTGGTAGCTGCCTTGGGCCGATCCGCTCGCGCCGGGAAGAAGCGGCGCCCTCGCGATGACGGCGAGCGCCTTCGTTTCTTCTACCCGCGCCACCGCCGCCGCCACGTCCAGGTTGCCGACGAGCGTGGAGTCCAGCAGACGATCCAGCACCGGGTCTTGAAACGAGGCCCACCAGCGAAGCGGCTGGTAGACCGCGGTCGTCTCCGCCTCGGCGAAACTCGGCGGGACGTACGCGACCGTCTCGGGGATTGCCGCCTCGGGGACGATGTCCGGCTTAGCGCAGCCGACGAGGGCCAGGGCAATCGCGAAGCAGAAGAGACGGACGGGCACGCGGCCGGGAGCGGTGGGGACCTCCCCAAGCGCCCGGCGACATGCCCGGTTCCTGTTCCGACAGGTTTTGGGGGAACCCCCCACCCGTTCTCATCCGGCCCTTCCAGACACCTGGAGAGCCGGATGAAATGCTCCTTCTTCGAGAAGCTCTAGGCGGGAAGCGAGCCCGTCAGCTTGGCCTCGATCTCAGCCTGCGTGTCGTCCGCAACGATCCGGTCGATGACCGCGCCGGTGTCGCGGGAAACGAGCAGGACGAATCCCGTGCCTCCGCCCTGTGCCGCGTACAGATCCGCGACGCCAAGGTCTTCCGCCGTGGCTGCTGCCTGGGCCGTCGCGGCGTCATCGGTGTGGTCCAGGACGACGAACTGGATGGGCAGGTCGGAGGTCGCCTCGCGGGCAGCCGTAAGCGCGGGATCCATCCGTTCACAGGAGCTGCACCAGTCTGCTGCAAACAGAAGCGCCATCACAGGCTCTGTACCGGCCGCGTCTTCGGACGCTTCGGAGGGCGCAGGGGCATCAGAGGCAATAGCCGTGTCAGGCGCGACCTCGGCGTCATCGGGAGTGGAGCAGGCCGCGAGGGCGACGGTCAGAACCGCGAGCGGCAGGAGGTATCGCATGGTTGAAGCTGGGGTGTGAACCGGTCACACGTCCCGACCTCTTCAGTGATTGCGAGGCCGCGCCCTGGTCTGTCCTCGTGAGGATCCTTTCAGGGCTGAGAGGCCGTCTCCCCCATCCAGAACTCGCGGAGGGCCATCGGGAGCGCGAGGCGGGGCACAGCGCCATGACTAGACCCCTCGATCACGTCGGAGCGCCAGCGAAACGGGGACGTGTCACGGTCCCCCAGTGAGGCCACGAGGGCATCGAATCGCGTTCGCATGGGCCCCGTCTCATCGCCGATGGCGAGATAGAGAAATACGTCCGGCGGGCTGCCCGACGCCGCGAGGCTGTCGATGCGATCTGCGCTCGTGCCATCTGCCACCCAGAACGAGGGGCTGAGGGCGAGGACACCATCGAAGAGCCCCGGTCGCTCCGTGAGAGCATGAGCCGCGAAGAGCCCGCCGAACGAATGGCCTGCGAGGAGGCGCGTGTCGTCGGTTCGGTAGAGGCTGTCCACATCCGGCAGTAGCTCTGTCTCGATGAACCGTAGGAAAGCATCGGCACCTCCGGTGGTCCCGTCCACCTCCTCGCCCATGGGCGGGAGGAGGTCCTGCGAGCGCCCTCGCGGCACATTGTCCACGCTAACAACGAGGTGGCCGGGGGCGAGGTCTGCACGGTCGAAGGCGCGCGTGACCTGGGCTGCCTCGGTGCCTCGGTCGGACCCGTCGAGGACGACCAGGACCGGATAGGTCTGGTCCGTATCGCGGGCGTAGAAATCCGGCAGATAGACCGTGTATGGGCGCAACTCGCCGAGCGTCTCGGACTCCAGCGCGTGCTCCACTCGGTCCGCCACGTCCGAGGGACTGGACCGGCTGTTGTTCTGGAACTGCGTGACGAGCGCCGTCGCCAGTCCGGCTCCGATCCCTCCCGCTGCCAGCGCAGAGACGAGACCGACGCCGAGGATCATGAGCGTGAGCTTGGTGCGAGACATAGCCGTGAGGGATGAGCCCCCCTATGCTACCTCTGCAGCGGCGAGCGAGCACGATCCCCGCCTCGGTCTGTCCATGGAGACACCGAGGCGGAGCACCTCAGGCGAGCGCTGCCAGGTGATCCGAGCCGTCTCCAGATGGCGGTTCGAGGTCCACGACCCGGGCCTCCTGCACAGGCACACCCAGCCCGACCGCGTGGTCGCCGTCAAGTGCGAGGTCCGCGCCGAGTGCGGTGGCCGCGTGGAAGACGTACGCCGTGTGGAGCGAGTCCGAGGCGAGCCGCTCGCCGAGGCCGGGGCTCTCGAACCGGAGCATGAGGTGCTCGTCGGCTGTCGTCGCGCGGACCTCCAGCGTGTCTTTCGCGATGGACGCGATCCGTCGGACCGCCGCCCGCAGAAGCCCGATGTTGACGACGATGTGCGACTCCGGTGCGTCGAGATCCAGGGAGGCGGCCGTGTCGGTCGTACCCTCGGAGAGTGCCGTTTGGAGTGCTGCGAGGAGACCCGGAGGGCCAACCGGCGTCGGGGCGGCGGTGCGAAGAGCGGAGAGTTGGCTCAGGTCGAGGAACCCGTCGAGCGTTTCCAGCAACTCGGCTGCCGCGCGTGAGATCGCAGAGCCCGCGGTTTGGGTCTCTCCCGCTTCCTCCTCTTCCAGAAGGTCGGAGAAGCCCAGGATAGTAGCGAGCGGATCCCGCAGGCCGTGGCTGAGCAGCGCCATCAAGTCTGCGCTGTGGCGCGCGTCTTGAGACGCCTCGGCGAGAGCCGACTCGGCGGAGTGTCGGGCCGCGTTGCGCTCGGTCACGTCCACGGCCACGCCCCGGGCTCCCAGAATGCGACCGTCGCGACCGTACGCAGGGGCAGCGGTGACCTCGAACTCGCGGCGACCGAGCGTGAGGGACCAGGAGGTCGGCTCGCCAGCCAGCACCCGCCCCACGGCGTGAGTCGTCGCTGGACTCAGGCGATACCGGTCGTAGACGGACTCGCCGACGAGGTCCGACGAATGAACACCGGAGAGCGCCAGCGCGCGTCCCTCGGCGAATGTGAAGCGACCGGACTCGTCGAGCTCGAAGAGGATCAGCGGCGCGGCCTCCAGCAGAGCAAGAAGCTGAGCCTCCCGGTCGAAGAGGCGCCTGCGGAGGTGGCGGCGCCCCGTCACGTCTTCCGCGAGGAAGGTGACACGGGCCGGCTGCTCCCCGTCCGGCTCGGCGACGAGGCCGAGCGTGACCGCGAGGCGGCGAGACTCGCTCTCGCCCGGCGCGATGACATCGGCACGGAAGGGCTGTAGAGCCCCGTCTTTGAGCGCACGACGGCAGGCGGCGGTCCACAGGCGTAGTGCGGCGGGCGGGAGGGCATCGGAGAGCCGATCCCCTGCTCCCACCCCCAGAATCCGAGCAGCGGGTGTGTTGGCATCGAGGATCAGGAGATCGTCCGGCGATCCCACCGCCACGACCCACTCCGCCAGACCGATGGGGTGGGGAGAGCCTTCCATCATCCGCGCGAGGGTGGCCTCGCTCGCGGCGAGACGCCTGGCCGAGACCTGAGCGCCGAGGGCGACACCCGCCCACCGTGCGAGCATGGTCACGAGTTCGCGCCACTTCTCGGCGAACGGCTGCTCGCGCGGAGCCGAGGAGAGGAAGGCGAGAACGCCGAGCCCGTGTCGGCCCGAGACGATCGGCGCGCCGAGGTACGCCCCGACTCCGGTCGCCTCGGCATAGGGCGACTCGCGAACATCGTGGAGCCCGACGGCGCCACTGGCACGGTACGTCAGTGTCGCCAGCCCGTCGGTTGCGAGGAGGGAAAGGACATCTAGCGTGTCCTGGGGGTCGTAGAGGGCCTCCACGTCCCATGCCTCTGCCTCCACGCAGAGGAGCACCGCGGCCTCCATACCCATCAGGTCTGCCGCCCGTTGGAGCGCCATCGCGAGGAGTTCGTCCACTGGCGCAGCATTGGACGCCAGGTCGCCCACGAAGCGGACCGGGTCGAGTGGCGCATCGTGCTCGTTCAGGAGGACGCAGATCAGTTCCGACGCATCCGTGAGGGCGAAGGCATCGAGCGGAAGATCGGAGAACGAGAGGAGGACGTGACCGGTCTCTCCGAGCGGTGTCGCACCGACCCACGGAGCGTCTCCTGCCCCGGGCTCCGCGCTACTGGGGAGGGCCGCTAGGGCTGCCGTCAACGCGTCGTCGTCTCCGACCTCACCGTGGGTTGCGACGACGACCACGCCACCGTCCAAGGCACGACGGACGACACACAGTCCCCTCGCGCCCAGGAGCGCGGCGGACTGACGGAGGGCCACTGCCAGGGCAGCGTTCGAAGAAGGATGAGACACGAGCGGCACGAGAGAGTGCGGCCAGTATCGGCGCGATGTCTACGCCCCTAAACATGCGCACACAAGCGCCTAACGCCAGTTTCTCCGCCTCTAGGTCACCGGATCAAGCCTGGAAGAGTCAGACGGGGCACCTCGGTGCCCCACGCACCGTCTAGCGCGCCACGATGACTCGGGCAGTCCGTCGCCCTTCTGGGACATCGACGGCGAGGAAATACGTGCCGGGGGACACGCCCGCGACGTCCACGTCGAGCGTGCTCTCGCCAGCAGGCAGCGAGCGCACGGCAAGTTGGCGGACGGTCCGGCCGCGCATGTCCATCAATCGTGCGGAGACCAGGGCCGGGCGCGCCAGAGTGACGATCACCTGTCCGTTTTCCCGAACAGGGTTCGGCCAGACACGGCCGAGGCGGAGACCGTCGTCCTCAGGCATGGCCTCGGCGGTGGAGGCAAGCGCGAGGTCTCGCTGCGCGGTGTAGACGTAATCGCCCGAGACGCTCTCGTTTCCGTTTGCGGCGTTAGCCGCAGCGTAGATCGTGACGGTGGGCGGCAGGCCACCGGTAGGCGGCACCCAGGAGAACGTCCACTCGTCCTGCGCAAGGCCTGCTACGGTGTGCGTGACCCAGTCGTCCTGACCGTTGTTCGCGAGGCGCATCGTCGTGGCGCCACCGAGGTCGAACGAGCCGACGGGGTCGCCGTTCGAATCGCGCACACCCACGATGAAGCCTGTTCGCAATCCGACACCGTTCGGATCCGGTTCCGTCGTGTTGTCGACCGTGACCGTGATCGGGACCGCCTCGCCGTCCGCGTAGGTCATCGGCGCCTCGATGGTGATGCTACCGGTTCCACTGTTGGCCGGGAAGGAGAAATGGCAGGCCGAGCAGTCGCTCTGGAATCCATCGAAGGACGGAGGGGCTCCGTCGTGGTAGGAAAGCGCCGGACTCGGGGCGACCACAATCACTGCGGCCGCGCTCACCAAGCTGAGAGCGGAGACGAGAAGTGCCTTCATTGAGCTATCGGGTCACGACGAGGCGGCGCACTGCGCTTTTCGTCGGAGTGGTCACGCGAACGAGGTAGAGGCCGGACGCAAACGCGGAGGCCTCGAACTGGAGGCGAGTATCGGTGGGCACCGGCCCCTCATGAAGGACGGCGACCTCGCGGCCGAGAGCATCGAGAAGGGAGACGCGTGCCGTCTCTCCCTCCGTGGAGGCCAGCGCGAGGGTCGTCTCGCCCCGCACCGGGTTCGGCCCGACGATTCGGAGCAGGTTCGAGCCAGGTACCTCCGCCTCAGCCGTCACGACGGCGCCCCCGAGGGTGTAGATTGTACCGCCATAGGAGAGAATGTAGGCCTCGCCGCTAGGCCCTTCGTTAATGGAAGAGATGCCAGAGATGTCGGTCGAAACCAGCGTCGACGTAGCATCGCCGCTAACGGGGTCGTAGGCGAGGACCCAGAGCTTGGGAGCAAAGAAGCTGAAGTCACCGTAGAGGTAGAAGCCATCGAGGCCTGCCACTTCGGTCCCGCGGTAAACGAACCCGCCCGTGATGGAAGAGCCCTCCTGAGGCCCGAAGCCATGGGGGTACGAGAAGACGGGCGCGTCATACGCCGAGAGGTCGCAGCCCATCTCGAAACACTCCGGGCCCTCCACTGGTCGCCACCCGTAGTTGCCGCCGTTCTCGATCCGGTTGATCTCCTCCCAATCGTCCTGACCGACATCGCCAAGCCAGAGATCGCCGGTTTGCGAGTCGAAGGAGAACTTCCAGGGGTTGCGGAGGCCCCAGGCGAACAGTTCATCGCGCTCCGGTCCGTCGGTCATCGCGAAGGGGTTGTCATCCGGGATGCCATAGGTCTCTCCGTCCGGTACGTTGTCCACGTCGATGCGAAGAAGGGCACCGAGGAGATCGGTGAGATCCTGTCCCGTGTCGAGCGGGTCATCCGCTGAGCCCCCATCGCCAATACCGAAGTAGAGGAAGCCATCCGGCCCGAAGGCGATCTTGCCGCCGTTGTGGTTGCCGAACGGCTGGGCCTCCTCCAAGAGGATCTGCTCGCTGGCGGGGTCGGCGGTCAAGGGATTCCGCTCATCGCGGGCGAACTCCGAGATGACGGAGCGGCGCGGGTTGGAAGCGGTGTAGGAGACGAAGAAGCGCCCGTTGGTCTCGTAGTCCGGGTGGAACGCGAGGCCGAGCAGCCCCTGCTCTCCCCCGGTCAGCACCCGGTCGTCGATATCGAGGAAGACGGTGGCCTCGGAGTCTCCGGTTTCCAGCGTCATCACGCGAGCGAGGCCGGAGCTTTCCCCTTGCTCCACCACGTAGACACGGTCTTGCTGACCGGGGGCCATCGCGAGGTCTACGGGAAAGTCGAAGGAAACGCCCGGGAAGGCGTTCGAGACCGTGACCTGTCCCGAGGCGGGGGCAACGGCGAGGAGGAATACGGCACAGCAGGCCGCGAGGCGAAGCATCGGCATGGTGGAGGGAGGGCGCACGGAGGTTTCAGACCAGACTGAAAATGCCCGGGCGGAATGATAGCGACCTTTCCGCATTGGTCTCTACCCCCCACCCATGATTCCTGCACACAGGCCCCTCGTTTTCACCCTGGTCGCTGTGCTCGCACTGACGGTCACGGCCTGTGCGGACGAGGGCCCCTCGCTCGATACCGCCGACCTGCGCACGAGTTGGGAAGACTGGCGCGCGGAACGCGACAGCCTTTACGCCTCCGAAGCGTCACCCGTGCCAGAGTCCGTCCGCGATCAGTTCCAGGGCCTCACCTACTTCGCGTACGATTCCACGCGCACCTACGCGGCGTCCCTGCAGCCCTCCCTTGAGCCCGACACTCTCCTCCTAGCCACCTCTACCGGGGAGGCACGCGCGATGATCGCCTCCGGGACGCTCACCTTTCGGGCCGAGGGCCGCACCCACCGCCTGACAGCTTATGTCGCGGGAGGGCCCCGAGACCCGGGAGTACCGCCGAGCCTCTTCGTCCCCTTTCGCGACCAAACCACGGGACGCGAGACCTACGGCGGTGGACGCTATCTCGACCTCCAGCCAGACGAGGACGGCGTCGTCCCGCTGGACTTCAACCGCGCCTACCACCCGATCTGCGTGGTAAACCCGATGTTCTCTTGCCCCATCCCACCTCCGCAGAACACGCTGGAGTTGAATCTCACGGCGGGCGAACGTCTCCCGGAGGACGGAGGCGTCTGAGTCCTCTCGCGATCCTCCCGAGGCGGACAGAGAAAAGGGACGGAGACCGTAGCCTCCGCCCCTCTTCGTGAGGAGCCGCCCGTGGTGGATGGCGACCTGTCACGCTGCGAGTTCAGTCGCGGTCCCGGCGCCGATCATCGCGACGGTCCCGGCGGCGGTCGTCGTCGTAGCGGTCGTCGCGGTCGCGGAACCTCTCGTCACGGTCGTACCGCTCAAAGCGCTCGTACCGGTCGTTGCGGTAGCGATGGCGCCCGCGGCCATCGGTGATGAAACGGTACTCGCGCGTCTGACGGCGGTTGAGGACGCGCTCGATGCGCCAGTCGGCATCGTCCCAGAAGCGGGCGACGGCGCGGTTGCGGCGTTCGCGGCGAAACTCGCGCGGGAAGGGATACGCCCGGCGGTAGTCGTGCCTGTTGAGGTGCCGGAAGGCGCGGTTCTCCAGGATCTCCGTGATGCGGAACTCCTGACGCCCGCTCAGTCGCAGTTCGCGGTCCAGGAACCGGACGTACTGGCGAACATCGCGGCGTACGCGGCGGTCGATGCCCCGGCGGTCCGCGCGACGGTCGTAGCGCTCGCTCCGATGGTCCACCGGTCGGTAGACCTCACCGCCCCGGTGCGGCGTGGGGTAGCGCTGCGCCTCAACGACGGAGCAGCCACTGAGTGCGACCAACGTCACGAGTCCGAAAGAGAAGAGTGTGGATCGAGTCATGGTGGTGGGGGGTGGCGAGGCCCGGAGGTCTCCCGACGCATCGGGAGGGGTGTCACCCGGGAGGGCCGCTGGTTCTGCCCACTCTCTACCAATGGCTGTTCCTCCGCCCGGTACCGGCCCTCATCTGCCATAAACCGGCTTTTACCGTCCACCATTTCAGACATCCTTCCTTCATGCCGTCCGCCTGACACCACGACGGAACGGAAACGAAGGGCACGCTGCGACACACCAGCCGCACGCCACTCCCTTCCTCCTGCACGACGCCGAGGCAGGCGACCTCACGCGCGCCGCACGAACCGGACGATCTCGCGAAGGTGCTCCACGAACTGTCGGTCTTCGGTGACGGTCGCCAGAGCGGCTCGGTACTCCTGCTCCAGCCGACGATGCTCGGCGGCATTCGCCGTCGCGGCTCCTTCGACCTCGGTCGCGAGTTGGTCGTGAGAGAGCGCCATCTCCCGGAACTGGTCCCGCAGTTGAGACGCCCAGGCCGTCTCGGTTTCCAAGTCCAGCATCTCCTCCACCCCACGAACGCGCGCCCGAAGCTCGACGATGTCCTCGCGCGGGTGCTGAACGTCCCGCTGGAACGCTCGGAGCCGCTGGGTGAGGTACGCGTACACACGAGCACTGGGCCGCGCGAAGGTCAACCCGAGAGCCGTCGCGGCCCCCGCGTAGCCGACCGGACTCCATCCCGCCCACGCTACGAGAAACAGGGCGACGGCCGTCACCGCATGGAGGACCAGCGCGATGATCAGCGCTCGCCGCGCGATGATGCGGACTTGGGCTTCTTCGTCGGTGTCCACCTCCACGCCGCGCCGCGCGCTCACCTCTGACTCGCGGAGGGCCGCGAGGGCATCGAAGCGGACGTTCCAGGGCACGGTGGTGATGAGAAGAATCCACCAGATAGAACCGAGGCCGATGGCCCAGTCCACGAGGTCGCCGCTCGGAATGTCGAGCAGACGGAGGACGGCGAGGACCGCGAGACCGAGCAGAGTGACGACGGTCGCGACGGCGAGGAAGCGGAAGGGACGCATGGCGAACTGGACAATGTTGACAGTGACAACATGCAATCTAATGTGAACGCTGTCAACACGTGCTAGGTCTGCCCCCCTCGCTGCCGAGGCCGACAGCCTGGGGGGCTGCAAGGCTCACCGTTCCAGGCTGAAGCCGCCGAATCGCGCATGTCTCTTCGTGACAACAGGCCAGGTTGAATGCCTCCAAGAAGGACGCCCGACGATGCGAACCGATACCTCAACACGCCGCCTCTCTCTTCCCTTGTCTCGCGATGGGCCAGCAACAACTCCTGCTCCTCGTGCTCGGCGTCGTGATCGTCGGCCTCTCGGTCGTGGTCGGTATTCGGGCATTTGAGGAGAACGCCGACCAAGCACGCGCCGACCGACAGTTGGAGGCCGTCAGCGATGTGGCGATCCGAATCAACGTGTGGAACCAGACCCCCGCGATTCTTGGCGGCAACCTGGAGGCCAGCCGCTCGGTCACGTTCGCCAGGCTCGGGTTCGACCACGAACCCAGCGACACGAGTCTGCTCACCCGCAGAGGCACCACGTGCCTTCATGTCTTCTCCACCACTGGCGGATACGACGCCGTGCGCGCCTACGACATCAACACGTGCCCGGACTCACGAAACGACCTGGACAATGACGACCTCGCGTACATCGTGAGAGTCTACGAGGATCACTGGCGATACTATCACATGCAGTCCTCCGATCCGTTCAACTGGGTGCGCGTGGACTGGTAATCTGGCATTGGACAGGTTGATGCGAACTCCCGCCTCGGTGCCGAGGCGGATGCGGTGCCTACGGGTGTCAACTCGATATGCACGAGGTGCTGGTTCGACTCGGGTGCGCGCTCGTCACGTGGGGTGCCGTCCAGAGGTTTTGTTAGAGCGTCTAAAGCCGCTGGGTTACGATGAATCCACAACATGCTCTAGAAACGCGAGGGCTCGCACTCCTCGGGGTCGCAGGTGCCTGTCGTCACAACAGGGTGGGTTCCCGGGTTGCTGTGGCAGCCTGCGCCCGTACCTACCTGATCCCGGCTGTACGCCCACTCCCCATTGAGGCAGTTGAAAACCAGCGTCTCCCACCACACGCGGTTGCACCTCATGTTCGCATTGTAGCTGAACGAACCGGGCGGCACGACGATGTGACCCTGCGGCGACCCCGCCTCGGCTTGTGGCAGGTTGAAGTGGACGTACGAGTGGGCGCTCGAGACCCGAACGGTTCGAGCCTCGCAGGTAGTTCCAGACGCCAGACGGTTCGGCGTCGAGATGGAGGGAGCAGGGCCAGGCAACGTGCTCGCAAATTGAACTGTTTTTGTATTATCATGATCTATATCTAGATACATATTTGACAGATTACCTGTACGAAAGATCAGTGGCACAACGGTCAGAGCCTCCGTGACGTGGTCAATCCGAACCGCAAACAACGTCATTTTGTCGCCCGTCTTGGCCGGGTTCGCCGATCCGCCATCGAATGCCATGATCTTGCGGTTATACGAATCGCGGCTCTCCCTCTCGGTCGTCATGCCGTGGGTGTGACCATGGAACCAGACGACGCCGGCCCGAGCCCCTGCGATTGCGTCGTCCAGAGCGCGCATCTCTGCGGGGGTCCACCACGCGAAGTGTTCGCCGTGGGGACCGTCCTTTTCGGTGCTCATGTCATCCCATCCGAGGTGTTGGAACACGACGGTCGGCATATGCCCGTGCATCGCCAGGTCTTGCTCGATCCACTCGATGCTGTTCCCAGGAGATCGGTAGTTGGTGTGCAGGGAGTGTTCTCCCGCCCGGCTCTGCCCATCGTCGCGCATCTCGTGCATGTTGTCGCCACCGAACCGGTGGAACTGCATGTAGTGAACGCCATTCACGATCCAGCAATACGTCCCACTCTCGGAATCGTATCGGGAGACGGGCACTTCGGGGGAGTGGAGCGGACCCTCCCCGTGCTTCTCCCATACGTACCGCGTCATGCGCTGGTTGAGGATGCCTGGATTGATGGCGTTGAGGTTCTCTACCCCCGTCGGCCCTTGCTCGCCGAGTTGGTCACGGAGCCACTCCATCCCAGCTTGGAGTGCGGCCGCTGACATGGAATGGTTCAGGTCGTGGTTGCCCATGCCGACGTACATCGGGAGATCAATGGCCGTGTCGGACCGGTCGCGGTCGAAGTAGCGCGTGAACACGCGAAACTGGCTGCCCGAGTCATACCTCGAATTTCCAGGGGTGTAGCCCCCGCCCCACTGCGTGAGGTCCCCGCCAAGTGCCAAAAAGGCCGGTCGGATGGGAGCCCCTGTATCGGGCCACCCCAACTCACCGATGGCGTTCACCGCGTCCACGAACGCCTCCATCTTGCGCGCGTAGTTGTCGTCTCCACTGACGTTCTCGTCTGTGACTTGGGGGTCACTGACGAAGAGAAACTGGGTGTAGCGGGCGGCCTGCTCCGCAGCGGAGGTGGCCTCAGAAATAACGCGCTCGGCCTCGGCCCGAGCGTCCCGAACTGCTATCGCCGCCACCGCCGGACTCATCCGCCAGCGGGCGCTGAGCCAGCCCTCCGGTGCAGGCCCAAGCTCGAGTTGCCCGTTCTCGACGTGCAGAAAGCGCCCGACCCGGTACACGTTCTCGATCCGAACCTGGGTGTCGGAGACGGATCGGAGCTTCCAACGAGCGCTCAACCACCCAGGCTGGATGGGTCCGACAGCGGGCACGGTCTCGCTCGTCTCCGCGTGGAGGTAGCGGTCTGTCCCGACCGCCTTGAAGCGGACGACGCCGTCCGAGACAGGCTCGATCTCCCACGCCGTGGCTAAATCCCGGTTGACAAGCGATGTCCGGTCCCCGACGTTGAGGAGGTACTGGCCCTTCCATCCATCGGAGAGCGTGACGAGTTGTTGAGCTGCCGCAGGTCCGGCGACGACGAGGAGGAGGAGACAGCAGAGGGAGCGCATGGGTCTGGGAAAGGAGACAACAGGTCCCGCAAGCAGGGATCCCCAATCTGGAATCCCGGGCAGCGGGTGCCCGACGAGAGGGCCGACTCCAAACAGCTACGGAGTTGGAGTGCTGCGCTATCGTCTGCGTCTCATTCGCTGTCGGGATCGTCCCAAATCAGCCGTTCTTCCCGTTCTTGGCTCTTTCGCGTGTGAACTCCGAGGGAGTTGCGCCGAACCGATCCCGAAACCGCGCGCTGAAGTGCGAGACGCTGCGGAAGCCCACAGCGTAGGCCACCTCGGTCACGGACCCTGCCTGCTTCTGTAGCAGACCCGCTGCCCGGTCCAGGCGCACGGACCGGAGAAGGTCAGCTGGCGAGCCTTCCAGCGCGCCCTCGAGGCGCCGGTAGAGTGTGGACCGGCTCATGCCGACGGCCTCTGCGAGAGCGTCCACGGCGAGCGCATCGTCGTCCAGGTTTGCGTCCACGAAGGCCACCAGTTGCTCCACGAGGGTTCGCTGCGTCGGGGTGGCCTCAGGGCGGGCGTAGGCTGGGAGAGGCGCGGGAGTGCCCCCCCAGCGTTCGCGGAGCCGCTGTCGGGAGGCGATGAGCGCGTCCACGCGGGCGCGGAGTTCAGCAGGGGCGAACGGCTTGGCGAGGTAGTCGTCGGCCCCGGCGCCGAGCCCCTCAACGGTGTCCGCTATGGAGGCGCGAGCGGTGAGCAGGAGGACCGGCAGGAAGTCGGTCTCGGGGCTGTCCCGGAGGGCGCGGACCAGTTCGAAGCCATCGAGCCCGGGCATCATCACGTCGCTGACGACCACATCGGGAAGGAGGTCGCGAGCGAGAGCGAGAGCGTCCTCCCCGTCGCCAGCCTCGGCAATGGAGTAACGATCGTCTAGATGGCGTCGGACGAGATCGCGAAGGTCGGCGTTGTCGTCCGCGACGAGCACTCGCGGAACGTCGGGGGGCGCTGCCGGTGGGGCCGAAGCCGCCCGACGCTGTCCGTCGCCGGAAGCGGCTGCGAGCAGCACGGGGCCAGGCGGTTTGGGATCGGAAGCTGACGACGCCACCTGACCGGGAAGGGTGATGGTGAACCTCGCTCCCTCGCCTGGGGGGCTCTCCGCGAGGGCCGTGCCCCCGTGCGCCTCGGCGATCTCGCGGACGAGGGCGAGGCCGATGCCCGTGCCCCGGTGGCGGCGCGTGGCGGACGCGTCGGCCTGGTAGAATCGGTCGAATACACGGGCGGCCTCGTGCGGCGCCAGTCCTGGCCCGGTGTCGTGCACGGAGAACGCGAGGGGAGGGCCTGGCGTGAGGGCGAGCGTTACCGTCCCACCTTCCGGCGTGAACGCGATGGCGTTCGCGAGGAGGTTCGCCAGCACCGTCTCCATCAGCCCGGGATCGAACGTGGCATCCGTTGCAGGAAGGGCCATTTCGAGCGAGACGCCTTCACGCTCCGCGAGAGGCTGGAACAGCTCAGCTACGCGCGCCCCGAAGGCTGCAGCGTCGAGGCGCCTGGGCTCGGGCTTCAGGTGACCGGCATCGGCGCGGGCGAGCGTCAGGAGTTGCTCCACGAGCGCGAGAAGCCGCCACGCGTTCCGCTCGGCGACGTCTACCTGCTCGCGCGCGGGATGTGAGAGATCCCCGAACGTGCCCTCGGCCAACTCCGCCAGCGGTCCCAAGATGAGTTGGAGGGGCGTCCTGAACTCGTGGCTGACGTTCGCGAAGAAGCGGTTCTTGGCTTCGTCCAGAGTCAGGAGTTCGGCCGCCTGCGCGGCCACGATGTCCTTCTCTGCCTGGAGGTCCGCCGTTCGCTCCTCCACGAGCGCCTCCAGCCGCCGCTGGCGTTCACTCAGCGCCCGCACCCGCGCGCGGTACCCCACCACCGCCAGTCCACCGAGCGCGAGGAGGCACGCGAGGGCAAAGGCCCATGTCTCGTAGAACCGCCTTGGCACGACGAAGGTCGGAGTGACCACGGCGTGGCTCCAGACCCCTCCCGCGTTCATCGCTTGGACGTGGAACGTGTATCGACCGGGGCGGAGCCCGCCGACCGTCGCAGTCCGGACACCGCCTCGGTCGTGCCACTCCGTGTCGTGCCCGTCCAGGAACGTGCGGAAGCGGACTTGGTCAGGCGCGAGGAGGTCGGGGGCCGTGTACCGCACGGTCACCTGGCGCTCGTCGACGGGGAGCCGGAGCCCCTCGGATGGGGGGAACGTCTCGTCGGACTCCGTCGCGATGGACTCGACGACGACTGGAACCGGCCGTGCGTGCTGCTGTGCATACAGTGTGGGGTCGATCCACGTCACGCCGCGAAAAGACGGCACCCACAGAGCGCCGTCGGGAGATTGGTGAGTGGAAGCGAGGCGGGGCGAGGAGCCGAGGTGCCCGTCGGAGGGCAGGAGCGTGACCGCGTCTAGCGTCTCTCGTTCGCCGCCGAGGACTGCCAGCGCATCCGTGAACGAGAGACGGTAGAGCATCTGACGACCGGTAACCCAGATGAAGCCGTGTTCGTCGAACATCACGCCACTCACATGCGGGACCGGAAGACCCTCCGCGGTGCTGAGCACCTGGACCTCGCCTTCGAACAGACGGACGAGCCCACTGCCCTCCGTCGCGAACCACAGCCCGCCCTGCGGTCCTTCGGCGATGGCTCGGATCGTTACGCCTCGAAGCGCTGGAGCCGCGAACGGCTGGATCTCCCCGCCTGGCTCACGGACCGAGAGCCCTCCGGCGTGGCCGATCCAGAGGCGATCGTCCTCGGTCCGGCGAATCGTGTGGACGAAACCACCCTCCTCAGTTCCAACACGGAAGGAGTCTGTCGCCGTGCCGAGCTTCGCGTCGTAGCGCCACACCCCGCCATCGACGTCGCCAGTCCAGAGCGCGTCGGGGTCTCCCGGGTCAGGGTACAGCGTCCAGAGGCTGCCATCGCGTCCCGTGGTGAACGCGGGGGTGGCCTCTCCTGCCTCCAGCCGGAAGAGGTACGACTTGGCGAGGCCCCACCGGCGCCCGCGCCCATCCTCAACGGCGTGTCCGACTTCTAAGCACCCTCCTGTGATACGGTCTGAGAGGAGCGGGAGGTCTCGCGTCAGGCGGTAGACCTCGCTCGAGACCCCCCCGTCGCGGATAGTAGCGACGCGGGCCTCGGCACCGCCCGACCCCGTGCTGACGAGGACGCCTCCGTCCGAGGACGGCCCCACGCGCACGGCGAACCGCGGGACGCCGTCCCCGGTTGAGAGCCGCTGGAACGGGTCGGCGGTGATCTGGAGCAGGCCTGTGCTCTCCGCGAACGTCCAGACGTTTCCCTGCCGGTCCTCGACCACCTGCTCAAACCACGTGGCGCCCTCGGGGGCGATCTCCGCCAGCACCCCGCCGTCGCGGCCGACGAGCATCCGGCTTTGTCCCTCGGCGTCCTCGACGTGAGCCCAGATCCGACCGGCTCGGTCCACGAGCATCACCCACCGGGGCTGGCCGTCGTCCCATCCCCAGGCGAGTACCTGCCCCTGGGCGTCGGTCATCTCGATGCGCTGGCGGTCGCCGTCGGTCTCGCCGGTAGGCCGGAAAAAGAGCGGGCGCCCGCCGTTCGGGGAAAACCCGATCGCACGCCAGTTCGCCGGAGGCACGAAACGCCCATTCACCATCCGAGCGACGACGCCTCGCTCTGGGCCGGCGAGGGTTTCAGGGGCGCCGGGAGCTTCGGAGGGGTCTACGGTGACCCAGAGCGTGCCCTCGTCATCTACGGCGAGAAGCGGCCAGACCTCGGCGAGGGGCTGAGGGTAGCGGATCCACTGCTGGCCGTCGAAGCGGAGGAGGTTCGGCCCCGTACTCGCCATCCAGAGTACGCCGTCGCCGTCCTCCGCGAAGGTCTGGACCCAGTGCTGACCGTCTAGCTCCGCCTCGACGGAGTACGCCGTCCATTCGCCATCGCGGAGCCGGTAGACCCACCGATCCCGCGAGCCTACCCAGAGGTCCCCCCCCTCGGAGACGTACGCCCCTTGGAGGTTGCCGCTCCGGAAGATGGGCGTCGTCTCGGGCGTAAAGACCTCGAAGCGGACCCCGTCGAAGCGGGCGAGCCCCTCGGCCGTCGTGACCCAGAGGTAGCCGTCTGGGCTCTGCGCGACCGCGCGAACGGGCGTCGGGAGGCCGTCGTCCAGGCCCCACTCGCGGACACGAAAGGGCGGATCGTCCTCTAGAGACGCGATGTCGAAGACCATGGGCTCGCTTGGTCTCGCTCCGCGCGGTGGAGGCTCCCCCTCGCCGCCGCATGCGAGCGCCACGAGCGCCAGCAGGAGCCCGTAGCACAGGGCTGCGGAGGAGCGGTCGAGCACAGAGAAACGGCCTAGATAGAGGGAACCTACCTCTTTCTCTCATGAGCGGGTACCCCATCTGGCTCACGGCTCAGCGCCGGATCGGCTGTGCCGCCCGTGGTCCTGCCCGCCTCGGCAAGTCCCACGAGGCCACCGAGGTGGACGCAGTGGCTACGCGTGCTCCTCCACCACACCGATGCCGTTCCAGATGGGATAGTCAGTGTAGCCGTGGGCGTCGCCGCCGTAGAACGTGCTGGCGTCCGGCTCGCTGAGGGTTGCGCCGAGACCGGTGGCCTGCGCGGCGTAGCGGATCGGCAGGTCGGGGTTGGCGAGGAAGGGACGGCCGTACGCGATGAGGTCAGCCCGGCCGTCGGAGACCGTGGCCTCACCTTCTTTGCGGTCGTACCCCCCGTTCGCGATCACGGCGCCGCGGAAGTGCCGACGAAGAAGGCGAATGGAGTCGATCTCGACCCCACTAGCATCCAGGAGCGGGTTCTTCGAGCGTACGCCGTGGACGTAGGCGAGACCCGCGTCCGCCATGCGCTCGGCGGCGTAGCCGAAGGTCTCCACAGGGGACTCGTCGTGCACGCCGTTGGTGCCCTGGCCGAAGGAAAACCGCACGCCGACGCGCTCCGGCGCCCACGACTCCAACACAGCCGCTGTTACCTCTTCCAGCAGACGGACGCGGTTCGGGACGGAGCCACCGTATGCATCGTCGCGCTCATTCGTGCCCGAGGACAGGAATTGCTCGATCAGGTAGCCGTTGGCCGCGTGGATCTCGACGCCATCGAATCCGGCCTCCCTAGCATTTGCAGCTCCCTCGCGGAACGCCTCCACGGTCACGCGGATCTCTTCCAGCGTCAATGCATGGGGCGTCTCGAACGGGGCCATCGAGAAGTCCGGCAGCATGACCTGGCCAGGTGCCGCGAGGGCGGAAGGCGCGACGGGCGGCGCGCCCTCGTGATACGCCGAGTGCGAGACGCGGCCCACATGCCAGAGCTGGAGGAAGATCCGCCCACCGACCGCGTGCACGAGGTCTGTCACCGCGCGCCAAGCATCGATCTGCGCGGCGCGGTGGATGCCGGGCGTGATGGGGTAGCCCTGGCCGCGCGGTGTCACTTGCGTGGCCTCCGCGATGATGAGTCCGGCGCTGGCGCGCTGCGCGTAATAGGTCGGCGCGAGGGGATTGGGAACGGTCTCGGGGTGGCGGCTCCGCGTGAGCGGGGCCATCACCATGCGGTTGGGGAGCGTGAGATCGCCGAGGCGGAAGGGCGTGAGGAGCGTCATGGTGCGAGGAAGGAAACCGGTCGGGCCTGTGATCCGGCCCAGCCGGTACCTGTTCCGACAACAAGTCGCGATCTCAGCCGCCTCGGTTCCTCGCGGGCGCGCCCGAGGCGGGCCTACCCGGTCAACTTATCCGGCGGCTTTCAGCGGCTGAATGACTCGCTCGATGACCGCGTCCTCCACCGCGTCGTCTTGGAACAACTCGCCATCGATGAAAAGCGCGAGCGTGGAACGGACACCAGCGCGCACGCCGCCCCGCTTCTGCGCGAGGATCTCAGTTTTGCCTGTCGCCTCCTCAACTGCGATGTGAACTGCCTCGCGGTCGAACCCTAGGGTCTCGGCGTGCTGCGGCAGCAGATCGCGCCTCAGAGCCGCTTGGTTGGCGTACAGGTGGTCGTGATAGGTCCAGAACGCCCCCTCGCCATGCTCGCGCGCCACCGCTTCGGACGCGAGCGCGGCGATGAGCGCGTGTGGGTGGTAGCGGAGCGGGAAGTGGCGGAACACGAACCGGAGATCGTCCGGGAACGCCTCGCGCATCTCCGTCGCGATCTGGTGGACCTGGAGCGCCCACGGACACTCGAAGTCTCCGTACTGGAGGATCGTGACGCGAGCATCGGCTGGACCCTGGGCATGGTCCGCCTCGGTGATCTCGGGGAGAGGGTCGGCCATCAGGAGACGTGCGCACCGCCAGCAGCGGTTTCGATCATGGACAGAACCTCGTGGAACGTGGTCTGCCCCTTGTCGCGAGCGTACCACTTCCGCACCTCGCGATAGCGCGCGTCGGTCTCCAGTTCCATCCCGGCGGTTTTGACCCAGGCCTGCAGATCAGCGGGACGCGGCCCCCACCAGCCCCGCTCCTTCCCGTTGGCGTCGAGGAGGAGGACGACAGGGATCGAGCGAGCCGTGCCACCGGTCAAGTGTTCGTCCATGAGATCGAGGTGGTCGTCTCGATCCAGTACGCGGAGGTCCAGTCCCTCCGTCTGCTCCGCGAGGCGGGCCAGGATCGGGACGGTGTTGGAGGCGTCGCCGCACCAGTCGGCAGAGAGGACGAGAAGGTTCCACTCGCCGTGGAGCGCGTCGGCGCGTTCCTGCACGGCATCTGGAATGCGGGCGCGTTCCCAACCGGAGGTCCAGAGCCCTGCGTTCTTCTCGGCTGTCGGGAGAAAGTCCTCGAAGGTCTGGGCCTGCGCCCATGTCTCCGAGCGGTCGGCCCCTTCGGTGGCGGGATCGAAGTGGGTCGTGGTAAAACCGGCGGTCAGCATCAGCGATCAGGAGTGTTTCTTGGTGCAACGACGATTGGTGGCATCGGTTCGATTGCGCGAGGGGCGCTGAACTGGAGCCCGCCTCTCCACTTCACCGAGCCAGCCCGTCCCGCCTCGGCACCGAGGCGGGACGGGTCATGCGCGAGCGGCGCCCTGCCGTGCTACAACTCCAGTTCCTGCCCCTGCTCCGGGATGATGACCTCCACCTCTGGATGGAAGAACTCGATGTTGTCCTTGATCCAGACCTTCGCCTCTGTCTCGCCGTGCACCAGCACAACAGTCTTCGGCCGCGTCTTCTCCACGATGGCGATGAGATCGCGGCGGTGGGCATGGCCGGAGAACCGGAAACGGGCCACTTCGGCACGAATCGTCTGCGGCCCGCGCAACTCGTCCAAGAGGACGGGCTCGCCCGCAGCGGCTTTCTCCTGCAGGATCGCGCCGGGCGAGTCCTCCTTGGAGTAGCCGACGAAGAAGACGCCGTGCTTCTCGTTCTCGATCATCTTCTGCGCCATACTGTGCGAGGGCGTTCTCTCGAACAGCATCCCGCTGGTCACGATGAAGATGCCGCCCTCCTCGATGGCCGCCTGGAGCCGCGCGTCCGACTTGGGGAGGCGCACTTGGTCCACGCCGTAGACCTCGAAGTCGGGATCCAGCCGGGGCGTGCTCTGGCGCGTCTGGTCGTAGATGGCGGAGATCCCACGCATGGAGCCCACGGTGTAGACCGGCGTCTCGTCCGGGATGAGGCCCCGGTTCTTGAACCGACCTACCATCGCGATGACATCCTGGCTGCGGCCCAGCGCGAAGACCGGCACGAGGACGGAGCCGCCGCGCCCGAGAACCCGCTTGATGGCTTGCCCGAAGGCGCGCTCTTGTTCCTTGCGCGAGGTCTCTTCCGCCTCGGGATCCGCGCCGAGGGTGGTCTCCAGAAACAGCACGTCGAGCGGCCCCTCGGGATAGTCCGCAGACTGCAGGATGGTCTGGGGGCGCACGCTCGTATCGGAGGTGTAGAAGACCCGGAGGGTGCGCGCGGCTTTCTTCGCGCCGAGGATCTCACCCGGCTCCCACTCGTCCGCCTCGATGTAGAGCCCGACCGCGCCGAGCACGTGCCCAGCGTGGTAGAACCGGCCCGTGACCTCGCCTTGCGTATCCAACCCATTGAGATCGAAGTCCGTCTCCAGGTTGTGCATCTCGTAGAGATAGCTGAGCGCCTCCGCTTGCTCGGTATCGAAGGCAGGGGCCGCCGCCGTGCTCCCCTCGCGCAGACGGCGACGCTGGAGCCTCGCGGATGAGGGCAGCAGCACATCCGCCAGCATCGCGGTGGGCTTGGACATGTGGACCGTCACGTGCGGCTCCTTCTGCACGAGCACAGGCAACGCACCGAGGTGATCGTGGTGAGCGTGCGTGATGATGACGTGGTCCACGGCCCGCTCGCGGAGCATCTCAAACGGCGGGACAGCGGCGTAGCCGTCCTCGTTGGGATCCATGCCCGCGTCGAGCACGAGGCCGGTGCCCCCGATTTCCAGGTAGTGGCACGAGGCGGAGATGTCGTCGGTCTCGCCGAGGGAGAGGTAGCGCATGTGGGGGACGAGTTTCCCGCATGGTATCCGCTCAGGGGGACTCCGTTTCTTCGGAATGGGGGAAGAGGGACTAGAAGCAATCCCATCCCCACCCCGCCCGCCTCGGCACCGAGGTGGAGGGGCCTAGAGGGCGAGCGGTCTCGGACGCGCACTCCGGCTTCTTGCTGCTCAGCTCGAGGCGCTCGCTAGGCCACTTGTACCTCTGCTTCGCGGGTCACAGCCTTCAAGACCCGCTCCACCTGCGCATCGTGGTGGCGGTGGTGCGCGAGGACGAACGCGAGGGCGTCACGGACCACAAACGGCCCCGCGAACGGGTGACGAAAGGCGATGCAGTCGGAAGGGGCATCTGCGAGTGCCCGGCGCCAGAGACCCCGATACTCCGCCCAGGCGTCGCGGACAGTCGCATAGTCCGGGTCATCGGCAGGCAGGACGGACTCTGCACCTGGAGGCGCGGGGATGCGGATCGGCAACGAGAGGATGCCACGGATCGCGGCGGCGCGAGCCGAACTTGTGCGGCGGATCAGGCCGGACGCCAGAGGCCCGTCCAGACGCAACGCTCGGTCGATGCGGAGCAGATGGTCCACGATCTGCGCCAGACTCCAGTCGCCAGAGGCCGGACGCGCGTGGACGGTTTCCGTGGAGAGAGCGTCCAACTGCGCGATGAGCGAGACGCGGTGGGCTTCGAGGTCGCGGAACAAGTCGGATGAAGTCATCGGTCTGGATCGGCAAGAACCCACACGACGGTCGCGCAGACCGCCAGGGCTCCGTTCTTGAAAACACCCGTGAGGGGGGCGAGAAGTTGGGAGGGGTCGGTCCACACCACACCGAGTGTGATGAGTGCCATCGCGAGAGTGGTGACGGCCACGGCCAGCCGCTCCCGCCATCCCACAAGGAGCACGAGCGCCGCGGCAACTTCCATCCACCCAATGGCCTGCAACGTCCACACCGGCGAGACCACCCAGAGGCCCGATGCCGCGACGATGGCGAGTTCGGTCGGCTCGTGGAGCCAGAGCTTCAGCACGGCGCCCTCAACGAACCAGACGACTGCGAGCGCGAGGCGGGCTGCGACCCGGAGCCGCACGTACGAGAGCGGAACGAGCGGGGCAGAGAGAGTGGCCATCGCGGACTTTCAGTCGAGAGTGAAAGTAACGGGACCTCGGTTCGAGGGTTGCAGTCCGCACCCTGCCGACCATGGCCGCCTCGGTACCGAGGCAGAGAGAGTTGCGGGGACGCCCCCGCCTCGCGCCGGGAGCCTCGCGCAGGGGCGAGCGTGTGAGCCTCTCTTCCCCGCTGTTCCATGCTCGTCCTCGTCACCGGCGCTACCGGCTACGTCGGCTCTCACGTTCTCCCCGCGCTGCGCTCTCGCGGCCACACCGTTCGCGCGATGACTCGCTCCCCCGCACCGGAGCTAGACGCGATGGAGGGCGTCACGACCGTCCGTGGCGACGTGACCGACCTTGCCAGCCTCGGCGGCGCGATGAAGGGAGTCGAGGCAGTCGTCCATCTCGTCGGCATCATCGACGAGAGCCCATCGAAGGGCGTGACGTTCGAACGGATCCACGTGGACGGAACGCGGCACGTGGCGGGGGCCGCGCGAGCAGCGGGCGTGACGCGCTTCATCCACATGAGCGCCAATGGCGCGCGGGCGGACGGGCGGAGCGAGTACCAGACCTCGAAGTGGCGCGCGGAGGAGATCGTCCGAGGGCTCGGCTTCGAGCACCTCGTCATCTTCCGGCCCTCCACGCTCTTCGGCGACCCGGGGCCGGACAACCCCGAGTTCGCGAAGCGACTCTGGGAGACCCTCGTGCGACCGTTTCCTGTCCTCCCCGTGTTCGGCGATGGCAGCTACGAACTCCAGCCGATCCACGTCCAAGCCTGCGCCGACGCGATGGCTGAGGCCGTCACGCGCGACGCCTCGAACGGACAGAGCTACTGCGTGGGCGGACCCGAACGCATCCCGTACCGCGAGGTCCTCCGGCGCATCGCCCGAGGCGGGGGCCTCCAGCCCAAACCGACGGCGCCGGTCCCCATCTTCGCCGCCCGACTCGGTGTCAACACGCTCGGGAAGGCAGGACTCCTCCCGATCTCGCCGGCGCAGTTCGAGATGCTCGTGGAAGGCAACACCTGTGATCCGACAGCCTTCTTCGCAGACTTCGGCGTGGAGACCCCTCGCTTCGACGGGGAGAATCTGAGCTACCTCGCGCGGTACTGAGCCCGCCTCGGCCGCTCTGCCCTCGGACCTACCGAGGCGGACCGCATCACGCTTCCGCCCGGCGCGAGAGTTGGTCCTGCTTCGGGGTCTTGCCCACGTGCCGCCGGTACACCCGGATGAAGTGGCTCACCGACTGAAACCCGACCGAAGCCGCCACATCTGTCACACTGCGCCCGGGGTTCCCCAGCAGTTCGCGAGCGCGCTCCACACGAAGTCGGGTGAGGTACGCCACAGGCGTGACGCCAAACTCATTGCGGAACGCCCGGTAGAAGGTCGGCTCTGACATGCACGCCGCAGCCGCGAGGTCGGACACCTTCAGGTCCTCGTGCAACCTGCGCTTGGCCGCCTCGGCCGCGGCCGCGAGCCCGTGACGTGTCGCCCGGCGGGCGCTTTCTTCGAGGAGCAGCTTGCGGGCTTCCACGCGGAGCATGCGGACGACCAGTTCCTGCACCCCGAGGTCGATAAACACATCCTTGTTCGGATCGTCTTCCACGAACAGCCCGACCATCTGACGAACCGTGTGCTCGATACCGGGCGTGTTCATGAAATGCACCACCGCATCATCGTCGTAGCGCCAGTCTCCAGAGTCTACCGAGCGCGGCGCGGACTCGTTGAGGCGCTCGGCCACGGCGTGGACGCGGGCACGGTCGATCTCGATGGTGAGGCATTTCGTGGGCGCCATGTCACTCGCGCCTGGGAAGTCGATCTCGATGGTCTGCCCCGTCGGTACCACGAGCGACTCCAGCGGTAGGAACGGGATAGCCGAGCCCGTAACGGTGTGGACCACCTTTTTTCCCGTCACCATACCGCAGTAGAGTGGATTGTCGGCCGCGAGGGGCACGCGCTCCGCCGGACGAACCGTGTCATACACCGAGAACGCCGCACCCTCGGCGCCGAACGTCACCTTGTTCTCCACCAGGTCTTGCGGCGGCTGCTCCCGCTGGATGCGGGCGAGTCGGGCGGAAAGGGCGATCGCCATGCGAGTGTGAAAGCCGTGATAGGATACCGTGATTTATCGACAGGACGCGACTAGAAACCACCGGAAGCGCTACCGAGGTTAAGGCGGAGCCCTTACAGTATAGGGGTTTCCCCCATCCTTCTTTCCCTAGCCTTTACCGCCATGCTGCACGAACGCCCCACCTTCAAGGACCGCTATCTCAACTTCATCGGCGGTGAGTACGCCGAGCCGGTCGGTGGCGAGTACTTCGACAACCCCTCGCCCATCGACGGCGAGGTCTTCTGCCAGGTCGCCCGCTCGGGCGAGGAGGACGTCAACAACGCCGTCGCGGCGGCCCAGAAGGCCTTCGACGAGACGTGGCGCTTCTCCTCGGTCACGGAGCGGAGCAACATGCTCCTCCGCATCGCGCAAATCACCGAGGACAACCTGGAGCATCTCGCCCGGGTGGACACCGTGGACAACGGGAAGCCGATCCGCGAGACGCTCGCGGCCGACATGCCGCTCGTCGTGGACCACTTCCGCTACTTCGCGGGTGTCATTCGCGCACAGGAAGGCGGTATCTCCGAGCTTGACGCCGACACGGTCAGCATTCAGCTCCATGAGCCGCTCGGCGTCGTCGGACAGATCATTCCGTGGAACTTCCCGCTGCTGATGGCCGCCTGGAAGCTGGCGCCCGCGCTCGCAGCAGGCAACTGCGTCGTGATCAAGCCTGCGGAGCAGACCCCGGTCTGCATCATGGAGTGGCTCGATCTGGTCAAGGACGAAATCCCGGCGGGCGTGCTCAACGTGGTGCACGGCTTCGGGCCCGAGGCGGGCAAGCCGCTCGCGCAGCACGAGGGCATCCGCAAGATCGCCTTCACGGGTGAGACCACGACCGGCCGCCTCATCATGCAGTACGCATCGGAGAACCTCATTCCGATGACGCTGGAGCTCGGCGGCAAGTCGCCGAACGTGTTCTTCGAGAGCGTCATGGACGAGGACGATGCCTTCTTCGACAAGTGCCTGGAGGGCGCCGCGATGTTCGCGCTCAACCAGGGCGAAGTCTGCACCTGCCCGTCCCGCATCCTCGTGCAGGAGTCCATCGCGGACGAGTTCATCGCGAAACTGGTGGACCGCGTCAACGCGATCAAGGTGGGCCATCCGCTCGATACGGAGACGATGGTCGGCGCGCAGGCGTCCAACGACCAGTACGAGAAGATCCAGCGCTACTTCGCCATCGGGCGCGAGGAAGGCGCCGAGGTCCTCGCCGGTGGCGCTGCCTTCACGGGCGAAGTCCCCGAGATGTCCGTCGCACAAGGTGGCGGCACCGCGACGGCTACCGCGACACCGGCGGTCGGTGGCGACGGCGCCTCCGCAGGTGGCGACGGCCAGGCCGGGTCGGTCCCGGAGGGCGGCTTCTACATCCAGCCGACCATCTTCAAGGGCGACAACTCGATGCGGGTCTTCCAGGAGGAGATCTTCGGGCCCGTCGTGTCCGTGACCACGTTCAAGGACGAGGCAGAGGCCATCGAGATCGCCAACGACACGCTCTACGGCCTCGGCGCGGGCGTCTGGACGCGTGACGCGCACCAGCTCTACCGCGTGCCGCGTGCCATCGAGAGCGGCCGTGTGTGGGTGAACTGCTACCACCTCTATCCGGCGCACGCTGCCTTCGGCGGGTACAAGAAGTCGGGCATTGGGCGCGAGACGCACAAGATGATGCTCGCGCACTACCAGCAGACCAAGAACATGCTGGTGTCGTACTCGAAGGACGCCCTCGGCTTCTTCTAGGACTGCGGCTGGCTCACAGTTCGGGGTTCTGGGTTCACCGCCTGGAACCCCGAACCATTCTGGGCCTCCACTCCGCACGCACCCCCGCCCCTCGCCCCCGACCCTCATGCCGACTCCCCGCGTCAAGATTACCCCCGAAGCCGCTGAGATCGTCGATCAGCTTCGCGAGAAGCACGGTCCGCTCATGTTCCACCAGTCCGGCGGCTGCTGCGACGGCTCCTCGCCGATGTGCTACGCCGAGGGCGACTTTCTCCTCGGCCGCAGCGACCTCCGGATCGGCGAGATCCACGGCGTTCCGTTCTACATCGCGAAGGACCAGTTCGAGTACTGGAAGCACACGCAACTCACCGTGGACGTAGCGCCAGGCCGTGGGGCCAGCTTCTCGCTGGAGATCCCACTCGGCCTCCGGTTCCTCATCGACAGCCGCCTCTACACCGAAGACGAGGCCGAGGACCTCGATCCCGTCGAGCGGATGGGCTGACGCTGCACCGCATCCCACCCCGCTGGCCCTTCCCGCCTTGGTCTTGCCACGGACGTCCCGAGGCGGACCGAGCCGTGCCCCGCTCCCGTATCCTCCCGCACTCTCTTCACGCACCCTCCATGTCTGCCGACGCGCCCGCTCTCTACCTCCCGCCCTCCGAGTTCTCCTCCCGCGCCCGAATCGGCTCGCTGGAAGACTACGAGGCGATGTACCGCCAGTCCGTCGAGGACAACGAGGGGTTCTGGCGCGAGCAGGCCTCCCGCATCGACTGGTTCGAGCCGTTCGAGACCGTCAAGGACGTGAGCTACGGCGGCGGCGAGAGCGTCGCGCCGGACGATGTGCACATCCGCTGGTACACCGGGGGGACGCTGAACGCCTGCCACAACGCGCTCGACCGCCACGTGGTCGCCGGGAAGGGCGACCGGACCGCACTCATCTTCGAGCCCGACGAGCCGACGGACGACTCGCGCCGCATCTCGTACGCCGAGGCGCTCACCGAGGTGGCCCGCCTCGGCAACGTGCTGAAGGACTTCGGCGTGAGCAAGGGAGACCGCGTGACCATCTACCTCCCGATGATCCCGGAGGCAGCCTACGCCATGCTCGCCTGCGCACGGATCGGGGCCGTCTTCTCCGTCGTCTTCGCGGGCTTCAGCCCAGAGGCGCTCGCGGGCCGCATCACCGACGCCGCGAGCGATTTCGTCATCACGGCCGACCAGGGGCGCCGAGGCGGGCGAACCGTCGCGCTGAAAGCCAACGTGGATGAGGCGGTCGTCCGCGCGAAGAAGCAAGGGCAGGAGGTGCGGCACGTCCTGACCGTGCGCAACACGGGCGGCAACATCCAGTGGCACGAGGGGCGCGATGTCTGGCTCCACGAGGCGATGGAGGACGCCTCCGACGAGTGCCCGCCCGAGCCGATGGACAGCGAGGATCCGCTCTTCATTCTCTACACGAGCGGCAGCACCGGCAAGCCGAAGGGCGTCGTCCACACCACGGGCGGCTACTGCGTCTGGACCAGCATCACGCACGAGTACGTCTTCGACCATCGCGAGGACGATGTCTTCTGGTGCACCGCCGACGTGGGCTGGATCACCGGCCACAGCTACATCGCGTTCGGCCCGATGATCAACGGCGCCACGCAGGTCTTCTTCGAGGGCATCCCCACCTACCCGGACGCCGGGCGCTTCTGGGAGGTCGTGGACAAGCATCAGGTCACCACTTTCTACACCGCCCCGACCGCCATCCGCGCGCTCATGGCGAAGGGCGACGAGTTCGTGACGCGCTCCAGCCGCAGCAGCCTTCGCCTCCTGGGAACGGTCGGCGAGCCGATCAACCCGGAGGCGTGGCGGTGGTATCACGAGGTCGTGGGAGACGAGCGCTGCCCCATCGTGGATACGTGGTGGCAGACCGAGACCGGCGGCATCATGATCGTGGGTCTGCCGGGCGCCGTCGGGCAGAAGCCAGGCGCGGCGGGGCGGCCGTTCTTCGGCATCCAGCCCGCCGTGGTGGACAGCGAGGGCACCCGCCTCGACGGCGAAGCCGAGGGCATCCTCCTCGTCACCGACTCCTGGCCCGGACAGGCACGAACGGTCTACCAGAACCACGAACGGTTCGTCAACACCTACTTCACCGCCTACCCCGGGACCTACTTCACGGGCGACGGCTGCCGCCGCGACGCCGACGGCACATACTGGATCACCGGCCGCGTGGACGATGTGATCAATGTCTCGGGCCATCGCATGGGCACCGCAGAGGTGGAATCCGCCCTCGTCCTCCACCCCGCCGTCGCCGAGGCGGCCGTGGTCGGCGTGCCGCACCCGATCAAGGGGCAGGGCATCTACGCCTACGTCACGCTCGGCGCAGACCAGACGCCCAGCGAGGACCTTCGCGGCGAGTTGCGCCAGCACGTCCGCAGCGTCATTGGCCCCATCGCGACGCCGGAGTTCTTGCAGTTCGCCATTGCGGGCCTGCCCAAAACGCGCAGCGGCAAGATCATGCGGCGCATCTTGCGGAAGATCGCGGCCAACGAGCACGAGGCCCTCGGCGATGTCTCCACGCTGGCCGACCCTGCCGTCGTGGACAAGCTCATCACGGGCCGCCGCAACCGCCCCGAAGACGAAAACGTGGACTACGTCTGACCCTCAGAAAAAACAGGACGGTGGCCGCGGCCACGGCCACCGTCCCGCCCTGGAGCCACAGGCTCCGATTCACGTCCAGCACCGACGGCTATCGGTGCATGGACTGCCTGCCTCACCAACCCGAGTCACATCTCATGGTCTCGCGAAGCAGACGCCTCTCTGTACGGCGCCTCCTATCCCTCGTGTTCCTTCTCGGCGTAGGGTGGGCGCCCGCCTCGGGTGCTCAAACCGTTCGCCTCGGCGGGTTCGTCAAATCGTCGTACTACTACGACACGCAGCAGATCGTGGGGGCCCGTGAGGGCGACTTCGTGCTCTACCCCGCGCTCGCGACCGACGCGAATGGAGAGCCGAACGACGTCGACAACCTGCTGTTCTTCCCCTTCTTCTCACGGGTAGCCCTTACCGTCTCGGACCTCCCCGAGAGCCTCGGCGCGGAGGTCTCCGGCCTCATCGAGACCGACTTCTACGGCCCGACCAACGACGACCTCAACACCCTCCGCATCCGCCGCGCCTTCGCGAAGATGACATGGAAGGAAGAGGGTCGCGACGCTCTCTTCGGCATGGAGTGGTCTCCCTTCTTCCTCTCGTCCTGGGCGCGGACGGTCGCGACGGAGGCGGGCGCCCCGTTCAACCCCTTCGCGCGGTACCCGATGGTGCGCCTCCGCCAGAGGCTCGGGCAGGTCACCGTGACCGGCCTCTTCGCCCAGCAGCGCGACGCCTTCCAGGAGATCGGCAGTAACGAGCGGCAGCAGGAGGCCGCCCTCCCCACCGCGATGCTCGGTGCCGAGTTCGGGTCCGGCGATCTCTCACTCGGCCTCAACGCGATGACGAAGTGGATCCGCCCTACGAGCACGTCGGACCGGTTCAACTCGGGCGCGATCCAGGGCTACGCCACCTACTCCGGCGCTGGCGTCGCCGTGCGGACCAACGTGACGTTCGGAGGCGACCTGGCCGACCACCTCATGACAGGTGGCTACGCCATTGCAGACGGCGAGGCGCGGCCTCTCAACGCCGTCGCCGCGTGGGCAGACGCGCAGACCACCGGTCCAGTGGGCGTGGGCCTCTTCGGCGGCTATCTGGAAAACCTCGGAACCGAGGACTCCGGCCTGGACCCAGAGACGGCGGAGTTCGCCGCGCGCGGGTACGGCGCGACGGAGGCCATCGCGTCGGTCTGGCGCGTCTCGCCGCGCGTGACGGTCACGTCGGGCGCGATGCGGTTCGGCGCTGAGGTCCAGGCCACGGGCGCTCGCTACATCACCGGCGCCAGCCCCGCCGATGTCTACGACGACACACTGACGCCGAGCGGCGCCACCGACGAGAACGTCGTCAACGTCCGAGGCAATCTCTCTGTCTTTCTCACCTTCTAGCCCCCTCCCATGACCAAAGAACAGTACTGGCGGGCGCAAATCCGGCGCATCCTCATCCTCCTCGCCGTCTGGGCCATCGTCGCCTTCGGGATGTCCATCTTCGGCGCCCCGGTGCTCAACGCGATCTCGTTCGGGGGCATCCCGTTCGGCTTCTGGATGGCCCAGCAGGGGAGCATCTTCGTCTTCGTCGCGCTGATCCTCGTCTACGCCGTCCTCAGTGACCGCGCAGACCGTGCGGCCGGTCTGGAGGAAACCGCCGGCTCCACCTCGACGGCCTCCGAGGCCCACTAGACCCCGCCTGTTATGGGAATCCAAGAATGGACCTGGGTCACGGTCGGGCTGACGTTCGCCGCGTACCTCTACATCGGCTGGCGCTCGCGCGTGGCCTCCACGTCAGGCTTTTACGTCGCCGGTGGCGGCGTGCCCGCCATCGCCAACGGCGCGGCGACCGCCGCTGACTGGATGAGCGCGGCCAGCTTCATCTCCATGGCGGGCCTGATCGCCTTCCAGGGCTTCGACGGCAGCGTCTATCTCATGGGGTGGACAGGCGGCTACGTGCTGCTCGCGCTGCTGCTGGCGCCGTTCCTTCGCAAGTTCGGTCAGTACACCGTCCCGGACTTCGTCGCGGCGCGGTTCGACTCGCCCGCGGCCCGTCTCGTGGCGGCCATCGCGGCCATTTTCGTCTCGTTGACGTACGTGGCCGGTCAGATGGGCGGCGTGGGCGTGGCGTTCGGGCGCTTTCTCGGTGTGCCCTTCGAGGCGGGCGTGGGCATCGGGATGGTGATCGTGGCCTTCTTCGCGGGCCTCGGCGGAATGAAGGGGATCACGTACACGCAGGTGGCGCAGTACTGCGTGCTCATCTTCGCCTACACCGTCCCGGCGATCGCCATCGCGCTGGCGCTGTTCGGCAGCCCCGTGCCGCAGGTCGCCATCGGGGAGGCCATCCCGATTCTCGACCAGATCCAGACGGACCTTGGGCTGGACGCGTACTCCAGCCCGTTCGTCAACAACGACCTGCTGAACGTTTTCTGCATCACGCTGTGCCTGATGGTAGGGACCGCCGGACTGCCGCACGTGATCGTGCGGTTCTACACGGTCAAGAGCGTGCGCGCGGCCCGGTGGAGCGCCTTCTGGGCGCTGCTGTTCATCGCGATCCTCTACACGACCGCCCCCGCCATCGCGGTGTTCGCCAAGACGGCGATTCTGCAGCAGTACGTGGAGCTTGGCCCCGATGGCTTCCTCGCGCAGGGTTGGGTCCAGAGTTGGGCGGCTACGGGCCTCATCGACACGCAGGCCATCGCTGCGAGCGGGGGTGACGTGAATGCCTTCCTCGGCGCCATCAACCGCGACATCATCGTGCTCGCGACGCCCGAGTTGTCCGGCCTCGGGCCGTTCATCGTCGCCCTCGTGGCGGCGGGCGGTCTGGCGGCGGCGCTCTCCACCGCGAGCGGGCTGCTGCTCGTGATCTCCTCCAGCCTCGCGCACGACATCTACGGCAAGCTGCTGCGCCCGAACGCGACAGAGAAGCAGCGCCTGAACGTGGGCCGCGCGATGATCCTGGTAGCCGTCGCGCTGGCGGGGCTGCTCGGGATCTACCCGCTCGGGTTCGTGGCCGAGGTGGTGGCCTTCGCCTTCGGGCTGGCGGCGGCGAGCTTCTTCCCGACCATCGTGCTGGGCATCTTCTGGAAGCGCGCTAACAAGCAGGGCGCGATTGCGGGCATGGCGGCTGGGCTCGGGTTCACGTTCATCGCCATCGTGCTGATGCGAGCGAGCGTGGTGGCCCCGTCGTTCTTCCCGGAACCCATCGCGGAGAGTTTCTTCGGCATCAAGGCGCAGGGAATCGGGGTGATCGGGATGCTGCTCAACTTCGCGCTGACCGTCGGCGTGAGCCTCGCGACGCCGCCACCGTCCGAGCGCGTGCAGCGGCTGGTGGAGCAGATCCGCTACCCCCGCGTGATGACCGAGGCGGAGTTGGACGACGCTCCGAGCGAACCGGCGTGACCGGCCCGCCTCGGTCTGTCCACGAGCGCACCGAGGCGGAACCAGTCAGCGCTGGCCGTAGACCACGGCCTGATCCACGACGCGATCTCGCATCCGCTGAAATACCTCCTCATCGGTCGGCGGAGGCGTGACGGTCGCCTCCACCTCCGCCGCCCGTTCGAGGGCTCGCGCGATGCGGTCCTCGTCCATTGGGTGCGTCCCAAACCAGTGCTCGAAAAGGTCGGGTCGCTCCGTGTATGCCGCTTCCTCGAGTAAGCTTCCTGACGAGGGGACCAAGCCGACGCGCAGACTCAGTCGGTCACGCCCGGGCCAGCGAGAGACGAGTAGGTGTCTGGACACGGCGTGCCAACCGGGTACTGCGTCACATCGATTCGGATGTTACTGCCAGACACTCCCTTGAAGGTCCCGCCGATGGAGATCACCGCGACGACCGTCTCACTCTCGGTTTCAAACGTGACGTTCGGGTACTTCGCAGCGTTTGCTTTGAGAAACGCCCCGAGGTCCTCGCGCGCCTCCCACGTGCGGGAGTCATCCGATTCCTCGAACCTGTACGTCACCGCCACGGTCCCCGACACCCTGATCTTACCAGAGAATGGCGGATCGTACGAGTCTTGGTTGATGAGGAGAAACGCGCACACTTTCGAGCGCTCCGGTACTGGAATCGGCTCGTCGTACGTCCAGCTCTCCGTCACCGTCTTGACCACCTTCTGAGTGGCCGAGAACGAAAGCTCGAAGCTGATCTCCGCTTTCGCGTCTGCGATCTCGGGCACGCCGACCTCGAACGTCTCTTTGGCGCCAAATTTAAACCCTTCCGTGAAGGAGTACTCGAAGGTCGCTGTCGTCGACGTGGTCTGAGTTGGGAACTTGGCCTGGACAGACTTCGACGTATCGTTGTTGTACGAAAGGTGGTTCACCGACTTCGGTGTGCTGACCGGGTCGAGTTCACCGTACTCGAACTCGATCAGGGTCGCTTGGATATCCTGATGTTCCGTCCGTTTCCCTTTCGCGCCCTGCAGCTTCAAGCTGGCATCGATCTGAGCGATGAGGTCCGCGATGGCCGCGTCGAGGTCTGTTTCAGTCGTCGCCATTTGATTGTCTAGGGGGTTCGAGGTGGAGGAAAGCTATTCGGGACCTCACAACATCAGACCGTCCAGCAGAGAAAAAGCGCAGCGGCGGCCTGTGGCTTCCCGGAGGCTACCGCTCCTCCTTCTGCACACATCAGAGTAACGGCTTTTTGGCAATCTCACGAGCGGCGGCTCAGAACACTCTCTGCGTTCCACTCAGACGGGGGAGCCGTAGAAGAACACGGGCCGGCGTGCTCGGCCGCCTCGATGCGCCCGTGGGCCCACCGAGGCGGAGCCGGTCGGCTCAGTACGCCTCCACGTGGACGCCCGCCACGGCCCGACCGCTGGGATCCGCGGCAGACTCGAACGCAGCATCCCACGCTAAGGCCTCCGGCGTGCTGCACGCGACGGACTTGCCACTCGGCACCGTCAGCGCACAGGCATCGGCCGGGTAGTGCTGTTCGAAGATCGTCCGGTAGAGGTAGCCCTCCTTCGTGTCCGGCGTGTGGATGGGGAAGCGGTAGGCGGCGGTCGCCATTTGCTCGTCCGAGACCTCGCGCTCGGCCCAGTCCTTCAGCGAGTCGATCCACGAATACCCGACACCATCGGAGAACTGCTCCTTCTGGCGCCACGCGACCGATTCCGGGAGCAGGTCCTCGAACGCCTCGCGGAGGATGTGCTTTTCCATCTTGCCGTCGGTCGGGCGCTTGGCCTCCGGGTTCAGCCGCATCGCAACATCCAGGAACTCCTGGTCCAAGAACGGGACGCGCGCCTCCACGCCCCAGGCCGCCATGGACTTGTTCGCGCGGTTGCAGTCGAAGAGGTGGAGCCGCTCCAGCTTGCGGACGGTCTCCTCGTGGAACGCCTGCGCGTCGGGCGCTTTGTGGAAGTAGAGGTAGCCGCCGAAGATCTCGTCCGCACCCTCGCCAGAGAGGACCATCTTGATGCCCATCGCTTTGATGCGGCGGGCCATGAGGAACATCGGCGTGGAAGCGCGGATGGTGGTCACGTCGTACGTCTCCAGGTGGCGGATGACCTCCGGGACGGCGTCAATGCCTTCCTCCACGGTGAAGTGGAGCGTGTGGTGCTCGGTACCAATGTGATCCGCGACCTTCTGCGCCGCCGCGAGGTCCGGCGAGCCCTCCAGGCCGATGGCGAAGGAGTGGAGGTGCGGCCACCACGCTTCCTGCTGGCCGTCCGTCTCCACACGGGTGCGGGAGTATTTCTGCGCGAGGGCGGCCGTGATAGACGAGTCCAGCCCGCCCGAGAGAAGCACGCCGTACGGCACGTCGGTCATGAGTTGGCGGCGGACGGCAGAGTCCAGAGCCTCGCGGACGGCCTCGGGCGTGGCGTCGTTGTCCTTCACCGCCTCGTACTCCATCCAGTCGCGCGAGTAGTAGCGCACCGGCTCCCCGACCTCGCTGTCCCAGACGTGCCCCGGAGGGAAGACCTCGATCTGCTTGCAGATGGGCGCGAGGGCCTTCATCTCGCTCGCGACGACCAGCGTGCCGTGCGCGTCGCGCCCGGTGTAGAGCGGCATGACGCCCATCGGGTCGCGGCCGATGATGTAGCGGTCGGCCTCGGCGTCGTAGAGCACGAACGCGAAGATGCCGACGAGCCGGTCCAAGAAGTCGGCGCCGTGATCGCGATAAAGCGCGAGGAGGACCTCGCAGTCGGAGTCGGTCTGGAACTCGAAGGGCGTCACCAGTCCCTCGCGAAGCTCGCGATGGTTGTAGATCTCGCCGTTGACCGCCAGGGCGTGGGTGCCCTGCGGGTTGAGCAGCGGCTGAGCGCCGTGGAGCACGTCCACGATGGCGAGGCGCTCGTGCGCGAGGACGGCGCGGTCGGTGGCGTAGACGCCAGACCAATCCGGCCCGCGATGGCGCTGGAGGCCGGAGAGACGGACGGCGGTCTGGCGCGCTTCCGCAGGGTCGGTGGTGAGATCGAGGAGGCCGAGAATGGAGCACATGGGCTCGGGGGGATGCGTGCAGGGCACAAAAAAAGCGGCCCCTCCGGGAGTGGAGGGGCCGCTCGGAACGGGGGGTGGGTCTGCCTAGACCCGCACACGCCATCGCCCGCGACTCCTCCGGGAGCTACGATTCGGATTGGCGTTGGCGGCGGGACGGAACACGGCGGACGTGAAAGACGCTGGCCGATGGTATCGGTAGCGTGAAGGAAAAGTCAAGTCCCTTTCTCACTCTGCCCGCCTCGGCACCGAGGCGAGGGGAATCGAACGATGCTCCCCGGCATGGTGCGGCGGGCGGGATCGACGACGCCGACGTGGGGTAGGCTCCGGCCTCACGACCCCACTCCCATGGACACCCGCCGCATCGGATCTCTCCCCGTCTCCACCGTCGGCCTCGGCTGCAACAACTTTGGCTGGCACATCGACGAGGCTACCTCGCGCGAGGTCGTCCACGCCGCGCTGGACGCGGGGATCACGCACTTCGACACCGCCGAGTTGTACGGCGAGGGCGAGAGCGAGCGGTTCCTCGGCCGAACCCTCGGCTCGCGACGCGAGGAGATCGTGCTCGCCACCAAGTTCGGCTATCGCGGAGGGGACGGTCCCACCGGCCTCGCCTCACCCGACGCCGTCCGCCGGTCTGTCGAGGGCAGCCTGGAGCGCCTCCAGACGGACCGGATCGACCTCTACTACCTCCACCGGCCAGACCCCGCGACCCCCATCGCGGACACGCTCGGCGCGCTGGCGGACCTCGTGACAGAGGGCAAGATCCGTGAGGTCGGCTGCTCGGGATTCTCCGAGGACCAGTTGCGCGAGGCCGAGAGCATGGCCTCGGAGGTGCGGTTCGTCGCGATCCAAAACGAGTACAGCCTCCTCCATCGCGAGCCCGAGGCGGGCATGCTGGACGCCTGCGAGGCGTTGGATGTGGCCTTCGTGCCGTATTTCCCGCTCAAGAGCGGCCTCCTCACCGGCAAGTACCGCAAGGGCGACACTCCGCCCGGGGGCTCCCGCCTCGGCGGCAAAGCGGGCAGTCGCTTCGCAGGCATGGGCGACCGCCTCCTGACTGAGGCCAACCTCGACACGGTGGAGCGGCTCATCGCCTGGGCCGAGGCGCGAGACCACACGATCCTGGACCTCGCCTTCGCCTACCTCCTCGCTCACGCCCCGGTGGCTTCCGTCATCGCGGGCGCGACGAAGCCGTCTCAGATCCACGGCAACGTGGCAGCGGCCGGCTGGACTCTGACGGCGGAGGAGGTCCGAGAGATCGGCGCGCTGCTAGATAGCGCCTGACCCACGGGCGGGGGGTCTCTCCACCAGCCAACCGGTCCGTTCGCCGAGCGTCAGCGGGTCACAGCGATCCGTCGTGTTTCGAGGAGGTCGCCTGCACGCACGCGCACCACGTACACGCCGGACGCAGCCCCTGCGCTCGGCCCGACCCATTCGATCCGGTATGTTCCGGCTGCGAAGGATTCGTCCGCGAGGGTCTCTACGATCCGACCTCGTGCGTCCAGCACCTCTGCGCGAACGGGCACGCTCGCGTCGAGATGGAACAAGACGGACGTGCTTCCCGCTGTCGGGTTGGGCGCGACGGTCAACGCGAGGGATTCAGCGGCAGGCGCCGCCTCCGAGGCGACCGATCCGACGGGCCGTATCAGAAACCCGAAGTTTTCGGGATTGCCGTCCGAGTCCACGAACCCTGCCCGCGTGCCGACGCCCACGATCCACCCCTGGGTGTTGATGCCGTACGCCCGCGTGAGGGACCACCCCTCCGCGCTGGCATCGACGCGGTCGTTGAGGTCGTAGGGCTCATCGTCGATCCAGACGACGGCACGAGGCTTCCGCCCGATGTCACACCATCCCACGCCGACACCGACACTGTTGATATCATAGGCGCCACAGGCCGCTGCTCCTACCGGCATGGGGAGGATGCGACCTGTGCCGTCGGGTTCCCACATGGCAGGCTGAGCACTTCCGTTGTCTGCAGTCGTGGCCTCGCCGAACATCACGCCCGAGGCGTTGACGGCGTTGACCTCAGAGTACGTCCCGCCTCCTAGCGTCCCGAGGTCTTCGATGGCATACTCTCCGTTCTCGTCCGGTACCCAGCGGACCGCATGGATGATGTCTCCGTTGCCCGGCACGGCCGCCCCCACCACCACGCCCGACGCCGTCACGCCAGTCGCACGAGCATACAGGCTGTCGGCTGAGAGGTGCGGGAGCGGGCTCACTTCGCCCGTGATGGTGTTCCACACGGCCACGTGATACGGAGGACTGTTCGCTCCTCCGGTCGCGATAGTGCGAACGCGGTGCCGGATGGCCGCGAGTCCGGCCTCGTTGATGCCGCCGTGGTAGGAGACCTGTCGGTACCCATCGATTGGAGGAGCCGGTGCCGCCTTGATGGCGCCGCCTGCTGGGCGCATGAACGCGGCGAACTCTCCCTCGTAAGGAGCATCCGGTGCGATCGCGTTGCCAACGGCTGTTCCACCCTCCGTCAGACCGCCCACCCCGGCCGTGGGCACGCCCAGGCTTCCCTGCCAGATCACGACTCCGTTCTGCCAGAGAAACGCCTCACTGGGATCGAGCGCACCGCGAGGATCCGCTGTCGCCACGGACCCACCGACGACCCCAGCATCGTTGACGACGTTGGCTCGCCCCCCGAATGGGCTGTCGTGCACGAGCGAGAGGGAGTACGTGGGCGCCTGGGCGAGCGCCAGAACAGGGAACGCCGCGAGGGCAACAACGAAGCGAATCATGGTCGGAGGGAAAGGCCGATCACAAGATCAGAGGGACGAGCGGCCCTCGCCTCGGACGCATCTACCAATCCCGCGTGGTGCATTTGTACCCCTCTCTCTGCCCGCCTCGGGCCCTCCGTGGTCTCACCGAGGCGGGCGTCTTCGTCTCGAATCCCCCCGTCCCCCGCGCGGCCTCCGCAGAGACACCCCGACCTTGCGCGCTCCCGTTTCAGGCGTCCCGCACGCCTTCCGTCCTCAGCGTTCCGCCTTCCATGGAGCTCCGCAACGTCGCCATCGTCGCCCACGTCGACCATGGCAAGACAACCCTCGTCGACGCCCTCCTCCAGCAAAGCGGCACCTTCGCCGCCCACGAGGAGGTCCAAGAACGCGTCATGGACTCCATGGACCTGGAGCGCGAGAAGGGCATCACGATCATGGCGAAGAACACCGCCGTGCGCTACGAGAGCGAGGCGGGCGAGCGGTTCAAAATCAACATCGTGGACACGCCCGGCCACGCTGACTTCGGCGGCGAGGTGGAGCGCACGCTCCGCATGGTGGACGGCATCATGCTCCTCGTGGACGCCGCCGAGGGCCCGCTCCCGCAGACCCGCTTCGTGCTCTCGAAGGCGCTCGCGCTCGGCCTCGTGCCCATCGTCGTCATCAACAAGATCGACCGCGGTGACGCCCGCCCGGACGAGGTGCTGGACGAGGTGTACGACCTCTTCATCGACCTCGACGCCGACGAGCACCAACTGGAGTTCCCCGTCATCTACGCCGTCGCGCGCGATGGCGAGTGCACGCTGGAACTAGGCGAGGACCTCACCGACCTCCAGCCTGTCTTCGAGGCCATCGTGAGCACCGTCCCAGCGCCGAAGGGCGACCCCGAGGCCAGTCTCCAGTTCCTCGTGACGGACGTGAAGCCGGACCCGTACCTCGGGCCGCTCGCCATCGGGCGCATCGTCAATGGGACGGTCCGTACGAAGCAGCGCGTGCTGCTCTGCCCTCGCGAAGGCGACCCGAAGCCCGCGCAGGTGACGCAGCTCTTCATCTCTGAAGGACTCGACCGGGTCAACGTGGACGCCGCCAAGGCGGGTGAGATCATCTACGCCGCCGGGCTCGCGGGCATCGGCCTCGGGGAGTCTGTCGCCGACGCTGAGGACCCGCAGCCGCTCGCGCCGCTCGCCATCGACGAGCCGACGCTGAGCATGGAGTTCCGCATCAACGACAGCCCGTTCGTGGGGCAGGACGGCAAGTACGTCACCAGCCGCAACCTCCGCGACCGACTCATGAAGGAGGGCGAGGCCAACCTCGCGCTGCGGATCGAGGAGACCGACTCGCCAGACCGCTTCCTCGTCTTCGGCCGGGGCGAGCTCCAAATGGCGATCCTCATCGAGCAGATGCGCCGCGAGCAGTACGAGTTCGCCGTCGGCATGCCGCAGGTCATCACGAAACAGATCGGCGGCAAGACGCACGAGCCCTACGAGCGCGCCACCATTGACGTGTCCGAGGAGTTCATGGGCGTCGTGATCGAGACGCTGGGCACACGGCGCGGCCAGATGGTCGGGATGAAGAACAACGGCTCCGGGCGCGTGCGGATGACCTTCGAGATCCCCGCGAGAGGGCTCATCGGCTACCGCACGGAGTTCCTCACCGACACCAAGGGCACGGGCATCCTCACCCACCTCTTCGACGGCTACAAGCCGTGGGCCGGGCCGATCACCCATCGCGCGACGGGCGCTATCGTCTCGGACCGACAGGGGAAGGTCACGGGCTACACCATCATCAACCTCCAGGAACGCGGCCAGCTCTTCGTGAGCCCCGGTGACATGGCCTACAACGGCATGATCGTCGGCGAGAACGCGCGTGACGAAGACATGGAAGTCAACGTCACGAAGGAGAAGAAGCTGACCAACCACCGTGCGGCTTCGGCGGACAACTTCGAGAAGATGAACCCGCCCAAGAAGATGAGCCTGGAGGAAGCCATCGAGTTCATCCGCGACGACGAGTTGATCGAGATCACGCCGAAGGTGACGCGCCTCCGCAAGCGCCACCTGGATCCGCACGAGCGCAAACGCGCCGCGATGGCCCGCAAGCAGGAGGCCCGCGCCGAGGCCTGACTCTCACCGACTCGGTGCCTCCATGGACGGACCGAGGCGGACCGGGTTAGCGCTGAACGGCTCGGCGCTCGCCCGACGGTGTCAACAATACGTCCGGCGGCGCGTCGAGGCCTCCGGCGAACACCGCCAGTCGGCGCGTGATGTACGCCTCGCACCCGTCGCCGCCCGCATCGTGCGAGAGCCAGACCTCCGTCTGCCCGCCCACTCGCTGATCGCGGAGACGAAACTCGTGCTCGGCGCAGCCGCCGCCGTAGCTGACGGTCACGCGGAGGGTATCGCCGTCCAGTTCAACTGGGAACTGCGCCTCCACGCCGTATGCGTCGCCAAAGGAAGGATCGCCAGAACCCGGACCGAGGGAACAAGAGGCGAGCGCGAGGAGGGGGAGCAGGAGGAATCGCATCGCGTGAAGAGTCAGAGTCGCGGTCAAGATGCGGCCCGTGGGCCCGGCACGCCACCCGTGACGTGCCCCGCCTCGGCACGTCCACGGGCGCACCGAGGCGGGCAGGGTCAGCGCGTAGCTTCGAGCCCTTCGCCCGCACGCTGTGTTTCCGTTCGATCTCCTCGTGCCTCGGTCTCCGGGTCGTCGGGGACGAGAGCATTCCATCAACGCCTGGATCGAACTGCACAACCTCGTCGTCGTGGCGGAGACGCGCGACGACCTCGGGGCGGGACACGTGGGACGGATCCGCCGCCAGCGCGGCATCGACCTCCGCAGCCGCTTTCACGATGAGCGCTTCGACCTCTACCTGCGCGCTCTGGACTGGACCCTCGCGAACACCCCGTTCGACCGGGCCGACCGCGACTGGGTAGCGGCGGTCGCAGAGACGCTTCACCTCGGTCCGCTGGACCTGGAGGTAGCCCATCAGCGAGCGTTCGGCATCGTCGCGCACGACGCCATCGCGGATGGGCATCTCTCCACCGACGAACGCCTGCTGCTTCACAAGCTCCAGCACACCCTCGGACTCGACCCGGACCTCGCAGAGCAGGCCTACGATGTGCTGGCGCGCGAGTCTCTGCTCGTGTCCATCTCGAAGGCGTTGAACGACGGCGCTCTATCGCCAGGCGAGGCTGTCCTCATCGAGGACGCTCGGAGCGCCCTCAGCGTCACGATCCCGGTTTCGCTCCGGCAGTACCTAGACAAAGCCGCCACGCGCTGGGAAGACCGTCACCGAGCGCCCGCCGTGGGGATGACGGTCAACGACACGGATTCTGTCCGGCGCGTCTGGTCGGCCACCTGGTGGTCTCTCCCCTCGGATCGGTTCCGCAAGAGGCTCCTAGATGCGTTCGGTCACGATTTCGGCAAGGCAGGCCGGACGGAGCCTCTGCGGCTGCCCCGTGCCGTCTTTCGGGGGCGCCCACAGAACGGCAGCGTCATCGTCACGAACCTCCTGCTGATCTTCGACGTGCCCGGCCAGGAGCCTCGCGGTCATACCCTCCGAGACATCCACCGAGCGGACCGCTACCGAAACGGCGTCGCCGTGGAGTTCGAGGGCCGCGTGTGGATCGTGGACAGCGACGACGACGAGGCTCTCGCTGACCGCCTCTCCACCCCCGTTCGAAAACGCTCTACCTGGGACGTGCGCTGGCGGACCCTCCGCGCGAACGAGCGCGACACTGCCATTCGCCATCTCAAAAAGAAGGACCACACCGCGGCCCAGCGATATCAGGCCGCCCTGCCCCGCCTGAGGTCCGGCGCGAGGATGAGCGAGTGGAGCGAGATGGGCACGATGCGCCTGCGCAAGAGCAAGATCAAGCTCCGCGACGGTCGGCGCTCTCACACGGTCTCGTTCCGAACCCCGCCTGACGTGTACACCCACCAGCGCCTCGTGTGGCTCGTGCGGCCCGGCGCGCAGGACAAGCTCCTCGAATTCCTAGACCCAGCCGAGGCCCAGCGCTTCGTCCGCGAACTCGCACGCGTGAGCGCGGGCTGACCACCGGAGGCAGGACAGCTAGGGGAGTTGGTGCGGGAGCAACCCGCTCGCACCCGAGCAACTTTTCGAAAGCACTCAGGTCTTGTGTTGACTTCGTACGATTCGAATCGTACGATAGAGATCCGACTCGCCTCTTCCCTCCTATGCGAAACCCCCTCACCCCACTCGGCGGCACCGAGATGGAAGTGCTCCGCCACGTCTGGGCCATCGGGCGCGCCACCGTCCGCGACGTGCACGACCGGATCCGTGACGAGCGCCGCATCGCCTACACGACCGTCATGACGGTCATGAAGAACCTCGCCGAGAAGGGCTATCTGAGCTACGAACGCGAGGGACAGAGCTACGTCTACACCGCCAAACGACGACCGCAGGAGGTCCAGGGCTCGGTCCTCTCCGGCATCCTGGACAAGGTCTTCGGCGGCGACCCCGCCAGCCTCGTGCAGACGCTCGTGGAGAGCGATGACCTCTCCGAGGCCGACCGCGAGCGCCTCCGCCGCATCATCGATGGCTTCGACGACACGACCGATGCGTGACGCCCTCGACCTTCTACTGGGGATGGGCGAGTGGGCGATCTCGGCCGTCTGGCTCCCCGTGCTCGTCTGGACCGCCCTCGCGCTCCTCGCGGAGGCTACGCTCCGGCTCCGGCCCCATCCGCTCCTCGCACTCGGCGTTCGCCAGTCGCTGCTATGGGCACTTCCAGTGGGCCTGCTCGCCTCACTGGCGCTGCCTGGCCTCCTCCCGGCTACGGTCATGGATCAGGTCGTCGCCTTTCGGCCGCAGGCTCTAGACGGCATCGTACTTCCCGCTATCGAAGTGGGTGTGACGCCTGCCGTGGCTCAGGGCCCCACGCTCGAGGCGCTCCCGTTGCTCCCACTCGCAGCAGCACTCGCGCTCCTCGTCGTGGCTGTGTTTGCAGCCGTGCGACTCAGTCAGGTGGTGGTCGGCCTGGTCCGCCTCGGGCGGCTCGCGGCAGGGGACGCCCCCTCTGAGGTACAGCACGAGGCCGCCGAGGCGGCCCGAGCGGTAGGCGTGACCCGCACCGTGCGCGCGGTGACGACCGACGTGCCGACCGTCCCGTTCACCTTCGGATGGCGGCGTCCCGTCGTCGTCGTTCCAGCCGAACTCGTAGGCGATACCGACGCGCTCCGGCTCATCCTCGCGCACGAGGTAGCTCACGTGGCGCGAGGCGATTTCGCTGCAGGCGTGGCCGAGCGCGTGCTGACGGCGCTCTTTGGCTGGCACCCGCTCGTCCGGGCTCTCGCGCGCAGGATCGATCTCGACCGCGAGCGCGCCACCGACGCCGCCGTGCTCGCTGGCCATCCTTCGCGCCGCCGCGACTACGCCTCGCTCCTCCTCTCCTTTTCCCGCCTCCCTTCGCCCGCCCTCGCCCTCGGCGCCGCGCCGGGCTCCCGCTCGCTGACCACCCGGATTACCGACATGCAAGACGCCCCTCTCCCCAGCGACCGCCTTCGCCGCCTCGCCCGTACTGCTCGGGGTCTCGGCCTCGGGCTCTTCCTCGCCACGGTCGGCATCGCGACCGTCGTCGCCCTCGGGCCGACACAGACCGAGGCGCTCGCGGCGTCGCTCGGAGACGGCGAGATCCTCATCTCCGAGCCCATCGTCACCATCGACGGCGTGCGCGTCTTCGAGGCGGAAGGCGACCTGACCAGCCGTCCGTTCCGCGTCCTCACGTTCGCCGTGGGCGGATGGGGGCGCTACCTGATCTCGGATGAGGCGTTCGAAGGCGCTGAGCCCGCCGGGACGTTCTCGCGCGATGCGCTGCGCGTCACCACCGGAGGCCACGATCTCGTAATGGACCTTTCCGCCCCTCCCTTCGGAGACGTCGAGACACGCCCGGCCTTCGCGCGCTTCGACGCCTTCCCCGAGGCGGCCCCTCTCGCACCGAGCGACCCGCGCTTGGACGAGGTCTGGTTCAGCCTCGGCAGTTCTCTGGATGATGTGATGCCCGTCCGCGCGACCTACCGGGATCGCCAACTAGACGATTTCGAGATGGGCGACGCCCTGATCGCGCTCGCCGCCGCGATGGGCGAGGACGGCGAGTCCGATGAAACGGACGCTACCGAGATCTCGGTGGAGACCGCCGCGACTGTCACCATAGAAGGCATCGTGCGCGACGCGATGACAGGACGACCGCTGGCGGGTGCCACCGTCCTTGTCGTCGGCGGGCAGATCGGCGCGGAGACTGATCCCGAAGGCCGGTTCGTGATCCGCGGCGTCGACCTGGACGGCGAAACGCAGATCCGCATCGTGTTGACTGGCTATGAGTCGCTGACGGTCGTACCGCAGATCGGCGAGCCGCTCCGCATCGGCCTCGTGCCGACGGACGCTGACGAGCGAGCCGACCGGCGCCGCAACGCACAACAGGCCGTCGAACGCGCTCAACAGCGCCGGGCAGCACGCGAGGCTCGCGAGAGCCTGGAGGATCCCGAGGTGTTCACGGTCGTGGAGGAGCCACCCACGCTGATCGGTGGCGCCGAAGGCTTCGCCAACCGTCTTTCGTACCCGGCCAGCGCGCGCGAAGCTGGGGTGGAAGGGACCGTGTACGTCCAGTTCATCGTCGAAACGAACGGGCGCGTCGGCCGCGCGGACTGTCTGGAGAGCCCGAACGATGTGCTCTGTGCGGCTGCCACGACGGCGGTGCGGGAGTCCGAGTTCACCCCAGGCCGTCAGCGCGGTCAGGCTGTCAAGGTCAAGATGACGCTCCCCGTTCGCTTTACCCTCCCGGACGAGAACGAGTGACCCTGTCTGCCTCGGCACCGAGGCGGAGGACATCGAGGGCGGAGGGGCTGACTCAGGCCGGCTCCTCGCCTGCGAGGATCGCCAGCACGGCGCCGCCGTAGCGCTCCGCCTTCGTCGGGCCGATGCCCTTGACCGAGAGTAACTCGTCCTCGGTCTCGGGCACGGCCAGCGCGAGGGCGCGGAGCGTCTTGTCGTCGAAGACGACGTACGGCGGGACCTCTTTCTCGCGGGCGGTCTCGGTGCGCCACTCGCGGAGACGCTCGAAGAGGTCGGCAGCATCGCCGTCCAGCGCAGCACCATTCTCGGGCACGCGCGAGGAGCCTCGGGACGCACCGCGCGCCAGTTTCTCGGCCAGCCCGTCCTGCCCCACCTGGATCGCCTCGCGATGGGCTAGCGCCTGGCGACCGAGCGGCGTCACCTCCATCACCTGGAACTGCGAGCCGTTGGCCTCGCGCGAGACCATGCGGAGATAGCCCTGCAAGAGCAGCCCTTTGTACAGGCCGTCCACGTCCTCCAGCCCCATCATCCCGAGGCGGCCGTAGTACGGGTGGTTCTCGTACTTGTCCATGCCCTTCGCGCGGCTCCCCGCGAGGACTTTCGCCATCGTCTTCCGCCCGACCGGCCAGCGAAGCCGCAGCACGGCATCGAGCAAGCCCAGCGCGATGCGCGAATGCATCGGGATCTCGCTCCAGGCGGGGACTTCATCCGGGGCTTCGCGAAGCCTGGCTTCCACGGCGCAGACATCGCAGCAGGCGGCGCCCTCCACGGTCGGCTCCGCCTCGTCGCCGAAGTGAGCGAGGAGGACGCGACGGCGGCAGGCATCAGCTTCGGCGTATTCCACGACGCCCTTGAGCTGCTCCGTCTTGTGCTCGCGATGGGTCTGTGTGGAGCGGAGGCCATCGCGGACGCGCCCGCCGTTCCAGGCCTGGACGCGCCAGACGCGGACCGCGCCCTCGTCGTCGAGCCGGACGGCCAGCCCGGCGCGCTCCAGGATGCTCAGCGCGACGCGGCCCAGTACCGGGTGCACATCGGCCGCCTCGGAAACTTCGTCCGCCTCGCCTCGCGCGATGCCGTTCTCGTCTGCCCGTCGGGAGAGCGCACGGTGCAGCTTGTTGAGGTCGGCTTGTTCCGGCGCCTGCTGCTCGATAAACCACTCGCGCAGTTGGCGGTCCTGCGGCGCGTAAAAGAGGACCGCCCGCGAGTCGGCCCCGTCGCGCCCGGCGCGGCCTGCCTCCTGGTAGTACGCCTCCAGTGTGGAGGGCATGGACCAATGCGCGACGAACCGCACGTCCGAGCGGTCCACGCCCATCCCGAAGGCGTTCGTGGCGACCACCAGATCCAGTTCGCCGCCGATAAACCGGTCCTGCACGAAGGCCCGCTCCCGATCCGGCAGCCCTGCGTGGTACGCCTCACAGTTCAGACCGACGGTATCACGAATGAAGCGCGAGAGGTCTTCGGCGTCCTTGCGGGTGGAGACGTAGACGAGCCCAGCGCCCTCGGTGTGACTGTCCAACACCTCGGCCAGAGCGCGGCGTTTCTGCTGGCGCCCAGTCGTGGCGCGGACCTCGAAGACGAGATTCGGCCGGTCGAAGCCGGTCACGATGACGGCGGGTCCGCCCGCCTCGGTAGTCTCGCGGACCTGCCCGGCGGAAATGCCGAGACGGAGGGAGTCGATGATGTCGGCCTGCACCTCGCGCGTGGCCGTGGCCGTCAGCGCGACGCACGGAGGCGCCCCCATCCCCTCGCGGGCGGGTGCGATGCTGCGGTAGTCCGGGCGGAAATCGTGGCCCCACTGGCTGACGCAGTGCGCCTCGTCCACAGCGAGCCTCGCGACGGTCGTGCCGGAGAGTGCTCGGAGGAAGCCACGCTGGCGGAGCCGCTCGGGCGCGACGTAGACCATCGCGAGGAGGCCGCGCGAGAGGGCATCCAAGACGGCCTTCTGCTCCTGCTGGGTCATCCCGCTGTGGACCGAGGCTGCCGGTATCCCCTTGGCTCTGAGGGCGTCCACCTGATCCTTCATCAGCGCAATGAGTGGCGAGACGACGACCGTCGTGCCGCGCCCACGCTCGTGGTCCACGACGGCCGCCAACTGGTACACCAGGCTCTTCCCTGCACCCGTCGGCATGACGACGAGAGCGTCCTGGCCTGCCAGTACGGGCGCGAGGGCGCGGTCCTGGCCGGGGCGAAGCGCCTCGTGACCAAAGTGGCGGCGGAGGGCGTCGGTGACGACAGGGGACTCGGTGATCTCGGGCATGGACCGGCACGATACAACGCTCTAGGGTGCCACCGCGCTGTCAGGGCGCCCGTGCAAATCGCGTGACTCCGCCCGCCTCGGTACGCCCATGGAGACGCCGAGGCGGGGCTACCCAACGTACGCCGAGGGCGTCGCGCCGTAGGCCTTCCGGAACTGCTTCGAGAAGTGCTCTGGGTCCCGGTAGCCCACGGCATAGGCCACCTCAGCGACGGTCCCGGCGTCCTGTTCCAGCAACTGCGCCGCCCGCGCCAGCCGAAGCTCGCGGATGAACTGGCTCGGCGAGGTGTCGAGCGCATCTCGCATCCGGCGACCGAGTTGACGGCGGCTCAGCCCTACTTCCTCTGCCAGCCGCTCCACGCCGAACGCGTCGTCCCCGAGATGGGCTTCCGTCGCGTCGCGGACCTGTTCCAAGAATGCCGCCTTGGCGGAGGGCACGGTCATCTGGCTCGGCCCGACGAGCACCTCGTCCGAGTACCGCTCCCGCATCCCGCGCCGCGAGGCGACGAAGTTGTCGACCCGAGCCAGCAACTCGGCGGGCGAGAAGGGTTTGGCGAGGTAGTCGTCGGCCCCGGCGCCGAGACCGTCCAGCACGCTGTCCTCGTCGGCACGGGCAGTGAGGAGAACGACCGGCACGTCGCCGAGCCGAGCATCGGCCTTGAGTGCTCGCGCGAGGTCAATGCCGCTCATCTCGGGCATCATCACATCGGAGAGGACGAGGTCGGGGTCGTGCTCGCGGGCAGCCTCCAGCCCGGCTCGGCCGTCGGCGGCTTCCACCACGCGATAGCGCTCCGCGAGGTGTCCCCGGACGAAGGCGCGAAGGTCCGCGTTGTCCTCCACGAGGAGGACGAGCGGGCGGTCGTCCGGCCCCTCCTCCTCCGCCTCGAGGATGGGCTCGGGCGCCTCGGCCAGTCCATCGCCACTGACCTCTGGCACCTCCCGCGATGCTCCCGAGGCGGGCAGGGCCGACAGATCCACACCCTCCGCCTCGATGGGTAGGCGGACGGTAAAACACGTCCCGAACCCGACCGCACTCTCCACGCCGATCATCCCGCCGTGGAGTTCCACCAGTTCCTTCGCGAGGGCGAGCCCGATGCCGGTCCCCTCGTGCGTCCGCGTCGCGCTGCCGTCCACCTGGCGGAAGCGGTCGAAGACGTGCGGGAGGTCGTCCGCCGCGATGCCGATGCCGGTGTCCGCGACGGTCAGCACGGCTTTGTCTCCGTCTCGCACGACGCTCACGCGGACTTTCCCGCCGGGCTTGGTGAACGCGAGGGCGTTGGCGAGTACGTTCGTGAGCACGCCCTCGATCTTCGGCCCATCCAGCGCTGCCGCGAGGCGGTCTACCTCGGCGTCGAAGAGGAGCGCAACGCCGCCCCGCTCCGCCCGTGAGGCGAACGTCCCGACGACGCCTCGCGCGAGAGCCACGAGGTCGGTCGGCTGTCGGTCGAGGTCGAGCCCAGCGACCTCCAGCTTCGCGAGATCGAGGAGCTGGTTGATGAGGCCGAGCAGACGGCGAGCGTTGCGCTGCATGACAGGAAGCTGCTCCGCGAGGCGTGGGTCGGGGGTGCCGTAGCGCCCGGCGAGGGCGTCGTCGATGGGGCCGAGCAGCAGCGTGAGCGGCGTTCGGAATTCGTGGCTGACGTTGGCGAAGAAGCGCGTCTTGAGCCGGTCCATCTCTTCGAGACGCCGGGCCTGCGCTTCCACCTCGGCGGTGCGCTCGGCCAACTCGGCGGTCCGCTCTGCGACGCGGTGTTCCAGGTCGTCAGCGTAGGCACGGAGATCGGCCTCGGCGTCTCGCAGCGAGCCCGTCATCGCGTTGAAGCCTTCGGTCAACTGGCCCACCTCGTCGCGCACGCCCACGTCCACCGTCACCTCGCGCTCGCCCTCGTTGACGCGACGGACGCCATCGAGCAACCGACGCACAGGCCGCACGAGGCTGCCCTGGAGCGAGAGCGGAAGCACGACGAGTGCGAACACGACGACGGCACCCATGAGTCCGAGGAGGCGGACCATCGCGCCCTGAAGGCTCTCAGCCTGTTCCAGCGTCTGCGCCACGCCGTTGGTCAGGTTCGGGTTGAGCGGATCGGTCATCAGCACGCCCGTCATCCCGATCACCGCGAGGCCCATTGCAAGCGTCAGCCCGGAGAGCTTGACGCGGAGCGAGGTCGGCTCTGGCGCGTGCGCGATGTAGACCGCGACTCGGAGATAGTGGACCGCGAACACGGACGGCAGGATGAGGAACACCCAGATCATGTTCGAGACGGCAGCTGGGATCGCTATCGTGTTGACGATGATGATGGCCGCCAGCATCGCGGCATCGGCGGCGCAGGCGCCCGCGAAGGCGAGGAATGCCTGTGCGCTCCGCTCACGCCCTCCCGCCAGCGTCCGCCGCCGCTTACGGAGGAGGACTGAGATCGCCCACACGTCGACCGCCAGCCACCAGACCGTGTACGACGCCATCAGCGCCTCGCGCGGCATATCGGTCCCACGGATCGCGAAGGCGAGCACCACCACCCCGACCATGCCCAGCCCGGACACCCCGAGCGCGACGCGGGCCTCCCGCTCGAACGGCGCCTCCAGGAACCGGTACGCGAACTGGAGCAGCGCCCCGATCCCGACCATGATCACGACCGACTCGGCCAGGTTCAGCGCCCACTGCGCCTCGACCGTGAGCCCGAGGAACGAGCCCTCCAGCCCCCGAAACACGTAGTACACGACGGTCGCACCCGTGAAGCCCGCCAGCCACCGAGCCGCTCCGGCACCGCGCGGCACCCGCAGGAGATACCCGGTCAGCGCTACGTTCAAGAGAACGAGTGCGAGGGTCCGTATCGACTCGGAGGAGAGGTAAAACAGCATGGCAGCGGGAGAGTAGGGCCAAACAGCCGAGCCCGCCCCCACCGAGGCGGGAGCGGGCGGGCCAGAGCAGACAGAGCCTAGCGGCGCGCGGCGCGGGTGGTCGCGATGGCGACGACCGGGGAGCCATCGGCTGGGACCGCCTCCGTCTCGACGTGGAGGCCGCCGGAGGTCATGCGGACGCGGTTGCGGAAGGTGCCGGTCTGCGCGGCATCGTCCGGGTTGTTCATCGTCCACGCCATCTCGAGCGTGTCACCATCGACTTGGAGGCGACCCTTCGAGGGGTCAAGCGCGCCCGCCGAGCGCGTCGGCGAGTCGGCGTCGCGGCTGTCGAAGCGGTGGATGGTGTAGCCGCCCGTCGCGGCGTCATACCCGACGATGAACCGGAGGAGAGCGATCTCGGAGACCCCATCGCCGCGCATGGTCATCTCCCAGTCCCACTGCTGGAAGGCGCCGCCGAGAATGGGCGAGATGGTGAGCGTGCCGTCGAAGGTGCCCTCTTCGATCTGGGCGGTGCCATCGAGGGCATAGGTGCCCTCGAAGGACGCGAGGCGGGCCATCGCGTCAGAGGACTGAGCGAATGCAGGAGCGCTCAGGAAGAAGGCAGCCAAGAGCGGGAGAATGCGGAGCATGGGAGCAGGGGCTTGGGGTGCAGAGTGGCGTAACCCGGGAGGGCCTGTGCCGGATGACCACAGGTTGGGGTCGCCGCTGCCCGACCCGTGGGCCGTTCTCCAGGACAATTGCGCCGTGTCTCGTTTGTCCGGGCACGATGTCCCATTCGCCCCGTGTGCGTCGGCTCCCGATTGGCGGACTCCCCCCGCCTCGGTGCCGAGGCGGAGGGAGCTGAAGGGAGCTACCGAGGCGGGCGGGACCGCACACGCCGGTGCGTCGTAGGGACTTCCCCCCTCCGCGTTCCACCTTCGATCCGCGTTCCACCTTCGAGATGACCGTCCTCCACCTCTCCGCCGAGATGTCGCCCCTCGCGAAAGTCGGTGGCCTCGCCGATGTCGTCGGCGCGCTGCCGGATGCCCTGGCTGAGATCGGCGTGCAGTCCTCCGTGCTGATGCCGCTCTACGGAGGAACTGATGGACCCGTCGCGCAGAAGGCGGGGCCACTGGAGGCCGTCGCGAGCAGGAGCGTGGGCTACGACTGGCGGGATCGTCCCTATACCATCTTCCGCGCGACGGAGTGGACCGGCGCCACTCTCTACCTCCTCGACCAGCCGGAGATGTTCGGACGCGGCGGCGTCTACCACGACGAGGGCAACACGCCCTTCTGGCACGCCGACGACCGCTTCCCGCTCTTCCAGCTCTGCGCACTGGACTGGCTCGCGACCACACCGAACGCGCGTCCAGACGTGATCCACCTCCACGATCACCACACGGCGCTCGTCCCGGCGCTGATCGCGCACGAGCCCCGGTTCGAGGCCCTTCGCGGCACACCGACCGTCTTCACCATCCACAGCGCGGACCACCAGGGCTGGGCGCCGTGGCACGTTTGGGAGAAGACCGGCAACGCCGTCCCCGATCCCGGCTCGTTCCGCCAGGGCGACACCCTCAACGCGATCCGCGCAGCCCTCCGCTTCGCCGACCGCGTCACGACCGTCAGCCCCACGTACGCCAAGGAGCTTCAGGAGACCGACGAGATGGCCCACGGGCTAGCAGAGGCCTTCCGCGAGGTCTCGCACAAGTTCAGCGGCATCGTCAACGGCGTGGATGCGACCGACTGGGATCCGTCCGCCGACCGCCACCTCCCCGCCACCTACTCCGCCGATGACCTCAGCGGCAAGGCCGAGACCAAGCGCGCCGTCTGCGAGGCCCTCGGCCTCGACGCCTCCCGACCGCTCGTAACGTTCGTCGGGCGGCTGACTCGCGAGAAGGGCGCGGATCTCCTGAAGGGGCTCGTGTGGCGCCTTCTCGACACGACGGACGCCGCGTTTGCCCTCCTCGGCTCCGGCGCACCCGAGCACGAGGACGGCCTGCGTCACCTCGCCCGCCACGCCGCCTCGACAGGCCGGCGAGATCGTCTCTCCATCACGCTCGCCTTCGACAACGCCCTCGCGCACCGCCTCTACGCCGCAGGCGATCTCTTCCTGATGCCCTCCCGCTCCGAGCCCTGCGGCCTAGGCCAACTCTACGCGATGGCCTACGGCACGCCACCCATCGTTCACGCCGTCGGGGGCCTTCGGGATACGGTCGCGCATTGGGATGGCCGCGAGGGGACCGGATTCGTCTTCGACTCGTTCACAGAGGACGCCGCTGCTGAGGCCGTGCGCGATGCACTCGCGACCGTCGCAGACGAGGCGAACTACCGTCATCTCCAGCAGCAGATCATGGCGGCGGATCACGCCTGGACGACCTCCGCTCGCCGGTACGTGGACCTCTACCGCGAGATCGCGTAACGTTCGGCTGCGCCCGCCTCGGTCTGCCCGCCGACCTCCCGAGGCGGACAGCCCCGCTCTTCGTTCCCTCCCTCCTCTCCCCTCATGCGCGACACACTGGCCGTCATCCTGGGCGGCGGCGCCGGTACCCGGCTCTACCCGCTCACCGACCACCGATCCAAGCCCGCCGTCCCGCTCGCGGGGAAGTACCGGCTCATCGACATCCCGATCTCCAACTGCATCAACAGCGAGATCTACCGGATGTTCGTGCTGACGCAATACAACTCCGCCAGCCTCAACAGTCACGTCACGCGAACGTACCGCTTCGACGGCTTCGGCCACGGCTTCGTCAACATCCTCGCCGCCGAGCAGACGCCGCAGTCCACCGAGTGGTACCAGGGCACCGCCGACGCCGTCCGCCAGGTGCTCCCGCATCTCAACGCGCACCCGCACGAGCGCATCCTCATCCTCTCTGGAGACCAGCTCTACCGGATGGACCTCCAGGGCTTCCTGAACTCGCACACAGACGCCGGTGCGGACCTGACCGTCGCCACCATCCCGGTCACAGCAGATGAGGCGCCCGCCTTCGGCATCCTCAAGACGGACGACAACGGCGTCATCACGGAGTTTCACGAGAAGCCCCCGCGCGACCAGCTCGACGGTCTCGACAGTCCCGTCTCGGACGAGATGCGCGCCCAAGGCCGCATCTACCTCGCGAGCATGGGCATCTACGTCTTCGAGAAGGAGGCCATGGCCGAGGCCCTCGCAGTGGAAGGTCACATCGACTTCGGGAAAGAGATCATCCCCGAAGCCATCGGCACGAAGAAGGTCGTCAGCTTCCCGCACGATGGCTACTGGTCCGACATCGGGACCGTCAGTTCCTTCTTCGATGCCAACCTCGCGCTGGCCTATCCCCAGCCAGAGTTCGACCTCTTCGACGAGGACGCACCGCTCTACACGCGCCCCCGCATGCTTCCGCCCGCGAAGCTCCAGGACGCCTTCGTGCGTGACTCCATCATCGGCGAGGCGAGTGTCATCACTCGCGCGACGGTCGAGAACTCGGTCGTCGGCATCCGCTCGTACATCGGCGAGGGAGCGGTGCTCCGGCGTGTGGTCATGCTCGGCGCGGACTTCCACCCCTGGCGCGATCCCGACAAGCGTGGCGGCGAGCACGTCCCGCTCCATCCTGGCATCGGCGAGAACTCCGTCATCGAAAACGCCATCATCGACCGCAACGCGCAGATCGGCGCAGACTGCCGGATCATGAACAACCAGAACGTGCAGAACGCGGACGGGGACGGCTGGCACATCCGCGACGGCATCATCGTCATCAAGAAGAACGCCGTCATCCCGGACGGGACCGTGATCTAGCACCCGGACTCCTCCCGCCTCGGCACCGAGGCGGGGGCGGTCAATCGTCCCACTCCACGCGGAGACGAGCTTCTAGCTCGCCGCTGTCGCTGAGCAGACGGATGGTCTCGTCGAGGTCCGGCTCCAGGAAGTCGCGAAGGCGGAACGGGCCGATCTCGTCCATGAACTCGTCGTCCAGCAGACCATCGTCGTCGTAGGCGACGAGGAAGAGGCGCTCGTTCAGTTCCAGTTCCACATCGGGAACGGGATAGAAGATGGGGAGGTCTCGCGAGTCCACGTTTGCGAATGGCGCCGTCTCCGCAATCACGAAGCCGCTCTCCGTCTCGACCGTGAGGTAGATATCGGGATCGGGAGACGTGATGCCGCCGTCCCAGTCGTCGCCGTCGGGCTGGCGCGCGGGCACGTCCTCCAGTTCGATCTCGAAGAGGAACGCGCGTCGCACGTCCTCGAAGTCGAGACCGGTGGTGTCGCACCCGGCGACCAGAAGAAGCAGGGCGAGAAGCGGAAGACCGTGTCGCATGGCGGGCGGGGCAGTGGCAGCAGCGCGGAAGATCGGACAGGGAGTTGCGGCCCGCCCCGCCACACGCAGACTCAGTCGTACTCCAGGTTGAGACGGACGCGGAACTGACCGTCGGCGCTGCTGAACTGGCGCGAGGTGCTCTGGGCATCTACGAGGCTCTGGATCGAGACCGGCTGGGTCTCAGAGATGAGCGTGTCATCGTTGAGGCTCGACCCGTCGCGGCTCTTGGCCTCAACGACGAGATCCTGACCGAGGTCGGTGAGCGTGATGTCTGAGCCAAAGTCGAATTCGAAGGACAGATCCGACGCGTTGATGTCTTCGGTGTCATTGCGCGTGGCGCGCACGTTGACGCTGCCGACGCGGAAGACGAGGTACGCGTCGTTCCACTCGTTGGGATCGGGCGAGGTGCTGAAGGGCAGGTCGCTGATCTCGGCGCGGGTGATGGTGACAGACGTGGTCTCGTCCGTCCCGCTATCGCAGGCGACGAGAACGAGGGCGAAGACGGCGAGGAGGAGGATGCGCATGGTGGAAAGGGGGAGAGCGTTCAGGTCCAACCTACAGCCGTTCGGCCGGATCCTCACGCGATGCCCAATTCCACCGCTCGCCGCGAGGCTTCCCCTCGACTGTGGACGCCTAGCTTCCGGTACAGGCTCTTGACGTGCGTCTGCACTGTGTGGGGGCTCACGCCCATCTCGGCCGCCATTCCCGCATCGGTGTCCCCTCGCGCGATGAGTCCGAGGACTTCCTGCTCTCGCGGCGTGAGACCGAGCGCGGTCCGCTCGGAGGCCGCGTCGCGCTCTCGGCGCGTCTGGGCCCGGACATTCTCGATGAGGGTCCTTGCGACGCGAGGGCTCACAGGCGCTCCTCCCTCTCGAAGCCCCAACACGGCCTCCACCACCCGGTCGGCAGGCTCTTCCTTGAGGAGGTACCCGCTCGCGCCCGCCTCGAGCGCCGACGCGATCCGCGCCTCGGCATCGAAGACCGTCAACATGACGACTTCCGTGTCGGGATGGGTCGCCTTGAGACGGCGGGTGGCTTCCACGCCATCCATCTCCGGCATCTCGATGTCCATCAGCACCACCTCAGGCTGGGCCGGTGCGAGCGCGAGATCGGCGAGGAAGGCTGCACCGTTCTCGGACGCGAGTACGACCTCCACCTCTGAGAAAAGGGCGAGACGCTGAAGAAGAGTCGTGCGGAGGTCGTCGCGGTCTTCCACGACTGCGAGGCGAACAGGAGGCATGGGAGCGGGAGTCGATCCTGACGGAATCAACGACACACGACCCGATGGCGCCTCCCGAGATCACGGGACGGGTTCGGGGAAACACTCCCACCCTGCATCTCCACTTCGCGATTCTCCAGCCCGTTGCCTTTCGGCGCCAGGTCTGCCCGCCTCGGCACCGAGGTGGAGAGAGCCAAAACGACGGGACGGATCGCGTGGCCGCGCCGCAGTCGCCCTTTTCGCAATCCGGCACATGCAGGGGTGAGAACTTCTCCGTGGCCCTTTTCTGCATCTCGCACCATGCTCCGCGACCACACCCTCGCCGTCCTCGGGGCGGGCAACATCGGCAGCGCCCTCGTCGGCGGGCTCCTCCGCGGCGACGATCTCCCACCGGCACAGATCCGCGCAACCCGGCGAAGCGAACGCGGCCGCGCTCGGCTCGCGGAGCGGTTTCCAGACATCCACCTCACCGACGACAATGCCGAGGCGGTCCAGGGCGCCAGCATCGTGATTGTGAGCGTGAAGCCGCAGAACGCGTCTGCGCTCTTGAGCGAGATCCAGGAGCACCTCGCGCCCGGCGCGCTCGTGCTCTCCACCCTCGCGGGCGTCACCACGGGTGCTCTAGCCGACGCGCTGGGGCAGGAGTTGCCGGTCGTCCGCGCGATGCCCAACACACCTGCCCTCGTGGACGAGGCCGCGACCGCACTCGCGCCTGGTCGCCATGCGAACGATGCGCACGTCGCGACCGCGCGAGCTGTATTCGAGGCTGTCGGACTCGTGGAGGTAGTTCCCGAAGGGTTGATGGATGCCGTGACGGGGCTCTCAGGGAGCGGCCCCGCCTACGTATTCATGGTCATCGAGGGTCTCACGGACGCAGGCGTGAAGCAGGGCCTCCCCCGTCCCACCGCGCACCGGCTGGCCGTGCAAACCGTCCTCGGGGCCGCCCGTCTCGCGCTAGACACCGGGGAGCATCCGGCCATTCTTCGAGATCAGGTCACGACGCCCGGCGGCACCACCATCGCAGCCGTTGCGGAGTTGGAAAAGCACGGCCTCCGCACGATGATGATCGACGCCGTCCAGATCGCGACAGAGCGTAGCGCCCAGCTCAGCCGGATTCAAAAGGAGGACTAAAGGCACAACGGCTCGCCTCACGCGTCCGTTTGAAAACGCGAGGGCCGGGCGTCCCACCACAGTCGCCCGGCCCCCGCACGGCCGTTGCCCGAATGGGGCGCCCGACCGATAGTGGCACTGGAGAAGCTAGGTGCTGGGTCGAAAGTTCGCCACCTTCGCCAGCATCGCGCACGAAACCAAACGTTTGCATTACGCAGTTCTCCACGTTAGGGCAACCGGGAGCGCCCCACCCTCCCGAGATCATGGGAGTCTGGCATCTGGCGCTTCCGCTGGAACCGAGACACGAACTGTAGTCCCGTTCTCCGTCGCGAGGGAAAATGTGCCCCCGAGCGCCTCCGCGCGGGCCTGCATGGAGCCCATCCCGAACCCACTCGCCCCATCACCGGAGCCTTCTCCGGCGTGGAAGGTGCCATCGTCGTACACCTCGACTGTGACCGCCTCGGGAGACTGCTGGAGGATGACGGCCACTCGCGAGGCACCGGAATGTTTGAGGCTGTTCGTAATCGCCTCGCGCGCGACGCGGTAGAGGTGAAGCGCCTGAAGGGGTGTCAGAACATGCTCAGGGTCCCCCTTCAGGGAGACAGACGCCTCTGGCCCCGGCAGACCTCGTAGCCGAGACTTCACATCGGACGCGAGGCGGTCTCGAAACGCGCAGAGGGTGACGGCTTCGTGGTGGAGCGCCCAGACGGTCTCGCGGAGTTGGCGCATCGTCTCGCGGGCACCCTCTTCGATTCCATCGAGCGCATCGGCCCCATCGGGGAGCGGGGAGGCGGAGCGAGCAGCAGCGCGACGCTGGAGGCGGGCCAGCTCGGCGCTCGCGATGAGGCCGGAGAGTTGCCCGCCGACGTGGTCGTGGAGGTCGCGCGAGATGCGCTCGCGTTCGGCCTGGAGGCGCTGTTCGGTTTCGAGACGGCGGACCTCGGCGCGAAGGCGGCGCTGACTCGCCTCGCGCACGCCCCACACCATGCCACCGAGCACCACCAACCCGGCGACGAGGCGGAACCACCCGGTCTGCCACCACTCCGGCGCCACCACCATCGCCAGGGCGAGTTCGTTCGGGCTCCAGGCGCCGCCCAGGCCCGCCCTCGCGCGGAGCGTGTAGCGCCCGGGCGCGAGACCTGCCCACGAGGCCGCTCGCTCCGTACCGAGCGGTACCCAGCCGTTGTCGGCACCGTCCAGGCGGACGGCATACTGGAGGCGTTGCGGTGCCCTGAAGGAGAGCGCCGCCACCTCCACGGCGAGGGCGCGCTCGCCGGGCCCGAGGCGGAGCGGCTCGCCGCCCGCAGGCAGAGCGCGCTGCTGGCCGCTCACCCGGAGCGAACGCAGCACCACGGGCGCATCGGTCCGGGCCGGGGCCGTCTCGCGCGGGTCGAAGGTGACGAGGTGGCTGCCCGCGACGACCGCAAGCCGACCGTCCGGGAGCGGTGCGGCGTCGTACATGCCGAAGACGGCCGAGGGAAGACCGTCCGCCTCGGTGAACGTGCGAGCCTCACGCGTGACCGGGTCGTAGCGGACGAGCCCGGCGTCAGTGCCGAGCCAGAGCGCGCCCTCGCCGTCTTCGAGGAGAGTCTTGACCGTGAGGTCCGGGAGCCCGTCCGCCCGGCCGACCCAAGCGAACGCGTCTTCGCGCACGTCGAAGCGAGCGAGGCCACCGTCGTAGGTGCCGACCCAGACGGTCTCGGGATCCTCCTGCGAGGGCACGATGGCGGTGACGTGGTTGGACGGAAGAGTGGCGGGGTCGCCGGGGTCCAGTTGCCAGGAGCGGGCGCGGCCCGTGGCGGGGTCGAAGAGGGCGAGGCCGCCGCCATAGGTGCCGACCCAGAGGTGCCCGTCCGGGGCATCGGCGAGGGACCAGATGACGGTGGCGGGCAGCGTCGTCGGGTCGTCGGGGTCGTGCGTGAAGGTCTCGAAGTCGTCCGTGGCAGGGCGGTAGCGCGCGAGCCCCCCCTCGGTGGCGAGCCAGACACCTCCCGTAGCGTCCTCGTGTGCCATCCGCATGGCGTTGTGCGGTACTCCTCCCGGCACGACGTTCTGGTAGCGCCGCCATGTCCCGTCCGTGGAAACACGCAGGGCGCCGCCCCCTTCTTCTCCGCCGCGGAACGGCCAGCCGGTAAACCAGAGCGTGCCATCACGCTGCTCCAATACGTTGGAGGGGCAGAATCCCTCGGTGCGGATCGCGCGGGCGGCCATCGGCGCGATCTCGGCGAGCGGGATCACCCGACCGGCCGCCACCACGCCTGGGGATGCGCACGCAGGCCCCGCCCAGACGCGTCCCGACGGGCTCGCGGTCAACACGGTCGCGTAGGGCGTCTCGCCGAGAGAGATAGTCTCGAAGACGTTCCACCCTGGCAGCAGCGTCCGCAGCCCCAGTCCCGTCCCGATCCAGAGCACGCCGTCCCGGTCCACGAACAGTTCGCTGAGTTGTGCGTCGGGGAGGGCCGACTCCCGCGAGGGATCAGGGCGGTAGTCCACGCGGTGGCCCGAGTCGAGGTGGAGCGCCGTCAGCGCACCGTCGGTCTTCGTCCAGAGGATGCCGTCCGCGTCCACGACCGACTCGCTGTAGCGATCCCCTCTGAAATCGGAGATCGGCGGAACGGTCGCGGGCCGGAAGCGTCCGTCTCGGAGTTCGAAAAGCTGTCCCTCACTGATGACCCGCATTTGTGCGCCCCGCACCGGGGCCGGGGCCGTCAGCGGGTGCCGCCGCCAGCCCGTCGCGGTGCGCTGGAGCAGTCCGTCCCGCATCACGAGCCAGAGCCCGCGCTCGGCGTCGAGGTGGAGGCCCCGCCGCTGCACCCCGACCCCGGTCAGCGGATGGAACGTCCGGGCCTCGGGATCCAACCGGACGACTGGAGCTGCCTTCCACTGAATCCCGCTGACCTCGGGGTCCCAGCTTCCGTGCGTCACCCAGACCTCGCCGCGCGCATTCACGGCCACCGATGGGTCCATCGTCAGGTCCTCGGGCAGCCGGTACCGCGTGACGGCCCACGTCTCAGGCGCCAAGCGGACGACCCCGTAGCGGTCCACCGCCGCCCAGACGGCGCCATCGGGCGCGACGGAGACGCCGGTGATGCGGTTGCCGGGCAGGGAGGCGGGGTTGCTCGGATCCGCACGGAAGGCGACGAACTCCACTCCGTCGTAGCGATGGAGGCCATATTCCGACGCGATCCAGAGATACCCCGTCGGGTCCTGATCGATGCCATAGATGACATTCCGAGTACCGGAGAGCGTACCGGGGGCAGGGGGTGCAAACCGCACGCCGGGTCCTGGCTGCGCGTAGCAAAGCGGCGCTACCGTGAGTACGGCCAGCAGTGCAACGAACACGGGGAGTCGCGGGAACGCGTGGGGCACCCGGGTGGTGGGAAGGAAGCCGGTCCAACATAGAGCGATCCTGTGCCCGGGGGCGATGTCACCGCCACGCCCCTCCGGTGCGATCTTCCGCCATGCTCGTCATTCCTGCCCTCGATCTCCACGGTGGTGAGTGCGTTCGTGTACGGAACGCCCGCTACGAGACGGAGTCGGCCTATTTCGCCGATCCGGTCGCGATGGCGAAGCTGTGGCGCGTGATGAACGCGAAGGTCCTCCACCTGATCGATCTCGACGCGGCGAGTGGAACTCCAGGCGCTCCGGGGCACGATGCGCCGCAAGACAACCTCGCGGAGGTCCGCGCCATCGCGAGTGCGCTGGATATCCCGGTCCAACTGAGCGGCGGAATCCGCACCGAGGCGGACGTAGCCGGGGCGCTAGATGCAGGCGTCTACCGCGTCGTCTTCGGCCCTGTTACCGAGGCGACGGTGGACGATGCCCTCTCGGCGGTCGCTCGCTTTGGCTCCAGCCGCGTCACTCTCGCCATCGACCCCGATCACACGGACGTCCCCGACCCTGCTGCGCTCGCGGCACAGTTAGAGGCCGGAGGTGTGCGCCGCATCGTCTACACCGACGTGGACCGTACGGGCGAGAAGCCGCATCCCCGCGTGGAAAACATCCGCCGCCTCGCGGACGGGCTGACCCGGGCACGCGTGACCGTCGCAGGCGGGGTCTCGGGCTACGCGGACCTGCTCGCGCTCCAGGCCATCGCGCCCTCCGGTGTGGACTCTGTGGTGGTGGGCCGGGCGCTGTACGAGAACGCCTTCCCATGCCAGCGCTTCTGGTGCTGGCAGCGCCCGAAGGACGTCGACCTTTCCCGCTTCTCCACAGCACGCCTCGCGCTTCAGAGCCATGACTGACTCCGACCCCTCCCGCCTCGGGGCCGAGGCGGGCACATCGGACGACGCTCCACTCACCGAGACGCGACCACCCCGCCACGACGCTCGCGATCAAGGCCGCTCGATGCTCCGCTGGTCGCTCGGTGGGCTGGCGCTCTCGGTCTTGGCGGGCACGGCCTGGATCGCGTGGAAAGCCGTCACCAACCCGGATGTGCGGCTCAAACCGCAATGGCTTCCCGAGGGGCAAACCTTCGACCACTCGTTCTGGAGCCCGCTCCTCGTCACCGTAACCGTGGGAAGCGGGATTGTCGGATGGATCCTGTGGAAGGCGTACCGACGGATTGCGTCTGGGGAGGACCTGTACGCCGGGCGTATTGGGCAGGGACAGAGGCGGCGGGGCGAGCGCCACGTGAACGGCACTTGACGAGACAGAAGGCCAACGCTACCTATCGATTCTCGCGTAGAGGGGACCGACACGCCGTTCTGTTGTCTTGCTTGTGATTGCCTTCGAAGCGTCGGCCACAGATGGAGCGATGTGAGCCCCGACTCCCCTTACGATACCTGCCCCATGCGCACGCTCTTTCTAATCGCCCTGGTCCTCTCGACTGCCGTCCCCACCTTCGCGCAGGACGAAGAGGTGGAGATCTTTGACGTGGTAGAGCAAGAACCGGAACTCATCGGCGGCATCCCTGCGCTGCAACAACGGGTGGACTACCCGGAGATGGCCCGCCGAGCGGGAATCGAAGGCACCGTCTACGTCCAATTCGTCGTAGATGAGCAGGGCGAGGTGACGGAGGCTGTCTGTGTTCGCACCCCGCACGAGATGCTGTGCGACGCGGCCCTCGTGGCCGTCGAGACCTCCCGGTTCCGCCCGGGTATTCAGCGTGGACGTCCCGTCAAGGTGCGGTTTACGCTCCCGATTCGCTTTCGGCTGACCGACGGGTCAGGCGAATCGGCCAATCCGCCGCAACCAATAGCGCCTGCGGCGCCCCCACGCATCTCGCCTCTCACGTTCGTCAGCCGCCAGCTCGGGAGCCCCTGGAACGCTGCCGAGGCGGAACGTCTCATCGGGCCGCCTCGCACCGGAAGCCGCATCAAGAACGGCTCCGGCACCCTCGTCTACGACACCCCCGCGCAAATGGTGGAGGCCTTGACGGTCGTCATCATTGAGGGTCGTCTCCACTCCTATGAAACGCGGTATGCCGGTGAGGAAGGCCGTGCGCTGGTAGGGCGCCTCTACGAACGCGCCGTCCAGGAGTCGGGGCCTCCGGCCGATAATGGGGCGTTCTCGCCGGAGCAGCTCGGCGAGCCCCGCCGCCTCGTGCTCTCCCCCGAGGCGGGCACCCTCCGGGTGGAGTTCGTGCCGGACGGCGAGGTCGGGGATGAGTTGACCGAGGTCGAGGACATCGACATGGACCGCGTGGTAGAGCCCCCGCCTTCCGCCCCAGAGGAGGAGGTAGAGGTCTATGTGGTCGTGGAGCAAGAGCCGGAGTTGATCGGCGGTCTCGCGGAACTGCAACGTCGGGTGGAGTACCCTGCCAGTGCGATGGCAGAAGGCATTCAGGGAACCGTCTTCGTGCAGTTCATCGTGGACGAGGTCGGTCACGTGACCGACCTCGAATGCTTCCGGGGCCACCCTCTTCTGTGTGATGCGGCCTTGGCTGCCGTGAGCACTGCAGAGTTCTCTCCCGGCTATCAGGACGGTCAGCCGGTCAAGGTGCGCTTTTCCCTTCCCGTGCAGTTCTCTATCGAATAACTTATTCGATACGTCGCTCTTCTCTTCGCGTTCGCGCTCACAGCCCACGCCGGCCTTGCGCAGATGCACGACTCGGTCGAGGTCTACGACTCCGTCGGGGAGATGCCTGCGCTGATCGGCGGGATGGAGGCGCTAGCGGCGAACGTCGTCTACCCCGACGAAGCCGCCCAGGAAGGCGTGGAAGGCCGTGTGTACGTCCAGTTCGTCGTCAGCGCCGATGGAACGGCGAACGATCTGGTATGCCCACGAAGCCCAGACGACCGGCTTTGTGCCGCTGCCATCGCGGCCGTGGAAGCCTCGGCGTTCACACCTGGGCGCCATCTCGGCGAGGCTGTGGCCGTCCGCACCGTCCTTCCTGTGACCTTCCGGCTACCCGAACCCATCGCACTCCCTGCGCTTCCACAGGGCGTTTCGCTAAACGATCCAGATCGCTGCGTGCCACGCGAGACCGAAGACGGTGAGGTCATCGAAGTCAACCCACAGCTAATCGGCGGGATCGCGGGGCTGCAGATGCAGGTGGAGTACCCGGAGATGGCTCGCCGCGAGGGCGTCCAGGGAACAGTCTTCGTGCAGTTCGTACTCGATGAGATCGGGACCCCTTCGGAGATCTTCTGCGCCCGCTCTCCCGATGACCGACTGTGTGCCGCGGCGATCTCAGCTATCGAGAGCTCCAGGTTTACCCCCGGCTACCAAAAAGGCTGCCCCGTCAAGGTCCGCTTCACCGTCCCGGTCCGCTTCCGCCTGAACTGATGCTCGCGCGCCTGTCCCTCGTCCTGCTGATGTCTCTGATCGCCCTTCCCGTTGCGTCACAGGACACGAACTCTCTACCCGCTTCCCCAGCCTCTGCACCAGACACGACGGAGGTCTACGCGCTCGTAGAGGAAGAGCCGACGTTAATCGGCGGCATCGAGGGGCTGCAGCAGCGCGTGCTCTACCCGGAAGCCGCACGCCGGGCGGGTATCGAAGGGACCGTCTTTGTCCAATTCGTCGTGGACGAGACTGGAGCGGTCACCAACGCCCGGTGCCCCACCGCTTCCAACTCTGACCCGCTACTCTGCGAGGCGGCTATTGCCGCCGTGGAGGGCTCGCAGTTCACGCCTGGATCCATCAAAGGGGAGCCCGTCAAGGTGCTCTTTACGGTTCCCGTCCGGTTCAAGCTCAACGACCCGAACCGATGTATCTGAGCATCGCGACGAGGAGGCTCCGGGCCTCAGAGTAGATCCCTGGTGCCTCACTCTCGCGCGGCCCGGCCACGTCGAGGCGGTCCACGCCGTGCTGACGGCACCAATCGACGGCAGTGAGAGGGTCGGCCGTCGCGGGATCGAGCACGAGGAGCGGTCGGCCCGTGTCACGCGCGATGTCAGCGGTACGGCGTGTTCCGCCCGCCAGGTCGCCCCTCGCGAGGATCAGAACGGCCTCGGCATCGCGGACATTGAGACGCGTGCGCTCGGCCGGGTCTGCGGTTTGCGTCTCTCGAAGCGGGTACCGAGGCGGGATCGGTCCATCCTCCGCCCAGCGTCCCGCCGGGCACCAGCCCGCGACAGAGACGCCCGCATGGAGCGCGGCATCGAGCGCAGCTCGGTCCACACCGGTTTGACCACCAGAGAGAATGTGCATCTATCGCGGGGGAGGCTGGGGAGGCACTCTCAACTCCACCCTGCCCGCCTCGGTGCCGTGGCGGACGCAGTCAGCATCGAGACCGACAGAATTTCGTCCCCACACGGTCTGCGGCTCCCGGCGCGTTCGGATCTTCCCACGCGCGACGCTTCATTCCGCGACTAGCGGCACGCGGTTTGACCCTGTCTCAGGTGTCCCACCTCTCGCGGGCCCGACCGCTCGCTATACCCCATGCAGACTGACTTCGCCCGCCTCGCTGTTCGTTTGGCGACCATCGCCCTCGCCTTCGTCGTCCTCTCCTCTGGACATGCCACCGCGCAAAACGCGGACACCGTCGCCCGCCAGTTGCAGGAACGCTACGGCGCGGTGAACGCCCTCTCCGCAGACTTCACGCAGTCCGTCGGCGGCGAGTCGCTTCGGGGCTCCATCCAGGTCAAGGGCGAGGCCTTCCGCCTCAGCCTCCCGAGCCAGACCCTCGTGACCGACGGCACCACGCTCTGGTCCTACTCCGAGGAGGAGGCCCAGGTCGTCATTCAGACCTACGACCCCTCGGACGTGGGCTTCCAGATCGGGCAGCTGTTCACGGACTACCTCGCCGTCTTCCGCCCGACCGGCGCGAGCAAGGCCACCATCGGCGGCGTGGAGCACGACGTGCTGGCGCTGCGCCCGCGTGAGGCAGGCTCCTCCGTTCGCGACGTGACGCTTTACGCCCGCTCCTCGGACGGCGTCCCGACCCGCATCCGCGTCCACGACGTGAACGGCACGACGCTGGCCTTCGATCTCCGCAATGTGCGTCTCAATCCGAACATTCCGCAGAGCCGCTTCTCGTTCGAGGCTCCGCGCGGTACCGAGACCGTGGATCTTCGCGACTAGCGCCGCGTCCCTCGCACTCCCTGCGGCGCCCCGGCAGACGCTGGGGCGCCCGTTTTTTGCTCCGCCCGCGTGTCCGACCGACTCAAGACCACCCTCACCCTGACCGCTTCGTTCGCCCTCGGCGGTGGGCTGCTCTGGCTGGCGCTGCGCGGCATTGACCTCGCAGTGGTGGGGGATGCACTGGCGAATGCGCGCTGGATCTGGGCGTTGCCCCTCCTCGTGGTGGTCATCGCCTCGCACGCGTTGCGGGCATGGCGCTGGCAACTTCTGTTGGGCGCGATGCCGGGTGAGCAGCGACCGGTCGGGTTCGGCGATGCGTTCGCGTCGCTGCTCGTGGGGTATCTCGTGAACCAGGCCCTCCCCCGCCTCGGGGAGATCGCGAGGGCAGGCAACCTCGCCTCGCGGACGGACCACACCTTCGCGGGCGTCTTCGGGACGGTGGTCGTGGAGCGCGTGCTGGACGTGCTGACGCTGCTCCTCGCGCTCGGCTCGGTCGTGCTCCTCTTCGGCGACCGGCTCGGCGAGATCACCGGCTCCTTCCTCCGCAACGCCGAGGCGGGCCTGGCCGCACTGCCGGTCTCCGCTCCCGTGCTCGTGCTGCTGCTCGTCGCGGTTGGTCTCGGTACCCTCGCGCTGGGCTGGCTCGCGCTCACGCGCGGGGGCGACCGCGTGCGCGGGCTCGTCGCGGGCTTCCGCGATGGCCTCGTCTCGCTGCTCCGCGTCCGTCAACGGACGGGCCTCGTCGTCTCGACACTCGGCATCTGGGTGCTGTACGCACTCGGGTCGTACATCCCGCTTCGGATGCTCGGGTTCGCGGAGACCTACAGCCTCGGCCTCGTGGACGCCTGGGCGCTGATGAATCTCGGTGCCATCGGGATGTCGCTGCCCTCGCCGGGGGGGACAGGCTCGTATCACTACGTGGTCGTCCAGACGCTCGTGTTGCTCTTCGCGATGTCTGCGACAGCAGCGGCTTCGTACGCCATACTGACGCATGCGGCGCAGGTGCTCCTCCTCTGTCTCCTTGGCGCTGCCGCGCTCCTCTGGCAGGGCACCTCGCTACGCTCCGTCACTCGCTCCGCACGCGAGTCCTCCGCTGGATGAAGCGCGTCCTCCTGGTCTTCGGCGGACTGGCAGTGCTCGGCGTCGGCGCGTGGGCGGTCTACACCGTCGGCCCGGAGAGCATGGGAGGGCCGATGCGTGTCGATGTCGGAGACCTCACACTCGCGCGGCTCGACACGGTCTCACTCCAACGCCGCGTTGTGACCGCGAGTGTGACTGGCCGCGTGATGGAGTTGCCCTCAGACCGCGACCTCCTGCTCAGTGACGGCGAGGGCACGATGCAGGTCCGACTCGGCAGGGACCACGAGGTCCGCATCGGCGAGACGCTACTTGCCGTCGGGCGGCTCCGCGAGGTACGCGGCGAGCCCCGACGCCTAGAGGCTCGCTCATGGAGCGCGATCCAGCGCGCGATTGTCCCGCTCCAGACGGGCCTGGACTCCGTCCGCCTCGCGCCGGACGCCACGCGACTCGGGGACTAGGAGAACCGTTCGCGCGAGGGTACCGACCGTTCAGAAGGGGCACGCTAGGGTGGCGCCGAATGGCGCTGTACTGTTGCGTTGAAGCCACGCCGCCGCCGACCCTACCGATGGAACTCATTAGCCCCAATCCTCTCTCGGGCCTCGTGGAGGCCGATGTCTACGCCGTCCTGGAGCAACACAACCTTCTCAACGAAAAGGGCGTCCGTGATTACCAGATCCGGCAGCAGTTCCAGGCGATGCGCCGCGAGAACGTCCCAGCCTACGAGGCCATCGAAGAGCTTCGCGAGCAGCATCCCTACCTCCAGTTCGATACGATTCGCAAAATCGTGTACGGTCTCCGGCGCCGCTCTTAGGCGCGCCCGGCCAGACGCGCCTCCCCTCCGGCGCGCGGCCGCACCGATCTCTCCCTGGGTTGGGTGAGAGAAATCGGGTCGGGGTGAGCCCATAGGGTCCCCGCCCGGTCAGAGGGAAAGCGCGGCGGCTCGCTCGGCGGGCCGCCGCGTCTGTGTTTCCGCACGTCGGCTCCCTCCGCCTCGGTCCCGAGGCGGGCAGGGTCAGTCCCGGTTCTTCGCCGCGATGAACAGCGCGATGCCCGCCGCCACGCTCGCGTTCAGGCTCTCCACGTCGCCCCGCATCGGGATGGCGGCCAGCGCGTCGCACGCCTCGCGGACGGGGCGGCTCATGCCGGTTCCCTCTCGGCCCAGCACGAGAACCGTCGCGCGGCTCCAGTCCCAGTCCCAGACCGTCGTAGCACGAGCATCGCCCTCCGGTGCGCCCTCCAGCCCGACGACCCAGTAGCCCCGCTCCTTCGCCGCCGCGAGCGTCGCCGCGAGATCAGACGTGCGTCCCAGCGGCGCCCGGAGCGCGGCCCCTGCGCTGGCCTTCACCGCGACCGCCGAGAGTGGCGCCATCCCGCGATCCGTCACCACGACGGCCGCAGTCCCGGCGGCGACCGCGCTCCGCAGGATCGCCCCGAAGTTGTGCGGATCCTCCACGCCGTCTAGCGCGAGGACGAGCGGCGCCTGCGCCTTGACCTCGTCCAGCGTCGGCGCGATCTCGCTCAGGAGCGCGTCCACGTCTCGGTACGCGATGGGCGCCACGAGCGCCACCGCGCCCTGGTGCGTAGCGCCTCGCGCGGCCCGGTCCAGCGCCTGCGGCGGCACCATCTGCACCGGCACATCCGCGTCTCGTGCCGCCCGGCGGAGTTTCTCGATGCCCGCCTCCAGCTTTCCGCGCCCTCGCGCCAGCATCACCTTCTCGATGCGGCGAGGGTCAGAGTCGAGGATCTCGCGGACGGGTGAGCGACCGGCGACGACGGTGGGATCGGACATGAGCAGAGACAGAAATGAGGCCTCGCAAAGTGGTCGCCTCCCCCGCTACCGTCAAACGAAAAGCTCGCCGGGTCCGCCCGCCTCGGCGCCGAGGCGGAGGGAGTCAGCTGGCAGCGACGGCTTCTAGGCGGTCTGCCAGTCGTTCTGCCCAGAGTTCGTGTTCGGGCTTCATGAGCACACTCCGAAGGATTCGGGCGTGCGGTGCGTCGCGTGCGATCTCCGGCGGGAAGCGGTCGGCGTCCACGCGGAAAAGGCTGAGATAGACCGGGTCCGGCTCAGACATGCCCCGGTCGAAGACTGCTGCGCTCGCGGCGTCGACGGCAGTGAGACTGCCCGCCTCGGGATAGTAGCCGACGATGTCGAGCGTGGGCGGCGCGAGGACGCGATACCGCTCCGAGGCCTCCAGACGCGAGGCCAGCTCCCGGGCCGCACGAAGCGTGGTCGCCAGGATCGGACCGAGACCATCGTCCGGCGCGAGCGGGAGCGCGCGAAGCGTGAGCCAGAGCGCGGCGGCGGCGGCACCGGCGCGGCTGCATTCCAGCGAGATCTCGCCGAGGTGGAGCGCGTCCGAGGTGAAGTAGGTGTACGGCGAGTCGTGGCGGTAGAAGCGGCCCTCGGACGGATCGCGGAGGAGGATGGCGCCGCAGCCGTAGGGCTGGAGGCCGTGCTTGTGCGGATCCACCACGACGGAGTCCGCCTCGGCGATAGCGCAAAAATCCGCTGTAGGGAGTCCCTCGATTCCGCTGGCGGCACCCACCTCCCCACTGGCCTCCGCAGATCCTGCCAGCAAACAAAAAAACCCGCCGTAGGCCGCGTCGATGTGAACACGGGCGCCATGCTCTCGGCAAAGTGGAATCGCCTCCGCGATAGGGTCCACCGCGCCGAGGCCCGTCGTGCCCGCCGTGAGGACGACGACTGTGATGTCGTGCTCGCGCAGCGCGTCGGCGAGCCCATCGAGGTCGAGGCGACCGGTGGCGTCGGTAGGAAGCGTGACGACCTCCACGCCGAGGACGTGGGCCATCCGCGCATGTGTGTAGTGCCCCTCGGCGCTGACCGCCAGCCGGGGCGTGCGTCCGACCTCGCGTGCCACCTCCCGCGCGATGAAGAGGGCCTCCAGATTCGCGACCGTCCCCCCGCTGGTCAGGTGCCCGAGCGCGTCGGACGGGAAGCCGAACATCGCGGCGAGATCGCGCACGACCTCCTTCTCCATCCGGCCGGTAGCCGGGCCACCGTCCAGCGCGTGGTTGTTGGGGTTGAGCCGCATCGCGGCGGCGTAGGCGGCCCAGGCGACCGGGTGCGGTGGCTTGAGCATCTGCCCCGCGTATCGCGGATGCCCGAACGGATAGATGCCATCCTCCTCGCCATCCGTCGGCGCGGTGAGACGGGCCGTGAACTCGTCCATCGCGCGCCCGAGGCGGGCAGGGTCGGGCTTGAGGCTCGGGTGCGGGTCGTGCGGCTCCTCCCAGGCGTCGAGCGCGCCGAGGAGGGCGTCGAGGATCTCGCGAGACTCCGTCATGCCGCCGCGACCGGCTCCGCCTCGGTGGCCGTCTCGGGCGGATCGCCCCAGCCCGGACGCACGCGCCGGGTCAACATCACGAGACCGATCACGCCAGCCGTCATCAGCCCGATGGAGATCCACTGCGACTGCGAGAGGCCGAACGCCCACTCGCGGTTGGTGCGGATGAACTCGATCAGGAACCGCTCCAGGCCCTGGATCACGAGGAAGAGCGAGAAGAGCCAGCCCGCTTTGAACGGGTGCTTGCGGAGCAACCAGAGCCCCCCGCCCAGCGCCGCGCAGAGCACGAACTCGTACAGCATCGTCGGGAGGACACCGGTCGCATTGGCGACGGTGCACTCCACACCGCGCACGAGTTCGTTGAACGTAACCGGGTCCTGGATGTCCACCACCTCATCTCCCACGAGGCGCGGTCCATAGACGAACGCGCGCGGGAATGTCTCGCTGTAGAGCCACCCGGGCACCCACCCAGGCTTGTCCACGAGGCTGGAGCACAGCCCCCAGTCGCCGTCACCGGAGAGGTAGCAGCCGATCCGCCCGATGCCGTACGCGCCGAGGAGGCCTGGCGCGATGGAATCCGCCAAACGAGGCACATGGATGCCTTTGCGATGGGCGTACCACGCGACGGAAATGGACGCGAGGATCAATCCGCCGTAGAACGTCAGCCCCGAGCCTGAAAAGATGGTCCCGATGGGGTTCTGGACGAACTCCTCCCAGAAGTCGATGATGTTGAACAGCTTAGACCCCACGATGCCCGCCACGGCTGAGATGCCCATCAGCGTCCAGATGTAAAACGAGGGGCTCACGTCGCGCTCGCGCTCGCGGCCCTTCGCGTCGGGCACCTTCGCACGGACCGGCGCGATGAGCCCTCGCGCGTAGAGCCGATCCAGTTCGATCCGTGCCAGCCACGTCGCTGTGAGAAGCGCCAGCGCGACCATCAGGCCGAACGAGTTGAGCGGGAACGGCAACGGCCACTCGAACCCGAAGAGGTCCTGGAAGATGTCGGAGACGTAGGGATACATGGGCGCGGGGAGACTCGGCGCAAGATCGCACGGCGCGAGGGCCGATGAACGGGAGGACCGTGAACGGATCTAGCTCGCGAGGAACGAGCGAACGCACCGGTTGATGCCAAGCGCAGAGCATCGGTGTGGGATGCAGAGCCCCCCACCTCGCCCGCCTCGGCACCGAGGCGGACGGACTCAAGGACCCGGAGAGCAGGAGCCAGGCGCCCCACTGGCCCCTTCCCACTGGCCCTGGCCTGTACCTCGGTATCTTCGCCCCTACCGACTCACACGTTCGTCTTGCCGCTCTTCCGCGACCTCGCCGCCAGCGAACCGGTTTTCCCAACGGCTGGGCCCAGCGACCACTCCATCACGAGCGGCAGCATGAGCGCTGTCCTCGGCGTATGAGCCGGGGGTCGTCAGGATCTCCCTGGGAGCGGTTTACGGGCTCGCGAGACCGCCGCCTCGCATGGGCGACCGGCGTCGCAGCCGTGCTTTGGATCGCATGCGTCGGCCCGGTGCGGACGTGGGCGCTGGACATGGGGATCCGCTCGCACTGGTTCTTCGGGATCGCGCCGAGCCTCTTCGCAGGCACTACGTTCGCGATGTGGCAGATGCTCGTCTCGCGCACCTCTCCACTCCCGTCTGTCATGTATGGCGTCGTGCTGTGCGCACTCGCTGAGGCTGTTCAACTCGCGATGCCGCGCGCCACAGCGGATCCACTCGACGCGCTGGCGGGCGCCATCGGCGCAGTCCTCGCGCTCCCCATTCTCCTCTGGCGCTGGCCCGCCGTCCGCTCTACATGAGGTGCTTCGTTCCAATCCTGCTCCTCGCGCTCACACTCACGGGTTGCGGGACCGTTCGCCAACCCGATGGCCGCCTGGAGATCGCCAGCCGCCAAGACGCCGAGTTGATGGCGTACAACGTCGGCTTCGGGGCGGTCGTAGGGGCGGTAGGAGCGGCGATCAACGGAGATCGCGGGACCGTCTGGGAACGGGCCGGGCGCGGCGCGCTGGTGGGCGCAGCGGGAGGCACCGGCTTGTACGCTGGGAAGTGGATGACAGGGCAGATTTACGCCGACGAGTCGCTCGCATGGGGATGGCCTGCGCTTCTCGTCCACGAGACCGGCGCCTCCGTGGTGGAAAACGCCGCACTGGACCGGCCACCGTTGAGCCGCCTCTCGCTCCATGCGGGGATCGTCCGCCTCGACGTGCGGCCTCTGACGCGGGAGGTCAAGGCCCGCCTCCTTCCGCTCAACACGCTCGCCGTGGGGTTGATGCTCGCAGATCACCGCCTGGACCTCGCGCGGACTGCCGCGCTCGGCACACCCATCTTCTCCGGGGAGGAGGGATCGGGAGGGCCGCTCGGCGTCGTGGACCCGCCCCGGTCGTTCGCGCTTCTGAACTCGGTGTACCTCCAGGAGAGCCCGAGCGACGAGCGATGGTACTACCTCGTCGCGCACGAGATGGTCCATGTGCTCCAACATCGCGAGTACCTGCGCGCGGGAACACTCCACGCTCGGCTGGACGATCCGCTGCAGGATTCCGGCCTCTACCGGTCGCTCTCCGAGTGGATCTACCTCGACAATCCTGCGGCCATGGGCGTCGGGTACGTGCTCATCGAGGGCATCCCGGACGGGTACCAGGGGTGCTACTTCGACAACTGGTATGAGCACGAGGCCGACGCCTTCGCCCGGCGCGAGCGCGTTCCCTGCTAGCTCCGCCTCGGGCAGGCCGTGGGGGTACCGAGGCGGGCGGAGTCAGCCGCCCGTCATCGCGGCGAGAACCGCCGGGAAGTGGACCGCCAGCGCATCGCCCGGACACGAGGTTTCCACCCGGCCCTCGTGATCGCGATGCCCCATCACACGGCTCGGCGGGATGCCCCATCGCGTACTCAGCGCTCCGGCCAGCCGGACAAGGCTCGCCACCTGCTCCGCCGTCGGCTCCTCCGCCATAAAGTTGCCCTCCACGACGACCTGCACCTGACCGGTCAGGTCGTAACCAGTGTTGGTGTCCCCTTCGAAGCGCACGTCGCGGCCCTCCACGATGGTCCCGTCCGGCGCGATGTAGTAGTGGTACGGCACATCCGGCCACGGGAGCTTCGGGCGGCCGTCGTCCAACGTGTCCGACGAGATGGAAAACCGCTGGAGGTTGCGCAGCGTCCCGCGCGGATCTCGGTCCGGCGCCTGCGGCGTGGCTGTGTGGTGGATGGTAAGTGCGACTGGCGTGTGGGGGCGCATCTCACCGATGGGGTCTTGAGCGCCCCATTCTCTTCGCGATACGAGCGTAATGCCGGGAAGCGTGTCGGTCGCAGCCACCTTCGACGGCATGGAACCGTGTGTGCGCTCCTCCACGCCCTCGACGGAACGCGGGGCGAGGCAGCTAGCAAATAGAAGCGGCACGAGTGCGAGGGCACCCGTGCGGAGAAAGCGGAACATGAGGGCTGGTGGGGCCGGGGGAAGGCGTATCTGAGTCTACCGATCCGACGATCAAAACCGATCAGTCCGATATCCCATCAGACCCATCCGCACGCGCAGCCTCGCGGCCTGGACCGTCCTCGGCCCCACGTCTTCTCCTGGCCCGGTGGCTTATAACACACAAGGCCACGAAGCCGCTTGGGGGCGATGAGGAGCCGGGGACGATCCGCCTCGCGCCCCTCACGCACGAGGGCGAGCGGCGCGTCCCCGTCGCGTCGCCCTCGATTCAGGTGACGCGCTAGGCGAGGACGATCTCAGCGAGGCTCTCCCAGACCTCCGTCAGGCGCGCCTCGTCCTCCTCCGCTTTCGCGTGCGCCTCCATCGCAGCCTTGAAGCGCTTGGCATCCGCGTAGAGCTCTGGATCCGCCATCTTGGCCTCTAAATCCGTCTTTTCCTTCGTCTTCTTCGCGACCGCGTTCTCGACCGACTCCAGCGCGTACTCGGCTTCCTCGGGCGAGAGCATGCGAGGGTCCAGCGTCGCCTCACCCCGGATGACCTTGGCGAGGCGCTGGCGGACCTCTGCGGCACGGCGCTTCTCCTCTTTGGTTTTCTTCCCGCCCGACGACCGTTTCTTCGCCGCGCCGTTGGTCGCGGGCTCCTCCCGCCTCGGGGCCGAGGCGGAGGGACTCGCGGCGGAGGACCCAGCCCGGAGCGCGGAGGCGGCGGTGCCCTGCTCGCGCTGCCACTCTACCTCGGAGTACGTGCCCCGGTAGGTCCGCACCGTGCGGTCCTCGGCGTACCAGACGCGATCGGCCACGCGGTCCAGGAAGTGCCGGTCGTGCGAGATCAGGACGACACTCCCGGTGTACTGGCGGATGGCCTCGGACAGGACCTCTTTGCTCGCGAGGTCCAGGTGGTTGGTCGGCTCGTCGAGCACGAGGAAGTTGGCGGGCGAGAGCAGGGTACGGGCCAGCGCGAGGCGCGAACGCTCGCCGCCGGAGAGCACGCTGACCGACTTGAACACGTCGTCGCCACGAAAGAGGAACGCACCGAGGAGGCTGCGAAGCTCCGTCTCCGACTGGCCCCTGCCCTTCTCACGAAGCGCGCCCAGCACGTCGAGGTTCATCGGCAGCGCCTCGGCCTGGTGCTGCGCGAAGTGCGCCGCCTCCACCCGCGCGCCGATTTCCAGATCGCCCTCGAAGCCCTCCTGCCCCAGCAGGATCCGAGCGAGTGTGGACTTTCCCGCCCCGTTCTTGCCGACGAGCGCGATGGTGTCGCCCTTCTCCACTTGCAAGCGCGGGGCCTCCTCGAAGACAACCGTCTCGCCGCCCTCGGGCGCCGGGTAGCGCTTCGAGAACCGCGTGACCTCTGCCACCACACGGACGCTCGGCGGCGGGTCCGGGAAGCGGAAGTGGATCTCGCCCGCCTCGATGGGCGGCGGCGCGATGCGCTCCATCCGCTCCAGCGCCTTGATCCGGCTCTGCGCCTGCTTGGCCTTCGTCGCCTTCGCGCGGAAGCGGGTGATGAACCGCTCCATCTCCGCGATCTCCTTCTGCTGATTCTCGTAGCGCGCTGTCCACAGCCGCCGTCGTTCCTCTCGCTCGGTCAGGTAGAAATCGTAGTTGCCCGCGTACTCGTCCACCTGGCCTCGCACCAGCTCAGCGGTGCGGTTGGTCATGCGGTCCAGGAAGTACCGGTCGTGGCTCACCAGGACGACCGCCCCCGGGTAGGCTTTCAGGTACCCCTCCAACCAGCCGATCGACTCGATGTCGAGGTGGTTGGTGGGCTCGTCGAGGAGGAGTACGTCCGGCTCCGAGAGGAGCATCTTGGCGAGCACCACGCGCATTCTCCAGCCGCCCGAGAAGGTGGAGAGCGGGCGCTCGATCTCCTCGGCGGTGAACCCGAGACCGGCCAGGACGGTCGCTGTGCGCGCCTCGATGGAGTGCACGTCGTGCATCGCCATTTGCTCCTGCACGCGGCCCATCCGCCGCACGAGTGCGTGGTAGGCGTCGGTCGTGTGGTCCGGCATCGCCTCCATCTGGTCGGCGATCTGGTGCGCTTCGCGTTCCAGCGCGAGGGGCTCCGCGAACGCCTCGCGGGCTTCCTGAAGTGGCGTGCGCGAGGTGTCGTGCTCCTCGGTGTCCTGCCGGAGGTACCCGACGCTCGCGTTGCCCTCGCGGATGATCTCGCCAGCGTCCAGCGGCTGCTCACCCGCGATGGTCTTCATCAGCGTCGTCTTGCCCGCCCCGTTGGGCCCCACGAGACCGACCCGCTCGCCGGGACGGATGGTCCACGTCAGGCCGTCGAAGAGTTGGCGGCCACCGAAGGCGAGGCGGAGGTCTCGGAGAAGGATCATGCCGCGAAGCTAGAGGCCCGGATCCCTGTTACGGGGCGAAGAACGGTTGGACCTCCTCACGCGACCCGTCCTGCCTCGGCGCCGCGGCGGGCAGAGTCGGGACGGGTTTGCTCGCCTTCCTTTGGGCTCGGGAGACGAGTGAGGAGGAGGAAGGAGCCCGACTGGCGCGGCGACTCCTCAGAGGTCGAGGTCTGCGATGGCCGCCCGAAGAGACCGCGTGCACGCGAGAAGGACTTCCTCCCTCCTCAGGCAGTTCTGCCGGTGCGTCTCGTCATCCGAGTTCGCGACCGCGTCCCGCCACAGCTTCGCATCGTTCTCCCACTTCGTCGTGACGGCGTCGATGGCGGTCAACACATCATCGAGCATGAGATCGGAGTCACGTCTCGGCATGACTACTCGGGCTCCACGTCGAGGACCTTCGTGCTCTCCTCTCCGAACTGACTCACCACGCGCACGGCGATCTGGCGGGGGCGGTCACCGACCGGGATGGGGTGAGAGACGTGACCGTAGAGCCGGTCGAAGGCCTCGTCGTCGATCTCGATCTTGAGCGTCTTCTGGGCGCTCTTCTTCGCGAGGCGTTTCGCGAGGTCGCTCAGGCCCTTCTCCCAGTCCTTGAAGGCGTCCTTCGGACCACCAGAGAAGAACACCTGCCGGACCACGAAGCTGGAGCCGTCGTAGTCGTCGTCTAGCATCCAGTAGGAGATGTCCGCCTTGGACCGCGCTTTGACCTGATCCTTGATGGGGTCGTAGATGTCGAGGATGGGGTCGTAGATGTCGAGCCCGAGGACCTCCACGGTCACGGTCCCGCCCGGCTGGCGGGTGAGAGCCACGTCCGGTTCTCCGATGGTGACGAAGCTGGCGGCCTTCTTGTCCTTCTTGAGCAGGCCCTCCTGCAAGAGGTCGTCGTGCATCCGCACCTTCGTGACCTCGAACTGCCCGAGCGACGTGGTGACGGCCTGATTCTCGACGGTGGACTCGAACGCGAACCCGAGGACCACGAGCCAGTCCGCGTCCCCCTTCTTCCGGGTGGCTTTGACGGCCTCGTTGACGGCCTGCTTGCTCACGCTCCCGAAGCGAGGGCCGATGTGGAGGTAGGCCTTCCGCTCCTCCCTGGAGACGTCTGTGTAGTACCCCTCGGCGTGGAGCACGCTGTCCGCCAGCCGGTCCACGCGGACGAAGACGGCCTGCTCTTCCCGGATGCCGTTCTTGATCCCGGCGCTCCTGAGGTGCTCGAAGATTCGCTCCTCGAAACGGGCCGCGTCCTCGTCGTCGGGGAGGCTCGCATCCAAAGCCTCTTGCGCCAGAGGCTCATACACCGCGGAAGCGTGCCATCGCCACTTCTAGCCTTGACGGATCGGGCTTTAGTTGTGCATCGGCAGGTGTCCAGATCTTCCTTCCACTCATCTTCTCTTCGAGACGATAGTAGACCTTTCCGTTGTCAAAGTCGTCGCGGAGCTGGCCGCTGACCCTGAATTCATAGTCTGGCGTGACGGCTACGTACCCTGCATCGTACAGCCTATGAATGTCGGCCCTAAGGAGAAGCCCGTTCCGCACGGAATGGGTCCCACCTTCTTGACCGTAGGGAATAATGTGCGCAGCGTCGAGCGCTGGTAAAGAATGCTCCTGGCTCACCGCGCAGCGACCATAGAGGCGTTGAAGCCCGAACCGGAACGTCCCTTGTCCCAAACGCGGATAAACCACTTGGCCTTTCCCAAACCGCACCTCCGGCTCCGAAGCAGGGCGATTCCCGATTGGAACATGGCTGTTGAGAAGCTCAGCCGTCGCGAGGCACTCCTGCCAAATCCTTAGCCCTTCCCCACCGTCCATGCTGTATCCCTTGCCGGACACGATGCTTCCCGCCCAGTTCCTAGGACTGTCCACCCACATCTCATCGGGGAAAAAGACTGGCGAGGCGATCAAATCGCACCCGATAATCTGCTGGTAGCCTCCAGCTTCCGTTTGTTGGCTGGCGGCCAGCCCAGTTACGGCAGTCCACAATTCTGGAAGACTCGGATACCCGTTGGAACTACCCAAGGCGCTCCAGGCCTCTGCGATCGACAGCCTCGCAAATGAAACCCACGAGCCGAAGCCGACGATCTTATGCCCGTGCTCCGCTCGCAGCTTAAAAACGAAAGGGTTGCCGTATTCGAGATATTTGACGACCTGTTTTCCTGAGGGACGCCAGAAGTTGGCCTCATCCAGTCCCGCTGGCGAGCTTGCTAGAGAGGCGAGATTTCGAAACCAACCGTAGTCGGTGTTGGCGACGTACACGCGCATTATGCTATCGGGCAGAGGGAAGAGCTTGGCGCGTTCCCGAACAGCCCGTTCACGTTGAAGAGGCCGGGCTGCGCCTCGTCCGCCTCGGTCACGCGGTAGAGCCCCCGGATGATGGCCTCCGGGGCCACGTGCTCCGTGCGGTAGAGAGAGCGGATGTCCACCGCCAGTCGGTCGTCGGCGTCGTCCTCCCCGTACTTCCCGAGCCAGAACAACTCCGGGTCCTGCCCCCGGTGTACGACGGGGCTCTTGGGGTACTCCGACTTCGCCTCCTCTTTCTGAATCGCCGGACTGGCGATCTCGTACCCCGCCTCTTCCTGGGAGGGGATGTGGGGGCGGTCGGCATGGCCGTGCTTGATGGAATCGACGCTCATCTGTGGATGTCTAGGGTCGGAAGCTCGCGAGCATGTCGAGCAGTCGGTAGTTGATGAAGTATTTCTCGCGGTGGACCTGGAGGCTCTCCACCACCCCGATCCGTTCGAGGTCTGCGAGGTACCGGGAGGCCGTCGCCCGAGAGGCGGCGAGGCCCTCGTCCAGGATGAACTGGATCTTGCAGTAGGGCTGGCGGAAGAGAAGGCGGACGAGGTCTCGGGAGTACCCGTTCTTCATCCCCTCCTTCGCCGTCTCAGCGGTGGTCTCGATCAGGTCGTTCACGCCGCGAATGAGGTCGAGCGTCGCCTGTGAAGTCGCACGGACGCCTTCGAGCATGTACCGCACCCAACTCGCCCAGTCCTCCTCCTCCGTCACGGCCCGGAGCAACCGGTAGTAGTCCGCGCGGTGCCCGAGGATGTACGCACTGAGGTAGAGCACGGGGCTCTGGAGGAGTCCCTGTTGGATGAGGTAGAGCACGTTCAGGATGCGCCCTGTCCGTCCGTTCCCGTCGTAGAAGGGGTGGATCGCCTCGAACTGGTAGTGGACGAGGGCCATCTTCACGAGCGGGTCGATGTCGGCTCCCGCTCCCCGGTCGTCGTTGATGAACGCCTCCAGCTTCTCCAGCTTATCGCGGAGGACGCCCTCCCCTTCCGGGGGCGTGTAGACCACGTCTCCAGAGCGCTTCCCGATCACGACGCTCTTCGTGCGTACACCTGCGTCGTTGTCCTTGAGTCTCTGCACGATCCCCTTCAGGGTGTTCGTCGTGATGAGCCCCGTGCGCTGCAACTCGGTCCATCCCCAATAGGCCGCCTCGCGATACCGGAGAACCTCCTTCGCGGGGGCCGGGATGCTCTCCCGAGCCCCGACGGCCTCTGCCGCCGCCGCCCGGAACAACTCGTCCTGCGTCGTCACGATGTTCTCGATCTCAGAGCTGTCCTTGCTCTCGTGGAGGACGACCGCGTTGAGGAGCAGCTCCGGGTTCGGGAGCGTCTGACAGTACCCCTTCAACTCAGCCAAACTCCGGTGCGCCGAGACTACGAGGGGGATCATCCCGCTCACCATGCCCCCGAGGTCGGGGGGCAAGCCCGGAAGGTCGTTGTAGGGGACGGTCCGGTCGAAGCTCATGTGCAAGAGGGGCCGAGGATTGAACACGTCTCAGGCTCGTGTGCAACCGCTGCACATGAGACCGTGGTCATGTTCAATGATAGGGCACTTTTGAACATGAGGCCTCAGGAAGCGGTTGTTGCAGCCTCTGAAGCCGCCTCCCGTTCCTCGTCGTTCAGGGCCCTGAGCTTCGCCACGATCTGATTCTTGATGTTCCGGATGTCGTTCGCGACGACCTTCTCCCCGTCCGGCCCTTTCTTCCCGTCGAACGCCCCGGCCTTGTTCCCCTTCAGCGTCTTGGGGTCGAAGGCGTGGAAGTTCGTGATCGCGATCCGGGCGTTGAGGCCTTTGAGTTGGGGCTCGCGGTCGCGTGGCACGAGGCCTCGGACGTGGTAGTAGTCCTCGGCAGCGTTCGGGCTCGTCTCGGTGTCGGCTCGGAGAACGCCGAGGCGGTCTCGGATCGTCACCCCGGGAGCGACGAGGAGGAAGTAGTCCGCGAACCTCGGGTCGTTCCGGTACTCCTGACGGTTGAAGTAGTGGTACAGGATGAGCGCTCCCATCACGACGGTCTTCCCCGTCCCCGTCGCCATCTTAAGCGCGATCCTCGGAAGGTTCAGGCTCTCGTCGGCGCTCACCTTCTGAGCCTCCCGGAGAAGCGAGAGCACGTTCTGTCCCGCGTTCGACTTGGAAGCCGCCTCGTTGAGCCAAACCGCCGTCTCGACCGCCTCGGCGCCGAGGCGGGAGGACTGGACTACTCCTACAGTGCTCTAGGTCAACACATGCACCGAAGCAAAACCTCGCTCAGCCACCCGCTCGAAGAATCGTTTCAGATGAGCAAAGCGGTCCTCCAAATATCGCTGATGGTCTCCCGAAGACCAGGCACGACCCGGGACGAAATACACCTCGCCTCCAAGTAGTCCAGCCCCGTGCTCACTCATCAAGTCCCCAACCTGAACAGAATGCAGACTCTCTGTGATGGATATCACTTCTCCAGGCAGGTTATAGCGGGGTGCATAGTCGTACATCGTAGTCAAGTAAGGCATGACGTGTCCACCGAGCACTGCCGCCCCGCCCATTGTAGTCGGCTCGCGTGCTCCCTCGCGCCTTCCTCTGTCGAGCAGAAAGTGCAAGGCGTCCCATGCCTTGCCGAGCTCGCCCCCCACAAGACGTACCCCTTCGCCTTCTTCAGACAGGGCGCCGTTCTTGGCGTACTGCGCGCGTAGACCTTCACATTGGTCATCGTACGGACGCCAGTAGGTCGGATCGCTGAGCAACCGGCTTAGAGTCTCCTGAGGTATGCCATCGAGATACAACCGGAGTCCCATGTGTCAGGGTAACGAGCGAAGCAAGCAAGAACGATACAAATTGTTAATATGCGTTCTCATTCACGAATCCCTTCACCACCGTCATTAGCATAATTTTGACATCGAAGGTGAGAGACCAGTTCTGGATGTAGAACAGGTCGTACTCGATGCGTTTTTCGAGGCTCGTATCGCCGCGCCAGCCGTTGACCTGCGCCCAGCCGGTGATGCCCGCCTTCGCCTTGTGGCGGAGCATGTACCCCGGGATGCGGTGCCGGAACTCCTCGATGAAGACCGGCCGCTCCGGCCTCGGGCCCACGACCGACATGTCCCCGCGCAGCACGTTGAAGAACTGCGGCAGCTCGTCCAGGCTCGTCTTGCGCAGGAACGCACCCACGCGCGTCGCGCGGTTCTCCCCCGCCTTCGCCCAGACGGCGCCCGAGGCGGACTCGGCGTTGACCGGCATCGAGCGGAATTTGAGCATCTCGAACGTCTGGCCGTTGAGGCCCATCCGCCGCTGGCGATAGAACACGGGCCCAGGGGACGACAGCTTCACCGCGATGGCAATCGTGAGGAGGAGCGGCGAGAGGCCGATCAGGACCGCACTGGAAAACGCCACGTCCAGCGCGCGCTTGACGACCGTCCGCACGTCGAACGGCGCCTCGTCCACGAGGTGGATGACCGGAAGGCCGTCCACGTCCGAGATGCGGCTGTTGAGCAGCAGGTCCAGCGCGAAGAGGTCCGGCACCAGCGCGAGGCTGACCGTGTGGGTGGAGCAGGTCGCCGCGAGGCCCTCGATCTTGCGCGAGGCTGTGAGCGGAAGCGCGGCGTAGACGAGGTCCACCGCACGACCTTCCTCCGCGAGTCGGTCCAGCACCTCACCCGCCTCGTCGAGCGTGCCGATGACGCGAGGACGATCCGTCTGCTCCGGGTAGAACGGGTCGATGGGCTCCGCCTGCACCTCCGCGCCCCGGTCGTCCAGAAAGCCGACGACCTCGAAGCCCATCCACGGATAGTGGCGGAACGCCCTTGCGAGGCGCTGCCCCGCCTTCCCAGCGCCAGCGATCAGCACGCGGCGGAGGTTCTGCCCCTTCTGCCTCGCACGGCGCAGGACGACGTAGATCGCGAGCCGCAGTCCCACCAGAAAGCCCGACGAGATCAACCCGAATAGGATCATGTGGAGCCGCGAGAATGAGAACTCGCGGTAGAAGAACACCGCCCCGAAGGAGACGAGCAGACTCAACCCGACCGCCCGCGCGACGGCCCAGACCACGAGCGTCAGGCGCTGCGCCCGTCGCGTCTGATACAGCCCAGAGAGCAGGAACGAGCCCCCCCACACCACCAGCACGATGGGCAGGAAGCGGAGGTAGTCCACCGCCGCCACGAGGCCCTCGGCGTTGACCATCCCGCTCGTCCCCACCAGCGCGTCGATGGCGTAGGGCGAGGCCGGGTGGAGAAGCCGGAACCGGATCCAGAACGCGATCATCCACGCCAGCATCAGCAGCGTCAGATCCGCGACGAACAACGCGCGCTGGAGAAGCAGACTCCGCTCTTTCAGCATGGACGGGCGATCTCAACGAAACCGTTGGTAGAGAGCAGCGGCGCCAGTCCCCGCCAGGGGCACGAGCGCTCCCAGGAGGAAGACCTGGTGCCGCAGGAAGGCGAAAACTACGGCGGCGGTGAGCGTGGACGTGCCGATGTAGACCCACCACTCCAGCGGTGGACGCGTACTCCGCAGCCCCACCGCGCTCAGGCCCAACAGAATCAACACGCTCGCGAGGTAGAGCGGATGCCACCCGCGGGGCTCCACCGGATCCAGAATCCAGAGCCGCGCCACCTTAACCCCGCCCCAGCGAAGAGACCGCACCGGGTCCGCCTCGATGTTCGCGCGGGCCCGGTCGCGCATGCCGTCGTCCATCCGTGCCTCGTAGCCGGGGCCAGGCGAGATGGCGGCCCGGACCTCATTGACCTCTGTCCACGAGCCGATCCCCTCCGCGTTGTGCCCGCGCAGCAGATTCAGACCGAGCCCAGTCGTGAGCGTCGGGCGCCCGATCTCGACCGCGTTTCGTGCCACCCACGGCCCGACCCCCGCGGCAACGATGAACGCCACGAGCGCTGCCACCGACCAACGCCGCTCCATCGCGAGGATGCCTACCACCAGCATAGCGACGAGCGCCATCTCACTTCGAAAGAGCACGAGCACCGCGAGGACGGCCCCCAGAGCCACGGCCCGCCTGCCCGCCTCGGGCCGAGGCTGGAGCAGCGCGAAGGCGCCGAGCGCCCCGGCGTGGACCCAGACCGCCGCGCTCGGCGTCGCCGCAGCAGCGACAAAAGCTGGGACGCATGCATACAGGGCTGCGCTCGCCCACCCCGCCGCCTCGCCCGCCCAGCGCCGGGCCACGCTCCACGCGAGAAGGACCGTCGCGCCGCCCACGAGCGCCTGCGCGGAGAACACGACCACCACCCGCGTGCTGCCCTCCACGAGGGCGAACCAGGGCAGGAGCCACGCCACGTACCCCGGCGGCACGTACGCCGAGGGGACAGCACCCGCCCCATGATCGTAGGCGAACCCCTCGCCCGCGAGGATGCGGTCCGCGATCTCGCCGTACTCGTAGAACGTGTCCGCGCCAACCCCCGCCAGCACAGCCCCGAGGCGGGCCACCACGGCCAGTCCCGCGAGCGCCCAGACACCGCCGGGCACCCCGCCAACCCGGCGCTTCCACCATGCCCCGCTGGCGGCAGTCATAGACGAGACAGACGGGGCATGGAGCGCTGGGACGGGCGGGCGTCGAAGATAGAGTCCGCCTCCGCTCTGGCCGGGCGGAACGGCGGTCCCCTCCGCCCCGGCACCGAGGCAGGCGGGGTCAGCGGCGAAGCTTGGCGGGGTGCGTCGCGCGGATGAGCGCTCGTGCCAGCGCCCGCGTGGATGAGATGAGGGGTACGCCAGACACCGGATCGTACGCCTCTGGGACGGCCAGTGGTAGCTCGGTGCAGCCGAGGATCACCGCCTCGGCGCCACGCTGGACGAGGTGGGCCGTCGCATCCAGAAGCGCCTCGCGGGCGCGAGGGGTGGGCGGATGGGAGCGCGCCTTCAGGCCCCACTCGGGATCGAAGATGGAGGCCTGCACGAGGCGCTGATGCTCCTCGTCTGGCACGAGCCCCTGCATCCCAGCCGCCTCCAGCCCGACCGAGTGCAGCCGGTTCTGAACCGAAGACGTAGTCGCGAGCACTCCGATCGTGCGCGCCTCGGGCGCCACCTCCCGCACGCGCTCCACGATGGCGTCCACGATGTGAACGAGCCGAAGCTCCCGTCCGTCGGCGTCCAACGCGTCTTGCAACGCGTCGTAGAGGGCGGGCGCGTGGGCCGTGTTGCACGGAATCCCCGCGACGGCACACCCGGTATCGTCCAGTTGGCGGAGAACCCAGGCCATGGGTGGCACAGGGCTCGGCGCCGAGTGATCCGCGATCCAGGTGCTCCGGTCCGGGACGCGCCCCGGGACGGACACGAGCACGACGGGCAGGTGCTCCTGGTCGCGATGCGCGTCGGTTTCGTCGAACAGGGCACGCACGAGGTCCAGACCCGCGTACGGTCCGAGGCCGCCGAGCACGCCGATGACATCGCGAGAAGGGAGCACGGAGGAGGAACGTGACGGCATCGGGAGTGAAAAGAAGGGAAAGCACGACAGTTGCGCGGAAGCCAGGGCGGTCGTGGCTGTAGTTTCGCTCCGTTCCGCTCGCCGCGTTTCGCGGAACTCTTGCCCTGTGGTGTAATCGGCAGCACAGCAGGTTTTGGTCCTGTTAGTGGGGGTTCGAGTCCTCCCGGGGCAACTCATCCGGCACGGGGGGAGCGGGCTGACGGCACGAGCCTCGTCCGCTCCCCGCCCTCGCCAGTCGGCGGCGAGGTACCACGCCCCATCGGTCCCGGCGTCGCGACCGAAAACGAGGTGAATCGATCCCCGCGGCCTAGCCCTGCCTCGCGCGTGTTCGCTAGTCTGGCAGTTCTGCTCCCCACCCACGCAGACCCGATGTCTCACCTCCACGACCTCCCGATCATGCTCTTCGCCGGCCGGTGCAACCCGGCGCTGGCACGGAGCATCGCGGCTGAGGCGCAAGCGGGCGACCTGCCTGTGGAGGGCCTTCGAGGCGTGACACTCCGCAACTTCTCGGACGGTGAGATCTACGTCCGGTACGACGAGTCCATCCGTGGAGCCGAGGTCTTCCTCATCCAGTCCACGCCGCCGCCTGCGGACCACTGGATGGAACTCCTGTTGATGGTAGACGCTGCCAGACGCGCGAGCGCGAAGACCATCACGGCCGTCATCCCGTACTTCGGCTATTCCCGCCAAGACCGCAAGGACCAGCCGCGCGTGAGCATCGCGAGCCGCATGCTGGCGCGAATGCTGGAGGAGGCGGGCGTGGATCGGGTCCTCACGATGGACCTCCACGCGGCGCAGATCCAGGGCTTCTTCGACGTACCCGTGGACCACCTGTACGGATCGGTCGTCTTCGAGGAGTACCTGGAGACGAACCCACTCGGCGAGTCCTTCCGCAAGGACCTCGTGGTCGTCGCGCCGGACGTGGGCGCCTCCAAAGTGGCCCGCGCCTACGCCAAGCGCCTCGGCGCCGACCTCGCGCTGATCGACAAGCGGAGGCCCGTCGCCAACGAGGTCGAGATCATGAACATCATCGGCGACGTAGAGGGCCGCGACTGCCTCCTCATCGACGACCTCGTGGACACGGCGGGTACCCTCACTTCTGGCGCCGACGCCCTCCGCGAGGCGGGCGCCCTCGACATCCAGGCGTTCTGCACGCACGCGCTGCTCTCCGGCCCTGCCTTCGAACGCATCGAGGAGAGCGCGCTCAGCCGCCTCATCGTCACGGACACCATCCCGCTCCAGCGCGAGAGCCCCAAGGTGGAGGTCATCTCCGTCGCCCCGCTCTTCGCCGACGCCATCCACCGCATCTACACCGACGAGTCGATCTCGACTCTCTTCGCTGACTAAGTCCGGTACGGGGCGCGCCCCGCACCCTGTACCTCGTACTCCGACCCCACGACCCATGGACTCCATTTCTCTCATCGCCGCCGAGCCTCGCGAGACCGGCAAAAAGGCGACCAAGGCCACCCGCAACGAGGGCCGCGTGCCCTGCGTGCTTTACGGCCCCTCCACCGAGCCCGTGCACTTCTCCGTGCCCACGCTCGACCTCCGCCCGCTCATCCACACCACCGAGACATACCGCGTGGAAGTGAACATGAACGGCGAGGACCACGAGGCCATCCTCAAGAACGCCGACTTCCACCCGATCACCGACGAGCCGATCCACGTCGACTTCCTCGCGCTGACCAAGGGCCAGAAGCTCACGCTCACCATCCCGATCCAGCTCGACGGCACCGCGCCGGGCGTCAAGTCAGGTGGTCAGCTCGCACAGCCGCTCTACGAGCTCGAGATCCAGAGCCTCCCGAAGGACATCCCCGGCCACGTCTCCATCGACATCTCCACGCTGGAGATCGGCGACTCGCTCCACGTCGGCGACCTCGCGCTCGGCGACTCCGTGGAAGTTCTCACCGACCCGGCCCGGACCATCGTCACCATCACCGCCCCGCGCGTCGAGGTGGTCGAGGAGGACGAGGACGGCCTCCTCGGGCTCGGCGCTACCCCTGAGGGCGACGACGCCGCACCGGCCGACGGCGACGAGGGCTAACCCTCTGCTTCCAGCATCGCGCGAGGCGACTCCGGGCACCTGGGGTCGCCTCGTTCCGTCTGGCCCTGCCCGCCTCGGTGCTCGTGCGGGCTCACCGAGGCGCAGGGTTTCGCGCCGCATCCACCCCGCGAGACGCCGGACATCGGTAGGGTGATCGTCCCCGTCTCTCCTGACTCATGGGCTTCTTTTCCCGTCTCTTCTCGCGAGGCCCCACCACGCCTCCCGCCCGGCCCGAGGCTCTTCTCGTCGGCCTCGGCAATCCCGGGCCACAATACGCAGGTACGCGCCACAACGTGGGCTTCGCCACCGTGGACCGGCTGGCGGACACGCTTGGCGTGGCGCTCACGGCCCGACTGGACGACGCGCTGGTAGCCTTCGCACAGGCGCCAGATGGATCGGAGATTCTGCTCGCGAAGCCGCAGACCTACATGAATCGAAGCGGCGGCCCGCTCTCCGCGCTCATGGCCCGCTACGACGTGCCCGCCGAGCGCATCCTCATCGTCTACGACGACCTCGCGCTAGACGTGGGCGCGCTCCGCCTCCGGCCGAAGGGCGGCGCAGGCGGCCACAACGGCGTCCAGAGCGTGATCGAGGCCCTCGGCTCCACCGAGTTTCCCCGATTGCGCATCGGCGTGGGGGATAGCTTCGCCCCCGGTCAGCAGGTGGACTACGTGCTCTCGCCCTTCTCGGACGACCAGCGCGACGCTGCTGCCGAGGCGGTCGCCCTCGCGTCCGAAGCTGCCCTCGCTTTCGCGACCGACGGCATGGACGCCGCCATGAACCGCTACAACCGACGGGCCTAGCGCCCGCCCCTCAGGAGCGCCCCTCCCGAGCTCTCAACCCGACACTCACCCAACCCTTTCGATGTTCAGCGAATCCCTCCTGGCGCTGCTCGTGCCGATCACCGGTGTGATCGCGCTCGGCTACGCCTTCCTCCGCACCCAGTGGGTCAACAAGCAGCCGGTCGGCACCGACCGGATGGCTGAGATCGCGGGCGACATCCAGGACGGCGCCAAGGCGTTCCTCCGCCGCGAGTACCGCGTGCTGGCCGTCTTCGTCGTCGTCGTGGCGGCGCTGCTGCTGCTAGCGAACCTCTCGCGCGAGGACTCCTCGCCGCTCATCGCTCTCTCGTTCATCATCGGCGCGATCTGCTCCGGTCTCGCCGGCTTCTTCGGGATGCGCGTCGCCACGCAGGCGAACGTCCGCACCACGAACGCCGCACGGACGGGCCTCGGCCCCGCGCTCAACGTCGCCTTCTCGGGTGGCCTCGTGATGGGCCTCTCGGTGGTCGGCCTCGGTCTCCTCGGCCTCGGCACGCTCTACCTCGTCTACTCCAACCTCTTCGACGTGGGCGCCGCTGGCCTCGACTTCGACGAGATCACGCGCCTCCTCAACGTCCTCGCGGGCTTCTCGCTGGGTGCGTCTTCCATCGCGCTGTTTGCGCGCGTGGGCGGCGGCATCTACACCAAGGCCGCTGACGTGGGCGCCGACCTCGCGGGCAAGGTCTACGAGGGCATCCCCGAGGACGACCCCCGCAACCCGGCGACCATCGCCGACAACGTGGGCGACAACGTGGGCGACGTGGCCGGAATGGGCGCGGACCTCTTCGAGAGCTACGTCGGCTCCATCATCGGCGCGATGGTGCTCGGTGCGGGCCTCTTCGCCGCGCTCGGCGGCGACGACCTCGGCGGCCTGAGCATGGTGCTCCTCCCGCTCGTGCTCGCCTCCGTCGGCATCCTCGTCTCCATCCTGGGCTCCTTCTTCGTCAAGGTGAAAGAGGGCGGCAACCCCCAGCGCGCGCTCAACATCGGTGAGTTCGGCGCGGCGGGCGTGATGGCCGTCCTATCGTTCTTCATCATCGGCGCGATGGTGCCAGAGAGCTTCACCGCGACGACGCCCATCGTGGGCACGTTCACCTACACTTCACTCGGCGTCTTCTGGGCGGTCGTGATCGGCCTCGCGGCCGGTACGGCCATCGGCCTCATTACGGAGTTCTACACCGCGACCCACACTCCGCCGGTGACGAACATCGCGCGCCAGTCCGTGACCGGCTCCGCGACCAACATCATCGCGGGCCTCGGCGTCGGGATGTACTCCACGGGTCTTCCGGCCATCGTCCTCGCGCTGGCGATCATGGGCGCCTTCTGGGCCGCCGGTCTCTACGGCATCGCCATCGCGGCACTCGGTATGCTTTCCGTGACGGGCATCCAGCTCGCTGTGGACGCCTACGGTCCGATCTCGGACAACGCGGGCGGCATCGCGGAGATGGCGGAGCTTCCGCCGGAGGTCCGCGAGCGCACCGACACCCTCGACGCCGTCGGCAACACGACGGCCGCCATCGGCAAGGGCTTCGCGATTGGTTCTGCCGCACTGACGGCGCTAGCACTCTTCGCGGCGTTCATGCAGCAGGCGAACATCGAGACGATCAACGTCGCCAACCCGAACATCCTCGCAGGCGTGCTCCTCGGCGCGATGCTGCCGTTCGTCTTCAGCGCGATGGCGATGAACGCCGTCGGCCGCGCGGCGGGCGACATGATCAAGGAGGTCGGCCGTCAGTTCAACGAGATCGCCGGTCTGCGCGAGGGCACCGCGAAGGCGGACCACGCGCGCTGCGTGGACATCTCCACCAAGGCCGCCATCCGCGAGATGGTGCTCCCCGGCATGCTCGCGCTCCTCGCGCCCGTCGCGATCGGCTTCTACGACAAGAACATGCTCGGTGGCCTCCTCGTGGGCGTGACCGTCTCCGGCGTGCTCATGGCCATCTTCCAGTCCAACGCCGGTGGCGCCTGGGACAACGCGAAGAAGCGCATTGAGGGCGGCGTCGAGTTCGACGGCAAGAGCTACGGCAAGGGCTCCGACGTGCACAAGGCGGCCGTCGTAGGTGACACCGTGGGCGACCCGCTCAAGGACACCTCCGGCCCGAGCCTCAACATCCTCGTCAAGCTGATCTCGGTCGTGGCACTCGTCATCGCGCCGCTGATCGTGGACCGTGGCGCCGAGACCGTCGGCGAGGCGGACCTCGTGCCCGTGGACGGTATCGAGGAGGTCGTGATGCCCGTCGGCGACGAGGGCCTGGGCGAGCCCCTCACCGAGGAGGCCGTCCCCACTGAGGACGCTACCGAGGCGGCTCCGGCCGACCTCGTGGAGGACGACACGGCCGTCATCCCTTCCGAATAGCCGGACTCTTACCCGACGGTTCCGGCCCTCGGCACGGCGCCCCGCTTCCGGTTGGAGGCGGGGCGCTGCCGTTTTGTGCCCACGGAGGCGCTGGAGGCCTGCCTCCTCCCCCGCCTCGGTACCTCCGTGGAGACACCGAGGCGGGCACAGCGGTCAGTCTGTGGCGGCGGCCTCCATCGCGCCCTCCTCGGGCAGGAGCACCACCTGGACGTACCGGCTCGTGTCGAGGAACCGCTGTGCAGTGGCTTGCACGCTCTCCGGCGTGGCGGCTTGGCGGCGGTCGGTGTCCGCCAACAGATCCGCCAACGGGGTGTCGTAGCGCGCGGCCTGCGCGAGGAGGCTCTGCCAGTAGCGGTTCTGCTGACGGGCCGTCTCGGCAGAGCGGCGGGCCCCCTCACGGGCATTCTCCACGAACCGCTCCTCCGGCCCCTGGGTCTTGACCTCCTCGACGGCCCCCATCACGGCGCCGATGAGTTCATCTACTCGGCCGGGGTCGGTACCGAATCCGATGGTGAGACGGTACGTCGGGACAGGCTCGCGCGAGACCGACGGCGAGGCGCGGACGAAGTAGACGCCCCCGAGCTCTTCGCGCAGCTCCTCGCGGAGACGTGTCTGGAGCACCTCGCCGAGGACACGCATCGCGCTGGTGGTCTCCAGGGAGTAAGCGTCCAGTTCACCGTGGAACGTGATCTGGACCTCTGCCTTCGGCTCCACGCCACGCCTCACGGTCTTCTCAATCACGCCCTCCGGCGCCCGCACGCCGATATCGCGCGGCTCGTCGGTGCGGTCCAGCGTCGGGAGGGTGGCGAGGTACTGCGTGGCATAGGTCCGCACCGCCTCCAGGTCCACGTTTCCGACGAGCACGAACGTGAAGTCATCGAAATCCGCGAAGCGCTCGCGGTAGACGTCCAGAGAGGCCGCGAGGTCCTGCCGGTTCACGAGGTCCATGGAAAGCGGCTCGCGGCGCGGGTGGTAGTCCGCGAGCGTGACCGAAACCGTATCGCGGAACGCGCCTTCCGGGCTTGCGCCCATGTTGGCGAAGAAAGCCCCCAGTTGGTTGCGGAGCGTCGTCAGTGCGGCCGGGTCCTCGCGGGGTGCGGTCGCGTAGAGATGGACGAGTTGGAACAGCGTCTCCAGATCGTCTGGCGAGGCGGACCCGGTGAAGCCCTCCTCGCGCTCTGTAAGTGTGGGCCGCACCGCCACTACCTGCCCAGCGAGCTTTTTGCCCAGTGCCACCGCGTCGAACGATCCGACACCGCCCTCGCTCACGATGGAAGTCGCGAAGTTGGTGACACGGTACGTGTCGAGGTCGAGCAGCGAGGTGCCGCCGGGGCTGAACGCGGTCATCAGCACCTCGTCCGCCTTGAAGTCGGTCGGCTTGACCAGGACGCGAACCCCGTTGGAGAGCACCATCTCGGTGACGCCGTTGGCCTCGTCCCAGACCGACTCGCTCACGACGGAGCCGGGCTCAGGAAGCTCCGCGAGGAGCGGCCCATCCGTCATCGCATCCTCGTAGGGTTCGAGATCCTTCTCCGCGACGGCGTCGAGCACGGCGGCTAGCTCCGCCTCGGTGGGCAGCACGAGGCCCTCGGTCTCGGCGAGGCTCACGCTGACGACGCGATTCTCGGTCTGGAGCAGGGCCTCAGCCACGGCGTTGACTTCGTCCAACGTGATAGTCGGCAAGAGGGCACGCGTCAACTCCGCGCGGCGCTCGGTGCTCGGCATCGTGTCTCCTTCGAGGTACTGGCTCACCAGTGCCATCGCGAAGCGGCTGGAAGGGGTGTTGTCTTTCTCCGCAAGCTGTCGCTCGATCCCCCGCAGGAGGTCGGCCTGTTGGCGCTCGAACTCGCCCGTCGTGAACCCGAAGCGGCGGACCCGCTCGGCCTCGGTCACGAGGGCGTCCAGCGCGGGGAGCGTGCCTGTCTCTGGCATGAGCGCGAGCAGGTTCGCAAAGCCCACCGTCCGAAACCCGCCACCGATGCCCGCGACGCCAATCGCGAACGGAGCGTCCTCGCCTCGCGCGAGTTCCCCGAGGCGCTCATTGAGCATTCCCGTGAAGAGGCCCCGCACGAGACCCTCGCGGAAGTCCTCGACGGTCTGCGTGGGGCTCGGTGTGCTCTTGAACTGGACCGAGACCTGCGAGCGCGGAAGCTCGGGGTCCGCTGAGACGACGTACCGTGTCTCTTCGTGCATAGGCACGCTGTAGACGACTCGCTCGGGTGCATCGGCGGGGTTTGTGAGGTCCGCGAATCGCGCCCGGATCATGCCCTCTACGGCATCTACGTCCACGTCACCCACGACGACGACGGCCATCAGGTCTGGCCGGTACCAGTCCTCGTAGAAGTCCCGGAGGCGCTGGGCGGGAGCAGTCTCCAGCACCTCAGTCTTGCCGATGGGCAGACGCTCCGCATAGCGCGACCCCGCGAGGAGCACCGGCAACTGCTCGCGCTGGACGCGCCCGCCCGCGCCCTGGCGCAGCCGCCACTCCTCCACCACGACCCCCCTCTCCTTCTCGACTTCCTCCTCGGAGATGGTAACGGATCCCGCCCACTCGCGGAGCACGTCGAGGCCGGTGGTGAACATTGCCGAGGAGTCCGTCGGGACCTGGAGCATGTAGACCGTTTCGTCGAACGAGGTGTAGGCGTTGACGTCTGGCCCGAAGCGCATCCCGGTGCTTTCGAGGTACTGCACCAACTCCTGCTCGGGGAAGTTCTCGGTCCCGTTGAACGCCATGTGCTCCAGCATGTGAGCGAGGCCTTGCTGGTCGTCCTCCTCCAGGAGGCTCCCCGCGTTGACCGCCAGGCGAAGCTCAGCGCGATTCTCGGGCTCCGTGTTGCGGAGGACGTAGTAGGTCAAGCCGTTCTCCAGCGTCCCCATTCGAACCCCCGGGTCGGTCCCGATGGGCGTTTCGAGATCGGCGGCAGCGGCGTCTTCCATGGCCGCTCTCATCGCGTCCGGCTCCGCTTCGTTTGCTGCGGCAGCGGCGTCGGGGATGGCGGGGGGAGGCGGTGCGGAAGGCTGCGTGGAGGAGCACCCGCCGGTGGCGAGAACCAGCGCGAGGCTCAAGGGCAACAGTCGATTCATGGGTGTAGCGATGGTGGAGGGCGAGAATCTAGGTCCACAGGACCCACGTGCATGTTCAAGACATGTCGGTTTCTGGCTTCTATAGCAAGCGGGGCCATCTCAGGTCTGCCCGCCTCGGTACCGAGGCGGACCGAATGAACGAAGTGCCGTGGGGTGTTTCGAGAGACGCCAGCCGACCTGGCGGGTTCTGGAGCCGCCGTCTTCACCGCTTGCTCGGCAGCGCTTCCACGAAAGGCGGCGTAGCCTCTTCCCCCGTACCTTTGCGCCCCCTCCGCACCCCCTCCCGAAATGGCTCGCGTCGATGTCGTCATGCCCAAAATGGGCGAAAGTGTCATGGAAGGCACTGTTCTCGAATGGAAGAAGGCCGTCGGCGAGATAGTCGAGCCGGACGAGACGCTCCTGGAGATCTCGACCGACAAGGTCGACTCCGAGGTCCCCTCTCCCGCGGGCGGACGCCTCGTCGAGATCCTCGTCGAGGAGAACGACACGGTGGACGTGGGCACGCCCATCGCGGTGATCGAGACCGACGTGGACGCACCGATGGGCGGCAACGGCACATCCCCTGACGCGGGCGACGATGCTGTGGAGGCCCAGCCCTCTCCCGCTGAGGAGTCTGTCCCGATGCCGGAGCCGGTCGTCTCAACACCCGAACCCGTACCTCCGTCGGCGCAGGCCGAGGCGGCCGCTCCGGCGCCACCGGCGCAAGACGCCCCCACGGGTGGCGGCGTCGAGGTGGTGATGCCCAAGATGGGCGAGAGCGTGATGGAGGGCACCGTCCTTGAATGGAAGAAGTCCATCGGGGACGAGGTCGAGTTGGACGAGACGCTGCTTGAGATCTCGACCGACAAGGTCGACTCCGAGGTCCCCTCTCCTGCTGCGGGCACCCTCGTGCAGATTCTCGTGGAGGAGGGCGAGACGGTAGACGTGGGCGCGCCCATCGCGATCATCGGCTCCGCCGCGGAGGGTGCAGTGGAGACGCCGTCCGCCCCGCCCGTCGCGGAGTCCTCCCCCGAGGCTGCCGAGGCGGAGCCTCCCGCCTCGGGCGACGGCTCGGCGGGGTCGCCCCCGGCTCCTGCAGAAAAGAGCTACGGTTTCTCCGGCCAGCCGGGAGGCCCCGGACTGGCGACGCCCGCCACGCAGAGCACCGAGGGCGGAGACGGCGGCCCGATCCCACGCCGCGACGATGACGGCAACTTCTACTCTCCGCTCGTCCGCTCCATCGCCGAGGCGGAGGGCATCTCGCTCGCGGAGCTTCAGGGCATCCAGGGCACCGGCACGGATGGCCGCGTCAGCAAAGCCGACGTAATGGGCTACCTCGAATCGCGCGGTGCAGCGCCAGAGGTGGCACCCCGGATGTCGCCACCTCAGCCGGGCGCGCCTGCTGCGCCACAGCCCGTTGCGCCCGTTCAGCCTACGGCGCCCCAGCCCGCTGCACCGGCCCCACAGCCCGTCGCGCAACAGGCGGCTCCGAAGGGGACACCCGCACCCTCGCGCGCTCCGGCTCCTGCCCCTTCCTCCGCCCCGGGCGACGACGTGGAGGTCATCCACATGGACCGGATGCGGCAGCTCATCGCGGAGCACATGACGCGCTCCAAGGCCACGAGCGCGCACGTGACCAGCTTCGCAGAGATCGACGTGACGGGCCTCGTGCAGCACCGGAACGCGCACAAGGCGGAGTTCCAGGCGCGTGAGGGGGTCAAGCTGACCTTCACGCCGTACTTCGTCCACGCCGCCGTGGAGCCGTTGCGGGCGCATCCACTGCTCAACGCCTCGGTGGAGGGGAACGAGATCCATGTCAAGAAGGCATTCCACATCGGGATCGCCGTCGCGATTGGCACGAAGGGCCTGCTGGTGCCTGTCGTGCGCAACGCAGGACAGCAGAACCTGACTGGCCTCACGCACACCATCGCGGATCTAGCGGAGCGGACACGAGGCAAGAAGCTGCAGCCGGACGAACTCCAGGGCGGCACCTTCACCCTCACCAACGTGGGCAGCCTCGGCAGCCTCATGGGCACACCGATCATCAACCAGCCGCAGGTCGCGATCCTGTCGCCGGGTGCCATCGTGAAGCGGCCGGTCGTGATGGAAGATCCAAACCTGGGCGACATCATCGCGATTCGCCACATGATGTACGTCTCACTCAGCTACGACCACCGCATCATCGACGGCTCGATGGCAGCGAGCTTCCTCGCGAGCTACCGCCACTCGCTAGAGTCCATCGACAAAGACAGCCAACTGTTCTAGCGGCGACCGTGCCCCGCCCTCCCCGTCCCCGATGGCTCCGGCTGTCGGGGACGGTCTTTTGTGGGGACTGGGAGTCCGCCACCCATCCCGGGTCTGCCCGCCTCGGGGAGGGCTTCGGGGGAGTGAAGGGAAGACCTCAGCGCGCCGAAGGCTGAAACGACCTTCCCGTGTGTCTCCGTCCACTCCCCGAGGCGGGGGCGGTCAGTGGGCCTCCAGTAGAAGAAGCGAGGCCATCAGCGCGATCCCGAGGAGGATCATCACGAGTTGGCCCACGGCCTTCGTCGCCGGGTAGCTGTGGCGGCGGTTCAGTTCTGGGATGAGATCGCTTCCCGCGACGTACAGGAACGCACCCGCCGTGATCGGCAGCAACCACCGATCCAACCCGCTGCCGCCGAGCGCGAGGACGGCCAGCGCTCCGGGGAGCGTCGCGAGGCCCGCCAGGAAGTTGAGGCCCAGGGCGCGGCGCGGCGTCAGACCCGCGTACACCAGGACACCGAAGTTGCCGATCTGCTGCGGCACCTCGTGCGCCATCACGCCGAGCGTCGTCACCACGCCCGCCTCGATGGAAATGCTGTACGCCGCGGCCACCACGGCCCCGTCGATGAGGTGATGCGCGATGGTGCCCACGATGATCATCGGCGCGAGAGGCTCGGCATGCGAAGGGCTGTGGTGATCATGGACGTGACCTGCTGCCCCCTCGATGGCCTCCGGCGCACCGTGCTGGTGCTGCCAGTGGAGAAACTTTTCGAGCATGAAGAACGCCACCACGCCGCTCAGCACGAGAAGCCCCGTTCGCGGCCCCTCGCCGAGCGTCTCGTACGCTTCTGGAATCAGGTGCAAGAGCGCCCCGCCCAGCATCGCGCCGACGGCGAACGCGACGAGGAGAAAGAGGACGTGCTGAAGCCGCTTCGGCCCGAGCGAGAGCGTGACGACGCCCGCCAGCGAGACGAGCGCGATGAGGAAAACGCTGCCTAGCGCGTACGCCCAGATGGTCATGCGTGCAGCAGGATCGGGGGAAGCGTCAGGCCCAGCGTTCTCCCGTTCCGCGTACTGGTCGGGGGCCAAGAGAGCCCGACGACCATCTCATCACGGCCAGGCCGTCTATGGCAGAGGGAATCCTTCGTGGTGGAGAGAGCAGACACGGCCAGTCGAGAAGTGCGGCGGGAGCGCGGCGCCCAGCATGGCGGCTCGCGATCCTCGGCCGGAAGTCTACCGACGAGGCAGCCCCTCTGATTGAGAACCGACGACCGAGAAGCGCCGGTCTCAGTTCGCCATGAGAGGGGGCCCGTCATCCACAACGGTCACGTCCTGCACTGCGAACCAGCCCTCATTCTCTGTCCCGGCCGAGTTGGTGTACGGGACCGGCTCACCGGGCTCTCCATCCGGTCCGGGCGGCCCTTGCAGCGGCTCGATGTCCACGACGTAGACGAGATCTTTCTTGATCTCCTTGCCCGCCGCGTCGGTGCCCACGGGAACGCCCGCGGCAGCATCCGCGACGCGTCCCGAGAGCGCCCCGAGGAGGTGGCCCTCGCGCGTGTACAGGTGAACGCGGACCGTCTTGCCGACGAGGTGGTAGTTGGGAGTGTCCATGCGCCGTCTACGCCGGTGGTGCCGTTCGGCTCCCTCCGCCTCGGCACCGAGGCGGGCACACTCGGGTCGTGGCGCCTTCGGGGTCACTCTGCGTGCCTCGCCCGTAGTTTTCGGCTATGCAAGCACCCCCTCGCCCTCTCCAAATGGTCGACCTCCGCGCGGAGGTTGCCAGCCTGCGCGCCGACCTCGACGCCGCGCTCGCGGCCGTTCTCGACGCGACCGCCTTCGTGCGTGGACCCGTCGTCCGGCAGTTCGAAGCCGACCTCGGCACCTACCTCTCCGGCCTGGACGACCGACAGCCCGAGGCGCACGTCATCTCCTGCGCCAACGGCACGGACGCGCTCCAGATCGCGCTCATGGCGCTGGACGTGGGGCCCGGCGACGAGGTGGTGTGCCCGTCGTTCACGTTCGTCGCCACCGCGGAGGCCGTCGCGCTGCTCGGCGCGAGGCCCGTGTTCTGCGACATCGAGCCGGAGACGTTCAACCTCGACCCCGCCCGCCTCGGTGACGTGCTGAGCGAGCGGACGAAGGCCGTCGTGCCCGTGCATCTCTTCGGCCAGATGGCCGACGTGGCCGCGATCCGCGCCGTGTGTGAGCCTCGCGGGATCCCCATCGTAGGCGACGCCGCGCAGGCCATCGGCGGCGTGCGCGACGGGGAGGCGGCCTGCCTCGCGAGCGACATCGGGACGCTCTCCTTTTACCCGTCCAAGAACCTCGGCGCCTACGGCGACGGCGGCGCGGTCGTGACGAAGGACGCGGCGCTGGCCGAGCGCATCCGGCGGATCGCCAACCACGGCGCGGCGCGGAAGTACTACCACACCGAGGTCGGCGTGAACTCGCGCCTGGACGCGATGCAGGCTGCCATCCTGGGCGTCAAGCTCCCGCACCTGCCCGGCTGGACGACCGCCCGCAGGCTCGCGGCGAGCCTCTACGATGACCACTTCCGCGAGGTCCCCGAGGTGGGCACCCCCACGCGCGAGGTCGGCGCCCGGCACGTCTTCCACCAGTACACGCTTCGCGTCCAGAACCGGGACGAACTCAAAGACGCCCTTCGCGAGCGCGGCATCCCGACGATGGTGTACTACCCGGAGCCCATCCACCTCATGCCCGCCTACTCGGACGGGGTCTCGCCGGGCAGCCTCCCGGAGACGGAGCGCGCCTGCCGCGAGGTGCTCTCCCTCCCGATGCACCCGCACCTCTCCCCCGCCGACGTGGCGTTCGTCGCGGAGACGGTAACGGAGTTGGCGTCCGAGCCTGTCGCCGTCTGATGTCGTCCTTCGCCTACACCTCGCCCGTCCGGCTCGCGCAGATCGGTGTGGGCTACTGGGGGCGGAACCTGCTCCGCAACGCCGCCGCCATCCCTGGAGCCGAAATCGTGGCCGTGTGCGACCGGCGTGGCTCCGCACTGGACCTCGCGAGCCGCCTCGCGCCGCGCGCCCGCCAGACCGACGACGTGGATTCCGTCCTCGCCGACCCGTCTGTCGAGGCCGTTATCCTCGCGACTGAGACCCCCTCCCACGCCGACCTCGCGGCGCAGGCGCTGGAGGCGGGCAAGCACCTGTTCGTGGAAAAGCCGCTTGCGCAGAGCACAGAGGACGCCGCCCGGCTCGTCGCGCTGGCGGAGGTGCACGACCGGCGCCTGATGGTGGGGCACCTCCTCCGCTACCACCCGGCGTACCGGCACGTGGAACGCCTCGTGCGCGAGGGCGCGCTGGGCCAGATTCGCTACCTCTATAGCGTCCGCGTCAACCTCGGAATCGTGCGCGAGCGCGAGAACGCATTCGATAGCCTCGCGCCGCACGACCTCGCCATCGCCCTCGCGCTGATTCCCGGCAAGCCCGTCTCCGTCTCCGCCACCGGGCACGCCTACCTCCAGCCCGGAGGCCCCGAGGATGTGGTCTTCGCGAGCGTGACCTTCGAGGGCGGCGAGATCGCGCACCTCCACTGCTCCTGGTTGGACCCGCACAAGGTCCGCCGCACGACGGTCGTCGGCAGCGAGAAGATGGCCGTCGTGGACGACATGGCGGGCGCGGAGCCCGTCCGCATCTACGACAAGGGCGTCGGCGCGCCGCAAGCTGAGGGCCACGTACCCTACGCCGATGCGCTCAAGGTCCGCACGGGCGACGTACTGATCCCGCGTATCGACCGGGCCGAGCCGCTGCGGCTGGAGGTGGAGGAGTTCCTCGCGAGCGTTCGCGAGGGCCGCACGCCGCGCACGGACGGCCGCGAAGGTCTCGCCGTGGTGCGCCTGTTGGACGCTGCCCGCCAGTCCGTCGCCGAGGGCGGGGCGCCGGTCGCGGCCTGACCCCGTCCGCCTCGGCAGGTCCACGGAGGTACCGAGGCGGGCCGACACAGATTCGCGACGAGATCGCCGGGGCCGGTCCGCATCTCTGACGGTTCTCGCGCATAGGCGGACCGTCACCGCTCCCCCCGCCATGCGCCGTTTGTTTCTCCTTTGCTTCCTCGCCTCGGGCGCGAGCGCTCAGGACTTTTCCGCCGTGGACGCGCTCATCGAGGACTCCCTCGCGCAGATGGGCGGAGGCGCCGCGCTGGTGGTCGTGCACGACGGCGAGGTCGTCTACCGTGCGGGGTACGGATCCATCACGCCCGAGACGCGCGTGGACATCGCCTCTGCGACCAAGTGGCTCTCCGGCGCTGCTCTCGCCACGCTGATCTCGGACGGCTCCCTCGCCGTGGACGATTCCCTCGCGATGTTCTTCCCGAGCCTGGAGGGCGAGATCCGATCCGTCACCATCGGCCAGTTGTTCTCGCACACGTCGGGGTTTCCGGGTGGATCCGGGCTGCAAGCCGCAGGGTGCATTCTGAACCGACTGATTACGCTCGGCACCTGCGCGCGGCGCATCCTCGACGACGGTCTCGCGATCCCACCCGGCAGTGGGTTCGACTACGGGGGTACCTCCATGCACGTCGCGGGGCACATCGCGGAACTCGTCACCGGTCAGACCTGGGGCGACCTCTTCGACGCGCGACTCGCGGCCCCGCTCGGCATGACCGTGACCTGGAACGACGACCGAAACCCGCGCGTGGCGGGGGGCGCGACCACCTCCGCGAATGATCTCGCGACATTCCTCCAGATGCTCCTCGCGGGCGGAGTGCACGAGGGTCAGCAGATCCTTTCAGAGGAGGCGATTGGGGCGCTTCTCGCCGACCAGACTGGCGGCGCTCCGATCCTCTCCTCGCCGTACGAACCCTATGCGGCGCAGTACGCCCAGCTACCACCCGTGGAGTCCATCCGCTACGGGCTCGGGGTCTGGCGCGAGGCCACCGCGTCCGATGGCTCCCTCCGCCTCGCGTCGTCTCCGGGCGCCTTCGGCACCGCACCGTGGATCGATCTGGAGGCGGGGATCGGCGCGGTCCTGCTCGTGGACGACCGCCTACCGGATGTCATCGGGACGTACCTGGCACTGCAGCCGCTCGTGCGAGACGCCCTGGGTGTGACCGTGATCTCGGAGGCGGCTCCCGAGCCCCGCTCGCTGTCCGTGCGGGCCCCGTGGCCGAACCCTGTCCGCCATCGCGCGGCTGTGCGGTTCTCTCTCGCCACTCCCGAGGAGGTTCTCATCGCGCTCTACGACGCCACCGGGCGCCGCGTCCGGGTTCTCGCGAGCGGCTCTCGCGAGGCGGGCGACCATCGCGTCTGGGTCCGCGCGCGGGGCTTGGCGCCGGGCGTCTACCGGGTCGTGGTGCGGGCGGGAGACGAAACGGCCGTGCGCGCCTTTGCGGTGGCCGGACGCTGACTCTCGGCACCGAGGTGGGCGGGGCGATGGTCTAGCTCAGAAGCGCCGTCAGTTGGAGAAGGTCGTAGTCCACGTCCTTCTTGCGGCCCCAGACATTGCGGATGGGCGTCAGCTTGGTGTCGCTGTTGACGATGCCGACCATCACGCCCGTGTGTCCTTCCAGGAGCGCCTCCACGGCGGCGTTGCCGAGACGAGAGGCGAGCACGCGGTCGCGAGCCGTCGGGCTGCCGCCACGCTGGACGTGGCCGAGCACAGTCACGCGCGTGTCGATGGCGTCGAACGCGGCATCCTCCTTCAGGGCCTCCGCGATCTTCTGCGCACCGCCCAGTTCCTCACCCTCCGCTACCACGACGATGCTCGACCGGTTGTGACTCGACATCAGCGAGTGGATGCGCTCTTTGATCTTCTCCATGTCGGTGAGCATCTCCGGGATCAGCACCAACTCCGCGCCGCCGCCGATGCCGCACGAGAGCGCGATGAAGCCAGTGTCGCGGCCCATCACCTCGATCAGGAAGAGGCGGTCGTGCGCGTCCGCCGTGTCCCGGATCTTGTCGATGGACTCCAGCGCGGTGTTGAGCGCCGAGTCGTAGCCGATGGTCTCGTCCGTGCCCCAGAGGTCGTTGTCGATGGTCCCGGGACAGCCGACGACCGCGATGCCGTGCTCTTCCGAGAGCCGCGTCGCGCCCTCCAGCGTACCATCCCCGCCGATGGCGACGAGCGCGTCCACACCGAAGCGGCGGAGCTGCTCGGCGGCCTGCTCGCGCCCCTCCTTCGTGCGGAAGGCCTCAGAGCGAGCGCTCTTCAGGATGGTGCCGCCCTGTTGCAGGATGTTCGAGACCGACTGGCGGTCCATCTCCACGAAGTCGCCGTCGATCATCCCGGCGTAGCCTCGGCGGATGCCGACGACTTCCAGGCCTTCGGCAATCGCGCGGCGGACGGCGGCGCGGATGCAGGCGTTCATGCCGGGGGAGTCGCCGCCGGAGGTGAACACGCCGATTCGGGAAAGCTCCATGGGGAGGGAAGGGAAACGTGGGACTCGGAGCCGACAGTTTACCGATGCCTCTAGCCCGTGCCCATCACGGGAGCGTCATGCGGGGAGCCCCGCCTCGGTCGTCTCACGGCCCTACCCCCGATGGTGCCGAGGCGGGCGAGGTCAGCCACCCACAGACGCCTCGCGCGGATCCAGCGGACGCGCCACGACCACGCCGATCTGGCTCCGAACACCTTGCACGTAGCTCTCCAGGTCGTTCGAGACTGTGACCTGCTTCGAGGTGAGCGAGGCGTGCATGAACCCGGTGCGAGCGTCTGTTTTGTGGACGAAGCCGGTGTGCGTCACGTCAAGCCCGCCGATGTCCGTGGCGGTCGCGATGATGTCGCCGGGCTGGAGCATCGCGTAAGCCTCCGCGATGCGGTCCTGCGGGATGTAGAACAGCTTCACATCGGCGAGGCCGGCCTCCATGTCCACGATGCAGGCGTAGGTCTCGTCGTCAGTTTCCAGCTTCGGGTAGGCGTCGCGGTGCCCACTCATGAAGTTGATCTGCTTGTCGAAGCGCTCGCCGCCTGCCTCCAGCGTCACGTTGCGGAGCATCCCGCGCGCCTCGTTGTCGTGGATCCACTCCGAGAAGTAGTGGAGGCGTGAGCAGTAGGATCCCATCTCGCCATCGCGGTAGCGCATGCGCGCCACGCGGCCGACGTAGCCCTCGTAGCTCGCGTCGCCCGTCGCGATGCCCTCCGCGAGCGCGAGCACGTTCTCGATGTAGAGCACGCAGTCGAACGCGCGCAGCGTCACGACGAGCGTCTCCTCCTCGGGCTCGTCCAGCAGCCCGTCCGCGTACGGCTGGCCGATGAGTGCCTCGCCCACCCGCTGCACCAGCGCACCGTACGGGAGGCTTGCCCACCCGTCGGCGGCGGCTTTCTCGTGGATGGAGGCGAAGAGCCGAGCGGTCTCGGCGTCAGGCTCGGCCACCAGCGTGTCGGCGGGCGAGAGGTCGGAGGGGCCGACAGTCGTGCTTACCGACGCAACCGCCGGGCGAGCAGACGCCACGTCCGGCTCCGCGCATCCTGGGAGAGCAGGCACGAGGGCCACGAAGAGCGCGAGGACGAAGGGCACGGGCGGAGCAGGCATGGGGCCGAAGCTAGACTCGGTCACAACGCGCGAGTCGGGAAGACGGTGCCTTTGGATGGGGACTGTGGGCAGACGCCTCCCCGCCCTGCCCGCCTCGGCACCGAGGCGGACGTGGACGCGAGTGCGAGACGCGGGAGATCCGAGTTGGATGGGACTCGTCCACGGCTGCATCTCGTATTCCGTGCCTACGCCGCCACCGCGTCCCGTGCCGTCCAGTTGCCCACCTCGTCCAGAGCACTCGCGAGCCGCCGCTCATAGACCTCGCGAGGAATCTCGACGGCGCCCATCCGCGCGAGATGGTCGGTCTGCATCTGGATATCGAGGAGTGTGAACCCTCCCGCCCGGAGACGGTCCACGAGGTGCACGAGCGCCACTTTGGAGGCGTCCGTCTCACGGCTGAACATGCTCTCCCCGAAGAAGGCACCGCCGAGACGCACGCCGTACAGGCCCCCTGCCAGTTCCGCATCCGCGTTCCAGCACTCCACAGAGTGCGCATACCCTGCGCGATGCAGAGCCGTGTAGGCCCAGCGGATCTCGTCCGAGATCCACGTCTCCTCGCGCCCCGGCGCAGGGGCCGCACATGCCGCGATCACACGTTCGAAGGCCCGGTCCACGGTCACGGTGAAGGTCTTGCGCCGGATGCGCTGACGCAGGCTGCGCGAGACGCGGAGTCCATCGAGCGGCAAAACGGCGCGAGGATCCGGCGCGTACCAGTAGATCCGGTTCCCATCATCCGGATCGGCCATCGGGAAGAGGCCCGCGCGGTAGGCGTGGAGCAGAACGGAGGGACGGAGCACAGATCGGGGTGGGGCTGACGGGAAAGTCTGGCTCCCAGGGCTCAGGCGCAAGCCGAGCCCCCGCCCCGGTATCTTTGCGTCCATGTCCCAGACCCTCCAGGCCCGCGTCGGCGACCAGACGTTCACTCTCACGCGCGAGGGCGACACGCTCCTCCTCAACGGCGAGCCCCTCGATGTGCGCGTCACGCACCTCGATGACCACACGCTCCTGCTCGTGATCGACGGCAAGCCGCAGACCGTCTTCATCGAGGATGACGAGGGCGGCGACGTCATCGCGACGGTCAACGGCAAGCGGATCCCGGTCGCGATCAAGACCGAGACCGATCTGCTCCTGGAACGGTTCGGCCTGGAGGCCGACGCAGGCTCTGCCGATCGCGAGGTGCGGGCCCCCATGCCTGGCCTGGTCCTTCGCGTGCTCGTCGCACCTGGCGATGAGGTAGAGGCCGGTCAGGGCGTCGCCGTGCTGGAGGCGATGAAGATGGAAAACGAACTCAAGGCAGCCGCGAGCGGGACCGTCGCGGCGGTGCACGCCGAGGCAGGAGCGGCTGTCGGGAAGAACGACCTGCTAGTGGAACTGGCCGAGTAGCCCCGCCTCGGGACCGAGGCGGAGGGAGCCGCCCGGCGGCCGGACACCCTTCGGTACAGGACCGCGACCATTTGGAGATATTCTCTACTCAGGATCTGAACACCTCCCGCCGATCCTCTACCGACCGCTTTCCCCCCGCCTCTTGATCCGTCTCGTCAGCCTTCTCGTTGCCTCGGTCGTCATCATCGGGACCGCCTTCACCGTTCGCCTCAGCGGCACGCCGGTCCTCCCGGGGACGCCGTATGACTACGACGGCATCGCGCTTCCGACCTACCTGGACGTACCGCCCATCCGAGCCGAGGACAATACGCCCGCGAACAACCCGATCACAGACGAAGGCGCGACACTCGGACGCGTTCTCTTCTACGACACGCGGCTCTCGGCCAACGAGACCATCTCCTGCGGGTCGTGCCATCTCCAGGATCGCGGGTTCTCCGATCCGGCACAGTTCAGCCGTGGATTCGAGGGGGGCTTGACCGGGCGCAACTCGATGGGCCTGGCCTTCTCGCGGTACTACGAGAACGGGCACTTCTTCTGGGACGAGCGCGCCGCGACGCTCGAAGATCAGGTGCTCATGCCCATCCAAGACGGGGTCGAGATGGGCATGACGCTGGGGCAGGTGACGGCCCGTCTGGAAGCCACCGACTTTTACGGGGACCTCTTTGAGGACGCCTTCGGCACATCGGAGATCACCTCCGAGCGCGTATCTCGCGCGCTCGCGCAGTTCGTTCGCTCCATCGTCTCGCCGAACTCGCGCTACGACGTGGGGCGCCAGCAGCAGGGAGGCCCGCCTGGACAGCCCGTACCCGGTCTGACAGCGCAGGAGAACCACGGGCTCGAGCTCTTCTTCGGCGCGCGCGCGCTATGCTCCCGATGCCACAGTGGCGACCTCTTCATCGGTGATGAGCCCCGCAACATCGGCCTCGACCCCATCGCCGCCGACGAGGGCGCAGGCGGGGGACGCTTCAAGATCGGCTCTCTCCGCAACGTCGAGCTGACGGCGCCCTACATGCACGACGGCCGCTTCGCGACGCTAGAGGGCGTCGTCGATCACTACTCGATTGGCATCCAGGACACCCCAGACCTGGACGACCGCCTGCGAGGGCCGGACGGTCGGCCGATCCGGCCCCGCTTCACGCCGCAGGAACGCGCAGCGCTCGTGGCGTTCCTCCAGACGCTGACCGACGAGAGCCTCGCGACCGATCCCCGCTGGTCCGACCCGTTCGCGATCCCGACGACCGTTGAGCCTCCGGCCGGGAGCGCAGAGTTGAGCCTCGCCGGTCCCAACCCGGTGCGCGGCCGGACGGCCTTCCGCGTGACGCTCGCCGTTCCCGGCCCCGTCCGCCTCGCGGTCTACGATGGGCAGGGTCGCCTCGTCGCCACCCTCCTCGATGGCACCGAGGCGGGCGAGGTCGTCGCAGAGTGGGACGCCTCGGGCCTCGCCGCCGGGCTCTACCTCGTCCGCCTGGAGGCTGCCGGAACCGCCGTCGTCCGTCCCGTCAGCGTTCTCCGCTAGTGGCGACGACCCTCCTCGTCGCTGACGATGCGCCCGCGATCCGTGAGATCGTCCGGGACTACTTCGAAGCGCAGGGGTTCACGGTCGTCGAGGCCGAGAACGGGGCGGAGGCCGTCACACTCGCAGAGCAACTCGATCCTGACCTCGTGCTGCTAGACGTGATGATGCCGAAGCTCGACGGCTTCGGTGTCATCCGTGCATTGCGCGAGTCTGGCGAGACGCCGGTCATCCTCCTCACGGCGCGCGTCGCGGAGACCGACAAGGTGATGGGCCTGGAGCTCGGCGCCGATGACTTCGTGACCAAGCCCTTCAGCCTCCACGAGCTTCACGCCCGCGTCCGGGCCGTGCTACGGCGCTCGGGCCGCAACCAGCGCGCCGTCCTCCGCATGGGTGCCCTCGTGCTGGACCGAGAGCGGCGGCTGGTCAACGTAGACGACGCGTCCATCGACCTCACGCGTTCGGAGTTCGCCATCTTGGAGGCGCTTCTGCTCTCGCCCGGACGCGTGTTCTCCCGCTCCGCCCTCCTCACCGTCCTCGGCCGCGAGACCGACGGCGCGGAGCGCACCATCGACGTGCACGTGCGGAATCTCCGCTCGAAGGTAGAACCCGACCCCTCCGATCCGACCTTTGTCCAGACGGTCTTCGGCGTCGGGTATCGGCTCGCGGAATGAGTGCCTGGAACCGCGCCGGGCGGTCGCTGAGGGGCCGCTGGATGGTGGCCCTGCTCGCGGTCTTCGTTCTCCTGGTGATTCTGGTCAGCGTCGCGATCCGCGCGAGTACGGCACGGGCCTTTGAGGAGTACGTCGTTGCCCAGGCCTTCTCAGGGATGCAGGACTCCGTCGAGGAGTATGTCCGCGAGACGGGCTCGCTTCGGGGATTCGTCCCGCGCGGTCGCCGAGCGAAGGGGATGGCGACGGCTCCCCCACGCTCTCCCTCTGCCGTGGGCGCAGGTCCCCTTGCTCCCGAGCACCGAGCCTCCGCCCAGCCTTCCCCCGCCGCCCCAGGTCGCCCCCGACCGCAACGACCACTACCCCCTCGCGGTCAACCGGATCCTCCAGGAGGTGGACCTCCGGGGTTACAGCAAGCTCAGGGCCCCGTGCTTGAGCAACCGCCGAGGCCGGGTGCGGCGCGCGTCCCGGGCCTTCGAGGCAACGGGCGGGTTCCAATTCGGTTTGGCCTCGCGGACGAGGACGGCCGCCTCGTGCTCCCGATGGAGGGGGCCGATGTCGGGACGGTGCTCCCGCGCGAGGTCCTTGCGACGGGACAGCCCATGCTCGTGGATGAGCAGCGCGTCGGCACGGTGTTCATCCCAGAAGAGCCTTTCGGTGACGACGACCCCTTCCCGGAGGGGAGCCCGGAGGTTGCCTTCCTGCGCACCACGAGCCGTGCGACCATCGCGGCATTGGGGAGCGGGATGCTTGTAGCGCTCGGGCTGGTCTGGATGCTCGCAGGCCGCATCGTCCGCCCCTTGCAGGAGCTCACCGCTGCGTCTCAGGCAATGGCAGCGGGCGACCTCCGCCAGTCCGTCGGCGCAGAGACCGACGACGAAGTCGGGCGGCTCGCCGCTGCGTTCAACGCCATGAGCGCGAAGCTCTCCGAGGCCACTGCGCTCCGCCGCCAAATGACCGCCGATGTGGCCCACGACCTACGGACACCCCTCGCAGCCGTCATCGCGATGCTGGAAGCCATGCGCGATGGCGCCCTCCCCGCGACCCCTGAACGCCTCGCCGCCGCTCACGCCGAGGCGGACCGCCTCGGGCGCCTCGTCGGCGATCTCCACACCCTCGCCCTCGCGGATGCGCGCGAGGTCCCGATCCACCGCGCCACGGTCCACCCTCCCGACGTACTGCGCCAACTCGCGCTCGCAAACGAGGCCACCGCCACCCGGGACGGCCTCACGCTCACCGTCTGCGAGACCACCGCCCCGGCGGTTTTCGCCGACCACGACCGGCTGGTGCAGGCGGTCGGCAACCTCGTCTCTAACGCGATGCGTCATACGCCGCCGGGCGGGACCGTCCAGTTGAACGCCCGTGCGGAACGAGGCGGCGTCGCGTTCCTCGTGACCGATACGGGCGTGGGCATTCCGCCGGACCTCCTTCCACGCGTGTTCGAGCGGTCTGTCCGAGGGGACACCGCGCGGAGCGGCGAGGGCTCCGGTCTTGGCCTGCCCATCACTCGCGCCCTGGCCGAGGCGATGGGCGGACGCGCGGGAATCGCCAGTCCACCCGGCTCCGGCACTACTGCCTGGCTGTGGCTTCCCACCGCCACCCAGAACGACAGGGCGGCTCTACCCAGGTCCTGAACATCTCGCGGCGAGCTTCGGCCCGCCGGCCGGACGCATGTCCCTGCGTCCAGTGCGGCCGAGGCGAGCCCTCCGCCGATCCCACCCGGTGGAGGGTCGCCTCACGTTCTCTGAATCGAGACGGAGCGCGGAGGCGCAAGTAGAGCCGACGAGAACTGGACGGAGAGCTTTTCTGACGGTCTACCCGGGATCTGAACATCTCCCGCCGATTCTCCCTCTGTCCCTGGACGGTGTCTGGCCCATGACACTCCAGGTGTTGCAGCCCCCGCCAGTCCCATCGGGTCGGGACGGCGGGGGCTGTCGTTTGGTTCGATGGGCATCCCAACCCTACCCGATGCAGGGCTCATCCAGGCGGGCCGGAATGGCTACTCCGCGACGCCATCGCCACACCTCACGGACATCTTCTGAACCAGACCTGAACATCTCATCTCTAGGCTACCGGCACCACTCGCACCCGATGCCATGCGTCACGTTCTCGCCCTCCCATTCGCGTTGCTCCTTGCCTGTTGCTCCGGCAACGTCGCCGACGAAGTGCCCACCGATGCGACTGACATCACCGATGCCCTCTTCACCAACCGGTCCGCGACTTGCGCTGAGTACGCCGACGCGTACGTCGCCCTCGTCACAGACCTGACTACTGGCACTCCCTTCACCGCGAACGTGGAGGTCAGCGCAGACGGCTCCACGTGCTCCCTCGCTTCAGACGGGATCCCCAACCACGACTTTGGGCAGGGCGGATCGTTCGCCAACGCCGTCGCGGAGCAAGACCAGCGGTTCACGATCCCCGCGAATCCTCAAGCCGCTGCGAGCCCTACCCCGGCCGCGTTCGGCATCACCAATGGCGTCATGCTCAACGGCGTCAAGCTGGACCTGTACACGGATGGTTGCTTTGGTGTCGGCGATGGCAACCGTGGGTGTGGCGCCCTAGACACGCCGTACCGGTACGACGCCCTGGGCCTGCGGAGCTTCGGGACCGATACGAACAACGCTCACGTCCAGCCGGGCGGGCTGTACCACTATCACGGCGACCCCAAGGCGATGTATGCCGAGGGCGTCGAGTCGCCCGTCATCGGATTCGCGGCGGACGGGTTCCCCATCTTCGGGCCCTTTATCGAGGCGGGGGGAGCTGTCCGTCGGGCAGAGAGCAGCTACCAGCTCAAATCCGGCGCCCGGCCCACGGATGATGGAGGTCCAGGCGGCACCTACGACGGCACCTTCATCGGCGACTATGAGTACGTCGAGGGCTCTGGCGACCTGGACGCCTGCAATGGCATGACGCACGATGGGGTCTATGGCTACTACGTCACCGAGGGCTACCCGTACGTCGTCGGATGCTTCGTCGGAACGCCAGACGCGTCGTTCCGAGCCGGACCAGGCAACCTGACGGTGGATCACTCGCACGTCCACGTCGGTGTAGATCTCGCTCACGCGCACTGATCCTACCCCACGCAGAGACCAGACCCGCATGGCACCCGAAGAGCCAGGCAGTCGCGTGCGCTTTGCTGCGGAGTCGCAGCCTTCTCAGAGTGCCTCTGTGAGAGACAGGTACCGCTGGGGAAGACCAGGGCGCCCCCCGGTCTATCGCGGATCTGAACATCTCCTGGCGATATCCTTCCGACTGACGGCCTTGCTGCCGTTGAGTCCCTCTTAGAACGTACCCAGCCCCACCATGCGGCATCTCCCGCTCTGCCGCGCACTCGCTGCGCTGGCCTTCCTATCCATGAGCCCGACCGTTGTCGCCCAGGATCTCTTGGTTGACACGACCGCGGACGACCAGACCTACAACGCCACCACGAGCCTCGCGGAGTGCACCGACGCGACCGCCGACGGCGATTGCACCCTCCGCGAAGCCATCCTCGTTGCCAACGCGAATACCACCCTGGACGCGATCGGCTTCGACGTGACGGCGGACCTCGACCCCTTTGGCGAGGCCGTCATCATTCCCTCCTCTGACCTCCCTGCCGTCACCGACCCCGATGTCTCTCTCGATGGCTACACCCAGACCGGTGCCTCTCGAAACACCCTGGCGGACGGCTCAAACGCGGTGCTCGTCGTCGTGCTCTTCAATGCGGGCTCCATCGCAGACGGACTGCAGATTGGATCGGCAGGCACAGGCGTTCGCATCGCCGGGCTCTCCATCATCGGATTCGACGACGATGCCCTTGATGTCGGCGGGGATAACGCAGTCGTGGAAGGCAACTTCATCGGTGTGGCCCCCGATGGCACGGCTGCAGTCGCCAATGACTTCGGCGTGTTCGTAGACGGCGCGGACGGTGTCAGGATCGGTTCGGACACCGACGGCGACGTTGGCGAGCGCAACGTGATCTCTGGCAACGAGGATGCGGGTATCCTCGCGGAAGGGCCGAATGTCATCGTGAGAAACAACATCATCGGCCTCAACGCTGCCGGAGACGATGCACGGGGAAACGGCCGCGATGGCGTCGTCGTGCTCGATGAGACCGGGGCCCTCGTCGAAGACAACGTGGTGTCTGGGAACGATGTCGACGGGGTCGTCTTCGTGGACGCCAATGGCATCATCCAGAACAACCGCATCGGAACCGATGTCACCGGCACGGCCCCGCTCAGCAATGGGGACAACGGCCTCTTTGTCGTTGGCTCGGGCTCGACCGACGTGCAGGTACTCGGCAACCTCATCAGCGGCAATGCCGGGGACGGAGTTGAGGTCTCCGACGGCGCAACCGGGGTTCTCATCCAGAACAATGCCATCGGAATCGCATCTGACGGGAGTGCCCTCGGCAACCTCGACGATGGAGTGGATGTGGAGGATAGCTCCACGGCGTCGATTCTCGGCAACAGCATCACGAACAACGGCTCTCTCGGCATCCAGCTCGAAGGCGCGACGGACAACGAACTCGGCGTCACGCCCAACGACGTGGGCGACAGCGACGGAGGCCCCAACGGGCTCCTCAACTTCCCCGTCCTGACCGCCATCGCGCCCGCTGCTGGCGGCGGGTTCGACGTGACGTTCTCGCTCAGCACCGTTGTCAGCGAAGAGTTCTGGATCGAGGTGTTCGCCTCCGATTTCATCGACGAGTCGGGGCACGGGGAAGGCGAGACGCTCCTCGCCACCACGACCGTCACAACCGACGGCTCCGGGGAGGCCAGCGCAACCGTCACGGTGGCGACCCTCACGACGGGCCAGTTCGTCACGTTCACGGCGACCGAGTACGACTCAGGCACGGACACCTACGGCGCAACGAGCGAGTTCTCCGCTGCCGTCGGCACAGGAGCCGAGTTGAGCGGGGCCGAGGGCTACCGGATGCTCGCACTCCCGGGAGGCGGAACTGTGGACGACCTCCTGGGGAACGTCCAGACGACGGGCTTCCCTGGCTCGGACACGCCCGCCTCGTCATTCTGCTCGGCCTACTTCTGGGACGAAACTCAGGGATCGTTCGACTCCGGCTACACCTGCGTCGGCGATCAGGAGGACGCCATCGCAGCGGGCGAAGGTCTCTTCGCCTACATCTTCGAGGATGATGATCCGAACGAGAGCGGGACGCAGGGAGGATTCCCGAAAGTGCTCCTTCCGAGCGGGCCGGGCGAGACGGTCCCCTTCTCTGCTTTCTCCGTGACCTACACCGGCAACCCGGACACGCCTGCGGTGGAGGAGGGCTGGAACCTTCTCGGCAACCCACTCTCGACAGCGCTGGCCTGGGACTTCATGGACATCTCCGGCGGGCTCACGAACACGATCTACGTGTACGATCCCGACTACCTCGGCGGCAACTACCGCACGTGGACGCAGGACATCGGCGGCGACTTGCCGGACGGCGAGGTGCCTGCCTTCCAGGCGTTCTTCGCGAAGGCCGCGGCAGCCAATCCTGCCTTGGAGGTCAGCCCGTGCGCGACCGTCGCATCCGGCGGCCCAGATGTCTACGGCAAGGCCTCCTGCTCCTTCCGATCCCTCTCGGTAGACCTTCTCCGTTTGGAACTCGCACGAGGGGACGAACCAGTGTCCGTCGCCTTCGTCGCCCTCGCTGAGGGTACCGCGATTGGGGTGGATGCCCGCGATGCCTTCCGGCTCACCCCCGGCGCCTGGCCTCGCACCGTCCTGTCCACGAGCGACCTCTCGGATGGGAACGCGATGGCTCTCAACGCGCTCCCGACCGACACACAGGGGCCGCTCGAAATCCCACTTTCTGTCACGGCGGAAGGGTACGCCTCCGGTCCGCTCTCTCTATCGCTCACATGGACCGGCGCCGTCCCCGACGGATGGCAGGCGGAACTCGTCGACCGGTACCTCGGCACGCGGACACCCCTGGTGGAAGGCGGCACGTATGCGTTCACGCTCGACATCCCCGCGACGCAGAAAACAGACCACGTAGTCGCCAGCGGCATTCCGGCAGGCCCTTGGTCGGTCGCGAGCGTCCAGGAAACCGGCGGCGCATCCACCGACGGGCGGTTCACGCTCGTCCTGACGCCAGGCCTCGTCACGAACACCGAGACAGAGACCGGCCTCGACCTCGCGCTTTCGGCTCCGGTCCCGAACCCGGCACGTCGAACCGTCCGCATCGGTTACTCGCTCGCCGCCCCCGGCCCCGCACGGATCAGCTTGATCGATGCCCTGGGTCGAGAGGTCGCGCTCGTGGCCAATGGACACCGTCCGGCAGGTGCCCACGAGGCCCAGGTGGACATCTCGCGACTATCTCCAGGCGTCTACGTGGTCCGGCTCGTCACCGAGGCGGAGGCCGTCACGACGCGACTTACCGTCGTGCGCTGACCTGTTCCGAGCCATACCCGGCCCCGCCGCTCTCATCAGTAGGACGGCGGGGCTGTTTTTGTATCGGCCCGTCTCCGCCGACAGACGCGCCAACAGCACATTCGGTTTTCCAGAACCGGTCACTTTCGAGACGAGCACAGCGATTGACCTGCCGCTTATAGGGTCTACACAGAAACTGAACACAGAACAGGGATTCTCCTTTCACTCCTTCGCCCCACGTCATGACGCGCCCATCCTCGTCTCAGTCTTCACCTCACCACTTGGAAGTGTTCGAGGGCTCTCGGCACGCCATCGACCTCTCCGCCTCCACGGAGCGGCTTCTCAACTTCGCCGACCGCTTAGAGACTGACGGGGTCCCGTTCCTCGCTGCGACCGTACGACGAGCGGCGGCCACCCCGGCCCGTCTTCCTGTTCGCACCCTTCAGGGCTAGCGGGGAAGCTCGGAGGACCGCCGCACTCCCACCACCAGGTGCGGCGGCCCCACCGTCTCGGCTCCCTGAGGAGCGAGAGAAGGATCGGTGTCGAGCCTCACCCCTTAATGCGGGAAACCGTCGCTTGGGGGGTCACGGCCGGTGAAAAAAGTTCGCCCCTCTCCTCGCGAATCGACCGGCGGGAGAGTGTGTCGGATGGATGTGTTCACTATGTTTCAGCCTGACCATCCCTCCTGGCATGTCCGCGCCCCCCCCGGACGCCCCCGCTGGAGACGTCACCCGGCTCCTCGACGCACTGCGCCGAGGCGAGGCCGACTCTGAGGCCCTCTTCCGCCGCCTCTATGACGAACTCCGACGGCTGGCCCGTCACCACCGCGCCCGCTGGCACGGCAACGAGACCCTCAACACCACGGCGCTCGTCCACGAGGCCTATTTCAAGCTCATCGGCAGTGTCGAAGGGTTTGAGAATCGCTCGCATGTCCTCGGGGTCGCGAGCCGCGCGATGCGGCAGGTGCTCGTCACGTACGCCGAGGCCCAGCGCGCCCTCAAGCGTGGTGGCGGCGTACCGGACATCCCACTCGATGACGCCCTGCAGATGGGCGACCCGCTCTTGAGCGACGAACAGGCCGAGACCATCACGGCGCTCGATGAGGCCCTGGTCCGGCTCGGAAAAGCAGACGAACGGGCCGCGCGCGTCGTGGAGTGCCGCTTCTTTGGGGGGATGACTGTCGAGGAGACGGCTGAAGCGCTGGACCTCTCGGTCGCCACCGTCGGCCGGAGTTGGCGTGCTGCCCGCGCGTGGCTCTACGGCGAGCTCAAACCGACTCCGCTACTCGACCTCGGGTAGCCCACGGCCGTGCTCGACCCGACCCTCTGGCGACGCATCGAGTCTCTCCTCGACGAAGCAGCCGACGTGCCTGCCAGCGAGCGTGACGCTTTCCTGAACACGCACTGCCGCGACGAGAGCGGCGCGCTCGATACCGCCCTCCGCGACGAGGTCGCCCGCCTGCTCGCGCTGGACGACGAGGCGGGCGGCTTCTTCGGCGACCTGCGCGATGCGACGGTCGGCGCGGATGGAGACGGTGCGCTCGCCTCAGCCGTCTTCGGGACGCCTGCGTTGGACGATCTGGTCGGCCGCGAGGTTGGCCGCTACATCGTGGAGGAGCGCGTGGGTACGGGCGGGATGGGCGCCGTCTATCGTGCGCGTCGCGCAGACGGCACCTTTGCGAGACCCGTCGCGCTGAAAGTGGTACGCCCGGGACTCGCCGCAGACGTCGGCCCCCGGTTCGCGCGGGAGCGGAAGCTCCTCGGCAGTCTGGACCATCCGCACGTGGCACGGCTCCTAGATGCTGGCGCGCTCGAAGACGGCCGTCCCTGGATCGCGATGGAGTTCGTACAGGGGGAACCCATCACGCGCTACGCAGACTCGCACGAGCTCTCCATCGAGGCCCGGCTCCGTCTCTTCCTGCAGGTCTGCGATGCTGTCGCCTACGCACACCGTCAACTCGTCGTCCACCGGGATTTGAAGCCGTCCAACGTGCTCGTCGCGACTGTTGGCGGGGAGCCGCGTGCCGTGCTCCTCGACTTCGGCATCGCGACCCTCGTGCGCGAAGACGGTGCCGCCACGCGAACCGGCCGCACACTCCTCACGCCCGCCTATGCTGCCCCGGAGCAGGTGCGCGATGAGCCGACAACGACCGCGGCGGACGTCTACGCACTCGGGGCGCTGCTCTACGAGCTCCTCTCGGGCGTGCGGACTGTCCAGACGGAGGGGCGGCCGAGCCACTTGATTGTGCAGGACGTGCTCGACCGGACGGCACCGCCGCCCAGCACGGTGGTTACTGCGGAGGCCGCCTCTAAGCGAGGCGGAGCGCGCGAGAAGGTGACGCGGCGCCTTCGGGGCGATCTCGACAGGATCGTAGGCAAGGCGCTGAGAAAAGAGCGCGTGCGCCGCTACTCCTCCGTGGAAGGGCTCGCCCGCGATGTGGGGCGCCACCTCGCCGGTCGCACCATTGAGGCGCGCCCGGACACGCTCCGATACCGGATGACGACGTTCGTGCGTCGCAACCGAACGCCCGTTGCCGCTGGACTCATCGCGCTAGCGGCCGTTGTGGGCGGGGCCGGGATCGCTGCTTCGAGCGCTCGCCAGGCGGGCCTGGAGCGAGACCGCGCTGAGCAGCAGCGCCAGCGCGCCGAGGAGGTCTCCGAGTTCCTCACCGACCTGCTCGGCGAGTTCGACCCGAGCCGGTCCGGTGGCAGTGATCTCTCACCGGACTCCGTTCTGGCCCGAGCGACCGCGAGCGTCCGCGCGAGCCTGGACGCTCATCCCGACGTTCGAGCCGACCTGCTCGCGTCCCTGGGGCAGATCCACCAGAGCTACGCCCGCTTCGATGATGCACAAGACCTCTTCGTCGAGGCGCTCGACCTCCGCCGAGCGTCCCTCGGAGACGAGCACCCAGACGTAGGCACGGGACTTCGCGATCTCGCCTGGCTCGCCTACGTCCGTGGCGACTACGACCGCGCCGAGGCTCTCTACGCCGACGCCCTCGCGATCCACCGTCATGCTCTCGGAGAGGACCATCTCGACGTGGCCGCAAACCTGGAAGGGCTCGGCCTCGTGCACCGCATCCGTGGCGACCTCGACGCGGCTCTGAACCATCTCCAGCGGTCCCTCGTGATCCGCGAGGCCCAGCTTCCGCCCGGCGACGAGCGCCTCGTCTCCAACCTCAATACCCTCGCGTACGTCCTCTACAACCACGAGCGCTACGACGAGGCAGAGCCGCTCTACCAACGCGTCCTCGCGCAACGGCGGCAGACCCTCGGCGAGCACGTCCAGACCGCCCAAGTTCTCAACGACTACGCCGCGCTTCTCCTTTCTGTGGGACGCCCCGCCGATGCACTCGCGCTCCACCGTGAGGCTCTCGCGATGCGCGAACGCCTTCTGGGCCCCCTCCACCCACACGTGGCGCAGAGCCTCTCGGCCGTCGGATGGGTGCTGCAGACGCAGGCCCGCTACGCGGAGGCTGAGGACCTCTACCGCCGAGCCCTGGAGGCCCGACGCTCACACTTCGGGAGCACTCATGTCTCCGTCGCGAACAGCCTGCTTCTGCTGGGCGAGGTGTGTGCGCTTCAGGGCAAGACCGATGCGGGCCTCGGCCTGATCGAGGACGGCGTGAGGGTGATGGAGGCGTCGCTCGGGGCAGAGCACAAGAGCGCGCTCCTGACCCGGCTCCGCTATGCCGAGCGACTCGCCGAGGCGGGTCGGGTGGACGAGACCCGACGTCAGGTTCCAGCTCTTCGTCGCCTCCGGGACCTTCTGGAGGCAGGCGATCCGGTCTTGGAGCGGATCCGCGCCGTCGAGTCCTCTCTCGATCTAGCCTCGGCCTAACCGGTGACTACAGCGCCTCGTCGTCCACTGCGGCGCCCGGCTCCGTGACACGTGGATGGCTCTTGAGATCGTCACTCATCGTACGGCCCACGTACGCGTTGCCCGCCTCCGCGATGCGGGCGGCCTGCTCCACCTCGGGAGCGGATCCGGGCGAGGTGGTGGAAGTCGTCTCGTCCGGGAGGCTATCCGCGGCACGGTAGCGGTGGGTGTCGGGAGTCGTCTGATCGGGATGCATGGATCGGAAGGGGTGTGTGCGAGTGGAACTTGCGCGTCCTCTACCAGGGTCCCGCCTGTGTGAATTGCGGCTCGCGCACGAACTCGCGTCCGTCCCACGCGTGAGTTGCGCCCACCACGCTCGTCGTCATGGTCACGTACGATGCCACGACGGAGTCCGTCACGGTTCGCGTCCGCCCCGTCTACCTGGACGCCAAGTCCGACCCCATCGCCGGGCGGTTCGTGTTCGCCTACTTCGTCTCCATCACCAACGAGAGCGAGTTGGATGTCCAGCTTCTCCGCCGACGCTGGATCATCCGCGATGGGCGCGGGCACGTGCAGGAAGTAGAAGGCGAGGGTGTCGTGGGCAGGCAGCCGATGCTGCGACCGGGCGAGACGCACGAGTACCACTCGTTCAGTGTACTGCCCACATTCACAGGCGCGATGGAAGGCGACTACCTCCTCCAGCGCGAGGACGGCGCCCGCTTCCGCGCGATCATCCCGCGATTCTACCTCACGGCCCGGACCAACTGATATTGGCCGTGGGGATTGCCGCCTCCCTCTCACCTGTTCCGCCTCGCCTGACAGGTACGAGACTCGGCGTTGCCTCCACCCGCCTCGGTACCGAGGCGGACCAACTGGTGGCGTGGCAACGAACAGCGAGCTACCGCAGCCGGAGCCGCTGTCCCACTCGGATGGTATCGGTTCTGAGGTCGTTGAGATCGCGAAGGGCGTCCACACTGACGTTGTAGCGCCGCGCGATGCCGAAAAGCGTGTCGCCGCGTTCCACCCGGTGGGTTCGGGGTAGAGCAGGAATCACGATGGGCTCTGCGACCGAGGTGTCAGAGACTTCTCCGAGCTCCTGAAGCCCTCTCACACCCGGCACGCTGCGCGCGACCACCGCCGCTACCTGCTGGTACGCCACGTCCTCGATCCCCACTACCGCCACGACGCCATCGCGCGCGCCGACCTCCACGTCCAGCGAACGCGTGCGCGGGTCGGCGACCAGCGCGAGGCGGACTGCCGTCGCCAGTTCGAGGTCGGCGAGCTTCTCCGCAACCGGGCGGAGGTCGGACGGGGGCGTGTCCTGCGCCGCTGAAGGCGCGCTGGCGAGCACGGTCAGCGCGAGGACAAAGGGGAATCGCATGGCGTGGAGAATACGAGGAAGATCTAGCTTCCCGTGAGACCTAGTCCCTCCTCATGCTCCGCCGCGCTCTCTTTGCCCGCTCCGCCCGCCGCGAGCAGGAAGACGCCTTTGTCTGGCGAGGCGAGGGCGTCTCGCGCCTAGAGAACCTCTCCGACATCGTCTTCGCGTTCGCCGTCTCGTTCCTCGTCGCGGGGTCTGCGCCACCGCGCACGTTCAACGAGTTAGCCGAGGTCATGGTGGACTTCGTGGCCGTCGGGTTCTGCTTCGCACTGTTGCTGTTCGTCTGGTACATCCACTACCTCTTCTTCCGCCGGTATGGGCTAGAGGATGGCCGGACCATCGTGCTCAACGGTGTGCTGCTTTTCCTCATCCTGCTCTACGTCTACCCCCTCCGCTTCCTGATCGGGTTCCAGGCGGATTTGTTCTTCGGACGCCTCTCGGGACCTGCAATCGCCGAGGTGCTCACATTTGAGCAGGCGCCCTGGCTGAGCCTGGTCTATTCGGGAGGCTACGCCGCGGTCTTCGCTCTCTTCGCGCTCCTCTATCGGCACGCTCTCACCAAGGCGGACGAGTTGGACTTGAGCGAGGCCGAACGCATCATGACCCGTCAGCGCGTGACCTTCGGTTGGGTTCACGTCGGGGTCTCGCTGGGAGTCATCGTCCTCGGGTTTCTGCTGCCCGTCAGGCTCTCGCCACTCGCGGGAAGCCTGTACTTCCTTCTGGGGCCCCTCCTCGTGCTGGCAGGGCGCCCGTACAAGCGGAAGCTAGAGCACTTGACTGGGGCTACCGAATAGACTTATCGTTTATCGGCGATGATCGATCAAGCCATCCCGCTTCACCATCCTCACACCCCATGACCTACGCCTCTAGCTGCCCCTGTGGCTGTCCCGACCCCGCATCCTGTACCGGCGATTGCTGCGACTCGTGCGACTGCTGCGGGGACTAACGTCTCCCCTCCCGCTCCCCGTCCGCCAGCCGGGCGGGGAGCCTCTCATTCCATGACCGACTCTCCCGATCAACTGGCCTCTCTCGCGAAGGCCCTCGCGCATCCCGCGAGGCTTCGCGTTCTGGAGGCGCTCGGCACACGCGGCGAGTGTCTCTGCGGCGAGGTCGTCGAGGTCGTCGGCCTCGCACAGTCCACCGTCTCCCAACACCTCAAGGTGCTCCGCGAGGCGGGCCTCGTGAAAGGGACGGTCGACGGCCCGCGCACCTGCTACTGCCTCTCACCCAGTGGGCTCGCGACGGCTCGACACGCGCTCACGTCCCTCTTCGATTCCCTCCAGTCCTGCTGCGATGGCGATGACTGCTGCTGAGACCGACACGAGGCCCCTCGTTCTCTTTGTGTGCACCCACAACTCGGCGCGGTCTCAACTCGCGGAGGGGCTGCTCCGCCAGCGCCATGGCGACCGGTACCGCGCGATGAGTGCTGGGACCATCGCGCGAGGCGTTCATCCGCTCGCCGCCGAGGCGTTGCGAGACATCGGGATCGACGCCTCCGTGCACAGTTCCAAGACCATCGACGACCTCGGCGAGATTACGCCGGATGTGGTCCTGACCGTCTGCGACCATGCGCGCGAGGCGTGCCCATACATCCCCGCGCGCGACCGGAACATGCACCGCGCATTCCGCGATCCCTCGGCGGCTCCGGGCACCGACGACGACCGCCGCCGTGCCTTCGCCGAGGTGCGCGAGGAGATCGCCACTTGGCTCGACACCACCTTCGGATGACGCCGCGCCTCGCGAGTCCTGCCGACTGGCCTTCCATCCGCACCCTACTGGAGACCGCTGCCCTCCCCACCACTGATCTCGCGCCGCGTGACGTCCAGCACTTCCTCGTCGTCACCGAGGCGGAGGAGGTCATCGGGTGCGTCGCGGTGGAGCCGCACGGCGACTGGGGGCTCCTCCGCTCGCTCGCCGTGGCGGAGTTCACGCGCGGCCGAGGCGTGGGCGGCACGCTCGTAGACGCCGCCGTGGACCGCGCCCGCTTCGACGGGATGGACCACCTCGCGCTTCTCACGGAGACAGCCGAGCCGTTCTTCGCAGCGCGAGGCTGGACCCGCGTCTCGCGCGACACCGTGCCCGAAGCGGTCCGACAGTCCAGTGAGTTCTCTGGAACCTGCTGTGCCAGTGCAGTTTGCCTGACACGCCCACTCGCTGAGACTACCGCGCAGGGCAAAGCGACGTCCCCGGCGTGACGAGGCACGGGCACTCATCGGCCTGCCGTTCGTAGTGTCCGTACCGCTTCCCCTACGCAGGCCATGACCGTCCGCCTTTCTGCCCTCGCCCTTCTCGTCTTCGCCTTCGGCGGCTGTGCCTCCATCGATGAGGCCGTCGGCGTGCCCGACTCCCTCTCGTGGAGCTACTTCCAGGCACCTGCCGCCGAGGTCGCCATCGCGACGCAGGACGCGCTCCGGCTGGGCGGTCTACGCGTGGAGGGCATCACGGAGACGAACGACGGCGGATACGTCATCAGCGTCTCCTTCCGCAACGGCTCCGCGGACTACGAGCAGATCCGTATCCAGCCGTACACCTACGAGATCTTCGAGAGTCGCGCGCAGACCTACCCACAGGGTCGGCCGCTGCCGTCCAGCCTTCGCGTGGCGATCTCGGGCGAGTTGTAGCGGTAGGTTGGGGCGTCTTCTCGCTCGTCCCATGTCGAAGCCGCTGCTCGCTCTCGCCGGTCTGGCGGTCCTCGTGGGGTGCCGTTCCGCGATGCCTACGCCTCCCTCTGCCGACGATCTCCGCCAGCGCATCGCGACCATCGTGGCGGAGTACCCCGAGGCAACCGTCGCGGTCGCTGTGCGCGATGCTCACACCGGTCTCTCCCTGGATCTCAACGCAGACCGACGCTTCCACGCAGCCAGCACCATGAAGGTGCCCGTCATGATCGAGGCCTTCCGGCAGGTGGAAGCTGGGCGCCTCGGCTGGGACGATCCGATTCCCGTCGAGAATCGCTTCACCTCCATCGTGGACGGTAGCACGTTTTCCATCGGCGACGACTCCGACGACGCGCTCTACACTCGCCTCGGCGGCACGATGCCGCTCCGTGATCTCACGCGCCGCGCCATCACGACCTCGTCCAACCTCGCGACGAACCTCATGATGGAGGTTCTCACAGCGGACTCCGTGCAAGCCACTACGCTCGCGCTCGGCGGCGAGGGGATGCTGGTCCTTCGCGGCGTGGAAGACCTACTGGCGTTCGAGCAAGGACTCAGCAACCGTGCCACAGCCGGTGGGCTAGCGGCGCTCATGGAGGCCATTCGCGACGGCCGCGCCGTCTCGGAGTCCGCCAGCAGAGAGATGCTGGACATTCTGTTCCAACAGGAGTTCGACGAGATGATCCCGGCAGGACTTCCAGCAGGCACGCGCGCTGCCCACAAGACGGGCTGGATTACCCGCATCCACCACGACGCGGCCATCGTGTACCCCGAGGACGCGCTGCCCTACGTGCTGGTAGTCCTCACCGAGGGCCTAGACGATCATGACGAGTCTGCCCGCCTCGGCGCCGAGGTGGCCCGGGTGGTGCACAGGGCGCTGCGGTGAACAACCGCCCCGCCAGTACGAATCACTAGCGGGGCGGAAGCGAACAGTACCGTGGAGAGCGCTACATCACCGCGACCACCTTGCGCCGAATATCTGCACGGGGTTCATCCGTACGGGCGTGAATGAGATTGACCATCATGCGGAGGCTACCGCGGGTCTTCTTCATCTTCTTGTCGTCGAACTCGACATCACTCCAGACCGTCTTGATGCGGTCCCGGACCTGTCGCCAATCTCGATTCATTTTAGGGGTCGCCATCTTGTGTCGCGCCCTTCAGCGCACAGATTGAGAGAACTGGGGTATCGAAATCAACGGTCACGAGTAAAAATTGTTCTGCTAGTTCGCAAAAAGGACCGAACGATCTGGTGAGTAGGGTTCGGCGTCTGATCTCTGCTGCTCGCCGAGTGCTCTCTTCACCGGGTGGTTCTCTCGTGTACTACTCGCTGTGGCATGCTCGGCGGGAAGCGTCGTATAACGACCACGCATGTGAAGGCGACCCCTCGTTTGTGAAGAAGAACAGCGTTAACTCACTGGGGTCGCGAGACCTCTACCTCCTTCACAATCTCGGGGTGCACGAGCAACGGCCAAAGAGCCTTAGACTCTCGGCGCATTCGTCTCTGCACAGCCTATGCGTACCCTCTTTCTTCTTTTTTCTGTGACGGCTCTATCGGCCTGCTCTGTCCCCGCCGTCGTTCACGCCCCGATTCCTCCTCCCGCTGCAGACGAGCAGGTGGGGGTCAGCGTCTCAGGTGCCCTCGGGAGCGGTCCCTTCAGCCATTCAGCGGGGTACGGCGCCCTCATCGTGCGCCCCATTGAGAACCTGGGCTTCTACGTCAGCGGCGTGCAGACTGCCTCTGACTCGTCGGATGGATCGCCGGCGTTCTACTCGCGCCAGCGTCTAACAGAGGTAGGCGTCACAGGCGCTTTGCCTGCTAGCGAACGCACGCGTGTGACGGGTTCGCTCGGATACCAGTGGGGCAACGTCCGCAGCGGCGGCACCATCGACGAGTGGTGCTTCTTCTCCGATCCGTGCACGGACACAGACTTTCTGGTGGACGTGGACGCGAGGACTGTGACCAGCTCGGTCGGGCTCGTCGCGAAGGCTTCCAGCGCGGTGCAACTGGGGTTCCGCAGCTACCTCTCATTCAGCCAGTTCGAGAACGCGACGTACGCTGTGCGGGGCGACGACATCCCAACGCCGGACGCCTTTGACGCGGTGTTCGGCGGCTTCGGCCCGACGCTCCTCATCCGCACGGGCCCGGCCTCGTTCCACCTCCATCCTGTCTTCGGCGTCGACCTCGGAGGACTCCCAACCGCAGCCGACGAGAACGGAGCGCCGAACCGGCTGTTCACTGCCGATCCGCTCACTGTGCAGGCAGGCGTCAGCCTCGACCTCGCGCAGGTGTGGACCTCCGCCGCCAGCCGCTCCACCGACTACGACTAGCCCCGTCCGCCTCGGTCGTTCCCCCAAGGCGAGCAGGTCAGACCTCGCGGTCCAGTTCGCGCCCCGCGTCGATGAGCTCTCGGGCGGACTGGAGGGCCGCGTCTGTCGGCGCGTCTCCAGAGAGGAGTTGCGCCACCGCCTCGGCCCGCTCGGATTCATCCAGCTTGTGGATGTGCGTCCGCGTGCGTCCCTCCGCGATTTCCTTCGCGACCGTGAAGTGCACATCGCCCAGACTCGCGATCTGCGGCAAGTGCGTGATGGCGATGATCTGATGGTAGCTCGCCAAGCCGCGCATGCTCTCGCCCACGCGTCGCGCGATGGGCCCTGAAATGCCCACGTCAATCTCATCGAAGACGAGGATGGGCAGGCGCTCGCTCTTCGCGAGGATGGTCTTGAGCGCCAGCATGATGCGCGAGACTTCGCCACCGGAGGCCGTCTTCGCGAGGGGCTTGAGGTCTTCCCCGAGGTTGGCCGTGATGTAGAACTCCACGAGGTCGGCTCCCGCCGGGAAGGCGGTCACCTGACGCCCCTCCGTTCCGAGGAGCACCCAGCCATTCGGGTCGTCCTGGTGGGTGAAGCGGACCTCGAAGCGGGCGTGCGGCATTCCGAGCGCCGCCAACTCGACCGCGATCATCCGCTCGATCCGCTCGGCCACCTCGTGCCGCTTTTGGGAGAGCCGGTACGCCGCGCGCGAGAGAGCGGCTTTCGCGTCCTCGATTTTCTCGTCCAGCCGCGTGATCGCGCCGTCGAAGTCCGCTGCGAGTTGGAAGGCTGCGCCGATCTCCTCGCGGTGGGCGAGGACCGCCTCGATGGTGCCGCCGTACTTGCGCCCGAGATAATCCAGTTCGCCGAGACGCTCGCGGATTTCGTCCAGACGCTCCGGGTTGAACTCAATGCGCGCGTTGTAGTCCTGCAAGAACTGCATCGCCTCCTTGAGCGTGACCTCAGCGGTGCGCACGTCCGCGAGAGTATCCTCGAAAGAAGCATCGATGCGAGCGAGGTCCTGGATCTGGTTGCGGACCACCACGAGTCGGTCGTAGAGGGCGTCGTCGCTCTCGCCGAGGCTCTCGTAGAGCGCGGCGGTGGACTCGTAGAGCGTCTCGGCGTTTTCGAGCACGCGGCGCTCAGCCTCTAGTTCGTCTGCCTCGCCCACGACCGGCGCTGTCTTGTCGATCTCGTCGATCTGGAAGCCATACAGTTCCTTCTGCCTCGCGAGGTCATCCTTTCGCTTGACGAGGGTGGTGCGCTCGTGCATGAGCGCGGCCAACGTAGCGTGGCGTTCCCGATATGTGGCGAGGAGTCCGCCGAGGCCCCCGAAGTTGTCGAGCAGCTCGACGTGCGTCTCCGTGCGCAGGAGCGATTGGTGCTCGTGCTGGCCGTGGAGGTCGATGGTATTGGCCGCCACCTCGCGGAGTACGTCCAGCGTCGCGGGCGTGTCGTTGAGGAACGCGCGGGAGCCGCGCTCGCTCACCTCGCGGCGAATGGTGAGCAGCCCGGTCGCGTTAGGCTCGATCTGGTAGCTCTCCAGGAGAGCAGGCAGGCGCCCCTCGTGTGCGTTGTCGAAGATGCCTTCGATGACGGCTTTCTTCGCGCCGGTCCGAAGCGCCTCCGTGCTCGCGCGCTCGCCGAGAAGCAGCTTCAGCGCGCCCAGCAAGATGCTCTTTCCTGCACCCGTCTCACCCGTGATGATGTTGAGCCCGCTGTCGAACTCGACTTCGAGTTCCTCAATCAGGGCGTAGTCGCGGATGTAGAGGCTGCGGAGCATCGGGGAGAGCGAAGCAGGGGCCGGGTCGGCCCGCCAGTGGAGGCTACGGCTTTCGAGGTTCCCTGTCATCCCGAACGTCCGTGAAGGATCCACCCTGCCCGCCTCGGTGCCGAGGCGGGCGGAGCTGGTCGGCTCCAGAGCGACGCGAGACGTGGATCTTTCCACTTGACAGCGCAAAGCGGGCGCTCTACTTTGCGATCTAAAGCCATGTCCCGCGACCGTCCCCCGCTCCGCCGTGCCCAGTCCGCCGCCCGCCCCGACGCGGCAGCGCACGCCCATCTCCGCTTCATCCGCGAGACGATGGCACGGACAGGCACCTTCACGGCCGTCCCCGGTTGGGGTGGGGTCGCGATGGGAGTGACGGCCATCGCAGCAGCTGTCCTCGCCTCGCGTCAGCCCACGGTGAGCAGCTGGCTGAGTGTCTGGGCGGGAGAGGCGTTGCTCGGCTTCGCGGTCGGTGGCTGGGCCACCCTTCTCAAGGCCAGGCGCTCCTCGTCTCCCGTCCTCAGCGGTCAGGGCCGTAAGTTTTTTCTCGGCCTGCTGCCCGCCGTCCTCGTCGGCGTCGCCCTCACGCTCGCTGTCTACGGCGTGGAGGCAGCGGGCTCGGGCAAGGCGGTCAGCGGCTCCATGTCCGGCGACTACAGCGTCACCATCGGTCAGTACGACCCGGCCACGATGCCCGTCTCTGGGACGGTCTCGATGCATCTCCTCCCCGGCCTTTGGCTTCTCTGCTACGGTGCAGGCGTGGCCGCTGCCGGAACGTTCTCCATCCGCCTCGTGCCAATGATGGGCACCGCGTTCATGGTGCTCGGCGCGATGGCGCTCCTCGCCCCGTCCCGCCTCGGTGATGTCTTCCTCGCCCTCGGATTCGGGGGTCTGCACATCCTCTTCGGCGTCCTGATCGCTCGCCGTCACGGAGGGTAGTCCCCCCCTGTCATGCCTACTCGCCGCTCGTCGTCTCGCACTCGCGCCTCCACCCCCGTGGGTGGTGTGCCGAACCTCGACCCCGTCATCCACCAGCGCGTCCGGCTGGGCATCGTGAGCGCCCTCGCGGCGGGCGGCGCTACGAGTTTCACCGACCTCAAGACCGCGCTAGATCTGACCGACGGCAACCTCTCCGTCCACGCTCGCAAGCTGGAGGAGGCAGGCTACGTCCGCGTGCGGAAATCCTTCGTGGAGCGCGTGCCCCACACGGAGTTCGAGCTTACCGAGGCCGGACGGGGCGCCCTCGCGGATTATCTCGACGCGATGGAAGCCGTCATCCAGGCCGCTCGCCCCTGAACTGGAACCGCCGTCCTGCCCTACGCAACTCTAAGCCTGTGCTTTACGAAGCAAAGAACTCCACGATCTCGACCTGCTTCCCCACTCCCTTCGGTCCCGAGGCGGAGCCCCTCCTCCACACGCGCCCCTCGCACATCCCTCAACTTTGAAATGCAAACCACTCTCACAGACAGTCTCCACCTCGCTCTCGTTATGGACGGCAACGGACGCTGGGCCCAGTCGCGCGGCCTCCCCCGCACCGAGGGCCACCGCGCAGGCGTCGAGGCTGTTCGCAGGGTCGTGCGGGCGGCACCGGGCGTGGGCGTCTCCTGCCTGACGCTCTACGCCTTCTCATCGGACAACTGGCGGCGTCCCCGCGCCGAGGTGAGCGCACTGATGGGCTTACTCGGCCTCGGCCTGCGTCGCGAAGTGCCGGACCTGAAGGCGAACGGCGTCCGCCTTCGCGCCATCGGCCGGAGAGACCGGCTACCGGGGGCCCTTCGCGCCGCCCTCGCGCGCGCCGAGTGGGAGACGCGCCACGGCACGCGCCTGGACCTCCGGCTTGCGCTGGACTACTCCTCGCGCGATGCCCTCGTCCGCGCCACCGAGCACCTGAGCCTGCCCGCCTCGGCACCGAGGCGGAGCCACCCGGCCCCTTCGCGCGACGCGCTGGAAACGGCACTCGGCCTCGCCCTCCACCCCGAGGGCATCGACGCACGACCCGTAGACCTCTTCGTCCGAACGGGCGGCGAGCGCCGCCTGAGCGACTTCCTCCTCTGGGAGCTGGCCTACGCCGAACTCCTCTTCCTCGAGACGCCCTGGCCCGAGGTCACGGGCGACACCCTCCGCGAGGCCGTCGCCGACTTCCACTCGCGCCAGCGCCGGTTCGGCGGGGTGCCGTGTGCCGCGCCCTGCGCTTCCCTGACCTGCACGTCCGTCCCCGCTCGCGCCGCCTAGCTATGCCTCGTCTCCGCACCTCCGCCGAGTGGCACGATGTCTTCGCGCGCAACGCCACCGCCCCGCGCCCTATCCCCTGGGACCAGCCCGTGCGCTGGACGCCCGACGACCGCCGCGCCATCGTGGCCTCCATTCAAGAGTTCCAACTCGGCGAGCAATCGGAAGGCCGGTACCTCCGCCAGTGCGCCGAGCGGTACTCGGAGCGCACGGGCGACGCCGCCTATGCTGAAGCGATGCACGTCTTCATCGGCGAAGAGGCACGGCATGCGGCGGAACTGGCCCGGCTCCTCACGAGCGCGGGCGAGACACTCAAGACCTCGTCCCCGGTGGATGGCCTGTTCCGGGTCCTCCGCAAGCTCGGTCCGCGCGATGGACTCGAAACGTGCCTCCGCGTCCTCGTCACCGCCGAGATCGTCGCGCTGGTGTACTACGCCGCCCTCCGCGACGCCACCGCGTGCCCCGTCACCGAGGCCCTCTGCGCACAGATCCTGCGCGATGAGTCCGCGCACGTCCGCTTCCACGCCGAGCGACTCGCCCTTCTCCAGTCCGGCCGCCCCGCGTGGCGCCGCCCTCTCATCCGCCAGGTGCACCGCCTGCTGATGGTCGGCACCGCTGGAGCGGTCTGGATGGACGTGCACCGCCGCGTCCTCCGCCGCAGCGGCCTCACCGCCCCCGATTTCCTCGCCGTCTGTGTGCAGACGCTGGAGCGGCGCGTGCTCCGCGTGGAGCCTGTCGCTCTCCCGGCGCCTGCCCTCGCCACCTGATTCCACGACCTGACCTGCCCCGCCTCGGTCCCGAGGCGGACCACCCCAGCCTCCAGACCCTCGTCCCCCCCCTCTCATGACCAAACGCATCGCCGCCGTCGCCTTCATCTACTTCTGCTGCTGCATCGCCTGGGTAATCCTCGGCGGCACCGTGGCCGACCGCACCAACACCCAGGACTACGAGATGAACCGCGAGGTCGGCCGCCTTTGGGGCGGCTCGCAGGTTCAGGAAGCCCCCACGCTCTCCCGCCTCGAAACCGTCCGTCAGCGCGTCACGCGGCCCAAGGCCGGAGGTGCCGATGGCGAGACAGAAACTCAGATCGTCGAGAGCGTCGTGGCCCACCCGGCGGCACTCGCAGCCTCGCGCGTGGGCACGGAACTCTCCCTGAAGCATCGCCGCAAGGGCCTCCTCTGGTACCCGACCTACGCCGTGGCCTTCGGCGCGACGTACACCGCCGTCAACGAGACCGAGGAGGACGCCACGTACCGCTTCCACTTCCGCCTCCCGGAGGGCGCCGCTGTCTTCGGGGATGTCATCCTGCGGGTCAACGGCGACTCTGTGGATGCGGCCGTCGAGGGCGGCGCCCTCACGCACGAGGTAGAGTTGGAGCCTGGCAAGAGCGCCCGCATCGCGGTCGGCTACACCTCCGCCGGGACGAAGAAGTGGCGCTACAACCTCGCCTCGCGAACAGCAGGCGGCGCCACGGAACAAGGTGTCGCGACGATCCGGGACTTTTCCCTCGCGATGACGACCGACTTCCGCGACATCGACTTCCCCGGCGGCACCCTCTCCCCCACGTCCAAGAAGCGCACCGACGCTGGCTGGCACCTGACGTGGGACAAGGGAACGCTCGTGACCGATGCTGGCATCGGCATGGCGATGCCCCAGAAGCTGAACCCCGGGCCGTGGGTCTCGCGCGTGACCTTCTTCGCGCCGGTCAGCCTCTTCCTGTTTTTCTTCGTCGTGTTCGTGATGACACTGCTGCGCGGCGTGCGCCTCCACCCGATGCACTACTTCTTCCTCGGGGCGAGCTTCTTCGCGTTCCACCTGCTCTTGGCCTACCTCGTGGACCACGTCGCGGTGGGCGTCGCGATGGCGATTGCGTCGGTGGTGAGCATCGCGCTGGTGGTGAGCTACATGCGGCTCGTGAGCGGGCTTCGGTTCGCGCTCGTGGAAGTCGGCGGAGCCCAGTTGGTGTACCTCGTCGGCTTCGCGAGCACCTTCTTCCTGGAGGGCTTCACCGGCCTCTCGGTCACGCTCCTCTCCATCGCGACGCTCTTCGTGGTGATGCAGGCCACGGGTCGCGTGGACTGGGAGGCACTCTTGGCCCGCCCCGAGGCGGACGACCTCACGGAGCGGCTCAGGAAGCAACCGCAGGTCGCGGCGGAGTAGGTTCACTCCCCCCGCCTCGGTGTGTCAACGGAAGCACCGAGGCGGGCAGGGTCAGCGCCGCTCGGCTTCTACGCGTCCCTCGGCCAACCGGAACACCACGTCCACGCGGTCCAGCGTGCTCTCATCGTGCGTGACCATGAGCAGCGTCCGGCCGCGCTCGCGCGTGAGATTCTCCAGCAAGTCGAGGATGCGGACGCCCGTGTCCGCGTCGAGGTCGCCCGTGGGCTCGTCGGCCAGCACCAGCGCCGGATCGTGCGCGAGGGCCCGCGCGATGGCGACGCGCTGCTGCTCACCACCTGAGAGTCGGTCCGGGAACGCCGCCGCACGATCCGCCAGCCCGACGGCCGTGAGCAACTCCTGGGCGCGCTGATGAGCCTCATCGGCAGGCGTGCCGTTGAGATCGAGGAGGAAGCGCACGTTCTCCTCCACCGTCAGCGTCGGCACGAGGTTGTAGAACTGAAAGACGAACCCCAGCCGACGACGGCGGAAGAGCGTCCGCTCCCGCTCGGAGAGTCGTTCGAGGTGCGTCCCGTCCACCACGACTGCGCCCGCGTCGGGCTGGTCGATGCCCGAGATGAGGTTGAGGAGCGTGCTCTTGCCCGCCCCGCTACGCCCCACGATGGCGCCGAGAGCACCGCGTTCCAGCCCCAGGTCCGCGCCCTTGAGCACCTCGCGCCACCCATTCCCCTCGCGGTAGCGCTTCTCGACACTGCGGAGATCGAGGACGAGGTCGGTCACTTCGGTGGCGACGGGGGCGGAAGCGGGAGCGGTCTCGGACATGGCGGAGAGACCACCAGCGTACGGTCGCGTTCCGAGAACCTCTCGCGAGGGCGTGTCACATCACGCGCCGCCCCGCTGCGGGCACGATGCGGCGGAACGTGGAGAGGAGCCGCCGGGCCCGGTCCGGTGAGGGGTGCGTGAGTTCGAACACGGTGTTGACTGCTGAACGGTCCTCCGTGCTGAGATCGTCGGGTCGGACGAGTCCCATCGTCCACTCGGGGAACGACCGCTGCTCCACGCGCTGCTCCAGCATGTGGAGGACATCGCCGTGGCGGGGATCGCGGTGGATCCGTTGGTACGTCGCCGCGACCGCGTCTGGAGGCCCTTCGAGGACCTGCATGAAGCTGCCATCGGCGTAAAGCAGAACCCCGGTTAGGCCGTCCCGTGCATTGTTGGAGCGGCTCACGTGGAGAATGGCCGCGATGTCCTCCCGGCTCAGCGGCCAGGGGGACGAGGAGGCATAGACGAGTTGGAGGAGAGACGGCTGCACCACACCAGAGACACAGGGAGACCGGGTATCGGCGGGTCCCGCGTGGAGTTCAACCCAAACGTGGGCCGTTCGATGACTGGCACGAGGACGGTCGGGACACGGCGACAGGCTCCCGCTCTGGCCCCATGGACGCCGCGATCTTCTGCTCCACACATCCCGGCCGATGCACGTCCTCTTCGTCTGCTCCCGCAACCGCCGCCGTAGCGCCACGGCCGGGCGCCTCTTCGACGCCCCTCCGGCATTCCGCTACCGCGCCACGACGAACCGCGTCTTCAAGCGCGTCTCGCCCTCGGTCGCCACGATTGCGTAGACGCCCGGCGCGAGGTCCCGCACGTCCACCGAGGCGGGCAGGGTCGTGGGCTCCAGTTGGCGCACCACCCGACCTCGAACGTCCAGCACCTGCAGCGTGACAGGCGGTCCACCGGCACCCATCACGGCCACCCGATCCATTGTGGGGTTCGGGCTCACCCGAAGCGCGAGTCTGTCAGGCACGGGCTCGCGGGCCACGGGCATCGTACCGAACGCCTCGCCGCCCACGCTCGCGAAGGCCAGCGTCAACGTCCAGTCGTTGGGCTCCGGCTGCGTGGTGTTGCGCACGGCGTAGCTCGTCACGCCGATCCCCCGTGCGACTTCCCACACGGCTCGCTCGGTCTCGAAGTCTCCCTCCGTGTCGAACCATCGGTTGGTATCCGCGGTGTAGTCCTCGCCTCCGACAGTGATCGGACGGTCTGGGGTGTAGGCGCGCACATGGAAGCCCCGCTCGCCGGAATCAAGATCGAGAGGCAGCGCGAGGAGTTCTCCACCGGCGCAGTCCCCATCGAATCTGACCTGGAGCGCCCAGCCCGTCTCGGGAGCCGGTCCGTCCCGGGTCACGTCGCACGTCCCGAGCGTTGTCGTCTGACCGAAGAGCGTGCGGTCCAACCGGAGGCGAGTCGCGCCCTCTTCCTCCACGACCGTCCACGTCACGAAGCCGAGCCAGCCTGCGCGGGCGTCTCGCGCCTCGTAAATCCAGGTGTTGCCTGGATCGAAGGAGACAAAGTCACCTCCGAGGTCAAGCGGCACACCGTACGTGGCACCTCCCACCTCGGCGTACCGGAGTTGGGCTCGGTTCGCACTCGCGAAGCCTCCGCTGCTCGCGCCGTACGAGAACTGAATGGGCCCGATGCCCTCTGCTACGCCCCAAAGACGGTCGACAATCGTGTCGCTGTCGTTCACAAACAGCGCGCGCGTCTGCGCGTACGTGACCCCTCCAATCGTGACGTCGGGCTGCTCGAATCCGGCCCCGAAGTTTGCGAGCCCTTCTCCGGAAAACCTGCTCGGCACCACGGGCGGATCCGCCTCGCAGCTTCCCATGCCGTCTGGACCGACGAGATCGAAATAGAGGATGTCGTTCTCCTCGCGGGTCCGGACCGCGCACGTCCACGTCGAGGTCCCAGCGCCTAGGAGCGTGCGCTCGATCGTGAGCACGGGCAGCGCCTCCGTTCCGCCAGCGACCTCTCCCGTCACCTCCCACGCGATGGAGCCCGTTCGCCTGTCAGACGTGACCCCACCGCTTGGAGCCGGACTCAGATTCCAGTAATCGGTCTGGAACACCCACCGGTTTCCGACCTCCAGGGGCCAGGCATCCGGGATCGAGTCCTGAGCGGAGACGGTGGCGCTAAGAAATAGCGGGAGGAACAGAAAGGCGATTCGCATCGAGATCGAAAGGATACCCGTTCAACTAACGCCGCGATCTTCTGCCACGCAAGTCGTTTCCGATGCACGTCCTCTTCGTCTGCTCCCGCAACCGCCGTCGGAGCCCTACCGCCGAGAGGCTCTTCGACGATCCCCCGGCCATCCGCGCCCTCTCCGCCGGTACCGCGCCCGACGCCGAGACGCGCGTCTCACTGGACCTGCTCCAGTGGGCCGACCTCGTCGCCTGCATGGAGCGGCGCCACGCGGGGGCTCTCCAGCGCGAGTTCGGCCCGCACCTCGCGAATGTCCGCGTCACCACACTCGGCATCCCGGACGACTACGAACCGGACGACCCAGCACTCGTCCAACTGCTCCGCCAACGGCTCGCGGGCGTGCTGCCCTGACTCCGACCGCCTCGGCACCGAGGCGGGCCACCCCAGAGGCGCACCCGTGCGATGTTCGACGGCGCTTCGCCGGAGTGACCGACCGGTGGCGCAGGTCTCGCGATAGGTTCCGCGCCCATGTCCAGCGCCCCACCTCCCGCCCCGGCGATCCCCGGCCTCCGCCCGCAGAACGGATTCTCCCTGCGCGACGGCCAGGCCCAGTTCCTCCTCAAGTGGGCCGAGGCCCTCGCACGAGGCGAGCGCAACGCCCTCGGCGTCTTCGTGCCGGGTTACGGCAAGACCATCACGGCGCTCGCCAGCTACCTCGTCGCGAAGGAACTCGGCATCGCGGACCGGCTCGTCGTCTTCGTACCGCGCGGCAACCTCCGCGACCAGTACGCCGACGCGCAGGAACTCGCCTTCGTCTTCCAGAGCCTCGGCGCGACACCCCCCACCTACTGCGTCGCGGACTCAGACCGGGTGTTCGTCAAGAACCTCCGGACGGAGTTCGTCGTGACGACGTACCAGTACGCCGCAGGCGAGCGTGGCAACGAGGCGCTCCTGGAATACTGCCGCCAGTCCAAGGCCCTCTTCGTCTTCGACGAGGTCCACCACCTCGCCGATGACGGCACCTGGGCGACGCAACTCGCGCGATTCCCCCATGCGGCTTCGGTGGCCCTCTCCGGCACACCGCTCCGAAGCGACAACAAGACGCTCTTCGGCGTCCCGTTCGATGAGGACGCGGACGGCGTCCAGACCTACCGCGCGCTCCACGAGGTCACGATGCGCGACGCCCACGCCGAGGGCGGCATTCTCAAGCGCGTGGACGCCCACGTAGTGGACTACTCCGTGCGGATGGTCCACACCGAGACCGGCGACGAGGTGGACGTGACGCTCTCCGAGCTGCGCCAGGAGGCAGGAAAGGACAAGGACGTGGACACCTACCTCGCGAGGCAAAAGCTCCGCTTTCACGAGGTCTACCTCGACGCCCTCGTCGGCCCGGCGGTCGCGCGGTTTCAGGAGAAACGCGGCGCGCTCGTGCGGATGCTCGCGAAGAGTGGAAAACTCCTCGACGGCTGGCGCGATCACCAACTGCTCGTCATCGCGATGAGCAACAAGCACGCCGCCGCCATCCTGGACTACGTCCGGCGCCGCTTCCCCGGCCTCCGCAGCGCACGTATCGGGCAGGATATCCCGCAGGGCGAGCGTCTCGCCTCTCTCCAGGCCTACCGCGACGGCGAGATCGACGTGATGGTGCAAGTCGACATGATCGGCGAGGGGACAGACATCAAACCCATCTCGGTCATCGTCAAGGCCGACCTCGTGCGGGCGCTCTCGAAGACGCTCCAGCAGGTCTTTCGCGGGATGCGCTACGTCCCCGACTGGCCCGAGGAAGCCAACCGCTGCGACCTCTACGCCGCCGACGACTCCGACGTGGTGCAGACGCTCCAGTGGCTCGCGAGTGAGGAGAAAGTCGGCATCCTCAAGAAAAAAGCCGTCACCCGCGAGGCGGACCCGACCGCGATCCCGGACGCCCCCGAGCGCAACGCCTGGACGCTCAAGTCCGTCCGCGATGCCGGGCGCCAGACGATGCGCCAGGAGCAAATCGCAGGCTACCGCTCCAGCGCTGCCTTCCACCAGTCCGTCCCCGAGGCGGAGCAGCCCGCGCCGGTCTACGATGTCGCGAAGCAGGAGCGTCAGCTTCGCCTCGCGTGCGCCGAGTTGGCCAAGGAGTTGGCCTTCGCGGTGGATGCGCCCGTCTCGCACGTCCACGCCGCCTGGAAGCGCCAGATCCGGGGCCAGGCCCAGGCCGAGGCGAGCGTCGTCGCGCTCAGCAAGAAGAAGACGTGGCTGGAGCGCTGCCTCCGGATGGGGCGGCTGTTGTAGGATTCGGGGGAGCACACCTCTGCAGCTCAGTCCGCCTCGGTGCCTCCGTGGAGTTGCCGAGGCGGGCAGACCAGACGAGGCTACTCCCTGCCAAGGCGGACCGTCCGACCCTCGCGCGCGGAGACCCGCGCCGCGTCCAGGATCTCCATCACCGTCAGGTTCACCTCCAGCGACGACAGGCTGCCCGCCGGGTCCACCTCGCCACGAATGACCGCCGCGAGGTAGGCGAACGGATCATCTAGCGGCGCCTCGCGAGACGGAAGTGTCAGCCGAGTCTCAGGATCCTCCTCGTCCAGGCGGACGCGGAGGGTGGAGGCGTCGTCCGCGAGGAGGAGACCGGTCTGGCCGTACACCTCCAGGTCCTTTCGGCTGAAGGGCCAGTTCCACGACGCTTGGATGACGGCCTGAGCCTGGGGGTAGGCGAGCAGGATGGTGGCCTCGTCATCCACGAGCGGGTACAGGTCGGGCTGGATCTGCTGCGTGACAGCCGTGACGGTCTGCGGACGCTCGCCGTCCATGAGCCACGTCATCAGATTGGCACCGTAGCAGCCGAAGTCCGTGATCGCGCCCCCGCCGTTCTCCTCGGGGTCGATGAGCCACTCCAGAAACTCCTCGTTGATGCCGATGGCGACCGGCCCAGCGTGGCCGTCGTGGATGACCACCTTGCGGATCTCCCCGACCTCGCCCGCCTCGATACGACGCTGGGTCTCGTGGACACTCGCGTACCACGTCGTCTCGTAGTTGGTCAGGAGGTACACCCCGGCAGCCTCGGTGGCCGCGGCCATCGCGCGAGCATCTGCCACGTCCAGCGCCATCGGCTTCTCCACCATCACATGGACGCCTCGCGCGGCGGCGACCTCGGTCACACGGCGATGGTCGCGGATGGTAGTGAAGACCGTGACAGCCTCCGGCTGGGTGGCATCGAGCATTTCCTCCAATGTGTCGAAGACGAGGTCCATGGAGTAACCGTGCTGCTCGGAATACCGCTCGGCCAGGTCGCGGTTGGGTTCCACGATGCCAACGATCTCGATATCGCCCCGGTCGGGACGCCCCAAGATCCAGTGCACGTGTGTGTGGACCAGCCCCACCACGCCGACTCGCACGGGTACGCGGTCCGGTTCGTCCTGGGCGGAGGCCACGAGGGGGAGCATCAGGCAGAGGGCGAGAACGAGACGCATGGTGACGGAGGGTGGCCCAGAGGATAGTGCGGCGTGCTCCCCATTTCTGCATTCGCGCTTCTGCACTCCCGGTTCAGTCCCCGATATCTTCGCCGCCTCACCCCCGCTGGCGCTACCCGCCAGCGCGCTTCTCCCAGCACATGGATATCGTCTCCATCGGACGCGGGCTGCTCGGCCTCGTCGGCATTGTCGCCATTGCGTTTCTGTTTTCGAGCGACCGCCGCCGCGTGAGCGTGCGGACCGTCCTCGCCGGACTCGGGCTGCAGCTCCTCTTCGCTGTCCTCTTTCTCAAGGGCGATGCCCTCGCAGAGATCTTCTCGCCGTTCGGCTGGCCGAAGGCAGCGTTTGCATGGGTCGCGAGCCTGTTCGTGGCCTTCCTCGGGGCGGTGGAAGCGGGCGCGACGTTCGTCTTCGGCAGCCTCGCGCTCTCGCCCGGCGCGGAGGGCTCGCTGGGCTTCTTCTTCTTCGCCTACGTCCTCCCGACCGTCGTCGTGTTCGCCTCGATGATGTCGATTCTGTATTACCTCGGGATCATGCAGCGGGTGGTGCAGGGCGTGGCCTGGGTGGTGCGCCGCGCACTCGGGACCTCGGGCCCGGAGAGCCTGAGCGTGAGCGCGAACATCTTCGTGGGCCAGACCGAGGCGCCCCTCGTCATCAAACCGTACGTCCAGAACCTGACGCGGAGCGAACTGATGGCCGTCATGACCGGCGGGATGGCGACGATCGCGGGCGGCGTGCTGGCGAGCTACGTCGCCTTCCTAGGCGAGCGCTACGCGAGCGTCAACGGCGTAGCGGTGGAGGTCGGCCAGCAGCTCTTTGCGGAGCAACTCCTCGGCGCGAGCGTGATGGCGGCGCCCGCCGCGCTCGTCCTCGCGAAGATCCTCATCCCGGAGCGCGAGCCCATCACCGAGGCGGCCGACCTCGCGACCGACGCGGGCGAGGCCACGCTCCCCTCCACTGCTTCCGACGAAGCCGAGGCCGCCGTAGAGCAGGCCATCGAGGACGAGGGACCCAAGAACGTCATCGACGCCGCCGCCACCGGCGCGGCGGACGGCATGAAGCTAGCGCTCAACATCGGCGCGATGCTGATCGCGTTCCTCGCGCTCATCGCCATTCTGAACGGCTCCATCGGCTGGGGCGTGGAGGCCCTGGGCGGAACACTACCCGAGGGCAAGGGCGCTCTCGATCTCGCACTCGGCTACCTCCTCGCGCCCATCGCGTGGCTCATCGGGGTCCCGAACGCAGACCTGCTCACCTTCGGAGGCTTCCTCGGGACGAAGGTCATCGCCAACGAGTTCGTCGCTTACAGCCAGTTCGCGGATGCACTCGGCGCAGGCACGCTGGATCCGAAGACGGTGGTGATGGCGACGTTCGCGCTCTGCGGGTTCGCCAACCTGTCGTCCATCGGGATCCAGATCGGTGGCATCGGGCCACTAGCGCCGAACCGGACGGGCGAGATCGCCAGCCTCGGGCTTCGAGCGGTCCTGGCCGGCACGCTCGCGAACCTGATGACGGCCACCATAGCGGGCGTGCTACTGGGGTGAGGGGATCAGGGAAGGAAGAAGAGGGTTCGCCCCACTCATCTCCCCCCTTTCCCCATCGCCCCTTCTCTTCTAGCGGTGGACCTCGGCGTTCGTACCGGACTCGCGACCTTCTCGCGCGAGGGGTGCCTGCTGGCGTACCGCTCACAGAACCTCGGGACGCGGTCTCGCCTCAAGCGCGCGGCCCATACCCTGCTTCGCGACCTCCCCGAGTTGGACCGCCTCGTGCTGGAGGGCGGCGGCGGGCTAGCGGAGCTCTGGAAAACGGTCGGGCAACGGCGCGGGCTTCGCGTGCGCATCATGGACGCGGGCGTCTGGCGCCGGGGCCTCCTCCTCCCTCGCGAGAGACGGAGCGGCGCCCTCGCCAAGGAAGCCGCTGACGCCTACGCGCGGCGCATCATCGCGTGGAGCGGCGCGAAGACACCGAAGGGCGCCCTCCGCCACGATGCTGCCGAGGCGATCTGCATTGGCCTCTGGGCGTGCGTGGAGGCCGGGTGGCTGGCAGAAGTGCCGGGGGAGGTGAGGCGCTAACTGGGGACTGGGAGCACATCCGACCCGGCCGTGCCCGCCTCGGCACCGAGGTGGACCGGGTGGCGAGGTGGACCGGGTGGCATGGAAGAGATGCAGAACTTGGGGAGCGCAAGAGCGCATGCTGTCTCTAAATCCGGTTCTGACTGCGCCTCACGCATCGCGCGTCACGCCGACACCTCGTGCCCCGCATCGCGCAGGGCCTCCACGGCCTCCCCGAGGCGGACAGACTGGACCAGCAGCCAGTCCGTATTGAACGTGCTGATGGCGAAGATGGAAATGCCCGCCTCGGCGAGCGGTACGGCGAGTGACGCGAGCACACCGGTCAGGCTGAACTCCAACGGTCCTTCGACACGGAGCGCACGCCACCCTCGCTCGGCCTGGACGCGTTGCGGCACAGTGGCTTCCGCACAGACGACCGATAGCTCGTCGGCCGTTCGGGTGATGCTCGCGAGCGGCCCAGACCCCATCCAGTCTTCCACTGGAGCCTCTGGCGCGAGGCGGCAGACCGCCAGCGTTCCAGGCACGACCGAGAGGCGAAGCGCCACTACTCGAAGGGGACGCGGACGCGCGTATAGTTCGGGATCGCCGTGCCGCCGCTGCGGCCCTTCACGACCCACGCCGGGTTGAAGGAGGTCGTGGCGGCCTGGCGCATCACGAGGGCATCCAGGGTCGGGTGAACGCTCTCCACGACCTGCACGGCGACGGGCTGGCCCTCGGCGTCGATGCGGACCTGCACGGCGACCTCGCCGGAGACGCCGCGCGATTTGAGACTGTCCGGGTAGACGGCACGCTCGGGGGCAGGGTCCGGCAGCGGGGTCGCCTGGCGGTAGATCGCCTGGTTCTGACGGCTCCCGAGCATGGCGATCTTGGCGTCGTTGAGCGCGGCATCGACCTGTGCCTGGAAGCCTTCGCGGGGGAAAGAGCGGTCGAGGAGGGGCACGGCGACGGCCGTGAAGACGCTATCCACCACCTCCGGCGAGGTGCGGTAGAGGTAGAGCATCTGCTCCTTCGCGTAGCGGATCACGTCACTGTCGGCCTCGTCCACGACACCCATCGAGGCCACGGACGAGAGGTCGCGGAAGGCGTCGTCGGGATCCACGCCCGGGCGAGCCCACTGATTCTCAGAGACCACCTCCCACCCATCCGGCGGCTGGATGCCGCCCTGCTCGCACGCCGCGAGGACGGTCGCGACGACGGCCACGAGAGCCGCGAGCGAGAGAAACAAGGTGCGGGAGGAAGGCGCGGAGGCGGTCGGCACGGGTCGCGAGGTAGATGAGGTGGGAAACTACGGGGGACAGCGCCGGGGAGTCCGAGACACGGAGTCCCTCCGCCTCGGCGCCGAGGCGGACCCAGCCAGGCGCCTGGGGCGTCGCGGGGCGTTTCCGCGACAACCTCCCTTGAACCCCGCCCCCCTACTCTCGTCCAACCGCGATCTTCGGCCGTTCCCTCGCCCCACACCATGTCCATCGCCTCTCGCGTCGCCGATCTACCCGCGGGACCTGCCCGCCTCCTCGCGCTCCCCACTGGCGTTCGCGATGTCGTCTCGTTCCGCGGCTCCTTTCGCTCCGCACCCGACCTCTCGCGAGACGACGACGTCACGCAAGGACTCGTCGCGGACCTTCTGGACAAGGGCAGCGCCACGCGAGATCGGTTTGAGATCGCGGATCTCCTCGATGGGCGTGGGGCTCGCCTCTCCTTCTACTCGGACGGGCTCCAGATGGGCTTTGCGGGCCGATGCCTTCGCGAGGACCTTCGGGACGTGCTCGCCCTCGCGTCCGAGTTGTACCAGACGCCAGCCTTCGACACGGAGGAAGTCCAGAAAGCACGACAGAAGGCCATCGCAGGGGTACGGCGCTCCCGGGAGTCCACCGGCGCGAGGGCCAACGGCGCCCTGACGCGGCGGCTCTACCCATCCACCCACCCCAACTACATCCTCCCGACCGACAAGGAGATCGACCGGCTCTCGGCGGTGACACCGGAGACGGCCCGAGCCTACCACGACGCTCATACAGGGAGCGAGGGGCTCACGCTGACAGCAGTGGGCGACGTGGACCCAGGCGATCTCGCCGCCCTCGCCAGCGAAGCCTTTCGCGACTGGCAGCCACACGGGCGCGAGGCCACATTCTCCCAGATCGCCGGGCCGAAGGCGCCGGGGCGTGAGACCGTCGAGATGGCCGATAAGCTGAATCTCGATGTGCGGCTGAGCCACCCGATCCCACTCCGGCGAAACTCGGCGGATTTCCTCGCGCTGTTCGCGGGCGTCTTCACGCTCGGCGGCAACTTCTCGGGTCGCCTCATGCAGACCGTCCGCGATGAGCAGGGTCTGACCTACGGCGTCAGCGCGCGGCTGGCAGGTGTCTCCGTGGAGCACGACTTCGACCTTCGCGTCTCGATCTCGCTCAGCCAAGAGAACCTGGAGCGCGGCATCGCGGCCACGCGCGAGCAGATCGAGCAATGGCACGGCGGCATCACGGAGGAAGAGGTAGAGCGGACGAAGACCACGCTCGTGGGTCAGCACGTCGTAGGCCTCGCGACGACGGGCGGCCTGGCGGCACGGCTGCTCGTCAACGCCGAGCGGGGCTTCGGGCCGGAGTACCTGGACCAGTACCCCGAGGACGTGCGCACGCTGACCGTGGAACGGGTCAACGCCGCCATCGCGCGCTACGTGAATCCGGCGGCGCTGCACATCGTCGCGGCCGGAACGCCCGAGCCAGTGGCCGGATAGAGGGGCGCCCGACCCTGCCCGCCTCGGTACCGAGGCCGAGGGACTGGGCAGAGCCACGCCCCATCCTCGCACGCGCAACCAATCCGCGCCTCCTGCAGTTCTCCGACTCCTCCGCGTCTGCCTCTCCGATCTCGACATGCGCCCTCATCTCTTCGTCCTCTTCGGCGCCACGGGCGACCTCGCGGCTAAGAAACTCTTCCCCGCGCTCTATCGCGTCTCGCACGGCACGGAAGGCACGCGCGTCCTCGGCGTCGGCCGCTCGGACTGGGACGACGCCCGTCTGCGCGATGCTGCCGTGGGCGGCCTCACCGGGAGCGGCATCGAGGAGAGTGACGCCCGGGCCTGGGCTGACGAGACCCTTCACTTCGCGCGCGTGGACGCCTACGACGACCTCGGGCCGGTCTTCGAGCGTGCGCAGGAGATCGAGACCGGAGCCGAGACGGACGGCAATCGGGCGTACTATCTCGCGCTCCCACCGAGCGCCTTCCCGGGCACCATCGCGGCCCTCGGCACACACGAGACCGAGGCGGGGCGCGCGCCCGACGAGGAAGGCCAGCAGTCGAGCGGATGGACGCGTCTCGTCATCGAGAAGCCCTTCGGGAGCGACCTCGCGAGCGCGAAGAGCCTCAACGCCATCGTCCACGAGCACTTTCGCGAGGACCAGGTCTACCGCATCGACCACTTCCTCGGCAAGGAAACCGTCCAGAACCTCCTCGTCTTCCGCTTCGCGAACGCCCTCTTCGAGAGCCTCTGGAGCCGCGCACACGTAGAGCGCGTGGAGGTCATCGTGACGGAGACGAACGACGCGAGCGGACGCGCGGGCTACTTCGACGGCGTCGGGACGATGCGCGACATGATCCAGAACCACCTCACGCAGCTCTTCGCGCTGACCGCGATGGAGCCCCCCGCGAGGCTCGACGCTGACGGCATCCGCGCCGAGAAGGTGAAGGTGCTGCGCTCCACGCGGACCGCCGCCGCCACCGAGGCCGTCTACGGTCAGTACGGCGAGGGCGACGGCAACGAAGCCTACGCCGACCACGAGGGCGTGGACGCAGACTCCACGACGGAGACCTTCGCAGCGGTCCGCCTCCACGTCGACAACTGGCGCTGGCAGGGCGTGCCGTTCATCCTCCGCACCGGCAAGCGCCTCAAGGAGCGGCTGACCGAGATCGTGGTCACGTTCCGCCGTCCGCCCGTGTCCCTTTTTCAAGGCACGAGGGACGGCTGTGAGCCCACGCCCAACGTGCTCCGCATCCGCCTGCAGCCCGACGAAGGCTTTCGTCTCTCGTTCGACGTCAAGACGCCCGGAAGCGGCTTCCAGACCGCCACGGAGAACTTCGACTTCCGCTACGAGGACACCTTTGGGCCGCTCCCGGACGCGTACGAGACGCTCCTCCGCGATGTGGCCGCAGGAGACGCGACGCTCTTCGTCCACGCCGAGGAAGCCGAGCAGGCGTGGCGCATCTACGAGCCCCTCCTCGACGCCGACCTGGAGATCCACACGTACGAGTCGGGCTCTTGGGGCCCGGAGGCCGCCGAGTCCCTCGGCATCACGCTCGACCCTGCCACCACCCCCACCGACTGCTGATTCTGCCTCGATGGTTTGGATCCTCATCTTCTCCTGGATTCTTGCTATCAGGGCCGGATGGAGCGAGCGATATACCATTCCTGCCTACGTCTCATTCCGCTGGCAATGGTGGAGACACTCCAGAAACCGTGAACGCCCCCGTCCTGCTCCTCCAGAAACATTGTGGGAGTTGATGTGCGAGCGGGAGGTACGGGGCAGAGGACTCTGGACATACGATGAGATAGACCGCCCGGTACGTGTGGAGTCAGCTATCGTCCTTGTCGTTTCGGCCCTCTTTATGACTGTCCTGTTTTTTCTACAGGAGTAGTCCCCCATCCACTTGCCCGCCTCGGCACCGAGGCGGACCCGCCCATGGAAGCCGCTCCCCAGATCGACGTCCAGGTCTATCCCGACCCGGCCGCGCTGGCCGTCGCCCTCGCGGACGCCACCGCCGACGCACTCCGTGACACCCTCGCGAGGCAGCCTCGCGCGACACTGTGCCTCACGGGTGGCTCCACGCCGGAGCCCGCCTACCGCCGCCTCGCGGGGATGGACCTGGAGTGGGACCGCATCCACTTCTTCTGGACCGACGAACGACTCGTCCCGCCCGACGCCCCAGAAAGCAACTTTCGGATGGCGCACGAGACACTCCTCGGTCCTGCAGGCATCCCGGAATCCAACGTGCACCGGATGCGTGGCGAGCTATCGAAGCACGAGGCTGCCGAGGACTACGAGTCGGAGATCCACCAGTACTTCGGTGAGGCCCCCGTGGCGTGGGACGTGCTCCATCTCGGCATGGGCGCGGACGGCCACACGGCGTCCCTCTTCCCGGGCGGGCACGAGTTGAAGGAGGTCGAGCGATGGGCGACCCCGGCGCGCGCGCCTGCTGGCGCCCCGGCTCGCCAGCGCCTCACGCTGACGTTCCCCGCACTGGATTCAGCGCGACTCGCCCTCGTCGCGGCGTCAGGCGAAGGGAAGCGCGAGGCCTTCTCGAACGTGATCGAGGCGTACGAGGCAGGGAGCTTGGCGCCACCGCCCGTCGCGAGGGTGCGGCCGGACGGACCGCTGGTGTGGATGATCGACCGGGCGCTGGCCCAGGGCGCGGGATAGGTCCGCCTTGGGGTGCCGACGGAAGTACCGAGGCGGAGGGGCAGACACGAAAACGGCCACGATGCGGCTGGCATCGTAGCCGTGTGGGGCGAAGCGGAGTCGAACCGCTGGCCCGCAGGTCCCCTTGGCATAGGCAGCAGAGTCTAGACCGCGCGGGGCTCGTGCTCCCACGCCTCCAGCATCGCCTTGCGCTCGCGCCAGTCCGGGAGGGCGCGCGCGACCGTCTCCCAGAACTCCGGCCCGTGGTGCCGATGAACGAGGTGGGAGACCTCGTGCGCGACTACGTAGTCCAGCGCCGCCAAGGGCGCCTGGACCAGCCTCCAGTGGACGCGCGCCACGCCGTCACGGCCCAACGAGCCCCAGCGGGTGCGGGAGTCGGAGAGACGGAAGCCTCGGGCGGTGACGCCGAGCGCCCGCTCGTGGCGGCGGCCGAGGCGATGCACATCGCGGAGGGCACGGGTGCGGAGCCACGCGCGGAAGGCCGACCGGATGGCTTCCAGGCGGTCCACGCCCTCCAGCCCGAGCGGGACCGTGACGTGGAACTTGCTCCGGCACGCGATCTCGACCGCCTCTACGTCGCCCGGTCGCACGTCCAGCATGAGCCACCGGCCTCGGAACTGGAGCTTGGCGCCAGAGGCCCAGCGCTGAACGAGCAGCCGCCGGTACCGCTCGTCGATCTCGCGGACGGAGTCGAAGACCCACCGCCGCTTACGGTGGACGTACTCGCGCACGCCGCCCTCCCCGGCCTCCGGCGTTCCCTCCGGGACGACGACCTCCACACCCTGCGGCGTGACGACGATCCGCTTGCGCCGGGCCTCTGGCGAGACGCGGACGCGGTAGGCGATGTCCGTCTGACCGAGCGTAAGGACCGGCATCAGGGCTTAGCGAAGTGCCGCACGGCGTAGCGCTCGACTTCCTGCGGCACTCGCTTCGCCCAGCCGTTCAGTCCGAGATCCTTGACGAGGCGCCGGACCTGCGCGCGGAGACTCTTGCGAAGCTGCGACTTGTCCTGCCAGTGGGGCGGAGCGGTCTCGTTCGAGGCGTAGAGCGCGTCGATAGCGAGCGCAGCCTGCTCCATGCGCGAGCGCGTGGCGCCAGAGGCACCGTCACGATCGGCGTCATCGCCAGAGCCCTCGCCGTTTGGGCCTCCGGCGGCGTCGTAGGGCTCAGCGGGCTCGCCTGTGGGCGCGGCATCGTCTGGCTTGAACGAGGCCAGGATGGCATGGAAGTCGAAGGCGGTCTGAGAGAGACCGGAGCCTTCGTGTGCGACGGCCTCGGCGACGACGGCCTCGGCGATGTCCTTGACGGCATCCAGCGCGTCCTGGGCGTCGAGGAGGCCCGCGTTGAACTGGCGGATCAACTCCTTGACGCGGTCGCTGAAGGTGGCGTAGCGGGCCGGGTTCTCGGCGGCGCGCTCGGAGGTCTCCTTCTTGAGTTCGGCCAGCTTGCGGACGGCGGCGGTCTTGAGGTCTTCCGCGCCACCGAAGTCGTCCCAGAAGGCGGGGTCGGAGAGGCTGCGGAGCTTGCAGACGGTCTTGAGGCCGATCACCTCCAGGTGCTCGTCCAGCATGGCACGGACCTTCTGGCTGTACGCCTTCCAGTCGGGCTCGACGGTCTGCTCGAAGTGCATCCGGCCGTAGGGCAGCACGGCGCCGACGAACTTGAGGTCGGCCTGATAGGGGAGGATGCGCGGGTCGGGCGCGAGGGCGGCGTAGGCCCTCACGAAGCGGTCGGCGGCGGCGCGGAAGACGAACCAGGCGTCTTCGCCCTCGAACTGGGCCACGGCCTCTTGCACGTCGGCCTTTACGTCGTCCGTGCGGGGGGCGCCGGAGACGAGCGCCATCGCGGCGCGGTGGGCCACGCGGAGCGCGTCGTGCAGGGCGTCCACGTCGCGCATGGCGCCCGCCACGTCCTCGCGGCGGTACGCGGAGAGCGCCTCGTCCAGCTTGCGCGAGACGCCGATGTAGTCCACGATGAGCCCGTGCTCCTTGCCGGGGTAGCGGCGGTTGGTCCGCGCGATGGCCTGCAAAAGGCTGTGGTCCGTGAGCGGATTGTCCAGGTACATCGCCTGCTCGATGGGCGCGTCGAAGCCGGTGAGCAGCTTGTTGCACACGATCACGAAGCGGAGCGGGGAGTCCGGGTCCAGAAATCGCGGAACGATCTCGGGCGTGACGGCCTCTGGCGCGATCTGGTACTCGACCAGTTCGGGGTACTGCTCGGCGTCGTGCTGGCCGGGGGAGTAGACGCAGACCGACATCGCAGCGGCCTTGCGCTTCGCCTTCTTCTTGCCCCAGCCCTTCGTCTTGCGGAGCGACTTCGCGATGACCCGGTCCAGCGCCTTCTTGTAGGCCACACACGCGCGGCGGTCGATGGCGACGATCTGCGCCTTGAACCCGTCCGGCATCACCTTGAGCCGGTAGTGCGCCCAGATGTCCTTCGCGACGCGGCGGATGCGCGGCTCGAAGCGCGCGAGGTCGCCCTTCGTGATGCCCCGGCGTTTGATCTCCTCAATCCGCTCCGGCGACTCCCCGACGAACTGGTGATCGAACAGCGAGTCGATCTCGTCGTCTTCGAGGTCCCACTCCGTTTTGCGGGCCACGTAGTAGATCGGGACCGTGGCGCCGTCCGCCACGGCGTCGTCGATGCCGTACTTGTCCAGGTAGCGCTCGCCGGGGGCGCCGAAGGTGGCGAAGGTGTTCTTGTCGTGCTTCTCGACGGGCGTGCCGGTGAAGCCGAAGCGGGTGGCGTGGGGCAGCGCGGCCTGGAGGTAGGCGCCGAGGTCACTCTCCTGCGTCCGGTGCGCCTCGTCGATCATCAGGATCCAGTTCTCGGAGCCGGGCACTTCCATCTCGCGCAGCGCTGCCTCGCGCTCGCGCCGGTCCTGCGATTTCAGGCGCGGGTCCTCGTGGTAGAACTTGAAGATGGTCGAGAGCGCGACCGTGCCCACGGCCTCTGGCGTCACGATCTCGCGGAGGCCGCGGATGCTGCCCGCCTCGCGCACGTTGGGGATGCCGACGGCCCGGAAGGTGCCGGTGATCTGCTTGTGGAGATCGATCCGGTCGGTGAGGACGAGGAGGTTGGGGTTCTGCAGCCGCTCGCTCGTCAGGCCCCGGTGCAGCTTGAGCTTGAGCGCGGCGAACACCATCGTGAGGCTCTTGCCGGAGCCCTGCGTGTGCCAGATCAGCCCGGCGCGGTGCTCGCCAGCGGCCACGCGTTCCACCATCTTGTTGACGGCGCGGTACTGCTGGTAGCGGCACACCTTCTTGACCGTCTGCCCGTCGCGCGTCTCGAAGACGACGAAGTGCGCCAGGATGTCCAGCAGGCGCTCGGGTGAGAGCAGCGCGTAGAGGCCTCGGGCGGTGGCGTCGGCGAACTCCTCTTTCTTCCGGGGCCACGGGTCCGGCCAGCGGCTCCAGTGCTCGCGCGGGGACCCGGTGGCGCCGAACTTCAAGTCCACGTCGGTCGTGGCGACGTTGAAGAGGTTGGGCGCGAACAGGCGCGGAACCTCGCGCTCGGCGGACTTCACCTGGTCGATGGTGTCCTCCAGGTTCTGGCTCCGGTTGGTGGGACTCTTGGCCTCGATGACGACGAGCGGGACGCCGTTGACGTACACCACCACGTCGGGCTTGCGGACGCCAGAGGCGCCGCGCACGCGGAGTTGGCTGGCGGCATCGAAGCGGTTGTTCTCCACCCGGTCGAAGTCGATCACGCGGATGGTGCGGTGGGTGGCCTCGCCGGGGACCTTGCGGGAATAGTCCCCGCGGAGGATGGCCGTCCACCGCTCGTTGTCCTCCACCCGGGCGAGGTCGCTGGCGACGGCCTCGGCGGTCTCGCGGGGGATGTCGTTGATGCGCACGAGGGCGTCCACAAGAACGGGCGTGAGCAGCACCTCGGTCTCGCGGGCGCGCATGGCGCCAGAGGCCTCTGGCGGGAGGTGCCGGTAGCCGTACTCCCGCACGAGGGTGTCGATGAGCGGCTTCTCGACGAGGGTGTACTCGGTGGGCGTGCTCATGGCGAGACGCGAACGGCGCCGGTGAGGAGGTCTTGGAGAAGCCCGGCTTTGACCTGTCGTAATCCCTCAGCGCCGGCAACTGACGCCTTGATCTCTTGGTCAACAGAGGCGAGCGAGTTGCAAATGGCTTGCTGCTCGTCCATGGGTGGAAGTGCAAAACGGAAGCCACGAATCGTAGCACTGTTCACGCCTTGCCTCGTCCCACGTCTCTTCTCGCCATCTACCTGGCGCTGGACAAATGGACTGTTGAAACAGTATGCCAAATACTCGGGAATACAGCGAGAGTAGTCGGTAGCCACCCGGATGATGTGATAGTTAATTAGCCATCCATCTACGGCATGAGTTGCCATTGCGTTGCGACCAGTAGTGGCACCTTGTCTGGCAAATAGAAGATCACCGTGCTGGACCCGGTACTTTGACAATTCCTCCGCTTTGTCAGGGGTTACATACAGCAAATCTTCTACTGCTAGGTACCCCCACTGGACGTTTCCAATGCGTAGCAGTGGAACCCCAGACTCTACGAAGTCATCGCTGCATAGACTTGATCCGAACGGGCCTGTAAGGATAGTCTGACGGTTGGGGTCAGCGATATCGGTAACACTGACTGTCTCCCACGACTCCGGGATCTCCCCGATCTCCGTCCGTTTAAACCGCGAGTGCCCGAGGCCTCTGGCGAGGAGGTCCTGGAGCAGGCCGTCCTTCACCCGCCGGGTCTGCGCGATGACCGCCTCGGTGGCCCGGATGGCCTCGTCCACGGAGGCGAGGACCGCGGCGATCTTCCTCTGCTCCGCCAGAGGCGGGAGGGGCACGGTGCAAGCGAAGAAGTCCTCCACCGACACGTTGAGCAGCCCGTTACTCCGCGCGCTCGACGTGATGACGCGCTTGAGTTGGCGGTTCAGCCCACCGGCGGCGAAGAACTGAGTGGCGAAGTCCGAGTCCAGGAGGTCGTCTGTGAGGCGGAACGAGATGTAGACACTTGGGACGGCGGCTTCCTGCCACTCGTCTTGCCGGTAGATGCAGCCTTGCGGGTAGGTGTTGGAGTTGCCCCTGTTGTACGCGAACTCGCCCCGGCGGAGCGCGGTGTAGTTCTTCAGGCTCTCGCCCGCCATGAACCGGCTGTACTTCTCAGACTGCGGGACGAAGCCTCCGGTGGAGGTAATCATCGCGATGGCCTCTGGCGTGCCCTCCGCTTTGCGGCGCACGCGCTTCGTCAGCGCCGCCAGAGGCGCACTCGTCCAGTCGGCGGGAAGCGGTTTAGAGGCAGTCATGGGCTCGTTCGTATCGAACTGATTCCCTTACAACCAGCCGTCATTCCCGCGCACGCGGGAATCCAGAGTGGCGAGCGTCGCTGGCGGGCCATCGCGACGGCCACCCAGCGACGACACTGCCCCGATAGGGCTGCTCGTCCAAGCGCTCGCGGTCGTCGTGCGAGGAGTTCCCGTGACCCTGGATTCCGGCTCTGCGGCCGGAATGACGGTGTAGGAGAGTGGGGAGCGCTGGGGGTGTCAGTCCTGAGCGCTGAGGGCCGTTCGGAGTTCGGGCGGTCGCTACGCATAGCCAAGCTCCCGGAGGAAGTCGTTCATGCGGGTCTCGGCCTCGTCGCGCGCCGCCGTGAGATCGCGCAGCGCCGCCACCTCGGCGCGGGTGTCGATGGGCTCCGGCGGCGGGTCCGTCTGCACGTAGCGCGTGAGGTTGAGGTTGTGGTCGTTGTCGCGGATCTCCGCCAGCGGCACCACACGGCAGAACAGGTCCTCGTCGGCGTAGCGGTGGACGGCGCCCGCGAGGCGGGCGACATCGGCCTCGGAGAGGGTGTTCTGGTTCTTGCCCGGCCGGAAGGCCTTGTCGCCGTTGACGATCAGCACGTTCTGCTTTCGTGCCAGAGGCTTCTGGCGGTTGAGCACGAGGATGGCCGCCGGGATGCCGGTCCCGTAGAACAGGTTCGGCCCGAGTCCCACGACGGCTTCCACGAGGTCGTCTTCGAGGAGCCCTTTGCGGATGCGGCCCTCGGCGCCGCCTCGGAAGAGGACCCCGTGCGGGACGACGCACGCCATGCGGCCTCTGGCGGTGAGCGAGGCCACCATATGCTGGATGAACGCGAGGTCGCCGTAGGACTTCGGCGGAACGCCGTACACGTCGCGGCCCCAGGCGTCGCCAGAGGCCCAGGCGCCGTGGCCCCACTTCTTGAGGCTGAACGGGGGGTTGGCGAGCACGAGGTCGAACCGGCGCAGCGTGTCCTTGTCGGTGGTGAACTGCGGGTTCAGGAGCGTATCGCCGTGGGCGATGGTAGCGTCGTCCACGTCGTGGAGGAAGAGCGCCATCTGACAGATGGCCCACGTGTTGAGGTTCTTCTCCTGGCCGAAGAGCGCGAGCGACTTCGGGTTGAGGCCGTGGCGCTCCATGTAGTGCACGGTCTCCAGCAGCATCCCGCCCGCGCCGCACGTCGGGTCGTAGACCGTCTGGCCGTCCTCGGGCCGCAGGATCTCCACCATGACGCGCACCACTTCCTTAGGCGTAAAGAACTCGCCGCCCTTCTTGCCCGCGTCGTCGGCAAACTTCGCGATGAGGTACTCATAGGCGTCGCCGAGGACGGTAGAGTCCACATCGGCGCGGCGCATCCGGTAGCGCTCGAAGTGCTGGAGCAGGCGCTCCAAGAGCGCGTCCGGGAAGCGCTGCTTGTTCGCGAAGTCGATCTCCCCAAAGACGCCCTTTAGCCTCGGGTTCGCGTCCATGATGGCCCGGAACGACGTGTTGAGCTGCGTCCCGATGTCGGTGGAGACGACGCGGGTGGTGCGCGGCAGCGGACGGCCGTTGCTGTCGGTGGGGTACGGGTCGGGGTCCGGCCGAGGCTCGTCGGCCCACATGCAGCCCCACGGGATGTCGAAGCGGTGTTCCTCGGGGTCCGCCGCGAGGTCCGCGTCGCCGTACTCAGCGAGGCGGGCCTCGTACTCCTCCTGCCACACGTCGCAGAGCCGCTTGTAAAAGAGCAGCCCGAAGATGTAGTGCTTGAAGTCGCCGGAGTCGATGGAGCCGCGCAGCAGGTCGGCGGCACCCCAGAGATGGCGCTCCAACTGAGCCAACGTGAGCGTCCCGCTAGAGGCTCCAGGAGGGGTTTCTGTCGTGGCCTCCGGCGCCGGGTGCGTCGGAGCCCTCTCGGCGGCTCGGGCCCTGGTGACAACGGAGAAGTCGAATCCGGTCTGACGAGAAGGCATCTGATCCTTGAGGAACGAAAGGGCTATCGGCCTGAGGCTTGCGCGCCCGCGAGAGCCGTCCGAGCACAGGCGAGAGGCGGAGGAAGATACCGGAGCCCTACGGATCTCTTCGGCAGGGACGCCGCTTCTGGCCACATGTCAGCAGCCGTTGCCAACTCCGATCAGTCTCCCCCGACGGCCCCTCCGCTGAACATGACCATCACGATCAGCAGTGAACTCAGACCTACACCGACGACTGTCGCGAGGCCCGATCTCTCAAACCATGCCTTGCGGATGACGCCGATGTCCTCGATTGCGGGAACATCTGCACTCTTCTCCGCCCTTGGGGCGAGGCTCTTGCACTGAAGCGCGTACAGGACAGAGATGCCAAGACCAACGAGCACCGCAGCAGATGGCTGATCGGACAGGTATCCCAGCCATTCGAGTCCGATGGTGAGAAGAGCGAAGCTCGTCAGAACGCCCAGCATGAACCCCTGTCCATATGCTTCGGCCAACCCGGGTGCACCCCGAAATGCAGAACGTAGATCCGTGAGGTAGGCCCTCCCGACTACCGCGAACGGCGTCATGGCCGTGACGAAGACGACCAGGATCAGCAGCGGAACGATGATCCACTTGACGATGAACCCGAAGACAGGCTTCAAGATCACGTTCAGTAACCACGCAAACGGCGGCGAGATGAACTCGGCGATGGGCAGCAGGATCTGCTCGTATACCCAGACGAATGGGGGCGAGAGGAACTCGAGGACGGGCGCCACGAGTGTGTTAAACAGCCAGATGAAGGGGATGGCGAGCCAGGAAACGACCTTCGCGATGATCCCAAAGATGAAGGCAAGCACGACGAAGACCAACTTGAGGATTACCCACACGAGGACGCACAAGACCAGGGTAAATGCGGCGGCCGGAGCGGAGAGTAGGCCATCCCGGGTCCCGAGAATGAATGCCTCTTGGTTCGCCGTGCGAAGCAGCCTAACGGTGACTACTAGTGCCACTGCGGAAGACAAGGCAATGACATGACCAAAGGTGACCCACGCGATGGGATCGTTCAGGTTCACGAACGGCCTGACCCACGCATGGTAGATCCTCCACGAGACGAGGTCGAACGTATTTAACGCCGAGCCAAACTGGTTCAAAAGAAGCGGAACGCCTACGAGTAGCCCGCCCGCGTATTTCCACGCTGAAGAGGAGAAGCTCGATTCAGCTGTGGCCGTCGACATGGAGTACAGGGTGTGGGAGATATTGGCGCGGATCGCCCCAGGTCGGCGTCCGCTCACGTCGAGACACTCTTTGGGGATAAAGCTACAATCTATACCAATATACTTTCTGGAGCTCCCCATCTCACTACTTAGTTCTATCGGAGATCTATCGCCGTCAATGGCGAGTAGAGTTGCCCGGCTTCTGCGGACAGTTCGCTTCTGCGGACAGTTCAGGGGCTTGCGGCGATGGGTGCCGCTTGGTACTTCTAGTCGCGCATGAAGGGCGACTCGTAGCCAAGAGCGACGTGTCATTTGCGGACACTGTATCCCCCTTGATGAAGTAGAAAACGATCGATCCTCCGGGCTTTGCTTGGCTTCGTAGCAGCCTGGCGACGGATGGGGAGTCCACATCCTAGCCTCGCGAAGACCATCGATTCCGTCGACGCCCGCTACCTCTCCCGGCGCTTCAGTCACTACTGCGAGTTAGCTGAAATCCAAGAGCAAATCCACTTCCACAGCCTCCGGCACACCTACGCCAGCAGGCTCGTTCAGGCTGGGTCATCCAGTTACAAAGTGTAGGTCCTCCTCGGGCACGCGGACGTGAGCACGACCGAGCAGTACGCGCACCTCTCCGGGAACAGCCTCCGGGACGAGATCGAACGGACCTTCGGGAACGATCCGACTGAGGTAGAGCGGCGGCGTTCCGAGAACGAACGACTGCGGCAGGAGGTGGCCCGCCTCCAGGAGCGCCTGTCCATTCGCGGAGGCAACCACCTCGTCCGCCTCGCGGCATAGCTCTCAGAGGAAGTCCTACGGTGGATGCAGACACCGACGCCAACAGGGCGGTGCTTGCCGCACTCACAGGGCTCTAGCCCGAGTTGATCGGCGAGGAAGGCGCAGCGCTTGCAGAACGTCACCACGTCCTCCATGCTGACATATCGCTCGTGGAACTGGATCGAGAGATCGAAGGCGAGGTGGGACACCTGCTCGTCCGTCCGCGCTCGCCACTCTTCGTAGACGGCTTGCTTTCTAGCCGCGTTGCCCTTTACGTCGGGTAGCGTCTCTTTGTCCGGTGTATCGAAGTGGTACTCGCAGATCCGACGCCCCTTCCGGGTTCTGTTGCAGCGCCAGCGGCCTTCTCGCTTCAGGAAGTAGATGTTCGGGGACGTGCACTTCGGGCAAACGTCTCTCTCTACCTCCTGCGGTTCGGGCAGCAATCCTACTCTTACCTCCTCATCCCAAAGGTGTCGGCGGACGGCCCTCCGCAGCTCGTTGAAAGGAGGTGGCTGGGCGAGGTGCTGAAGAACGAGGGGGCCTTCGTCCGCTCCGCACTGTTCGCATTCGTTCCCGATGTGCTTCTTTCGGTATGCCCGCCACTCGGGAGTGGCCCACGGCTTTGGCAGCTTCTTCAGTCGGTCGAACGCCTCCTGCCATCCGATCTCCCCTTTGCGAAAAGCATCGTGGACCTCAGTCGTTCGGGGCAAAGTGATTCCTTCAGGCATCGAGGTTCAGTATGAATCGGGGGCTGAAGCTCGGCCGTGTAAGCACTTCCCGTCCGTGATACCTATGTGATACCTCCCCTGGTACCACGTGTCCCCATCTGTCCTGATTCGTGGACGAAGCCCCTGAATAGCGAAGGGGCGAAACCGGCCGAACTGGCTGATTTCGCCCCTTTTGGCGTGTGGAGCTAAGCGGAGTCGAACCGCTGACCTCTGCAGTGCGATTGCAGCGCTCTACCAACTGAGCTATAGCCCCAAGCGAAATCAGAATACAGCCCGGCCCCGTGGGCCGTCAACCAACCCGGGCAGGAGGATCGGTGAAAGCCACTACAGCACGGAGGGTCTCCGCCTCGGCACCGAGGTGGACACACCCAGAGCGTCCGGTACAAACGAGTCCGCCCCGCTGGCAAAACCAACGGGACGGATGAGGAGCCCCGCCCCGGTGTCTCCGAGGACACACTGAGGCGGGGTGACGACGGGTCTACCGAACGACCACCGCGCGACGTGTGGCGACCTCGGTACCCGAGAGCAACCGGACGACGTAGACGCCGGGCGCGAGGGCACCCGTCGGCCACGCCACCTCGTGAGCGCCTGCCTCGTGACGACCCTTCGCGAGGACGGCGACCTCGCGGCCCTGCACGTCGTACACCGCGACCGTTGCCTCCGAAGCCTCTGCGAGTGAGAACGCCACGCGAGCCATCCCCTGCACCGGGTTCGGTACCACAGAGCCCAAGCCGAACCTCGCCACCTCTGCGTTCGCCACAGGCGCGACGCCCGTATCGACAGAGAGAAGGAAACGCACTTGAGCGGAGGACGCATCGGCGTCTTCCAGGCGCGGGATCTCATCGGAGGCCTTGCGTGCGATGGACGACACGTCAAAGGTGTAGCTCTGCTCCTGACGGAGGTCCGTCTCCTCGCCCGTGCGAAGATCACGGAGCGTGACACGCCAGTCCGACGGGAGGTCATGCATCACCGGCCAGCGGAGCGTCATCTGCGACGCAGCACCCACGGACTGAATCGCGAGTGGCACCTCGAACGACTCCGGCGCGAGGGCGCGGCTCTCGCCCGCTTTCAGCACGTCAGAACCGTCGAGTTCGGCCAGCGCGCTGACCGTCACGAAAGCGTTCGAGAGCGGCTCGAACTTGAGAGCGTCGGCATCATCCCAGCCAGCGGCGGCACCGTCCTCGAAGGAGATCTCGAGCGATTGATCACCGAGGACTCGGCCCGTGGCCGCATCAAGGCCATCGAGAGCGATCTCGATGCGACGGCGTTCCACTGTCGGGGCGGCCTTCGTAGCGGGCACGGCGGCCGAGGCGGGAATGGTCAGCGTCTTGCCTGCCGCGCTCTGCTTGGCGCGAACCGCGAAGCCTTGCCACGGCTCCGCCGTTGTGGCAGCGGCACCGAAGATCCACTTGTTGAGGTCCGGGTCCCAGACGAAGGCGCGACCGCGGGACGCGATCTTGTTGCCTCCATCCCAGTTCTGGACGTCCGTCAAATCGAGAGGCGTCCCGAAGGGGTTGCCCATCGCGTTGATGCGGTTGCCTCCGGTATGGAGCGTGCGGTCCACGTCGGCGGTGTTGACAGGCCCTGGCGGCGTCATCGTGACCGGGAAGGCCACAGCCGATGAGGCGTTGGGGCTCGCCTCGGTGGGCGTGAACACCTGGTCCCAGAAGTACCACAGGAAGCCCTGGCCACTCTCGACGACCTCACCCGCGCCGGTGGAGGCCGTCCAGGCGCCGCCGTCGTAGCCAGTGTAGAGCGTCGGGGTGCCAGGAGGTCCGCCGGAGAACGTCGGATAGAAGCCGGGCACGCCCGCGACGAGGTTCTGCTGCGCGAGTTGATCCACGGTGGTGTTGGCCGTGGGCGAGCCCATGAGGTACCAGCCGGGGTTGCCGTTGACCACCCCTCCGCCAGGGGGCGGCGCGCCACCTACGATCATCGTGAGCGGGATCGTGACGGACGGGTTGCCCGGGTCGTCGGTCGTGAGCACGAGATCGGCGGTGTAGGTCCCGCTGGGGAGGCCCGTTGCGTCGAAGTCGACATCCAGGGTGGCACTGCTGCCAGCCGAGATGCTTCCCGACGTTGGAGAGGCCGTCACCCACGTCGCGGGCGGCGCGATACGCACTGCGAGGTTATTCGCGGTGTACGAGGCGTTGTACACCACCACGAGGGCGTCATCTCCTGCTGCGTTCTCGATCCCGACCGTGTGCGAGTTCGGGTTGCTCGCGTCGTCGTTCAGGTCGAGGTACTGCAGGAGGATGGTGCCATCGTCGTAGAGAATGGCCTGGAAGGTGTTGACCTCTGCACTATTGTTCCAGTGCGGGACCCCCGTGAACTGCACGATGAAGCGCCCATCGCCCATGTCCTGGTAGTGGATCGTTCCGGCCGTGGGAGGAATCAGATCGTCCCAGAGCATCGCGATCATGTCACTCGGCGCCGAGGCGTTCGGCATGTTCGTGTTGTTGTACGAGGCAGACCCCACCATCCCTGCATTCGTGAACGTCAGGAAGCCGTTGGACGCGATGTAGACACTGCTCTTTTCCTGCCCATAGAAGCGAAACGTGAACGGCAGCGGAATCGCGGACGAGCCCGTGTCATCCCCGAGAGACACCGACGTACCGGTGCTGGAGATGTCGACCCAGTTGAAGGTGGGTCCGCCCGCCTCGTTGGAGTCGATCCAAGTGTAGCCGAATGTGTCCGGGCCACCCGCAGCGAAGCTCGACGTGACCGGTGCATCGGTCGCGCCCCCCTTCTCCTTCTCGTCTCCAGTGGCGAAAGACGACGCTGTAGCGCGGGCGACGCGGATCTCCCCACTCGTCTCCGGCGCCTCTGCCACTAGCGCGTCGGACGTAGTCGCTGGGATCTCACGATCTGCGACCGGGGTCGTCGCGTTGACGACCGAGGCCGACCAACTGACCGGGACAGAGGGGTCGCTGTTGCTCAGTAGAATCGACTCCGTGGTCATGTCACCCGTGTTGAGCGTGACGGTGACGGAGCCCGGCGCGTACGAGAACGAGCCTGGAGCCACCGGCAGATCGAATGCCTCCACCTGATCCGAACGTGAACCCGAGGAGCCCTGGCTCGCGGAGAGACCGAGGCCTCGGCGCGCGAAAGCGGCCCAGAGGAGCCCTTGGTTGGCGCCACCGTAGAGGTTCTGGTCCGCCTGGAGGATGGCATCGCGGCCGTCCACGAAGCCCGGCGAGCAGGGCTGCAGCTTCAGGGCCTCCGTCACGAGGCTCATCGCGATCTGGTTGCCCGCCGTCCCTGCGGCGTCATACAGATCTGGATCGAAGCCGTGGGCCGCGATCAACTCCCAGGTCATCTCCCAGAGGATCGTCGCCCACACGAACCCGATGCCGTGAGGCTGTGAGAGACCAGAGTTGGAATCACCGTAGGTCGCGCTGTTGACCCCGAAGTCCGTCGAGTACGGGGCTCCGGGAAACGGCTGGTAGCCCGCACCACGGATGCCCTGGCCGCTCTGGTTCTGCCCGAGGAGGAAGTTGCCGATCGGACGGGCCTGCGCAGGCGTGTCGGTCGCCTCCATGGTGAACATGAGGCCGTACCAGTCGCTCCATCCCTCGCCCATCTGCTCTCCGTTGCGGAGGCAGTTGTTCTGATTGGCGCCGCCAGTGAGGCGGATGGTGATGCCATGACCATACTCGTGCACGATCACGCCATTGTCCAGGTCCGAGTCCGTGTCGGGGTTGCCCAAGTCGCAGGTGTACATCTGCATTCGCGGGCGGGGGCCGAGACTCGCACCGGATCCGTCATCGTTGGGCGTCCAGAAGTTGGCGTTGCAGTTGCCTGACCCCAGCGCGTTGTCCTGCGCCTCGGCATAGACGGCGTCATCGATGGCTGTGTATCCGGTAGGCGCGTCCGAGCCGTAGTTGGTCGTCTGGAAGTTGCCGCTGGCCCCCGTGAAGCCGTACTGGTACAGCACATCGTGGATGATGTTGTTCCAGTAGAACAGGTTCACGACCGCCGCCGGGCGGTACGTGGACGGGTCCTGCGAGAGGTTGATTGGCGCCAGCGTGGCATCGAACGTGAGGCTCGCGCCGCCGTCTGGCGCACCGCCCGTGTCCGGCACGTTGTTGCCGTCCAGGTCCGTGTAGGCGTAGACGTTGTTGCCTCGCGTGATGGTGAACTCAGCTCCAGCGATGCCGTCGGTGTCGTGCCAGCCGAACGGCGAAGCGGTCGCATCGTCAGGGTTGGCGACTGTCGTCCGGCCATCGGTCGGGAAGGGCGTGATCCAGGTCGGGGATTCCTCCGGCATGGCGTAGACCGTGTAGCTGCCCACGCGACCTGCTGCGTTCGCGAACGGCGCCAGAGCGGCACGCTGCGTGCGGGCCTCGTGGCGGACCGGGGCGAAGGACGTCAGCGCGGGTTCCAGGGCGTGCTCCTCCACAGAGCCCACGTGGTCCTCGTGCGGCCCCCAGTGGTCATGGATCACCTCGTCGAAACGCGAGATCTCCTCGCCCGTCTGAGCGTCGAGGCGGACCTGCCAGACATGCCGACCGTCGGCGGTGGGCAGGCGGACCTTCCACGCGAGCCGTACGCCACGCTCCTCAGAGCCCACGATGATGAGCTCCGCTGCCACCGGGATCTCCGCAATCGCGCCGAAGATGGTGCGGCGGGAGGCCTTCGCAGACTGGTCTGTGGAGGTCGTGGACGGGGCGGGGAGACCGAGCAGCGAGGCCGCTCGTGACAGGGCCGCCTCGGCGGAGAGGGTCGCCACCTTGGAAACCGTGGAGGCCCCCGCCACGAGATCCCCGGCTGCGTGGACCACCTTGCCATCGCGCCCTATCGCGACGGTCACGACGGCCTCGGCGACATCGATCCCGGCGACGCGCTGCTGCACGTAGACGTACGTGAGACCACTGCGACGGCTCTGGTGTGAACTGGAGACCGCAACGTCCGCGAGGTCAGACGCCGTCAGGCTCGTCGTGACGGCCTGTCCGCGGACATGGTTCAGGGCCGTCTCGATAGCCCCTGGCGAGGCGGCGAGGTCCTGCGCTGCGACGGGTAGCGCCGCGAGGAAAGCAAGGGTGAGAGGAAACGCGAGAGATCGCATGCAGGGGGTGAATGCGGCCCGAGGGCGTCGGCCTCGGGGCCGGGCGAACTGGCGGTGGTAGACAAGGGCTGAGACCCCGCCAGATAAAGAAACGGTGTACCAGAGGGCACACGGAGATACGACTCGCCACTCATACAATCAACATCTGGGCTGGAATGCCTTCTGAGGGCACCCAGAGGCCGAAATGAAAACGTTTTCCGCACCTCTATCGCCCGCCCACACCTCTTTTCCAACACACGAACGCCCCGCTGGCAGCGTCACCAGCGGGGCGGTTGGGTCCCTCCGCCTCGGTCCCTTCGCGGAGGGACCGAGACGATGATGGGAAAGGGCTAGCGGACGACCACGGCGCGGCGCGTCGCGACCTCGGTGTCCGAGAGCAGGCGGACGACGTAGACGCCAGGCGCGAGCGAGCCCGCAGGCCAGATCACCTCGTGCTGGCCCGCCTCGTGACGGCCCTCGGCGAGCACGGCCACCTGACGGCCCTGCACATCGAAGACGGCCACCTCCGCCTCGCCGCCCTCCGCGAGCGAGAAGGCGACGCGTCCCTCCTGCTGAACCGGGTTTGGCGCGACCTCAGAGAGACCGAACGCGAACGCCTCGACGTGACTTTCTGCCACGACACCGGTCTCGACCGACAGGATGAACCGGGTGGACGCACCGGACGCGTCCGCGTCCCGAAGGATCGGCTCGGCTGTGGTGGCCTTGAGCGCCGTGGTGGCCGCTCGGAAGGCGTAGCTCTCCTGGCGCCGGAGGTCGATGGTCTCCCCTGTCGCGAGATCGCGAAGCGTGACCGTCCACTCAGCGGGGAGCGTCTCCAGGGTGGGCCAGCGGAGCGTCAGCGCGGCCTGTGCGCCCACGGACTCCAGCGCCAGCGGCACGGAGAACGAAGCGGGCGTCTCGGCGCGGCTCTCGCCTGCCTTCAGCACGGGGCGACCGTCCAACTCAGCCTCCACACCGAGGACGACGAAGGCATTCGCCAACGGAGCAAACTTCTCCGCATCGGTCTCATCCCAGCCGCTGTCTGCTCCGGCATCGAAGGAGATCTCCAGAGCGCGGTCGGCGAGAGACCGACCGGTCCCGAGGGCCGCGCCGTCCAACTCGAACGCGAGCACGCGGCGCTCCTCTGCCTGCTTCTCCGGCGCCGCTCCACCAGCCGCCGAGGCGGGGATGGTCAGCACCTTGCCGCCTGCGCTTTGCTTGGCGCGGACCGCGAAGCCCTGCCACGGCTCCACCGTCGGAGCCGCCGTACCGAAGCGCCACGTAGCAGCATCCGGGTCCCAGACGAAGACGCGCCCTCGCGAGGCGATTTTCTTGCCACCGGGCCAGTTCATGACATCGGTCACGTCCAGCGTCGTCCCGAAGGGGTTGCCGAGTGCGTTGATGCGGTTGCCGTCCGCGTGGAGCGTCACGTCTGCGTCTGCCGTGTTGACGGCGCCAGGGGGCGTCAGGCCGACGGGGAAGGCCACAGCGGATGATGCGTTGGTGGTCGCCTCGGTGGGCGTGAACGCCTGGTCCCAGAAGTACCAGAGGAAGCCCTGGCCGCTCGCGATGACCTCACCCGTACCCGTTGAAGGCGTCCAGGCCGTGCCATCGTAGCCGGTGTAGAGCGTAGGCGTGGCGGGAGGCCCACCGGAGAACGTGGGGTAGAAACCAGGGACGCCCGCGACGAGGTTCTGCTGCGCGAGTTGGTCCACCGTCGTGTTCGACGTCGGGGAGGCGAGAAGGTACCAGTTCGGGTCTCCGTCCAGCACCGCCGCGCCGGGTGCAAACGTCTCGATGGCGAGGTCGCCTCGGACGAACCCGTTGCCGGTTCGGCGGTCATAGCCCAGTCCCGTCCCGTCAGCAGTCGTGATGTCATCCGCTGTGTTCTCGATGGTGGAATAGATCTGAGCCGGTGTAAGCGAGCCCGGTCCTCCTGCCACCTCGATCATCAGCGCCGCGACGGCCGCGAGGTTGGGCGCGGCGGCACTGGTCCCGAAGAAGTTGGGATTGGTATCGGGGTCAGACGCCGTGTCATTTCCGAAGAACGTATTGTTGTCCGCGTCCGAGGCCGTCGCGTCGGGCTTCTCGCGGTCCTCGGCTGTCGCCTTGCGTGTGCCGTCCGGGTTGAGCCGGACCAACACGCCACCGTACGACGTGAAGCCTTCCGGCACGGCCTCGGCTGCCGCCGTGAAGGGAGGCGTGTTAAACCACGGTGCCGCGCCGACGCCGAACGCGCCAGCCGCGTTCGCGTGACCGTACGACGTGGCCCCGCCGCTGTCCCCTCCATCGTACTCGAAGAAGGCGCTATTCCCACCGAAGACTGCCAGAGCAACTCGACGAGCGACGCCAGACCGCCGGAGGATCTGGATCTCAAACCCTCCGTTGCCATTCAGCGTCGAGATTTCGAAGGGGATACCGGTCGACGCGTTGTCGGTGTCTGCGAAGGTGATGATGTTTGTCGTCCCGGTCTGCACGGTGACAATGGCGTAGTCGCTCGTCGGTGCCTGCCCGGCGCCCGCGTTGATCGAGGGCTCGTCGTAGTGGAGGAAGTAGCTGACGGAGCCTGCCTGTGCGGCGGCAAGCCTCGTGTCCACGCCGGGCCCCGGGTCGAAGTCGTGCAGGTCATAGGTCACGCCGCCGATGACGGCGTCCTGGCCAGAGTCAATGAACTCGGCCTCGTAACCGCGGTTGGCCTGGTTTCCAGCGGAGGAGAAATACGGGACGCCCGCAGCGAAGGACGCATCGGCAGACTGCGCGATGATGCCGTCCTGGAAGTAGGGCTCAGCGAAGTAGATGATGTCGTCCACCACCACATCCGATCCCGCGTTGCGGAGATCCGTGATGCCCTGCGCGAAGCTGGCCTGCCCCTCGAACGCGGTGTGGAACGCGAAGTCAGCGCCCGGTGCCACGTCGAAGGCGAGTTCGATCATCGCGCGCCCCTCGTCGATGCCCACGTTGTCGAACTCGTCGAGCACGTTGACGTTGGCGGGGAGGTCGCCCGAGGTCACGCCACCCGCTGCACCGCCGCCAGCACTCGACGTGTCGTAGCTGTCCGAGAGAACCCCGATGGTGACGCCGGTGCCATCGATGCCGAACTGTGTCCGCGATCCGTCCACGCGGAGCGCCACGCTGGCCTCTCCGATGATGGATCCCGGGCGGGCATCGCGGGTGGCACGCAGTGCCTCGATCTGCTCGGACGAGAAGCGCTGAGTGGTGGCGAGGGCTGCGGACGCCGCCCGGAGCGTGCTCAGCGCTGCGGCCTCCTCAATCGCGTCCACGGGCAACCAGCCGGAGACGACATGCCGGTACCGACCGGTCTCCTTGAAGCCGAGAGCCGCGAGATCGCTCGCGAGGGCACCGGTTCCATTGTCGCTGTGTGCGAAGACGTCCACGATCACGCGCTCGCCTGCGACGGCACTGAGGCTCACTGCCTCGTCGAAGGGCGCGACCGCGAGGCCCGCCGCACGATCTGCGAGGTAGGCCTGGCGTGCAGCGTGGATGGCCTGGAGCGTGCCGCCGAGGTGACGGAGCGGCCCGATCTTTGATTCGACCGAAACCGCCGCACGCACGTCCGCGCGGTTGAGCAGCGACGTAGAGGTGGACGAGAACGGCTGGGACTGGAGACTCTGAAGGCGTTGGGCCTCAGCAGGGAGAGCCGTCATGGCGGCGAGCGCCAGTATGAACAAGAGAGTGCGCATGCTCGGGTCGGGGTGGGTCCTCGGCGTCGGTAAAAGGCGAGGACGAGCGGGCTGGCAGTGGTGGACGGCGTGACGCTCGGCCAGCGTAGGGAGTGGTTTCGCGAGAATCCGAGATACGGCTCCGCACTCATAAAATCAACACAGGAGCATCCCGCGCGTGCCCCTTGCCGCAGGAGACCGTTGATCCGCGACGACACCCAAACGCAGATCTGCCCCGCTGGTGACGAGCACGAGCGGGGCAGAGAGAGAGGTCGGTCGCCTGGGTCACTCCGTGGGAGGACCGAGGCGGAGGAAACAGCGGGTTAGCGAACGACGGTCAGCCGACGAATCCGCATCTCCTCTCCCGCCTGGAGGCGCACCACGTAGACACCCGCCGCCAGCCGGTTCGCATCGACGCGCGCAACGTGTGCGCCCGCCTCGCTGTGCCCCTCGCGAACCGTCTGTACCACGCGACCGAGCAGGTCCACAACCTCCAGTGTGACGGTCTCGGGTTGGGCGAGCGTCCACGCGAGGGTTGCCTCGTCCCGGGCTGGGTTCGGCGCGATAGCGGCGAGCGTGACCGCTTCCTCGGCTGTCGGCGCACGGCCGGTGTCCACGGAGAGCGCGAAGCGAGCGCTGGACGTGCTCATCTGCGCCTGGAGCGGCGCCCCCCCATCCCCGACCGACACCGAAGGCGACGGCGGCGCGGTGAACGTGTACTCGGTCTGCTCGCGAAGGTCCACCACGTCTCCGGTGCGAAGGTCGCGGAGGAGGACGCGCCAGTTTGCCGGGAGGTCGAGGTCCTCGCGCCAACGGAGTGTCATCTCGGAGGCGGCTCCAGCGGTCTGCAGGACGAGCGGCACCTCGAACGAGGCCGCATCCATCGGGCGGGCTTCATAGGCACGAAGCACCTCGCCCGCGTGCACGCCGAGGGAGACGAAGGCCCCCGCCATCGGCGCGAGCTTGTCGGCGTCGAGTTCGTCTGTGCCCGCCTCGGCGCCGTCCTCGAAGGCGACAGCCAGCGCGCGGTCGCGGAGCACGCGGCCGGTCTCGGCCTCGGCGCCCTCCAGTTCGAACGCGAGCAGGGAGCGGGCACCCGCCTCCGGCGTTTCGGGCTCGCCCTCTCCGGCTGCGCTGGCGGCGCTCATCGGGATGGTGAGGGTACGGCCTCCTGCGCTGCGCTTGCCCTTGACGGCGAAACCATGCCACGGCTCGATGGTCGTCGCGGGGAAGGTCCAGGACCCGTCCTCTGGGTTCCAGGCGTACACCCGTCCGCGCGAGGCGATGCGGTTGCCTCCACTCCAGGTGCGAAGATCTGTCACGTCGAGCGGGTCCGCGAAGGGATTGCCGAGCATGTTGAAGCGGTTGCCGTCCGCGTGGAGCGGCACGGTGACATCCGACGCATGCAGACTGGCCGGGGCGGCGAGCGTCATCGGGAAGGCGACGGCAGAGGACGTGTTCGTCGTCGCCTCGGAAGGCGTGAACGCGTCATCGAAGAAGTACCAGAGGAAGCCCATGCCGGGCGTCAGTACCTCGCCGGTGCCTGCCGAGGCGGACCAGTTCGAGCCGTCGTAGCCGGTGTAGAGCGTCGGCGCGGCGTACCCGTAGTCCGCGACGCCGAACGTCGGGTAGTAGCCCGGCACGCCCGCCACGAGGTTCATCTCCGCGAGATCGTCCACGGTCGTGGCCGAGGGGGCCGACAGGAACCGCCAGCCCGGACCGCCGCTCAGCGCGTACGAGCCCGCCGACGATCCCACGATGAGCGCGACGGGAATCGTGACCGTCTCCGCGTCGGGGTCGTTGGTGGTGAGCACCAGATCGGCGCTGTGGGTGCCCTGCGCGAGGTCGGTCGCATCCACCTCGACCGTGATCGTCGTGCTGCCTCCGGGAGCGAGCGACGCACTCGTGGAGGAGAGCGAGATCCAGGCGGTGCTCGGGCCGAACGTCGCGTTGTAGTCCAGATCCCAGCCGATCGAGGCCGTGGAGCCCGGGTTGCCGGAACTGGTGTAGTACGCCGTACCGTCCGCGTACGAGTTCGAAGACGTCAACAGGTGCGACGTACTCCCCGAGGCAAGATCCAAGAACCAGGTGTAGCTCTGGCCGCTCGTGACCTCGATGGGCGTCGCGAAGGTGGCCGTGAAGGACTCGCGCGAGTTCGTCGTCCCATTGGTTCCAGAGACCGCTACAGCGGCCAACTCCGTTCCCGAGGTCCCGTCCCCCTCGTACAGGCGGAGGGTTCCCGACCAGGAGGTCCCGGCATTCGCAGAGACGACGTACGTCTCCGGCTCGATGGACCGAAGCTCGCCCGAGCACGGCGCAGTGAAGCTCTGCCCGAACTCGAACCCGCCAGCCGTGACGGTGTAGAGGCTTCCGCTTCCCGACTGGCCGAGGGTCTCACCCTCGGTGCAGTCTGCGCGCTTCCCGGCCACTCCGCCCGCCTCGGCGCCGCGCGCGGAGGGCTCGATGTAGTTCGAGATGGCGAGTGAAATGGAAAGGGCCTGAGCTGCTCCCGCGATGTCGTTCGTGAGAGTGATCGTGCCGGTGTCCGTGGCGCCCTCCGCGAGGGCGAACGAGAGCGAGGACGGCGTGTAGGCCAGTTCCGGTGGCGCGAGCGAGAGCGCACCGTCGATCAGGATGCGGGGGTAGTCCGCCGCAGGCGAGCCTGCCGAGATCGGGACGCCGGTCGAGGTCAGACGCGACAGCAGGTCTGTCGGTGACTCTGCCGGGAAGGCCTGCTGGAGCACCGCGAAGGCACCCGCCACGTGCGGCGCCGCCATCGAGGTGCCGTTGTAGTTGGCGTACCCGCTCGCGACGGAGGAGCGGATGGAGGAGCCCGGCGCGAAGACATCCATCCAGGGCGCCACGTTCGAGAACGAGGACACGGCGTCGCTCTTCGTCGTGGAGCCGACTGTGACGGCGGACGAGATGCAACCCGGCGCGCCCGTGGCAGCGGAGTAGCCATTGTTGCCGGACGAGATCACCGTCGCGACGCCGACCGAGAGCAGGTTGTCGATGATCGACTTCCGGGAATCGCTGTCGCACGTGCTCGTCCGGTTGCCGCCACCGAGGCTCATGTTCGCTGCGACAATGTTCCGCCCCTCCTCGGTCACGAGATCGTAGATGTGCTCCAGTGCGCGCGACTGGTCCGAGGTGTACGAAAGCACGCACGGCGCCGAGGAGGGCGAGCAGGATGCTGCATCCGAGAAGCCCGAGAACACTTGCAGCGCGATGAGGTCCGCGCCGGGCGCCACACCACCGACAGGCGCGCCGCTCACATTCCGCTTGCCCGCCGCCGTCCCGGCGACGTGAGTGCCGTGATCGCAGCCGGAGCCCCAGGTGGCGTTGCTACAGTTCGCGCCGGAGCCGGAGCCCGTCTCGATGGTGCCACCGCCGGGGCAGAGCGTCGTCGCACCACCCGCGCCGTTGGCATTGGAGAAGCACGCCTCCGCGACGACCTCGCCGTCCAGGAACGGGTGGTCGCTCATGATGCCGGTATCGAGAATCGCGACCTCATAGCCGGTACCGTCGTATCCGGCGGCCCAGGCATCGTCGGCACCGATCAGGACGGTGCTCTCGTCCATCATGCCGAGCGGAAGCGGCGCGATCTCGTGGGCCGGCACGGCCACGTCTTCTTCGATGGAGACGACGAGCGCCGAGCGCCGGAGCACCTCCAGATCCTGCGGCGAGACCGTCATCGCGACGAACGGAACCGTTCGGAACCGCGTCACGCCGAGGGGGGCGGCGAGCGCCGTGAGAATCTCAGACTGGCGATCGGCGATGGTAGCACGCTGGGCCTGCTTGGACTGCGCAGCCGCGAGCTTGCCTTCTGCGACGTAGTCGCCCGCGAGACCGACGATGACACGGACGGAGCCTTCTGCGCGGGCCTCGGCGGCGAGGGCGGAGAAGGCGGCATCGAGGTCGGCGGGGGCAGGCCGGAGGCTCTGGGCGTGAAGGGGGACCGCCGCGGCTCCGAGGAGGAGCGCCGCGACCAGGGCACGAAGAATCATGGGGGCGAGGGTGGTGGATCTCAGGGCGTCGCCACATCTCTGAGAGATGGATCTCAGCAGAGATGGGCCCTGGCGACGGGGTCGCCCCTCACATCGGCCAGTTCTCGCAATCCTTAATCCCCCGCACGAGGCGTCGCGCCCGTGTGACCGTCTCCGCCTCGGTGCCGAGGCGGAGGCACTCAGCCGGGAGGGCGTCAGCGCGTCTCGCGCGGCCAGACGATCTCGCCCTCCTCATTCACGTAGCCCGTCACGGCGGGAAACCGGACCGCAGCCAGCCCCTCGCTGTAGGCCTCCACGAGGTGAAAGCTCGGCGTCACCACGCGTCCCTCGTAATCGATGAACGCGCGGCCCCTGCCGTCCTCGCTCTCCACGATGGCATGGACGCGGCCCTCACTCGGCGTGCTGAGAAAGGCGAACGTCGGCTCCACGATCCACTCGCCGGAGGTGTCGATCAGCCCGTAAAGGTCCGTCTCCGGGTCTTTCGCGGAGGCGACACCCCCCACGAATGGCGAGACGTAGCGGTCTGACATCGGGAGCACGAACGCCCCGTTCGTGTCGATGACGCCTTGCGTCTCGGCCTCGCCGTAGGAGGAGACGGCCGCGAGGCCCTCCGGGGAAAATGGCGCGACGTAGACGAACTGCGGCTCGATGGCCCACGTCCCGTCCGGCGCGAGGTAGCCCCAGCCGCCCTCATCCTCCTCCTCGTACGGAGTCCGCGCGGCGGCGCGGCCGTGGGAGAAGGGCTGAATCTCCTGCAGACTCGCCGGGAGGATTTCGCGACCCTCCAAATCTAGGATGCCGTACCGCCCGACCTCGTAGCGGTAGTCCTCGTGCAGTTCTGCGTACGGCACATCGCTTTCCGGGACGGTGTGAAACGCGATGAGCCCCTCGCCGAGGAGCAAGAGGTCGTCGTAGCGAGGCGGGAGCACCCAGGCGCCTGTCGTGTCGATGACGCCGACGGGACCGCGCTCCGTCTCCCCTGCGACCGCCAGTCCGTCGCGTACGGACGAGAGGCGACCAAACTGCGGCTCCACTGCGATCTCTCCCGAGGCGCGCACGAGCCCCCACCGTCCGTCATCGTCGAAGGCTGCGAGGCCTTCGGAGAAGGGAAAGAGGTAGCGCCCCGGCGTCTGGAAGAGGACCTGCCCCTCCGTATCGATGGCGACGGGCTGACCGTCCAGCCGGGCGACCGCGATTCCGTCCTCGAACGGCCCGGCGTTCCAGAAGCGAGGCTCGATGACGGTCTGTCCCTCGCGGTCGATGTAGCCCTGCCTCAGGCCGAAGCTGATCTTCGCGAGACTGCCCTCGAACCGCGAATCGAACGACTGGAAGCCCTCGAAACGCTTCACGGTGCCATCGCGCGAGAGGAGCATCTGGTTCGGGCCGGAGCCCGGCCACACACTCAAGGCTCGGTCCTCTTGCACCCAGGCCTGTCCGTTCTCGAACGCGTCGGCGAAAAGCCACGTTGGCTCGATCACCCACGCGCCGGTCGCGTCGCGGAAGCCCCACTGGCCGGTCTGCGGGTCGGAGAGGGCCACGAGGCCTTCAGAAAATCGAGGTGGCCTGATTCCGTCTTGCACCAGATCGGTACCCGTGTCGAAGAGCCCGTCCCCCACAAGCACGTATCCAGCAAGGCCTCGGTGATCGGCGCGGAACGCGACGCTTCCGTCTGGCCGGATGAAGGCGGGCTGGGTGCTCTCGACGTAGGTGAAACCGTCGGTTCCCGTCACGCTGGACGGCTCGGGGAGGACGACCCACGCGAGGCCCTCGGAGAAGGGCGCGGCCTCCGCGTACTGCGACTCCAGCGCGATGGCGCCGGTGGCGTCTACGTAGCCCCAGACCTCTCCGTCGCGAACCGCTGCGAAGCCATCGGAGAAGGGCTGTCCGTACGCGAAGCGGGGCGGCACGACCTCGCGCCCGTCGCGGTCCACGTAGCCCCAGAGGGCGGGGATGGGCGGGGTGTCGTCCGGGAGCCGGTAGTCCGGGGAGTAGCGGGGCTTCCAGCCGGTGGCGACTTGCGCCCGGCCCTCGTAGAACGGCCCGACGCCGGTGTACCGAGGCTCGATCACCTCGCGCCCCTCGGTGTCGATGAAGCCCCAGAGGCCATCGCGCTGCACGGGAGCACGTCCCTCGATGAACACGCTCGTCTTCTCGTACTGCGGTGGGACTACCATCCGGCCATCGGGGGCGATGAACCCCCAGAGGCCGTCGGTCCGAACCGGCGCAAGCTCACCGGCGAACGGCCCGGCGGCATCGAAGCGTGAGTCAATCGCGACGGAGCCGTCGGGGCCGAGGTATCCCCACCGGTCGCCGTCGCGGACGGCCGCGCGGTCCTCGGAGAACGGCTCGGCTGCGTCGAAGCGGAGTGGAACGACGAGTTTCCCCTCGCGGTCGATGTACCCGAACCGTCCGTCGAGTTCGACGGGGTACAGCGGGGATACCGTGGTATCGGGGGCAGCCACGAGGAGAAGCAGAAGGGCAGCGAGCACGAGATCAGCAGGGTCGGAGCACTCTCGGGTGGGTCCGCCTCGGTACCTCTACGGGAGCACCGAGGCGGGACGGGTCGGCTACTGCACGACCACCACGCGGCGCGTCGAGACGGTCATGCCTGCTGCGAGGCGGATGACGTAGACGCCCGGTGCGAGATCGCCCGCTTCCCAGACCGCCTCGTGGGCGCCCGCCTGACGGTACCCATCGACGAGCAGCGCCACCTCGCGGCCTCGCGCATCGTGCACGCTGACGCGGACGGGGCCCGCCTCGGGGAGTGAGAACGGGAGAGTCGCGCGGCCTCGGACCGGGTTCGGCGTGGCTGCACCCAGCGCGAGCGTCGCAGTCTTCGCAGCGGGAGGCGTCGTGATCTCGAAGGCACCGGACTTCGGCTTCACCTTGCTGCCGGTCGTGGGATCCGTGTAAACGAGCATGATCTTGTAGCCCGTCGCGGGGGTCTGTCCGACCGGAACCTCCCAGTCCCAGGACCCGTCGTTGAGGACGTTCTTCTCCAAGCGCGTGTTGCCGTTGCCGATGAGGCGGACCTGAAGCGTCGTGGACGCCGGGATATCGCCCGGATCCCAGGTGACGGTCTGTGTGGTCCCGGCTGCCCAGACGGCGCCCGAGGCGGGCGCGGTGACGGTGATCGGCGTCGGAGGCGGCACGCCGCCCGTGATCTCGAAGGCGGTCGTCTTGGGCCGCACCTTGTCGCCAGTGTCGGGGTCTGTGTACACGCCGATGATGCGGTAGTCCGTCGCTGAGGCCTGCGTGGCCGGGATCGCCCACTCGTAGGAGCCGGTGTTCGGGACGCTGTTCGCGATGGTGCTGTTGCCCTCGGTCGCGCTCTTGAGGTTGAGCTTCATCGTGACCCCCGCTGGGACACCGCCAGGACTCCAGGTGACGGTGTACGTCGTGCCCGCATTCAGGACTTCGCCTCCGACGGGCGCGGTGAACGCGATGGGACCGGTGCCCCCCGGACTCCCCGCCAACACGTCGGGCTTGAGGACGAACAGGCCGTTGTTGATGTCGTTCGCGATGACCGTCCCGCTCGCGAAATACGGGTAGTTGCTCCACTGGCCGTCGAAGTTGAAGCGGTCGTTGGCCGGGTAGGTATCGAAGTAGCCCACCTCAGTCATGGAACCAGCCGCGAGGGTGCTGGCGTCGAGGATGCGGAGTCCGGCGGCGTAGTTGCTCTGGAAGACGTAGCCATCGCGCAGATACAGATTGTGATCCCGCGCGTTGCTCGTGCCGCTGTGGAAGAACTCGAAGCTGGGCGAGTCGAGATCCGTGAGATCGAACACGATGGTCCGTGTCGGCGTGGAGCTGCTGCCGTCCAGTTCGTCGTTGACGACGAAGTAGCGCTGGTCATCATCGAACCAGCCCTGGTGCGTGTAGCTCGGCGAAGGGTAGAAGCCCTTCGAGATCTGAGCCGGGCTCGCGGGATTCGATACGTCCACGATGGTGAGCGTGTCCTCGTTGCTCGCGACGCAGATGGACTTCCCCGTGTGATCCGTGTCTGGTCCGTCGTAGGTGACACACTGGGCGTCGTGGGTGTAGCCGTCGGCGTCGTAGCAGCCTGCGAAGGTGGGCGAGGTGGGGGTGCTGATGTCCACGACGTGGAGACCTCCACCGGAGCACGTCGTCCCGGACCTCACGCCCACTCCAAACGCCAGCCCCGCGTCTTCGTCGATCACGATATTGTGCGCGCGGCCGATCGGGGTGTAGCGGGCATCGGCGGAGAAGGTCACGGGTGGGCTGGAGACACTCAGCAGCCGCGAGAGATCGAAGACCTGCATGCCGTGGGAGAACGCCTCCGAGACGATGAAGGCGTGGTCTGCATACACCTTCACGTCGCGCCAACTCGACGAGGACGTGGCCGTGGGCAGCTTCCCGAGGAAGACCGGCTGGACCGGATCCGTGACCTCCACGAACGCCGTCCCGTTGCTCATCCCAACGAGCGCGAACTCGCGTCCGCTCGCAGCATCGGTCCACCCCCAGATGTCGTTGTTGATGCTGGGCGCGGGCGAGCCGGAAGTCGCGAAGGTGGAGGTCGGGAGGTGCGCCATCAGGTCCACGCCGTCACAGGCGTAGGCCGTGGAGCCGTCCGTGGCGGTGCCGTTCGTGCAGGGGGACTGCGCGAGGGCGGCCAGAGGCGCGAGGACGAGAAAGAAGGCGAGGAAGCGCTGGAGCATGGAGCGGCCGGGATTTCGGGACGGGTGCGTCCACCTCGGTCCCGAGGTGGGCAGGTCACTCGGAGAGAGAGACGACGTGCGGCTGGCTCTGCGCTCCGCTGGCGGCGTCACCAGCGGAGCGCAGAGGGGGACGTTAGCGAACCACGACGGCGCGGCGCACGAGAACCTCGGGGCCCGTCGCGAGGCGGACCACGTAGACGCCCGGTGCCAGGTCGCCCGCTGCCCAGATGGCCTCCTGGCTTCCGGCGGCGTGGTGGCCCTCTGCGAGGACGGCCACCTCTCGGCCCTGCACGTCGTAGACCGCCACGCGGACCTCGCCCGCTTCGGCGAGCGTGAACGGCACGCGGGCCGCGCCCCGCGTGGGGTTCGGCGCGATGGCACCGAGGGCGAGTTCGACCCCAGACTTCGCAGCGAGAGCGGCTGTCGCGGAGATCTCGAACGTGTCCGACTTCGGCTTGACCTTGCCGCTACCGTCCGGATCGTCGTAGACGAGCATCACGCGGTAGTCCGTGTTCGGCGCTTGACTAGCCGGGATGTCCCAGACCCACTCGCCGTCGTTGAGGACGTTCTTCGCGATGCGCGTGTTGGTGCCTCCGTTGCCGAGGACTCGGATCTGAAGCTTCGTCGAGGCGGGCACATCGCCGACGTTCCAGGTGATCGTCTCCGTTGTACCGGTAGCCCAGACGGCGCCCGAGGCGGGCGCGGTGACGGTGATCGGCGTCGGAGGGGCGACGCCACCTGAGATCTCGAAGTCGCCCGTCTTGGGTCGGACGGTCCCACCGGTGGAGGGGTCCGTGTAGACGCCCACGATGCGGTAGTCCGTCGCGGCGCCCTGCGTGGAGGGAATCGACCAACTGTAGGACCCCGTGTTGGGCGCCTTTCGCTCGATGGTGCTGTTGCCCTCCGTCGGACTCTTGAGCAGCAGCTTCATTTCCACATTCGCCGGAACACCGCCCGGACTCCACGTGACAGTGTAGCTGGTACCTGCCGCGAGTGTCTCCCCTGCCGTCGGCGCCGTAAAGACGATGGGCCCGGTGCCAGCCGTCCCGCCTTCCTCCACGGTCAGGGTCACAGGAATCGTGACCGTCGGGTTGACAGGGTCGTTGGAGGTGATCACTAAGTCCGCCGTGTAGGTCCCCTCGGCCAGTTCGGAGGCGTCGAAGTCCAGCGTGAGAGCGTCGGAGTTGCCGGGCTGGATGGTGCCGTTCGCGGGCGAGACCGTAATCCAGGTCGTCGGTACCTCGAAGAGAATCGCCTTGTTGGAGGCCACGTAGCCCGAGTTGCGGACTACCTGGAGGCCATCCGTCCCGCCGTCGCTCTCGATCCCGACTGTCGCGGAGTTGAGGGTGCCGTTCATCGTGCCGTATTGCACCTCGATGCCGCCGCTCGGCGAGAGGATCACCTGGAAGGTGAGACCCTGCGAGGTGTTGTAGCGCGGCACGTCGTCGTACTGCACTACGAATCGGCCGTCCGGGAGGGTGCCTGTGTAGACCGCCGCGTTGCTCGCGTCGAGATCGTCCCAGAACGGCGCGATGACGGCGTTGGGTGCTGCGGAGGCTGGGATCGTTCCGTTCGTGTAGGTGTCACCCGTGACCGCATCGAAGGTCAGGAAGCCGTTGGAGAACACGCGGACGCTGGTGCGCGCATTCCCATAGAACGGGAAGGAGAAAGGCAGCGCGATGTCCGCGTAGCCCTCGTCCGCAGCCGGGAACGAACTCGCAGCGGTCCAGGTGACGGCGGAGCCGGAGCCCGAGATGTCCTGGAAGTTGACGGCGGGCCCGTCCGCCTCGTCGGAGTCGCGGAACTCGTAGCCGAAGGCATCGGGGCCACCCGCGAGGCGGGCGAGGGGACCCGATCCATCGCCGCTGCGGTCACCCTTCGGCGCCTCGGAGCGGACCACGAAGGGTCGCGCGAGGCTGCTCAGGGGACCGGCCAACTCGGGTGCGAACGTGCTCTCGTTCTGGATTGCGGCGGCGTAGTTCAGGGGGGCTGCTCCGGCGCCCGCCCCATTGGCGACGTTCACGGCCGCGCTGCCTGTCGCACCCGGCTCCACGCTCTCGGATACCGAGGCGGGCGAGACCGAGAGTTCCGCCGGGGGTCCGCTCGGCGTGACGGAGAACGGCTGCGGGTTGACGTTGAAGAAGACGTTGCCGACGCCCTTGACCAGAATCCGGCCCTGGCTCGTGCTCACATTGGGGAGCGTGACCGAGGCGCTGCCGTCGTTCGGCGTGGAAGGCGTGAGGGTGTAGTCGAACGAGGCGCCGCCGTTGTCCGAGAAGAGGATCTCCACGTTCGGCGTGTTCACCGCGCCCGATGCGGTCCCGGCCACGTTCCACGTCACCGTGACCGTCCCGCTGTAGGACTGGCCGCTCGTGCTCGCGAAGGTGACGGTGAACGGACCGGCCGAGCCGATCACCTCCACGTCTGTGCTCGCGTCGTTGATCGCGCCGCCTCCCGGGCGGTTGTCTCGCGCGGTGAGGCGGAAGGTGAGCGACTCGTTCCCCGTCGGCAGCTTCTCGCCGATCACGGGATTCTGCCCCGCCAGGAGGCGGCTCATCTGCGGGAAGGTGCGGGTCGGGCTGTTCGTCGGCTCGAAGGAGCGGAAGAACGGGACCTGATTGGCGTTCACATCGGCCTGAGGGCCGAGATCGAACTCTTCCCAGGTGTAGGTCAGCGAGCCAGGCGTGTCGTCGGTGGCGCTGCCCGTGAGCATGAACGGCGTCCCCGCCGGGATGGTGAAGCTGCTCGGCGCCGTGACCGTCGGGATGGTGTTGCCGGTGGACGTGACCGTGCCGCAGGTGCCGCCGCTGCCCGTGGTGACGTGGGCGGTCATCTCGTCCAGCGAGATGCCGTGGAAGTACGGGTCGCTGTTGTTCTGCAGGTTATCGTTGCCGCAGATGCCCGCATACGCCTGGATGGTGGAGCCGGAGCCCGGCTCGTAGGCCGTAGAGCCATTGCGGTTGCCGCCGGAGCAGCTCCCGGAGTCGCCATTGAAGGTGTGGTTGCCACCGAACTGGTGGCCCAGCTCGTGCGCCACGTAGTCCACGTCGAAGGCATCACCGACCGGGTTCGGGAGGCCCGTCGTGCCACCCGCCTTGAGGCTGTTGTTGCAGACCACGCCGAGGTAGGCCACCCCGCCACTGTTCGTCGTGACGACGTGCCCCACATCGAAGTTAGCGTTGCCGATCACATTGCTCAGGTTCGTCCGGTTGCGGTCGATGTCGCCCGAGTTGTTGCGGTAGGGGTCCGTCGCAGCGTTGGTGTAGACGATCTGGTCGTTGTTCGCGATCAGCTCGAAGCGGACCGAGAGATCGCGCTCGTAGATGCCCGTCACGCGGTTGACCGTGGTCACGATAGCCGCGAGCCCATCGGCGACGGTGCCACCGTGAAACTGCGTGAATTCACCGGAGGCTGCCATCGCGAGGCGGTACGTGCGCAGTTCATCGCCGTGGGCGCCCGCGGCCTTGTGGGCGTGGGTTTCGTGCCCCTCGTGCGCTGCATGGTCACGCACTTCGTCCGCGACTCGGCCGCGCGCACGAGGATCGACCACGAGGTCGGTCGCGCGGTACACCACGTACGTCTCGTTCTGCCCGACCACGTACGGGTCGATGTAGACCGTGCCTCCAGGCGCGAAAAGCATCCCTCGGAAGCCTTTCGGCGTGTAGCTCAGGCGACCGTGGATGGCACCCCCTCCCTGCGCGAGATAGGTCCGAATCTGGGGGAACTTGGCCTGGAGAGCGGGCGCCAGGATAGAGGACTCCACCACACGAACGCTCACCTCGCGACCGTCGGGCATTGGAATCGTGAGCACCGTTCCATTGGACGTCTTGCCGACCTGTGCCTCGGCAGGAGCCGCCTCCAGGCGCTGGGCCATCTGCGCCTCATCTAGGCGAACCAGACGGTAGGTCTGTGGGAGGGTCGAGCGCTTGGACGCCGTGAGGGATGTCTCCGAGACATCAGACCAGAGCCCGGTTTGCGCCTGGGCCGGTGCCGCCGCGAGGGCGACAATCGCCACCATGCAGGCGGCGAGGATCACACGAATCATGAGGGAGGGTGAGTGTGGTGGGCGAGGAACGTACCCGGGGATCGGCTGGAATGCGAACGATTACACTGAGGAAGTCCTGAGGAATGCGGGCATACCGCGCCACGCACCTGAACTGCGATGCCGCGCGGCACACGTCCGTCCGCCTCGGTGTCTCCATGGGCCGACCGAGGCGGGCACACACCCATGTGCCCCGCCAGCCAACGCCAGCGAGGCACTCGGACAGCGCGTGACCGCTCTACCGCACGACGACCACGCGCTGCACGTCCACGAACGTCCCCGTAGCGAGGCGCGCGACGTACACGCCCGGCGCCAGGCTCTCCGGCCACGGCACCTCATAGCGACCGACTGCGTGGGCTCCCTCCGCGAGACGGGCGACCTCGCGGCCGCGCACGTCGTAGATCGCGAGGGTGGCATCACCATCCGACGCGAGGGTGAACGCGAGTGTGCCGGGTCCACTCACAGGATTGGGGCGCACCGGCTCCAGCCAAGTCGTCACGCCCTCGGTGTCGTCGTCGTCGGTCTCAATGACGAGCAGGAAGCGCTCCGTCGCTGCCGACAACTCGGCCTCACGAATCGTCGGCGGGCCGCTCGCGAGATCGGGCACCTCGGACGCGTGACGAAACGCGTAGCCTTCGTGTGCTCGGAGGTCCAGGCGCTCTCCCGACTGGCGGTCGAGGAGAGAGAGGCGCCACGACGTAGGGAGGGTCTCAAGCCCGATCCAGCGGAGCGTCACCTCCGCCTCCGCACCAGCGGTCTGGATCGCGAGTGGCACCTCCACTCGGCCGGTTGGCTCTGCCATCGCATCGGCGGCTTTCAGAACGGGTCGTCCCTCCTGCTCTGCCACGACCCCGAGCGCGACGAACACGTCGGAGAGGGGGGCGAGCTTCTCGGCATCGCCCTCGTCCCATCCCCGCACCGCGCCAGAAGAGAACGCGACCTCGGCGGCGCGGTCCACGAGCCGACGCCCGGTCTCCGCCTCGCGGCCTTCGAAGACGAGGCCGAGGCGAGGCACGTCGTCGGCTTTGCTCGCGGTACCACCGGAGGCGTCCGCAGCCACATCCACCACGGACGAAGCCGGAATGGTCAGCGTGCCGCCTCGGCGCTTGGCCCGCACCACGAAGCCCTCGTACGGCCCCACCGTCGTACCACGCCGCGCCACTTCCCAGGTACCGTCCTCGGCGTTCCAAGTGTATGCCCGGTCGCCCACCGAGCGGCTCCCGCCCGGCCACGACTGCGGCGTCCCGATGTCGAGCGGGCGCGAGAACGGGTTGCCGAGCACGTTGAAGCGCGAGCCCTCGGTGTGCAACTCCACCTCCCGGTCGCGCGAGTTCGCGAACAGCAGCGGCGAGAACACGACCGGCATCTCGACGGCCGAGCTGGGCACCAGCGCAGGGCCTTCGGGCGTGAACGCCTCATCGAAGAAGTACCACATGAAGCCCTGACCGACGGCAATCGACTCATTGAGGAACGGCGCGCGCCACTGAGTACCATCGAAGTGGGTGAAGAGGGTCGGGCTGCCGAAATCCGGGTAGTTACCCGGGATCCCCGCGACGAGGTTCATCTCGGCCGCCCGGGAGATCGTGAGCAACTCGGGCGTGCCCATCAGACGCCAGCCCGGCGCCCCCGCCACGATCCCACTCGCGGGCGTCGCCTCGTCGCTCACCACCATCGTCACGGGGACGATCACCTCGGGATTCACCGGGTCGTTGGACTGCACGACGACCTCCGCCGTATACGCCCCCGGCGCGAGGCCCGCCGCGTCCACGCCGAGCGTCACCTCCTGCACACCGCCCGACCCGACCGTCCCGCTTCCTTCCGAAACCGACAGCCAGCCGTCGTTGGGGTCGAGCCGGATCGCGAGGTCGTAGAGCGTCTGGAGCGGCTCATCGCGGTAGCTGACGACCACCCCGTCTGTCCCGATGTCGTTCTCCACACCGATGGCGGCATCGCTCCAGCCCCAGAGACTCTTGAGTTGCAGTTGGATCCGCCCATCGCGCGAGAGGATGATCTGGAAGGAGGTCGTCTCAAACTGGTCCCCCACGCTGATCCAAGAGAAGACGAAGCGACCGTCCGGCAGCGTCTTGAATCCGTAGCGCGTGGTCTCTTTGCTCTCCCACCAGTCCCAGTTCGCAGCGATGACAGCGTTGGGAGCTCCGGCGTCGGGAATCCGTCTGGGGACGCCGTTGATGTCCCCCGGGTCTTGGAAGGTCATGAAGCCGTTTGCGTTGACCCAGACGCGGTCCCGGAAGGTGCCGTAGAACGGGAACTCAAAGGGGAGCGGCAGCAAGACGTAGCCAAATCTCTCCATCTGAAGCGTGAGGCCACCGTCCAGCACGTCGATCCACTCGAAGGCGGGCCCGTCCGCCTCGCGGGAGTCCTGGGCGGTGTAGCCGTAGGCGTCGGGTCCATCCCTGCCCGCCGCCGGGCGCTCCGGCTGGCGACCCTCGTCTCGGATCTCAGCCCGCCAGCGGAGGGTGCTCTGAGGCTCCACCCCCGGATTATGCAAGCGGAGCGTGCGCGAGGCCGTCCCACCCACCGGAACAGCCAGCGAAACCGCACTCGGTCCGATCTGCGCCGCTGCCGGGTTCAGGCCCGCATCGTCCACCCGGATCCGAGTGAACGCGTACGGCCCGAGTGCCACCCTTTCGCCCCTGGACTGGAGCCGGTCGAGCGTCGTCTCCACGTCCTCGTCCGGGAACCGGTGGCGGAGGAGCGCCCAGGCTCCCGCCACGTGAGGCGCAGCCATCGAGGTGCCGTCCTTCTCCTCGTACGCCCCACCTGGGACCGCCGACAGGATCTCGACGCCAGGCGCGAGAAGATCCAGATCGGAGGCGATGTTCGAGAACTCCGCGATCCGGTCGTTGAAGTCCGTCGCGCCGACAGACACGGCCGAGGAGATGCACGCGGGGTAGGAGAGCAGTCCGTTGTACCCGTTGTTGCCCGAGGAGACGATGGTCGCGACGTCGATGCTTCGGAGCAGGTCGATGAGCCAGGTGTGGGGGGCGTTGTCGCACGCGCCGCGCGAGCCGCCCCCTCCGAGGCTCATGTTCACCGCCACGATGGGCCGGTCTTCTTCCGTGACGAGGAGGTAGACGTGCTCCAGCGCGAGGATCTGGTCCGAGTCCCACGTCAGCGCGCAGGTCTCCTGCCCTCTGCAAATGCCCGTGCCCGTGAAGCCCGAGAACACCTGGATGGCGGTCACCTCGGCACTCGGCGCCACGCCCCGCTGCGCGCGGATCAACGCGCGATCATTCCCCGCCGCGATCCCCGCGACGTGCGTTCCGTGCTCGCAGTCGTCCGTCCAGAGGCCGCTGTCGCACGCCTCTGCGGCGCCCTCCCCGATCTGCTCCTCCGACCGGTCCGGGCAGAGCGACTCGTAGGTGTACTCCACACCCTCACTGTCCGTACCCGTCCCCTTGGAAGAGAAACACGCCTCTGAGGCGATCTGGTCGCGCAAGAGCGGATGGTCCGTATCGAACCCACTGTCGAGGACGGCGATTTCCGTCCCGGCTCCGGTGAACCCCGCCCCCCACATGTCCTGCGCGCCGATGAGACGGGTAGAAGTCGCCAGATTGAAGGAGCCGAGAACCGACGAGCCCAGCGCCGTGGGAGCCGAGAGTCGGTCCTCGTGGACCGATGCCACTCCGTCCGTCGCACGAAGCCGGGCGAGGTCCTCCGCGCCGACCGTCACTGCGAAGCCCGGCGTGATGGCGAACCGTGCCACCCGCTTCGGCTCCTGCAACCGACTGAGGACGTCGCCTTGCTTCGCGGCCAGATCGGGCGCTTTCGCCTGCGCATCGAGCAGGACGATGACGCGGACGCTCCCGTCGCGCGCGGCTTTGGCGGCGAGGTCGTCGGGTTGGGCGTGAACGGTGGGGAGAACGGCGAAGAGGGCCGCAACGAGAGCGAGACGCATGTGCGAGGAGGGAGGAGTACCATTTCCAGACACGTAGACCGTCCCGGCCGGGGGACACGCGCCCTTTGCCTCGCCCGCCTCGGGACGCCCACGGACCGACCGAGGCGGGCAGAATCGGCCCGCGCTTCACCGCCGCGGCTGGGACTCTGGCGCCTCAGCCCCGTATCCTACCCTCGACTGATTTCTGCGCCCCTGACCCTCTGACCATGGCCTCCGCCCTCTTCGGCTCCCGCGACACTCTGACCACGCCCAGCGGCCAGTCCTACACCTTCTACCGCCTCGACGCCGCGGCCGAGGCCACCGGCGCCGATCTCTCGCGCCTCCCGTTCTCCATCAAGGTCCTTCTGGAGAACGCCCTCCGCCAGGCCGACATGCCCGGGCCCGTCGGCGAGGACGATGTGCGGAACCTCTGCGCCTACGAGCCCGCCGACCCGGCCGACGTCGAGATTCCCTACACGCCCGCTCGCGTGCTGCTCCAGGACTTCACCGGCGTCCCGGCCGTCGTGGACCTCGCGGCGCTCCGCAGCGCGATGGCCCGCAACGGCGGCGATCCGGAGGAGATCAACCCGCGCGTCCCGGTCGATCTCGTCATCGACCACTCCGTGCAGGTGGACAGCTTCGCTCTCCCGCAGGCGTTCCAGATCAACGCGGACATCGAGTTCGAGCGCAACGCAGAACGCTACGAGTTCCTCCGCTGGGGCGCGGACGCGTTCGACAACTTCAGCGTCGTCCCCCCGGAGCGTGGCATCTGCCATCAGGTCAACCTGGAGTACATCGCGAAGGGCGTCTGGACCACCGAGGGCGACGACGGCCTGCCCATCGCGTACCCGGACACGCTCGTCGGCACGGACTCCCACACGACGATGATCAACGGCCTCGGCGTGCTCGGCTGGGGCGTCGGCGGCATCGAGGCCGAGGCGGCCATGCTCGGCCAGCCGATCTACATGCTCATGCCGGAGGTCGTCGGCTTCCGCCTCGTCGGGCAGCTCGCCGAGGGCGTCACGGCGACGGACCTCACGCTGACGGTCACGCAGATGCTCCGCGAGCACGGCGTCGTGGGCAAGTTCGTGGAGTTCTTCGGAACGGGCCTCAGCGCGATGTCCCTCCCGGACCGCGCTACCATCGCCAACATGGCCCCGGAGTACGGCGCCACGATGGGCTTCTTCCCCATCGACCGCGAGACCGTCGATTTCCTCCGGCGCACCAACCGGAGCGAGGAGACCGTCGCGCTCGTGGAGGCCTACTGCAAGGCGCAGGGCCTCTTCCGCACCGACGACACGCCGGACCCCGAGTTCGCGAGCGTGCTGGAGCTGGACCTCAGCACCGTGCAGCCGAGCATGTCCGGCCCGAAGCGTCCGCAGGACCGCATCGTGCTGAACGACGTGCAGCACGAGTTCAAGGAGAGCCTCACCCGGCCCGCCTCGCCGCAGGGCTTCGGCCTCTTCGAGGACGCCCTCGGCAACACCGGCCGCTACGCCGACGAGGCGGGCCATGAGATCGACCTTCGCCACGGCGATGTCGCCATCGCGGCCATCACCTCCTGCACCAACACCTCCAACCCGAGCGTGATGCTCGGCGCCGGTCTCCTCGCGAAGAACGCCGTCGAGCGCGGCCTGAGCGTCAAGCCGTACGTCAAGACCAGCCTCGCGCCCGGCTCGCGCGTGGTGACCGCCTACCTCGAAAAGGCCGACCTCCAGGGCTACCTAGACCAGCTCGGTTTCAACCTTGTCGGCTACGGCTGCACGACCTGCATCGGCAACTCCGGGCCGCTCCCGGCGCCGGTCCAGGCTGCCATCGAAGAGGGCGATCTGATCGTCTCGGGCGTGCTCAGCGGCAACCGCAACTTCGAGGGCCGCATCCACTCGCACGTCAAGGCGAACTACCTCGCGAGCCCGCCGCTCGTCGTCGCCTACGCGCTGGCGGGCACGGTGGACATCGACCTCCAGAACGACCCCATCGGGCAAGATTCTGACGGCAACGATGTCTTCCTTCGCGAGATCTGGCCCAGCCAGCAGGAGATCCTCGACGCCATCAACACGGCCGTTACGCCCGAGCAGTACGCGACGCTCTACGACGGTATCGAAGAATCCAACCCGCGTTGGAACGATATCGAGATTACGGGCGGCGCGGAGTACGACTGGAGCGAGGACTCCACCTACATCCAGGAGCCACCGTTCTTCTTCGACGTGACGCCCGAGGTGCCGGAGATCCAGCCGGTCCACGGCGCGCGGACGCTCGTCAAGGCCGGGCCGTCCACCACGACGGACCACATCTCCCCCGCCGGGGCCATCCCGAAGGGCGAGCCTGCCGGGCAGTACCTCCAGGACCACGGCGTGGAGCCGAAGGACTTCAACTCGTTCGGCAGCCGCCGCGGCAACGACCGCGTGATGACGCGCGGCACATTCGCGAACATCCGCCTCCGCAACGGCATGGCGCCGGGCACCGAGGGCGGCTGGAGCACGCACGTGCCCAGCGGCGAGGTCGGGTTTATGTACGACGTGGCGATGCGCTACAAGGACGAGGGCACGCCGCTGGTCGTCTTCGCGGGCAAGGACTACGGCATGGGCTCCTCGCGAGACTGGGCCGCGAAGGGCACCCTACTGCTCGGCATCAAGGCCGTTGTGGCGGAGAGCTTCGAGCGGATTCACCGCAGCAACCTCGTCGGTATGGGCGTTCTCCCGCTGACCTTCCACGAAGGCGAGACGCTGGAGACCCACGGCCTGGACGGCTCGGAGACCTTCGACCTCCCGGTCTCGGACGATGTGCAGCCCGGCGACACCCTCCCGATCACGGCCACGAAGACGGACGGGAGCACGGTCACCTTCGACGTGCGGGTCGCGCTCAACACGCCCGTGGAGGTGGAGTACTATCGCCACGGCGGCATCCTCCACTACGTCCTCCGCGACTTCCTGAACAACGCACTGGAGTTGGCCTGACACCCGGCTCCGCCACTCTGACCCTGCCCGCCTCGGTCACTCCACGGGGGCACCGAGGCAGAGGATCTCCCGCCCCCGAGGCTTCGGTCTCGGGGATGGCGGTTAGCGTTCAGCCTTCTGCATAAAGGAAGAATCCCGCGCCTCAAAGGAGCCCTGTCTATTTTCCCTCTAAGCCTCCGACACCCCCGATGGCCGTCAATATGGACAAGCCCCACCGATGGAAGGCCGATGTACTCCAGTCCGTGGATTTCTACAATGCATGGTTTGTCCAGTTTGCACCGGAGGCGTATCGCGTTCAGCGTGCGAAACAAACCGTCATTGTCCAAGACGCTTTGGAGCAGACGGACTTCCTGCGCACTGTCACGCCAGAGTTGCTGATGGAGCACCCGAGCGTACTGCCGATGCTTCGCATGGCGACCTCACCTCCCCTTGCACGAGACCGCCTGATAGGCCTCGCGTACGTCACTCCAAACCTCGTCAAGAGCATGGAGGAGACGAAGAAGCACGAGCCTCGAATTCCACCCCGGATGCCAGAAGCACAGGCAATCGAGGAACTCACTCGCATTTGCCAGATCATCCGACGCCTCGCGGACCGAGACATCTTGACTTGGATGGACAGCAGCGAAGTGCCCGATGCAGAAGAGGTCCATCGGGGGGCGTTGATTCTCGCGGATCGACTCTGCGGCGCCGCAGCAGATCCCATCATCCGAAATGCACAAGAGCAGCGGCAGTTGAACGCGATCCGTGAATGGCTGGAAGCGCGGGGTTATCACCACGTTACCTCTGCCTCGGTCCCGAGCGTGCGTGAGATGGAGCCGGGCACATTCACATTTATCTACAACGTACCGGTAACGTCAGGGAGGAAAACCATCAATGTCACGGTTGACTGCGCTGTGAAGCCCCTTAGCGCACAGGTTCCAGGGCTCCCCCTGTTCATCGAAGCAAAGTCAGCCGGGGACTTCACCAACACCAACAAACGCCGCAAGGAGGAAGCCCAGAAAGCGAATCAGCTGCGACAGACATACGGCGCCGACGCACGCCTCGCGCTTTTCCTATGCGGCTACTTCGATACCCCCTACCTCGGGTATGAAGCCGCCGAGAGCATCGACTGGGTCTGGGAACACCGTATTGGCGATCTCGCGCTTCTGTTGGGCGACCAGCCTCCGCCAGATGACGAGGGACAGAGATCTAACCCGGATTTCCCGCCGGGTGTGGGAGAAACTCAGGTTGCCTATGAGGTCTCCGACGCCGAGCAGCGACGCCTCGCTTTCCAGCGTCTTCTGGACGAGGAGAAGACCTCTGAGGAGCGGAACAAGCTCGGCCAGTTCGCAACGCCCCCCTCACTTGCGCGTGAGATTTTGGCCGCTGCCCGAGACCTCCTTCCGGCTGACCAAATCATCGATTTTCTTGACCCCGCTTTCGGGACAGGAGCATTCTTTTCAGCACTACAGGATGTCTTCTCGCCCGAAGAGATCGGTCGTTGTAGCGGGTTCGAAATCGATGCTCACTATGGCGCCCCAGCGGCTAAGATCTGGGCCGAGACCTCCCTCGATCTCCGCCACGCCGACTTTACCCGCCAGGAGCCGCCCAAGACCGAGGCCGAGCGCCTCGATCTGCTCATTTGCAATCCTCCCTACGTTCGCCACCACCACCTCGACCCTGACGAGAAGAAACGGCTCGTTGCACTGGCGGAACAACGGATTGGGATCCGCCCGAGCGGAATGACGGGACTATACGCCCACTTTCTCTACCTTGCGCATCCATGGATACGCCAGGGAGGGCTTTCCGGGTGGCTCATCCCGAGTGAGTGGCTGGCGGTGAACTACGGCCGGGACCTCCGTCGGTACCTCCTCGGCAATGTGACGTTGCTCCATGTCCACCAGTTCGACCCGAAAGACGTGCAATTCGACGATGCGCTGGTCTCCTCTACGGTCGTCTGGTTTCGCAATGAGCGTCCTCCCGCCAAGCACACGGTCCGGTTCACCTACGGGGGGACTTTGCTCCATCCCAGGCGAGAGCGCACGGTGGAAGCCAGAGCTATCCAGAGAAGCCGGAAGTGGAGCACCCTGTTCACCGAGACCTCTCCAGATCAGAGCGAGTTCGTTGCTATCGGGGACCTTTTCGCGATCAAGCGAGGACTGGCGACCGGGGCTAACAAGTTCTTCCTGCTGACGCCGGAGGAGGTGGAACACCATGAGCTGCCCAGGAAATTCCTCCGACCTGCACTCCCCAGCCCTCGCTACCTCGCAGAGCCTGTGATCGAGGGCGAGGCTATGGGAATGCCCCGCATTGAGCGCCCGCTCCTTTTGTTGTCATGCTCGATCCCCGAGGAAGAGGTGCGGGAGCGTTATCCCAACCTATGGGTCTACCTCCAGCGAGGGGTGAAGGAGGGAATCTCGGAGCGCTATCTCTGCCGAAACCGCAGCCCTTGGTATGCTCAGGAAGACCGTGACGCTGCCCGATTCTTGTGCTCTTACATGGGACGCGGTTCTGCTAGCCAACCACTGCCTCTTCGATTCTTTCTGAATCGATCCCAAGCCGTCGTCACAAACGGATATCTCAATCTGTACCCAAGGCCGCACCTGTACCGAGCCCTGACCGAGGATGCCGAGGTAGAGGCTCGGATCTGGAGCGCCCTGAACCAGATCACAGCCTCGACGCTGATCAGGAACGGCCGAACGTATGGAGGTGGGTTGCACAAGCTGGAACCAAAAGAACTCTCCGCAACGCCTCTCCCTGGGATAGACCGAGACTTTCTGAGTTCGTTGAGTCGGCAGGTCGCGTTGTTTTAGATCCTACGGCGGCATCCTCTACTACGTCCTCCGCGACTTCCTGAACAACGCGCTGGAGCTGGCCTGACGCCCAGCTCCGCTACTCTGACCCTGCCCGCCTCGGTCACTCCACGGGGGCACCGAGGCGGGCGGTCTCGCCTCCTTTCCCGCATGACCGCCGTCCTCCCCGGCGGGTCCGGCCAGATCGGGACGCTCCTCGCGCGAGCCTTCCACGCGGACGGGCACGAGGTCGTGGTCCTGACTCGGAGCCCGTCGCCTGCGCCGTGGCGAACCGTCCGGTGGGACGGGAAGACGCTCGGCGGGTGGACCGATGCGCTCGACGGCGCCGACGTGCTCATCAACCTGGCGGGACGCAGCGTCAACTGCCGCTACACGCCGGCCAACCGAGCGGCCATCCTGGACTCGCGTGTGGACTCGACCCGTGTGCTCGGCCGCGCCCTCGCGAGCATCTCCCATCCCCCTCCGCTCTGGCTCCAGTCCAGCACGGCGACGATCTACGCCCACCGCTTCGACGCGCCCAACGACGAGGCGACCGGGCGCATCGGCGGCGATGAGCCCGACGCGCCCGACACGTGGCGCTTCAGCATCGACGTGGCGAGGGCGTGGGAGAGAGAAGCCGAAGCCACGGCCCCGGCTGGCGTGCGGCTCGTGCTCATGCGCTCCGCAATGGTGATGAGCCCGGACCGAGGCGGCGTGTTCGACACGCTCCTCGGGCTCGTGCGGCGCGGCCTCGGCGGCACGTCCGGCAGCGGACGGCAGTTCGTCTCCTGGATCCACGACGCGGATTTCGTTCGCGCGATCCGGTGGCTCATCGCGCACGAGCACGTCGCAGGCGCCGTCAATCTCGCGGCCCCGAACCCGCTCCCAAACGTAGCCTTCATACGAGAACTGCGCGAGGCCTGGGGCACCCGCATCGGGCTTCCCGCCACCCGGTGGATGCTGGAGATTGGCGCCAGATTCCTGCGGACGGAGACCGAGTTGGTCCTCAAAAGCCGCCGTGTGGTTCCGGGGCGGCTCTCTGCTCAAGGTTTTACGTTTGAGTTCCCCTCGTGGGAGGCGGCGGCAACGGATCTCGTCCGCCGCTGGCGCGAGAGGGCATAGGACCCCATCGGATTCCTCCGCCTCAGTCACTCCACGAGGGTACCGAGGCGGGGAATCTCCCGCCCCCGAGACCGAAGCCTCGGGGGCGTTTCTGTTAAGGCGTGCGCGCGGATTCAAGGATTCGGGAGCCCAACCGATATCTGCATCCCACCACTGCCCCTTCATGCGCCTCGCCACTCTCATCGCGCTCGTCCTCGCGACAGCCGCTCACACTTCCGCGCAGCCTGTTCCCTACTACGGCCAGGACAGCCGCTTCCCGACCCAGTCCGGCCCTCCGTATGTCTTCACGGACGGGGCGCCGCTCGCGGCTCGTCAGGCCTTCCTTTCCGCTCTGGACCCGCTGACGATCCAGAATCAGAGCTTCGAGTCCTTCACAGCTACGAGCGCTTATCCTGCCAACAACGCCAACTTCTCACAGGCGCTCACCTTCTCGGGAGCCGTCGTCGGTCAACCGATCACCGTCACCGCGTCCGGTACCTCGGCTGGGTTCGTCAACCAGAATCCAGACACTGAGAACGGCGTCTATCCCACCGATGGCGACAACTTCCTCTTCGGGCGTCAGGACGTCGAGTTCGACTTCGGCTCTACCCCCGTCAACGCCTTCGGGTTCTACCTCAACGATGTTGAGACGGTGGACTTCGTGCTGCTCATCCTCGACCCCGTCGGGCCGGGCGCGGTGGACACGCTTCGCTACGGACCGATTCCCAACACCGGCTCGACGAGTGGCACCCCCGGCAATGGTCAGCTGAACTTCGTCGGCTTCATCGACAAGAACACGGACTACGAGACCGTGACGGTCGGCTTCCCCGGCGTCGGCAACGAGGGATTCGGATTCGATGAGTTGGTCGTCGGCGAGTTGCCCCAGGTGATCGCGGAGCAGGCGACAGTCCCTGCGGACGAGATCGCAGACGCACCGGGCTGGCGCTTGCTCTCCGTCCCGGTCTACGGCGTGACGGCGTTCGACCTGTCGTTGCAGAACCTCGTGCAGGGGCTCCCCTCCGGGGGCTCGTTCCCCGGCCAATACCCCGACGCGCGCCCCAATCTTTACGAAGCGTACAACGGCGGGAGCCGATACGACTACGTCCCAGCCTCCAGTTCGGGCTCGGAGTTCGTGCCTGGCCGTGGGTTCTGGTGGTACTGGTACGACCTCGACCTCGACCCCGATGACAACGCCCAGGGCGGTGGCACCAGCAAAAGTGTTGCCCTGGATGGTTTCGCGCTGTCCGCCGTCGGGTTCCCGGTCTCTGGAGACACGACCCTCGTCTACGACGACAACGTCAACTCGGCATCGGACAGCGGCCTGCCGAGTGCCAACCCCGATCCGACCACGGTAGGGGCTCCAGCCGGAACAGTGTCTCCGGCGGATGACGATGTGTACATGATTGGCAACCCGTACCCCCGTCCGTTCGCTGTCGAGTCGATCTCGGCGACGGGCGGCACGCTCCAGGATGCGATGTTCATCTGGAACCCCACCAACCAGGGCGGCGCGTCGCCCTCCACTGGGCCCGATCCCGGCCAGGATGGGCCAGGGTCGTACGAGATCGTCTTCCAGACCCCGCCCGACGCAATCGCGGACTCAATCGCCGTCTGGCAGGGCCTTCTCGCGGAGGTGGACAAGACCCTCGCGCAGGTCGGCTCGCCCGTGTCGTTCTCGTTCGCGAGCGCAGGGAGTCAGGGGAGCGGAAGCCCGCCGTTCTACGGCAAGACGGCCTCGGCTGGAGCGGAGCGCTATCTGCATCTCTCTCTGTATGGCACCACTGCGTCGCGGCGCGAGGTCCGGGACGCAGCCACCTACATCCGCTTCCGCGAGGACGCATCTGACGCCTGGGACCGCTTCGACGCGACCAAGCCCATCTCCCCCGCCGGAGGCGCTGGTCTCGCCCTTCTCGGCGAGCGCGACGGGGACACGCGGCATCAGGCCGTTCTCTCCCTCTCTGCTACGGACCGGCCAGACCGCCAGCGGTGGGCCGTTGCCCACCTCGCGTTCGCGGCGGACGAGGCCGGGACCTACACGCTGACCTGGGATGGAGCACACGGCCGGGGCCTTCTGCGGGACCGCGAGGCCGGACGAACCATCCGGCTCCATCGCGAGGCGCAGTACACCTTCAGTGCCGAGGCTGGTAGCTGGAGCGACCGGTTTACGCTCGTGTTCTTCCCCCCGGAGACGGACGCTCCTCAGACAGCCAAGACCGACACCGCCCCACGGGAGGTCATCGTCGGGGAGCCTCTTCCCAACCCCACCGTTGGGGACTTCCGAATGGAGATCCAGGCCGATGCGGAGGTCGTCTTCTCGATGTACGACGCCCTCGGCCGGCGCGTCCGTGAGGTCACGCTGGACGCTGCAGAAGCCTCTCGCGGGGCACTGGTCACTCTTCCCGCCTCGGGCCTAGCACCGGGCGCGTACGTGGTACGGGTCGAGGCTCCGGGTCTCCAGGAGGCACGGCGCGTCACCATCGTTCGCTAAACCGCTCCCCAGAGGACGCCCATTCTCGTTGCCCGCCTCGGTCGCTCCACGAGCACACCGAGGCGGGCGCTCTCGTTAGCGCACCACCGTCAGGCGCGACGTCGCGAGTTGACCGCCCGCGCGAAGCACCACCACGTAGCTCCCCGCCGCGAAGGTGTCGGCTCGGAGATCGATCACGGTCTGCCCGGCGGGCAGCTCGCCCTGCACGAGCGTCGCGACCCGGCGGCCTCTCAGGTCCAACACGTCCACCTGCGCAGGACCGGGCTCGGCCAGGGACAGCACCAGGCGGGTCGTCCCGCGTGCGGGGTTCGGCCTCGGCGCGGAGAGGCCGAAGACCGCCGGGCCCTCCTCCTCCGTGCCGACGATCACGCCCGTTCCCGCGATAGCGAACTCGCTGAACGCCTCCACCCCACTCGCGACAATCTCGCCCGTCTCAGGATCCAGCGTCGTCTGGAGAGCAGCGAATGTCCCTCCGCCGGAATCTGGGCGGCGGTAGACCGCGACCTCCTCACCCTCGGAGAGGAACAAGCGAGGCAGCACGTCTGGGTCGAACGCCACGCGAGCGCTATCGAACGCGAGGCCATCCGTCGCGGAGATCCGCCACCGGTACGGCGCGAGGGTCGCCTCCATCGGGATACCGTCCGGTGCCTCCGGCGCGAGCGCCTCGAAGAACACACTCACTCCTCCCTCCGCCTCGACGCCGCTGAAGGACACCGTCAGCCCGACGGGGCCGAGAAACGCCACGCGGGTGCTGTCCAGACGGATCGGGAACGCGGCCGTGGCTGTGGAGCCATCTGCTTGCGCGAGGGTGGGACCATCGGAAACGCCGACTCGCTCCTGCACCATCAGCATCAGCGCCTGCACGAGGGCGGGGGCATCGGTCACGCCGATGCTCTCCTGAACGAGGAGTTGCAGCGCCGCGAGCAGCCGGGGGTCGTCGGTCACGCCGATGGCCTCGCGGACGGTGAGCGAAAGCGTTGGCGGCGGTGGTGCCACGAGCACATGAACCTGCGCGACGCCCGGCTCGGTGTCGGGGTCGCCCCCCCGGATCTCACCCGTCACGACCGTTCCATCCGAGACGGACATGCTAAAGCCAAAGTTGGAGAACTCGCGCCCGCCACCCCGCAGCTTGGCCGTTCGTGTCCACGTCCCCTCGTCGTCCTCGAAGACGTACGCCGAGCCCGCGTCGAACTCGCCGCCCACCACGTCCCTGGATGCGCCGACGACGGCCGTCCCGTCCTCCAGCGCCACGCTCCTCCCGAACTCAATCTGGCGCGACGACGGCAACTCGGCGCGGTCGAGGTCGTCAGGGTCGAGCCTCTGGCGGAGCGTCCACTCGCCAGAGGCCTCGCGGGCGAAGACGTAGGCGGCGCCAGAGGCGAAGAAGCCCAGGCCCGGGACCTCGATGCCCTGGCCCCGCGCGCCGATCAGCGCCACGTCACCGTCCAGCGAGACGGCCTCGCCGAACTGCTTGTTGTTGTTCGCGACAGTCCCGTCTGGGGATTCCAACTCAGCGACCTCCGTCCAGGTAGATCCAGAGAGGTCGTAGACGTAGGCCCGTCCATTGCGGTTGACCGGCGAGAAGTTGGTGCCGCCTGCGCCGATGAGCGCGCGGTCGCCGTCCAGCGCGAGGGCGTCCCCGAAGCCAACGCGGCCCTCGGCTTCGGGGCGCTGCAACGTCGCCGACGCGGTCCATGTGCCATCCGACTGCCGGTCAAAGACGTACACCGTGCCCCCTTCGTAGTCCGTCGCGGGGTCTTCGCCTCGCTCAGCGGCGACCAGCATCCGGTCGCCATCCAGCGCCACGGCCTCTCCGAAGAAGCCGAAACGGACCGGGTCCGGGTCGCGGACCTTGTCCACCTCGGCCCATGACCCATCTGCTTGGCGCTCGAAGATGTACACCGCGCCGGGCGCGGGATTGGTGTCCGAGCCGTCCTGTTCGCCGGGGGCTCCCACCGCCAACCGGTCCCCGCTGAGCGCGACGGCCGCGCCGAATCCCGGGCTTTCGTTGAAGTCTCCCTCCTGGGAATCACTGGCGAAGAACCGCTGGCTGAGGTCCCACGATCCATCGGGCTGACGCTCGAAGATGGAAACGGCGCCGCGGTTGTCGAACTGCTCGAACTGGTCGGCCCGCGCCTCGCCCGCGACGGCCGTACCGCCAGAGACGGAGACTGCACGAGCGAACTCGCCGAACGGATCCGCACCCGGCTGCAGGAGCGTGGCGTCGGGCGGAGTCTGCGCAGAGGGGAGCGGCGCGACCGCGCTGAGAAGCAGCCCAGCGGCCAGGAAGGAGACCCAGCGCATGGCCTAGTAGTCGAACGACAACTCGAAGACGACATCGACCGACTGGCCTGCGGCGACCGAGAGCGGGGTGTCGAGTACTCGGGACGTAAAGTTGCCGTAGGAATCTGATCCCGACGCGAGGTTGGATCGTGTGGCCGCCGTGCACGGCTCCGAGACGTTGTACAAGCAGCCTCCCCGGAGCGAGTTGACCCGGGTGATCTCGGCGTCGCGGTCCGCGGAGATCGTGCCCGTGAATCGAGCGAGGACGATGGGGCTCCCGTCGGACTCGGTCAGCTTCGTGATCGTGAGCTCGGAGGTCTCGGGATCGCCGAAGAGCGGGTCTTCCGCCTCAATGATGAGGCAGTTCACCTCTTCCCCCTCGTCGTTCGTGCACGGCTTTCCTGTGGTCGTGGTGGTTCCGATCTCCAGCACGAGCGTCGCGAGCCGGTTGTTCTTGGTGAACAGGTTGATGAGGAAGTTGGCCCCGTTGCGCGTCAGGTCGTTGTGGAAGGCGCGGGACTCGACGAGCGTGCCATCGGCCTCGCGGACGTCGAGTGTCCAGTTGCCGGTGATATGGATGCCAGTGCTCGGCTCCGAGGGTTCCGCGTGGTCCGCGTCCTGGGCAAGAGCGGGGCTCGCGAGCACGGCCGAGAGCACGAGGAAGGCGAGAGACTTCATGGTGGACAGGTGGAAGGAGATCGTTTTGACTAACACGACGCGCGTGCCGGGGCTGTCATCGCGCCGCGCCTTTTTCTTCAACCGGCTCGGGAAGAGATCTGGACCGGCAGGTGGGAACGCCAGAGGATACCAGCGCTGCGTCCGCAGTACCGGCCGTTATCTGAGCACCCCCGCCCGCCTCGGCACCGAGGCGGAGACACTCGCGCTACACCGGCACCGCTGTCGAGAACGTGACGCGGCTCCACACCAGGTGCGTGTCGGAGCGCCGAATCGCAGGATCGGTCATGAGCATCCGCTGTGCCCAGGCCTCGTAACTCGGGAGATCCGGGGCGTGCACCACGAGGACGAAGTCGATTTCCCCTGAGACCGCGTAGCACTGCGTCACCTCGGGGGCGTCCCGCATGCGCTGCCGGAATGCAGCGTCCGCTTCCAGGCTTTCATCGCCGAACGCGACGTGCACGATGGCCTGGATGCCGCCCACCTGCGGCGCCACGAGGGACACATCGGCCTGGATGACGCCGCTCGCTCGGAGCGCCTTGAGGCGACGGCGGACCGCCGATGGCGACAGGCCGACCTCTGCACCGAGGTCGGCGTGGGTGCGCTGGTTGTCGTGCTGGACAAGGCGGAGAAGAGCACGGTCGAGGTCGTCGAGCACAGGCGTGGCGCAGATCGCTGGAGAGCCGATAGATGGTGACGAATATCGCCACGTGAGCGGCGCAAATCGCAGCATCTCGTCGAGGGGGGCCCCGTAGCCTCCGCCCCGTCTCCACCTCTCGCTATGACCTCTCGACTCTCCCTTCTCCTCCTCGCCCTTCTCTTCAGCCTGCCGGTCACTGCACAGGACTGGCGACCGGTCTCTTCGGGCGATGCCTTCCATACTGACCTGCACGGTGTCTGGCAAAGCCACGGCTACGGCTGGCTCCTGACCGTCGAGGCTGATCAGGCTCGGATGTACAACATCAGTCCAGCGGGATGTCTCCCGGACGATCAGACCAGCCAGTACCTCGCCGATGGCTCCGGTGTCTTCCGCTTCGACGGCGACACGCTGCATCTGTCGGCTTTCGAGACCAACTCCTCACGCTACACCTTCGACCGGCTCGCGGCGCTTCCCGCGATGTGCGAAGCACCGCCCGGGACATCCCCGCGCGAGGTCTTCGACTATGCCTGGACGGTCATGAATCGGCACTACGCCTTCTTCGACCTCTACAGCGTGGACTGGCACGCGCGGTACGAGGCCATCGCGCCCACCCTCCGCGACGACACCTCGGGGGAGGAGCTGCGCGACGCCATCCTCGCGATGCTGGACGGGCTGGACGACAACCACCTGACCTTCTCGTGGGTCATCGACGGGAACGAGGACGATTATTCCGCGAGGCCACCTCGCCAGCTTCGGTCCGCTCTGCGGGCGGCCTTCGCGGAGCAAGACGAGATCGAGCGTATCGGCCAGTTCGGCAACCAGTGGTTCTTCGCCAACCGCAACCGGATCCGCGACGAGTTGCTGGGCGGCGAGTTCGAGACCGCCAGCGGCGGCAACGTCTTCTGGGGGCGCATCGGCGACATCGGGTACCTGAACATCGCGGGGATGGGCGGCTTCGCGGAGACCGAAGACGACAGCGACGCGACGCTCGCCGTCGAAACCGCGGCCGTCCACGCCACGATGGAGCGCGTCCTCGCGGACCTCGGAGACACGAAGGCGATGATCGTGGACGTGGCTCTCAACCAGGGCGGCTACGACGACGTGAGCCTCGCGATCTCCAGTCACTTCGCCTCCCGCCCCACACCGGCTGTCACGAAGTACGCGCACACCGCGCCCGGTGCGACACGCCAGATCCTCTCGGTGATCCCGACAGGGTCGATCTACACGAAGCCGGTCGTCGTCCTCACGAGCGAGGTCACGGTGAGTGCCGCAGAGACGTTCACGATGCAGATGCGCGCGCTGCCCACGGTCACGCACGTCGGCGAAACGACGCGCGGAGCGCTCTCCGATGTCCTGTTCCGCCCGCTCCCGAACGGCTGGCTGCTGACGCTCTCCAACGAGGTCTACCTGGACCACGCGGGCATGCTCTGGGAAGGACGGGGCATTCTACCGGAGGAGCCCATGGTGCTCTTCGCAGACGGCGACATCCACGGGCACGTCGAGGCCATCCGCACGCTCGCAGCACAACTCCAGGACGAGTAGCCCCCTCCGCCTCGGTGCCGAGGCGGGGGCACCCAGAGTGCAAACAGATCCGCCCCCGAGGCCGAGGCTTCGGGGGCGGTCAGGACCAGCGTCCCACCACGATCGCATCGAGGGGTCCTGAACAGGGTGGGGCCGACACCCACCATAGATCGTCGGCCCCGAGACGGGACGAGTCCCGCCCGTCAGAGTCGACCTAGAGATAGTCCGAGAGTTTGAGCGTCTCGCCGTCCATCTCCGCGTCCACCTCGAAGAGGAGGTCGCCCTTGGAGCCGTCGAAGAGGCGGAATTCCTGGCCCTCGTCTGCGGTGTAGCGGTTGGTGGAGCCGTTGTTGATGGAGGAGGTGCCCGTGCCCGTGTGGATTCGGACCTTCTCCCCCGTGTCGTTCTTGAGTCGGAACTCGACGCGCTGGACAGGCGCCTCAGCAGCCGGGGCTGACGCGGCAACAGGTGGAGCGAAGGAGAGGGGCGCGGCGAGGAGTACCGCGAGGAGGAGAGACAGCATGAAGTCGGTTGGAGAAACCCGGCGTCCGGCCGGGGCGGCCCTGCCCGAGGGAGTTCCAGACTAGCCCGCGAGCCTTCGCAGCCGCCTCCGCCCGCAGTTCCGAAGCCGGGGGTCTGAAGGGCCAGTCCGATGGTCCGCCCGAACCAGTGTCACGCCGTCACCACGCCTGACCGCCACGCCCACGCCACCAGTTGGGCTCGCGTCTGCAATTCCAGCTTCTCGTAGAGCGAGTGAACGTGCTTCTTGGCCGTGCTCTCGGAGATGAACAGGCGGCTCGCGAGGGTCCCGTTGTCCAGCCCCTCTGCGACGAGCATCAGGACCTCCCGCTCGCGGCCAGAGAGCGGCGCGAGGCGGCGCTCGGCCTCCGTCCGCCGCGAGGCAGCCGCCCGGTCGTCCCGGTGCTGGCGGACGTAGAAGGCGCTGATCCGGCGGCTGAGCCAGCCCACGTCTCCCCGCGCGACGCCCCGAATGGCCTCCGTGATCATATCGAGCGGCTCCTGCTTGGAGAGGTAGCCTGCCGCCCCAGCGTCCAGCACACCGAAGATGTACGTCTCATCTTCGAAGGCGCTCAGTACGAGGATCGCTGTCGAGCCCCCCTCTTTGGCGAGAGTCTCTGCCACCTCCAGCCCGCTGGCGACCGGCATCTCCATGTCCAGCACGAGGACGTCCGGCGTGTGCTCGCGCACGAGGTCCATGGCCTCGCGCCCATTGGAGGCCTCCGCGATCACGTCGAGGTCGGCCTCGCGTTCGAGGTGCGAGCGGAGGCCGTTGCGAAACGTGGGGTGGTCGTCGGCGAGGATGAGGCGAATGGACATGGGAGGAAGAGTCGGGGCCGGAAGTGAAGCCCGCTGCGTCGGAAAGGAAATAGCACAGCGGGCGGGTTTGGGTGGTCCGAGGGTCCCGGCTAACGGGTGCTGGAGTCGCGCCCGTTCAGTGGGAGGCTCGCGCGGATGACGGTGCCTCGCCCCGGCGCGGACTGGATGGTGAGGTCGCCTCCGGCCGCCTCGGCACGTTCGCGGAGGCCCGCTAGACCGAAGTGTGAGGCACGCACGCGGTCCACGTCGGGGACGGAAGTGTCGAACCCCCGCCCGTCGTCTTCCACCTCCACGATGCCTGCCCGCTCCTCCCGGAGAGCGACGCGGACGGTGCTCGCGCCTGCGTGGCGCCCGGCATTGGAGAGCGCCTCCTGCACGATTCGGAACGCGGCAGTCTGGACATCAGGGGGCCAGGAACGGCCGGTCGTCTGGAGGTCCACCACGAGATCGATCTCTGGATACGTGACCCGGAACGGCCGCGCTACCGCCTCGATGGCGCCCCCCACACCGAGCGTGGAAAGGTGCGGCGGGCGAATGTTCGAGAGGACCGCGCGAAGGTCTCCTGCCGCTTGGTTGAGCCCTTCGCGAGCAGAGACCACAGCGGCCCGGTCCTCTCCCGAGGCGAGGGAACTCGACGCGAGCCGGTCCAGGTCGTGACCGGTGCGGTAGAGGTGCTGCATGGCCCCATCGTGCAGGTCGCGGGCGAGCCGCAGCCGCTCGGCCTCGCGCACCCCCGCGAGGCGCGCGGCGACCTCGGCCGCCTCGCGGCGCTTCCGCTCACTCCGCTTCACCGCTCCCCACCCGATCCCCGCCACTGCACCGATCAGCGCGAGCACGCCCGTCGCTTGCACGCCTGCGCGCTCCCACCACCTCGGCGGAACTGATACCATAAGGCGGGCAGGCTCTGGCGTGAACGCACCGCTGTGCCCGCTCCCCTGCACTTCAAAGACGTACTCCCCGGGTGGAATCGCGGAATACCGAGCCTCGGCACCCAGCGCGTTGGTGTTCGTCCATTCCGCCTCCAGCGGGTGGAGGCGGTAGCGGTAGCGGTTGCGCCGGGGAGCGGTGAAGTCCAGCGTCGCGAAGGAAACAGAGAAACGGCGGGCGTCGGGCCCGAGGCGGATCCGGTCCCCGCTGGTCACCCCCGGTATCGCGCGCGATCCTGACACCAGCGAGGTGAATCGGGGCGGCGGTGGCGGCTTCTGCACCGCGACCGCCTCCGGGTCAAAAACGGTGTAGCCTCCTGGCCCCCCGACGTAGATCCGCCCGTCCTCCCCGCGATGGGAGGACATAAGGTCGATCACGTCGCCGTGGAGTCCATCGGCACGCGAGAAGGTGGTCACGGCGGCGGTGGTGGGGTCGAAGCGAACGAGGCCACGGTCCGTGCCGAACCAGAGAACGCCCGCCCCGGCCTCGATGCGGTGGACACCGTTGGACGGCAGCCCGTCAGTGGTGGTGTAGCACTGAGTGTCACCGGTCTCCGGCACGTAGCGGCACGCGCCATTCCCGACCGTCGCGAGCCACAGAGCCCCGGGGTCTGAGGGGGACTCCGCGATGTCCCAGATCACGGGTCGGCCCACCTCGGGGATCTGACGGAACGCATCGCCCTCTGGTGAGGCCTCCACCAACCCCGCGTCCGTCCCGATCCAGACTCGGCCCTGGTCGCCGATGTGGATGATGTTGGACGCACTCGAGGGCAAGCCATCTCCCCCACCCTGATCTCGTGTGTAAGCCATCCACTCGCCACCCGGCGTGCGAACTGCGAGCGCGGCGGAGGCCCCGACCCAGACCCGATCTCCATCCACGCGGACAGCTCGCACAGGAAATCGGCCACCGGAAAACGGATTCGCGTCAGGCTCTGAGGCAGGTCCTAGTTCTTGCTCCCACTCCCCGGTTTCAGGCGAGAGCTTGCGCAACCCGAACGCTTTGCCGCCTACCCAGAGGCCCCCGCCACGGCCCGGTGTGACCTGCCACACCCCATGAGCATACGCCAAGTCCCCCTCGAAGTAGCCCCGCCAGCGTCCGTCTGCGCTTCGCCGGAAGAGCCCGCCGTTCGTCGCGACGTACGTGTCCCCGTCGAGCGTAGTGATGCCGTTGACCCGAGGATCCGGAAGGCCACGTTCTTCCGTCATGGCCTCGAAGGCCGGGTCCGTTCGCCCGAACCGGTAGAGACCTCGGTCGCTCGCGACCCAGACGGCCTGTTGGCGATCCACGAACAGGCTACGGATGTCTCGGCTTTCCAGGCGAATACGCGCTAGGCGCTCACTGCGAATGTCGTAGACGAAGAGCCCATCGACTGTCGAGAGCCAGTACCGCGAGGAAGCGACCACCGCATCCGACGGTCCGAACACCACCCGCCGCACTGGCGACCACCGTGCAACGCGGCGGGTCGTGGGGAGCATCTCCCACACGTCCCCACCGACCGTCACGGCTAGCGTCCGGTCTCCTTCCCGCCACACGGTCAGGAAGTCCGTCGTGCCCAGTGTCGGAACCGGCTGGCACCGGACGGGACGATCACGAAGGCGACACGCGGACTGTGGTATCCAGACATCCCCGTCATCCATCGTGACGAAGCGGAGACCGACATCGGCAGAGAGGCGCTCCGTACGGCCATCGAGGCGGACGCGGTGGATGCCCGAGGGGGTTGCGGTCCAGAGCCCTCCGTCGTCTGAGGCGAGGGCGTAGAAATTCCGGAGCCCCGCGGCCCGTAGCTCCACCTCGGCAAAGCGATGGAACTGCTCCCGCTCGGCGTCGAACCGCGCGAGGCCGTTGGACGTGCCGACCCAGAGCGTCCCTGCTGCATCCACGTGCAACGCGCCGATGACGTTCGCAGGCAGCCCGTCGGTGCTGCCGGGCTGATGCCGCCAGACCCGCGACCGGACGCCGTCGAGCCGCGCGAGACCGTCGCGCGTGCCGACCCAGAGGTACCCGGCGGCGTCTTGCGTGATGGCTGTCACACGCTCGCTGGGAAGTCCGTGCTCGACACCGAACTGCTGGAACACGTAGGACGCCTCGTCGCGCTCCTGAGCAGCCGCACCGGACGCCAGGACCGCCAAGAGGAACACCGTCAGACGAGACCAGGGCACAGAGACAGAACCTATCGGATGAAGGGCAGGAAACTACCCGGAGGGGCGGTGGCGCCCTGTGAGCCCCTCGCGCAGAAGCCCCCGCCGCCACGATGGGCTGCGGGGGTGGAGAACCGACGCCGGGCACGCGTCAGTCGTCCGTCTTGGTGATCTCGATGGTGTAGTCACCGTAGGCCCCGCGCTGGTAGGTCATCGCCCAGACCTCGTAGGTGCCGAAGTACTCTGCCTCGTGCTCCAGGCACGACGTCGTGATGTCGCCCTCGGTGCAGTCGTCGTTGTTGGCCCAGGTCTCCATCGGGGACTTGATGTAGACCATCGGGTCGAAGTCCTGGGAGATGAGCACGACGGAGATCACGTCGCCCGGTTCGAGATCGATGGTGTGTACCTCGTAGAACCGACCGCCGTGGCGCTCGTCATCGGTGTAGAGGTTGCCGGAGACAGGCTGCGCCTGCGCGGCGGACGCGAGGGCGACGAAGAAGAGAAGCGGGAGGAAGCGGAGCATGGGGGAGGGCACGAGGCCATGAATGAGAGTGTCCAGGCTACCGGGGGAGCATGTCGAGAAGCCTCGGCTCCGGGTTCCCTTCCGCGATGTCCTGAGGCCCAGTCTGGCGGATCCCTTGGTCCATCGCGCATAGCCCCAGAGTCCGCAGGGTCCCGTTTGGAGACGGCTACCTTCGGACGTGCCGCTCTACACCACCGCTCGCCTCACGGTCCGCCGCCTCACCGAGGCGGACGCCCCCTTCGCGCTGGACCTCCTCACGGAGCCCGCCTGGATCCGGTACGTCGGCGACCGGGGTGTGCGCACTGTGGCCGATGCACGGCACTACCTCCACACCGGCCCGATGGCGAGTTACGCGGCCTACGGCCACGGCCTCTACCGCGTCGCGCTGACCGCGACAGACGAGCCCATCGGCATCTGCGGCCTCCTCCGCCGCGATGGACTGGAGCACGCAGACCTCGGCTACGCATTCCTCGAAGCGTATCACGGTCACGGCTATGCGACCGAGGCGGCGCGGGCCACGCTGGAGCACGCCCGCCTCGATCTCGGGATAGACCGCGTCCTCGCCATCACGACGGAGGCCAACGTCGCGTCGCAGCGCGTGCTGGAGAAAATCGGGATGCACCGGGCAGGGACCCTCCTCCTCGCGGGAGACGCGGAGGCCAGCCTTCTCTACTCGACGAGACCAGCTGGGTCGCCTCCCGATGGCGTCCGACCGCCCAGCAGCGCTACTGGCAGGAGCCTGGAGGACTGAAGAGGGTTCGCTTGCAGACCGCCGGGCACCAGTTGATCCCTGCGTAGTCCTTGCGTGTCTGCTGGCAGGTACCGTTGCAGCACGCCGCCCCGGTGTCGCTCCGGCCCACGGGCGACTTGTAGCCCCGGCAGTCCGGCCCCACGTTGCAGGACTCACCGATCTCTGCGCCATATCGCGTGCCGTCTGCACTGAAGACGTTGGAGGCATCCTGGCCGATCTCCCCGATCTTGCTCGTGTACATGGACCACGCAAAGCCCGCGTCTCCTCCCGGACCTGGCTTCGAAACGGCGGGGCCGAAGCTGAACCCCTGGAAGCGAGGCCGCGTCCCCACACTCCAGAACGCGCCCGCCGTCGCCCCGACGTACTGCGGGCCGACGACGTTCACGTTGACGCCCATGGACCAGCCGTTGAGTTCATTCACGTCGTCTGTCCAGAAGCCGATCTGGAGATCGCCTCCAGCCCCGGGCACGCCGAGCGTGAAGCCCCCGCCGGTGATCCAGCGGGGAGAGCCCGCTCCCGTGAGGCTGAACGCGATGCCCTGGGAGAGCGAGCCACCCACGAGGTACGGGCTGTTGCCGCCTCCACTGATGTCGATGGAGATAGAGCGGAAGCCGAGGACGCTCGCCGTCTCCTTTTCTTCTGAGGTGAACTCGTAGGCCCGGACGGCCGCCACCTTCTCGTCGAAGGTGCGGGCGCTGGATGTGGCCCGGACCAGACGGCCCGACATGCCGCTCGCCATCGAGAGCATTTCCGGTGTCACGCGCGAGTCGGACTGGCGGCGCACCTCATCAGGAACCTCCGTCCGGTTGGGGTCCCCGAGTTGTGGCGGCGGTGGCGGCACCTCCACCCGTTGAGTCCCGGTGGGCGTCTCGGTTTCCACCGTCTCCGGGGGCGTCTCGATGGTAATGGCCTTGGCGAGTTCGTCCAAGGCGAGTTCCGCACATCCCGCGATGGGCAGAGCCACGAGGGCGAGTGCGAGGGCGAGAGAGCTGCGGCATAGCATGGCGCGAAGAGGTAGGTGCACCCTAGACGCACAGGATAGAGCGCGCTCCGGTCATCCCTCGCACCTCCTCGCGAGAGGCCCCGCCTCGGGCCCGAGGCGGGCGGAGCAAGAATAGAAAAAAGGAACTGAGGGAAAAAGCGCTTCCATCCTTCCAGCAGAAGGCAAAGTTGCCGACACGCCTTGCCAACCGAGACGATAGAAGCATAACCTCCTCCATCTCTTTCGCGCTCGCCCTCATTCGCCAAAGAACATGAGCCGTCTCGCCGTTCTCGCCTTTCTTCTGCTGCCCTCCCTCGCCCTCGCGCAGGATGCAGACGCCGCGACCGTCCAAGTCAACCTCGACTACGTGTGGATCGCGGTCTGCGCCGCGCTGGTGTTCCTCATGCAGGCGGGCTTCGCGCTGCTGGAGACCGGCCTGACCCGCGCTAAGAACGCGGCCAACATCATCATGAAGAACGTGATGGACGCCAGCGCGGGCGTCGTGGTGTTCTTCCTTGTCGGCTTCGGGCTGATGTTCGGGACGAGTGCGGGGGGCTGGTTCGGCACCTCCGGCTTCGCGCTGACGGGCGTAGAGGGCGACACGTCCTGGACCTACCTCTTCTTTTTCTTCCAGGCCGTCTTCGCCGCGACGGCTGCCACCATCGTCTCCGGCGCCGTCGCGGAGCGCGTCAACTTCTCGTCCTACCTCGTCGTCTCGGTCGTGCTCTGCGCGTTCATCTACCCGGTCTTCGGAAGCTGGGCGTGGGGCGGGCTCTTCGCGGGCGGCGGCTGGCTGGAGGGCCTCGGCTTCCTCGACTTCGCGGGCTCCACGGTGGTACACAGCGTCGGCGGCTGGGCCGCGCTGGCGGGCGCGATGGTCGTCGGGGCGCGGTCTGGGAAATACGCCGAGGACGGGACGCCCCGTGCGGTGCCCGGTCACAGCCTCCCACTGGCAGCCCTCGGCGTGTTCATCCTCTGGTTCGGCTGGTTCGGCTTCAACGCGGGAAGCACGGGCGCGGGATCGACGGCCCTCGCGGTTATCGCGGTGAACACGTTCCTGTCTGCCGCAGCGGGCGCCATCGCGGCGATGGCGTACACCTGGATGCGGAGTGGTCGGCCGGACGTGGGCATGACGCTCAACGGCGTCCTCGCCGGACTGGTCGGCATCACGGCCGGATGCGATGCGGTGCTCCCAGGCGGCGCCCTCGCGATCGGGGCGCTAGCGGGCGTGCTGGTAGTCGTCGCGGCCAATTGGATCGAACGAAAGGGCGTGGACGATCCGGTGAGCGCAGTAGCCGTCCACGGCGTCTGCGGCGCCTGGGGCACGCTGGCGGTCGCCCTCTTCGCGGCCTCGGGCCCGAGCCTCGCCCAACTCGGCGTGCAGGCTCTCGGCGTGGGCGCAGCGTTCCTCTGGACGTTCCCGCTCGCCTACGGTCTCTTCAAGCTCCTCGACGCCACGATGGGGCTCCGCATCGGCGAGGACATCGAGCACGGCGGGCTGGACCTGCACGAGCACGGCACGGTAGCCTACCCGGAGTTCGTGCCCTTCGAGGCGTCCACGCTCCCGACCTACGTCTACTCCGGCGATGGGGCCTCCACCCCGGCCCCTCCGGTCGTCTCGTCCTCCGCTCGCGAGGAAGAAGTCGCTGAAGCCGTTGTCGCGGCGGTCCCGTTGACCTCTGCTCCGCTCTCGTCGGTTCCCCTCTCGGGATCCTGGCTCTCCACGCCGCCGACCTGGGACGGCTACGGCGAGTAGGCCCGCCTCGGCATCTCCACGGGGGGACCGAGGCGGGGACGCTGACGCTCTCGGGGGTCTAGCTTGGGTGGAGCCCCCACCCGTCCATGCGTCTTCCCCTCGCCCTCGCCCTGCTGGCCGTCCTCGCGAGCCCGGCACTCGCCCAGCACGAAGGCCTCTTGGAGGTCGACTCCGACCTCGCGCAGTTCCTCCTCCGGCAGCAGACCGCCGGGCGCCTCCCCGGCGCCCCGATGGACGTGCAGCCCATCTCGGCGTACGACGCGCAGCGCTGGCTGGACTCCCTCGCGCTCGATCTCGAGGCGCTCCCCTCCGTGGACCGTGCGCTCCTCTCGCGCTACCGAGGCGAGACTCCCGGTCCCAACGCCGAGCGTGTCCGGGGTCTCCTGGGCGGCGGTGTCTACTCCGACGGTGAGACTGTTTTTGCGGCCGAAGGCGACGGCTGGGGACTGGAGATCGACCCGTTGCTCTACGTCGTGGCCGGACAGGCGCGGCGAACGGAGACGGCGACGCGAGAACCGACGGCTCCCGCCTGGCAAAGCTCGCGAGGCGTCCGGTTCGCAGGGCACGTCGGCAAGCACATCTTCTTCCACTCGCAGATCGAGGAGAATCAAGTGCGCCCCGCGATCCTGCAGACGCTCGATGCGGATCCGAACTCGCGCGCCGGGCTGACCGCGCCGCGCCGGGGTGACATCAACGTCGCGGGCGGCACGACGCTGGACTACTGGGGCGTCTCGGGTGCGGTCGGCTACCGCGACCGCTTTCTAGAAGTCCGCCTCGGGCGCGACGACAACCGCTGGGGGCCAGGACGCAACAGCCTCGTCCTCTCGGACTTCGCCTCCACCCACGACCAGTTGCAGGTCCGCGCACAGTTCGGACCGGTCCGCTACACGAGCAACTTCGCGCGACTCCAGGACCCCGTTCGCCCTACGACACCCTCCAGCAACTTCCTCCCGAGCAAGTACGGCGCTTTCCACCGCCTCCAGCTCGCCCTCCCGGCGAACCTCGACCTCGGCCTCAGCGAGGCCGTCATCTTCGCGGACGACACCACCGACGGCCTCCGCCGAGGCTTCGACGTGGGCTACCTCAATCCGGTCATCTTCTATCGCGCCGTGGAGGCGCAGAACGGCAGCTCGGACAACGTCCTTCTCTCCGCCGACCTCGCGTGGCGGCCCGTCCCGGGTGTGCGCACCTACGGGCAGCTCATCCTCGATGAGTTTCGGTTCTCCGAGTTCGGGACCGACTGGTGGGGCAACAAGTTCGGCTGGATGCTCGGCGCGCACCTCGTGGATCCGGGTCTCGCGGGACTGGACCTGCGGGTAGAGTTCGCGAGGCTGCGGCCCTATCTCTACAGCCACCGCTCGGAGTTCACCGCCTTCACCCACTGGGCCGATGGCCTCGGCCACCCCGCCGGGCCGAACGCGCAAGACCTGAGCGTCTTCGGCCGCTACCGCCCGCTCCCGAACGTGGAGGCCGCGTTCAACCTCGCGTACACCATCCGCGGCCTGAACACAGAGACGGAGAACTTCGGCTCGGATCCCCGGGTCTCGTTCGACACGCGCATCGACGACTTCGGCATCGAGACGCTGCAGGGGGTGCGCCAGACGCAGTGGCTCGGCGAGGTCCGGGTCGGCGTGGAGGTCCTGCCCCGGCTGATGCTGGAAGCGACGGCAGTCGGGCAAGTGTGGGAGACCGATTCGGAGGAGACCCGCGCGGTGGCGGTGCTCGGCGGTGTGCGCTGGGGCGTTCCGTTCCGCAGCGAGCGGTGGTAGCCTGGCCTGCCTCGGTGCCCACATGGCCGGTGCCCACATAGCTCGACGAGAGGACGGCAGATTTCCGTGGGAGACAACATCTTGGTTTGGAAGTGCATGGGTACACTCTCACTTCGCTTTCCCCACCGTTCATGTCTCTCCCTTCTCCCTCTCCCCAACCCGTGCAGATCGACGGGACGGACTACACCCTCGTCGCGTTCTACTATCCCGGCCGAAATACTGCCTGGGATGACATCTACAACGTGCCGTACTTCGGCAACTTCTGGATCACGCCCGTCACCCTCACACCGCCGGGCCTTCCCACGGGATCCTTTCACACTGCCGAGGCCGCGTTCCAGGCGACGAAGTGGTGGCAGGACGCGAGCATCCGAAAGAAGTTCGAGGCAGCACCCAACGGAGACAGAGCCTTCTACACCCGCAACCACGCCGGGCCTCAGACCAATCACGACTGGGCGGGCTTCGGTCGGGATGGCGCGATGGATGCCGTCCTCGCCTCCAAGTTCGCAGACGCGGATCTCGCGGCGGCCCTTCGCGCCACGGGGGATGCCTACCTCCTGGAGCACAACAGCCACACCGGCCGCGATAGCTACTGGAGCGACAACTGCGACGGCACGGGGAGCAATCACCTCGGCCTCGCGCTGATGCGTCTCCGCGCTACCCTCGGGGGCTCCCCCTTCGACCCGAGCGCATACCCATCGCCCGGGGACTTCACGCCGCACGTCCAGGGCGCGACGGCCTGCCGCTGACCCTCTCCGCCTAGGGGACCTCCACGGACCACCCGAGGCGGGGCTAGCTGCCCCAGCTCGTGTAGACGAGACCCGTCGTCAGCATCACGTCCGTGGCCTCCACGCCGATGGGCGGCTGGGAGTCGTGCCGGGTGGTGGCGCGAAGGCGGACCTTGAAGTGCTCCGTCATCTGGAGATCCAGTCGGGACTCGTGGAGCAGCCGCCAGTCATCGAAATCGTTGGCGCGAGGCTGGAAATAGACCACCCCGAAGGCTTCGGCGGTCTCGCTGATCTCCAGACGCACCGAGAGGTAGTTGCTGAGACGGATCGCCTCGGACACATCCTCCATCGCGGCAGGCGCCAGCCGCTCATACTCGAACATCGGCGTCGCGCCGAGCGCCAGGCCGATGGCCTCGCGGTCCAGGATCTCGTAGCGAAGCCCCCCGCCTGCGAGGTAGCGCCGCTCCAGGCGCGTCTGCTCGTTGCGCTCGATCTGCGCGAACGCCTCCGCGATCAGGCGGGGTACAATCGGCCGGTTGTACCGGATGTGCGCGAACGCCCGGCTGACGTCGGTCACGCCGTCTACCTCGGAGAACGTGTAGTTCGAGACGAGGAAGGCGTTGTCCCGCTCGCGCACAAGATCCAGTCGGCCTCCGAGGTTGAGTTGGAGGAAGTCCGTGTTGCCGGTCGCGAAGCCGCCGCCGAGGTCGAGTTGGAGGTGCGCGCCGGGCTCCACATCCGCGCGAAGGCGCTCAGTGTTGATCTGGGCCGTCGCCGGGGCTGTGAAGAGAACCGCCAGCACGGCGAGGGGGAGAAGACGCATCGGAGAAGGAAAGCGAAGCTGCTCTACCATACTCCATTCCGCGTACCGAGGGGTCAGGCCCCACCTCACTCCCTCCGCCTCGGCAGCGCTGCGGAACAACCCGGACGCTACGCCTCTGCCCGAGGAGCGCCCGAGGCGGGAGGCTCCAGCAAGCGCGAGCCCTCGAACGCTTTCGCCTCGTCGATGAACAGCTGGAGGTGCGGGAACGGGATCTCGATGTCCGCCTCGCGGAGCGCCTCGAACACTTTCTCGCGGTACTCGAAGCCGACCGGCACCTCCAGATTGGGGTCTTTGAGATGCACGCGCAGTTCCATGTCCACGCTGGAGTCGTTCAGCGCCGTCACCACCACGCGCGGGGGAAAATCCGGGTGGAGGCGCTGATCTCCCTCTGTGATCGCGAGGGCCACCTCGCGGGCCGCCTGCGGGCTCTCCTTGTACGCGATGCCGAACGGCACTCCGATCCGCAGCGCGCGGTGCATGGAGTGGTTCAGGATCTTCTCCTCGATCACCTTCGCGTTGGGCAGAATCGCGATCTGGTTGTCGAGGGTGCGCACACGGGTGCTCCGCAGCGTGATCTCCTCCACCGTCCCGAAGGTGTCCTGAAGCTCGATGTTGTCGCCGACGCGGAACGGCCGGTCCAGCAGGATGGTGACGCCCGCGATGAGGTTGCGAACCGTGTCTTGCGCCGCAAAACCGATGGCGAGACCCGCGATGCCGAGGCCTGCGATGAGCGGTGCCACCTGAATGCCCAGCTGACTCAGCACCGTGACCGCCGCGAAGGCAAACACGGCAATCCGGACGACGCGGAGAATCAGCTGCTCCACGCCCACATCGATGCGGTCCGTCCGGCCGAGAGCGCGGTGCAGGACGCCACGGATCACGCGGTAGCCGAACCAGAACGCGAGACCAACGAGAAGTGCGGGGATCAGACTTTCCAGTGTGAACCGCAGGAGTGCGTCTCCGGCGAGCGACAGCGCGCCCCCCAGGTCCCCATCTGCTACTTGCTCCGCCGCCGCTTCCAGCTCACTCGCCACCGCCCCGATGCCTCGCTCGTCAGAGATGACAGTGGTATCCGCCTCGGCGATGCTGTCAGCCGCTGAGAGGCTGTCCACCGTCGCGAGGCTATCCAGGAGGACCGCCAGACTGTCCGAAAGGGCGTCGGGAGAATCGAGAGCGTCGAGGGGCGCGTCCTGCATCAGGCGGTGCGGCGCTCGGCGGCGCGGAGCGTGTTGTGGAGCAGCATCGCGATGGTCATCGGACCGACCCCGCCGGGCACGGGCGTGATGGCCGCGGCTTTCTCGCGAACGGCCTCGAAGTCCACGTCACCCACGAGGCGATAGCCGCGCTCGCGTGTGAGGTCCTCCACGCGGTTGATGCCCACGTCGATCACCGTCGCGCCCTCACGGACCATGTCCGCCGTCACGAACTCCGCCCGCCCGATGGCCGCGACGAGGATATCCGCCTGGCGCGTGATCTCGGCGAGATTTCGCGTGCGGCTGTGGCAGACAGTCACAGTACAGTCCAGACCGCGACGGAGCAGGAGACTCGCCATCGGCTTGCCCACGATGTTGCTCCGCCCGAGAACGACCGCGTGCGCACCGGAGGTCTCCACGCCAGAGCGCTGGAGCATCTGCACGATGCCTGCGGGCGTGCACGGCTCCAGGGTGTCCTCGCCGAGGACCAGCTTGCCGACATTCTCGGGGTGGAAGCCGTCCACGTCTTTGTCCGGGTCGAGGGCGCGGATGACGGACGCCTCGTCGATATGGTCGGGCAGCGGGAGTTGGACGAGGATGCCGTCCACAGCGTCGTCGGCGTTGAGGTCGTCCAAAAGCGCGAGGAGGGCCTCCTGAGACGTATCGGCCGGGTGGAGCAGCGTCTCCGCGTCGATGCCGACTTCGGCGGCAGCTTTCTTCTTCGCGCGGACATAGGACTGCGAGGCCGGATTATCGCCGAGGAGGACAACGCGCAGGCCAGGCGCGCGGCCGTGGGCCTGTTCGAACTGCCGGACACCTCGGGCGACCTCGGCACGGACCTCAGCCGCGATGGCTTTACCGTCGATGAGCATGGGAAGCGGGGGAGCGAACGAGAAGCTACTGGGAATGCAGAACCGCGAATGCAGAAGAGGCGCGGAGTCGAACTACTCCCGGTGAGAAGGAACCAGCGGGCTCACGGCTCTCTCCGCCTCGGGGCCGAGGCGGGCGAGGTCGTCATGCCGAGGCCTTCGCGGACGGCGGTTTCTAGCTCGGCGGGGATGAGGCCCTCCACGCGGTAGCGGCTCCACTCGCGGCGCACGGGGTAGGTCCGGCGCAACTCCGTGAACGCGTCTGCGCGGCGCCCCTCGTCCGGCATCATCGCGACGCCGAGACGGAACAGGCGATCATCGAATGCTATGTCGTATGCCTGACAGACGAGGTAGTGGAGCCAGTCCGTGGGGGTGGCAGGGTCCACCTCGGTTGGATGCGGCACTTCGACCACGAGAGGCTTCGACGGCGCGAGGGCGGATTCAGGATTCCAGGCGTCAGGCCGTTCGATCCCATTGTCCTGCATCCAGTTGCGGAGAGCAGCTTCCACCATGACCGTCCCACGCACCTTGCCATCAAAGGCGTAGCCCGCGATGTGCGGCGTCCCGAGGTCCACGCGCGAGGCGAGGGCGGGGGTGGGCGTCGGCTCATTCTCCCAGACATCCAGCGCGACGGCGCCAAGGTGCCGCGAGGCAATCCCCCGAAGCAACGCCGTACCGTCCACCACCGGACCTCGCGCGGCGTTGAGGAGCCAGACCCCCTCGCGCATCGCGGCCAGTTCGGCCTCGCCGATGAGATGATGTGTGGCGTGCGGCCCCTCGCGGGTGAGCGGCGTGTGGATCGTGACCACGTCCGCCTCGGCGAGGAGGTCGGAGAGCGGCGTCCACGGCCCGGTGTGCCCAGCGGCCTGCCGAGGCGGGTCGTTCTGGAGTACGCGCATCCCGAGCGCCTCGGCACGCGGCAGTAACCGCCCGCCGACCTCACCCACGCCCACCACGCCGAGAGTCTTGCCTTCCAGACCTTCCCCTTTGGGAACCGCGATGTGAAGTAGAGACGCCAGCACCCAATCCACGACAGATGCGGCGTTGGAGCCCGGTGCATGCGCGAAGTCGATACCCTGCGCAGCCAGCCCCTCGGCATCCACATGATCCGTCCCCGCCGTGGCGCTGGCGACGAACCGCACCGGCGTTCCCTCCACGAGCGCCGGGTCCACACGCGTCACGCTGCGGACGAGGAGCACGTCCGTCTCGGATAGTGTTTCCCTCGTGATGGCGCGCCCCGGGAGCATCTGCACTGTTCCGTACCGCCCGAACGCGGCCTCCGCAAAGGGAATGTTGGCATCGACGACGAGATGGAGACCAGGCGATTTGAGCATCGGAGTGGGCGGTGTCGTCCAAAGAGAACACAGGTCTGCTCGGGGTGTGCATCCCAGCAGACACCTTCGCCGTTTCGTCACCAAACCCTCGTCGTAGCGTCGCGGGATCTGTGCAGGGTGTTGGACACCGGTTCGGAGCTTGGATGTGCAACCGGCTCAGAACCCGCACCTTCGCGATCTCTTCGCCCTGCCTTCGCACAGTCGCTCGGCTTTGGCCGGGTTCTCGCTTTGCGAGACGAGATCGGGCCTCTGGCCCGCCCCCTCACCTTCCCCCCACTGCATGTTTGTTCAACCGCAACGGGCTGCCGCAGCGCTTTCCCTCCTGCTCGCCGTCCTTCTCCCTCTCGTCGGGTTTGGCTTTGACACGAAGGCCCACGAGGAGACGCGTTCGAACCCGAGCCCTGTCATCACCGTCGCCCACGCGATCCCGCCGTTCTCGCGGGATGCCGTCAGCGACGACATCCTCTGGCTCGCACGGTGCATCTACTCCGAGACCAAGCGCCCGCAAGAGCAAGAACTGGTCGCCTGGGTCGTCCGCAACCGCGTCGAGACCGAGTACCGGGGCCAGGGCACCTACGAGAGCGTCGTCCTGGATCCGTATCAGTTCAGCGCCTTCAACCCGGGCAGCGCCAAGCGGCGCCTCTTTCTCAGGCTCAACGCCCAATCTGACGCCGCCGGGTGGGCCAAGGCCCTCGAGGTGGCCCATCACGTCTACTACTCGCCCGAGAGTGAGCGCCCGTTCCCCCAGACGACGCGACACTTCTACAGCGAGCGCTCGATGGTAGGAGGCCGCGCCCCGGCGTGGTCCATCGGCAAGAGCCCCGTGCAGCCGGTCCGCTTCAAACCAGACCCGCGCCGCTTCCGGTTCTACAGCGCCATCGCATCGCTGAGTGCCATCGGGTAGCGCCCGGCGTATCTCACGAGAATGAAACGCCTCGGGGCCTCGGTCGCGGGGCGTTTTTTCGTGTCGTGCGCGAGGCGTCTTGTGCGAGGTTCAGAAGCCCATTCCCCTGTTGCTGTGATTCGCTCGCTCGCTCTCGTCGTTTCGCTCCTCGCCACCTCGTGCTCCGGTGGCTCCTCCGGCCTCGGCACCGAGGCGGGCACACCGCCGCCTTTCCGCGTGCAGGAATCCGTCGAGTGGCGCACCGAGGGTGTCCGTATCGCGGCCTTCAATGCAGAGTTCCTCTTCGACGGTGAGGGCAACGAGGGCGACGAAGTCATCTCGTTCCCGTGGAAGGGCGACCCCGCAAAGGCTCGCGCCCACCGAGACGACATCGCGCGGAGCATCCGCCGGGTAGACGCGGACGTGGTCCTGCTGACCGAGGCCGAGAACCTCGGCGTGCTGGAAATGATGATCGAGGAGTCGTTGGGAGACATGGGCTACCGCGCCTTTCTCGTAGACGGGCAGGACAGCTTCACAGGGCAGGACGTCGGGCTCCTCTCGCGCATTCCGGTGGAGAATGTGGGCCGCACGAACGAGCGCATACCCGTCGGCGTGGGCGACCGGACGTACGGCGTCTCAAAGAACATGTGGGCCCGCATGACCATCCGCGGCGTGCCGGTCACGATTGTCGGGTTGCACTTCCTGGCACGGCCGCTGGATGCCGAGCGCGCGCCTCGTCGCGAGGCTCAGGCCGAGGTGATTCGTCGGCTCGTGGAAGCGGAGATGCGACAGGGCCGCGAGGTCGTCGTCCTCGGGGACTTCAACGACTTCGAGCCCGATGCGCTAGACCGCGCCGGATCGCGTCCCGTCACCGATGTGCTCGCGACGATCAAGCGCGCTGGCCCTGGTCCCGAGGACGACCTCCTGAACGTACTCGGCGAGGTGCCCCAGGCCGAGCGCTTCACCGCGCTCTACGACCGCAACCGCAACGACGTGATCGAGGAGGGCGAGCTTTCCGCCATCGACCACATCCTGCTCTCGCCAGGGCTCTACGGGCGCCTTCGCGAGGTAGTCTACGCGCACGTTCACGATCCCCGCGAGGTGAGCGACCACTTCCCCTTGGCGGTCTCCCTCGCGCTGGAGTAGCAGACGAGTCGCAATCCCAACGGCAGCGGATCTCCGGGCACCCCGGGTCCAGCCCTCCTGTGGGGATGGCCCCAGCCCCGCCCGCCTCGGCGCCGAGGCGGAGAGAGTCGCGGGGGGGAGAACGGCAAACCTCTGTCGTTCTGCTCGGGACCTCTGCCCCCTCCCTCCCGAGTTCCGTATTCGCCGTTCCCGGGCCGAGTAGGCGGATCCTTCCGTACGGGCTCCCCATTCAACCTGCTCTCCTCCGACGCCTCGCTGACGCCACCGCCGAGAGCCTCTGCATCGCCCACGCCTTTGGGCTCCAGCGCATGGCTCTCCCCCTCTTCTCACCCATCCCGATAACGAGATGGACTCCCTCTCCAGGCGACCCGGTCGCGTGGGAGCCCCTCGTTCCTTTTCTCTTTCCCGTTCCCACGCCATGAGCGCGCTTTCCCCTGACGCCCGCGACGCCCTCCTCGCAGAGCTTCGCCGCCGGACCTCTACCCCTGGCTTTCACTTCCTTTCCCCCCGCCACCTCCAACGCCTCAACGAGGTCCGCTCCGACGGTGCGCCGGTCGTGAGCGTGTTCATGGAGCTCACACCCGAAATGCGCGTCAGCGACTCGTGGGAGATCGTCCTCAAAGACCTTCGCAAGCGCGGGATCGAGAGCAACCCGGACCATGCCGATGTCCTCAACGCCGAGATGGACCGCGTGGAGGCTGCCCTCCGCACGAGCATCCCGCGCACCGGCCGGGGCGCCGCGTTCTTCGCTTGCCGAGACCTCGACCTGTTCGTGCAACTCGGCACCGCGATTGATCTGCCGAACCTCGCCTACGTTGGCCGCGAGCCCTACGTGCGGCCCCTCGCTCGCGTTCGCGATGAGAACGACCGCTTCGTGATCGCCCTCGTGAGCGCGCACAAGAGCCGGTTCTTCTTCTCCCAGATCGGCCTCGTGGAAGAAGTCTTTGACCTCGTAGGACAGGAACTCAACGTCACCGACTTCGCGACCAAGGACCAGCGCCAGGACATGAAGGCGGACCTCCGCCGGAACCAGGCGAAGAAAAGCGCCCACGCTCTCGAACTCATCGCGAAGGAGATGGACGCCCGCCACGTCATCTACTCCTGCGCCTCGGACATGGAGAAAGACTTCCTGGAGGCGCTCGATCAGCAAACGCGCCAGCGGGTTTCGGGCACGTTCTCCTGCGAGGTGAACGCCACCACTGCCGAGGTCGCCGAGGCGGCTGAGCCGACCCAGCGCGAGGTGGAAGCACGCGAGGAGATCGAGACCATCGAGAAGGTGCAAGAGCTGCTCTCGTCCCGTGCGGTCGTCGGGCTGGACGACACGCTGGACATGCTCAACCAGCAACGCGTGATGACGCTCGTCGTGGACGACGAGGTGCACATGGAAGGCGGCATCGACCGCGAGAGCGGCATGCTCACCACCCAGACCTCAGGCACGTACGAGGCCACCGGCGGCGAGATCTCGCGCGAGGCCGATCTCGTGGAGGCCATGCTGGACCGCGCGATGGCGCAGGGCGCGAGCCTGGAACTCGTCCGCTCCGAGGCTGCCAAGGCCGCACTCGGCGAGCACGGCCCCACCGCCGCGATCCTTCGGTTCTGACCCCGCCCGCCTCGGTCCCTCCACGGACGGACCGAGGCGGACACGCTCGCCCGGTTCGCCTCGCTGGCGGGCCGGGCGTATCGTACCCCCTCCCCTCTTCCCCTCTCGCCATGCGTGCCCTCCCGCTTCTCTTCGCGCTCCTTCTCGTCTCCGGCTGCGGCCTCCTCGGTGGTGCCGCCGACCTGACCGCCATCGAGGTCGCCGGGCGCTATGCCTTCACCGAGTACGAGATTCAGCCCACCGCGGAGTCCCTCCGCGACCTCGACCTCCTCGGCGACGAGGTCTCGGACGATCTGACGCTTTTCCTCAGTGAGAGCGGTGAGGCCCGCCTGGAGCGTCTCCGGGGTGATCGGGTGGACGAGACGTACGGCACCGGCACCTATGATATTCGCGGCCGCACGATCCGCCTCACCCTCCGCAGCGTCGGCGATCTGGACGAGGTGCTCATGCCCCGTGTCATCGAGTTCGAAGGCGACGGCTCCCGCCTCTCAGCCAACGTCTTCTTAGAGGGTGTCAACCTGGAGGACGTGTCCAACGACTACTCCGGGATCACTCGCGCCGACGTGCGACTCCAGGTGTCCCTCCGCGAGATCAACTAGGGGAGAGCAGACCGCCTCGGTCCTTCCACGGGATCACCGAGGCGGGCGCGCCCACACACGCCGCCTCAGCCCCGATCCGCCTCGATGCGCTTCCAGAGTGCTTCCTTGAGCGGGTCCAATCCGCGCCGCGCGACGGCCGAGACCGGCAGCACCTCCACGCCCTCGGGGAACTGACGGCGGGCCTCCGCTACCCACTCGTCCGCGAGATCCGGCCCCACGAGGTCCATCTTGGTCAGCGCCACGAGACGGGGCTTGTCGAGGAGGTCGTCGCTGAAGGCTTCGAGCTCGCCGAGGAGCGTCGCGTAGGCCTCGCCAGGCCGCTCGGTGTCCGCCGGGATGCAGAACAGAAGCACAGCATTGCGCTCCACGTGCTTCAGGAAGCGAATCCCGAGGCCTTTCCCCTCGCTCGCGCCTTCGATCAGCCCCGGAATATCCGCGATCACGAACGAGCGCCAATCGCCGAGGTAGACCATCCCGAGGCTCGGCTCCAGCGTCGTGAAGGGGTAGTCCGCGATCTTCGGCTTGGCGGCACTGAGGGAACTCACGAGGGTGCTCTTGCCCGCATTCGGAAAGCCCACCAGCCCGACATCCGCGAGCAGCTTCAGCTCTAGCGTGACATCGCGCTCCTCGCCGGGTTCGCCGGGCTGTGCGTACCGAGGCGACTGCCGCGTGGAGCTCTTGAAGTGAACGTTGCCGAGGCCGCCCTTGCCGCCCTGCGCGAGCACGAGCCGCTGGCTGGTCTCTGTCACCTCGCCGAGCACTTCCTCCGTGTTGGTATCCCGCACGACGGTCCCGAGCGGCACCCGCAGCACGATGTCGTCGCCGGTCTTGCCCGTTTTCTGCGCGCCCTGGCCGGGCTGCCCGTGGTCCGCCTTGTGGTGGCGGTTGTACCGGAGGTCGAGGAGCGTGTACAGGCTCTCGTCGCCCTCCAGGAGGACGCTGCCGCCCGCGCCGCCGTCGCCGCCATCGGGACCGCCTTTGGGCTCGTACTTCGCGCGGCGGAAGTGCGCACTACCCGGCCCGCCGCGCCCACTTCGGACGGAGATGGTGACATAATCGACGAACTTCATGGCGCGAGGCGAGACGTGAGGGGGCGAGCCCGAACGTAGCGCGCCCCTCGATCCTGTACCGGCGAGACCGGATGAGGATCGAGGGGCGCGAGTCCTCCCGCCTCGGTGCCGAGGCGGACAGACCGAGGCAGAGAGCGGGGATCAGTGACGGTTCCCTCGGCGGTGGCGACGACGGTCGCGGTCCCTGCTCTTCGCGTTGGGACGCCACACCAATCCGACCGAGACGCGCCCCTCACCGAACTCGATATCCTCGAAGTTGCGGTAGCGGATATCGTCGGTCTCGAACTCGCTGAACGTGCCGCCGGTGCCTTCGAGCGCCGCCTCGATGGCGAGCTTCGGGCTGAGTCGAACCTCCACGCCACCGCCGACGGTCAGGCCACCGCCGCGAAGCTGAGGATCCTCATCCAGATCGCGCCCTTCTGCGTCCAGCACGACCGTCTGCCCCCGGAAGCCGGTTCGGATGAACGGGTTCACGACACCGGAGGGGAGGATGTTAAACTGGGCGCCGAACTCGCCGGAGGCCAGCGTGTAGTTGTCATCGAAACGGCCGAGATCACCGTCGGGGAGATCGCGCACGACGCGCACCACTTCGCCCTGGGATTCGACCCTCGCGCCACCGAGACTGGCGTAGAGCGAGACCGATTTCGACAGGCCGAGACCGACGCGGAGTCCGAGGCCACCGCCTTCCTCACGGTCGCCGTCTTCTACATCGTCGACCACGAGGCCGACGCCGTAGACGTGCGGTGTAAAGGAGAATCCACGCTGCGCGAAGGCCGAGCCCGCGGTGAACGTGAGAGCGAAGAGAAACAGGGACAGGCGTCCCAAGAGGCTAGACATGGAGAGGGGGGAAGGTGGAAGAAGGGCCCGGCTCACCGACGAACGCGGCATCCGGTCCGCCTCGTGCGGATCTTCTCCAAACCAGACGCGCCGAAAATGAAAGAGGTTACGATCTACACCGACGGCTCCTGCTCCGGCAACCCTGGCCCGGGCGGCTGGGGCGCCGTGCTCCAGTACGGCTCACCGCCCGTGGAGCGCGAAATCAGCGGCCATGAGACCGAGACCACGAACAACCGGATGGAGCTGACAGCGGCCCTCATGGCGCTAGAAGCCCTCAAGGAGGCCTGCCGTGTTGATCTCTACTCCGACAGTTCCTACCTCGTCAACGCCTTCAACGACGACTGGATCGGCGGATGGAAGCGGCGCGGATGGAAGAAGTCGGACAAGAAACCCGTCCTCAACCGGGATCTCTGGGAACGCCTCGACGCGCAGAACCAGCGCCACGAAATCACCTGGCACTGGGTCAAGGGCCACGCCGGGCACGACCAGAACGAGCGCGTGGATCGGCTAGCGGTAGCTGCGCGCGAGATCGCGAGGATCGAACTGACGGGGTGACGTTCGGGATGCGGACGGGCTCCAGCCCCGCCCGCCTCGGTGCCGAGGCGGAGGGAGTGGAAGTCACATCGCGCTACCGGCAGCCACTAGCTTCGGCGCGTGCGTGACACCCCGCCCCGCCTCGTCGCCTTCGTGGACCGCCTCTCGGGCGGCATCGGGAAGGCCGTCTCGTGGGTCCTCGTCGTGATGACTGTGGCAGGCGCGATGGCCGCGATTCTGCGGTACCTCGCGCGGCCTCTCGGCCTGGCACCCGCCCTCAACGCCCTCGGCGACGTGCAGTGGATGCTCTTCGCGGGCGTCGTGATCCTGGGTGCGGCGTGGGCGCTTCGCGAAGACGCGCATGTCCGCGTGGACGTTGCGGCTCAACGGTTTGCACCTAGGACTCGCGCGTGGATCGACCTCGCGGGGAGCCTGTTCCTGCTCCTCCCCTTCTGCGGGTTCTTGCTGTGGGCGCTCTGGCCGGCGGTCGCGCAGAGCGTGGCCGTGCGCGAGGCAGCGCTCGACCCCGGAGGGCTGGCGCGATGGCCGGTCAAGATCCTCGTGCTCCTCGGCGTGGCGCTGCTCGCACTGCAAGGCGTGGCACAAGCGGTCCGCGCGATCCACACCCTCCGCCTCGGCACCCTCGCGGACGCACCTGAGGCGGGCACGCCCGGGGCGCCGTGAGCGAGTTAGGCGCCCACCTCGCCGACTGGCTCGGGCCGATCATGGTCCTGGCCGTCCTCGCCGGGCTCTTCTCCGGCTACCCGGTCGCGTTCGTGCTCGGGGGCATCTCGCTCGCCTTCGCCGTCCTCGGCGTCTGGACCGGCTACTTCGACTGGCCCTACCTCTTGGCGCTGGCGGACCGCACCTTCGGCGTCCTCCAGAACCCGATTCTCCTCGCGATCCCGTTCTTCATCCTGATGGGCACGCTCCTGCAACGGAGCCGCCTCGCGGAGGACCTGCTGACGACCATTGGGGCGCTGTTCGGCGGGATGCGGGGCGGGCTGGCGGTCGCCGTCGTGGGCGTGGGCGCACTGCTCGCGGCGGCGACGGGCGTGGTAGGCGCGAGCGTCGTCGCGATGGGGACGATCTCGCTGCCGGTGATGCTGCGGGCGGGGTACTCCCCGAGGCTCTCGGCGGGCGTCATCACGGCGGCGGGCTCCCTCGGCCAGTTGATCCCGCCGAGCGTGGTGCTGATCGTCCTCGGCGACCAGCTCGGCATCAGTGTGGGCGCGCTGTTCCGAGCGGCGCTCGTGCCCGGCGTCGGTCTGGCGTTCGCCTTCGCACTGACCGTCGTCGTCATCGCGTGGCGCTTTCCCGATGCCGCCCCGGCCCTCCCGCCCGAGGAGCGCCTGGCCGACCTCGGCGCCCTCGCGGGACGGGTCGCGCTGGTGCTCGTGCCGCCGCTGCTCCTCATCGTGGTCGTCCTCGGGAGCATCTTCCTCGGCATCGCGACGCCCACCGAGGCGGGCGCCCTCGGCGCCGTGGGCGCGGCGGTCCTTGCCGCTGTCAACCGGAGGCTGAGCGTGGAGACCGTCCGCGAGGCGGCGCGCGACACGGCCAAGCTGACCACGATGGTCGTCGTGCTGCTGCTCGGGAGCACGGCGTTCGCGCTTGTCTTCCGCGGCCTCTACGGCGACGTGTGGATCGAGGAAATCTTGACCAGCCTGCCGGGCGGGCCGCTGGGGTTCCTTATCGCAGCCAACCTGGCGGTGTTCGTCCTCGGCTTCGTGATCGACTTTTTCGAGATCGCGTTCATCGTGGTGCCGCTGCTCGCACCCGCCGCCGCCGCCGTCGGCATCGACCTCGTGTGGTTCGGCGTGATGCTGGGGCTCAACCTCCAGACCTCGTTCCTGACGCCGCCGTTCGGGTTCGCGCTCTTCTACCTGCGCGGCGTGGCCCCGCCGGAGGTGCGGACGAGCGACATCTACCGGGGCGTGATCCCGTTTGTGGTGGTGCAGGTCCTCGCGCTGGCGGCGTTCGTGGCGCTCTCTGGGGTGCTGGGGTAGTCCGCCTCGGCGCCGAGGCGGGCTACCCCAGCACCCCAGAGAGCGCCACGAACGCCGCCAGCGCGTGGACCTGCACCACCACAAACGGGATCACGCCCCGGTAGATGTCGCTCGTCCGCACCTCCGGCGGGGCCACGCCGC
>JBCDKM010000003.1:0-282614 GCA_038746605.1 Bacteroidota bacterium
ATCGACGGGGAGGTTTGGCACCTCGATGTCGGCTCATCGCATCCTGGGGCTGGAGAAGGTCCCAAGGGTTGGGCTGTTCGCCCATTAAAGCGGTACGTGAGCTGGGTTCAGAACGTCGTGAGACAGTTCGGTCCCTATCTGCTGTGGGCGTTGGAAATTTGACTGGAGCTGTCCTTAGTACGAGAGGACCGGGACGGACTGACCTCTAGTGTACCAGTTGTGCCGCCAGGTGCATCGCTGGGTAGCTATGTCGGGAAGGGATAAGCGCTGAAAGCATCTAAGCACGAAGCCCACCAGAAGATGAGATTTCCCTTGTAGGTCGTTCGAGACCAGGACGTTGATAGGCGGCAGGTGGAAGCGTGGTAACACGTGAAGCCGAGCCGTACTAATTACCTACCAGGCTTAACGCCACCGCTGCTGCGTGTGCACATTGCATACTCGCTGCTTCTGCAGCGCTCGATGACGATTGGATTGCTTCTTGGAGCGCCCTGATCGGTTTTGCTACGGCTATCCCATGTCACCCGATTCTTGGTGACTGTAGCGCGGGGGATCCACCTCTTCCCATTCCGAACAGAGCCGTTAAGCCCCGCAGCGCCGATGGTACTGCCACTAGGTGGGAGAGTAGGTCGTCGCCAAGTCCCTTTGAGCCCCGGTTCCAGATGGAGCCGGGGCTCTTTCTGTTTGTGCGGCACTGCTGCTAAGCACTCCCGCCTCGGTGACGAGGCGGGCGTAGCAGAAAGACAATCGATGGGCTAGCGTCTCCGCTGAACCCAGAGGCCGTTTCCTTCAACCGGTGCCGTCCCCTCTCGCGAGGCCGTTTGCCGGTCAGGGCTTCGAAGCAGAGCTCCGACTGCAGCTACTAGCGCTTCGTTTGGGCTAGGCGCGAGTTCCTCTGGAGCAAAGTGCTGTCCGACGAACCCTGTGTCGAAGCCGCCCGCGCGGAAGGCCTCGTGACTCATCACGAAGCGACAGAAGGGGATGGTGGTATGGACGCCCGTGATCTCGTACTCGCCGAGGGCCCGATCCATCCGCTCGATGGCCGCTTCTCGCGTAGACGCCCAGGTCGTGAGCTTCGAGATCATTGGGTCGTAATGAATGGGGACGGTATCGCCCTCCGTCACGCCGGAGTCCACGCGGACGCCGGGGCCCGTTGGAATTCGGTGCCGGTGAAGGGGGCCTGGGTCCGGTAGGAACCCAGCCTTTACGTTCTCGGCGTAGACGCGACACTCGACGGAATGCCCGTGGATCGCAAGATCTTCCTGCGCATAGCCGAGAGCCTCGCCTTTCGCAATGCGGATTTGCTCGGCGACGAGATCGAGTCCTGTGATCCATTCCGTGACAGGATGCTCTACTTGAAGACGCGTATTCATCTCGAGGAAGTAGAACTCGCCCGAGTCAAAGAGGAACTCGACCGTCCCAGCGCCGACGTAGTCGCACGCTTTGGCAGCTGCAACGGCGGCTGCGCCCATCTGGCGCCGTAGGTCCGGTGTGAGGACTGCGCTAGGCGCCTCCTCCACCACCTTCTGATGGCGCCGCTGGATGGAGCACTCGCGCTCGAACAGGTGCACGGTGTTTCCGTGCGTGTCCGCGAGGACTTGGATTTCGATGTGACGCGGGCCGACGAGGTACTTCTCGATGTAGACGCGGTCGTCGCCGAAGGCGCTCTGTGCCTCACTTCGCGCCATCTCAAAGAATGCTGCAAAGTCGTCGGCGCGCTCGACGACGCGCATGCCTTTGCCGCCCCCGCCCGCGGCGGCCTTGACCAGCACAGGATACCCGATTTCTCCCGCGATGCGCTCCGCCTCGGCAACATCCGCGATGGCATCAGGGGCACCTGGAGCCATGGGAACTTCGGCCTCGCGCATGAGCGCGCGAGCAGCCGTCTTGTCGCCCATGAGTTCGATGGCACGCGGCGGGGGCCCAATGAACACGATGCCCGCCTGGGTGCAGGCGCGGGCGAAGCCAGCGTTTTCCGAAAGGAAGCCGTAGCCTGGATGAATGGCGCTCGCACCTGTTTGGCGTGCAGCCTCCAGAATGGCATCGCCGAGGAGGTAGGACTGAGCTGACGGGGCGGGGCCGATGTGGACCGCCGTATCCGCGAGGCGGACGTGGAGGGCGTCCCGGTCGGCATCGGAGTAGACGGCGACGGTCTTCAGCCCGAGCTCGCGGCAGGTCCGCATGACGCGGACTGCGATCTCGCCACGATTGGCGATCAGGACGGTGTCAAATGACAGGGCGGCGGGCATCGGCGTTGGTACGGTTTTAGAGCTTCGGAGGAGGGTGGGAACGCTTGTGTCATAACGGCACGATGGCCTCGCCTTGACCATGGCCGAGATCACCGATCATTACCAAACCCTCGACGTCCCTGAGACTGCAAGCGCTGCTGAAATTAAGCGAGCGTATCGGAGGCTTGCGCGTGTCTACCATCCCGACCGAAATGCAGGAGACACGTCGGTTATCGAGCGGTTCCGGGCCATACAGGAAGCCTATGAGGTGCTTGCGGACCCTGCAACACGCGCAGCCTATGACCAGATGCGGCGCGACCCGCTCTCAGTCTTTGGAGGGAGTGGCTACTCGCCATCTCTGAACGAGATGCATGCGCATCTCTTCGGGAACGGCAGGGTGGAAGCCCGTAGCGGTCGTGACGCCGAGGCAGAGGTCCGTCTCTCGTTCGAACAATCTCTTGCAGGAGGGAAGGCAGAAGTTCGGCTTCGAGATGGAACGGCTCTTCAAGTGCCGATCCCAAAGGGGGTTCGAAGCGGGGTCAAGGTGCGGTTCAGAGACCGAGCGCCCACGCATGGGGATCATGCGCCGGGCGATCTCTACGTCACGTTTCGGGTAGCTCCCAGCTCGCGGTTCCGACGCGAGGGAAACGACCTCCACATCGTGGAGCCCGTGACTGTAATGGAAGCTCTCCTAGGTACGAGCCGTGCCATCACGGACGCCTATGGTCGAGGGATCAAAGCCACGATCCCACCCGGCACGCAGCCGGGTGAGCGCCTTCGTCTGCGTGGCCAGGGTGTCCGCACCGCAACACAGAAAGGTGATCTCTACGTTGAGGTTCGCGTCACTGTGCCTCGGTCTCTGACAGAGGAGCAGCGTATCGAGCTATCCGCCTGCGTGCGCAAGCTTGGGCTCATATGACAATACTCGTTCTGCACAAGATGAGTCAAAAAACAGACTGTCGATTGGGGCGTCGACTCTAGCCGTCCTTAACGTCAAAATCTGCGCGGTGCCCGATGGCGACGCTGACCACCTTGGTCACGTCTACGGGTACCTCATCTGTTTTCTGGGAGGTCTTGAGATAGATGGTGCCCTCGAAGGTGGCGTCCTCTAGGTTGGGAAGGTCTTCGAGGTCTGCATCATTCCCGGCAAAGAACACTCCCTTGTAGACGATGCCTCTGTAGGTGTCGACGGGGTAGCAGTAGCCTTCCCCCGAGATACCGGCGAGGGTTGCGTCCTGAAGTTCGTAGAGGGCCAAAACGGAAGGGGTATGGTGACTGGTTACGGTCGTGTAACGTATCACACGCGCCCGGGCGGTGCCAGTTCGCCTGATGCCTGATCTCGCCACACCAGATACACGGTGTTGGAAGCTTTTACTCGCCGAGTGGGTGACGTTGGTCGTCTCTCGGATCAGCGATGTGTACCGGAGGGTTCAGACGGTGAGTCAGTAGCCCTGAGACCTAGGCGGGGTCGCGTATGAACGGAGGCATGCTAGCTGAGGATATCGATCAACTCCACCTCGAAGATGAGTACCGAGCATGGCGGGATGACCACGTTGCCATCGGCGTCTTGCCGCTCCTGTGTGCCGTAGCCTCTCAGAGGCGGGACGGTGACCCGGCGCTCGCCACCGAGCCGCATCCCTGTGATGCCTTCGCGGAAACCCGAGACCGTGTTGGTGAGCGTGAATGCGATGTTGGTGCCGCTGTCGAACTCTGCGCCGTCCGTGAGGGTGCCACGGTAGTTGACGAGCACGCGGTCGTTGGGGTTAGCCTGAGCTGGGCTCGTACCGACAGCCAGCGTGTCAATCGAGATCTCCAGAGACTCATTGTCGCACGACGTGACGATAGGATCGCTAGAGTCGCATGCAGTGAGGGCGAGGGCCAGCGTGAGAGCGCCGAGGACGGAGAGCCGGGTCATGGTGGGGTGTTGTTTTTGCAGCGCGAAGATATCGGGCACACACGCCCCTTCCGTATCCAGGGCACGCGTCTTCGCCCCGGTTTCCCTCACGTGCCCGCTCCGCCTCGGCACCGAGGTGGGCAGGGCTACACGATGACGTAGTCCGTTCTGTCGTGCCGGTGCAGAATCATGACTCGCCGACCGGTCTCGAAGTCAAAGGTCACGCTCCACTGATCCGTGTCTCCGTGTGCCACGTGGTAGTTCAAGAGCAGGGCTCCCTTCACGTTCGCAGACGCAGCTACATCTGTAGGGCTCGCTCCCCACTCTGGATCTGCTCGCGCCCATTCCAGTAAGGTCCCCATCCTGCTGGCGCCAGGAGCATGTGGCCCCCTCGAAGTAGAGACAGTACCAGCGTCCTTCGAAGCGGAGATGAGTGACCACAGCAGTCTCGTCGCCTGACGAGAGACCTTCGCATAAGAGGTGTTCGCACGCGCACCCTGCGAGGTCAGGAGGCTCGCCGTTGAACTGGAAGGGAGGTCTCAGGACAGCCTTCACGCTCAGACGCCGAGTACCTCTGGGTCCAGAAGCGCGTGGTGCTGGCGGAGCGTCTTGTAGCCCAGCTTCTCGCCAGCGGTAGCCCACTTCTTCCAGCCTACCTTCGTGATGTTCTCCGCCTTCTCTGGCGTGAACTCGCGGGCCTCCGTCGTCATCGAGAACCAGTGCGTGGTCTTGACAGCATAGACGCCGCGCTTGTGCCAGACGTAGCCGTGGATGGTGTGGCCGAGCGGGTGCAGAAGCTGGATGTACTTCTTCTTGACGCCGACCTCCTCGGAGACCTCGCGCCGCGCCGCCTGTACGGGCGTCTCGCCGGGGTCCATCTTGCCCTTGGGGAGATCCCACTTCCCCTTTCGCTTGATGATGAGCAGCTTGATGTTGTTCTTCGCCGTCCGCCGTACCACGAAGCCGCCTGCGGCCACGACGGGGTACGGTCGCCAGTAGTCGCCGTCTGCGTCCACGTTCAGGACGGCGGCGCGCGGGATGCGCCGCACCACGGGGGGGCCGGAGTTGGGAAGCTCTGCGCCCTCGGGTGGCGTCGCAAGGTTGAGCGCATCGCGGTCCAGCACGAGGATCCAGCCAGGGCGACCAGGGTGGCTGCGGCGAGCGTGCTCAGCGGTGGGAAGCTGGTCGTAGAGCCAGAACGGCTCAGGCTTGTTGCGGAGCCCCTTCTCGGACAGGTTGCGCGGGTCGTCGTAGGTGACGGCGTAGAGGAGCACGGGCGATCAGTCGGGAAGGATCATCGTCTATCGTGCCAAGGTCGCACTTCGCGCGAAGAGATGCGCGCCTGGATTGCACGCCGCTCGTACCCTTCCGCCTCTCACCCCTCTTTCGACATGGCTCGTTACGACTTCGACTACATCGTCATCGGCGGCGGCGCCGCTGGCCTGACCGCCGCAGGCATCGCGGCTAACGCAGGCGTCAAAACGATGATGATCGAGCGGCACCGGCTCGGCGGCGATTGCACCTGGACCGGTTGCGTGCCCTCGAAGGCGCTTCTCCACGCCGCCCACCTCGCGCACAGCGCCCGCACGGCGAGCCCGTTCGGCATCGACGTGGCGGGCGTGAATGTCCGCTTTGCGGATGTCGTCGCGCACGTCCACCGGTTGCGCGAGGAGGTCTACGAGGACGCCGACGCGCCCGAGATCTTCGAGGGCTTCGGGGTGGAAGTAGTCCACGGCGCTGCGCGGTTCACAGACCCACACACCGTAGAAATCGACACCGAGGACGGCACGCGTCGTGTCACAGGACGGTTGTTCTGCATCTGCACCGGAGGTCGCGCCGCAGCACCGCCTATCGGTGGGCTAGACACGGTGGACTACCTCACCAACGAGACGCTCTTCGAGATGACCGAGCAGCCCACGAGGCTAGCGGTCGTCGGTGCCGGGCCGATTGGCGTGGAGATGAGCCAGTCGTTTGTCCGCCACGGGACCGAGGTCGTGGTGATCGACCGGAGCAGCGGAGTCCTGAACCGCGACGACCCCGACCACACCGAGATCGTCCGGCAGTCTCTCGAGGCGGACGGCGTGGACTTCCGCTTCGAGGCCGGGCTGGACCGCGTGGAGCCGACGGACGGCGGGGGCGTGCGTCTCCACCTCAGTGGGGGCGACAGCGTGGAGGCCGACCGGCTCCTCATCGCGGCCGGGCGCAAACCCAACGTGGAAAATATCGGGCTGGACGCCGCGGGTGTCGCGGTCGAGAGGAAGGGCATCCGGGTCAACGACAAGTGTCAGACCTCGCAGAAACATATCTACTCTGCGGGTGACTGCACCGGCGAGTACCAGCTCACCCACATGAGTGAGCATATGGCGAAGGTGGCGACTACCAACGCCGTGCTCAAGATCCCCTCCAAAATCGACCGGGCGCACGTGCCCTGGGTGACGTTCTCCGATCCCGAGTTGGCGCACCTCGGCGCGAGCGCGGCGGAACTGCGCGAGCGCGGGACGAGCTTCGAGGTTTATCGCTTCCCTTACACGAAGGTGGACCGAGGCATCACCGAGGGGAAGACGATGGGCGACATCAAGGTCTTCGGAACGAAGTGGCGCGGCAAGATCCTCGGCGCGAGCGTCGTCGGCGAGCGGGCAGGCGAACTGATGCAGATCATCGCCGTCGCGATGAAGTCTGGCGCCACGCTCCAGACCCTGGCCGACACCATCTTCGCGTACCCGACCTACGCGCTCGGTGCGCGCCGCATGGCCGATCAGTGGTACGTCCGCAAGCAGTTCCCGACGGCCATCAAGGCGCTCCAGCGGGTCTTTGGCTATCGCGGGATGGTGCCTCCCCCGCCGGATCCCAACCGGATCGTCTGACTCGGTCCGCCTCGGCACCGAGGCGGAGGACCCCGCGCTCTGGATGCTGGTCAAGCGCGCCGTGGCCGAGCGCCGAGCTGTGTTGGGGCTCTGAGGAAGTCCCGGGCTTCTCGTGTGACATGTGGGCTGAGTACGAAGAGGCATAGTCAGCCCTTTGATAGGGCCGCGACCACTCCGCCGTTTCCTCTTAGGGTTTGAGGCTGACTCATGCTCCAAGTTCTAACCTTGAAGACTCCTTGCGAATGGCAACGTATAGTCCTAGCTCTTAACAAGCATGAAAGATTAATCTAGAGCCACGTCTTCTGGCCGTACCCTTGTATCTGAATCTAATTCTGGACTCGTGTTCACCACTCTCTCCTCTTGTCATGGTACACCTTACGCGTTCTTCCATTTTCCTCCTGGCTCTTGCCCTCGTGCTTGCGGCGTGCGATGCCACAAGTCCGGCTCCACCATCGGGCACTATCGCTCCGTCTCAAGGAGGTGAGGTCCCGACGCTTGGTAAGCAGGCCACCTGCACGCGTGCCCAACTCGACGCCATCACGGCGTCTGGCCCCGACCTTGTCAACGAGGGCGCGTCTCACACCTGGAGTATCGTCCTTCCTCCAGCCTGCTCCGACGCGACGGTCAACTGGTATGTTCAGTACGGTCAGACGTATGCGGTCCCGGTCGGTAGCGGAGAAAGCGCCACCTACGCGTATGGCCCCGCAGACGGTAGCCCGACCCCCAACCAGTTTGACATCTATGCGGACATTCGCCATCCGGACTACCAGTTCGAATTCTGGCGTCCAAGCGTTGAGGTCGATGTCATAACGTTCTACCAGTCCCAACCGCGGAAGGATGGTCGCCCCTTGGGAAGTGACTGGCGTGGAAGCACCCAGACACCCGTTCTGGCAGCCTCCGCTGACCGCTTCTGCCAGGAACTCGCGGGGAGCTATTTCTCCGGTGCAGAAGCGTACCAGGGGACCTATCAGACGGGAGGCGTCTACACCTACTGGACAGGGTCGTACTGGGCGGTCACTGGAGACAACGGGATCGTCACTGCGAGTTCCGTTACCTGCGAGCGCTGATTTCCCTTACCGTGGATGGCTACGCGCCGGGTGCCTGTGAGGCATCCGGCGCGCCGGTTTCTGTCCCCTCCCGGGAGTAGCTATGCCCGCCTCGGCACCGAGGCGGACAGAGCCGGGTGCTGTCGCGCCTCCCGGAATTCGCTGCGATTGACCGCTTCCTCATCGGGCGCGCCTCTAGGTTGGGAATCCCCATGCGCCGCCCGACGTACCCGGCGCGTTCTTCCTCCCGCACATGTCCAGCACGACGGTCCAAGTCCCTGAGGTCACTGTTCTCTTCGCCGGTGACTCCGGCGACGGAATGCAGCTGACCGGTAGCCAGTTCACGCTGGCGACCGCGATGGCGCGTAACGACCTCGCCACGCTCCCGGACTTTCCCGCCGAGATCCGCGCGCCTGCGGGCACCCTCTACGGTGTCTCCGGCTTTCAACTCCACTTCGGCTCCGGCGACATCCACACCGCAGGTGACGAGGTGGACCTGCTCGTCGCGATGAACCCAGCGGCGCTCGTCGTCAACTTGCACCGCGTGCGCAAGGCGGGGCTGGGCGGAGCAGGTGGCGGCGCGATCCTCGTCAACACGAGCAGCTTCGCCGAGCGCGACTTGCAACTCGCAGGGCTGGAGACCAACCCGCTGGAAGACGGCACCCTGGAAGGCTATCAGGTCCACGAGGTGGAACTGACCCGCCTCACCCGCGAGGCGCTGGCCGACACCGACCTTTCCTTCAAGGAGGTGGACCGGTGCAAAAACATGTTCGCGCTCGGTCTCGCACTCTGGATGTACACGCGGCCCGTTGAGCCCGCGCGCGAGTGGATCTCGAAGAAGTTCGCGAAGGTGCCCGAGATCCGCGACGCCAACCTCCTCGCCCTAGAGAAAGGCGCCCACTACGGCGACATCACGGAGTCCTTTGCGCATCGCTACGAGGTGGAGCCTGCCGACCTCGCACCGGGTACCTATCGCGCGATCAACGGCAATGCGGCCCTGGCGCTCGGCCTGACAGCAGCTGGGCAGACGAGCGGCCTCGGCATCTTTTACTCCACATATCCCATCACGCCCGCCTCGGACCTTCTGCACGCCCTCTCCCGCTACAAGGCGCACGGCGTGAAGACCTTCCAGGCGGAGGACGAGATCGCCGCCATCGGAGCCGCCATTGGCGCGGCGTTCGGCGGCAATCTCGGCGTGACGGGCACGAGTGGCCCCGGCATGGCGCTCAAGGGCGAGTTCATGGGCCTCGCCACAATGACCGAGCTTCCACTCGTCATCGTGGACGTGCAGCGCGCGGGCCCGAGCACCGGCATGCCGACCAAGACCGAGCAGTCCGACCTGCTGATGGCTGTCTACGGCCGAAACGGGGAGGCACCGACCCCCGTCCTCGCGGCCCGCACACCGGGCGATTGCTTCGAGGTGGCGTACAACGCCTGTCGTGTGGCGACCCGGTTCATGACGCCTGTCGTGGTGCTCTCAGATGGCTACCTCGGCAACGGCTCTGAGCCCTGGCGCATCCCGGACGCGAGCACCCTTCCGCCCTTCGAGGTCTCCTTCGCCGACGCTGCCAGCGCGCCGAAGGACGAGAACGGCGCGCTCCTCCCGTACGCTCGCGACGAGCAGACCCTCGCGAGGCCATGGGCCCGCCCCGGTACCTCTGGGCTGGAGCACCGCATCGGTGGTCTCGAAAAAGACGCCCTCACTGGAGGCGTGAGCTACGACCCTCTCAACCACCAGCACATGACCGATACCCGACAGGCCAAGCTGGACCGCATTGCGCGCGAGCTTCCGCCGTTGGAGGTCGAGGGCGACGCAGGGGGTGATGTGCTCGTGATCGCGTGGGGCAGTACCTACGGGTCTGTCAAGGCGGGTGTGGAGCGCGCGCGCGAGCAGGGCGTGACGGTCGGGCATCTTCACCTCCGCTGGCTCAACCCAATGGCGACGGATCTCCCAGACGTGATCGCGCGCTACCGCCGCGTCCTTGTGCCGGAGCTCAACAACGGCCAACTCTACAAGCTCCTCCGCGAGCGCTACCTCCTCGACGCCGTCTCGCTACCCAAGGTGCAGGGCCTTCCGTTCTCGGCGCGCGAGATCGGCGCGGCCGTGGTGGAACTGGCGACGGAGGAGACCTCCGAGCCCGCCGCGTAATCCAGACCGCAGGGACGGCTCGGTGAGCCGCCCCCAGCCCACGACATGAGCGATACCCCAGAGACCCGACGCGGCGGCGACCTACCCGAGCCGCGCGGCGAGAAAGGCGCTCGGCCTGACACGCCCGAGCCCGCAGGCAAGCGGCCTCCGGTGAAAGCGCCCGCGCTCCAACCCGTGGGTGCATCCCCCGGTCAGCCGCCCGTCCCGAGCGGAGCCAAGCCTGCGGGTCCGCCCTCCCCGAAGGGCGCGAAGCCCGCTGGTCCCCCTGTACCCCAGGGCGCGAAACCTGCCATGCCCCCCGGTGCCAAGCCCACCGGGCCGCCTCGGCCCGCTGGCAGGAAGCCCGCGATGCCTCCCGGCGCGAAACCAGCGGGTCCTCCTTCACCCAAGGGTGCGAAGCCCGCGATGCCGCCCGGCGCCAAGCCCGCGAGGCCACCCGCCTCGGGGCCCCCGTCGGCAACGCCCGCGGGTCCGCCGAGGCCGGGGAAGCCAGTCCGCCCACCCGGCGCTGGAAAAAAGCCAACGCTGCCGCCCGGACGCCCAGCAGCCAAGAAGCCGACGCTCCCTCCCACGCCTGGTGCCCCGAAGCGCCCGCCCGCGCGCCCGCCGAGCGCCAAACGCCCGAGCCTTCCGCCCGGAGGTCGGCTCGTGGAGCCTCCTGGTGGCGACGGTGGCGGCGACCTCCCCGTACTCACGCGGAAAGATTTCGTCTCCGGGGCGGACGTGAGATGGTGCCCGGGCTGTGGCGATTATGCCGTCCTCGCGGCAGTCCAGCGCGCTCTCCCGGGTCTCGCGGAGAACAAGGAGAACGTCGTGTTCATCTCGGGCATCGGGTGCTCCAGCCGGTTCCCCTACTACATGGACACGTACGGCTTCCACACCATCCACGGCCGCGCGCCATCCGTTGCGACCGGCCTCAAAGCGACGCGCCCGGAACTGGACGTGTGGGTGGTCACGGGCGATGGTGATGCGCTCTCCATCGGCGGCAACCACCTGCTGCACCTGCTCCGCCGCAACCTGAACTGCCAACTGCTGCTGTTCAACAACCAGATCTACGGCCTCACGAAGGGCCAGTACTCGCCCACGAGTGAAGTCGGGAAGGTGACGAAGAGCACGCCGTATGGCTCGCTGGACCACCCCGTCAACCCGGCGCAGTTCGCGCTCGGCTCGGACGGCTCGTTCATCGCGCGCACCCTGGACCGCGACCCGAAGCACATGCAGACCGTCCTCAAGGCGGCGCACGCGCACACGGGCACCTCCTTCGTGGAGATCTACCAGAACTGCAACATCTTCAACGATGGCGCCTTCTCCGACTTTACCGAGAAGGCCAGCAAGCCGTTCCGCACGGTCATGGTGGAGCACGGCCAGCCCGTCCTTTTCGCCAAGGGGGCGATGGGTCTCCGGCTGGACGGCCTTCGTCTTCGCGTGGCGGATCTAGAGGCCGAGGGGCTGACCGCCGACGACTGCGTCATCTACGACGAGACCGACAAGGCGCTCGCCTCCATTTTCATCCAGCAGACCTTCTGGGACGCCGAGATGCCGCGTCCCTTCGGCGTGCTCTACCGCGAGAACCGGCCGACCTACGACGCACTGCTCGTCGAGCAGATGCGGGAGGTCGTCGAGACGCAGGGGGAGGGCAGCTTGCAGGACCTCCTGAACGCAGGCCAGACCTGGACCATCGAGGCGTGACCCTCCCCGCCTCGGGGCACCCACGGAGGTACCGAGGCGGGGAGACTCAGCGAGCTCCGATCTGCTACGCGTGCTTCGTAGCGGGCAGACTCGGGGGCCGCGCCTAATAGCCCGGAGCGTCTCGTCCAACAGGTCGCGAGTGAGGGCGGGAGTCAGAAACCCGGGCGGGCTGTGGCCCCGTTTGCGGGCACGCTGCGAGTGGCAGGTGAATCCCCTCGCCTGCTGCCATGACTCGCATCGTCCCTCTGGCTCTCGCCCTTCTTGCGGCGCCGTTCGCGCTCGCCCAGGCTCCGGTTGAAGAGCAGATTCCCTATCAGGGCTACCTCACACTGAACGGCTCGCCTGTCACCGACCCGGCACTCGCGGTCACGTTCGTCCTCGCCGATGACCAGGGCGGGACGGCGACCGAGGTGGCCACGGTCTCTGTCGTCGATGGCGTGTTTGTGCACCGCCTCGGCTCGATAGTCGCCCTCAGCCCCGTCAATTTCTCTCGGCCAGTCACACTCCAACTCACGGTGGACCCCAGCGGCGCGAACGAGCAGATCGGGCCGGTGCCGCTCGGGGCTGTCCCGCTCGCATACCGGGCGCTGGGGGCACCTGCCAGCGGGTCCACGTTCTCCCTGCCCTACAGTGGCACGGGGAACGAACAAGCCTTCGTGTTCGAGATCAACAACACGGGCTCGGGAGACGGCATCCGGGTCAGCGAAGCTGGTGCCGAGGGCGTCGAGGTGCTCCAGGCGACGAATGGGTTCCTCGCCAACAGCGTATCGGAGGACGGCTTCACGGCCTCGTTTGCAGGCGAGCACGGCCTCTCGGTAGGCTTCGCGGGCTCGGACGGGATCTGGGTCAACCGGACGGTCGGAAGTGGGCTCCGCCTGCGGACGGTCGGGGACACCGACAACGACGGTGAGGCTGACGACATGCTCGCCAGCGGTGTTGTGGTCGAGTCCGTTGGAGGCGCCGGGTTCTCCGTCGGTGAGGCCGGTGGAAATGGTCTTTACGTCGACGAGGCTGGGAGCAACGGCGTCCAGGTGTTTCGAGCGGAAGAAAACGGCCTTCAGGTCTCCCGCGCGGGCGAGAACGGCGTCCTGATCGAGTCGTCAGATGGAGCAGGTCTCCGAGTCGACTACACGGGTGGCCGAGCCCCATTCAACCCGTCGCCGTCCATCGACACGAACGCCCACGGTGTCTTGGTTGGAGACTCTGGAGGTCACGGCGTTCTCGTGAGGGACGCGAACCGGTCGGGTGTTCGAGTGGACCGGTCTGCTGAGAGTGCGTTCTATGTACAGGCAACCGACAGCGACGGCCTCCGCGTGGCCAACACGGAGGAGCACGGGGTTCACGTCCTCAATGCGCAGCTCGATGGAGTGAGGATCGCGTCCGCCCAGCGTTCCGGCGTCTGGGTCGATCAGGCGGATGGCTTTGCGATCTACGGGAGCGGTCGAGTTGGGGCTTATCTGGAGGAGAGTGGCCGGACCGGAACAGATCTCACGATAGGCGGAAGGTTGGCAGAGATCAGCTCCGACCTGAGGCGAGAGTCCGGCTTCTCGATTCGATCGAATGAGGACATGCGAGTCCATCTCAATGAAAACAATTCAGGAGAAGCGACCCGATTCGTCGTGTCGGGTCCAAGGAGACTCCGAGGCATTGATGCGTGGGCTGCCGGTCTGTTCGGAGGATCGTCGCTTCGACGAGACTATCCCTACTTCAGTGTCAATGTGCCCTCGCCAGCGGCTTCTGCCCGGGGAGGAGGAAGCAGTGAAGTGGTGCTGCCTACGGTGATCGTCGGCGGACGCATTGCCGCGACCGAGGCGGGCATGACCATTGACCACCCGGACGCACCGGACGCCCAGGTGCTCTCGCATGCCTCCGTCCAGAGCAACGAGCGGCTCTTGGTCTACTCTGGAAGCGTGGACCTCGACGCGCTCGGGGAGGCGGAGGTCTCCCTCCCGGGATACCTCGCGCAGATTGGCACTGACTTCCGGTTTCAACTCACGGCGCTTCGCCAGCCGATGCCCGGGCTCTACGTCAGTGACGAGACGATGCCGGAGTCCATGCTCATCCTCGGTGGCGAGCCCAACGGCCGCGTGTCGTGGCGCATCGAGGCCGTCCGCAACGACGCCTGGGCGCAAGACAACCCCTTCGTGGTTGAGCAGGACAAGATCGGCCCGGACGACCCGCGCTACCCGACGGACGCAGAGGAAACGGATCCAGAGGGAGAGAGCAGAGGAATGCCCTCGTCTCAGCGCTAGTCCTTCGTCGCTACCTCCATCGAACCGCTGACCGCCATGTATCGCCTCGTTCTCGTCTCATGGGTGGCTCTGATCGCCACGCCTCTCGCCGCACAGACCTACACCCTCGAACGATCGACTGTCGCAGCTGGCGCCACGTCTGTCCTCTCTGGCGGCGGTGCCTACGCCCTCGGAAGCACCGTCGGGGAAGCCGCGGCCTCCGTTCGCCCTGCCACTGGTGGTACGTACAGCGTTGACTCTGGCTTCTGGGCTGGTCTCTCGCCCTTCGGCGTCGTCCAGCCCAGTGGGACCCCCATCGTGTCCGTCCCTCCGCCTCGCGGGGTGGTGCGACCGACCGACACGTTCGACCTGCCCGTCGTGGTGGGGAGCGCGGCGACGCCCGCCTCGGATCTGTTCGGGGTCTCGTTCGACCTAATGTGGGATCCCACTCGCTTCGCACTCGTGGCCGTGGCGGCTCCCGAGCCGACGACATCCGGTGGCCTCGGGGACTGCGACGGCGATGCGTTCTCGGACCTCCTCACCCTCAACCGGGTCAACGCCGCGTCGGTCCAGTACTCCGTGACGCGCCGCGCAGACCGCTGCTCCGGCGGTGTCAACGGGGAGATCACCGTCGTCACACTCTCCTTCGAGGTGCTCGCTGGGGCTCCTGCGGGAACGGGAGATTTCACGATCTCGAATGCGACGGCGACGGCGCCGTTCGGTCTGCCCATCGCGCTTGCGCCGGAGGCGTCCAGTCTCACGGTGCAGGCCGTGGAGATCGTCTGGCCCGGCGATACCAACAACGACGGCGCGACCGTCTCGACGGAGGATATCGCGCCGCTGGCTGCCTTTTTTGGGCTGACCGGCGTCTCGCGGGACGAGGAGGATCAGGGGATCACATGGGGGGCTCGCCTGACGGAACCGTGGGCCTACACGGGCTCGGAGCCTCCTGCGCCCACGTACGATCTCGCCCACACCGATGCGAACGGAGACGGGACCATCGACCAGGCGGACCTACTGGCGGTCGGTGTCAACATCGGGCGGACGCCGGAGAGCGCCTCACGCCCTGGAATGCAGCGCATCGCGACTCACTCGCTGGGGGCTGCTCGCCTCGACGCGTCGAAAGCGGACGGGGGCGCCGTAGCGACGATCCGCGTCGAGCCGCTGGCTGCTGACGAAACCGTCACGGTCCGCCTCGACCTGTCTGCCGAGGCGGAGGAGGAGGCGCTCGGCGTCACGACGCTGTGGACGGTGCCCGCCCCTCTCGCGGTGGAAGTCGTCCAGCCCGGGGAGTGGCTCGACGATGGTCAACTCCTCGCGCTCGACGCGTGGACGGACTCGACGCGGACGCTCGATGCGGGAGCGTTCCGTCGTCGCGGCGCGAGCACGCTGACTGGAACTGGCACCGCGATGACGCTTCGTCTCGTGGCGGAGAGCGGTCTGTTGGCTCCGGTCGATCTCGTGCTACGGCGAGTCCAGTTCGGGACGACATCGGGCGCGACGGCTGAAATCCCATCTGAACGCGTCGAACTCGCTGGCAGTTGGGCGACAGTCTCGGAGGAGAGCGAGGGCCTGTCCTTCGATCTTGCCCTGCCGTCTCCGAATCCGTCCAGCGGCCGCGTCGCGCTCTCGTTCTCCCTCGACGCGCCGACCGACGTGCTCCGACTAGCGGTGTATGATGTCCTCGGCCGAGAGGTCGCGCTGGTGGCGACGGGCGCTCATGCGGCCGGGACCCATCAGATCCAGTTGGAGACGGGGCGGCTCGCGCCCGGCGCGTACGTGATCCATCTGGCCGACGGTCGACAGACGGCGGTTCGGTCTCTGACCATCGTTCGGTAGCCCCGGGTGTTCTCGGTTCGTGGCGGGCGTTTCTCTCCCCTGGATGGAGAACGCCCACTACGAATGCGGTCGCCACGTGCTCATCGTGCGACGAGGAAACGTCCGGCGGACTCAATCGGCCCCTGGGCGTCAGGGGTGACGCGGAGGCGGTAGAGGTACACGCCGGGGAGAAGGCTTCCGGTCGGGACGGCGAGGCGGTGTTCTGCGGCTCCCAGTGTTTCGTTCACGGGCACCGCGAGTTGGCGCCCGAGGCTATCGAAGATCTCCAGGCGGACGCGGGCGCTCGCGGGGAGGTCGAGGCGGAGCGTGGCGTCGCCGATGGTCGGGTTGGGCGTGATCGTCTCAGCGACGGCGAAGCGCGAGGGTGGGTCGGGCTCCGGGGCGGGAAGCGGCGGGAGCGGTGCCGGGAGGTCGCGGAGTTGGATCGTTGCGAGGTCCGGGTCGGGGCTGAGCGTGCGCGCGACGGCGGCGACACGCGGAGCGTCGAGCACGGCGAGCTGGCGGACGGAGGCGAAGTGACCGGCGTCGGACCGTGAGAACACGAGCGCGAAGGTGATCTCGACCGTCTCGCCGGGCTGCATCGCAAACGGCCCGTGACGGATGAGAGTCCCCTGACCACCTCCTCCCACATTGCTCGTGCCGAGGCCGTCGATGTTGGCCTCGCTCCAGAACTCTGGAGGGAGGGCCGGGAACATGTAGTCCGTAGGCGGTCCCGTCTGATAGCCAGTGCCGCCGAAGGTCATCGGCGAGTCGTCGCGCCAGAGGCCCCGGAGGTACCGATACGCATCCTCACCAGTCCCCGGGTTGCCGTTCACCGTGCCGTCACTTTCATAGCGCAGGAATCCCGTCATGGGACGCGGGCCTGGGCCAGAGATCATCCGCACGCCGAGGGCAGGTGGGCTGGGGCCGTAGCCGGGGGCAAAGGACGTGCTCTCGTCGAGGTTGTCAGCGTTGTACACGAAGGCGATCTCGCCCTCCGGGTAGCTCCCGACGTAGTCATCCCGAAAGTTGCCGAGTTCGGAGTCCATCCAGAAGCCGAAGTGGACGTTCTCCCAGGGGGCGTTGCCTCGGTAGGTCAACTCGTAGCGGTAGAGCGTCGCCGTGTGGAGTACTCGCGCGAGATCAGCGTCGAGGCCGAGGCGGTGGTAGGCGTACCCGTCCGAGACCGTCGAGACGGTGACGCGGGCTTCCAGTCCGATGGGCGGCGTCTCGCCCCAATCGTGGGTGCCGCCGCGGTCGTTCATGATCCACCACGCGGTCTCGTCGCCCAGGATAGCGGGTCGTTCGCCTGCGCCGAGGTCGTAGTTGTCCGCGATGCCATCGCCGTCCACGACGGGCGCGCCCACCTCGGCAGGCCACTCGGCGAGGTCAGCGGTGGTGACGCCGGTCTCGTTGTACCGCGCGATGTCCTCGAGCGTCACGCGCCAGATGCGGTCGTAGGCGGCGCAGGAGGCGGGCGTGGGGGCGGCGCCGTCGGGTCCGAGGGGTCCGGGCCAGTATTCGTAGGGTCCGTAGTCGGAGCCTGCGAAGCGGGTCTCCCCCTCGACGGTGCCACCGATCCAAAGCCCCGCGGCGAAGATCGCCTGGATGCCCGAGTCTTTTGGCACCTCGTAGCGAAGGTCATTGGTGCCACTCCAGAAGAGCGCGCCATTGTTGAAGAGCCGCGCTCTCACGCCTGCGTTTTCGACGTAGATATCAGCTCGGGCGCGGGCGCAGTTCTGCGCCTGCACTGGAGGGACCAGGAAGGAGACGACCAGCGTGGCGAGAAGAAATAGGAGAACGCGCATGGCGAGTCGGTCCGCCTCGGTGGGTCCGTGGAGGCCCCGAGGCGGGGAGAGTCAGCGGGTGAGGACGAAGCGGCGGGTGATCTGCTGAACGTCCGTGGTGAGTCGGAGGTAGTAGGCGCCGGGTGCCAAGCCTGCCGTCGTCAGCGGAAGCGTCTGTTCGCCAACGGCCAGCGGGCCGTCGTGGATACGGGCCACCTCGCGGCCGAGGAGGTCGTAGACGGCCAGCCGTGCGTGGGCGGCGGGCACATCCAGCCGGACGTGGAGGCTGGCAGGGCCTCGTGCAGGGTTCGGCGCGATGGTGAGGCGAAGGTCTGAGGCCTCGGGCTCGGACTCGCCTGCGGTGGGGAGCGTGCCCGGGAGCACGGTCGCGAGGCGAGGGTCGGGGGTGGACGGGTGGAGGTCCATCGCGGGCACGGCCTCGTCCAGCAGGAGGTCCAGGGAGGCGAGGGCGCCGGTCTCGGCGCGGGCCCATGGGAGGGCGAACGCAAACGTGGCGGTCTCGCCGGGCTGGAGGGTGAACGGCCCGTGGAAGAGGAAGAAGCGACGGTTCGAGGGGATTCGCATGGTCCCTTCCCCGTCGATGTCCATCTCGCTCCAGTACCCCGGCGGTCGGTCGGGGAAGAGGTAGCGCGTCACAGGGCCTCCTCCCATCCCGAACCCGCCGTAGGTGAAGGGCGAGCCGTCCTGCCAGAGGCCCTGCGCATAGGTGTACGCCGCCGCTCCGCTGGACGGCAGACCGTCGATGGTGCCCGTGTTCGCGAGGGCGCCCATCGCGTGGATCTTCTCCGAGACGGGGCCCTCCAGAACGGTCACGCCAGTGGCGGGAGGCGAGGCGCCATAGCCCCGGGGGCCCTCATCGAAATCGTCTCCGTTGTAGACGTAGGCGGTGCCGAGATCGGCCGCACTCCCGTAGTAGTTGTCAGAAAAAAAGCCGAGGTCGATGTCCACCCAGAGGCCGAAGAACGCCTCTTCCAGCGTGACCTCGCCGCGGTAGGTGATCTCGTAGCGATAGGCCGTCGCGTGGTGGAGGTACCGGCCATCGGCGGGCGTGGTCCCCAGCCAGCCCACGGCGTAGTCCTCGGAGACGGCGCTCGCCATCGCGCGGACCTCCAGGCCGACCGGCGGCGTCTGGCTGGACACATGCTCCACGGCGCGGTCGTTCATCACCCACCACGCAGACTCGGCGCCCAGAATCGCGGGGCGGTCTCCGGCGGCGAGGTCGTAGGTGTCCGGGTCCCCGTCGCCCTCTAGGACGGGCGCGCCGAGGTGGGCGGGCCAGTCTGCGAGGTCCGGGGTGGCCTCGCCGGTGGCGTTGTACCGCGCGATGTCCTCGACGGAGACGCGCCAGATCCGGTCGAACGCGGAGCAGTCGGTGGGGGGCTGCCCGTCTGCACCGAGCGGGCCCGGGCGGAACTCCTGCGGGCCGTACACGGAAGTCGCCGCGCGAAGCTCGCCGTTCGCCTCGCCGAGCACCCAGAGGGCTGTCGTGTAGAACGATCGCTTCCCGCTCCCTGCCGGAACCTCGTAGAGCGTTTCCGTTCCGTTGCTGCGTGCGGCGTAGAACAGCGCGCCATCGTTGAAGAGTTGGGCGCGGACGGCGTTGCCTTCGAGGTACGTGATGGCCTCGGGTGGCTCCGGGCAGGTCTGGCCGGTGGCCGCGAGCGGAAGAGTCAGCGCGAGCAGGACGAAGAGAACGCGCACGGGGGACGGGAGGCGGCCCGCCTCGGTGGGTCCGTGGAGGCCCCGAGGCGGAGGGAGCTACCGGACGACGACGAAGCGTCCCACGGTGCGGAGCGGCTCGCCGTCGGCGACGAGGCGGTAGGTGTAGAGGCCCGGCGCGAATCGGCTCGCGTCCACCTCCAGGCGGTTGTACCCGAGCGTCGCAGGTCCGTCCAGGGCGACGGACACCTCGCGGCCCAGCGCGTCGTAGATCGCGAGGCGAACGGGTGCCGTGGAGGGGGCGTCGTAGCGCAGGACGAGGCGGTCGCGGACAGGGTTGGGCCAAGGGATGGGCGCGAGGGCGAAGGCCCTCGGGTCTCCGCGCGGCGGCGTGGGCTCCGTGCCCGTTCCGACGCGAGAGTCTGTCGGGAGAATCGTCGCGAGGTCGGCTGGTGGGGCCATGGGCAGTGCGCTCGCCGCCGGGCCGAGGAACGTGACCAACTCGCGGACCGAGCCAAGGGCCCCGCCGCCGTCCGCGCGAGCCCACGGGATCGCGATCTCGAAGGTGAAGCCGTCGCCGGGCGCGAGGGTGTACGGCCCCTGCGCGATCATCATGCGCTTGTCGCTCGGGGGGAAGCGAGTGCCTAGGCTATCGATCCGTGCCATGCTCCAGTAGTCGGGAGGTAGCGCCGGGAAGGTCCAGTTGGTGATCGGACGGTTGGGGTTCGTCCCATCCTCGCCGAACGTCCAGCGGTAGGAGCCATCGCGGACGAAGCCTCGCAGGGCGTTCGCGGCCTCGTTTGCTCGGAAGGCCCCGATGATCGTCCCGCCACCATTCTTGGACATGTACGAGCCGCGCGTCGTGACGCCCTCGGGCGGCCGGTCCGCCACGATGCCGACGGCAGGAGGACGGTCGCCGTAGCCCGCCGAGCCCTCGTCGAAGTCGTCGCCGTTGTAGGCGTAGACCATTCGCGAGGTGGAGTCGGTGCCCACATAGTCGTCTGAGAAGAAGCCGAGGTCCGCGTCCACGTACAGCCCGACGTGCACATCCTCGACCGTCTCGGTGCCTCGGTGGAGGATCTCGAAGCGGTAGTGCGTGGCGGTGCGGACCAGATCTGCGATGGGAGTGCCAGGCTCAAACTGTCCCGCGAGACCTTCGCTGGCGGCGCTCGCGCTCACGCGCACCTCTACCCCGAGGCCGGGCAAGTCGCCCCATTCGTGGGTACCGCCGAGATCGTTCATGATCCACCAGAGGACGTGCCCGCCGTAGACGTTGGGCCGGTCCCCGGCGGCGAGATCATAGTTCGTCGGGTCGCCGTCGCCGTCCACGACGGGGGCGCCGAGATGGGCGGGCCACTCGCGGAGGTCGTCGGTAGTCTCGCCGGTGGCATTGTAGGCGGCTACATCTGCGAGGGTGACGCTCCAGATCCGGTCGTGCTCGGCGCAAGAATCCGGCGAGGGCGCACCGCCGTCTTCGAGGAGCGGCCCGGGCCAGTACTCGTAAGGGCCGTAGTCCGAGCCCGAGAAGCGGGGCTCGCCGTCTACGGTGCCAGAGAGCCAAAACGCGGCGGAGAAGATGGACTGTCTCCCCGAGCCTTTTGGGACTTCGTAGACGTGATCGCCGCCCTTCCAGAAGAGAGCCCCGTTATTGAAGAGAAGCGCGCGTACGTCGGCGCCCTCCAGGTACGCCTCGGCTCGCGCTGGGGCGCACTCCTGAGTACTCGCGGGTGTGGCCAGGACGAGCGCCAGCGCGGCGAGGAGAAAAACGCGAACGGTCATCGGATCACCGTGAACCGCCCGGTGGTCTCGATGCCACGGCTGGTCACGTCCTCGGGACGAACGGTGAGGCGATACACGTAGGCTCCCGGCGCGAGGGTTTGAGTCGGAACAGGGAGGCGGTAGAAGCTGGCGTCCAGCCGCTCATCTACCGCCACGGCGATCTGGCGGCCGAGCGCGTCGTAGATCGTCATTCGGACCTCAGCGGTGCCAGGAAGGTCGATGCGGAGGACCGAGGGGCCCGTCGTCGGGTTGGGCTGGAGGGTAGAGGCCACGTCGAAGCGCTCGGGCGGTTCAGGGCCGGGTGGCGGCGGCGGCGTTGCGGCGCCGGAGGGCGTCGGGACCTCGCTCAGGCGGATCGTGCGGAGATCACCGTCGGGCGTGAGCGTGCCCGCGACCGCCGCGAGGCCGGGGGCGTCGCGCAAGACGAGGTCGTAAACGGAGTCGAACCGTCCGGCCGGGGACCGAGAGAAGACGATGGCGAAGGAAACCTCGACGGTCTCGCCGGGCTGCATCGTGAACGGCCCGTGGTTCATCAGCAAGCGACGGTCGGCTGGGACGTTGGCGGTGCCCTCGCCGTCGATGTTGGCCTCACTCCAGAAGCCGGGCGGGAGGTCCGAGAACATGTAGGTCGTGGGTGTGCCGGTCTGGTAGCCGACGCCACCGAACGTGGCCGGGGAGCCATCGCGCCAGCGGCTCTGGAGGTAGCGATACGCCTCTTCGCCGTTGCCCGGGTTGCCCAGCACGGAGGCACTACCGTTCCAGTACATGGCGCCGGTCAGGGGGCGCGCAGCAGGTCCCGAGATCATCCGTACGCCGAGTGCGGGCGGGTTCGCGCCGTAGCCTGCGGCGCCCTCGTCGAAGTCGTCGCCGTTGTAGACGTAGCCGATCTCGCCCTCTGGAAAGCTCCCGACGTAGTCGTCCGAGAAGAACCCGAGGTCGGGGTCGGTGAAGAGGCCGACATAGGTGTCCTCCAGCGGAGCGTCCCCGTGGTAGGTCAACTCGTAGCGGTAGAGCGTCGCCGTGTGAAAGACATCCACGAGGTCGTCCGAGACGCCGATGCGCTCGCGGGCGTAGGCGTCCGAAACGGAGAAGGCCGTCACGCGAGCCTCCATTCCGATGGCCGGTGTCTCGCCCCAATCGTGGGTGTCGCCCCGGTCGTTCATGATCCACCACGCAGTTTCGTCGCCGAGGATGGCGGGGCGGTCGCCTGCGGCAAGGTCGTAGTTGTCCGCGATGCCATCGCCGTCCACGACAGGCGCGCCCACCTCGGCAGGCCACTCGGCGAGGTCAGGCGTGGCGACGCCGGTCTCGTTGTACCGCGCGATGTCCTCGAGCGTCACGCGCCAGATGCGGTCGTAGGCGGCGCAGGAGGCGGGCGTGGGGGCGGCGCCGTCGGGTCCGAGGGGACCGGGCCAGTACTCGTAGGGTCCGTAGTCGGAGCCTGCGAAGCGGGTCTCGCCCTCAACGGTACCGCCGATCCAGAGCCCCGCGGCGAAGATGGCCTGCGTCCCGAGACCGCGAGGCACTTCGTAGGTGTGATCGCCGCCGGACCAGAAGAGGGCGCCGTTGTTGAAGAGCTTCGCCCTCACGCCGGAGCGCTCTAGGAACTGTTCAGCCTCAGCGTCTGCGCATTCCTGCGCGGTGACGGCGGGGCTAGCAGCGAGGATCGAGAGGAGGAGAAGCGAACGAATCATCGGGCGATGAGAAAGCGGCCGGTCGAGCGAATGGCGCCTTGCCCCTCCGGTATCACTGTCACGCGGTAGAGGTACGGGCCGGGCGCGAGAGTTCCAGCAGGAACAGGAAGGCGGTGCTCGGCTCCGTTCAGTCTCTCATCCACAGGAGTGGCGACGCGGCGACCGAGCGTGTCGAACACCTCCAGGAGGACACGGGCAAGGGACGGCAGATCGAGGCGGAGGACGGCGTCTCCGGTCGTCGGGTTGGGCCAGATGGTCTCCGCGAGGGCGTAGCGGTTGGGCGCCTCAGTCGGCTCGGCCTCGGGGGGCAACGGGACAGGCAGCTCCCCCAGCTGGATCGTGGCAAGCGCCGGGTCCGGGCTGAGCGCCCGCGCGATGGAAGCGACGCGCGGGGCATCGAGGGTGGCAAGCTGACGGGCGGAGGCGAAGTTGCCCGCCTCGGAGCGGGAGTACACGATGGCGAAGACGATCTCCGTAGTCTCGCCAGGCTGCATCGTGAACGGCCCGTGGCTCGCGATCAGCTTCCGATCCGCCGGTGTGTTGGAGGTGCCGCGGCCGTCGATGTTCGCCTCGGACCAGAAGCTCGGGGGTAGGTTGGGATACATGTAGAGCGTCCGGTCCCCCGTCTGAAATCCTGTGCCGCCGAAAGTGACGGGAGAGGCATCGCGCCACAAGCCCTGGAGAAACTGGTAGGCCTCCTGTCCGTTGCTCGGATCGCCGGAGACGCCGCTCCCGTCGTAGTACATGAATCCGCTCAGCGGGCGCTCTGCCGGGCCACTCACCATCGCGAACCCTGCAGCAGGAGGACTCGCGCCGTAGCCTCTCGAGCCCTCGTCGAAGCCGTCGCCGTTGTAGACGTACGCGAGATCTGACGGCGGGTAACTCCCGACGTAGTCGTCGGAGAAGAAGCCGAGGTCCGGGTCCATCCAGCCCCCAAAGTAGGCGTTCTCCCAGGGGGCGTCGCCGTGGTACGTCAGTTCGTAGCGGTAGAAGGTGGCGGTGTGGAGAGCCCGGGCGAGGCCGCTGCCGAGGCGGAGGCGGCGGACGGCGTAGGCATCAGAGACTGTCGAGACGGTCGCGCGGACTTCGAGCCCGATGGACGGAGTCCGGCTCCAGTCATGGGAGCCGCCCCGGTCGTTCATGACCCACCACGCGGTCTCGTCGCCCAGGATGGCCGGACGGTCGCCTGCCGCGAGGTCGTAGTTGTCCGCGATGTCGTCGCCGTCCACGACAGGCGCGCCCACCTCGGCAGGCCACTCGGCGAGGTCAGCGGTGGCGACGCCGGTCTCGTTGTAGCGCGCGATGTCCTCCAGGGTGACGCGCCAGATGCGGTCGTAGGCGGCGCAGGAGGCGGGCGTGGGCGCGTCGCCGTCGGGTCCGAGGGGTCCGGGCCAATATTCGTAGGGTCCGTAGTCGGAGCCCGCGAAGCGTGTTTCGCCTTCGACCGTGCCGCCGATCCAAAGCCCCGCGGCGAAGATGGCCTGCGTCCCGAGACCGCGAGGCACTTCGTAGGTGTGATCACCACCGGACCAGAAGAGGGCGCCGTTGTTGAACAGCTTCGCCCTCACGCCTGCGTTTTCCACGAAGGCCTCCGCCTCCGCGTCCTCGCACTCCTGCGCGGTAGCGGGGCCTGCGGATAGGGCCGCCAGTACGGCGGAAGCGAGGCAGGTGAGTAGGAAAGAGGCGTAGCGGTGGCGCATCGGCGAGAGGGAAGGGAGTAACAGGGTAGCCGGTCCGGTGGTACCGTGTCCGCGTTAGGACGCGAACGGTCTTCGGACGGGCACGACCCGTTGTGGCATCCTCCCGAGGTGTGCCGGGGGCTGTTGCCGAGGACGGCAGCGGAGCCTCCCATCGTGCGAGGACGAAGCGTCGGGTCTGCCCCTGTGTCTGCTGGGCGATGTAGACCCAGTGTCCGCGAGGTACCCTGTCGTGAGGCTCTTCGTCAAGAAGCCGCCCCCCGCCGGGCGAGCCAGCGGGGGGCGGAGTCCCGCCGAGGCGGGAGGGGTCAGGTGCGTGCTAGCGCACGACCGTCAGGCGTCCGGTCTCGACGCGGTCGCCCGCGCGGAGCTGCCAGACGTACACGCCCGAGGGCAGTCCGCTCGCGAGCGTGACGGTGTGAGATCCGGCACGCATCGGGCCGTCTACCACCGTCGCGACCTCGCGGCCCTGCACATCGTAGAGCGCGAGGCTCACCTCGCCGTCCTCGGGTAGCGCGAAGGCGAACGCGGTCGTGCCGCGCGTCGGGTTCGGACCCACGCGGATCTCGTCACCCACGGCCAGCAGTGCGGCCTCGGTGATCTCCTCGCTCACGATCTCGACCTCGACCCAGTCGCTTTCGACGACCGAGGAGACGGGCGCGGCCTTGCCCGCGAGGTTGGTGTCACCCTTCGTGATGGTGAAGATCTCCTCGCCGCAGATCTCCAACTCGTCCATCGCGGTCGGGAAGACGCCAGCACGCAACGTGTAGGTGTACGTGCCATCGGCGGTGCCAGCAGGAATGCGCTGATTGAAGCCTGCCTTGTAGGTCGCACCCGCAGGAACGGTCGGCGTGCGCGGCGTGCGGACGAGGACCGTGTTCCCACCGCCATCGGTCACGACAGCCCAGATGTCGACCTCAGCGGCCGAGGCGTTCGAGGCGTTGTCGATCTGGAAGACGAAGGTGGCCTGGCCACCCTCGGAGGGGAAAGCGAGGGTGGAGGTCGCGATGGCCTGGAAGGTGTACTCGCACTCCGTGGTGACGGGCTCCTGTCCGGTGCCGGAGAGGCTGACCTCAACGGTGCCCTCGTCCGAGTCGTTGCTGTTGATGGTGAAGGTGCCGGTGGCGCTGCCTGCCATCGCGGGTGCGAACTGGAGGGTCGCTATCTCCGAGCCACCTGCAGGGACCGTCGCTGGACCACCGACGATGCTAAAGCCGTCACCGGAGATGCCGTAGGTCAGGTTCAGGTCCGCATCGCCCATGTTGGCGATGGTGACCATCATCTGGTTGCTCATGCCGACCTCAACGGTGCCAAAGTCCACGCTGGTCGGCGTGACGTCGATCTCGGGCTCCGGGATGACCGGGTCCTCGCCGGTACCGCTGAGCGGGACCTCGACCGTGCCTTCGTCGGCATCGTTGCTGGTGATGGTGAGGGTGGCGTTGGCCGCGCCCGCCATCATCGGCGCAAAGCGGACGGTGATCATCGCGGAGGTGCCCGGCGCAATGGGGCCTGGGAGGGCACTCTCGATGGAGAAGGCGTCCCCGTCCTCACTCGCGCCGCTGATGACCAGATCGGCGTCGCCGGAGTTGGAGACCGTGACCATCAGGTCGGCGGTCATCCCGACTTCCACGTTGCCGAAGGCGAGGCTCGTCGGCGTGACGTCGATCTCGGGCTCGGCCGTCATGACCGGCGTGCCGGTGATGCGGATGTTGTCAATCGCGATGTCCTCGTCGCCAGCGTTGAGCGAGAAAAAGATGACGATGTCGAGCGTGGAGCCGGTGCCCATGATGGACTTCGTGAACTCCGCGAGGGTGGGCGTGAGCGCCGTGCCGTCGCCGGTGCCGTCGAAGTCGGTGTCTTCGAGGGCCGCGCTGTTGAATTGGGAGCCGTCGTTCTCGAACCAGAGGAGGTTGACGAGGTCCGCGTCGTCGTCGCTGTCGATGCGGTACTTGATGTGGACGAAGTCGGAGTCGTCCCAGTCGTTGTTCCCATCGTTTGCAGCGTCCTCCGCGAAGAGGCCTGCGAACGAGAGGTTCATGACGGTAGAGATGTCAATGTCGTTGATCTCCAGGCGGACGGGCAGCGTCGCGCCTTCGCTGTCGATGTCCTGCGCGGCGAAGATGAAGTCCCCGTCGAAGCCGTCGATCTGATAGCTGTCGTTGACGTCCGTGGTGTCTGTCCGCGTGAAGAAGTCAGTGCCGTCGAAGGTGGTGCCTGGATCGCCGTCGTCGTCGGTGTACTCGGCGATGGAGGTGGTGTAGCCCGTGCCGTCCTCGAAGGACTGCTGGTAGATCGTGGTCTGTGCCCACGCGGGCGCCGCGAACAGAAGGGCGGCGATGAGGGTTGCGAATCTCATGGGAGGGGCCGGAGCGGCCGGTCGCGAGAGGGGAAGAGAGAGGAGCCGCCTGGGCGCGGCTTGAGAGAGGATAGGGCCCATGCCCCATCGGTATGAGACCCGTGTGTTGAGCTTTGGCGCTTCACAGGATCTCAGTACGAACCCGCTGGGCACCGCTGAGTTCTTCCGCCTCGGTGCCGAGGTGGAGACACCGGCTCAGCCGCCAACGGAGATCTGCAGTCCGTCGTAGCCGAGGCGGACGCCCTCGGGCAGCATCGCGTTTGCCTCCTCATGCAGCACGTTGTGCGTCATGTGGATGAGCCAGGTCTCACGGGCGCCGATCTGCGCAGCGGCCTCGGCTGCCTCCGAGAAGGAGAAATGTGTGGGGTGGGGCTCTGGGCGGAGGCCGTCCAGCACGAGCACCTCGACGCCATCGAGCAGCGCGAGGCTCTCGTTCGGAATCCGGCTGACATCCGTCACGTACCCCAGCGCTCCGATGCGCCAGCCCAGAATGCGCGCCTCGCCGTGGTAGACGGGCACGGGGATCACCTCCACCGCGGCCTCGGCATTCGTTCGGCTGGCGACAGTCACAGGCGCCCCGATGGGCCTCAGCTCCAGGCGGGAGACGCCGGGGTAGGTGCCGTCGCGGAAGATGTAGGCGAACATGCTCGCGAGATGCTCCGCTGTCGTCTCCTCTGTCAGGACAGGGATGGGCGTTCGGTCCCGGAAGAAGAAGGGCCGGAGGTCGTCCAGCCCCATGACATGATCGAAATGGGCGTGGGTGATCAGCAGTGCGTCCACGGCTGTCACGCCATGATCCAGCACCTGGCGGCGGAAGTCCGGTCCGGCGTCGATCTGAAGGTGGACAGGTCCTGCCTCGGTGTGGGCGATGACGTGCGCCGAGGTCCTCGTCCGGGCGTCGCGAGGATCCTCTGAGGTGCAAACCGTGCACTCACATCCGATCACGGGCACGCCGACGGAGGTTCCGGTGCCGAGCAGGGTGACGTCGAGCCTCACGCGTCGGTCTCGCTCGCGGCGCTCGCCAACTCGGCGGCGGAGTCCACGCCTGCGTCGAGCTGGCTCCAGGCGTCCGCGAGGGCGACGCGGACGGCCGGACGAAGGTAGAGCTGGTCGTGCGGGAGCGTGCGAAGGGCTTCTGCCAGAACCACCAGTTGGGCCTCCGGAGGGTGCAGCTTGTTCAGGACCACCACCTCGCGCCCAGCGACGGTGCAGAGGCCACCCCGGAAGCTGCCACGCTCGCGCCGCACCCGCACGCTCAGCTTGCGGAGCGCGTCTTCCAACTCGCGGATGACGGAGGCGGGCTTCATGGAGGGGGCAGCTGTAGAATCGAGGCTGGGAAAGGCACGGTGAGCGACCGCCCCTCCGCCTCGGGTGTGGCCGTGGACACACCGAGGCGGACTCGCTCAGGACTGGGCAGAGGGCGCCAAGATGGCTAGCCCCTACGTCCTCAGTCCCCGAGTGGGTACTTCGAGAGGAGCGAGCGGCCGGACTTCTGGTCGTTGACTGAAAACTCCAGCGGATCCACCTTCGGGTCGTCCGCGAGGCGGAACGGGAGAGTCCGAAGGCGGAAGCGCCAGCGCGTGAGGGGGCTCGGGAAGCCTCGCCGGAGGTAGGAGCCGAGTAGCGGATGAACGCTTACCACGATGGGCCGCTTCGCGTAGCGGTCATCCACCACGTCGCGGTAGTGGGCCAGCCAGGCGCGAATGCGCTCGGCGAGCTCGGCGGGGCTCAAGTCCTCGACGGGCTGGCGCCGGGTGGGACGCCGGGTGCGGCCGTCGCCTTCGGAAGCCGCCTGGCTGTCCCTGTCTGGGCGCGAGTCGTCGCGGTGGCGGCGGTTCTCGGGCTGGAGGATCTCGGCAGCGCCTGCGGCCTCCATCGCGTCCTGGGGCGCGTCGGCGTCGTCGGACTGGGTGGTGATGCTCGGACGAAGGCGCTGACGCGTGATCTGCATTACGCCGAAGTCGCTCATCCCGATCACCTTCGTGACGGCGCGGTCCTTCGCGAACTCCTTCTTGATGGCGTCCGTGACCTTGCGCCGGTCCCGCTCGTAGCGGAGGTCGATGAAGTCCACGACGATGATGCCGCCGAGGTCGCGGAGGCGAAGCTGCTTCGCGATCTCGCGTGCGGCCTCCAGGTTGACGTTGAGCAGGTTCTCCTCTGCGCGACGCTTGCCGCGCCCGGCACGGCCCGAGTTGACGTCTACGACGTGCATCGCCTCGGTGTGCTCGATGATGAGATAGCCGCCGCCCTTCATGTTGACGCGCTCCGAGAACGCCTCGGCGACCTGCTTCTCTAGTCCGGCTGAGCGAAAGACCGGCGTGTTGCTCTTGTGGAGCACGACGCGGTCCGCCATCTGCGGCGCGACGGCCTTGATGTAGCTCTGCAGGTTCTTGTGGAGACGCGGGTCGTCCACGAGAATGCGGTCGTAGTCCTCGGTGAAGAGGTCTCGCACGATGGACGAGACCATGTCGACGTCCTCGTAGAGAAGGACCGGAGGCTTGGGCTTGCCCTCCAGCTTCTGCTCGATCTTGCGCCACTTGTTGACGAGCAGCTTGAGGTCCTTGTCGAGGACCTTCGCGTCGCGCCCGGCGGCGACGGTGCGTACGATGACGCCGAAGTTGTTCGGCTTGAGGCTGGTGGCGAGGGTGCGGAGGCGGCGGCGCTCCTTCGCGCTCTCGATCTTCTTCGAGACCGCGACGTAGTCCGCGGCGGGCACGAGCACGAGGAAGCGGCCTGCGAGCGAGATGTCAGTCGAGACGCGACTGCCCTTTGAGGAGATGGGCTCCTTGGTGATCTTGACCAAGACGCGACCGTTCCGGCTCAACAGGTCCTCGGGCTTGGTCGGTACCTGGACAGACGAGGAGGTGCCGCTGCCGTTGCTGCTGCTCTGGCGGCCCCCACGGCTGGAGTCGCGGCCTCCGCTAGAATCGCGCCCGTTCCGCTCGCTGCGGCCTCGGTTACGCCCTCCGCGATCACTGGAGGCGCCTGTGTCGCGGCCCCGGCTACGGCCGTCCGTGTCCCCGCTCTTGCTGGAATCTTCCGCTGCGCGGCGTCCTCGGCGCGAGCGGTTGCGGTCCGTGTCTCCAGAGTCGTCGCTCTTCGACCGAGACCGGCCCCTTCGCGAGCGTCCGCTGTTCTCGTTCTCTTGTGAGGAGTCGTCGTCCGTGGAGCGGGACCGGCCTCGGCGGGCGCGGCCAGACGTCTTCTCGTCGTCGGAGTCGGTGCGGGTATCGTCTTGCTGGTCCTCGGTTTTCTGGTCCGAGGAGCGGCGACCTCGGCCCCGGCGCGAGCGGGAGGAACGGGTGTCCGTGGTGTCCTCCTTATCGTCGGCCTCGGCGTTTCTCTGGGCGTCGTCGGTCTCGGGCTCCTCGTCGCGAGAGCGGCGACGCGAACGAGAGGGCTTCTCTTCCTCGTCGTCAATCGTCGGCTTCGCCCGGCGGGAGCGCGAGGCGGGCTTGCTCGTGAGGTCGATAGTGGAGGGCAGGCGGCGAGGCTTGTCCTTCTCTTCCTTCTCAACCTCACGTTCAGCTGTGGTCTCTTGGATGGCCTCTTCAGGGGGCGGTGCGTCCTCGGGTTGCCTCGTGCGGGAGCGGCTACGGCTCCGCTTCGGCTTCTCTTCGGACGTCTCTGCCTCGGGTGTGTCCTCGGTGGAGTCGTCGGGCGGGGTCTCGTCCTCCGCCTTCTTCTTCCGCGAGCGGGAGCGAGAGCGCGTCGGCTTCTCCTCCTGAGCTTCTTCGGCGGGAGCGTCCGCCTCGGCCGTCTCATCGGTGGAGTCGGCGGGCGCTTCCGGCTCGGCCTTCTTCTTTCGCGAGCGAGAGCGGGAACGCTTGGGCTTCTCCTCCTTCGGGGCCTCCTCCTGCTCAGGCGCGTCGGGTGTCGGTTCCTCCGGCGCTTCGTCCGAGGCGGGCGGGGTCGGATCGTCGGCAGGTGCGTCCCGTGCCTCCTCGCGGGCGGAACGTGCGGGGCGGATGGAGCCCGTCTTCTGCGTCAGGTCGATGACGTGCGGGAGGCGGCGCTCCTCCTGCTCCTCCTCCTCTTCTGTCCGGTTCGAGTTGTCGCCTCGTCCACCCCTGCGGCGACCCCGCCCGCCTCGGCGTCGGCGTGAGCGGCGCGACCGGGACGAGCGCGAGGTCTTGGATTCCTCAGCGCTCTCCTCTACTTCGAGAGTGTCTTCCACGTCGGGCTCCGACTCGTCATCTGCGACGCGCTTCTTCGGAGCCTTCGCGAGGATCGGGCCGGACTCCAGGCCCGGGATGTCCTCGCCCGCGATGGCGAACAGTTGGGCGGCGTTGTCGGTGAGGTCGGAGAAGTGCAGGAACGCGTCCTGCTTCTGCCCGATATCCACGAAGGCGGCGTGGATCTGGGACATCACCTTGGCGACTTTGCCGAGGTAGATGTTGCCCAGCGTGCGGACGTTCTCAGGATGCTCGACGTAGAGCTCGACGAGCTCGCCGTCCTCGACGATGGCGATGCGAGCGCGGTCTTTGCTCGCGTTGATGACGATCTCCTTCTTCATGGAGCGGGGGGCGGCGTCGGCGGCGCGGGGCTGCGGGGCGCGCACGGGTCCTGCCGCCCGTCGCGAGAGGGGCGTGGAGGCGCGCCGGGCCCGGGAGGGCTGCCGAGGCAGAGGAAGCGTCCTCGGAGCGCGGGGCGCGGCGGTGGTGCCAGTCAGCGGCACACACGCGCCACCCGGCGAGCGCGCTCAACAGCGCGCCGACGAGGAGGCGGAAACGGGAAGCGTGGGGGCGCATGGGGCGGGCCTCGAGAAACCGAGCGCGGGCCGGGCGCAGAAAACAGAGGGGCCGAGGCGCGAATCCGATAGGGCTCGCGAGAGAGGCGAGCAGCGCGCTGGCTGACAGAAGCTACGGGCGGTATCGGCAGGCGGCGGGAATGGGTCCATTCAGCGGCTCGTATCCGCGCGGTCTTCCCGGACGGGCGGGGGGGCGGGTACGAAACTATTGTCGTGCGCCCCCGAGGGAAGCGAGGCACGAGACCCGTCCCTCCTCAGTGCGCTCTTGTCGTTTCTGTCACCCGCGGCCCCGCCAGACTGAAGAGGGTCGCCTCCTCCTTCTGCCGATGGCCACCGCCTCCGCTCCAGCAAAGCCCCAGAACACCGCCGGACTGGCGGGCGTTAAGGCGCTCGATACCTCCATCTCGTCGATCAATGGCGAGAAAGGCGAGCTCATCTACCGTGGCTACGAGATCGCCGATCTCGCGCTCAACGCCTCCTTCGAGGAAGTCGCCTTCCTGCTCTGGAATGGTGACCTCCCGACGCAAGCTCAACTCGACGAGCAGAACGACCTGCTCCGTACAGAGCGTGCGATTCACCCGGACCTTCTCGACCACCTCCGGCACCATACGCCGTCCACGACCAACCCGATGGCGGCGCTCCGCACCGCCGTCTCGATGCTCGCGCACTATGACGAGGAGGCCGATGACATGAGCCGCGAGGCCAACGTCCGCAAGGCCATCCGGCTCACGGCCAAGATGCCGACCGTCGTCGCCGCATTTGATCGCATCCGAAAGGGCAAGGAGCCGGTCGCGCCCACCGGCGAGGGGAGTGCAGCCGCCGACTTCCTCTACATGCTCAACGGCGAGGCTCCCGGCCCGAGTGCAGAGGCGATCATGGACGCCGCCCTCGTGCTCCACGCCGAGCACGGCCTCAACGCCTCCACCTTCGCCTGTCGGGTCATCGGCGCGACGCTGAGTGACATGTACTCGGCCGTCACGGGCGCACTCGGTGCGCTCAAGGGGCCTCTCCACGGTGGGGCCAACATCGAGGTGATGAAGATGCTCCTCGACATCGACGCGAAGGGCGCGAGCGCGACGGAGTACATCGACGGGATGCTCTCGCGCAAGGAGAAGGTGATGGGCATCGGGCACCGCGTCTACAAGGCGCTGGACCCCCGCGCCACTATCCTCCACGAGATGCTCGAGGACCTCTCGGACGAGAAGGGTGAGCGCAAGTGGATGGAGATGAGCGACGCCATCCGGCTCCACATCCTCGAGCAGAAGGGCCTCAACGCCAACGTGGACTTCTACTCCGCGAGCGTCTACTACCTCCTCGGCATCGAGACGGACCTCTACACGCCGATCTTCGCCCTCAGCCGCATCACTGGCTGGACGGCCCACTTGCTGGAGCAGTGGGACGATAACCGCCTCATCCGCCCGCGCGCAGGCTACGACGGCCCGATGGGCCGGACGGTCTCGCCCATCGCGGAGCGGTAGGTCCTGCAGACTGGCGGCGCCCGCCACCGACGAACGCCAGCAGGGCGTGGGGCATAGGCTCCATGCCCCGTTTCTTTTGGCCTCGCCCGCCTCGACGGTTCCGTGGGCCTGCCGAGGCGCCGGACGTGGTGGTGTGGGGGGCAGCCCTGCTGACAAGAGGCGTACGCGCTCCCACCTCGCGGTGAACCCCGCGCGCTCGCGGAGTGCCCCACGTGATCCGCATGGCGGTCGGCGGCGGGCGCCATATCTCTCCGCCCTTGACCGCCTTGTTCGCCTCGAGACTCCCGCGGAGGTGCCGAGGCGGGGCAAGTGGTCGCCACGAGGGCTCTGTGAGGCCCGCATCGCGCGGAGACGGAATGCCAGTGATCGGATCAGCACGGCTGAGCGCTGTGGGACCCACCAGCAGCGCGGGGCCTCCCCCTATGTGTCCGCGCGCGCCATGGCGTACCTTTTCGTCAGCGCTTCCACACGCCTCGCGCGGAACTTTCACTCTAGACTGAAACGCAGCCAGGAGGCCTTTGTAGCTTCCCTACGCCGGTTTCTCCTGCATTCTCCTATGGCCACCGCCGTTCAAGACGCCCCCGGCACTCTGCCGTACACGCCGAAGCCTGTCCAGAGCTACAAGCTCCGCGTGGGCATGTTCGCGTGGATTCTCCACCGCCTGACCGGAGTAGCCCTCGTGGGCTACCTCGGGATCCACATCTGGGGTCTCAAGGCGATCACGAACGAGGAAGCCTACAACGCGCTCATCGCGAGCTACCACGCGCCCATCTTCAAAGTCGGGGAGTTCCTGCTGCTTGGCGCCGTGGTCTACCACGCGCTGAACGGCATGCGGATCGTCCTGATCGATTTCGTGGGCTGGAGCCCGAACCACAAGAAGCTGTTCTGGGCGCTCGGCGCGCTGGCAGCTGTGCTGTTTGCAGTCGGGGGCTATCCCTCCATTGCTGCTCTCGTTGATCACTTCGCCGCGTAACGGAACCGCCCCCGACATGGCTAGAAAGTACGGTGCCACCGCCCGCTCCAGTGCCTTCCAGTGGTTCATCCACCGGATCACTGGCACCTTCCTCGTCTTCCTTCTCGTGACCCACTTCTGGGTCCAGCACTACGACCGAACCACTGCCAGCATCGCGCACACCGTGGTGACGGAAGAGACCCCGGTGCCGGTCTACACCCCGGAGGCCGCAGAGGCCGTCCGCCAGTTCAAGGCGCGCGAGGCGCAGGTCTCACCCGAAGAGCCACGCGTGATCCAGGCGCAAGACGGCGAGGAGCCCGCCACTTCCACTGCTCCCAACCCGAGCTCGTACGACGTACTCATGCTCCGCCTCGCGGACCCTGTCTACGCCGGGCTTTGGAAGGCCTTCAACCTGTTGTTCTTGGCATTCGCGCTGCACCACGGCTTCTACGGCCTCAACAACGTCATCACGGATTACGTGCGGAACGACATGGCCCGCGTCGGGCTCTCCGCGCTCTCGTGGACCGTCGCGCTGGTGCTCTTTGTGATCGGCGCCTACTCCGTCATCGTCGCTGGACTGTAGAGGGAAGCGGGCATCCGACAGGGGCAGGTCGTCCCTTCTGTTGTCCTCTTTCTCCATCCCCCAAACTCATGACCTTTACGCACGACATCGTCATCGTCGGCGCCGGTGGCGCCGGGCTGATGGCTGCGCTCTATGCCTCCGAGGGCGGAGCGGACGTGGCTGTTGTCTCCAAGCTCCACCCGCTTCGCTCGCACACGGGCGCTGCGCAGGGCGGCATCGGGGCCGCGCTCGGCAACGAGGAGGAAGACAACTGGCTCTGGCATGCCTTCGACACCACGAAGGGTTCTGATTACCTCGGCGACCAGGATGCCATCGAGCAGATGTGCAAGGATGCTCCGCGCACCATCATCGAGTTGGAGCACTACGGCGTCCCGTTCAGCCGCACCAAGCAGGGGAAGATCGCGCAGCGCCGCTTCGGAGGGCATACGCGCAACTTCGGCGAGGCCCCCGTTCGCCGCGCGTGCTACGCCGCCGACCGAACCGGCCACATGATCCTGCACACGCTCTACGAGCAGTGCGTCAAGAACAACGTCAACTTCTACGACGAGTACCAGGTCCTGGACCTCGTTCGGAACGACGACGGCGCAGTCTCCGGCTGCGTGGCCTACGAGATTCTGACGGGTGAGGTCCACACGTTCCACTCCAAGATCACCTGCTTCGCCACGGGCGGCTACGGACGGGCCTTCAAGACGACCTCCAACGCCCACGCGGGTACCGGCGACGGCTTCGCCATCGCGCTTCGCGCGGGCATCCCGCTAGAGGACATGGAGTTCATCCAGTTCCATCCGACCGGCCTCTACCGCCTCGGCATCCTCATCACCGAGGGTGCGCGTGGCGAAGGTGGCATTCTCCGTAACTCGGACGGTGAGCGGTTCATGGAGCGCTACGCGCCGACGGTCAAGGATCTCGCGCCGCGCGATATGGTCTCGCAGTGCATCTACAAGGAGATCCGCGAGGGCCGCGGCGTCGGGGGGCGCGATCACGTCGTGCTGGACATGACGCACGTCGGCAAGGAGGTGCTGGAGCACAAGCTGCCCGAGATCAGCACCTTCAGCCGTGTCTATCTCGGCATCGATCCGGTCAAGCAACCGATTCCGGTAGCCCCTACGTGTCACTACGCGATGGGCGGCATCCCCACCAACAACGACGGCCAGGTGGTCCAATCCTCAGACCGTGGCGATGTGGTGGAGGGCTTCTACGCCTGTGGTGAGGCTGCCTGCGTCAGTGTCCACGGCGCGAATCGACTCGGGACGAACTCCTTGCTCGACCTTGTCGTCTTCGGTCGCCGCACCGGCATGGCGATGGCGAAGGCCATCAAGGACGGCCAGGATCTCAACCCCCTCACCGAGGCGCCCGAGGCGCGCACCCGCGAGATGCTCGATAGCATCCTCTCCCGCACGGACGGCGAGCGCGCCGTCACCATCCGAACGGACCTCCAGGAGACGATGATGAACAACGTTTCCGTCTACCGCACGGACGACACGCTCACCGAGGCCATGGGTGATCTCCAAACCCTCCGCGAGCGTGCTGCCAATGTCACCTGCGACGACAAAGGCAAGCGGTTCAACACCGACCTCATGGACGCCGTCGAGGTCCAGTTTATGGTGGACTACGCCGAGTCCATCGCCGAGAGTGCTCGCAACCGCACCGAGAGCCGGGGCGCCCACCTTCGCGAGGACTACGACTCTCGCGATGATGCCAACTGGCTCAAGCACACCCTCTTCTGGAGTGACCAGAAGGGCGGGACGGAGATCGGCTACAAGGACGTCATCATTACCCGGTTCCAGCCCAAGGAGCGCAAGTACTAGGGACAAAGAGCAGAGGGATGGGAAATCGCTTCCTCTCTTCCTTCGCCCTTGCCCCGGTCCCCAAACACATGGCAGATACCCTCACCGCCCCGGCCGCTCCCACCGCCGCCCAAAAGGCGACTCGCGCTGAGAAGACTGGCGCTCCGCCAAAGGCCGCGATGACGCTCACCGTCAAGATCAAGCGGTACGACCCCGAGAAAGACGCCCGCCCGCGCTGGGAAGAGTTCAAGGTCCCTGCAGATCCAATGGACCGCGCCCTGGACCTTCTCCATTACGTCAAGTGGCATCTCGACGGGAGTCTCTCCTTCCGCAAGAGTTGCGCCCACGGTATCTGCGGATCGGACGCGATGAAGATCAACGGCGAGAACCTGCTCGCCTGCTCCATCCTCATCCAGGACATGGGCCTCTCCGATGGAGACACGATCACGTTTGAGGCACTCCCGGCCGCGCCCATCGTGAAGGACCTCGTCATTGACCAGAGCCGGTTCTTCGATAAGTACCGCGCGGTCATGCCGTGGCTCATCCACGACGGCCCGACGCCGGAGAAGGAGCGGTTCCAGAGCCCAGAGGACCACGCCATCATCGAGGACGCCACCAAGTGCATCATGTGCGGTGCGTGCACACACTCGTGCCCGAGCACCTGGGCCGATCCAGACTACCTCGGCCCTGCCGCGATGCTCAAGGCGTACCGCTACGTCTTCGACTCGCGCGATACGGAGGCAGAGGAGCGGCTCCAGATCGTCGACTCCAAGGACGGTCTCTGGAAGTGCTACACCATCTTCAACTGTGTCCAGGCCTGCCCGAAGGGGATCGACATCACGCGCTGGCTCTCCGCGCTCAAGCGCAAGGCCGTCACGACGCGCTACTAGCCCGTAGCTCCTCCCGCCTCGGCGTCTCCACGGACAGACCGAGGCAGACCGACTCGCGCCCCGATGGCTCCGGCCGTCGGGGCGCGCGGCATATGTGGGTCTGGGAAAGGACCTGCGAGAGGTGGCGCGCTCCTGTATCGTTATGGATCCCCCTACGTGCGCATGAAGCTCTGCTACACTGCTGCCTTTCCGTTTTTTCTCCTCGCGCTCGCCGCGCCTCCTGCCATCGCGCAGATCCCCGAGGACGGCACCCGCGCGAAGGCCCTTCCTCCGCCCATCGTCTCGGCTCGTGGTCCGGAGGCATGCGAGACCGGGACGGCGGAGGTCGACCTCGACGTGGGCGGTGTCCGGGCGAGGCTCTACACCACGGGCGGATTCTTCTGGCAGCGCGATGGGCAGTGGGGGGGCGTGTATGAGGTTCCGAAGGGGCGTGGAACCGACGCACTTTTCGCCTCTGCCCTGTGGATCGCAGGCGAGATCGGAGGCATCACGATGGGCGCCGCCACCGAGTACGGTCCCTATGAGTTCTGGCCCGGCCCCCTCGATGCCAGCGGCGAGACCGATCCGACTACGTGTGCGACGTTCGACCGCTTCTGGACCGTCTACCAGTCCGACGTTGAGGCGTCCGGGCACGGACCGGATCTACGCCTATTACCCGATGGGCGGGGAGTACGAGGCGTACGACGCGCTCGCCTCGGCGACCGTCGCGGCAGACCCAAACGGCTGCCCGACCGACCCGGCCACGGCCCAGGTAGCGGATCGGATCGACTTCGGCCGGGGCCGCCCCCTCCAGCGGCAGATCTTCCTGGATGACACCGGCACGAGCGATGTCGCCACACTGCAAGGCGCCGTTGTGCGGTTCTACACCACCGACCTGCCCGCCACGACCACCGAGGCGGACCCAGCCGAGAGCCTCGCGCTCGGCGATGCCTTCCCCAACCCGGCGCGAGGTACCGTCGTCGTGCCGTATCGCCTCGCCGCACCTGGGAGTATCCGCCTGACGGTCCTGGATGTCCTCGGGCGCGAGGTCGCGGTACTCGCGGCGGGCGAGAGACCAGCAGGGGCGCATGAAGCGAGGCTCGAAACGCCCCGTCTCGCAGCGGGCGTCTACACCGTCCGGTTGACAACGAGCGACGCTCAGCAGTCGCGGCGAGTCGTCGTTGTCCGCTGACCTCGCCCGCCTCGGTGGAGGGCCCGAGGCGGGCGGAGTGCGTCTTGGAGGTTGGTAAGGGCTGAGCCACCTCCCCCAGAGCGAGCAAGATGGGGACAAATGAGAAGGTAGAGGCAGAGAGCTTCACGCTACCTTGATGTCTTCCCTCAAGCCCCTTTTGGCCCTTTCCCTCCTCACCCCCTATGCGCATTCCTACTCTCCTCCTCGCTCTCGCTCTGCTGGTGTTCATCGCTAGCGCGCCGAGTGCGCAGATCCTGTTCAACAGCGGGACGGTTATCTCGTCGGTCTACGGCAATGGCAACATCGGTGGCGACTGCAGCGGTTCTGGCAATGCCTTCAATTACAACGGCGATGACGGCCTCTGCGGCGCAGGCTTTCTGCTCGGCTTCACGTCGGGCAATGTCGTCGGTGACGCCTACATCCTGACCAACGCGACCGGGTGGTCGCAGCAGGAACTGGGCACGCCGACCTCGACGCCCATCCCAGGCTACACCGGAGCCGCTCGCGCCGTGTTTACCAATGCGGCCAACAACGTGAGCGTGGAACTGAACGCGTACTATGACACCAACAACCCGGATGTCGTGGTGTACATCTACGAGATCACCAACACGGGCTCGACAGACATCCCGGAGGTCTATCCCGGTCTCTTCTTTGACTGGGACGTGGGGGGGAACGTCTTCGCGGACAACCTCGCTGCTGTGGATACGGACGCCGACGTGATGTACGTCTGGGATCCGACGGGAGCCACGCCCAACTACTTCGGTGCTGCTGTCATCGGCGATGAGGAGTTGGAGGCCTGGCGGTTTGTGATCCCGTACCCGCCGGGTGCCGGTCAGCCCCAGTCTGATCCTGACCTGTTCCAGGGCCTCTCGCAGGACAGTACGCTCACGAACACCGCCGCCGACCAGCGCGGCGTGATCGGGAGTGGGCCGGTGTCCATCCCTGCAGGCGAGACGGCCGTCGTGTCCTACGCCTTGGCAGCGGGCACGGACGCCGATGGTCTCCTCGCAAGCCTCGCGGCCGCAGATGGAGCCGTGACGACGCGCGGTGAGGAGAGTCCAGAGTCTCGGGGCTACGCCCTCGCGATACCTAGCCCCAACCCGCTCCGCGCGAGCACGACGTTGTCCTTCCGTGTGCCAGAGGCGCAACACGTCCGCCTGGAGGTACTCGACGCCCTCGGTCGCCTCGTCGCCACCCCGGCGAGCCGGGCCTTCGCGGGGGGCTCCCACACGGTCTCGTGGGATGCAGGTCGTCTCCGCAGCGGTGTCTACACGGTGCGTCTGAGCGCGGGCGGCGAGACGCTCACGCGTCGCGCGACAGTCGTCCGCTGACCGGTCTCTCTCCCCGCCTCGGTCTTTCCCCGGAAGGACCCGAGGCGGGAGCACGGAGCACTGGACGGCGGTAGGCTCCGGCCCGTCCCTCCTGCCGTCATGCGCTTCGTCTGGTTTCTCTCCGTTCTCGTCCTCGCGGGCTGCTCTACCTCCGGCCCGGCGGGTCCCGACACCGTCCGCGCCGCGCAGACGCTCCTCCCGGGCTATGCGTATCCCGAGGGCGATACCGTCCGCGTCGCGACGTTTAACGCGGAGCACTTTGTGGACCTCTTCGACGATCCGTACGTGAGCGCTCGCCGCGAGAGCGAGGTGGATTCTGCCGCAGTTCGCGAGAAACACCAGCTGTTTATTGATCTCCTCCGCGCGATGGATGCGGATGTGGTCTCGTTGCAAGAGGTAGAAGGCGAAGGACCTGTCCGGGCCGTGCTGGATAGCCTCGCGCCGGACCTCGGCTACCGCTTCGTCGCCTCCGCCGACGACGCGGACTGGTACCAGAATGTCCTGGTGATCAGCCGCCTTCCGCTCGGTCCGCTCACCACCTTCGCAGACGCCGTCACGCCCATTCCCGGCGAGACCGACGACGAGGGACGCCCGGATGCGACGGACCTCATCAACCACCGGATGCTGGCCGTGGACGTGTACGCGAGGCCGGGCTACACGTTCACGCTCGTCGCAGCGCATCTCAAGGCGGGGCGCGGCGACCGCAACGAGGCATGGCGCTCGGCGCAGGCGGCGTTGCTCCACGCATGGCTTGGCCAGCGATTCAGCGCGAGGCCAGGCGATGCGAACATCCTCCTCGCGGGCGACCTCAACGCTATCCCCGGCACGCCGTCCTTCGCGGCCCTCCTCAACGCGGATGGCACGCTCGGCCCCGTCCGCCTCGGGGACCCGCTGGAGGGAACCGGCCGGTTCACGCACCCAGCCGAGGCGCCGCAGCGTCGGCTGGATCATGTGCTGCCGAGCGAGGGCGTACGGCCCGAAGTGATCCAGGTGGACGTGCCACTTCTGCTACGCGCGCCAGAGCGGCTCTCGGACCACTTACCTGTCGTGCTGGATCTCCTCGCGCGCGAGCGTTGAGTGTGAGGTCAAGGCGGTCAGACCTCACCGCCCGGGGCCAGAAACGACAGGTGGGACTAGGCGAACGGTCGGCTGGATCCCCCCGTCGCGTTACCGAGGCGGAGAGGGAGCCGGGCACGGACGCGGATTTTTAGACGACACGGGATGAGGTGTGTTAATATTTTAGCATATGTCAATCCGTCCCAGTTGCGCCGATGCGTCGCCCGTTCCCTCTCGTCCTCGCTCTGCTCCTCTCCCTGCCCTCGCTACATGCACAGGAGGCACCTTTCGAACCTGTCGTGGACTCTCTGATGCGAGCGTACGACGCGCCGGGGTCGCCGGGTGGTGCCGTGGCGGTAGTGCGCGCGGGAGAGGTGGTCTTCGCGAAGGGCTACGGCGCGGCCCACTTGGAACACGAGGCCCCGATCACACCGGAGACCGTGTTTTACATCGGCTCCGTTGGGAAGCAGTTCACCGCGTTTGCCATCGCGATGCTCGCGGAGCGGGGTATGATCGATCTGGATGCGAACGTCCACACGTATCTCCCAGAACTCGATCTCGACCGCCCCGTCACGGTCCGCCAGCTGGTCCATCACACGAGTGGCCTGCGCGATTCCTTCGGTCTCCTCACGATGGCAGGCGTCCGGGATGGTGATCTCGTGACGCAGGAGATCGCGCGTGACCTCGTGCTGCGGCAGCGCGAACTCAACTTCAAGCCAGGCACTGAGTTCGGCTACAGCAACTCGAACTACATCGCGCTGGCGGAGATCGTTGAGCGGGTGACCGGTGACTCGTTCCGGGCTTGGATGGAACGGGAAGTGTTCCGGCCGCTCGGGATGAACCACACGTTCGTGGGCGATGACCATCGCGAGATCGTCCCGGGCCGCGCGGCGTCCTATCGTCCGGCTGGCGACGGCTTTGCCCTGGCCGATTCTCCGTTCTCCGCGTACGGTGCGGGTGGGATCTACTCAACCATCGGCGATCTCGTCCACTGGATCCGCAACTTCCGAACGCACGAGGTCGGTGGTGCTGCAGTGGCCGATCAGATGCTCGAACGCGGCGTTCTCGCTGATGGCGATACGCTGCGGTACGCCTTCGCGCTCTTCCGCGACGGGCATCGAGGGCTTTCCAGGATCCAGCACGGCGGAGCGCTCGCAGGATATCGCTCGTTCCTCGCCTACTATCCCGAGATCGATGCGGGTGTGCTCACACTGGGCAACGTCGCTTCGTTCGATAGCCGAGGGATCGCAGAGCGCGTCGCGGAAACGGCCTTCGCCGATGCCATGGAGATACCGCAGCGTCCCGAAGCCCCCACCGAAGAGGCTGAGGAGACCTCTGCGCCGCAGCCGGTGACGCTCGCGAATCCAGAAGCCTACATCGGGTCGTACTACTCTGAGGCGTTGGGCATGACGCTGCACGTGGAACGCGAGGGCGATGGCTACACGATCCGTTCGGATGTGGCGCCGCCGACCGAGCTTCGCCCACTCTCCGACACGCTGTTTCTGGATGTCGGCTTCGATGTCAGCATCCGGTTCGACCTGGACGCCGACGGAACGGCTACAGGCGGCGCTGTCTTGATAGGAGACGGGTTCCAGTTCGTTCGCACCGAGCCGTGGGTCCCCGCCCCGGCTGAACTGGCTGCCTACGTCGGGCGGTACGCTAGCTCGGAAGTCGGCACGGCGTACGAGGTCCGCCTGGACGGGGACAGCCTCGTGATGTCCCACCCGAGACGAGGCGAGATGCCTCTGATTCCGAGTCAGGAGGACGAGTTTGTGTCCCTGCTCCTCGGGAACGTCAGCATGGAGCGGGACGCGGCGGGCGCCGTCACAGGGCTGCGCGCCTCGTTCGGGCGCGTCGAGGGGCTTCTGTTCGAGAAGGGGGAGCAGAGCGCCGGACTCTGAGATCTCGCGACCTTGTTCGCCTCGGTAGTCCCCGGAGGCAGGCGAGGTCAGAGCAAGTACTCCGTGGCGTGGCCCTCGTCCAGCAGGATCTGGTTGAGGTGGAGCGTCTCGCCGTCTACCTCGCGGTACACGTCCGCGAGATAGCGGCCGTACTTGCCCGCTTTCGTCGAGCGGATCAGCACGGCGCTGCCGACCGGCATTAGCTCGCGAAGACGGTCTCGGGCGGCATACCCGGCGCGTTTGGTTTCCTCGGTCCCGCCGCGGAGCTCAGGGGTGTTGATTCCGAACATCCGAAACTGAATGTTCTTGAGCCACGCCGAGAACCCGAGGTCCACGTCGGCGCGGAACGTGTCGCCGTCGTAGACCGACGCGATGGTAGCGCGGTAGCGGTATTCGGGATGCATGCGCGAAGGATGAGGATGCGCGAGGATAGCTGCTGACGCTCGGTCTCTAACACGAGTGCTCGAATCAGTCGATCTGAACGATTCGGTCCACGTCGAACCCCAACCTCTGCTCGGGGTTGAGGGCCTCGCGGACGTTCAGCGCGAAGCGGCCCGGGTGGAACGGGATGGGCCGGGAGGGACGCAGCGGGATGTGAGCCGGGACATCGTAGAGGTCCAGCGTCATCGTCTCGCGTGCCCATCGGTCGGTGATAGAGAGGCGGAGGAGCACGTACCCGCACTGTGTCCAGACACGCATTGTGTCCGGGGGCTGGACGAGCCCGCTGAACGGCGACGAGAGCGAGTCGCGGGTGACGTGGTAGTCCGTGTCGCGCGAGAGGAACCAGTCTAGAGGGGCGTGCTCCGGCGCCGCGCTTCCCTCCCCCTCCACTGCAGCGATGGCAGCGTTGAAGTAGAACGTCGAGACCGCTCGCCATTCCTGTTCGCCAGATGCCGTGGTCTCGAATCGGGCGAGAGGCAGCGTGAGTGCCCCGCCGCAGGTCTGGCTGGCTGCGAGGGGCGGCGCGAGAAGGGCGAGGACGAGGAGGAGTCGGGGCATGGCAGTCGGTGAGGCTCCGCAAGGGATAGGAGGTACGGCTGTTCTCGCCTCCAGAGAATGTGGGGATCGCCCCTGTCCGCCTCGGTGGCTCCGTGGAGGTCCCGAGGCGGGCGGGGTCAGGCGGCGAGGCTGGCCTCCAGTTGCTCGATGGAGTCGCGCAGCTCGGCGGCTTTCTCGAACTCCAGGTTCGCGGCGGCCTCGTCCATCTCGCGCGTGAGCTGCGCCACGAGATCGCGCTTCTGGTCGTCCGTGAGGTACTTCACGACGGGGTCCGCCACCTTCGGAAGCTGCGTCGGGCCGGAGTAGTACGAGACGGCGGGCGTCTCCTCGGGCTCCGGCTTGTGGTCCGCCACCAGGGTGCCCTTGCGGATCTCGTCGATGGACTTCGTGACGGTCTGCGGCGTGATGCCGTGCTCGCGGTTGTACTCCATCTGGATCTCGCGGCGCCGCTCGGTCTCGTCCATCATCCGCGCCATCGAGTCCGTGATGCGGTCGGCGTAGAGGACGACGATGGAGTCCGCGTTGCGCGCCGCGCGCCCAGCGGTCTGGATGAGCGAGCGCTCGGAACGGAGGAAGCCCTCCTTGTCGGCGTCGAGAATCGCGACGAGATTGACCTCCGGCAGGTCCAGCCCCTCGCGAAGAAGGTTGATGCCGACGAGCACGTCGAATTCTCCGAGGCGGAGGTCGCGGAGGATGTCCACCCGCTCCAGCGCGTCGATGTCGGAGTGGAGGTAGCGGACACGAACCCCGAAGCTGTCGAGGTAGTCCGTCAGGTCCTCAGACATGCGCTTCGTCAGGGTGGTCACGAGGACGCGGCCCCCGGCCTTGACGCGGTCGCGGATCTCGCCGAGGAGGTCGTCGATCTGTCCCTCCACGGGGCGGACCTCCACCTTCGGGTCTAAGATGCCCGTCGGGCGGATGATCTGCTCCACGACGACGCCTCCCGACATTTCCAACTCGTAGTCGGCAGGCGTCGCGCTGACGAAGACGACCTGATGGTGGAAGCGCTCGAACTCCTCGTAGGTGAGCGGGCGGTTGTCCATCGCGCTGGGCAGGCGGAAGCCGTGCTCCACGAGGTTCAGCTTGCGCGCGCGGTCGCCGTTGTACATCCCGCGAACCTGCGGGATGCTGACGTGGCTCTCGTCCACGGCGAGGATCCAGTCGTCGCCGTAGCTCATCTGGAAGTAATCCAAGAGGGTGGAGGGGCGCGTGCCGGGCTCGCGGCCGTCCATGTGGCGCGAGTAGTTCTCGATGCCGGAGCAGTACCCGATCTCCTTGATCATCTCGATGTCAAAGAGGGTCCGCTGCTCCAGACGCTGCGCCTCCACGAGCTTGCCCTCGTTGCGGAGGATCGCGAGGCGCCAGCGAAGCTCTTCCTCGATGCCCGCAATCGCGCGGTTGAGGTGGTCCTCCGGCGTGACGAAGTGCTTCGCGGGGTAAATCGTCAGCAGGTCGCCCTCGCTAGCGAGTTCTTTCCCGCTGACGGGATCGATGCGCATCACCTTCTCCACCTCGTCGCCCCAGAAGGTGATGCGGTAGGCCTGGTCCTCGAAGTACGCCGGGAAGACCTCCACCTGATCGCCGCGCACGCGGAAGGTGCCGGGCGCGAAGTCGATGTCGTTGCGGGTGTAGAAGACCTGGACGAGCTGGCGCAGGAGTTCGTCGCGGTCCACGACCTGCCCGGGCGAGACCTGGATGATGCGCTTCTTGTACTCCTCCGGGTTGCCGAGCCCGTAGATACACGAGACACTCGCGACGATCACGATGTCCTGCCGGCCGCTCACCAGCGCACTCGTCGCGCGAAGGCGAAGGCGGTCGATCTCCTCGTTGATCGCCATGTCCTTCTCGATGTACGTGTCGGACGAGACGATGTAAGCCTCGGGCTGGTAATAGTCGTAGTAGGAGATGAAGAACTCGACGGCGTTGCTCGGGAAGAACGTCCGGAACTCCGCGAAGAGCTGTGCCGCGAGGGTCTTGTTGTGGGAGAGGACGAGCGTCGGCTTGCCCACTTTCTGGATGACGTTCGCGACGCTGAACGTCTTGCCGGTACCGGTCGCGCCGAGGAGCGTCTGATACTGGTCGCCTCGAAAGAGTCCCTCAGTCAACTCCGCGATGGCGCGGGGCTGGTCGCCCGTCGGGCGGAAGGGGGTGTCGAGCGTGAAGGGAGAGTCGATGCGGGCAATCGTCGCCATGTCGGGTCGCGGTGGGGCAGCCGGGAAGCCTAGCACGCCGGGGTGACGACGGTGCGTCACACGGGCGTGCCTGTGTGTACCCGGCGCTTCGCGAGGGGGTCCGCCTCGGTAGGTCCATGGCGGGACCGAGGCGGGGAAGGCCTGTGCGGTCGATTTCTCGTGCGGGGGCTAGGGTGCGCTCGCCTCCACGTCGTTGCCGCGTCCGTTCAGGAGATCCCCGAGCCACGCCGACACGTTGGGCGAGCGGGCGCCTGCATAGCCGCCGTTCTTCGCGATGAAGACGTGCCCTTCGCCCTCAGCGACGTACGTGTGCCATTCGGCCGGGAGCCTCGCGGAGAGATCACGCACACCGCCCGCGTACTCTGCGCTGGTGATCTGGCCGTCAGGTTGTCCGGCGGCGAGGTAGTCGCGGATGGTGGGGTCATCCGTGTACGAGGCGAGCGCGAAGGTGGCCTCGGGGTAGGTCTGGGCGTAGTGCGCGTAGACGGTCTGGAGGCCGTCGGGTTGGAAGAGTGCAGCCTCGGGGACGGACTGAGAGAGCCGGAACAGCGACTCGATTGTGGTCCCGAGATTAGGAGAGAAGACGGCGTCGTCGAAGAAGAAGGGGCCGGAGTCGTTGAGGAGGAAGAGCTCAGAGTTTGGGAAGCGGCGCGCCACATCGTCGAAGGCGAGGAGCGTGCCGTAGCCGCCTGCACTTCCGCCCGCTACCAAGACGCGGCGGGGGGTGAGGACGAACGGTTCCAGTTGATCCAGGTAGAGTTCCACGTTGCGGTGGCCCACGAATTGCTGCACGCTGGGTACTCCGTCCACGCGTACATCGGAGATGGTGCCGCCGTGCAGGTCGCCCGTGCAGTAGGGCACGAACGCGGTATTCCATCCTGCTACCGGGTTGGTGGCCGCGCGACTGAGAATGCCTGCCTCGCCGAGTCGCTTCATCGTGGCCTCGAAGTCGTTCTCGTCGTAGCTCGCGCGGTTGTTGCTGCATGTCCTGGCATCGAAGCAGACCCCGCCTCCGCCGAGGAGGAGGAGCAGGTCCTGGGCGCCGACCTCGTATCGGAAGCCGAGGCCCGTCGGGGATCCGTCGCGGCAGAGGGCTCCGGCGGTGGGCACGAAGATCCACTCTCCGGGCCGGTCTACGGCAGCGTCGAAGACCGTGCCGGAGGGCGGGGATGGAACGCTCGGGTCTGGAGGCGGAGGCCCTGAGCCGGAGCCCGAAGGCGGCGAGTCGGCGTCGCAGCCGAGAGCGAGGAGCAAGACGGAAGCGAGCGCGAGGGCCGGGAACGAGCGCATCGGGCAGCAGTGGGTGGGTCGGACGCAAGGTCGTACGCGCGAGCGGATCTCGTGGACCTCCGGTGACAAAACGCTCCGCCTCGGGGTGTCCGCGGCAGCACCGAGGCGGGGACGGTCGGTCTTTGCGGGAGCCTCAGCGTATCCTCGCGGACCATGCAGTACTGGATCTGGTCCGTGCCCCCCGACGCGCTGGCGGCGTTCGCCCGCGCGGAGACGTTCGCCCTCAACCGGCAGGGGCGGCGGGCCTTGCAGGACGTGCGCCCCGGCGACCGGATCTTCGCGTACATCTCGGGCAGCCGGACGCTAGCTGCGCTCGTGGAGGCTGTCGGGGAGGCGTTCGAGGACAGCACGTCCCTGGTGATGGGTCGGCACTTGCCACACCGTGTTCGCGTGCGGCGCCTCACGGTGCTCCCCGAGGAGGCGTGGGTGCCGTACGATGGGTTCGCGCCGCATCTCCGTGTCCTCGGCCAGTACCCAGACGAGCCGACCGAGGACCGACGCTTCCGGCGCGTCGTGCAGCGAGTGCTCCATCCGTTGCCTGCTGTGGACGGCAAGGTGCTGGAGTTTCTGGTCGCGGCGCGAGCCGGGCAGGACCCGGAGGCGCTCATGGAGATGGTGGAGGCGGTTCGAGAGACGAGCCGCCAGCCGCCCGAGGTGAAGGTGGTCGCAGAGCCTCGCGTCCGCTACGCGGCCGAGTCGTTCGACCTCGGTGGTGCCATGGAACGCCTGATCGCTCACATAGAGGCACGAGGCTTCATCTATGCGCCGTGGCAGGTAGCGGCGTTCGTGACGGCGCTACGCACGCGTCCGTTCGCGATCCTGGCGGGCGTGACCGGTGTGGGCAAGAGCCGTCTCCCGCAACTCGTCGCGGAGGCGACAGGGGCTCGTACCAACGTGCTCCCGGTTCGGCCCGACTGGACGGATCCGTCGGAAACGCTGGGCTACCGAAAGCTCGATGGACGCTTCCAAGCAGGTGGCGTGCTCCGAGCAGCTCGGGAGGCAGATGCAGACCGGCGACACCAGCACCTCCTCGTGCTGGACGAGATGAATCTCGCTCGCCCGGAGTACTATCTCGCGGAGGTACTGAGCCGGATGGAGGGGCGTGCTCCCGCCGAGGATGGGGGAGGCGAGACGCCGCCTCTCGTTAGTGAAACGCTCGCTCCTGAGGACGCCGTCTGGCAGGCTGTCCGAATGGGGCCAAACCTCGCGCTCATCGGTACGGTGAACGTAGACGAGAGCGCCTATGCCTTTAGCCGAAAGGTACTGGATCGCGCCTTCACGCTAGAACTCGGCGCACCCGATCTCGGCGTCTGGGAAGTCCAGGAGGGCGTTTCGGTCGAATCGGAGCAGTGGCCCGTCTCGGCGTGGCAATCCCGGTCTCTCCGCCTCGGTGGACTCTCGAACCTCTCCCAGATTGATCGCCAGACCATCGAGCGCGCCGTCGAGGCGGTGGCAGTGGCCGATGAGATCCTCGCGCCTGCGGGGCTAGGCATTGGATACCGCTCGCGCGACGAGATCGCGCTTTTTGCACTCCATGCCTCGGAGGTGATGGGAGCGTTCCGCACGCGCGAAGGGGCGCCGACCGACGGGCTCGATCTCGCGCTGATGATGAAGCTACTCCCACGTGTCGACGGCGCTGGGGTAGCGCTCCGGGATGCCGTGTTCTCTCTGCTCGTTTGGGCGGTGGAGAACCGGTTGGGCGGGCAGGAGCACGACGCTCTCGTGCTCCTTGATGCATGGCGAGATGCTGGACGCAGAGGCGTGCTCCCAGAAGCGTGTTTGCCACGTACCTCGGCGCGTCTCGCGAGGATCGTGGAAGGCCTGGTCGAAGACGGCGTCGCGACGTTCTGGAGTTAGGAAGCATGGAGCGGAATGCCCTGCTTCCGGGCAGCTTCCCGGATCTGATGGACCTCTCGGCGCAAGGCGTCGGAGAGCCGCGCGAGATCGGTCGGAAGGTCAAACGTGATCTCGCTCGCGTCTGCATGAGCCGTCGCACCGAGGCGTCGCATCCAGCGGGTCATCCGCACGTTGTCTGCCGCTACGTAGCCGCGCAGCGTGTCGATCCCACGCGAGGGCGCCAGGGCGACGAGCAGCGCGAATAGCATCGAGCCGAGCCCACTCCCCTGTGCGTCGTCTGTCACGACGAGCGAGAACTCCGCGACGGCAGTCTCACGAGGAAGGCGCACCATCCGCCCGACACCGAGTCCGTCCGCCTCGGGAGAATGGAGCGGGACGGCGCCCCACGCCACGTGGTCCCGCTGGTCCACGCTCGCGAGGTACTGCGCCTGTTCATCGGTGAGCCGCGAGAGCGGCGAAAGGAACCGAAATCGCCGCGATTCGAGAGAAAGGGCCTCGAAGCCTCGAACGAGGCGACCTGCATCATCGGGTGTGACCGGCCGGAGACCGACGGTCGTTCCGTCGCGGAGAGTCAGGCGGAGGAGAGGCGGCACGTCCATGGGCACAGTAGCATACGCGGTGGCTGATCTCCTGACCATCGTGACTGACCGCGTCCGCATCTCGTGGACCGGTCCCTCGGTACCTGCGACGGCGCCAGGTCACGAGGTTCGCGTCCGCACGTTCCGTAGTCCTGCTGAGGTCGCGAGCGAAACAGAGCGCCAGGTCGCCGATCCTGAGGTGCGCCTGCCGCTCGCTCTCCCTGAGGAGGCCACGCTCTCACTCCTCGTTCAGGGCCGCACCGACGAGACGGTCGAGGTCTTTCATCGCGATCTGTCCCAGACCAACGGGCTCGTGCTCACCGAGGGCGGGCGGGTAATGCACGGCCGCATCCGCGTGCGCGACGAGGCGGGCCGAAGCACGTTCGTCGTCCGAGTCGACGAGCGACCAGAGATAGAAGTCTCGTGGCGTGTGCTCCCAGTCAAGCTCAACGTGGCCCAGGTCGCAACGATGCGGGAGGAGATCGAGGCGGTGTGGACAGGCGCAGCTCGCAGGGCGTGGGGTGCGGCAACAGAAGAAAGCGCGCCCGGAGGTGAGAGGTCCAGCCCGGCCTGGGTCGCCGTGCTCCGCGAGGTGGTCCGGCGCCTGGAGCCTGCAATCCTCGCGCTCTCGCGGAATCCAGAGACCGTGCTCCTTCGCGAAGCGCGGGTGCGTCCCGCGTCGCGCTTGCGCGGAGACGCTGCCAGTGTGGCGGCGATCCGAAAAGGAAAGGGGCGCGGAGCATGGCTCGATGTCTCGGAGATTCCGGTTCGGGAGCACATGCCAGTTTCGGTGCTTCGGTCATCGGGTCATGCAGCTGTGCATCGCTGGATTCGGGCTCGGCTGGACCGCGCGATACGGCGGCTAGCGGCACTTCGGCGCGAGGAGGGCGCGCATCCACATGCGGAGCACGGGCGCCGTCTTCTGCTCCGCGAGGACCTCGCGAGGATAGACGATGCCCTCCACCGAATCGTACGGATCGAGCCGTTGGCCGGTGTGTCGGGAGCACGTGCTCCAAAGCGAGCACCCCTCGTACTCCGTCGGCGCCCATCGTATCGTCAGGCATTCGAGTCGCTCCAGCTGCTCGATGCAGGGCTGGCCGTGGCAGAGGGTGAGATAGAGACTGCCTGGATGGGGACAGCACGGCTCTTCGAGACATGGGCGGCGTTGGCTGTCGTGCAGGAGGCGGCGAGCGTGATCGGGGCGAAGGTGCCGATGGCGCCGTTTGGTGTGATCGCGAGAGGAGCACGGGTTCGTGTGCGCCGTGGGCGAGAGGCGAGCGTTCGGTTGGTAGGGTCTCGGGGCGAACTGGAGGTGGCGTACGAACCACGATTCGGCGGTTCGCCCGCCCTTCTCACGCAGCGGCCCGATCTCTTTCTCACGTTTCACCCCCCCGGTCAGCCTGCCCGCCGCGCCGTATTGGATGCCAAGTACCGCCGCGATGACTCCGTCGGCTATCTCCGCCGCCACGGCGCACCCAGTCCGCCGGAAGACGCCCTCGGCGACCTCCACCGATATCGCGATGCCATCGTGGATACAGGGGGGCAGCCACTCCTCGAGCGGGCCGCAGCGCTCTACCCGCATGAAGCCGCAGACACGTTCGCGAGCAGTCGGCTCTGGTGCTCGCACGAGGCGGTAGGCATCGGCGCGGTTCCGCTCGTGCCGGGAGACCGGGCGTGGCTTCGTGCGTGGCTCGACGCGTGGATCAGCGGACCCGCCTAACTATCCGTACTATTCGGATCGTATCCAAGCTGAACGTCCGTGCTTCGCGCCCTCTCCCTCTCGCTCTTCCTTGCTGCCGGTGCGGTTGCCCAGGCGCCCCTGGACCGTGCCCGCGCGCTCTACGCCTCCGGCGACACCCCCGGCGCGTTGGCGATGCTAATCGACTCCGGCGACCTCGGTCCCGAGGCGGCCCTCCTCGCGGCACGCCTCTCGCTCGACCTCGGGCGCCCGCTCGACGCGGTCGAGGTCCTCGCGGGGATAGACACGACCGATGCTCCCGCGCAGCTCCTGCTCGGGCGGAGTCTCGAAGCGCTCGGCGACTTCCGTGCTGCCGAGGCGGCCTACGCCCGCTCCGTTCGCGCCGACTCCAGCGAGGCCGCGACGTCGGCACTGGCGGCGCTCGTGGTGCGACGGAGCCCAGCCGAGGCCATCCCGCTGTACATCGCTCTCGTCGCGCGCGACTCCATGAACCCGGCCTCGCTGGGTGCGTTGGGCCGCGCCCTCGCACAGACCGACTCGTCTCATCTCGCCGTGCCCGTCCTGCGCCGGGCATTCCGGCTGTATCCGCGAGACGAAGCGACGGCCCTCGCCCTCGCGCGGGTCTACCGAGGCACAGCGATGCTCCCTGCCCACCTCGACGAGGCTCTGCGTGCCCTCCCGGCCTCCGCCCCACTCTGGCGCCTCGATGGGGCTGACCGGATGCGCCGGGGCATGTTGGGGCGCGCCGTGGACGCCTACCGCACGGTCATCGCGCTGGACGACTCGACGGCGTCCAACCTCCGCGATCTCGGCATTGCCCTGTTTTATGACGGCCAGACTGCCGAGGCCCTGACCGTGCTCCGTCAGTCTATCGCGCGAGACAGCGCGGACGCCACAGCGCTCCGCGTGGGTGGGTTCGCGGCTCACGCGGAGGGCGAGACCAAAGAGGCGCTGGACCTCCTGGATGCTGCCGCCGAGGCCCTCGGCCGGAGAGCGCTATCCGACCTCGCGGAAGAAACGGCCAGGGTGTTCATCACAGCACAGCAGGACGAGGAGGCGTTCCGACAGATAGATCTCGCGGAGGCGCTGACGCCCGAGCGCGCGACGGTCATCCTGAACCGCGCGATGTTGCAGCAGCAGGTCGGTCGGCTGGCGCTCGCGCTGGCCTCGTTCCGTGAGTTCGTGGAGCGTGCTGGGCCCGAGGCCGCGCAGTACGTGCCGTTGGCGGAGTCGCGGATCGTGATTCTGGAGAACATCGAGCGGCAACGCGTGGAGGACGACCTCCGGCGCCGGCTCAACGAGTAGGTCCGCCTCGGGGACTCCGTGGGCGTGCCGAGGCGGAACCACGAGGCTCCTGCTCTTTAGCGTCGTGGGGCTCGTGTCGCGATAGCGGCGACGGGGACGTTGTCCGTCGCGAGGACATCCACGCCCGCCTCCAGAAACGGAGTGTAGACCGCCCAGCCGCCGGGCGCTTGCGCGGCGCGGTCCGTCTCACCGAACGTACCGACCTGCACGCGAATCCCCGCCCCGTGGAGCAGTCGGATGGCCTCGGCGTCGAACCGGCCGACGCCGCCGAACGCGATGAGCTGGTCGGGGGCCAGGTCGGAGGCGAGGACCTCGCGGGCTTCCTGCGCGGAGGTGGCCGAGACGGAAATCATCATCTCCGGCGCGAGGCGGGCGGCCTCGAGGGCAGCCTCCAGCGTGTAGACGATCAGCGCGGCCTGGTCGCCGCCGCCCATCGCGCGAACCTCGGCCATTACGTCGGCCATCGGGACGCCTCGCTTCACGTCCAGCATGAGCACGGCGCGGCCCTCGGCCCAGGCGAGCGCCTCGGCGAGGGTGGGCACGCGATAGCTCGTGATGGTGCCCTCCTCGTCCACGAGGCGGAGCTGGCGGATCGCGCGGAACGTGGCCTCCGAGACCTCGCCGGAGCCCGTCGTGGTGCGGTCCAGCGTCTCATCGTGCAGGAGAATGAGGCGACCGTCGGCAGTCTGCCGCACGTCCATTTCGATGAGCGCGGGCGCGTGGTTGAGCGCGTTCTCGAAGGCTTCCAGCGAGTTCTCGGGCAGCCCGGGCATGGGCCCGCCGCGATGGGCGCTGATGAGCGGTTGCGCGTCTGGCGTGTAACGGAAGGCGGCCGCGAGGTCGGCGGCGGTGTCCCAGTCGCGATAGTGGACGGAGGAGGTGGGCCGCGCGATCTCCTCGACGCGGCGGATCTCCGCCTCGGGCGCGACGGGGCGCGGGCTCCCGCACGCGGCGAGCAGGACCACCAGCGCGAGGGGCGCGAGGCGTCCGGCGACCGTGGCCGCCTCGGTGCCGAGGGGGGAGGAACTGGAGCGCCTCATTCCGCAGCCTCGGCGACGCCGTGCTGGAGCCTCGCGATGACGCCCAGGAAGCCGCGCTGGCGCTGCATCCCGAGCAGCTTCGCGACGCCCAACTGGTTCAGCAAATCGTGTGGGATCTGCGCGACGGCCTCGGGCGGGGCGCCGCTGTACGCCTCCATCAGAATGCCGACGAGAGCGCGTTGTGTGGGCGCGTCGCCAGGGATGTCGGCGTGGATCTGGACGTGCCCGTGCGTCACTTCGGGGAAGAAATAGACCTCGGCCATGCACTCGTGCACGCGGCCGAGGCCTTTCTCGCGAAGGGCCTGGTAGCGCTCAGGCAGCGGGGGAAACTGGCGTGCCCGCTCCAGCAGCATCTCGACGCGGAACTCGTCCGGGACGCCCTGGAACTCGGCGACGATCTCGCGGAGTCGGTCGGTCATGGCGCGAAGCTACCGCCAGGCCCGCTCGCCGCGCAGCCGGTGGTGCCCGCCTCCGCGATCAGGGTCTTCGTGGAAGGCCCGAGGTGGACAGGGTCAGCGCAGCACGGTCAGCCTCGCGCTGATGACCTCCGAGCCGGAGACGGCCCGCACGAGGTAGATGCCTGCAGGCAACGCGCCGACCTCCACCGCGAGACCGTCCGACGAGACCGGCCCCTCGTGGAGGAGACGGACCCGACGGCCGCGCACATCCAGGACTTCCACTGTCACGTGCTCGCCTGGCTCGGCCCGGAGTTCTACCGAGGCGGGGGCAGTGGCCGGGTTGGGCGCGAGGCGCAGCGCGAGACCGTCCGCCTCGGTGGGGCCGGGGGCGTCCTCGCTGCGGACCACGAACCCTTCCTGCGTCTCCGTCGCGCCGATGTCGCAGCCGTTGGCGGCGTCAGGCGTGGAGGGAGCGTTCACGGGGCGTGGGAAGCCGCGCTGGTCGGTGGTGTCTAGGCCGCATGACCCGGCGTCGAGGGCCAGGCTGCTGGGCAGGAGGGCGTGCGTCAGCGTAGGGCCGCCGGTGTTCCGGAGCGCGTCGAGAACCGTCACGAAGGTCTCGCCGGGAGCGACCGCCATCGCGCCGGGGCCATCCGGGCAGCCAGTGCCGCTGGACGACAGGAGGAAGCTGGCGGACGCGAGGGGAGAGGAGCAGTCTTCCGGCGCCCCGTCGCTCCGGTTCTCCACGATGATGGAGTTCTCGATGGTGAGAGACTCGTCCGAGTAGACGCCGCCGCCGAGGGTGGGCGGAGCCTCGTCGTTCACCCGCACGACGGTGTTGGACACGACGGTGCTGTTTCGAACCTCCATCGGTCCGTACGCCGCGATGCCGCCGCCGTAGCCGCCCCGGCCTTCCGAGTCGGACGCGCTCTCGCTCACGCCGCCCGCCCCGGTGGCGTTGCCGCTGAACGTGCTGGACTCGATGACGACCTGATTCTTCGGGTCCGTCCCGACAGAAGCGAACAGGCCGCCTCCGTCCCCACCGCGCCGTCCGTCGCCGAAGTCGAGGACATCGCCGCCCGCCCCCGTTGTGTTCCGCGCGAAGGTGGAGGCTTGGACGGTGAGAGCGCCGCCTGTGAACGCGAGGCCTCCGCCGTCGCCACCGCGTCCGGGGCGCTCGTCGGCATCGCCGCCGGAGCCGGTGACGTTGTCCAGAAACGAGGAGCGGACGATCTGGAGAGTGGACGCGCTGATCCGCGCCCCTCCGCCGGATCCTCCGCGTCCTGCGCCCTCCTCGTCCCACCGCTCATCGGAGCCGTCGGCCGTGCGGTTGGTGAGGACCTCGACCTCGGTGAGTAAAGCGTCGCCAGTGAGCCGGAGAAAGAGACCACCTCCCGAGCCGCCCACGTCGCCCGTGCCGCCGCCAGAGGTGCGGTTGTTCTGCACGAGGCCGCGCGTGAAGGAGAAGGTCTCGCCGTCCTGCCAGATCGCGCCGCCATCGCCGCCGGGACCGCTGAACTCGCCTTCGGAAGGGCTGAAGCCGTCGCCGCCTCGGCCAGTGCGACTGTTCGCGATGGGAACATCCGTGAGGGCGAGATCGCCCAGAACGTAGAAGGTGCCGCCGTCGCCGCCGGAGCCTCCGCCTCCACCGTCGTTGCCCCCTCCGGCCTCGTCTTCCCCATCGCCCGCGCGGTTGGTGTCGAACGCGACGTCGGTGATCGCGACCGAGCCCTGGGCCCAGATCGCGCCGCCGTTGCCGCCGCTTCCGCCCGAGCTGTCGCCGTTGTCATCGACGGAATCGCCTGCGTCCCCGGCCCGATTGTCCCGGAAGGTGCCGTCCGTGATGGTGAGATCGCCGACGATGTAGATCGCGCCGCCGTCGCCACCATCGCCGCTGACGGTGAAGTCGTCGTCGCCTTCGTCCTCACGTCCGCCGTCTCCGGCGCGGTTGTCGCGGAGGAGCACATCGGTCATCGTGACGGAACTGTTCAGCGCGTAGAGGGCGCCGCCGTGACCCCCGTTGCCACCGGGCGAGCCCTTCGCGCCGTCCCCCGCGTTGTTCTCCAGGAAGACGACGGCAGTGAGCGTGAGGGTGGCGTCTCGTGCGCGGATGCCCCCGCCGTGCTCGCCGTTGAGCCCTCCCGCATCGCGGAAGGTCCGGCCGTGGCGAATGCGCACGTCTTGGATGGTGACGTCCACGCCGTGAACGTCGATCACGCGGTCGTCGAAGCGGCCGTTGATGGTGGTCTCGCCCATCTGCGACCCCGCGATGGTGAGCGGCACGCGGATGTCGAGGTCAGCGGTGACATTGTCCTCCTCGAGGTCGCCGGGGCGGAAGAAGCGGTAGCGGTCCGCCTCTAGCCGGATGGTGGGAGCTTCACCGGGCCAAACGCAACCGCCAAAGTCCGCGCGGGTGTTGGCTGCCTGGACCGCCTCGCGAAGACCGCAGTCCGCTGGGTTCTCGCCGAACTCATCGACGGTGGTGCTGACGATGATCTCCTGCGCACGGGCGGGAGTGACGAGCAGAAGCGAGGCGACGGCGAGGGCCGCCAGTCGGGCGAGGCGAGGCATGCGGGTCTGGGGAAAGCGCCCCGAAGGTACCGTGCCGAGCCTGATCCTCTGGGGGCGCGTGCCGGTGCCCCAGACGAGTACGAGTGCTCCCACCTCGGCGCCGAGGCGGGAGCACTCGCGAGCGGCGAGTCGTGGCTTACTTCTCGTCGGGCTCGCCCTTCTCGATGGGCGCGCCGACGAGGTTGCCCCACTCGGTCCACGAGCCGTCGTAGTTGCGAACGCCCTCGAAGCCGAGGAGGTAGGTGAGCACGAACCACGTGTGGCTGGAGCGCTCGCCGATGCGGCAGTACGCGATGGTCTCGTCTGAGGGGCTGAGGCCCTGCTCTTGGAGGTAGATCGCCTCCAGTGCGTCGCGGTCCTTGAACGTGCCGTCCTCGTTAGCGGCACGGCTCCAGGGCACATTGCTCGCGCCTGGAATGTGCCCGCCCCGAAGAGCGCCCTCGTTGGGGTAGCCCGGCATGTGCGTCACCTCGCCGATGTACTCCTGCGGGCTGCGCACGTCCACCATCTGGCCACCCGCGCGCATGTGCTGCATCACGTCGTCGCGGAAGGCGCGAATGTCCGCGTTGGGGCTCGCGGCGTTGTACTCTGTGCTCTCGAACGTCGGCACGTCTGTCGTGACGACGCGCCCTTCGGCGACCCACTTCGCGCGGCCACCGTCCATGATGCGGCAGTCGGCGTGGCCGAACATCTTGAACGTCCAGAAGGCGTAGCACGCCCACCAGTTGGACTTGTCGCCGTAGAAGACGACGGTGGTGTCCTCGCGGATGCCGAGGCGGGAGCAAAGCGCCTCGAACTGGCGCGTCGAGATGTAGTCGCGAACGTCGGGGTCCTGGAGGTCGGTCGTCCAGTCCACGTGAGCCGCGTTGTGGAGGTGCCCGACGGAGTAGAGGAGCACGTCCTCGTTGGACTCGATGAGGCGGACGTTCTCTTTATCGGCGAGATGCTGCGAGACCCAGTCGGTGGAGACGAGGACCTCGGGGTGGGCGTAAGTGGACATGGGCTGCGGGAAGAAAGAGGCGTCGGGAAAGGGACCGAGAGTACCGGTTGGCCTCGCGCGAAGGTTCCGCCGACTCGACGTGGGGCGTCCGACCGTGACCTCCTGACGCAGCGCGTGCCCGTTAGTATCGAGGCCCATCCTTCGCGTCCCGCTCCCGCTCGTCTTGCTCCGTTTCCCCTGCGTCCTCCTCACGGCTCTCCTCGTCCTGGGCGTCTCGCCTGTTACCGCCCAACCGTCGCCGGATACGCTAGACACCGCCACACTGGATGTCCTCCCAGACCGCACGACGGAGGCCCTCGCGACGCTTCTCCTCGCCACGGGCGATGACCCCTCGCTCCTCTCGACGGAGTATCGAGGCGCGGGTGCGCCCCAGTTCGTCGTGGATGGTCTTCGCGCTCGCCGTACGGACGGCCTCCCGCAGGCTGCCCTCGCGATGCTGACCGTGCCGACGGGCTACGTCTCGCCCCGCCTCGGCAACGCGCTAGGCAGCTTCGTGGAGGTGGAGACGCGAGGCACTCCACGCGAGGACCTCGGTCGGGCCGAGGGCCTGGGTGGGCTGGACAGCTACGGCTACGGTCTCGTAAGCGGTGGTGCGGGCGTCACCAGCGGTGCGTTCCGCCTCTACGGCGCGGGCACCTTCGAGCGAGGAGACGACCTGGACCCGCGCGCCTACGGCACCCCCGCTTTGCCCGCCGACGAACTGGCAGCACTTCGCGAAAGCCCCCAGGTGCTCCGCCTGGATCGCGCGATGGCAGATGCCGCAGGATTCAACCCTAGCCTCGCGCGCTACAACACGGGTGACAGTTACTACATCCCTTTCCCAGCAGGTCTCCAGGATCCTGACCTCGAGACGGTGGCCGGAGCACTCGGCCTCCCGGACGCGAGTGCGTTCGTCACGGCCAATCCGCTCTCGTCCCTTGCCGTTCGGAGCGCCGAGGTGCCGCTCACCAACGCGTCGCCCGGGGCCAAGGGCGACCGGTTCCGTGGTCACCTCGCGCTAGACGTGACGCCGTCGGAGCGCCTCCGCCTGCGGTTCAGCGGACAAGGGTTCCGCGAGACGAGCCGTGCGTTCAGCACCGCTCTCGCCTTCGCCTCGCCGGAGGCCATCCCTTCCACTCGCGACGAGTACTGGAGAGGCCTCGCGGAGGCGGAGGCAGACCTCGGGGCAGGCACACTCTCCCTCGCCGCCAGCGCTGAGCGAGCCACATTCGTTCGCCACGACGGTCGCTTCTCAGACGACATCGCGGATGTGATCCGCTACGGCGACATCGACGACCCGGCCAACGCTACTGCTGCTGCGTACCGCCGGTACAACGTCAGCGACGAGACCTACGAGCCAGCGTTCGAGGATGGCTCCTTGAACGTGCCGTCTCCCTACAGCACGTTCGCGGGCGTGGGGGCCGCTGTGCCCAGCTATGCCCATGAGACTGCCGAGGCGCTCCGCCTCGCTGCTGGGTTCCGCCAGCGTGTTGGGGCGTTCGACCTCGCGATTGGCGCAGAGGCGGAGACGCAGACCTTCCGCGGCGTCGAGGTCGGAGCGCTCTCCCTCGCGCGCTTCGTCAATGACGGGCAGGTCGAGACGCCGATCGTGGATGCAGATGGGGACGGAACCCACGAGTCAGGCATCGATGTGTATAACGAACTGCCCGCTGACATCGCGCGCCGGTTCGTCTCAGCCTATGGGTACGATTATCTCGGAACCGAGGAAGCGAGTGAAGGGACGGCTCTCGCGGACTTTTACGACGCGCTCGATGACAACACGCTCATGCTCGCGCCGCGCCGCCCGAGCATTCTCGCAGCGTTCGCCGAGGGCGTCTGGGAAGGCGCCGACGTGACGGTTCGCGGCGGCCTCCGTGTGGCCCGCTTCTCCTCCAACGCGATCGCGCTCCTCGATCCTTTCGCGTTCGTAGACATCTACCGCGCGAACGATCTTGCCGCAGGAGCGATCACAGACCCCGTGACAGGCGAGCGGATCTTGGGTCCGGCAGGCGGGGTGCCTGCGAGCGTTCCGAACTCGGCAGCTCTCTATGTCAGCTTCGATGATCAGGTAGTCGGCTACCGGGACATAGAGGGCGTGTTTTATGACGCGACCGGTCAGCGCGTCTCTTCGAGTGAGGTGACGGCCAACGGGCGCCCGATTGCCGTCGGGGGCGGTAGCCAACTCTCGGCGGAAGCCTTCACCGATGCCCCCACGACCGTTCGCGTGCTCCCACGCGTGGAGGCGGAGCTTCGTGCGCCTACCGGTACAGTGTTCACCGTCTTCCTGAATTCGTTCGCCCGGCAGCCCGACCCTGCGCTGGCGTTTCCCACACTCGCGGACTTCGAGAACGTCCGCAGCGGCCAGGGCTCTGCGGCCAGCGGTAGCCTCCGGCCCGAGACGCTCACCGAGGTGGGCACGAGTGTTCGCCAGCGGATCGGCCGGGAGGGTAGCATGCGAGGCGAGCTAGGCGTGACGGCCTTCCTCCGGCGCTACCGGGACATGGTTCGCCTGGAGACCTCAACTGTCTCGTTCCCTACTGCCACCACGACGCCGTTCAACAGCCGACAGGAGAACGTGCCCGGGGCCACGTTGCACGGCCGCCTCCTCTCGGGACGGCTAGATGCCCGTGGGGCAGTGACCGTGCTTCGCGAGACCGTAGACGAGGCGAGACTTTCCGGAACGAATGAAGTTATCGCACAGGAAGCGGTTACAGCCGATGCCGTCGCGGCGGTGGCAGTCGTCACGGAGGCGACCGATGGGCCCTCGCTCGGCGCGTTCCACCCGTTCGGCAACGTCCGCCTCGGCGCGGTCCTCCGGGTGGCCGCTGGCGATACGTATCGGCCCCGCTCGGTGGCCCCGCTCTCTGTTCCGTTTGAGAGCCGCACCACGGTGGGAGAGCTCCAGCGCGGTCCTGCCCGCACGCGCCTGGATCTTCGGCTTTCGAAGGGCTTCCAGATGGCTTCCAGTACACTGGAGGCCTCTTTCGAGGTCGTCAACCTGCTCAGTCAGACTAACGCTCTGTTTGTCTACCCGACGACCGGCCTGCCAAATGACGACGGCTTTCTCGCGACGAGTCCTTCGCAGGTGCTCGGCCTCGGCACCGAGGCGGAGCAGGAGGCCTACCGCTCCCTCTACTCTGCCCGCGTTCGCGATCCGCTCAACGTAGGGCGCCCGCGCCTCCTCCGGATTGGCCTCCGTGTGACGCTCTAAGAAAGAAGGCGCCCTTCATCGTAGCGTGATGGTACCTTCGCGCCGTCCGTACGCCAGGGTTCCAGCAGGCTAGGCACTTCTCGGTGCCTTGACCCTCGCTTTACACCCCGGCTATATTCGTGACCGTCGCTTCACGTCCCCCTCACAGATCCCGACTACGAGGTTGTTACAGCCTCTCTCTCACACACAGCGCAGCGGAGCCTTCCGCAGCGGAGAGGTACGGGCTCTTGGGGGCTTGCGGCGCGGGCCGCTTGCCCACTACGGGCGAGATCACGGTTCCCGGCCGGGGTGGCCGGTCTGTCCCCGGTTTGTTTCCCCCCACAACCGGCGTCTCTGACGCACCATCCACGCCGGGCGCGCTCCCGCGCCGCTCGGGCTTTTTCACACCACCAACTCGGAGGTAGCATGTTCCGTTCACCGAGTACCCTCGTACTCCTTCTGCTGCTGGCGCTCCTCCCGGGGCTCGCCCTGGCGCAGAACACCGGCAAGCTGGCCGGTCAGGTGACAGACGCAACCACGGGCGAACCGCTCGTGGGTGCGAACGTTTTCCTGCCGGAAATCCAGCGCGGTGCCGCGGCTGACATCGATGGCAACTACACCATCCTTGGCATCCCGGTCGGCACCTACACTGTCCGCTTCTCATTCGCCGGACTCCAGACCAAGGAGATCACAGGCGTTGAGATTTCATCGGGTAGCACCCGGACCCTCGATGCGGCTCTCCAATCCGGCGACGGAGGGATTGCCCTCGAAGTCGTCTACGAGCGCCCCCTCATCCAGAACGACGCCATCGGTGTACCGAAGGTCGTCACGGGTGAGGACATCCAAAACCTGCCCGTCCGCGGCGTGCAGAGCGTGGCCGCGATCCAGGCCGGTGTCGTCACCAATGACGGCTCGGGCACGATCAACGCGCGCGGTGGTCGCGGCGAGGAGGTCACTTACTTCGTTGACGGCGTGAAGGTGATCGGCTCCCAGGCCGTTCCCCAGCAGGCCATCGCGGAGCAGCAGATGCTCATCGGTACCATCCCGCCGCAGTACGGCGACGTGACCGGTGCTGTCATCTCCGTCTCCACGCGCTCTGGCGGCAACGACTTCTTCGGCTCCGCCGAAGCGATCACCTCGGAGGGCCTCGACGGCTTCGGATACAACCTCGGGAGCCTCACCCTTGGCGGTCCGATCGTCCCCAACTTCGCCAGCTTCCTCATCTCTGGGCAGTACACCTATCTGGCCGACGCCTCCCCGTACGCGGTGGAGACCCTGCGCCTCAATGATGGGACGTACAACACACTCCAGAACAGCCCCCAGGTCATTCGCGTCGATCGCGCGGCGGCCGATGCAGGCGGCTTCGACGGAGCCGGCGCTCTCGTGACCACGGAGGACTCCTACTACTTGTCTATCCCGGCGAGCTTCGACCCTGACGTCTCGTTCGACGAGAACGGAGAACAGCGGTTCGGCGAGGACGGCGCCCCGCTTGCGGCGAACCCCGCCGACCTCGCACGGGCGCTTGGTGTGGACTCGGGCGCGTTCGTGTCGCGAAGCCCGCTCTCGGCCATCACGTTCCTAAGCGACCCGGGTCTGTTCGAGTCGGTGAACGGTAAGGACGATCCGTCCCAGAACATCACGCTCAATGGTAACCTTGAGCTTCGGCCCGTTGAGGGTATCAACCTCCGCCTCGGCGGTGCGTTCTCGGATAACGAGAACACCTCGTTCAGCTTCACCAACTCGCTGTTCAACCGAGGCATCTACAACCTCAACGACAACCAGACGATTCGCGGGTACGCCTCGCTTCGTCAGGTGCTATCCAGCACGGCGTTCTACCAACTCCAGGCGGAGTACACGAACTTCGAGTTTGTGAACTACCCGGAGGCCTTCGGTAACGATCTCAACGATGTCATCAACTACGGTGACATCGACAACCCGGTCAACGCAGTCGCGAACCGCTACTACAGCTACAACGCGGACGAGTCCGTGTACCAGCGCCAGTCCCAGGACGGCCAGTTCGCTACGGCTTCCGCCTACGGCACCTTTACCAGCCCCGGTAGCGCCGTTGTGACGTACAGCCAAGGCAACGACGAACTCCTCCGCGTCTTCGGTACTGCGCAGACCCAGGTCGGCGTGCACGAGCTCTCCTTCGGTGGTGAGTACGAGCAGACCACAAGCCGCCGGTTCTCGATCGGTGGCTTCGGTACCGCTCGCACCATCGGCGACATTGACGAGGACGGTGACGGCATTCTCGAGTGCGAGACCCCGGTCGGTGGTGAGTTCGCCAACGAGAACGGGTGCGTTCAGGCGTACAACCAGCTTCCGTTCGACTACCTCGACAACCGCGTTTCCTACTTCGGCTACAACTACCTCGGACTCGACGAGGTGGACGAGGAGTCGATCTCCGGCTTCGCCGATGGCACGAACACGGACATCGCGCCGTACCAGCCGATCTACTACGGCGGCTACGTCCGCGACCGCGTCGAGTACCGCGACCTCGTGATCGACCTCGGGCTCCGCCTCGACGTGTTCGATAACAACACCCAGGTGCTTCGCGACCCCTTCGCGTTCGTGGACATCTACCGTGCCAGCGATGCCGCCAGTGGCGTCGTGGACCCGGTCACGGGTGAGATTATCAACGCGGTCGGGAGCCTTCCGAGCACGGTCGAGGGCGACTTCGCCGTCTACGTGGACAGCAACTCGGACGACGTGGTGGGTTACCGCGACCTCGATGGCAACTTCTACGATGCCAGCGGTCAGGAAGTCGCGTCCAACGAAGTCACCAGCGTCGGTCGCATCCTAGCGGTGAACGGTGGTTCCTCCATCAGCGAGGAGGCCTTCGTGGATTACGAGCCGCAGCTGACCATCATGCCGCGCATCGGCGTGACGTTCCCGGTGACCAACCGGGCGCTCTTCTTCGCGTCCTACAACGTGACGAGCCAGCGTCCGAGCGAGAACGCGTTTGCGACCATTCGCGACTATGAGAACGTGCGCTCCGGTCAGGGCACGATCAACAACGCGAACCTCAAGCCGGAGACCACCGAGCAGTACGAACTCGGCTTCCGCCAACGCCTCGGCGAGCGGGCCGCGTTCACCCTCTCGGGTTTCTACCGCACCCAGCGGAATAAGATCACCCTCCGTAATGTCAACATCTCCTTCCCCTCGGAGACGACAACGTACACGAACCAGGACTTCACCACGACGAAGGGCGTAGAGGCCGCGTTCGAGCTCCGCCGCACGCGGAACCTCTCGGTCAACGCCAACTACACGCTTTCCTTCGCTGAGGGTACTGGTTCGGACTCACGGACGGCGCGGATTATCGCTTGGCGGAGCCAGACGGGCGTCTTCCCGGAGACGATCTCCCCGCTCGACTTCGACCAGCGTCACAACGTCAACGTGTCTGTGGACTACCGCCTCGGCGCGGGCGAGGGGCCGATGATCGGTGGCATCCGCCCGCTCGAAGGGTTCGGCTTCAACCTGCTCGGCGTGTTCAAGAGCGGAAACCCGTACACGCAGCTCGATGCTCGTGCTCAGCAGAGCCCGATCTCGAACTCCACCAATGGTGGCATCGTCGGTGCGGTGAACTCCATTCGCACGCCATCCACCACGCGTCTCGACCTCCGCGTCGATCGCTCGTTCAACCTGGGACCGGCCCGCTTGCGCGGCTTCGCCTGGATCCAGAACCTCCTCGACACGGACCAGATCGTCGGCGTCTACCGCACGACAGGTCTGGTTGACGACGACGGGTTCTTGGCGAGCGAACCCGCGGAGATCACGGGTCTCGGCTCGCAAGCCGAGCAAGACGCCTATCGGTTCCTCTACAGCAACTACGTTGGGGGGCCGGTCGTGCTGAACAGCTACCGCGCGAGCGGTGGTCAGCTCTACGGTCTCCCGCGCCGGATCCGCCTCGGCGTGACCCTGGACTTCTAGGACCGCTCTCAGAAGCACAGAGCGCGGTGACCGCCGCGAGCCCTCGCCCGGTTGCCGCGCTCTACCCGAACGCAACAAAGCACCCAGCATGTACGCCATTCCCAAGCTCCGCTGGCGGCTCCCCGCCGCCCTCGTCGGGCTCCTCGCGTTCAGCGTCTCGCTGAGCCCGACGGTCCAGGCCAAGGCTGCGCCCGACCGGGACCGCACCGACACGCAGCGCACCGCGAAAGCGGGCGGCTGTGACGACGGTACCGCCGAGGTCTTCCTCGACGGCAACAACGTCAACGCACTCCTTTTCAACAACGGCTCCCTCTTCTGGAGTGGAGGCGACCACATCTACGAAGTTCCGAAGGGCTCTGGCCGTCAGGCCATCTTCGCCTCAGGCATCTGGGTCGGTGGTGAGATCGGTGGGGTCACCCACTTCGCCGGCTCCGACTACGGCCCGTACGAGTACTGGCCCGGTCCTCTGGACTCGAACGGCAGCGTCGCTCCTGACGTCTGCGCCCAGTTCAACCGGTTCTGGAAGGTCAACCGCTCCGATATCACGGAGTACAACCAGAACGGCACTGCGGACAACGCGGACCTCGCGAGCTGGCCTATCGCCTGGGGTGCCCCGTTCTTCGTGGACCTCAACGGTGACGGCCGTCGCAACATCAGCACCGATGATGGAGCTGGCAACGAAGACGGTGTCCTCAACGAGCCATCTCTCGAACTCCAACTCGGTGATGCTGGCTACGGCACTCGCCAGCTTGACCTCGCCGCAGGCGAGCGCCCAGATATCGTCGGCGACCAGGGTATCTGGTGGGTGATGAACGACGCGGGCAACACGCACGACTGGGGCGATACGCCGCAAATCGGCATTGAGGTGCAGGCCCAGGCCTTCTCCTTTAGCACAGCCGACGCGCTCAACAACACGACCTTCTACAAGTACCAGATCTTCTACCGGGGCGCGACCCCGCTGGAGAACGCGTATATCGGTCTGTGGAGCGACCCCGACCTCGGGTTCTTCTCCGACGACTACGTCGGCAGCAACCCGGACGAGGGCATCGGCTTCGTCTACAACGGGGACAACTTCGATGAAGGCTCTGCTGGCTACGGCGCGGTTCCGCCCGCCCTCGGCTATGATTTCTTCCAGGGACCGCTCGTGGACGCCGACGGTGTCGACAACAACGGCAACGGCGAAGTGGACGAGGCAGGCGAGCGCATCGCCATGGAAAAGTTCGTCTACTACAACAACGACGGTACCGTTCAGGGCAACCCCGGTAGCGGTCAGGAAGCCTACCAGTACCTCCAGGGGTTCTGGCGTGACAACACGCCAATCACCTTCGGCGGTGCGGGTTACCAGACGGGCGAAGAGACGGACTTCATGTTCCCGGCCAACCCGCCGGCGTTCTGGAGCGAGTACAACATCGACGGCCTCGGCACGGCGAACACGCCAGCTGACCGCCGATTCGTGATGTCCGCTGGTCCCTTCGTGATCAATCCGGGTGACTTCCAAGAGGTCGTCTTCGGCATCGTGTGGTCACAGGCTCAGGGCACGCAGGCGGCGCAGCCGCAGATCGCGTCAGTCCGCCAGATGTTCTTCGATGACATCACGGCCCAGGCCGCGTTCAATGCGGACTTCGACATCCCGCCGCCGCCGCCGAGCGTCGTCGTGGAAGCCACCGCGCTTGACCAATCGATCATCCTCGAGTGGGACAGCGAGACGGGCAACATCCTCGACCTGTTCGGCTATGAAGTGGAGAGCCCCTTCGCGTCCGCCGACGCGACGGACAACACCTACAACTTCGAGGGTTTCCAGGTCTTCCAGTACCGGAACCCCTCGGATCAGGTGGGCCAGCTCATCGCCACGTTCGACTTCCAGAACAACGTGACGTCCGTGACGGACGTGGCACTGGATACGAACACGGGTGAGATCATTACCGAGGTCGTCGCCCTCGGCGAGGACAACGGTGGCCCCGAGCGTACCTCCACCTCGCTCACAGTTGCCAATGATGCGTTCACGAGTGAGCCGCTGCGGAACAACACGACGTACTACTTCGGCGTCCAGCCGTACGCGTACAACGCGTTCTCATCACCGCAGAAGGTCTACGCAGCCCCGGTCACGCGCGTTGAGGCCCGTCCAGCCATCGTGGACACGCGCAACGATGGCACGATTCTTAACACCACCACCGGGACGTCGCTTCCAATCGTCCGGGAGCCCTCTACCATTGGTGGTGGCGTCATCAACGCCCGGGTGACCAACCCGGCTGCCATCACTGGCGACTCCTACCAGGTTCAGTTCTTCACCCAGCTGGAGGACCTGACCGGCGACGGCGTCGATAACGATGAGGATGGCGAGATCGACGAGGACGACGAGGTGTTCGAGCGTGGTGTGAACTACCGCATCGTCAACACCACGACGGGCACGACGATCTTGGACGGAGACCAGTACTTCGCCAACACGGGCTCGGTGTTACCGCAGACCTCGGACGCCATCCGAGCCGACGGTCTTGCCTTCGACGTCCAGGGTCCAGAGGACGGCCCGCTCTTCCCAGATGGTGCCAACTCGTTCGTGGAGGTCCAGAGTCCCACGGGCATCGACCCCTGTGGCCCGGACGCCATCTCGACCGCCGGTTGCGCCGAGACGGGAGGCAACAACGTGCTCAACTCGTTCAACTCGGACGGCACGTACATCCTCGCGCTTCTCGGACCTGCGGGCACAGAGGCGAGCATCGGTGGTTATGCGCCGCGTGACTTCGAGGTTCGCTTCACGGAGGAGGGATCCTTCGCCTACTGGCCGTTCACCTCGGGCAACCTGATCAAGGTGCCGTTCGAGGTCTGGGACATCGGTCTTACGCCTCCGGGCTCTGAGAACGATCCGTCCGACGACATCCAGATGATCCCGAACATCTTCTCGGATGACGGCAGTGAGTGTGACTTCGCGTATGGTGCAGGCGAGAACTTCGGTCGTCCCTCGACGGACCGGATCTACGCCTACTACGCCGTCGGTGATGACTACGACGCCTTCGCGGCTGCTGCCGAAGCCGCCGTCAACGCGGACCCGAATGGCTGCCCGACCGCTCCTGCTACGGCGACTGCCGGTGGCCTGATCGACTTCGGCCGTGGCCGTCCGATCCAGCGCAACGTGATCACAGACAACACCGGAACGGGCGACATCTCGACTGTGCAGAACGCGATCATCCGCTTCTACACGACCGACCCGAACCAGCCCGGTGACGTGTACACGATCAACACCGCGGACTTCGCGGCCTCTACTGGCGACCAGACGACGCGCGAAGATGCGCTTGACCTGATCGCGATCACGCCGAATCCCTACCGGGGTGTGGCGGAGTACGAGACCGCTAGCTCGGAGAACATCGCGCGCTTTGTGAACCTGCCCGCGCAGGCCACGATCCGGATCTTCACCTTGAGCGGTACCCTCGTCCGCACGCTGGAAAAGACCAACCCCTCAATGACCACAATCGATTGGGATCTCCGCACGGAGGCTGCCCTGCCGATTGCGAGCGGGATCTACCTGATCCACGTTGAGGCCCGCGATTCCAACAACACGGTGCTTGGTGAGCGCGTGCTGAAGTTCGGCGTTGTCCAGCGTCGGGTCCAGCTCGACGTGCTCTAAGCCACTGTCCCCACTCACGCGCAAGCCACAAACCATCATGCTTCGCAACCTCACACTCCTGGCCATCGCGGCTCTCGTCTCCGTGCCTTCTATGGCGCAGAGCCGGGACGTTGATGGCGACGAGCGGGCGGGGACGGCCGCGGCCCAGTACCTCCTCGTCCCGACCACGGCCCGCACGGCCGCGCTCGGCAACTCGCTCACGGGCGGCCTCGCTGATCTCACTGGCATCGAGGCCATCCAGTCCAACCCTGCCGCTCTCATGAGCAATGAGGGCACCAACGCGCAATTCAGCCGCATGGAGTATGTCGCCGATATCGGCGTCAACACCTTCGGCGTCGCGCAACGGTTCGGCAACAACAACATCGCTCTCTCGGTGACGAGCTGGGACTACGGTGACCTGCCGCTGACCACGGCGCAGGACTCCGATCCCACGGGTCTCACCTTTGACGCCTCGACGATCATCGTCGGCGGCACTTACGCTCGTGCGTTCACCGACCGGATCTCGGCCGGTGTGACCGTCAAGCTCGCCAATGAGGCGATCGACGACATGACGGGCGGTGCCGTTGCTTTTGACGCCGGAATGACCTACACCGTGGGTGAGTCCGGCCTCCGCTTCGGCGTCAGCCTGAAGAACTTCGGGACCAAGGTCAACTACGGTGGCAACGGCCTCCGTCAGTTCGTCAACTTGGACCCGAACGACGAGACGGGCTTCCCAACGGTAGTCGACGCCGAGGCTTACGAGCTGCCCTCGCTGCTCAACTTCGGCGCATCGTACACGCAGTCCTTCGCTGGCGACCTTTCGGTGGCCGCGATGGGCAACTTCCGTTCGAACTCGTACGACCAGCCCGAATTCGCGGGTGGCCTCGAGGTCGGCTACGCCAACCTGATCCACGCTCGCGCCGGTGTCAACATCGTGCCTGAGCCAGATCAGACGGCATGGGATCTCTGGAGCGTCGGTGCCGGTGTCAACGTGCCGGTCTCGAACTCCGCCATCGGCGTGGACTACACGTACCGCCAGATGGAGTTCTTCAACGAGGTCCACATGTTCTCCGTCGGCCTCGGCTTCTAAGCCGAACCAGCCGGACTACGGACAACGTCCTCGCGCGGGGCGGGCCTTCGGGCTCGTCCCGCGCGCTGTTTGTAGCTTCCTGTGTCTGATCAATGTGTGGGCTCGGGCCCGCCACGATGAACCGTAGTTCCTGGTCTCCTCTCGCTGCACTATCGGTCGTTGGTAGCCTCGCGCTAGTGGCTTGCCTGGGGCCGCGCGAGACCGAGGTCATGGACTCACGCTTCCTCAATCTTGCACCGGACGTGCAGTACGTGGGGAGTGCGTCGTGTGAGACCTGCCACAGCGAGGTCTATGCCTCCTACCAGGCGCACGGGATGGCGAACTCGTTCTATCCAATGACCGAGGCGAGCGCAGTTGAGGTCTTTCCGAGCGAACTGATCCCGAGCCCCAACAGCCCGTATGCCTACCGAGCGATTCGGGAAGGCGACCAATTCGTACAGGAAGAGGTTCTCCTCGGCGATAGCCGACAGCCCATCGCAAGGCAGACTCGTACCATCGACTTTGTCGTGGGGAGCGGAAGCGCGGCGCGTACCTACCTCACACAAGACTCCACTGGACGCCTCTATCAACTTCCGCTCACGTGGTACACTCAGGCCAACGACGGCGCTGGTAAATGGGACTTCTCGCCCGGCTACGATGTGCTCAACAGCCGCTTTGACCGGACCGTCCCGGAGCGGTGCATGGCGTGCCACAATGGGACGAGCGAGTCCGTGCCGTTTACGGACGGTCGCTTCGCTTCGCTGGCAGAGGGCATCGGGTGTGAGCAATGCCATGGACCCGGCGAACTCCACATCGAAGCACGCACGGCAGATCCAGAAGCGCCGGATTCGATGGACGTGACCATCGTCAACCCCAAGTGGCTGGACCTAGACCTCCGCCTCGATGTCTGTCAGCAGTGCCATCTCTCGGCTGATGTATCGTTGCTTCGCGAGGGGGAAACGGCGACGAGCTATCGGCCCGGACGACCGCTTTCGGCTCATCGCGCCCTCTTCGCGCCCGCAGACGCAGACCCGAATGAGGTAGACGTGATCTCCCATGCCGACCGAATGAAGGCTAGCGCCTGTTTTCAGGAGTCGGTCTCGATGAACTGTGTGACCTGCCACGATCCGCACGCTGCTGTTCCTACGGAGGAAGCATTCAGTGCGACGTGCCGTACCTGTCATGCCGCAGACGAACTCCAGGCCTCTATGCCGACCGCCGAGCTTCGAGAACAGCACGGCCCGGAGCAGACCTGCATCACCTGTCACATGCCCAAGGTAGAGGCTGCCGATGCGCCGCATGCCTCGTTCACAGATCACCTCGTGCGGGTGGTAGACGAGGAGATCCAGGGTGTCGCGCAAACAGGAGAAGGCGGAACCCTCCGACCCGTCTTCGCGCGAGATGCCGACGACCCAGTGACGACGAACATGGCCTACGTCGTGCTTGGCCAGACGTACGGCTCGCGCACTGCGATGTCGCGAGGTGTCTCCGGGTTGTCCGAGTCCCTCGGCGACGCTACCGAGGCGGGCGAGGCACAGTACCTGCTCGGGTTCGCTCGGCTTCAGCTCGGCCAGGCCCGAGAGGCCATCGCGCCGTTAGAGCAGGCGGTGCAAGTCGCGGCTAATCCAGAACGGCTGAATGCCCTCGCCCAGGCCTATGAGCAGGCAGGGCGCGCGACCGATGTGGAGGTGACCTACCGGCAGGCGCTGGACCTCCAACCAGGTGCTGCAACGGTTCGCATCAACTACGGGCGCTTCCTCGAAGCCCAAGGGCGGTTTGACGATGCGCTTGCCGCCTACCGGAGATCGATTGCAGATGCGCCCTATGAAGGCTTGGCACACTACAACCTGGGAACACTCCTCGCGAGAGGCGGAGACTCCGCGGGCGCGATTCGGTCGCTTCGTGAGGCGGTCCGACTCCTCCCACTCCACGGGGACGCCCTGACCAATCTCGGCGTGCTTCTGGCCCAGTCTGGCGACCTCGGGGCTGCGTCGGGCTACCTCGTGCGTGCAGTGAATGCTGAGCCGGGCAACGCGAATGCACAAGCGAATCTCGCGCTGTTCTACGCCAACACCGGCGCCCTTGCGGAGGCTGCTGACCGTGCTCAACGCGCCCTGGCGATCGATCCTGGACATCTGACAGCCCAGCAGGTACTCGCAGCGCTAGGCTCCCCGTAAGGACTACGGCTGGCCCTTCGCCTCCAGCACTGGTGTTGGGAGGCCCGCGAGATGTGCCGAGATCTGTGCCGCGTGGATCCGACCATTCTCGATAAACCAACGGCTCGTGTTGCGCCCGCCGCAGACGGTCCCAGCGAGGTAGATACCCGGTCGGTTCGTCTCCATCGTCGTGTCGTCGAAGACGGGAACCTGAGCGTCCCCTTCCAGCTCGATGCCGAGACGGGAGAGGAAGGAAAAATCCGGGTGGTACCCAGTAAGCGCGAGAACAAAGTCGGCGGCTAGTTGAGTGGGTCCGTCTGGCGTGCGGACGTGGACCGTGTCTTCCGTGATGCACTCGACGGTGGTGCGGTAGAGTGCGCGAATGGCGCCGTCTCGGATGCGGTTGAGCAAGTCTGGACGGATCCAGTATTTCACGTTCTGCCCGACCTCGTCGCCTCGAATCACCAGCGTGACTTCAGCACCGTGGCGGTTGGCCTCCAGAGCGGCCTTCGCCGCCGAATTCTTCGCGCCGATGACGACGACGCGCTGCCCGCTGTAGGCGTACGGCTCCTTGTAGTAGTGCGAGACGTGCGGCAGGTTTTCGCCGGGGACGCCGAGCAGGTTCGGGTGATCAAAGAACCCTGTCGCAACTGCAACGGCGCGTGCACGGTGCTCGCCTTTTGACGTGCGAACCACGAAGTCTCCCGCCTCGCCCTCGACCGCCTCCACGCGCTCACCGAGGCGGAGGTCGAGCGCCTCGCGAAAGGCGACGCCCCGATAGTAATCGAGGGCTTCCTCGCGGCGCGGTTTGTAGAGGGTCGTCGCAAGCGGGTGCCCCCCGATCTCCAGAAGCTCAGGTGTGGAGAAGAACTCCATCTGCGTCGGGTAGCCGACGAGCGAGTTGACTAGGGCGCCCTTCTCAATGACGCGTGCCGAAAGCCCCGTGCGCTTAGCCTCTAAAGCGCAAGCGAGCCCAATCGGCCCTGCGCCGACGACAACGAGGTCCACGATGTCGGATTGAATCTGCATGGGCGAAGTACGCTCTCCGAGTGATTCTCGTTGCCGAAGCCCCCTCGAAACCCCTGGGGAGGCGCAGTGCAAGATTCCAGTTCCGCCCGCCTCGAGGCGTTTGTGGAAGGACGGAGAGGGCGGGAGCTAGAACGCCGGTGCACCGTCTCCGCCTGGATTGGGTTGCCGTCGTGCCCGGAAGAACTGCCGGAGCAGGTCGGCGCACTCTTCTGCCATCACCCCTGAAACGGTCTCGACGCGATGATTGAGCCGGTGATCTTGCGGGATGTCGTAAAGTGTGGAGGCGGCGCCCGCCTTCTCATCAAACGCGCCGTAGACGAGGCGCGAGAGTTTGGCCCACACGAGGGCGCCTGCACACATCGGACATGGCTCCAGTGTGACGTAGAGCGTGCAGCCGTCCAGGTACTTCGTGCCGAGCGTGGAGCAAGCAGCGGAGACCGCGAGCATCTCAGCATGGGCCGTCGGGTCCCCGAGGCGCTCCACCTGATTGTGGCCTTTGCCCACGATCCGGCCGTCCTTGATCACTACCGCACCGACAGGCACCTCGCCCGCCTCGGCAGCACGTTCGGCCTCCTGAAGTGCGAGGCGCATCCAACGTCGGTCGGGATCGAGAAGGGAGCGGAGAGACATCAGAGGGAATGGAAGGTCGGGGCCCGGATGGCACCAGTTGCCTCGCCCCCTAGTTTCTCACCAGTGGCATTGTCATGCAGCGAGGGCCACCGCGGCCGCGCGAGAGTTCGTTTCCCTCCAACCGGATCGCGATCTTGCCGTCGGTTGGAAGCTGACCGTCGCCGTAGAACTGGAGAAAGTCCTCTGCTCCGACAACATGAAAGCCGTGCTCGCGCATCTTGGCATACGTCTCCCGGTTGCGCGTATACCCGACCACCAAGCCCGGGCGCAGCGCAAAGAGGTTCGCGCCGTCGGTCCACTGCTCGCGCTGCTGACTGACGAGGGTATCGCCGCATGGGATGAAGGTCATCTCGCGCTCCGTGAGAGTCTCCAGCGCCCGATGCAGGCTAGAGTGAACCCGCATTTCGAAGGTCCCGTCGCCGTTGAGCGAGCGCAGCTCGTAGACATTGTCATGGAGGCCCTCCACGATGGGCGGGTACACCACACAGGTGCTCTCGTCCGCGAACGTGAACACCGTGTCGAGGTGCATGCAAGCCCGCTGCTTCGGGAGGTTAACAATCACGACGTGCTCCACAGATGTCTTCGCGAGGAGCTGGCGTGCTACTTGAACCGCGCCGCCGAGACTAGTCCGCTCGCTCTGCCCGACGAGCACCAGTTTCTCTGATACGACCAACAGATCCCCCCCTTCGAAGGACACATCGTCGTCGAGTTCGATGAGAAGGTCTCGAGAGGCCGTGAAGCGAGGATGGTGGCGCAGGACCGTTCGGATGAGAGCGCTCTCCGGTCGCCTCGCAGCCCGCGCTGCTGTGCTCATTACAACATGACCTCCCACAACTGCCGCGAGGTCGCGTGTGAACAGAAGATTTGGTAGCGGGTGAGCACTGACCGGGAACGGCGCCTGACCGGTAAGAGCAAACCGGTGGAGGCCGTCCTGGCCGAGGTCGGCCAACTCGGACCGATACGCCTCAAAGTTGCGCTCCGGTAGTAGCTCGATCAGCTCCTGGACGTAGGATTGGCGCGCGTCCTCGGTCTCGAACGCCTCGCGCACAAGATCCGAGAGTTGCAGGACAGCGTCCTCGTGGCCTACGACACGTCGGAAGAGACGGGTCATCACCTCATGCTCATCGCGCGCCTCGTCAGCGAAGAGGATGTCGTCGAAGAGCAGTTCGTCCTTGTTCTCCGGTGAGACAAGGGCCATCTCCTCTCCTGGGGTATGGACGAGAACCTGACGAAGAGGACCCGTCTCAGACGAGACGTGGAGCGGAGGAGGGGAAGTCATGCAGCGGGGTATGGAAGCCCTTCCAAGCTACCGCTCCGCTCCTAGCTTGCCCTCTACCGCCTCTTCTTCTGGAGCAGTTCCACGAACCGTAGCACAGCCGCCACCGCCAGCAGCACGAGGAGAACAGGCAGCGCCAGCTTGATCAGCGCAAGGCTCACCTTGAGCACGACGCCCAGCAGCGCGAGGGCGACCATCACCACGATGGCGATGAGGAGAAGCTGGAGGAGTCGCTGAATCAGCATCGTCAGAACGAGAGCACGTCGAGCGTGGCAAGAGGCTGGCCGTTTGGCCCACGGCCACCGATCACGAGGATACGGCCGCTCGGCGCCAGAGTTACAGCGTGCTCGCGCCGTGGCGTGCCGAGCGCGACTGACGGCGGGAAAGCGACCCACCGTCGGGCAGCATCGGAGTAGACCTCAATAGAGGCAAGTGTCTCGCCCGAAGGACCGAGGCCACCAGCAAGCAGCGCGAGCTCCCCCGCGAGGCGGGAGCCGTCAGCGGCAGTTCGAGGGGTCACTGGAGACGGGAGATCAACGCGGTCGATGGCAAAGGGATACAGCTGGCCGGGCGAGGAGTACAACACCCGGCGGGCCTCAGAAGCGCTGGAGGTCAAGCCGGAGATGATGGCTGTGACTTCGCGAATCCCCGTCCCGACAACCACCTGGGTGGGATCGGGGAGGACGGCACCCCCAGTGGCTCCACCACTCGGCGTGAGCGTAACGAGAGTGTCCGCCTCGGTACCCTCGCGGAACTCCGCAATCTCAACCGTTCCGGGCGTCAGGAGCCGACCCGAGCCAGGAGCCTGACCGCTGGAGACGTAGAGAAACTGTCGCTCTCCGAGGTCGAGGAGGGTGGTCACGTGGCCCGAGCGCTGGATCGGTGCACCACGCACAATGACACGTCGCGAGGTCTGAGTCGCCGGGTCGATGATCTCGGGTTCCTCGACGAATGCCCCCGGACTGGCGGTGGGCGTGGAGGTGCCGCCGAGAAGCAAGACCCGGCCATCGAAGAGTGCCGTGGCAGTGTGACCCGTTCGCGGCCGCTGCATCGTGATGGGCTCTCCGACAGCAAACACGAACGTGTTCTCGAAGAGCACATGCGCGGTTCGGACCACGTTACCGGACGTGCTCGTGCCGCCCGCGAGGAGGACCCCTCCCCCGTTTAGGCGGGTAGCGGTGAGTCCGGCGCGAGGCTCAGGCAAGATCGCCGCCGCAGGCGACGCGACCGTCAGCGGCGCAAACACGACGAACGCAGTGTCCTGCGTCGTGCTGCCGTCGGCCGAGAACGCTTCGAGGAGGATGGGGTTGGTCCCCTGTGAAAGGAAGAGGTCAGCTTCCCAGAGGTCGTCTGTTGGGTCGAATGCCGCATCGACTCCGCCGATCCGAACGCGCTCCACGCCACTCAGCGCCTCCGCTGAGACACGGAGCGTAACGTCGCGGCTGAGCTGCACCTCGCCGATATCTGGCGAGACGACAGCGAGGTCTGGCGGTATTTCCTCCAGGAGCGCCCGGTCACAGGCAGCGAGGCCGACGGTCAAAGCCGCGAGAGCGAGGAGAAGGCGAGCGTTCATGGACCTGGAACGATGGGGTCATGCGTCCGGTTCGCGAGGTGGAAGGGTAGAAAACACGGGTATGGCGTAGTCCACACGATGGAGAACGAGTCCGTGAGCGGGTGCAGCGGGTCCAGCCGCCCGGCGATCATGCTGTCCAATGACTCGCACGAGATCATTCGGTGGACGGTGCTCGCGGCCAATCTCTAGCAGAGTCCCAACGATAGCGCGCACCATTCCATGCAGGAACCGGTTTGCCGCGATCTCGAAGCGCCAGTCACCAGAGCGACCGTCCAGAGTCCAATGTGCGCGTTCCACGGTGCAGACCCGGTTCGTCGTCGTCGACTTCGTGCGGCAGAACGAAGAGAACTCGTGGGTGCCAAGCAGAGCCTCGGTCGCCTCGTTCATCCTGTCAAAGTCCGCTGGATGCTGGAGAGCGACCCGGTGTGTACGGTCTACCGCTCGCGGTGCCGTCGCGACGTGGTAATGGTAGGTACGGCGGTGAGCGTCGAAGCGGGCGTGGAAGGTCTCTGGCGCTTCCTCCACATCGAGGGCGACGATGCTGTCGGGAAGGAGGCCGTTAAGACTGCCTCGAAGGCGGTACGGGTCGGTACCCTCGGGCACGTCAGCGTGGGCGACCTGGCCTCGCGCGTGGACGCCCTTGTCTGTCCGGCCCGAGGCCATCAGTCCAACGGGCTGGCCGAGAGCAGTCGCGAGCGCGTGTTCCACGGCGCCTTGGACGGAGACCCCGGTGGACTGCCGCTGCCACCCCACGAAGTCAGTGCCGTCATATTCGAGGAGAAAGCGGAGGCGAGGCAAGGTGGAAGGCGGAGGATGGAAAGCCGAAGTTCTCTGAGAGTGCAGTCTCGCGCCCAGTCTGGCGCGATTTTCCCTTTCCGTTAGTCTCGTGCTCCCCTGTGCCCCCTCGCGTTTATCTCACCGGCTTTATGGCCTCTGGCAAGAGCACGGTCGGTCCCTTCGTGGCCGACGCGCTCGGGTACAAGTTTCTGGATCTGGATTGGCTGGTGGTGGTCCGGGCAGGGCGCTCCATCCCGGAGATCTTCGCCGAGGGCGGCGCTGGTGCCTTCCGCGAGGCCGAAGCGGAGGCCCTCGCTGAGACCACACGCTCCGAGCGCCACGTCATCGCGACGGGTGGCGGATCGCTTGTGCAGGGGCGTGCCATGAGGCTCGCCCAGTCCGCCGGGACCGTGATCTGGCTCCGAGCGAGCGCCGAGACCGTCGCGCGGCGGGTCGGCTCTGCGGGCGACCGGCCGATGCTTTGGGACGACGACGGGCGCCCGCTTCAGGGCGATGCTCTCCGAGCGCGTATCGAAGAGTTGATGGCTCGCCGTGAGGCGTCGTACGCCCGTGCCGACCTCGCGGTGGACGCCGACGGTCCGCCCGAAGCGGTCGCGCAGCGGGTTGTGGCACTGCTTCGCGAGGCGTGCTGACCCCCTCCACCTCGGCGCCGAGGTGAAGCTACCGGCGCGTGAGCGTGTAGCCCCTGTCCCGAAGCATCGCCACCACGCTGTTCGCGCCCACGAGGTGCCCCGCCCCGACGACCACCAGCACGTCCTCGCCCTCCCGCGCGAGGTACGACTCGATCTGGGGCACCCATCGTTCGTTGCGCACGCGAAGCAGCGCGTCACGGTTGACCTTTGGGATGCGCCAGAGGAGAGCCTCCAGACGGGTTTCGTCTCCTGCGCTCCAGGCCGCGACGAGGGCTTCGGCGACCTTGCCCTGAACATGCCAGTGGTCGAGGATCCGGACGAGCCACTGAACCTGCGCCTTTTCCGGCACGAGGTCAAACGCGTCGATCTGATCCTCGGCCGTTTCGAGTGCGAGAATGGGTTTGCCGTCGGTCTCCGCGCGCTCGCTGAAGTACAGGTCGACACCCTCGCGATAGGAATACGGCAGCTCGGGAGTCGCGAGTCGCGAGATGGAGGTCATGACGGCCCATGGCTTGTACTCGTCGAACAGCGAGGCCTCCATCCCGATGGCGTCGAGCGTCTTTTCGAGCTTGGAGTAGCTGGACCCCATCGCGTCGCGAAGGGTGCGACCGCCGGTGTAGAAAGACCGGCGCTCGAAGGCACGCTGGACGGCCCATGGGGTGGTCAGATCAATCTCGAAGGCGACCACCTCGGCATCGTCGTACGCCGCCTCCACGTCATCCGGGAGCGGATAGGCGCTGGCCTCGAGATAGTGGATGGAGCCGAAGAGGTACACGCGGCTGTCCTCGTCCTCCATCACGAAGAGGAGCGGGTCCCGGTCGTCGCGCGTGGAGTCTGGGGCCTGTGCAACTCCTGCCTCCGGAGCGAGGAACAGGACAACCGCGAGGCAACGAGACATGACGCCTCTACGACGCGCAACGGTCCGAAGGTCCTCCCCGGTCCTCCCGATGCAGGTCGCGGCGGGCAGACGAGGCCACCCACCGCGCGAATCGGTCGGCCTCGGCACATCCCGCGAGAGACCCGAGGCGGGCAGAGCCAGAGCTACTGGCGGGTGAGCGTGTAGCCCTTCTCGCGTAGCATCGCGACGACGCTCACGTCGCCTGCGAGGTGCCCTGCGCCCACGACAACGAGCACGTCGTCGGTACCCGCGAGCATGGCCTCGATCTGCGGCACCCAGACAGCGTTGCGGTCGCGCAGGAGGGCGTTATGGCTTTCCTCCGGGAGGTCGTTCATGAGCGCGACAATCTGCATCTCATCGCCGCTCTCCCAGGCGCTCACGAGGGCTTCGAACACGGCGGCCTGCTCCTCCCACTCAGCGAGCATCTCGGTGAGTTGTGCTACCTGCGCCTCCTCCGGCGTGCCGTCGAAGATGTCCATCTGGCTCTCGGCTGTCTCCAGTGCGAAGATGGGCTTCTCGTCGGATTGAGCGCGTGTGGTGAAGTGCATGTCTACGCCATTCTGTGGGTTGTACCCGAGCGCTTGCGCACCGAGGCCCGCCAGCGTCAGTTGTACCGCCCACGGCTCGAAGCTGTTGAGCGCGATGGCAGGCATCCCGAAGGGCGTCATGAGAGAGTCCAGCGTCGCGAAGGCTTCTGCGCCGATGGCTTCTTGGAGCGTGCCGCCGTTCGTGTACTGCGCGCGGGACATGACCGCCGCCTGAACCGAGGCGAGGTCTCTCATGTCTACCTCAAAGGCGAGGGCGTCAGCATCCTGGTAGGCGGCCTCCACGTCGGCCGGGAGGGGGTAGGACTCGGCGTCGAGGAGGTGGATGGAGCCCAGGAGGTAGACGCGGCTGTCGTCGTCTTCCATCACGAAGAGGAGAGGGTTCCGCTCGTCGGTCTCCTGTGGGGAGGCGAGCTCGGTGGCCTCCTGGGCAGAGGACGTGGGGAGAGCCAGCGCTGCACTGACGGCGAGGGCGAGAGCGAGAATGCGGTGCATGAGGAGTTACCGAGTGAGCCGAAAGGTTCGGCGGTGGTGGAGGGTCGGGCCGTATTCCGCGAGGGCAGTGTAGTGCCGGGCGGTCGGGTAGCCCTTGTGGCCTGCGAACCCGTACGCGGGGAAGTCAGCGTCTAGTGCGACCATGAGTCGGTCACGCGTGACCTTTGCGATCACCGAAGCTGCCGCGATGCTGAGGCTCTTCGCATCCCCCTTGATGATGGGCTCGGCTGGTTCTTTCGTACCGGGGGGAATCCTGTTTCCGTCTATCAGCGCGAGGTCAGGTGGGAGCACGAGGTCGGCGAGGGCACGGCGCATGGCCTCCATCGCGGCCCAGAGGACGTTCAGTTCGTCCACCTCGGCGGGCGAGCACGCGCCCACACCGACAGCCAGCGCCTCGGCGTGGACGCGGTCATAGAGCGTCTCGCGCTGTTCTGCGGTGAGCTTCTTGGAGTCGTCCAGCCCGGGTAGGTGCGCGTCTGGCGGGAGGATAGCGGCGGCAGCTACGACGGGCCCGGCGAGGCAACCGCGTCCGGCCTCATCCACGCCCGCCACAAGGCGACGCCCTTCGGCCCAGTGGCGGCGTTCGATCTCGAAATCAGGCATGGGCAGGTGAGGCGTCGGACGGGCGTTCCCGTGTGTCGGGTTGTTGGAGGGGGCGAAACCCCCTATCTTATGCGGCGTCAGAGGGGCCGTCCCGCCCCACTTCTCACTTCCGGGACACAGGGCCGCAGACCGCCATCGCGACGGAGCGAGGCATGCGGAAATCCGATCCATGCGGCCCGGCAGGCGCCTCGTGCGCACGCCATGTAAAGATCCGCCAGGTGAGCCGTCCGTGCGAGGCGGCGATCCCCACTGGCGGTCTCTTCGCATCCCTTTCGCCGGGCGCGCAGCTTCGCTTCGCTCTCGGCCCCCCGCGACCCGTCTGCGTGGCGGAGGCCCGTCCTCCCGCCTCGTGGAGAGCGCGGGTGCACTCACACTGTACCGCATAGCCATCCCATACATGGCAGACGACACGAATCGCCCGGCCGACGAGGCTCGCGAATCGGAGGTCGACGTCGACCAGGGGGTAGCCACCCCGTCTTCCAACGGGGCCGACCAGGCCACCCACGACGCCGAGACCCCCAAACCCAAGAGAAAGACCCGCTCGCGCGTCAAGACCATCGACCTCACGTCCGATTCGGGCGACGCCGACGAGAAACCGAAGCGTACCTCGCGCAAGAAGAAGGCCGACGACGAGACGGAGGAAAAGCCGAAGCGCTCTCGGTCTCGCAAGAAGAAAGAGGAGCCCGAAGCGGAGGAAGCGCCGACCACGGAGGAGGCCGACGACGCTCCCGAGGCGGAGGAGAAGCCGAAGCGCCGCCGCCGCACTCGAAAGGCCGAGCCTGTCGCCTCCAGCGATAGCCTCCCCGAGGACAGCGCCGAGGCGGACGAGGATGCGGATGATGACGACCCGAACGAGGGGAGCCAGAACCGTCGGCGCGAAGACGACGACGGCGGGCGCGGCCGACGTCGGCGCCGCAAGAAGAAGAAGGGCGGCAGCGATGGTGGCGGACACCCTGGACAGGAGTTCGAGGGCGTCCTGGAGCTGATCGGCGACAAAAAGTTTGGCTTCATCCGCGAGTTCAAGACCTCGCTCCAGAAGGGGGACAACGACCCTTTCATGCCGCCGCCGCTCATCCAGAAGCACAACCTCCGCGATGGCGTCAAGCTGACGGGCATCATCAAGCCTGGCCGGAAGGGCGCCTGGCAAGTCACCCGCGTGGACTCTGTCATGGATGGCCCGCTCGAAGAGTGGGAGGAGACAGAGGACTTCGACCGTGGGATGGTGATCTATCCCGAGGAGAAGCTCAACCTCGTCAAGGGGCCCAATGACCCCACGATGCGCGTCATCGACCTCGTCTCTCCGCTCGGCAAGGGGCAGCGTGCGCTCATCGTGGCGCCGCCGCGCGCGGGCAAGACGGTCATTCTCAAAAAGATGGCCGAGGGCCTCGCGCAGAACCACCCCGAGGTCAAGCTCATCGCGCTCCTCATTGACGAGCGCCCGGAGGAGGTCACGGACTTCCGCCGCAACACCGAGGCAACGGTCTTTGCCTCCAGCAACGACTACGGCGAGGACAACCACGTCCGTGTCGCCACGCTCGCCTTCGAGTACGCCCGCCGCATGGTGGAGCAGGGCCACGACGTGGTCATGCTGCTCGACTCCCTGACGCGCCTCGGCCGCACGTTCAATCTCTTCGGCGGCAACTCCGGCCGCACGATGTCCGGCGGTCTGGACGCTCGCGCGCTGGTCATGCCGCGCAAGATCTTCGGCGCCGCGCGCAACATCGAGGAGGGCGGTTCCCTCACCATCATCGCGACCGCGCTGGTGGAGACGGGCTCGCGCATGGACGATGTCATCTTCGAGGAGTTCAAGGGCACCGGCAACGCCGAGATCGTCCTCGACCGGGAGCTCTCGGAGAAGCGGATCTACCCCGCCATCAACATCCGCAAGAGCGGGACGCGAAACGAAGAGCGCCTCGTGCCGGAGGAGCACGTCGCGCAGCGGCATCTGCTGCTTCGCGCGCTCAACAGCCGCCACCCCGTGGAGGCGATGCAGGCGCTGCTCAAGCAGATCCAGATGAGCCCGACGAACGTGCACCTGCTCAACGAGCTGATCCCGGAGCAGAGCTACTAGCTCGGCTTCTGGCTTGCACCCGAGGGGGCGTGGTCTTTGGATCGCGCCCTCTTTTCTGTGGGTGGGCCCGCCTCGGGAAGACGGTGGAGTCGTCTGCGTAGGGTAGGGGCACGCCACCGGCGTGCCCCTACGGTGAGGTCCCACCGAGACACCGAGGCGGTCCGACCCACGCCCGAAACGAAATCGGGGAGCCCCGAGGCCAAGGCTCCCCACGGGATACTCGCGACGGGTCCGAGGATCAGCCCGCCGGGAAGGTGTAGCTCGCCTGCAGCCCGAGCGGGATCCCGACGGCCCAGTACAGCAGCAGGAACACGCTCCACGCGACTAGGAAGACCAGCGAGTACGGCAGCATGATCGAGGTCAACGTGCCGATCCCTGTGTTCTTGACGTACCGCTGGCAGTACACCACCACGAGCGGGAAGTACGGCATCAGCGGTGTGATGATGTTGGATGAGGAGTCGCCCACGCGGTAGGCTGCCTGTGTGAGGTCCGGCGAGATGCCGACCTGCATCAGCACCGGCACAAAAATCGGCGCGAGGAGCGCCCACTTGGCGCTCGCGGAGCCCACGAACAGGTTCACGAACGCCGTCAGGAAGACGATGCCCACGACGGTCACGCCGCCTGGCAGGTTCAGCGCCTGGAGCCCCTCGGCGCCCGTGACCGCCAGCAGCGTGCCCAGGTTGGAGACCGAGAACGCGTGGATGAACAGCGCGCAGAAGAACGCCATCACGATGTAGTAGCTCATGCCCTGCATCGACTTCGTCATCGCGTCGATGACGTCCTTGCTGTTCTTGAAGACGCCCGAGACGAAGCCGTACACCACGCCGGGAATCAGGAACAGCAAGAAGATCAGCGGCACGATGGACTGCATGATCGGCGCCGAGAACGAGTTCAGGGAGCCGGACTCGGGATCGCGGAAGGTGGAGCCCTCCGGCACGAGCGAGAGCCCGAGGAGCACCATCCCCAGCACGAGGACGCCAGAGGCCACCCAGAAGGCTCGCCGCTCGCGGCTGGAGAACGAGCCCATGTCAGGCGCCTCCTCCGCGTCCCCGTCCACGGGCGTGTCCGCCTTCAGCCTCGGCTCGATGATCCGGTCGGTGACGAACCAGCCCAGTGCGATGATGACAACGCTGGAGATGGCCGTAAAGAAGTAATTGTTGAGTGGGTTGACCTCGAAGCCCGGCCCGGCCACGAGTTGCGCCGCGGGCTGCGTGAAGCCCTGGAGCAGCGGGTCGATGGCAGAGGGAAACGGGTTGGCGCTGAAGCCACCTGAGACGCCCGCAAACGCCGCCGCAATGCCTGCCAGAGGATGCCGACCGGCGGCGTAGAAGATGATCCCACCTAGCGGAATCACCAGGACGTACCCCGCGTCCACAGCGCTGGAACTGGCAATGCCCACGAAGACCACGACCGGCGTGAGAAGCGCCGTGCTCGTCTTGCCGAGGAGCAGCTTGATGCTCGTGTTGAAGTACCCGGCCTCGTCTGCGACGCCCACGCCGAGCATCGCCACCAGCACGACGCCGAGCGGCGCGAAGGAGGTGAAGATGTCCACCATCTCCGTCAGGAACGTGGCCAGTTCCGTCCCTGTCAAGAGGTTCCTGATCACCAGCGGCTCGCCAGAGGCGGGGTTCGTCGCGTCGAAGTCCACGCCTGCCAGCAGCGCGGAGAGCACCCACACGATGATCAGCGAGATCAGGAACAGGATCGCGGGGTCCGGCAGCTTGTTGCCGATCCGCTCGACGGAGCCGAGGAGGCGGTTGACGAGGCCGGGCCGTGGCTCGGCGGCGGGAGGGGAGTCCATGCAGAGGCGGGTGAAGGAAGCCGGAAGGTACCGGGGAGCCGTCTCGCGGTCACCCCCTCCGTCGCAGTGACAGTCCCGCGGTGGGCCCGCCTCGGTGCCGAGGCGGGGGTGGCTACAACCCGAGCGCCCGCAACAGCCCCTCGCCGCGCACCGAGACGCTCGGCGCTACGATCCAGCTCGTCTCGCCGAACCGATCCGTCGGGCTGTAGAAAATGCCGATCTCAGGCAGGATCGCGAGGTCTGGCTGTCCGAGTCGGAGCCCGCCGAAGACACCGATGGCGCCGACCGACTCGTTGTCGCTCCCGAACGGCCCGAGGAATTGCAGGCGCGCGCCGCCGTATGGCGTCAACTCCCCAAAGGGATCGGAGGACGTCACGACGCTCGCCTCCAGGTGCGCGTGTCCGCCCTCTCCCAGCAGAATCCCACCGCCGCCGATGACCGTCGTGCCTGCCTCGCTGCCGGGGTCGCCGGTGAGGCGACGTGCGTACGTCACCACCGCGCCCGGCCCCACGAGCCGCAGGCCGACGTCCGAGTACGCGTCCAGCCCAAGGTGGACACCGTTGCTGATCATGAACGTGGGGCCGTCGTCCTCGTCGGGTTCGCGAAGGCGGTCGTGGGACGCGTACTGGAAGGTGGCGTCGGGTAGAACGGCACCTTTCGGCGTGGTCTGTGCTGTCTGGCCGACGTTGTACGGGACGGCGCAGCCGGAGAGAGCCAGCGCAAGGAGAAGGCTAGGGAGGAAGCGCACGCGGCAGAAGGGAGACGCACTGTCAAGCTAGGGCGCGTGTTCTCCTGGCGCTTCCAGTGAGCGCCTAGGTCCGCCTCAGCGCCGAGGCGGACCGGGAGGCGCGTGCATCTCGTGCCTTCTCTGAGCCGGTTCGCAACGCACGGGTGCACATCGGGTCCCTTCGCACAGTCTCCGCAACCCAGGCCCGTTGACGGGGTACGCAGCGTCCCGTCCCCCCTCGCACCTCTTATGCGTTTGCTCGCTACCCTCTCGCTCGCGGCCCTCCTCGCCGTTCTCGCGCCTGCCTCCGCCCAGCCTGGCGGTATGGGCGCCCCCCTCATCGGCACCGTCGTCGGAGACGACACTGGAGAGCCCGTCGTGGGGGCCAACGTCGCCATCTACCAGCGCGACGCCTTCCTGACCGGCGCCGCGACCAACCTCGACGGTCAGTTCGAGATCGGTCTTCGGCCGGGGACGTATCGCGTCCGTGTCAGTTTTATCGGCTACGAGTCCTTCCAGCAGGAGGAGGTCGCTGTGCGCGCAGGCTCGCCGACCGACATGGGGACGATTACGCTGACGGCGAACTCCGCACTGCTGGACGCCGCCGAGGTCACGGCCGAGCGCGAGTTCATTGAGCAGCAGGCTGACCGCACGGTCTACAACGTGCAAGAGCAGGCCGTCACCGCCGGAGGTAACGCGCTGGAAACGCTCCAGACGCTCCCCTCCGTTGAGGTGGACACCGATGGCAACGTTTCCCTCCGGGGCAATCAGAACGTCGCGATTCAGATCAACGGGCGACCGGTCCCCGTCTCCGGCGCCTTCCTCGCGGCGCTTCTCCGCCAGATCGGATCGGACAGAATCGACCGGGTGGAGGTGATCCCGAACCCGAGCGCACGCTACGAGCCAGACGGGATGGGCGGCATCATCAACATCGAACTGATGGAGGGCACCGACCGAGGGCTCTCCGGCGGGCTCACCTTCGGTGGCGGGACGGAGCCGAGCGCCAACATCGGCGGTAATGTCAGCTACCAGCAGGGGGCGTGGGACCTCAACGCGCAGTACGGCTTCCGCTTCGATGACCCGGCCCGCTTCAGCACGACGCTTCAACGCCGACCCATCGCGGACTCGGATCAGACCTTTGTCTCAGATCAGGGGGGAGACCTCGGCAATCTCTCGCAGAGCCACTTCTTCAACGGCTCGGCTCTCTACGCCTTCTCCCGGTCTACGGACCTGACCATCGAGGGCTCCTTCGGCATCCGCGACTCGGATGATGACACCCGGTTCGAGTTCAACAACTCCGTCCTCGACGAGAACCTCAACCCGGTCTCGACCTCGCTCTTCTTCCGCGATACCGGCGGGCAGAACGACGGCATCAACGGAGACCTCGCGCTCGTCTTCCGCCAGACGTACGAGGGCGAAGGCGGGGAGGCGAGCGGTTCTACCGGGGGCGCCACGGGTGGCTCGCGTCAGTGGGGCCGAGGCGGTCCCCGAGGCGGAGGAGGGGTCAACACCGACCACGAACTCGCCGTCGAGGCCCGCTACACGCTCAACGACAACGAGAACATCGGGCTGTTTTCCAACCTGGACGCCGACGAGGACCTCACGTTCTTCGAGCGTCAGTTCACAACCAACACGACCGGCCAGTCCCGATTCCAGGTGGACTACACCCGGCCCGTCGGGGCGCTGAAGCTGGAGACCGGACTTCTCGTGACGGACGAGCGGGTGGGCAACGAACTCGCCTTCGGGGCGTGTGGGGATCCTGAGGATCCCACCGCAGCAGTCACCCTCGGCTGCGGAGAAGGCGGTCCCCTGACCCCTGTCGCCGGGCGCAACAACGACTTCGACTACGACCGCCAGATCGCAGCGGTGTATCTCCAAGGGGCGCGGTCCCTCGGTCCGCTCCAGGTGCAGGCAGGCGTTCGCGCCGAGTACGCCCAGCGCTCGTTCGGCACGGAGACCCCCATCCCGGATCTGCCTGGCATCCCGGCTCCCACCCCGGAAGAGGCCGACGTGAACTACACCAGCCTGTTCCCGAGTGCCTTCCTAACCCTCCCGCTCGATCAGATCTCCGAGGGGACGCTCGTCAAGGCCAACTACAGCCGACGCATCCGGCGGCCCAACACGTCCTCACTCAACCCCTTCCCGTCGTTCGAGGACCTCTCGTTTGTCCGTGTCGGCAATCCGACCCTGCGCCCGGCGTACACGGACTCCTACGAACTCGGCTTCACGTACCGCTACTTCCTGACCGTCACGCCGTTCTACCGCCGCACGACCGACGTGCTGAACCGAAACGTCTTCGACAACGAGGAGCAGGACGGCCAGATCTTTACGTTCATCAACGCCGGGACCGAGGACTCATACGGCGTGGAGACCTCCGTCTTCGGGCGCTTCGGGCCAGTCCGGGGATTCGTCAACGGAAGTCTGTACCAGGAGGCCACCTCCGGCAACGCGGAGGTCGGAGTGGAGGCGACCGACGCGCTGACGTGGCGAGCGAGCGCGAGCGTCCAGGGCAGCGTGCGCGAAGGCACGGACCTCCAGTTCTTCATCTTCTACCGCGGTCCGACCGAGATCCCGGGCGGAAGCCGCGAGGGCTTCGGGTTTTCGTCCCTCGGTATCAACCAGACGCTGGCCGAGAACCTCCGGCTGTCCGCGCGCCTCAACGACGTGTTCTCGACGGGTCGCTTCCGGTTCGAGACCACGCAGGGCGACCTCATCACGGAGCGAGAGTTCGACCTCAACAACCAGCAGATCTCCGCGACGCTGACGTGGACGTTCGGCTCCGGTCAGCAGCGCCGCCCGCAGCAGCGCCCGGACCAGGGAGGCATGGACAACGACGGCTTCGGCATGTAGCCCCTCCCGCCTCGGGTCTCCCACGGGACCGCCGAGGCAGACCGACCCGCGCCCCGCCTTCTTCGTGAGGGCGGGGCGCGATGCGTTCTATGTGAAGGGGCACAGTCTCTAGCCCGCGAGTGAGGTCTGGGGCGCCATCAGTGGATGGCTGATGTGCGAGATGTGAGGAAAGGCACGGGAAAGCATTTGAACGGGACCGTGAACCCGTGGTAACGTCGGGACTTCGCGGGAACCCCCTTACGCCCAACCCCACATGTTGTATCGCTACGCCGCCATCGCGCTGGCGCTTGTGCTCGCCCCGATGGTCTCGGCGCAGAGCCTCACCGAGCAGACGGCCGTCCGTTACCTCCAGGACAACTGGAATCGCCACGGTCTCGCTCAGGCCGATGTCTCGGAACTCGTCGTTACGGACATGGTGCCTGGTCCAAACGGGAGCCGCATCGTCTACCTCCGGCAGGCCATCGGCGGCGTCGAGGTGGCGAGCGGGCCGCTGACGGTCGCCATTGACCGGCACGACCGTGTGGTCCACGCCGCTGGACGCCTCACGCAGGATCTCTCGCGGCGCAGCGTGAGCAAGACCTCGTCTCTCTCCCCTGATGCCGCTGTGGGCGCCCTCGCGCAAGCCGCGAACGTGACGATTACCGAGCCCTTCGAGGCCGTCTCGCAGAAGGCTTCTGTGGACCGCGAGACCGTCCTCTCCGATGGGGGCGTGACACGTCTCCCGGTCCGCGCTCGCCTCGTCTACGCCGAGGATGGCGGCGCCCTCCGCCTCGCGTGGGAAACCACCCTCTTTCTTGAGAACGGAGGGGACTGGTTCGGCCATATCGACGCCGCCACGGGTCGCGTGATTCGCATGGAGGACCGCCTCGTGCGGGACAACTTCGGCGTATCCCACGGTCACGGGTCTCACAGCCATGGGTCTCACGATCACAGTGCACACGCAGTCCACCGCCACACCGTAGCCCCGAGTGCCGCCCCGGTCATCCCGATGGCCCCTTTCGCCTCGCGCGTCGCGTCGGAACTGAGCGCGATGAGTGGCGGCGCCAGCTACCGCGTCTACCCGACGCCCATCGAGAGCCCGATTCACGCGGGCGCAGTGCCCCCAGGCGACGGGCGGTCTCTCGTCGTGGATCCGCATCTCCCGTCCGCCTCGCCCTTCGGCTGGCATGACACGGACGGGGTTGAAGGCCCTGAGTACACCATCACGCGTGGCAACAACACGCACGCCTACCTGGACCGCGACGACGACGAGGGGCCCGACGCCAACGGCGAGGCGGACGGTGGTGCCTCCCTGACCTTCGACTTCGCCATCGACTTTGCAGAGGACCCCTCCGCGAACAAGGACGCCTCCGTCACCAACCTGTTCTACTGGAGCAACCTCGTCCACGACGTGATGTACGGGTACGGCTTCGACGAGCCGAGTGGCAACTTCCAGGCGAACAACTACGGCAACGGCGGCGTCGGGGGCGACGCCGTGGACTCTGAGAGCCAGTCCGGTGCAGACATCTGCAACGAGTTTTTTCCTTGTAGCAACAACGCCAACTTCTCCACGCCTGCTGACGGCTCCGAGCCCCGGATGCAGATGTACGTCGGCACCAACGCGGCACCCGAGATCGACGGCTCGTACGACAACATGGTGGTCGTGCACGAGTACGGCCACGGCATCACGATCCGTCTCACGGGTGGCCCGAACAACGTCGGGTGCCTGTCCACCTCCACCTACCCGGAGCAGATGGGCGAGGGCTGGAGTGACTACTTCGGCGCGATGATGACCATCGAGCCCGGCGATGCTCGTGGCGATGCCCGTCCGGTCGGCAACTATCTCTTCGGCCAGACCACGAACGGACCGGGCATCCGTCCCGCTCCGTACTCCACGGACTTCAGCGTCAACAATTACACCTACGGCGATACCAACAGCTCCGCTCTCTCCGCGCCGCACGGTGTCGGCTTCGTCTGGGCGACGGCCCTCTGGGAACTCACCTGGGACCTGATCGACGCGTTCGGCTACAGCCAAGACATCTGGGACGCCTCCGGCACGGCGGGCAACCAGATCGCGATGAACCTCGTCATGAACGGTCTGAAGCTCCAGCCCTGCGGACCCGGCTTCGTGGATGGTCGCGATGCCATCCTCGCCGCCGATCAACTCCTCTACGGAGGCGCCCACACGGATCTCCTCTGGGAAGCCTTCGCGCGACGCGGACTGGGCTTCGGCGCCACCCAGGGCTCCAGCAACTCTCGTACGGACCAGACGGAGAGCTTCATCGTGCCCGAGGCCGAGGCGCCCGCCGCTGTCACGGACCTCTCCGTGATCCCCAATGGTGACTTCGTCACGCTAGAGTTCACCGCGACCGGTGACGACGGTACGGTCGGGACAGCGCAGGAATACCTCGTTCGCACCAGCGACGCTCCGATTCTGACCGAGACCGACTGGAACAACGCGACGCCCGTCGGCACGTCCGCGACGCCGCAGGAGAGTGGCACTCCCGAGAGCATCGTCGCCACTGGCTTCGACTTTTCGACGGAGTACCACATCGCGATCAAGGTGCTCGATGACAGCTTCAACCTGTCCGACATCTCCAACAGCGTCGCGACGACGACCCTCGGCCCGCCCGTTCTCGACGTGGCGACCGATGGGGTCGTGTTCACGGCCGACCTGGATGGGACGGACACGCAGACGCTCGCCATCGGCAACACGGGCGCGGGGGATCTGACCTACGCCATCACGCTCGCAGAGGCCCCCGCGACCGCCGCGCTCCGCGCCGAGCGGTACGCCGCAGGCGAGGAGGTCCGCCTCGCGACGGCTCCGGTGCCTGCTCGCGAGCAGGAAGAGAGCAAGGAAGCCCCCGGGCTTCGTGGCGACCGCCAGTTCAAGGACGCAGGTGGTCCAGACGCGTTCGGATACCGCTGGACCGATTCCAACGAGCCGGGAGGCCCGGCCTACGACTGGGTCGACATTTCCGGCACCGGGACAGCCGTGACGCTCGCCGACGATGACAGCGAGCCGGTCTCACTGCCGTGGAACTTCTCGTTCTATGGTACCGAGTACTCGACCGTCTTCGTGGCCTCCAACGGCTACCTCCTCTTCGGGAGTGGCTCGACGGCCTACACCAACGAGCCGATCCCGACGGCCAGCGCACCGAACAACCTCGTCGCGCCTTTCTGGGACGACCTCAACCCGACGCGAGGCGGACAGGTCTACGTTCAGGACATGGGAGACGGGCGGTTCGTGGTGCAGTGGGATGGCGTGCCGCACTACGACACCAGCTCAGAGACCATGACCTTCCAGGTCATCCTCTACGAGGGCGGCGCGATGCTCTTCCAGTACCAGGAGTTCACCGACGACGCCAACGATACGCTCTCGCACACCATCGGTATCGAGAACGCCAACGGTACGGACGGGCTGCAGGTGGTCCACAACAGCGCCTACCTGGAGGAAGGTCTCGCGATCCGTATCTCGGCCTTCTGGGGCGATGTGACGGCGAACGCCGACGGCAACGTCCCAGCAGGTGGCTCCTCCGCCGTCCAGATCACGGCCGATGCGACGGGCCTCGCGCCCGGCGTCTACAACGGCGAACTGACCGTCACGTCCAATGACCCGGCTGTGGGACCGACTACCGTCCCGCTTCAACTCACGGTCGTGGACAGCAACGCTCCGAACGCCGCCCTCAGCGCGACCAGCGTCACACTGGATGTGTCGCGCGGAGACTCCGCCTCAGAGAGCCTCACGCTCACCAACGACGGCGGCAGGGACCTCGACTGGAGCATCAGCGATGCCAGCGGCGACCTCCCCGACTGGCTCTCGATGGATGTCGCCGGTGGCTCTCTCGCTCCGGGCGCGAGCGTCGATATCACCGTCACGATGGATCCCGGCGTGAACTACCCCGCCGCGACTACCCAGGAGACGACTCTCGTGCTCACCTCGAATGACCCGGATGGAGCCATCGAGATGGCGATGTCCATGAACGTTCTGCCGGGCGTCTCCAACGAGGACGACCTGGACTTTGAGGGGCCGTACCTGCTCCGTGCGCTCGCGCCGAACCCGGTCAGTCAGTCCGCCTCGGCGACGTTCGTGGTGCGGGATCCGCAGACGGTCGCGGTAGAAGTCCTGGACGTGCTCGGTCGCCGCGTGGCGCTCCTCCAGGAGGGCGCCGTGCCCGGCATGACGCGCCAGGAGGTCACCCTCGATGCTCGTGCGCTCGCTTCGGGCGCGTACGTCCTCGTCTTGCGCGGCGAGACGTTCACAGCGTCGCAGCGGATCACGGTCGCGCACTGATCTCGTCGGCTTCCTGCCTCGGTCTTCCTGCGAGGAGACCGAGGCGGGGCGTCTCCACCTCCTGAGGCCGCTCCACTCGTGGGACGGCTTTTTTTGGTCGCATCTGTTAGATGCTGGATCCTTCCGTGTCTACGGCCTGGCATTCTCTCTAGGATCCATGCGTGTTCTCCTCTTTGTTCTTCTCCTTGGCCTCGCCTCCGCTCCTGCCTACTCACAGAGCGCGCCCCTCCACGATCAGGAGGTCTCGTGGCGGAGCTATGAGACGAACAGCACCCGCGCGGCTCGCGTCCGTGTCTTCCTCTGCGACGACGAGCGACGCCCACACACCGCCGTCGTGGACGACCGAGCCTCCAACGGCCGGACCCCGATCACCGATGAAGCCTCGTTTGTGGCAGAGACCATCGCGCGTGAGATCGGCTTCGATCCGACACAGGCCACCTTCGTGTTCCGCTTCACCGAGGGCTCGTTCGTGGAGGAGGGGAGTGACCGAGGCAAGGCCCTGCTCGTGAAAGCCACGTTCCGGCGGACCGCGAGTGGAAGCCTCGGGGCGCCGCAGTGGCGGGTCATCACGCCCGAAGCGCTGGAGGACCTCACGGACCGCGCGATGCGCTGACGGGTGCGCTCGCCTCGGCACCGAGGCAGGAGAGGCGGGCTCTTCGGGACGAGAGCGATCTGGTCGGGCAGGGACCTTTCCGAGGGCTCGCAGCGTAGAAGGCTGTGCCAACAGGAGTTCCGCGGCAACTCCCCCGTCCTCACGTCCTTCCCTTCCCCGAATGAGCGACCCCACGACCCTCGACCTCGACGAACTCTCCGAGGCCCTCCGCATCTCCAAGCAGACCCTCGTCCGCTGGACTGATCGAGGCCTCATCGATGCCAACCTGTCGTGGGGCATCTCGAACGCGAACGAGGAGACCCGTCTCATCGAGATCAGCCCGACCTCTCTCGATTTCCTGCGCGGCTTTGCCGATGAATACCGGGATGACACCGTGAGCCGCACCGAGGCGCGGCGCCTGCTCAAGCTCATCGACCGCAATCAGGTGCAGAAGCTGATCCGCCAGGGCAGCATCAAAGCCAAGAAGATCAAGGGCGAGACGCGCGTCAGCGTCGGCTCCGTAGAGGATTACCTGCGCACGCTGGAGGAGACCGAGCCCGCCTGATCTACCGCTCGGCTCCCTCCGCCTCGGCCCCGAGGCGGGCGGGCCCGCGAGGCGATGTGTGCGGTAGGTTCGGCGCATGGCCCTGGACTTGCTCCGTCTCACCCGCCCCCTCAACGTCGTCCTTTTCCTCGCGGCGACGGCCCTCGGGGGCGTCCTCTCGATGGGAGGTGCAGCCTTTGAAGGCGAGGCACTCTCGCGGCTGCTCCTCGCGATGCTCTCCGCTACGCTCGTGGGTGCAGGCTCCATGGTGGTGAACGATCTCTACGATGTCGAGATCGACAAGATCAACCGGCCGGACCGGCCGCTCGCCAGCGGGCGCGTCTCGCGGCGAACGGCTTGGATTTTCTACGCCGTGCTCTCGGTCGTCGGCATTGTGCTCGGCGCGTTGGTCTCGCCGCTGCATGGCGGTATTGCGGCGACCTCGGTGCTGTTCCTTTGGGCCTACAGCGTGGCGCTGAAAGGGACGGTTCTGCTCGGCAACGTCGCCGTCGGTGCGACGATTGCGCTGGGCGTGCTCTTCGGCGGGCTAGCGGCAGGTGCAGCCACGGCGTCGCTCTGGGCGGGCGTGCTCCTGGGCGGAACCATCGTGTTCGTACGCGAGATCGCGAAGGACGTGGAAGACATCGAGGGGGATCGCGCGGGCGGGGTGCGGACGCTGCCCATCGTGTGGGGCGAGCGCCGGGCGCTGGGCCTCGTGCTGGCGCTCATCGTGGCGATCCTCGTCTCGCTCCCGTTCGCCGCTGAGGTGGTGGGCGCGGCGTTCTACGTCTGGGGCCTCGGGCTGGCGGTGTGCCTGCTCGTGGCGTTCTGGAAGGGCGCTGTGGGGCTGGCTGAGCGAGGGCCGCTCCGGGAGTCAGCACGGACGACGCGCGCTTGGCTCAAGGGGTCGCTGGTGCTCGGCATCCTCGCGCTGGTGCTGACGCGTCTGGGGTGAGCCGGTCCGCCTCGGTTCTTCCACGGACGCACCGAGGCGGGACGAGTCGCGGACGGGAACGAACCCGTTCCAACCCCGCCGGTAGATTCCTTCGCACGCTCCTCATGTGACCTCGCGCACGCGACGCGCGGCAGACTCAGAGCCCGGCGAAATACGGCGGGCCGCCTCCGGAGGGAGACGTTCCATGCACCCATTCGATCCGCAGGCCGTCGCCCGGGCACAGGGCGGAGACGAACCCGCTCGCGAAGCGCTCTTTGGCGCCATCGAGCCCGTCCTCCGCTCCTTCTTCTACGCCCGCATCGGGCGCTCGCCCGACGCTGACGACCTCATCCAGAACGCGCTCATCCGCGTCCACCGCGGCCTCGGAGCGCTCGAAAACCCCGCCCGCCTCAAGGCCTTCGCTCTCAAGGCAGCGCTCTACGAACTGCAAGATTTCTACCGAGGGCGCGGCCAACTCCGCGAGTCGCTCTTCGATCCTGACCTCCCCACGCCCGGCTCCGTCGGCCCCGACGATGGCGCCGCCCGTCTCGACCTCGACCGCGCCATGCGCGCCCTCACCGACCACGCCCGCACCATCCTCGAACTCCGCGAACTCGGGTATCCCTATGCCGAGATCGCCGAGACCCTCGACACTACCGAGGCGGCGGTCAAGATGCAGGTGAAGCGTGCCTTCGAGCGCCTCCGCGCCGTCCTCGCGAGCCTCCTCGCTTTCCTCAGCCTGCCACTCTGGGCCTGAAGCCCCGGCAGACCACCCGGCTGATCCCATGCGTGACGCGACCGATCTCCTCGCCCTCTACGACGACCTCTCGCCCGACGAGCAGGTCGCCCTCCGCGATGCCATTGGCACGGACCCTGTGCTCGCCGAGGCCGCCGCGCGCTGGCGCAGCCTCCGCGCTGGGGTGCGCGCCGAACTCTCGCGCGACCTCCCGGACCGTTCCGTCCTCGTCCTCCACGCCCTTGCCGACCGTCCCGACGACATCACCGAGGCCGACCGGGCCCGCCTCGCGAATGCCGACCTGGAGAGCGCCCTCGCTGCGCACCCCGGGCTGGTGGCCGCTGTGGAGCGCATCCGCGCCGACCGCGACGCCTTCGAGGCCGCCTGGACCGAGCACGCCCGCCTCGGGGACTCCGCCGACCGACCTGCCGAGGTGGACCGGGTCGCGCGCCGTGGTTCGAGCCAACGGGCGCGCGCAGCGTCTCGTTCCGCCGTGCCCTCCGCCAGCCGTCCGGCCCGCTCGCGTCCTACGCGCTGGGTCTGGCGTGCTGCTGCGATGATGGCGGTCGTCGGCTTCGGCGCGCTGCTGACATTCCTCTACGCCCGCGATGCGGACTTCCAGCGCATCGCCGCAGGCGAGCAGATGCTCGTCGCGCTGGCCGATGGCTCCGAGGTGGAACTGGCGCCCGGAGCGGTACTCATGATCCCGCGCGAAAACTCCGACGTGGACCCGCGCCAGGCCCGCCTGATGACCGGCACTGCGCTCTTCGACATCGTCCGCGACCCCACCGCGCCGTTCAACGTCCAGACGCCCAACGCCGACGTGACCGTCCTCGGCACCACGTTCTCCGTCGAGATCACGGAGGTGCAGGACGAGGACGCCACGAAGGTGGTCCTCGCGAGCGGGAGTGTCCGCGTGGCGCCTCGCGCGATGGCCGAGCAAGCCGTGACGCTAGAGCCCGGCCAGTCCACGGAGGTCGTCCGGTTTGATGCCCCCGCCGCGCCTCGCGCCACGGATGTGGCGGCGGATCTAGAGTGGACCGGCGAACTGTATGCGCGCGAGTTGAGCGCCGCCGAGGTGGCCCGCCGTATCGCGCAGGCGACAGGCCGGAAGGTGGAGGTGGACGCTGTTCTCGCGGGCGAACCTGTCTCCGGCACGTTCCACCTGGACGAGGGCGCGGAGGCTGCGCTTCGTCCTCTCGCGCTCACCCTCGGCGCCGACCTCCTCCGCACAGCCGAGGGCTTCCGCCTCGCGAAGTAGCGGACTCCTTCCGCCTCGGTGGACTCGTGGAGGTACCCTACCGAGGCGGGCGCTACCGCACGACGGCGAGCCGCCGCACCGCCTCCACGCCCGCGCCCGAGACCCGCACCGCGTACACGCCCGGCGCCCAGTTCGCCGTTGCGATCTCGACCGACTGGCGACCCGCACTGAGCACGCGTTCCCGTCGCCAGAACTCCCGGCCGGTCGCGTCGAACACCGCGACCGTGACCGTGCCGGGCGTGGCGAGCGTCACCGCGAGCGCGGCGGGCATGCCTGCCCGGACCGGGCTCGGGTAGGCCTCGGAGACGGCGGCGGCCCCGGGCTCCGGCTCGCTCGCCACCGGGATTACGCCGTAGGCCCGGATCACGTCGTTCGTTCGGTCGGCGACGAGCACGCGCCCGTCCGAGAGGTACGCCAGCCCGCCGATGGTGCCGAGGCCCTCCTCGGCGAACACGCCGAGGTACTCTCCACTGGCGGAGAGGACGCCGACGGCGAGCGTGCCGTTGGTGCTCGGCGCGCTGAGCCCCGAGACGAGGATGCGTCCGTCAGGGAGTTCGAGGAGGTCGACGCCGCGGCTGATATCGGTGCTGAAGGGGCCGAGCGGGGTGCCGTCCGGGGCGTAGGCCTGCACGCCGACGGAGCCGTCGAGGTACGAGACGAGGACGCGGCCGTCCGGGAGTTGGGCGAGGGAGAGCGGCTGCGAGCTCGCGTTCTGGACGCGGACGAAAGGGCGGAGCGGGGTGCCGTCGGGCTCGAAGGCGGAGACGCGTCCGTTCTGATCAAACCCCCGGACCTCGGCGACGAGGATGCGGCCGTCGGTGAGTTCGACGGCCGCGGCGGGGCCGTCCAGATCAGCGATGAGCGTGCCGAGAGAGGTCCCGTCGGATGCGAAGGCGCGGAGGTCGTCCCCGTCGGTGACGAGGACGCGGCCATCCGAGAGCTGAACGAGCGGCTGGCTGAGGCTCGCGGGGTTGAACGGGCCGAGTGGGGCGCCATCGGCAGTGAAGGCAAAGACCTGCCCTGGCCCGTCAACGAGGACGCGGTCGTCGGTGAGGGCGAGGATCGCCTCTGGACGGTCGACCTCGGCGAAGGTGCCGAGCGGGGTCTGCGCCGCCGCCGCGCGCGCGAGGAGCACGGCGACGAGCAGCCCAGTGGCGGAGAAGGCGTGTTTCATCGCGCTTGGGAGTGAGGGCGTCCCTGAACGACGCCGTTGAGGATGGTGCCCGGTGCGAGGTCGAAGGTGCACGTGGCCATGTCGATGTTCCGCAGTTCCACCGGCGGGTCGCCTGCGGGGTAGTCCGCGCGGTCGTAGCACGCCCACGCCGGGTCCGGCGCGCTCCCGCTCGGCCGCACCACAAAGTGCGTGTGCTGCGCTCCGTCCACCACCACGCCCGGCGCTTGAATCCGGACGTACGCCTGCGGCGCGTCCGCGCCTGGCCCTCGGATGTCGCGGAAGACGTGCCGCGCGCCCGTCTGGCTGGGATCCTTCACGTCGCGGTAGTACAGGATCGGGTGGTAGGCGTCGTTCGAGACCGCGAGGTCCGGCGCTGACGCCTCCGCGTCGAAGTTCGGCCTGTTCTTCGTCGTGTCTGGGGGCTGGCCGGTGTCGCCCTCCTTCGGGTTGTCGAACCAGAACGTCGTGGCGTCGGTCCCGCCCGCGTGGCCGATGAAGACGCCGCCGTTGGCACAGTTCAGCACGCGCACCTCCTCGAAGGTGAGCGGCCCGCACTCGAACCCGCTCGTGCTCAGCCCCCGGTCGTCGATGTCGCGGATGGTGAGTTCGCGGTACGAGGCCGGACCGAGCCTGTACCGGTGGCCCGCCTCCTGCCCGATTTTCATCGCACGCGTGCGCGACCCGACGATCTCGATGTCGTCCGCCTCGATCTCCTCCCAGTACTCCTCGGAGAACCGGGCGGTGGTGCCGAGTTGGAGGTCGGAGGCGAAGGAGCCCGCGAGGCCGATGGCGGCGTCCAGGCGGCCGTTGCTGCGCACGCGGAGGCCGTGGACGCGCGCGCGGTCGTCGCCGACGCCCTCGGAGGATCCGAAGGTGAGCCCGTTGCGGCCGTTTTGCTCCACCTCGCACTCGGAGAGCCGCGCGTTCTTGTTGGAGACGATGGCGAGCGCCTCGAACGTGACGGGGAGGTTGTCAGGAAGCTCGAACCCCGCGTTCATGCAGAGGACGCCGGTCGTCGGGTCAAGCCAGCCGATGGCTTTGGCGTAGGCGAGGTCGTTGTAGATCCGGCTTCCGATCTTGAAGACGTAGGTGGAGAGCGGGCGCCAGTCGTCGATGGACGCGGGCGTGGCGGGCTGGCCGCCTGCGTCTACGTTGGGGTCCACTTTGCCGTTGGGACCCGCGTAGTAGGGGTCCCCCTCCTGGGTCAGGAAGCCGATGGGCGCGAGACCTCCCTGGGGCTCCGTCGCGTTGGCGGCGTAGAGCGTCAGCGGGGCGTCTTTGGGGAGATCGCCGGGCCAGCCGCCGAACGCGGTGCCACCGGGGATCGAGATCGTGAAGCGGACCTCCTGGATCGGGTCCCGGTCGAGCTTGACCTGCCCCTCGCGGATGCCCGTGGCCTGGAACGGGTCATCGAACGTCTCGAAGGGCACACGGAAGCGGCGGCCCTGTTCGAGAGTCACGAGAGTTCGAAGTACGCCAGGCTGTTGGAGTTTCGCCCGGTCGATCTTGAGGCCGTCGTCGAAGCAGGCTGTGAAGCGGACGCCGGTGCACTCGAGGTTTTCGACGGCGCCGAACTCCGCGCCGTGGTGGGACTGTGGGGGCTGCCCGGTGAGCGAGAGCAGGTCGAAGGTGTCGAGCGTACCGTGGACCGTCAGGTTGCGGAGGAACGCTCCGTTCTGGGGTGTGGAACCATCCCGACCGGTTGCTTCGATCATCGTGCCGAGTTCGCCGGGCATGATGCGGATCACACTCTGGCGCTCGTAGGCGAACCCCTTCTTCGTGATCAACCGCTCGTCCTGTCCTCGGATGCCGAGAGGATAGCCTGGGCCTTCGGGAATCGTGACGCCTACGCTCTCCGTGAGGCCTCGCGCAGGGTCCGCCTCACGGTGCGGGCGGACGTAGAACGCGCCCTGGAACGGAAGCTCGGGCAGCACCACAACCTTGTCATCGTTGAGGATGCGCTGGATCTCGTCGGTGGCGTCGTTGATGGTCTCCGGCGGCGGGACGACCGTGTAGTCCGCCCACACCGTCGTGCCTGCGGGGTGGCCCTCGTCGATCCAGAGCGCCCGCGTCACCGGACACACGCGCGCCCGGCCACCGGAGGGGCTCTCCAGGAGCCACTCCCCACCCGCGTTGACCTCCAGCGGAGAGGTCGGCGTGTACTCGTGGGGCGCCCCGTTCGGCGGTTCCACGCGGATCGTGAGGTCCACCAACCGCCCAACGTGCTGCAGGATGCCGTGTGCGATGAGTTGGTCCGCGATGTACGTGAGGTCCGGCCGGTCGTGGATACCGAAGTTGAGTCGGCGTTCGAAAATGGGATCGTCGGCCGCATCGATTTCCACACACTGGAACCAGTAGTTGGGCGGAGGGCGCTGCTGACTTGCGCCGCCGTCCGGGGCCTCGCCTTCGGCCCCGCCCGTTCCGCTCGGCGGCTGGTTGGCATCCCACTCCAGATCGTTGGCGTAGCGCCAGAGGCCGACTGCCCACCCTTTCCGCTTGTTGATCGCGTCCGCGTTACTGGAACCCACCCAGCGCGTGGAGACCTTGACGCGCTCGTTGAGATGAGAGACCGGTCCGGGATCCTGTGTGGCGAAGGCGATAGAGAGGCACTCCTCGTCGGGGCCGAGGTCAGGGCAAGGAGGTCTAGGGTCTTTGTCAGTAGGCATGGCAGCGTAGGGGAAGGTGCCCACTAGACACGCGAAGTCACCTGATCTAACACGTGGGCAAAGGAAAGCACCCTTCTCTTCCAGCAATACACCGTTGGAATAGCCATAGGCCCCGTGCGTAAAAAAGCCGAGGCTCCTACGGGAGCCTCGGCTGGGTCGGTCCGCCTCGGCAGGTCCCGCGTGGGACCCGAGGCGGGCAGAGCAGGCGCTTACGCGTCGATCACGTCGGCGCCGTTCTGGACAATCTCGCTCTCCGGGAAGAAGTAGCGGCCCTCCTTGACGCCGTTGGCGGCGGAGTCCGAGCCGTGCACGGCGTTCTCGCCCATGCTCGTCGCGAACTGCTTGCGGATGGTGCCCTCGGCGGCCTCGGCCGGGTTCGTCGCGCCGATGACCTCGCGCCATTTGGCGACGGCGTCCTCGCGCTCCAGCACGAGCGGGATGCAGGGGCCGCTCGACATGAACTCCGTGAGCTCGCCGAAGAACGGGCGCTCCGAGTGGACAGCGTAGAAGCCCTCGGCCTGGGCCTGGGTCAGCGTGACGAGTTTCATCGCGCGGACGGCGAAGCCCTCGGCGAGGATGCGGTCGAGGATCTTGCCCGCGTGGCCGCCAGCGACGGCATCGGGCTTGATGATGGCGAGCGTGCGCTCCATGTCAGATCGGGTTGGGTTCTTGGGAAGGCTGGCAATCAACCGCTTGCGCAGGGCGCGAAGCCGCGAAGAGGCGGTGAGAAGGCGCGAGGTCTCCGCCTACCCCAGCCCACCTCGGCGCCGAGGCGGGAAGGGCTGGAGGCCAGGGGCTCTGTCTCTGGCCTCAGAAAGGGCATCAGGGTATCCCCTATGGGGTGGCTTGACGTTCGGGGCCCGCACGCGCTATCATGCGTGTCGTGTAAGCGCTTTCGCAAAGCGCTTCCATCCTGGCTTCCCCGACTGCGTATCGCGCTTTGAGCGTCACCATCTACGACATCGCCGAGCAGGCCCGCGTCTCCATCGCGACGGTCTCGCGCGTCTTCAACGAGCACCCCCGGGTCTCGGAGGCGACGCGGCGGCGTGTCTTCCGTGTCGCAGACGAGTTGGGGTACGAGCCGCACGCGAGCGCGCAGAGCCTCGCGCGGAAGAACACCCAGATTGTCTCGGCTGTGGTGCCGATGATGACCTCCTTCTTCTTCATGGAGGTCCTTCGCGGTCTCCAAGACCGCCTCGACGAAAGCGACCACGACCTGCTCGTCTACGCAGCGCGCACTCTGGACCGCGTGGACGGCCAACTCGCGCGCGCGCTCCAGCGCGGTCGCGCCGATGGAATGCTCCTCGCCTCGACGCCCATCACGGCCAGCCGGGCGCGTCGGCTCTCCGCGAGCCGTCGCCCCATCGTGCTCGTGGACTCGTACCACGAGGACTTCGACTCTGTCACCATCGACAACATGCGCGGCGGCGCCGAGGCCGTGCGGCACCTCCTCTCGCGAGGCCACGAGCGAATCGGGTTCTTGTTGCCACTGGCAGAGTCTGTGCCCGGCCAGGACCGCTTCGCGGGCGTCCAGCAAGCGCTCTGCGAGGCAGGCCGCGATCTCGACCCGCGCTACGTCGTTCGCGCCGAATGGGACGTGGAGATGCACGGCTTCACCCGCTACGCCGGGTACCGCGCGATGCAGCAGCTCCTCGCGCTCCCCGAGGCGGACCGCCCCACAGCTGTCTTCGCCTTTGCGGACGTGATGGCACTGGGCGCCCTCCGTGCTGCTCGCGAGGCAGGATTGAGCGTCCCCGGCGACCTCGACATGATCGGTTTTGACGACATCGAGTCCAGCGCCTTCGTTGGGCTGACCACCTTCCGCCAGCCGATGGTCGAGATGGGCACCCTCGCGACAGAGCTGCTCCTCCGCCGGATGCGCGAGCCTGACACCGCGCCCTCGCACACCGTCTTCGCCCCCCGCCTGATCGTCCGCGAGACGACCGGCGCCGAGGCCACCGCGCTCGCATGATCCGCCGCCTCCCCCTGTTCCTCCTCACTGGGCTCGTCGCGCTCGCGACGGTCGGCCTCGGGGGATGTACGGGCGAAGGCGCCGAGGCGGACGGGGGCGCGATCGTCGCGACGGTGGGCGACGGCGCGATTACGGCCGAGGCCTTCGCAGACGCCTACGCGCAGACCATCCTTCGAGCGGGTACCGACGGGCCTGGCGCAGCCGAGGCCGTCCTCAACACGCTCATCCACCGCGAACTCCTCATCGAGGCGGCTCAGGACGATGGGTTGACGAACACGCCCGAGTTCCAGGCCGCGCGCGATCTCGCGGAGACGAAAGCCCTCGTGGATCTCTACACCGCCCGCGAGATGGCGGACGAGCTGCAAGTCACTGAGGCGGATCTGCGCGAGGCGTTCGTGCAGATGAACACGACCTACGAGGCGCGCCACCTCTACGCCCGCGACCGCGAGGCCGCCGAGCGCCTTCGCGAGCGTCTTCAGTCCGGCGAGACCTTCGAGGCCCTCGCCCGCGAGACCTTCGCGGACCCCGAGCTTCGTGAGAGTGGCGGTAGCCTCGGTGCCTTCGGCCACGACGAGATGGACCCCGCTTTCGAGCGCGCCGCCTTCCGCACACCGGTCGGCGAAGTCTCCGAGCCCGTCCGCACGGCCACCGGCTACAGCGTCCTCCGCGTGGACGCTCGCGCGACGCGCCCGCTCCTCACGGAGGCGGAGTTCGACCGTCGCCGCGACAACCTGCGCCGCTACGTCGGCAAGCGGAAGAAGACGGAGGCTCGGTTCGCGATCAGTCGCGCCGCCCTGGACGACCTCGACCCGCAGGTCGAAGACGCGGCTTTTGACCGTCTTGTCGCCTTTGCCACTGGCCGTGAAGCGCCGCTTGACGGGGAGGCACTCACCGACTGGCGTCGTCAGCCTCTCGTTCGCTTCAACTCGGATGCACTGGACGGCGTCTGGACCGTCGGTGACGTCGAGGACCGCGCGGCCTCCATGACGGAGCGTCAGCGCGCCGCCGTGCAGGACGCCGCGTCTCTCCGCGAGTTCATCGAGGGCCTCCTCGTGCGCGAGGAACTCGCCGCCCGCGCCCGTGCCGATGGCCTGACGGACGACGCCCGCTTCCGTCAGATCGTCCAGATTCAGACCGAGGACTGGGTTTTCGCTGAGGCCAAACGCCAGCTCCGCACCAGCGTCGAGGTCCCCGCCGATTCCGCGTTCGGTCACTACCGCGCCAACCCCGACGCTTACGTGTGGCCCGAGCGTGTCCGTGCTCGTGAGATCCTCGTCGGCACGCGTGCCGAGGCGGACCGGCTCGCCGCGAGGCTCCGCGGTGGCGCCGACTTCGCCGCGCTCGCGCGAGAGCACTCCCTCCGCCTCGGGGCCGCTACCGCCGAGGGCGACCTTGGCCTCGTGACCCGTGCCCAGGTGGGGCGCCTCGCGGATCCCCTCTTCTCCGCCTCGCCTGGCGACATCGTCGGACCGGTGGAGGTAGAGGGCCGCTACGCGCTGCTGCTTCGTGGTGAGACGACCGCCCCACAGCCGATGACGTTCGCCGAGGCTCGTGCTCAGATCGAGGCCGACCTCGACCAGACCTTTGCCCAGGTCCGTCTCGCCGAGACCGTCGCGGCCCTCCGCGACCGCTACCCCGTCGAGATCCGCCAGGACGTGCTGGATCGCGTTCTCGGTGCCCTCCGCACGCCTCAGGCGACAGCCTCCCGCCCAGGCGCTTCCTCCCCCGACCGCTCGTGAGCCCTTCCTGCTCTCTCATGCGTTTCGCTTCTCGTTTCTTCCTCCTCCTGCTCGTGCTTGCCGCTCCAGCGGTGGCCGCGCAGACCACCGGCCAACTCTCCGGCACCGTTCGTGACGCGAGCACCGGCGAGACCTTGCCCGGTGCCACCGTCGTCGTAGAAGAGACCGGCCAGGGCGCCGCGACCAACCTCGATGGCGAGTACCGCATCATCGGCATTCGTCCCGGGACGTACACCCTCGTCGCCCAGTTTGTGGGCTTCGCCCCGACGCGCGTAGAAGAGGTCCGCATCAACGTGGACCTCACCACGGAGATCAACTTCGATCTGCAGCCGGAGGGCGTGACAGGCGAGGAGGTCGTGGTGGTCGCGGCGGCAGAACTCGTCCGGCGCGATCTGACCTCCTCGGAGTTCCGCGTCACGAGCGATGCCATTGATGCGCTCCCCGTACAGGAGGTCGGTGACATCCTGCGCACGCAGGCAGGCATCACCGGCTCAGGAGGCGCGATTCACATCCGAGGCGGGCGTTCCAAGGAGGTCGCCTACTTCGTGGACGGTGTCCGCGTGACCGACGCCTTCGACGGTTCTGTAGCCGTCCAGATCGAGAACGAAGGCATCGAAGAGTTGCAGGTCATCGCGGGTACCTACAACGCGGAATATGGCCAGGCCAACTCCGGCATCATCAACGTCGTCACGAAGGATCCGGGTAGCGAGATCGAGGGCTCCTTCGAGATGTTCTCCGGCAGCTACGTCGTGCCCGGCTCTGGCGGAGACGATGTGCTCCGCAGCACCAACGTCAGCCAGTACGACCAACTCGGCCAGCTCCCCTACATCAACGTTGACCCGTACTCCTACCTCGACGTTGACCCGACGCACTACACCAACTTCCAGGGCTCCGTCTCTGCGCCCATTATCCCGAACCGGCTCGGCGTTTTCGCGCTCGTCCGCCGTTTCGAGAATGACGGCTGGCTCTTTGGCTCGCGGCTCTACAACCCGGATGGCACTCCCGGTGACTCGTCCTTCGCATCACTCAATGACTTCGAGAAGCTGAGCGGGCAGACCACGATCAAGTACCGGGTCAATGGCAACATGAACCTGACGCTCACGTCCCTGGCGAGTGTCACGGAAGGGCCCGCAGGCGACGCGTTCAGCTTCCGCCAGAACCCAGACGGGATGTCCAGCTACCGCGACGAGGGACTCTCGGCATCGCTTCTCTTCAACCACACGCTGGGGTCGCGCGCCTTCTATACCCTCTCTGCGAGCACCTTCTACAAGCGAAACCGGACGGCTCGCTTCGACACCATCGAGGAGTACAACAACGTCAACAATCCGCTCGGTCAGAACCCCTTCACCTTCCTGCTCGACACACCGGAGTTCGTTCCGACCGCCTTCGATGTGGATGCGATGGGCAACCCCATCGCGACAGACTCCACGCAAGTGCTGGTCGGCCCAGGCCGCTTCCTCCGTGGTGGCGTCGATCTGGGACGGTTCGAACGTGAGACGCAGAGTGCCGCCCTCAAGGGAGACTTCACCTGGCAGGCGCTCGACGAGCACCTCGTCAAGATGGGCGTTGAGGTCCGACGCGACGACATCTTCTTGGAGAGCTACAGTCTCACCCAGGACCCGCTCGACGCGCAGACACTCATCATCCCAGGCGAGAACACCAACGCGTTTCAGCGAATCGATGGCGTCAATCCCCTGACCGTCAGCGCCTACGTCCAAGACAAGGCCGAGTACGACGACTTCGTGGTCAACGTTGGCCTCCGGTTCGACTATTTCGACTCCGACGGTGAGATCCCGGTGGACCCCGAAGACCCCAACGTCTTCAACCCACAGAAGCTCATCAACCGCTACCGTGACACTAACGGAAACGGCGCAATCGACCCTGACGAGGTCAACGACAGCAACTTTACCACCTTGGAGGAGCGGCTGTCGTACTGGTATGAGGACGCCGAGCCCAAAGTGCAGATCTCGCCCCGTCTCGGTGTGGCGTACCCCATCACGGCGGATGGTGTCCTGCACTTCTCGTACGGCTACTTCTTCCAGATCCCGACCTACGAGTTCCTCTTCGCTAACCCAGGGTACCGCATCGGGACGCTCTCTGGCTCCTACGGGCCGTTCGGAAACGCCAACCTGGACCCGCAGAGGACGGTCATGTACGAGATCGGCTTCAAGCAGGGCTTCGGCGATGACATCTTGCTGGATGTGACCGGTTTCTACCGCGACATCGAGGACTGGGTCAGCGTCAGCTTCCCGATCGACGCAGCGCTACCGGGCGTGAGCTACCTGACCTACACCAACCTGGACTTCTCCAACGTGCGCGGCATTACCGTTGCGCTGAGCAAGGCCTTCAACGGCCGCTTCTCGCTGGATGCGGACTACACCTATCAGGTGGCAGAGGGCTCCAACTCCGACCCGAACGACGCGGTCACGAGCCGCCGCGGTGGCGACGCGCCCCGCCTTAACCTGATCCCGCTCGGCTGGGACCAGCGCCACACGTTCAACGCGAGCGTCTTCGTGGGCGGCAACGGCTGGGGGTCCTCGCTGCTCGGACGTTTCGGATCTGGCTACCCGTACACGCCCGTCGAGGCGGACACGGATCGCATCGGCGTGCTACCGGCCGTCCCGAACAACGCGTACCGCCGGGGCACGACCGCCTCGCTCGATCTCTACGCCTTCCGCGAGTTCGATTTCGGTGGCGTCAAGCCCCGCCTCTTCCTCCAGGTCTTCAACCTCCTCGACTCGCGCATCGCCAACGGCGTCTATGGAGACACCGGCCTCGCGGACGTGACCTTCATCGGGCCCAACCTGGAAGTCAACGACCCTGGCTTCTACGTCCGCCCTGACTTCTACGCCGAGCCGCGCCGCGTGCAGCTTGGCTTCTCTGCCAGCTTCTAAGTGCCGACCCTGTTTCCGGCTCCTCGCCCTTCCATGACGCAGAGTCTCTCTGACCGACCCCGCCCGCCTCGCCGCCGAGGTGGAGACATCCGCGGCCTCGTGGTCCTCGCGCTGGCCGTTCTCATGGCCATCCCCGCGTCCGTGCCTGCGTCCGCGCAGGGCACCATCGACCGCGATCACGTCCCCTCCGACGAGCGCGTCAACCTGTTCCAGCGGCGTCAGACCAACCTCGACGCCAACACGCTGCGCACGACGGTCTTCAACTTCGGCCAGACGGGTCGCACGGGCGCCGTCGCAGGCGAGATCCCGTACGAGTGGCCGCGCAACACACGCCGCCATTACATCGCGCTGACGGGCCTCTTCACGGGCGCCGAGGTCATCGGTGAGAGCGGCGAGCGCGAGTACATCGTCAACGTCCCCAACTACCGGGAGAACCAGAACGACCCGAACCAGGCGTGGACCTGGGCACCCATCTCGGGCTACGTCAACACGGCAGACGAGGATCTCGGCATCGCGCGAAGCGACCGTCCTGAGAGTTGGCCCTCCTTCTGGCCCGACAAGCTGGAGGACCCTACTGATCCCGGCTGGCCCGGCTCGTGGAGTGGCCTCTTCGGCAAGAACGTCTTCAACGCCGACCTGGAGGTGTTCTACAAAATGGGCGATGACGAGTACGCCAAGCCCACCAACACCTACTACCCTGACGAGACGGACCGCACACGCCGAGGTCTCGGCTTGATCGCAGACACGCGAGTGCTGGCCTGGAGCCAGATCCTCATCGATGACGTCGCGTTCATCCTGCACCGCGTCCAGAACGACGGCACGCAGGATCTCACGAGCGTCGGCGTGACACTCTGGCTGGCCGACCTCGTCGGCGGAGACCCAGATGCACGCGACGACCGTCCGTTCTTCGACCTCCTTCTCGATACCGCCTTCCTGACCGACGCGGACGGCCGCTCGTCGGATGTCGCCTTCGAGGGCGTCGACGTGGAAGGAGCTATCGCGTTCTTCCTCGAAACCCCCGGCAACGCAGTCGACCGGATCGACAACGACGGGGACGGAACGACGCTCGATGAGGCGAGCGACATCAACGGCTTCGGGGAGTCCATCGGTGAGCCCGGTAGCCCCATCATCACACTGGATCTGCTGGAGGGCGAAGGCGACCAATCCGGCAACGCCGGGCGTCGTCTCCGCTTCGATGGCATCGACAACAACGGAAACGGCCTCATCGATGAGGATTCGTCACGCGCAGCGTTCGGCACGCAGGTCGGCGTCGGCTTCGCGGACTACATCGACAACGACGGGGACGGCGAGCCCGGAAGCCCCGTCGTCACGCAAGAGATGATCGACCTGGCCGCGGGCGACCGGTGGCAGCGGTGGCCTATCGACCCGAACCTCTCAGGCGGCGAGCAGGTGCATCTCTTGCAACTCGGCGCCGAGGACCTCGGCCGTGGCTTCCGCGACGGCATCGACAACGACGACGACGCGTCCTCCAGCTCTGCGCCTGCCAACTACCTCTGGGAGCCTGGTAGCCCCGTCGTTACGCAGGCGATGGTGGACGCTGCTGCCTCGGACGCACCGTACTTCCGCTTCCGCGTCCCAGATACGGATATTGTGCTCTACGACGTGACGGCTGCGGATCTCGGTCTGCCTTACGCCGACGGCGTGGACAATGACGAGGACGGCGCGGTAGACGAGGGCATCGACGAGGGCATCGACGAGATGATCGACGAGCGCCGCAACGATGGCATCGACAACGATGGAGACTGGCGCCCCTCACTGGACGACGTCGGCCTTGACGGATCCGACCTCACGGGCGACTCGGGTGAGAACGACGGTGTGCCGACTTCGGGCGCAGGGACAACCCTCCCGGGCGAGCCCAACATCGACGTGACGGACATCTCCGAGTCGGACCAGATCGGTATCACCAACGTCCGCTACCGCCCAGCAGGCGGCATTAACTACCAGTCGGTCTCGGACGGACAGCTCTTCTTCGACTTCCTCGTGCCAGGGCAGTTCACGCTCCTTACCGCAGGAGGCTCGCTTCCCGCCCAGGACAACGACCTCTTCGTCTCCTCTGGCATCTTCCCCCTCCGCGCAGGTCAGACGGAGAGCGTCTCCTTCGCCGTCATCATGGGCGATGTGGACTACGGGCGTCCCGCAATCGACGTGGAAGGGCGCTACCGAGACCTTCTGGACAAGCGCCAGAATGCCCAGGAAGCCTACGAGGCGGACTACCGCTTCGCGCAGGCTCCAGTCTGCCCGCAAGTCCGCGCCGTGCCCGGGGATGGCAACGTGACCCTTTACTGGGACAATGCCGCGGAGAACTCCTTCGACTCCTTCATCGCCGACCTCGCGACGCCCGGTCTCGACCCATTCGACTTCGAGGGGTACCGCGTCTACCGCTCCACAGACCCGGGCTTCTTGGACGCCCGGACCATCACGGACGGCTTCGGCAACATCTCCTTCCTGCGCCCCATCGCGCAGTACGATCTCATCAACGGAAACGAAGGCTTCCACCCGACGCCTGTCAACGGCACGCAGTTCTTCCTCGGCAGTGACACACGCGATGCAGGTGAAGCTGCCAACGGCCTCTCGAACGTCTACGTGGACGACTCGGCGGTCAATGGCATCACGTACTACTACGCCGTGACGAGCTACGACTTCGGCGCGGCGCTGGTCAACATCCCGCCCTCGGAGTGTGCCATCTCCATCACCATCGGCCCGGACGGTGCTGTGCAGTCCACAGGCCCGAACGTGGTCGTGGCGACGCCCAGCCAGTCCGCTGGAGGCCGCGTGGACATGGAGCCCAACGTAGACCGCGTGCAAGGCTTCGGCAGTGGCTCCGTCGGCTACGAGGTCATTGATCCAACGGTGCTACAGGACGGCCACCGCTACCGTGTCAGCTTCCGCGACACCGTCATCACGGGTCTTCGCGGTAACGTTGTGACACAGGACACCTTCCGCACCCAGGATGTCTCGCTCTTCGACTTGACAGACAACCAGCCGATCTTCGAGAACGAGCTGTTCTGGCTCCCCCGTTTAGCGGCGCCTATCACCGAGGGCTTCCGCCTCGGCTTCGACCCGGTCACGTTTACCTCCCTCGACCAGGATTCCACCGGCTGGGCGAGTGACGAGATCCAGGACCTCATCGTGCGACGGTTCTCGTTCCCGGGCAACGATCCGGGCACGCGCTTCCCGTCGGATTACCGCATCGAGATTGGTGCGCCAGGCTCGGGCCAGGCTGTGGAGTTCGACATCGCCTTTGGCTCCACCTTCACCATCCCGGCCAAACCGACCAACTTCCGCGTCTTCAAGCAGGTGATCGGTGCCGACGGCCAGCCTGCCGAGGTGCCCGTCCAGTACGCCTTCCTCGATGGAACTGGCGAGGGCTCCCAGCCCTTCGGGCCCGGCTCAGCGGCCGTGAACCTGTTCTCGTCTCAGCGGGACATCAACGGCACAGGCGTCAACGACTCCGACCGCATCTTCCTGCTGGAGAACATCCCTGGCGACGGTCGCGATGGTCTGGCGCCGACGTGGGAGCTCTTGCTGGATGTCTCGCAGGCGAGCCGCCGTCTCCCACAGCCGGGGGACACCGGTAGCGTGATCACGGTCAAGCCGTTCCTCGCAGGCGACGTGTTCGAGTTCACCGTGAACGCGCCCCAGTTCGACGCGGAACTCGCCACGAGCGCGCTCGACCGCGTACGTGTGGTCCCGAACCCGTACCGAGGCGCGAGCCAGTTCGAGACGGCCAACCCGTTCCCGACGGGTCGAGGCGAGCGTCAGATCCGGTTCACCAACCTCCCACCACGCGCCACCGTTCGCATCTTCACCGCGAGCGGGCGGCTCGTGAAGACGCTCCAGATGGACCAGGGCTCCAACGACAGTATCACCCCCGACATGCTTCTGAACGGGTCGATCGGGTGGGATCTCCTGAACGAGAGCAATCTGGAAGTCGCCTACGGTGTCTACCTCTTCCACGTGGACGCCCCCGGTGTTGGGGAGACCACGGGCACCTTCGCCATCATCAAGTAGACCGATGCCGCATTTCTTCCGCCGCTCCTCATCGGTCACGCCTCCTTCCCCCGTGGCTTCCACTCCCTCCACCGCGCTCCCGAGGCGGCCGTTCCGCCAGCAGGCCCCCCGCCTCGGCGCAGCGCTCGCCCTGGTCGTTCTCCTCGCACCGGTCACGGTCGCGCAGTCCGGCACCTCCGCTGCCGAGTTCCTCAACGTTCCCGTCGGCGCGCGCGCCACGGCCATGGGAGGCGCCTTCGGATCTACCGCCTCGGACGGGACCGCGCTCTACTGGAACCCCGCCGGTCTCGCCACGATGGACGGCGCCTCCGCCACGTTCGAGTACGCACCCTGGTACGTCGGGAGCGACTTCAACTTCGCGTCTGTCACCGGCGACACTCCCTTCGGAACCGTCGCCGTCGGGTTCACGGCACTGACCTACGACGACATGGACGTCATCCGCGAGGACGTGAACAATCAAGAGCCCACGGGCGAGACGTTCTCGGCGGGCTCCTACGCCGTCTCCCTCGCGTACGCGACTCAACTCACGGACCGCTTCTCCATCGGCGGGACCGTCAAGGCCGTCCACGAAAACATTTCCGAGTCCTCCGCGACGGGTGTCGCCTTCGACGTGGGTACGCTCTTCGAGACGCCCTTCCAGGGGGTTCGCCTGGGCGCTAGCATCGTCAACTTCGGGTCCAAGATGTCCATCACGGGCGAGGACCTCAACATCCCGTTCGACCCGCTCCCCGGACAGAACGGAAACAACAACACGGTCCCGGGCCGGATCTCCACCGATGCCTTCGACCTGCCGCTCACGATGCGGGTCGGTCTTTCGGGTGAGGTCTACGAGCGCGCGGGCACCCGTGTGACTCTCGCCGTGGATGCCCTCTCACCCTCCACTGCTGACCAGCACCTCAACCTCGGCGCCGAGGTGGGCCTACTCGGTGGGCTCGTCCAGTTGCGCGGTGGCTACCAGGAGCTCTTCATGGAAGAGAGCACGCGCTCCTTCACGGCGGGTGGCGGCATCCGCTACGCCTTCGGCACCCTGGATGTCACCGCTGACTATGCCTACGAGGCCAACGAGTTCTTCGACGGCATCAACCGTATCGCGGTCGCTCTCCGCTTCTAATCACTCGCGAGCGGGATTGGCCGCTCCGCTGCCTCTTCGCGGCGCCACCTGGCGACCGCCTCGGGCGGCATCCGCGCCCTCCGGCGCAGCGCCTCCGGGCGCCCTTCTCCCCGCCCTGCGGGGCTTTCTCCTCACCACCCCCTAACATGAACCGATTCGCTACGACTGGGCGATGGCTCGGCGTCGCGGCCCTGATGGTCGCGCTCGCTGTGCCTGCCCTCGCGCAGCGGAACGTGACGCTCCGGCTCAACACTGCCACGTTGCCGGACACCACGCTTCCGTCCATCTTCAACGCCGACGCCACGGCGGCCGGGATTGCAGTCCGCGGCTGCCTCGATGGCTGCGATGACAACATCAGCAGCCTCCCGGATGGCAATTCCATCGCTTGGGACGCTCGTACCACGCTCGCACCTTCCAGTGAAGGGGGCGACTACTGGACCCTCGACTTCCAGATCCCCGACAACGAGACCCTGAACTTCAAGTTCTACTCGGACCAGGCCGAGACGGCCGGAATCGGTGGCTGGGAGGACGGTGGCAACCACCAGATCGCTGCGGGTACCGGAGATGTCTCCCTCGACCTCCACTACTTCGAGAAGGGCGACGACCAGCCCTACGATTGGCGCCCGTTCTCAGCCGACGGCGACTCCATCGCCGTCTGGTTCCGCGTCTACATGAACACCAACGACGCCGCTACGAAGGGGTACGAGCCCGACGATATGTCCACGGTCGTTGGTGTGCGCGGAGACGAAACGCTCGGAGGTACCCAGGATGGCACCACGACCGTCGACTGGGGCGCCACCAACATCGTCCTCAACCGCGAGGGTGAGTCCGGTACCACCCAAAACCTCTTCTCGGGTCTCGTGAAGTACCCCGCGTCTGCTGCAGGCATGACGCAGAACTACAAGTTCGTCTTCTCGGACGACGACACGGACATCGGGTGGGAGAACGACATCAACGGTGGAAACCGCAACTTCGTCGTCCCCGCAGCCGCCTCGGACACGACGATCCACTGGGTCTACTACTCCAACGACGCGCCTGCCTCTGGCACGCTCGTCACCTCCAACATCACGTTCACGGTGGACGTGGCCCCGCTGACCTCCATCGGTCTCTTCACCACCGGTGAGGACGCCGTTCAGGTGCGCGGTGGCTTCAACGGCTGGGATTGCCCCGAAGACAACCAGGATGACTGCCTCCTCACACAGCAGCCGTTCTCCTCGCTCTATTCCCGTCAGTTCCCGTTGACCGCGAACCCGGGGGACACGCAGGATTTCAAGTTCTACCTGGACTTCCAGCCGCCCTTCACGGACTCCCAGGGCGAGGTGCTCGACATCGGCTGGGAGGAGCCACTTGACGTGGGCGGCGGCAACCGGCCCTTCGTCTTCGAGGGCACGCCAGACCAGAACGTCCCGACGCAGTTCTTCAACGGAATCCGCGAAGGCAACGTCATCGATGCGAACCAGTCCATCGATGTCACCTTCAGCGTGGACATGAGCCCGGCGACGAGCTTCGAGGTCGATGCCTTCGATCCGGCCACGGACTCCGTCTCCGTCCGCTTCGAGGACAACGTCTGGCTTCTCACCCAGGGCTTCGAGCCCGGCAGTGAGAACCTCATCGATGTCGGGGATGGCAACGCCATTCCGGGCTTCGTGCTCACTGACCCAGACGGTGACATGATCTACGAGGGCACCCTCACAGTCAACGGCCCGACGTACAACGGCATCGCCTACACGTACTTCTACTCCAGTGACCTCCGCTCGGGAATCATCTCGGACGGTGCCGGAGGCTTCGACGAAGGTCGCCGCCGCTACCGCTACATCACCGAGCGTACGGCGTCCGCGTTCAGCTTCGCCCAGGACACGTTCAAGTCCTCGAGCGAGGCGACGCCCTGGGAGATCAACCCGACCGGTCCGTTCATGCCAAGCGACTTCACCCACGCCATCGCCAACGGCGTGGCGGACGTGGTCGTCGCCAACGAGGAAGGCCCGGGCCGCACGGAGAGCCTCGCGCTTAGTGCCCCGCGTCCGAACCCGACGCGTGGCCGCGCCGAGTTCGACCTCACGCTGGATCAGGCGATGGACGTGAGTGTCCAGGTGATGGACCTCATGGGTCGCACCGTGGCGACCGTCGCTGACGGCACGCTGGCTGCAGGCCAGACCACGCTCGGCTTCGACACTGCCGACCTGGCCGCAGGCGTCTACGTCGTCCGTATCCAGGCGGGTGGCGAGGTCGCAACGCGCCGCCTCACGGTGGTTCGCTAGACCCTGCGCTGCACGCTGCTCCGGCAGCACCGACCCCGAGGCGGGCCTGCCCACCCCGCCCGCCTCGGGCGTCTTGCGGAGCTCCCTCCGCCTCCCGCGCCGACCGCCCACACGGACGGTCGGCGCGCTTTTTCTGACTCGATTCCGTTTCGGCTCCATGCCGCGCTTCCTCCTCGCTCTCGCCGCCCTCGCGCTCGCGTTCGCCCCGCTCACCCCGCCCGCTAGCGCACAGGACGTGGACGTGACCTTCCGGTTCATCCCGGACCTCACGCCGCCGCCCATCACGCCAGTCGTCCGCGCCTTCGTGCCGGGCTCCTTCAACGATTGGGGGCCGAATAGCAGCGGTCAGATCCAGCCCACGGCGCCCTCGCTGATGGACTTCGAGGCGCCGCTCAGCGAGTACCGCTACACCGTTTCCCTGGATGTGGGCGAGGATGAGTTCTACAAGATCCACTACCACCGCAACAGCACCGGCAGTGACTTCCAGTGGATCACGGATCCCCTCGCGACGGACCCCTGCACCTTCGGCACCTTCGGCGACGACTGCCGCATCACCGCCAGCGATCCGATGGCCTTCCAGCCCGCACGCGAAACCGACGCGAGCGGCCAGATCGTCGCGGTCTCCGTGGGCTTCTTCGGCACGCGGCCCATTGACGACGTCCAGTTCCTCGTCAACAACTCGCTCTACCGCGAGGCGGACGGCATCACGAATACCGGCGATGGCATCTACCGCCTCGTGCTGCCGGAGCCGGTCCCCCCAGGCTCCCGCTTCCTCGCCCGCGCATTCGATGACGCCGGATTCCTCGCCGAGACCTCCGTCGGACAAATCCCGCCGACGGTCGTGGACGCACCCGTGCCTGACGGTATCGAGGACGGCATCACGCACACAGCGGATGGCACGTACCTCGTCCTCCGCGCGCCAGGCAAGAGCTACGTCTACGCCGCCGGAGACTTCAACGACTGGACCCCGGGAGACGACGATCTGCTGTTCCGCGACACGACGGACCCGCGAGGCACGCGCTGGTGGGTGCTCGTAGACGGCCTCACAGACGGTGAGGAGTACGCCTTCACGTACCTCATCGACGGCACGCTGGAAGTCGCCGACCCCTACTCCCCGCTCGTCTACTATCCCGGCGAGGAGCAACACCCCGGCGGAAGCATCGGCTTCGCCGTGGGCGCTTTCACGGCTGGCGGCCGAGACTTCGACTGGACCGATGACGACTGGACGCCGCCTGCGCAGGAAGACCTCGTCATCTACGAACTCCTCGTCCGCGATTTCCTCGCCGACCACAGCTTCACCTCGCTCACAGACACGCTGGGCTACCTCCAGGGCCTCGGCATCAACGCCATCGAGCTGATGCCTGTCAGCGAGTTCGACGGCGACGAGTCATGGGGCTACAACCCCGCCTTCCACCTCGCGCTGGACAAGTACTACGGCACGCCGGAGGACTTCAAGGCGTTCGTCAACGAGGCCCACAACCGGGGCATCGCGGTCATCCTGGACGTGGTGTACAACCACGCGACGGGCCAGAGCCCGCTCATCCGGCTCTACAACAGCGGCGGCTTCTCCGGCCCGACCGCCAGCAACCCCTACGCGAACGTCAGCGCTCGCCACCCCTTCAACGTCTTCAACGACCTCGACCACGAAAGCGAGCTAACCAAGATCTGGCTGGACGCCGCCAACCGCTACTGGATGGAGGAGTACCGTGTGGACGGCTACCGCTTCGACCTCTCGAAGGGCTTCACTCAGCGCCAGTCCAACGATGTGGGCCAGTGGAATGCGTACGACCAGAGTCGCGTGGACCTTCTCACGCGGATGGCGGACGAACTCTGGGACGCCCACCCGGACGCGTACGTCATCCTGGAGCACCTGGGCGGTCAGCAGGAAGAGAACGTTCTCGCGCGCTACCGTCGCGACGAAGGCAAGGGGATGCTCGTCTGGCACAAGATGGATCGTGAGTACAGCCAGAGCTCGATGGGCTATCCCACGGCGAACGACTTCCCCAGCACGCTCACGAACACGTACCCCCCGAACATCGGTCGGCCCACGGCAGGCGTGGTGACCTACATGGAGAGCCACGACGAACAGTGGACCATGTTCAGGAATCAGGCCTACGCCAACGCCAACGGCCCGTACGACATCCAGGACCGGCTCCACATCGCGCTGGACCGGCAGAAGATGATGGGCGCCTTCTTCTTCACGGTGCCCGGCCCGCGCATGATCTGGCAGTTCGTAGAACTCGGCTACGGCTGGAACCCCGGGGAGTGCCTCGTCAACGGCAACTTCCCCGGCGAATGCACCACCAGTGACCCCGGCCGCGTCGCAAACAAGCCGATCCGCTGGGACTACTGGGCCGAGGGCGTTCAGCCGGTCCGTGGCGCGTACAGCGGCGGGACGCTGACGACCACCTCCGCCTCGGAGCGCGCGCAGCGCCGGAAGCTCTACGATACCTGGAGCGCGCTCATCAACCTTCGGAACGACTACGAGATCTTCAGCAGCCTCGACACCGACGTGGACCTCCGTCTCGGCCGCGTGCCGGACCGGTTCATCCGCCTCGACCTGCCGGACGCCCCTGCTGGCGAGCCCACCGAGGCCATCATCTTCGGCAACCACGGCGTCGCGCCCAGGACGGTCACGCTCGCCTTCGATGAGCCAACGACGTGGTATGACTTCTTCGATGACACCGAGGCTTCCTTCCAGGCCGGGACGTTCACCTTTGAACTCCTCCCGGGCGAGTTCAAGGTCTGGACCGACGTGGACGTGCCCTCGCCCGCGCCCGGTCTCATCACGGTTGACAGCGATGAGCCACCTGTGGCGACCAGCGACCTCGCGCCGCTGCGCGCCTTCCCGAACCCCGCCACCGCCCGCCTCGGCGTCGAGGTGGAGGTAGCCGAGCCCGGCGCTCTCCGTGTGGAAGTCCTGGACGTTCTCGGCCGCCACGTCCTCACCCTCCACGACGGACCGGTCGGTGCGGGCCGTCAGCGCGTCGAGGCGGACGTGCGGGCGCTCCCGGCGGGCGTGTACCTCGTGCGGTCCGTCACGGCGGAGGGCGCGGAGACCGTGCGTGTGACCGTGGCGCGATGAGGGAGCGAGCACGGTCCAACCGCCCCCCTCGGGGGGCTCCCCGCGGAGCGGGGTGGGGGGGGATGGCTCCGGCGGACTCCCTCCGCCTCGGCCCCGAGGCGGGCAGGGCCGTGCGCTCCTGGCTGGGCACAAACCCCCTCCGTCCGCTTCGCGGACACCTCCCCGAGGGGAAGGGCTCAGGCGTGTTGTTGCTCGCTGTGCTGGCGCTCTCGCTCATCGCCAGCGCCAGCGCTCAGACGCCAGCCCCGCCTAGCTGGGCCGAGGGCGCCGTCTGGTACCAGATCTTCCCTGAGCGCTTCCGCAATGGTGATCCCGCCAACGATCCCACCTGGGCAAGCATCGAGTTCAACCAGTACGTGGACTCCACGCTCTGGGCGCCGATGGACTGGACCGCCGACTGGTACGCCCGCGCGGACTGGGAAGAGGCCAAGTCGCCTGGAGACTTCTACGACAGTGTCTTCCACCGCCGCTACGGCGGCGACCTCCAGGGCGTGATGGAGAAAGTGGACTACCTGGCGGACCTCGGCGTGGAGGTCGTCTACTTCAATCCCGTCTTCCACGCGCGGAGCCTCCACAAGTATGACGCCTCCTCGTTTCACCACATCGACCCGTTCTTCGGGCCCGATCCCGAGGGCGACCTCGCGCTCATCACGACCGAGAACCCCGGCGACCCGACGACCTGGGTGTGGACCTCAGCAGACTCTCTCTTCCTGAACCTCGTCAGTGCCTTCCACCAGCGCGGCGTGCGCGTCGTCATCGATGGCGTGTTCAACCACACGGGCACAGACTTCTGGGCCTTCCGCGATGTGCGCGAGAACCAAGAGGCGAGCCGGTTCGCGGACTGGTACGAGTTTACCGCCTGGGACGACCCTGTCACGCCCGATAGCGAGTTCGACTGGAACGGCTGGTGGGGCTACAAGGCGCTCCCCGTCTTCGCGAACAACGCCGACAGCACGGGTCTCCATCCCGAGGTGAAGGCACACGTCTTCGAGGCCACGCGCCGCTGGATGGATCCTGACGGCGATGGCGACCCGAGCGACGGTATCGACGGCTGGCGGCTGGACGTAGCCGAAGAAGTCCCTGCCGGATTCTGGCGCGACTGGACTGCACACGTCGCCGAGATCAACCCCGAGGCGGTCACGGTCGCGGAGAACTGGGGCGACGCGGCGCACTATCTGGAAGAGACCGGTTTCACCACCGTGATGGCCTACAGCGCCTTCGCGATCCCGGTGGAGGCCGCGCTGATGGACCGGCGCTGGACGCTGGAGGCCTTCGCGGACAGCCTCACCACGCGCCAGGCTCGCTACCCCGAGACGACGCGCCATGCGCTCCAAACGCTCACCTCCAGCCACGATACCGACCGGCTCGCCTCGATGATCATCAACGGCGACCTCGGCGCGGGGTACGACCGGAAGGCCGGGCCTCGCGACACGACTGCCTATCAGGTCCGAGCGCCGAACGCCGCCGAGCGCGACCTCCAGCGCCTCATCGTCGCGTTGCAGATGACCTCGCGAGGCGCGCCGATGCTCTACTACGGCGACGAGGCCGGGATGTGGGGCGCCGATGACCCCGACGACCGCAAGCCGTTCCCGTGGCCGGACCTCGCGATGGAGACGGAATCTCGCGATCCCCTCGGTCGTCCTCGTACGCCGGATCCCATCGCGTTCGACTCCACGTTCCACGCCTTCCACCGCGACGCCATCGCGCTACGAAAGCGGTGGGACGTCCTCCGGCGCGGGGACCAGCAGTTCCTCCACGCGAGCGACGAGGCGGGCACCCTCGCCTTCGAGCGGACGCTCGGGGACACCCGCCTCGTGATCGCCTTCAACCGCTCCGACGACGGCCGCTTCGTGCAACTCCCAGGTGAGTCTGGGCCGCTCGTCCCCATCTTTGCGTCGCGGGGAACGATTGAGGACATTCCAGCGCAGGTTCACCTGATGGACGACGGTGGGCTGGCGGCTTCCGGGTACCCGGTCCCCGCGCGCACGCTCGTCGTCTACCGCCCCGTCACCGACGAGGACATCCGCCCGAAGGGGCTGGACGAATGATGTGTCTCCCTGACTCTTTCCACCGCACCCCCGAGGCGGGCCGCCTCGGCGTCACGCTCGGCGTGGTCGCGCTGTCCTTGAGCCTCCTCACAGGATGCGCGGATACCTCCGGCCCGCCGCCGCCCGGCGAGCCGGTCATGGTCCGCATCTGGCACCAGAAGGACGCCCGCGAGCGCTCCTTCCTCGAAGACTGGGCCGCCGACTACAACGCGCGCCAGGATTCCGTCGAACTGGAAGTGCTCTACAAGGAGACCGAGGAGCTTCGCAACCACTACGTCTTCGCGGCCATCGGCGGGAAGGGGCCGGACATGATCTACGGCCCGGCAGACAACGTCGGCACGCTAGGAATCACTGAGACCATTCGCCCGCTCGACACGCTCCTGACGCAGGAGTTCTTGTCGGGCTTCACCGAGGACGGTCTGCTCCGCTACGAGGGGCAGATCCTCGCCGTCGCGGATCAGATTGGCAACCACCTCATGTATGTCTACAACCGCGATCTCCTGCCGGAGCCGCCGGAGACGTTCGAGGACCTCCTCGCGACGGCAAGCCTTACCCAGGATACGGACGGCGACGGATCGCCGGACCAGTACGCGTTGACCTGGAACTACACCGAGCCCTTCTTCTTCGTCCCCTTCCTGACGGCCTACGGCGGTTGGGTGATGGACGAGAACGGCGAGCCCTCTCTGGACAACGAGGCCACCGTGGAGGCGATTCAGTTTGTCCTCGACTTGCGCGACCAGCACGAGCTGATCCCGCCGTCCACAGACTACGAGACAGCGCAGACGCTCTTTCGCGAGGGCGACGCTGCCGCCATCATCAACGGCCCCTGGAGCTGGTCCGGCTACGGCGAGACCGGCGTGAACTACGGGCTGGCGGTCCTCCCGCTGAACTCCGAGACCGGCCTCCGGGCGCGCCCGACGGCTTCCGCGAAGGCGTACTCCGTCAATCCCGCCGTGCCGGACTGGAAGCTGCCCGCCGTCCTCGGCCTCTTGGAAATGCTCACCGGCGATGAGATGCAGGCCGCGATGGCAGAGGAACTCGCCTCCATCCCCGTCCGCACTGCCGTCCGCGAGTCTGAGGCCGTCGCGAGCAACCCGCTGCTTCAGCAAAGCCTCGCGCAGGTGGAATCCTCCGTGCCGCTCCCGACCGATCCACAGATGCGCCAGATCTGGGATGCTATGCGCGGGCCTTACCAACTGGTTATGAACGGGCAGGTCTCCGCCGAGGAGGGCGCCCGCCTCATGCAAGAGGAAGCTGAAAAGCGAATCGCCGACACGTTCCTGAATTAGCCAGTGGCGAGTAGGCAGTGGCCGGTGGGGACCCCTACTGGCTCCTTCCCACTGACCACTCCCCCACATGCTCAGCGCCCCCACGGAAGCCGCCTCTATCGCGACCCCCAAGCGGAAAGGCCTCAGCGAAGCGGCCCGCCACCGGCTCTTCCTCGCCTTCCTGCTCGGTCCGACGGCCCTCATCGTGCTGGCCGTCGTCGCGTTCCCGTTCTTCTACAACGTCACGCTCTCTCTCTCCAACGCGAATATTTACACGTTGCGGGACTGGGAGATCACGGGTCTCGGGCAGTACGCGAGCGTCCTCGTAGAGCCTGCGTTCTGGAGCGTGTTCCTCAAGACGATCATCTGGACGGTCGTCAACGTAGTGTTCCACGTCGGCCTCGGGGTCTTCCTGGCCGTGGTGCTGCACCAGAAGTTTATCAAGGGCAAGCCTGCGTGGCGAATCCTGCTCATCCTGCCCTGGGCCGTCCCGCAGTACATCACGGCGCTGACGTGGCGCGGTATGTTCAACTTCGAGTACGGCGCGGTCAACCTTTTCCTGAACCAGCTCTTCTCGGCGGACCCCGTCGCGTGGCTGACCAACCCAACGGGCGCCTTTACCGCCGCCATCATCACCAACATCTGGCTGGGTTTCCCTTTCATGATGGTGATCGCGCTGGGCGGGCTCCAGTCCATCCCTGGTGAGCTCTACGAGGCGGCCGACGTGGACGGCGCGAGCGCGTGGGTCAAGTTCCGCCGCATCACGGCACCGCTGCTCCGCCCGGTGATGATCCCGGCCATCACGCTCGGCGCGGTCTGGACCTTCAACAACATCAACGTCATCTGGCTGGTCTCCAACGGTGGAGAGCCGAACGACCAGACACATATCCTCGTGAGCTACGTCTACGAGGCCGCGTTCTCGATGTACCGATTCGGGTGGGCGGCGGCGCTGAGCATGGTGATCTTCGGCGTGCTGTTCGCCTTCACGCAAGCGTTCCTCAACAAGACGAACGCCACGGAGTCCGTCTACTAGCGCCCCGGTTCTCCCCGCCTCGGGACCCCCACGGACCCACCGAGGCGGGCGGACGTGTTCTCTTTTCTGATTCCTCCCCTACAGCGTCATCCCGAGCGTACGCGAGGGATCTCAGCACGGTCTGCGAGTCGTCGGTGCCGCTTCCTGTGGCTCCATGGCCGCGTCGAGATCTCTCGTCGCTCCGCTTCCCTCGGGATGACACGTCGGGTCGCCTTTCCTCGTCCCTCTTGATCCGCCTCTTCTCGCGTCCTTTCCTCCTCGCCGCCGTGCTGGCAGTGGCCCTCGCTGGGTGCGCGGGTGGCTGCGGCGACCCGACCGAGATCCAACTCGCGGGCGAGGGGCCCGAGGCGCTCGCCGCACTCGCTGTTGAAGTCGGGCCGAGGCCTCAGGCGGACACGCTCTCCGAGTCCCGCGCCTTCGTGCAGGCAGGAGGGGGGGGCATCCTCTACGATGCTCTCGCGTCCGCACAGGACGATCCCGCGATGGGCCTCACCGTCAACGGCGAGCGCGTGATGGACGGCTGGGGCTGGTGGCTGGATGCGGACTCCGTCGCGCTGGGCGGTACCGACCGCCACCGCGGTGTCGCCCGACCGGACTTCGCCGTGCGCGCTTACATGGAGCGCGACACGACCGACCTCATGGGTCGCCTCATGAACGCGGTCCGTGGTACCGACCGCGCCCGATTCGTGGAGCGCCTCGCCCTCCTGGATGTCGCCGATTCCACCGCCGCTCTCCTCGTCGAAGCGCCTGACTCCCTCGGTACTGTTGCCTTCCGTCCGACCGTGAGCGCGAGCGCTGCAGCCGATTCCGCGCGGATCGTCGGGGAATCCCTCGTCGTCTTCGCGGGTGGCACCTGGACAGCCGTCCGCGCCGACGGTGGCACCCCCCGCCTCGGGGACCTCGCCGCTGCCCCCGAGGCGGGCCGGGGCGCGGCCAACGTGCCTGGCGAGGTCGCCTTCGAAACGCCCGGTCGGCTGGTCATCGCCACCGGCGCCACGCCCACCGAGGCCGACAGCCTCGCGGAACGTGCCCTCGCCCGCGCCGACGACCTCCGCCAAGAGCGCGCCGACCGTCTCGTGCAGCTCGTCGAGGCGGTCCCGCTCACCACCGAAGACGCCGCGTCCGACCGCGCGATGCGCTGGGCCGCCGTCACGATGGACCTGCTGACAGGCCGGGACTCCACGAGTGCGACCGTCGCGTTGGGCCTCCCGGGCGCGGATCCGCAACCGGGGCTCTCGACCATCGGCGCCGTCCGCGCGATGTTGGCCCTCGGCGACTGGGAGACCGCGCGTGGGCTGATCACCACCTTCGGAGACGAGCAACTGTTCGACCGGCAACGAGACCTTCTGGGGCGGGCGCCAAACGTGGTCTTGCCGGGCGGCGAGGTCCGCTTCGAGACGGCTGACGCCACGCCGCTCTATCTCGCAGCCTCCGGCGATTACGTCCGCACGACCGGCGACCGGGGCCTCGTGACGGGCTCCGAGGACTTCTGGTTCAAGAGCGTCTTCGCGATGCGCGGCCTTTACGAGGAAGACACCCGCAACGGCAATGCCCTCGCGAACGGTCGTCTCCTCTCGCGCGATGGGCGCACGGCCTGGATGGACCAGGGCGACGCCACCGGTGGCGTGCAGCGCCGCGGCGCTACCATCGAGGCACAGGCGGCGCTCTACAACGCGCTCCGCACCGTCCGGTCCTACGCGGAGATCATGGGCGTCTCGGGCAGGGAGAACACCCGCTGGTACGCGGACACCGCGGCTGTCCTCCTCACCGACCTGCGCGAGCAGTATCTCCGCGATGGCATTCCGGTGGATCGCCTTTCATCAGGTGGCACGCCCGTTGGCCCCGCAAGCCCTGCGACGCTCGCTGCGCTCGATCTCCTCCGGGATTTGCCTTCGGTAGAACGGGGTCGGTTGGCGCGAGCCGTCGCCGAGCGCCTCGCGTATGCCCATGGGGTGAGCACTCGTGCGCAGACGGACAGCCTCTTCCATCCCTTCCTCCGCGAACGCACCTTCTACACCGAGGACGCTGCCCGCTACGGCGGCACCGTCTCCACCTGGCTCGCCGGGCCACTCGCGCGAGTGATGGCACAGACCGGAGGCACCGAGCCTGCCTGGATCTTGACCCAGCAGCAGGCTGAGCTCGTGACCGAGCGCGGCGTGATCGGGGCGATCCCGGAGTTCCTGGACGCGCACCCTCGCCAGGCTGTGGCGGTGCCCGCCGTGGGCGGCGCGCCCGTCCAGCCGTTCTCTATCGTGGAGTTGATCCGCACTGCGATGGAGGGGTTCGTGGGCGCGAGCTGGCCGGACGCAACCACGCTGAGCCTCGCGCCGAGCCTGCCGGAGTCCTGGGGGGAGACGACCGTCATGCTCCGTCTCGGTGGCGGGCGCGTCTTCCTCACGCTCCGCCAGTCCGGCGGCGACGTGTCGGTAGACGTGACGCCGGGCGGCGACCTCCCGGAGGACGCGACGCTCCGTCTCGTGGGCACCGAGGCTGCTGTGACCGTGCCGCTCACCACCGCGCGAGGTGACACGTCGTCTGTGGCGCGAGACGCGTTCACGGTCGAGATCAACGGCGCGAGCGCCGAGGTAGACGGGGAAAGCATCGAGGCGGAGGCGGTGGACGCTACGCCAGAGGTCTGGGCAGGCTTCGCGTTCGTCGAGCCAGATCTCCGCGAGGAGTACCCCGTTATGCGCGCCGTGGAAGAGCAACGCGAGTTCTCCGCCGACGCGCTCGTCCGCTCGAACCCTCGCGCCACCGTCATCGCGACCCAGTTCGACCCCAACGGCGATGACTGGGGCTCCACGAACACCTTTACATACCCCGAGGACACGCCGGACGGCGTCTTGGACGCTACCTACCTCGAAGTCACCCGCGACGACTCCACCACCTACGTCCGCGTCGAGTTCGCCGTCGTGGAACCGGGAGCGCCTGTCGTCGTGGCCGTCGCGTTCGACACCGAGCCGGGCGGGGAGCGCCGTGTGGGCCGCAACGCTCGCTTCGATCTTCCCCAGGGCGAGGGCTACGAGATCGTGGTCTACGCCAGCGATGGTCTCGAGATCGAGAACGCGCGCGGTCAGTCCGTCGGTGCGCTCACCGGCACGAGCGCCTTCGACCCCGGCGGTGGCGTGCTGGAGTTCGCTGTCCCCGATCTCGTCATGCCGCCCCTCTCGCGCGGAGACAAGGTGGTGGTACTCGTCGGCCCGAACGACGGCACCGGGGCCTTTCGCGACGTCCGCCGCACCGCCCGTGATGGCTCCGGCGGCGGCAAGGTGGACGATCTCGCCCCCCATGTCTACGACGTGATCGTCAGCACCGTGACCCGATGATCAGGGCTCGTGACGTCCGGCTCCTAGCCTCTCGCCCTTCCCGCCTCGGCATCGAGGCGGGCGGAGTCACCGGTCTCCGATGCCTCCGGCAACGTGCCGCCACGAGCCAACGGCCCATAGCCAGCAGCTACTCATGAACCGCTTCCTCAGCCGCCTCTCGTCCTACGGCGTCCTCGCGCTGTTCGCCTTCCTCGCGGTCTACCCCGTGACGAGGATCTTTACGATCTCGCTTCGGCCCGGCGACCAGCTTCTGTCGCGCTCCCTCGCGCTCATCCCGGACGGCGCGAGCCTGGAGAACTACCGTGTGCTCCTCGTCGAGACCGACTTTATGCGGTGGCTCGGCAACAGCCTCCTCGTCTCGCTGGTGGTGACCATCACGGGTGTGGCTCTCGCGAGCACGGCCGGGTATGCCCTCAGTCGCCACCGCTTCCGAGGCCGGAAGATGGCCCTGAGTGGCATCCTGGTCACGCAGATGTTCCCCGCCACGATGCTGCTGTTGCCGCTCTACATCGTGCTGATCAACCTCGGGCTGATCAACTCCTACATCGGGATCGTCATCATCTACACCGCGACGGCGCTGCCCTTCTGTGTCTGGCAGATGAAGGGCTACTACGACACCATCCCGGCCAGCCTGGAGGAAGCCGCGCGCATCGACGGGGCGACGCCGTGGCAGGCGTTCTACAAGGTGATCCTGCCCCTGGCTGCGCCCGCGCTGGTCATCACGGCGCTGTTCTCGTTCATGAGCGCCTGGAACGAGTACGTGGTGGCGGCGGTGGTCCTGCAGGACACCGAGTTGTTCACTCTGCCCGTCGGGCTGAAGGGGTTCCAGGCGTCGCTGAGCACGCAGTGGGGGCTCTATGCGGCGGGCTCGCTGCTGGTGAGCATCCCCGTGATCGTGCTGTTCCTGATCCTGAGCCGGTATCTCATCTCGGGCCTCACGCTCGGCGCAGTCAAGGGCTGACCTCTCCGCGTGGGTTTGCCCGCCTCGGTCCGTCCACGGAGGCACCGAGGCGGGCGTGACAGGCGCACGCGATGGGATCCTGTAGAGAAGATGTCCGCCACCCCGACCCGTATGCGTTTCGCGATTCTCGCCCTCGCTCTCCTCGCCACACCCGCTGCCGCCGCTCAGTCCTGGAGCACGCAGTGGGAGGCCCGCTCCGAAAACGGAGAGACCGAACTGACGGGCGCCCGCGCCGCGCACGCTGCCGAGTTCATCCGCATGCTGGAGGCGGCCAGTGCGTGGTTCGCCTCGATGGGCTTCCAGCCCCCGCAGTTGGAGCGCTCGCCCAGCAACCCGGACGCCTACCTGGCGCGCGTCAAGGAGAGCCCGACCGACATCGTCTCCTTCGTCAACTACAACATTGAGCGGGAAGACCGAAGCCGGATGTTTCTGACGGGCGACCTCGATATGACGTCTCCCACTACGCCCATCGAGCGGCTCATGTGGGCGTCCCCAGTACACGAGTTGCTCCATGCTTCCATGTGGGAGTACGGCGGGTTCCGCCGGGTGGCGTACGCCCGGCGCGCGCCGCTCCCCGAGTGTCCGGAAGGCACGGACGCGACTGCGCTCGGGTGGTTCAACGAGGGTGCTTCCAGCGTACTCCAGATCCGCTGGTACGAGCGCGAGAAGGGGGGCACGTACGGACACCCCTTCACGCACCCGGGCGTCGCGGCCTGGGTTCGGCAGTTCGACAACCCGCTCCACCTTCCGAGCATCCCGGACCGGTTGCTCAGCAGTGACCTCGCCTTTCGCGCCGAGCGCGATGCCGGACGTTCCTGGCGCTGTGGCTATGGGACCTGGCCGTTCTGGTACTTCGTCGGCAACGCGTTGGCGGAGGAGCCGGGTCAGGAGGTGGAGTACCTCCGATACATCCTGGAACGGCCGTCGGGGTGGGAAGACGGCGCACTCGCGGCCGTGGACCAGGGGCTGAAAGACGCCGCCGAGGCGTTCGGCTCCTCGTTCCGCGTGGACGAGGGCCTTTTCGAACTCTATCCCGCCTTCATCGCGGAGTATGCGGACACGACAGCGTTCTACGAGGACCCGCGACTGGTCGTCCTGCTGGGTGGGAGCCAACTCGACCAGCGCTCCAGCATTCTGGATCCACTCTCGGCGAGTGCGTGGGAGGTGGACGTGACCGTCCCGGACGATCTCGGGGAGGGCTCCGTCCCGTTTCGCGTCACCGTCGAGTCCGACGAGGAGCGCGACCACCTCCATCTCATCGAGGGCTCGCGGGTGATCCGCCAGCCGCTCGCGGACGAGGACCCGTACGAGGTCGTCGTGCCCGTGCGTCGCGACACGACGTTTCTGATCCGCCTCGCGAACGTCGCGCGAGATGCCGCCGAGACGGACGTAGCAGGCTACACCATCCGCTTCGAGGTCGGGGGCTTCTATGGCAACACGGCCACGGACGTCCCGAACGTGGACATCCCGCCGGGCTTCTCCGTGATGAGCGGTCCGCCCGAACTGGTCGGATGCAGCGGCGGGGCGGACGGTGGCTCCGTCTTCGATCTTATCACGGCCGCCGAGGCACAAGGCGACGTGCGCCGCCGCGTGGACGGAAGCCAGCGGATGCTGGACACGATGGAAGAGGCACTGGAGGACGGCGAGTTCTATTTCCCCGGGATGACCGCCCAGCAGCGCGAAGCGATGGAGCGTGCCATCGCGAGTGGGATGATCTCCGAGGCCGAACTCGCGGAGATGCGCGCCGCCGTCCGGGAAGCCCAGGGCGAGATGGGTGAGGTCCGCGAGAGCGGCGCCGAGGCACAGGCTGATCTGGCATCTGAGTTTCAGGATCGGTCGATCCTCGCGGTCACGCTCGTCGGGCAGGCCGGAGGCGAGACCTGTCAGATCCTGCTCGGGGCGAACCTTCGCGGCGAGGAGGGCGGCGCGCAGCAACTCACCGTCCAAGCCGACGAGGAGGAGCCGGACGGTCCGATGGCGGTCGGCATCGGAAACGTGTCCTGGGTCGTCGGGAGCCTTCAGGAGATGGTGGCGCGGGACGAGGCGGGGGAGTTGTTTTCCGTGTGCATGATGACGCCCGAGGAGCAGGAGGAGGAGCGCCAGCGCGCTCGTGATTCAGCGTGCCCTCCCGTTGTGTGCACGGCAGGCTCGCTCACGCTGGAGGACGCCTCGCAGGGCCGCGCGAAAGGCACCCTTAGCGTCGATCTCGTCCGCTCGACGCCCTCCGAGCAGACTTGTCCGCGAGTGGACCGGGCGAGCCTTGTGGTTGGGTTCAACATCGCGTCCGCCAACGAGGGCCAGGACGCGGAGGTGATGCGCGCGCTGAGCGACGAGACGCTCCGCACGATGGGCCTGAGCCAGGAAGAGATCGACGCGCTCCGCCGGTTCGACAACGGGATGCTGGAGTGACGACCCCGTCCGCCTCGGTCCGTCCGTGGAGGTGCCGAGGCGGGCTCGGCGGAACGAGATCAGAGCGAGATGAAAGGAATGCGGCGTGTCAAAGAGATGCCGAATTGAAGCGCATCTAGGGTACCGCTGCTCCCTTCCTCTCGAAGGGAGGGAACAAACTGGCTGCTCACTAAGACGTCTAAAGGGCTGTTCCCCAGGGTCAGTGAAACGTGCAGCCCAGGGGAGAGAACCGAGCGAAAATCGTGACTCGGGGAACGAAGAATGGCCGGATTGCTGCTCACTCGGTAATGGGTGAGCGGACCCACGTCGACAACGGATACCACAGCACGGACAGCACACAGGACACAACGGCTCCCTTCTGTCATGCGTCGGTCGTCTGTCAGGCGTACATCGACACCGATCGGTGCTGCAAGGCCTAGGCTCAGGAGGTGGGTCGAGGGAAGAACCTCGAAGCGAGTTGTCGGCCCTAGCCATGTCGCGACAGTGTATCTCGCCGGTCGTTGAGGTAGAGAGATGACACTCTCTCCACCTTCAGAGAATGACACGATGCTTGAGCGGAGCGCTAAGTAGCGCTGATAGAGCGCGAGGAGACGGGCCTGGTACTCCGCACGCCGGGCGGCGCGATGGGTCGCGATTTCGCTCTCGGTGGAAGCGATGCGGCTTCGTACGGCTGCGTGCTCTGCCCGAAGAGCCGCGGCCTCGGCGCGTGTAGCTGCGGTAGCAGCAGAGTCTGCCCGGTCTCGTGCAGCTACCGAGACCCTCGTGAGTCTCTCCTCCATGCCGACGAAGTAGGGCGAGAGTGTATTCTTTATCCAAGTATCGATGGAAGTAATGACGTTCCGACGGTCCAGGTTGATCTCTCTCCTAATGTCATCGACAAATGGACGCGTGCTCTCCTCCGCGACTAGGTTAATAGGGGCAAAGCTGGCGAGAGTGTCCGTGGCGGGAGTGTCCGTGGCCTGCGGTGGAGACGCATGATGCGTCGAGTCCTGGAAGTGGGCCTGTTCTCCGTCTTGCTCCCCGCTCTCGCAGTCGTCTCGTGCGTTCAGATCGAGAACGCACTCGAGCGAGTCCCGCGCTGTCTCTAACAAATCCACTCTGTTGATCGGCGAGGCGTACCAGGTTTGGAGGGAGTCGAAGTCTTCTCCGATTCGGCCGAGAGCGATACGGCGCGGATCCTCACGCAGCGGACGGTCTCGCCCGCACGTGCTCGCATCCAATAAGTCAGGAGGAGGCGTTTCAGCCGTAAAAGCCATTCTGAACGAGCGATCCGCTTGCGCGAAGGCTGAGTCCAGCGGGCAGACCTCAGGTCTTCCGTTCACAGGTGGCGCGCTAGAGCAGCCCGAGAAGAGGACGGTGGCCAGCGTGAATCCAATGCGGATCCATCGGTGCTGGATCAGAGGAAGGGTCATGGTTGCCGTTCGTTGATGGCGTCTCGCACTGGTCCGATGCCAGAGTTGGGGTCCGCGAGGGCATTTGTGGCTCCGGTCTTTATCTCGTTGCGGAGCCACGTTGGATCTCCACGAAGCAGGTACCGGAGCGTGTCTTCTGCTGCAAAGTCGTTGAGCTGACGTGCAAGGCGGTCCATACTGTTAGCTAGGCTATCTGCCTCCACACGGTGGACAACGGTCTGTGTGGACTGGATCGAAGAGGCAGAAGGCAGACGACTCGAGGAAACGATTTGGTCGAGTTCAAGCACGTCTCCTGCCTGAGCGGGGAAGAACCAACTGTCGATCGTGAAGGCCGAGAATGGGTGTAGAGGATTCAGGTCGTCCGGCTCGACAGGATCGAGGAGAGGGATGAGGAGGAGGGCGAGGAGCGAGGTTCCGACCTTGAGCGTCGTCGCAACGTGCTGTTCTGCTTCCAACGCGTTCTTGCGCTCATCGTCGTCAAGTTTTTCTGTATCTGTCTTCGGTTTGTACGTCCAGATAAGTAGGCCGACGGCTAGAACCAAGAAGCCAGTCCCGAGAGCGCTGAGCGAAATGGCCTGAGCCGTCTCGAAACTGGGGAGCATTTCGAAACGAGCGTAGCGGGCCTGGGCAGCCTGTAGGGCGGCCTCGGCCTCTGTATAGGATTCGAGTTCAGAGAGGAACTCGGCTTCTCTTTGCCCCCAGATGGTTCGGGCGCTGTTGTATCGGTCCAGAGTGCCTCGCTGCTCCTTGTTCAGCTCCTTTCCCTCGATGAGGAACTGCCGTGCACGAGAGTATCCATCGTAGAGAGACTCCAGTTCAGGGTCTGTTTCCCGTTTGATTGCCAGTGAGACGGAGTCGGCCTCGGCACGAGCCAACCGGCCTACGGCATTGATCTCCTCCCAAGGTGGCATCACTCTGGAAAACCGCCACTTGTTCTCTAGCGACGTACTCCACCACTCCCCAAGAAAGCGAGCGGCTCTAGACTCGATGGAGTCCGCAGCGGGAAGAGCGTTGATGTCGTCTCGTTTGAGGTTGCGTGCCGCTCGTTTCACCTCGCTCACTTTACCGCTTCGGAGATAGATGAGAGCCGCAATGCCCAATGTGTCTTGGTTCAGAGATTCGAGTGAGTGGGATAGCGAGTCGAACGCTGCAGATTCCTGTCGCGCGGCTTCCCACAACGAACCGACTGCGCGACCGAGGTCGGTTGTGTCTGGCCGGGGGGCACTGAGAGCAATCAGTAGCCGCGTGTGGACCCGCAGTGCACGGGTCGCGTCTTCAATGGCCTCCACGTCAGTAGAGTCGAAGCTGAGAGGTGGGATTTCCCCAGAAACCACTTTGGTCGCCTGCCCAATCGCATAGTCGTACAGGTCCTTGGCCTCTGCGCGATGAATCTGGTACCTCTGGATGCAGTCCTTGAGCCGTTCGAACTCATCCAGAGGAGCTTCTGCTCCACAACTCTCTGCTCTCGTGGGGTCTGGTTCTCCTACCGCGGAGCCAACTGCAAACACGTTCAACTGAAACGGCAGCACCAGGAGCACCGCCGCCGCTACGAAGGCAATTGACCAGAGGGCGGTGCCCCACCCATAGATCGCCCCTGCGGCTCGGACCGAGCGGGTGCGGGTGATGCGGAATGGGAATCGGTTGGGTTCGAATCGGCCGATCCACCTAGACATGGTGATGCCTCCTGCGCACAAAATCGGAACGACGAGCCACCACGAGTACACCGTGGCCCCTTGGTCCCCGAACCAACTAAAGAGTTCTCCAAGGCAGATAAACGCGATTCCGGCTACTAGATAGAGAAGTGTGATTGCTGTCCGTTTCGTGGCGTAGCCTCGCCAGGTTCGGTCCTTGGAGGTGTCGTTAGGTCCTCCAGGGTTTGCTACCGCTGGGTCGATCTGTTCCACCTCGCCATTCTTCTGAAGAGGGCCCCACTGACCCCATCGGATGAAAAGCACAGTTGCAACAAGGAAGATGCCGGCCACAGCAGTCCATGCCCACCCAGACATTCCGATCGCAAATGATATCAGGCTTCCGGTGATGAGGAGACCGAACAAGGCGAGTTGAAGAGAGGTTTTCACTCTATAGAACCTAAAAACAATATATAACAAAGGAAGAGAAGTAATAGAAAGAAAAAAAGTAAACAAGAAGGATCCGAACGGCATTTCGCTGAGGTGCGGAATATCCTCGATGTAGCGAAACAGGCTGGGTACCGCAATGCCAAAGACTGACGTCATTCCCAGGATGGAACGAATGATCTCCTTGGACCAACCTCCTGCTCCCTCCAGGGCAGCTTTGTCGATGTGCGACTTCGTTGTCTCGGTTTCCATGGTGAAACAGCCTATGCGGTAAGTTCCAGTTGGCAATGATTAGGGCAAAGGGCGCAAAGAGGACCTGTTTCCCGTGTTGCTACAAACGAAGAGTATACAAGACGTACAGCATGCCGACTCATGTGATGACATGATTGAATCCCAGTCTGTCTCGGCGCCGAGGCGTATCTACCAGCGGCGCGGCACGGGCAACGCCCCGAAGACCGCTGCCACGAGTTGGTATCCAGTGTGTATCGCCTCCAAGACAGGGTGCCAGAGGCGGAGGTCGGCGCGGGCACCGAGCGAGTCCCAGGCGCCGAGTAGCACTCCACGCTGGAGCAGCAGGCTCGCTCCGAGGAAGCCCCAGCCCCATGGCACGCCCCAGACCACGTGAAGCACCGGCGCGCCCACCCAGAGCGCGAGGCTGGAGATCTGGAGCGCGCCGAGGCCCGCAAGAACGCCCGTCGCGTAGTGCGCGCCCGCGCTGGCGTGGCGTCTCTTCTGCCTCCAGAAGGCTCGCCAGCCAGACGGAGCCGGGCTCGGGACGAAGGTCTCGGGATCTAGCACGAACCGCATCTCTGCGCCGGACTGGCGAGCGTGCTGCACGAAGAGGTCGTCGTCTCCAGAGAGGGCGGCGGCGTGGGAGTAGAAGCCGTCCCCTTCGCGCCAGAGTGTGCGGGGGTATGAGAGATTCCGACCCACCGCGTGCCACCCCTTCCCGTGCCCGATGGCGCCGATGGAGAGCGCGGCCGTCCGTGCCGTCTCGTAGCGGCAGAACCGGCCGAGAACGCCCTCGCCGGTCAGTGGCCCGTATCCGACGAGGATTGCCTCGGGGCGTGCAGTGGCTTCTCGCGCGAGGCCTACCAGCCAGCCGGGCGTTGGTGTGCAGTCGGCGTCGGTAAACGCGAGGCGGTCGTGCGCGGCGGCCTCGATGGCGCGCGTGAGGGCGTTCTTCTTGGGTGGTAGCGGGACGACAGGAGACTGCGGACTCGCGGCCGTGTCGTCCTCTCGGACCTGAACGAGACGGAGCGGGACCGGGAAGTTCTCGGCGCGCTGACGGACGATCTCGGCGGTGGCGTCCGTGGAGCGGTCATCCACGATCACGACCTCGAACGCTTCGTGCGTCTGCATCGCGAGGGCGTCGAGCAGTGCGCCGAGGTGGTCTGCCTCGTTGTGTGCTGCGATGACCACGGAGATGGGCAGGGGAGAGGCAGGCTCGGGTGCGGACTCGGCCTCGCGGACGCGCCGAATCCCAGCGCCGACCCACGCCCAGGCTCCGGCCTGGATGAGGAAGCAGAGCGAGAGGAGAACTAGAAGCAGGAGCATGTCGGGTCGGTTGGGGCCGGGTCTTCGGCCATCGAACGCGAAGATCCCACAACACCAGAGCGGAGGGCGGCGTAGCGCTGGACGCCGCGTCTACCTTCGCGCATGTCCGCGCCAACCCGTCCTCCTCGTGCCCCCGTGATCGGGTTTCCCGACATGGGGCCGTTCTGGACCATCGCGAACGGACTGAGCCTCTCGCGCGCGATCCTCGTGATTCCCATCGCGTGGCTGGTCTACCACGGTGGCCCGGCCGTCTGGATGTTCGGGCTGATCGCTCTCGCAATAGCGACGGACTTCATCGATGGCAAGGTGGCGCGAGGGCGCGGCGCGGTCAGCGAGTGGGGCAAGGTGCTGGATGCGACCTCGGACAAGCTCGCGGCAGCGGCCGTCACCCTCGCGCTCCTGACACGGCCCGAGAGCGCGGGGCCCAGCCTCCCGCTATGGTTCGTGCTCCTCGCCATCACACGCGACGCCATCCTGGCCATCGGCGGGCTGATTCAGACGCGGCGGCTGGGGCGGTTCACGTCTAGCCTGTGGAGTGGGAAGGTGGCGGTGGGGCTCCTCGCGCTGGTGGTGCTCGCAGCGCTGGCAGCGGCCCCCCCAGGTGTGCTGGGCGCCCTCGTGTGGGGGACGGCCCTCGTGATGGGGGTCTCCATCGTGGAGTACCTGATCCGTTTCCGTGCGATCCTCCGCCTCGGCCCGGCTGCGTTGGAGGCAGACGGCAACACGCTCCGGCGGTAGGCCAAATGGGTCCGCCTCGGTACCGAGGCGGACGGGTTTGGGCGTGCGCGAGACAGCGTCAGGGCTATTCTAAGTATCTCGACGTGTCACAGATCGTGGGTTCCTTTGGGGGCGTATGCTCCGTTTTTGTATGAGTGCATCAATAGTCATCTCCAGCGCCGCTGACCCGATTGGGGTCTCGGCGTCCCTCTCGTTACTGACACGCTCTGTAGATGCAGTACGCCCCAGCGCGGAGATCGAGATCGAAGTCAAAGGGCATGAGTACGTCAAAAAAGGAGTACCTCTTCTCTGGAAAGAGGAGCGTGGCCCGAGCCTCAGAATCACGATCAAGGGCAAGCCAGGGTTTTGCTATGCGATGATTGAGCACTTGACAGGCATTCCCGAGCGGGACTTTCAACGGGCTGTGGATGCAGAGGACCCGTATGAGCTCAAGGCGGCCTTGCAAGACCGGATGCAGAGCGCCCGACGGCAGAATCCTATCTCACCAGAGAAAATCGAGGTGCCTTGGTACGCTGCCGTCCTCGACCTCATCCGCTTCAGAAGCGAAATCAAAGTTGAGGTGACTGGGCGAGGCTACGCGAAGAAGCGTAGAATGCTCTTCTACTCCGAAGAGGAAGGGGAAAAGCTGAGTGTGACCATCAAGGGAAAGCCAGGCTTTGCCCAGGCCGTAGCCGCTCACCTCCGTCTGTACGGTCCTCGCGTCAACGCCTACCTGCTTGGCGGTTAGTTGCTTTCTATGGGGCCCGCCTCGGTACCGAGGCGGGGAGAGCCGCGGGCGATACAATCCGCCGTGTGGATAGCTTCCGGCTATGCCACCCGCCACGCCCCTGCGCCCCTGGACCCGCGCCGTCCTCAAGGTCGGCAGTGCACTCATCGCCCCCAACGGCCGGGGGTGCAGCACGACGCACGCCCTCGCCATCGCGCAGTTCGTCGTAGACAGCCGCCGCCAGGGGCGCGAGGTGATCCTTGTCTCCTCCGGCGCCGTCGCCGCCGGGCTGGCGACCCAGCCGGACGCGACCGCGCGCACCCGCCGCACCATCCCCGAGAAGCAGGCGCTCGCCGCCATCGGGCAAGCCCTCCTCATGGCCCACTGGGACCGTCTCTTCGACGCCCCCTGCGCCCAGATCCTTCTCACCCACGACGACCTCGCGCACCGGACCCGCTTCCTCAACGCGAGGAATACCCTCTCCGAGCTTCTCACCCTCGGCGCCATCCCGGTCGTCAACGAGAACGACACCGTGGCCGTAGACGAACTCAAGGTGGGCGACAACGACAACCTCGCCGCCCACGTCGCCGCCCTCGCCGAGGCGGACCTCCTCGTCATCTGTACCGACATCGACGGGCTCTACAATGCCGACCCCCGCGCGAATCCCGATGCGCAGTTCGTGCCCGTGGTGGACCGGGTGGACGAGCGCGTCCTCGCGATGGCGGGCGGCGCGAACCACCCCTCCGCCACGGGCGGGATGCAAACCAAGCTGGAGGCTGCCCAGAAGGCCACCACGCGAGGCATCGACACGGTGGTGATCAACGGGACCTCGTCGGCCGCGTTGGAGGCGCTCTGCGAGGACCGGCTCCACGGCACGCTCTTCCGCCGGATGGACCCGCCGCTCTCTGCCCGCTCCCACTGGATGCTGCACGCCGCGCCGAGCACCGGACGGATCGTCGTGGACGAGGGCGCGGCGTCCGCCCTCCGCGAGCGCGGGGCCTCGCTTCTACCCTCTGGCATCGTTCGAGTGGATGGTCCGTTCCAGCGCGGCGACGCCGTGGAGGTGGTCGTCGAAGGCCCCGGCGGTGTCTCCGTCCTCGCGAAGGGCATCACGCTCTACGCCTCCCACGACCTCGACCGCATCGGCGGACGGCAAAGCCGCGAGATCGCGGATATCCTTGGCTACGCCCACGCCCCCCACGTCATCCACCGCGACGACCTCGTCCTGACAGGGCCCACTGGCTAAGTCCAGGCGATTTCCCTCGCGCGTGTCATCCTGAGCGAATGCAAAGGATCTCGACTCGATCTACTCGCCCTGTCTCGCCAGTTCCAGCGACCCGGAACCTCGGCGCTGAGATCCTTCACTCTGTTCAGGATGACACGGTGCTGAGAACACAGCCATCTTGAACTCCATCGCCTGATCGCTTTTGCCCCTGTTATGTCTCCCGTCTCCACTGTGACCCCCGACACATCGCCTTCCCTGGCCTCCCTCGCGCGTGAGTGCCAGTCCGCCTCGCGGCAGGTCGCCCAACTCTCCACCGCCGTCAAGAACCGCGTGCTGCACCGGATGGCCGACGCCCTCCTCGCGCACGAGGCAGACATCCTGCAGGCCAACACGCAGGACCTCGACTACGCCCGCCGGAACGGCCTCTCCGAGGCCATGACCGACCGCCTCCGCCTGGACCGGGGGCGGCTGGAGAAGATGGCGGCGGCGCTGCGCGAGGTCGCCTCGTTCGCAGATCCCGTGGGGGAAGTGGAGGCCGTGCGACGGCGACCGAGCGGAATCGAGGTGGGGCGGATGCGGATTCCGCTCGGCGTCATCGCGATGATCTACGAGGCGCGCCCCAACGTGACCTCGGACGCGGCGGGGCTCTGCTTCAAGGCGGGCAACGCCGTCCTGCTGCGCGGTGGCTCTGAGGCGTTCCACTCCAACCACGCCGTCGCGGCGGCGCTGCACGAGGCGCTGGAGGCGGAAGGCATCGACCGTGCCGCCATCACGCTCGTCCCGACGACCGACCGCGCGGCGATCCGCGAGCTGATCACGCTCAACGAGCAGATCGACCTCGTCATCCCGCGCGGCGGCGAGGGGCTCATCCGGTTCGTGGACGAGCACAGCCGTATCCCGGTCATCAAGCACTACAAGGGCGTTTGCCACCTGTTCGTGGACCGGGCGGCAGATCTGGAGATGGCGCTTCGCCTCGTGATCGACGGGAAGACCTCGCGGCCGGGCGTCTGCAACGCCCTGGAGACGCTCCTCGTCCACCGCGATGTGGCCGAGGCGTTCCTCCCCGAGGCGCACCGGGTGCTCTCCGGGCTCGGCGTAGAGCTTCGCGGCTGCGACCGCACGCGCGCGATCCTGCCCGACGTGGCCCCGGCCACCGACAATGACTACGCGGCCGAGTACCTCGCGCTCATCCTCGCCGTCCGCGTCGTGGACGACCTGGACGCCGCGCTGGACCACATCGTCCGCTTTGGGTCTCAGCACACCGAGGTCATCGTGACGGACCACCTGCCCTCCGCGCAGCGCTTCACGCGCGAGGTAGATGCCTCCGTGGTGCTCGTCAACGCGTCCTCGCGCTTCTCCGATGGTGGCGAACTGGGCCTCGGCGCCGAGATCGGCATCTCCACGACCAAGCTCCACGCCTTCGGTCCGATGGGCCTGGAGGCGCTGACGACGCAGAAGTTCGTGGTCACGGGCGCAGGCGAGACGCGCCACCCGATCCCGGACACGGCCTGACCCCGCCCGCCTCGGTGCCGAGGTGGGGAATCCCAACGCTGGGGGACGCGTTCGATACCGGTATTCGACTTCGAGCCGATGGACCGCGCTGCCGTCTACCACTCCGATCCCGAGATTCTGAACGGGACGCCCGTCTTTACCGGAACACGCGTCCCCATCGACACGCTCCTCGTCTACCTACGGAAAGGGAAGCGGATCGAGGACTTCCGCGATGACTTCCCGACCGTGAGCCGCGAGCAAGCGGAGGCGCTGCTTGAGCTGGCGGAGCGGGAACTGGTGGCGGAGGCGTCGTGATCCGGGTTCTGCTCGACGAAAACCTTCCGCGCAAGCTGAAGTGGGCGCTTGCGGCCGACGCCCTGACGGTCCCGGAGCGCGGGTGGGGCGGTATCAAGAACGGGCGGTTGCTCCGGCTGGCGGAAGCGGAGTTCGACGTGCTCCTGACAATGGATCGAGGGATGGAGTACCAGCAGAACCTGAGCGGCGTCGATCTTTGCCTGGTCGTGCTCTCCGCCGTGAGCAACGATATCGACGATCTCCTGCCCCTCGTGCCGAGCATCAACGCCGCGTTTCAAGACGCGGCGCCGGGTCTGATTCTCCGCGTTACGCTATAGCCTGCCGCTACCCTTTCCACTTCGCATGCAGTGCCTCCGAATCGTCTCTCACAACGTGGAAACGGGCGACCGCATCCGCCACGTCCGTATCCCATCACAGCAGTGAAGATCGCAGCCCGCTTTCTCCCAGCGTCCGTCTTCGCGCTGGTGGATGAGCGCGTCACGAAGGACATCGCGAGGGACATCCTCGACGCCGTCCCGGGTGCCCTGGACGAGACCGCGAAGCAGCGGCCCGACGCAGACACCGGCGTTTCCGGCCTGATCGCGGAGGTGGAAGAGCGGCGCGGCGGCCGGTACGACACGTTTCCCGGCTCCACGCCGACAGAGGAGTGGACGGAGCGGACGCTGGTCTACATCGAGTAGTATCCGGCAGTGACCTCACCCGCCTCGGCGCCGAGGCGGAGATACTCGCGCGGGATGAGTCCGCCATCTCGCGAGCGGAGCGAGCCATCCCCTATCCCTTCCTCAAAACGCCAACTCCACCTGCCCCGGCGGGTTGAAGTACGTTGTGCCGCCCTTCATCTGGCGGATCGCGCGGACCAGCTCGTTGAAGTGCGAGGGCTCCTTCACGAAGTCGATCTGGCTCGCGTTGATGACCAGCAGAGGGCTCCGGTTGTAGCGGAAGAAGTGCGCATCATAGGCCTCGGTCAGCTCCGCGAGGTAGCCGGGGTCCATCTGTGCCTCGTAGGAGCGCCCGCGCTTCGCGACGTTGTGCATCAGCCGGTCCACGGAGGATCGGAGGTACACCACGAGGTCCGGCGCCGGGACCGTCGCCTCCATGAGGGTGAAGAGGTTCTCGTAGAGCGCGAGTTCGTCGCCGGAGAGCGTGACGTGCGCGAAGATGCGGTCCTTGTCGAAGGTGTAGTCCGCGATGGTGGCCGTCTGGAAGAGGTCGCGCGCGGCGAGGGCTTTCTGTTGGCGGAAGCGGCTCGCGAGGAAGGCGAGCTGCGTCTGGAACGCCCACCGCTCCTTGTCCTCGTAGAACGAGCCCAGGAACGGGTTGTCCTCGAACTCCTCCAGCACGAGGCGCGCGTCCACCTGCTCGGCGAGCATCCGCGCGAGCGTCGTCTTCCCGGCCCCGATGACGCCCTCGACGGCGATATAGCGGAGGTGGTCGGGGAGGTGCATCGCGGAAAACGGGCTGGGGAAGTAGGAAGGAAGCCGGGCGCGGGTGACGGCGGCGTGTCAGGTACGCTCGCGAGGCCCGGCGGCGGGGACCGTGAGCGCATCGGGAAACCGCGCGAGGCGGGCGCGGTCCGGGGTCGCCGCGAGGAGGTCGGAGACGCTCCGGCCGAGTCCGGGGATCCGAAGATCGCACGCGAGATCGGCGAGCGGCGCGAGGACGAACCGGCGCTCTGCGAGGCGCGGGTGCGGGACGGTCAGACGTTCCGTTTGGAATGCAGCTGCGCCCCAGAGAATCACGTCGAGGTCGAGCGGGCGAGGGCTCCAGCGGGGGGCGTCAGGGTCGCGCCCGGCGCGGCGCTCCTCAGCGTGGAGAGCGTCCAGGAAGGCGTGTGGCGCGAGGGGGGTCGTGAGCCTCGCGACGGCGTTGAGGTGGTCGGGTTGAGGCGGCGTCCCGGGGAGGACGTGCGCCTCCGTCTCGTAGACGGGCGAGACGGCCGTGACGGCGATGCCGGGAGTGGCCGCGAGTCCGTCGAGGGCACGCTGGAGGGCCGTGAGGCGGTCGCCTACATTCGCGCCTAGGCCGATGAAGACGGTCTCAGGTGGGTCCGCCCTGGTGCCGAGGCGGGCACCCTCGCGCCTCTCCGTCATCGCGCGAAGCGGACGCAGACCTCGGCCCGCTCCACGGGACCGTTCACGGGTGGGTTCGGTTTGCGGACCGTCACCTCCACGCGTTGCACGCGCGGCGAGGCCTCCAGCACCGCCGCGCCGATCCGGTGCGCGAGCCGCTCGATCAGGTACGACGAGTTGCCCATCACGACCTCTTTCGCGAGGCGGTAGACGTGCTCGTAATCCACCGTCTTGGAGAGATCATCGGTCTCGGCGGCCTCGGTCACATCGAGGTCCATCGCGACATCCACCTCGTAGCGCCCGCCGATCTTGTGCTCCTCCTCCATGACGCCATGGTGGGCGTAGAAGACGGCGTTGACGAGGCGGACGGTGGCGAGCACGGGCGGCGCGGGCGGGCGAGCCGCAAGGTCTCGGGTCTCGCGGGACTCGGCAACCCCCGCGCGCGGATTTCGCGAGAGCAGATCGATGGCCCCACAGTCCGCCAGTCGCCCCGCCTCAGTGCCGAGGCGGGGAGAGTCAGAGCCCAAGGCGCTCCAGAAGAGCCGCGTCTTCTGCTGAGATCGTCCCCGCGTCGCGGTCGGCGATGAGGCGCGAGGCGTAGAGTGTGCCGTAGAGGCCGAGGGCGCCATCCTGGCGGCGGGCGTGTTCCTGGAAGAGCGCGGTGGCCTCGGCGTTGCGCCAGGCGTCCGGGACGTGATAGGTGCGCGGGCCGAAGGGCCCGTCCTCGGCCTCCGCAGGCCAGGACTTCTCAGGCTCGTAGAGCTTTTCTCCGAGGTGGCAGCCGGTGCACTGGGTCGGGGCGCGGAGGGCGCGGGGCTCGGTCTGCGTGGCGGGCGCGAGGGCGCCTGAGGCGTCGTAGACGGCGAAGTCCCAGAAGCCATCGGCGCGGCGACGCTTGACGGTTGTCTCCACGATCTCGCCCTCCAGGAGGTGCTCACCGATGATCCAGGTGCCTGCGGGATACGCCATCGTGCCGTCCTCTGCGAAGGCCTCCATCGCGCGGCGGAGGGCGTTCTCCGGGACGAAGAGCCGCCGCCTCGCGGCCGACATCACCCCGTCCACCTCGACGACGAACCAGCCCGGTCCGTCCTCGAACGCCGCTGTCTGGCGGAGGGCGTCGATGCTCGGTGGCAGGGTGCGGGCATCGTAGTAGGTGGCCTCCACCCACTCGGTCCACTCGTCTGGCCCAATGGAGCCGTTGCCGTCTGCGTCCGCGAGTCCTGCGCGAAGCTCCGGGGGGAGCGCCTGTGGAAGCAGCGTAAGGTCAGAGCCCTCGCCCTCCACGAGACCAGCCTCCCACGGGTCGGCGCCGTCGGCGGAGCCGTAGCCGCCGAGGACGGAGCGGACGAGTGTCTCGGGGTCGGACTTCTCGAGGCGGAGCGGGACGCGCTCGGCGGTCTGCACATCCACGGGCCCACCGCTGCACGCCGTGAGGAGGACGGTCAGCGCGAGGGGCCAGGTCCGCCCGCCTCGGTGCCGAGGCGGAAGGAGTGAGGGGACTGGACGGGTCACGAGTCGAGGTCTGCCAGCAGCGTGCGAGCGCGGGCGTCGGTCGGGTTGATGGCGAGCAATCGGCGGAGGAGGTCGCGTGCCTCGGCGGTGCGGCCCTGCTGGGCGCGGATCAGCGCGAGGTTGCCCATCGCACCCGTGTTGCGGGGCTCGTAGCGGAGGGCACGCGTGAAGGCGCCCTCGGCCTCCGGGGTGTCGCCCGAGGCCAGCGCGGCGGCGCCGAGGTTGACCCAGGCTGTGGCGAGCGTTGGGTCCAGCGCGACGGCCCGGCGGAGAGCGTTGCGCGCAGGTCCGGTCTGTCCCGCCTGGAGGCGGTAGAGACCGAGGTCGTTCCAGGCGCTCGCGTTGCGCTCGGAGTCCAGGCGCGTGACGGTTTCGAGTTGGCGGATGGCCTCGGAGCGCTGCCCCGCTCCAGCGAGGGCCTTCGCGTAGGCGGTCCGGGCTTCGGTGAAGCGGGGCGCGAGGCGGACCGCCTCGGCGAGCGGGGCGACGGCCTCGGCCTCGCGGCCATCGCGAGTGCGGGCCACGCCAAGCCAGAAGGCTGCGTAGGCGTCCTCGGGATCGCGCTGAACGGCCTCTGAGAGCGTCTGGTCGGCCGCCGCGAGAGAGTCCATCTCCATCAGCGCACGCCCGAGTGCGACGCGCCCGTCGTTTCGGTTCGCGCCCGCTGCCAGGCCGTGACGCACGCGACGCGTTACTTCGCCGAGGTAGTGCGGGAGGCGGTGCTCAGTCTCCCAGAGCGCGAGGTACGCGATGCCCGCCTCCACGTCGGCCTCGGCGGGGCTGGGTGTGCCTCCGGCGAGGTCCACGAGCGTGAATGGGCTCTCGCGCTGGTAGCTCGCCACGGCGATGCGCGTGCCCTGCTCCGAGGGCGGCGGCTCGCGGCGGATCCAGTGGTCCGTGAACGAGACGTGCGGGATGTCGCTCGTGCCCGCCGAGCGCATGTGGCAACTCGCGCAGTCGCCACTCATCGCGAACTCGTCCGTTTCGGGGCCCTCGCGCGAGCAGAGTGCCAGCGCCTCGCCGCCACCGTGGGACTCGCCGGAGTGGCACGACTGGCACGCCGAGTTGTAGTCCGCCTCGGCGGCAGGCTGGTGCGGGTCGTGGCAGGTAGTGCAGGTCAGCGCGTTCTCCATCCCGACCGTTTCCGTGAAGCAGGCGCTGCGGCGCATCCGCTCCGCGTGGCTGGAGATGCCGAAGCTCTCGGGATCGTCCAGCGCCTCTGTCCGTGCGAAGACGCTCCGGTGAGCAGAGAGCGGTCGCCCCGGACGGTACGTCGTGGGATCCTCGCCGGGCTCGAAGACGGTGTGGCCCGTCAGGTGGCACTGCTGGCACACGTCCAACTCCAGCTCCGCGCTCAGCTTCGCGGGATTGACGATCATCGGGTCCTCCGGTGCACCGCCCGCATCGTACGCCGCGACGTGCGCGGAGCCGGGGCCGTGGCAGCGCTCGCAGGAGATGCCGAGCGGGATCTCGCCGTAGGCGTTCTGGCTCGTCGCGTGCTCCGGGTTCGCGTTGTGGCACGTCATGCACTCCAGGTTGACCGGCCGTTCGAAGCGTTGGTTGCGCTGGTCGTAGCCCGGCGAGAGGTCCCAGATCTCACGCTCCACGTACCACGTCAGCGGCATCTCGGTGACGTACGCCGCCGTGGAGTCCGCATCGCCGACAGTCATCAGGTAGGACCGCGTCGCGTTTCCCGAGCCTACGACGTGCGAGGCGGCGTAGGTCAGGCTCCAGTCCGGCGAGTCTGGCCGCGTCTCGCGCTGGTAGAGGGTATCGCCGCGCACGAAGGCAACGTAGCAGTAGCCGTCGTCGGCGCAGATCTCAGGAGAGCGGCTGTCCGCACCGAAGCGCTCAGGCGCAGTGGCGGGATCGAAGACAGAGACGGAGCGGCCCATGCCCGTCCGGTGGTAGTCCGTGTAGAGGTCTGCGTGGCACGAAGCGCAGGCTTCGTCGCCGACGTACTCCCAATCTGCGTCGGCAGCGAGGACCGTCGCGGGCTCGCCGCCGAGACCGCAGGCCGCGAGCGCGTACGCCCCCCCGAGGATGAGGGCGAACACAAGGGCGACGGCGGGGGAGAGAGCACGCACGAAACGTCTGGGACCGGTCTCGCAAGGCGGGCGAGGGCAGCCAAATCGGGCTGAGGGGAGAAGATAGCCTGTTGTGTGATCACTGTGCGAGGCCCCGGCACATGCCTTGCCTTTGATGGCTGTGTGACCCGAACCCCGCTGCAGGTGCCACCTCCCTTGGCCCGCGTTACCAAACTACTCGACCCCGTTACAAGTGGCCCCCCGCTGCCCAGTAGCGGGATCCTGGCCCTTGCGGGACTCACCTTGCTCTGCCTCGCGCTGGCCGTGGCGCTGGTACTCTCAGTCTCGGATGCGCCGGTAGAGTACGAGCCCGCCGCGTCCTCCGAGAGCGCCGAGCCTTCCACGGCGATGCTCCCCTCCGCACCGAGCGGTCCGCCCGCCATCCCAACAGCCGCGATGGCCGATTCGACCTCGGTGTCTCTGGACTCGCTGCTCGCGGCGTATCCCACTGAGCCGCAGCCTATCCCGGCCGCGATGCTCACGCAGATCGAGGACGCGGGTACAGGGCCTCTTCCTATCGAGATGGGGCAGCTTCTGACGGCCATCCAGACCGGATTTGGGGACCGGAGCGCGCAGATCGAGCCCACGCTCCGTCCCTACGTCTTCCGCATCGCGGGCCGTCTCTCGGTCCGCTCGGACACCCTCCGCATCGCGGCTACCGCGCCCGATCTCGACCTGGCGCGGGCTCGCGCCGCCACTCTCCGCCGCACGCTCGACGTCGCGGGCGTCTCCGGTACCCGCGTCGTGATCGGCGCGGGTGTGGGGCCGCACGCGCTCACCACCGTCTCTGACTAGGCCATGATGTCGTTTCTCCTTCTCGCGGGCCTCGGCTCCTACCTCGTCGTCGGGCTGCTCTGCGTGGCTGCCTTCGCCGTCGCGGGCGCGGGTGCCTACTTCTACTTCAATGCCAAGAAGCGCGAGGAAGACCCCTCGGCCTCGGCGCTCCCGACCGGGGAGCCCGCCATCGGCCTTCGGGAGATGCGCGATCTGACCTCGCGGATCGAAGAGATCGTGACCACGCAGCAGGACCACGGCGAGACGCAGCGCGCTCACCTCTCACGCAAGATCGATCAGGTGCGCGAGAGCGTCGAGAGCCAGCATCACGCGGTGACAGGTCTCCGCCACGAGTTCCGCCACGAGATCGACCGGCGCGATTCGGAACTGCACGAGATCCGAAACCAGATCGCGTCGGTTCGCGAGGAGTTGGCGCTGCCGCCTGCGGAGTTCACGGCTCTCCCGCCCTCGACGGCCTCTTTGGGGGCACCTGAGCCAGGGGACGAGATGACGCCGATCACCTTCGAAGCAGAGGACGCGACGTTCACGGAGACTCCCGCCTCCTCCCCTGATACGCCCTCTGGGGCTTCCGATCTAGACGCGCCCGCATTTGACGAGATGGCTTTCGCGCCGCTCGATGCTTCGCCTGAAGAGGCGACGCCTGCCGGGTTAGCACTCGCCTTCGAGGAAGACGCGCCACCTTTGGAGAACCCGGGCTTCTCGTTCCAGGACATGGCGCTGGAGTCGACGCCGGATGCGCCCACCTTCGAGGAGGCGCCGGATCCGCTGGACCCCTCCGCGTCGCCCGAGTTCGCGTTCGAGGAAGCCGCGTTCGAGACGCCGCCGGTGTTCTCATTCGAGGAGGACGAGCCGACCGCAGAGCCTGCTGCGGAGCCGCCGGTCTTCTCGTTTGAGGAAGAAGTCGCCGTCGCCGAGTCGCCTCCCGCACCAGAGCCCGAGAGGCCGGTCTTCTCGTTTGAGGAGGACGCGTCTCCCGCGACTCCAGAGCGGGTTGCGCAACCGCCGGTGTTCTCGTTCGAGGAGGCCGAGACGCCTGCCGAGACGCCTGCCGAGGCGCCCACACCCGAGCCCGCCGAGGCCTTCCAGGTCGTGTCTTTCCTAGAACCCGAGGCAGCGGAGCCGGAAGCCGCGTTCGAGACGCCGCCCGTGTTCTCGTTCGAGGAGGACGAAACGCCTGCTGAGGCACGGCCCGTCGCGCCTGCGCCTCTGCCTGCCTTCTCGTTTGAGGAGGAGCCGGAGCCTATCGAAGAGACATCGGAGCCCGCAACTGCTCCCGCCTCGGTGCTGGAGTCGGCGACCCCGGTGTTCACGGAGTCCGAGCCTGCCGAGGCAGCACCTGCTCAGCCACCGATGGCTCTTGCCTTCGAGGAGGATGAGGTCTTAGTGACGGGTCATGTCTCGATGGCGGCAACGCCGGACGCGACCGCTCGCGTCGGAGCGCCCCCGACGCCTCCGGTTGTGCCGCCGCCCGCGCCCACCTTCGCGCCGCCGCTCACCGATACATCCGCCGCCGGGGCTGGAGCGGACGACTCCGCCTGGATTTCGCGCGCTGATCGCCAGCCACCCGAGCAAGCGCCAGTCGAGACCATCGGTGGGATTGCCGTGGAGCGCGTCGGTGATGTGCCACCTGCGAGCGTGCCGCCTGTGGAATCGGCTCCCGAGTCGCCTCCAGGGCCCCCAGCCGAGGAGCCGCGCGCTTCTGCGCCTCCAGTGAATACCGTTCCAGCGGAGCCACAGACGGCTTCTCAGCCTGAACCCGCTGCCGAGCCGGTCGTGTTCGAGGACGAGTTCCCGAGCCCCGTCGTCGCGAGCGAACTGGCAGTGGAGAGCCTGGACTTCGGCATCGACGTGGACGCCGAGTTGGCCGCTGCCGGTCAGGAGCCGGTGGAGGAGCCACCCGCCAGCACACCGATCCGTCGCGCGCCGGTCCCACCGCTTCGTATGGAGGTTCCCTCGCCCGAGCCGACGCCTGCGGGTACGCCCGAGCTGACCGGGGGCACGTCCCCTGCTCCCGACACCCCTGCCGCCGAGGCTCCCGCCGAGGCTCCCGCCGAGGCGGAGCTAGAGCCCGAGGAGGTGGAGCCCTACGTCTTGCCTGAGGGTGCGGAGGATCTCACGCTCATCACGAGTATCGACGACGACATGATGCGCACGCTCCACATGGCAGGCGTCCTCACGCTGGACGAGATCGCGCGGTGGGGCCGTACCGATGCGCGTCGTGTGGCGTCTACGGTCGGTGTGACTGAGGAGACGATCATGCACCAGTGGATTTTCGAAGCGCAGTCCGCGCTGTTCGAGCGCTATAGCCGCCGGTAGGCCAGGCGGCAACAATCAGGAGGCAGGTCTCATGCAGAGGTCTGCCTCCATCGCGCTCCCGCTCCTCCCGCCTCGGGAAACGCGTGGAAGAGAACCGCTATGTCATCCTGAGCGCGAGCGAAGGATGTCGCCGCGGCCGTGAAGTCGTCGGTCCCATCACCTATGGTTCGGTTCTCCGCGTTGAGATCCCTCGCGCAAGGCTCGGGATGACGCAGTAGGCAGGCCTTTGCTCCGCTAGCTCCGTGGGCGTACCGAGGCGGGGAGAGTCAGGCTACCAGGCGTTTGGGAATGGCCGAGAGCGCCTGGAACGCTTCCACACGTCCGCGCACGTCCGCTTCGGTGAGCGAGAGCATCCGCTCCGGCCCGAAGGCCTCTACGGCGTGGCTCGCCATTGCGCTGCCCACGATGACCGCCTCGCGGAAAGCGGCGTCTGTGATCTCGCCCACGCGCGCGAGGTGCCCCGCGAAGCCGCCCATGAACACGTCGCCCGCGCCAGTCGGGTCGGTCACGTCCTCCAGCGGGTAGGCGGGGGCAGCGAAGATGGTGGGGGTCTCCAGATCACCGGTGAAGAGCAAAGCACCGTGCTCGCCTTTCTTGATGACGAGCGTCTGCGGCCCGCGCCTGCGGATCTCACGCGCGGCGCGGACGAGGTTGGGCGTCTCGGCCATCTCGCGGGCCTCGGCGTCGTTGATGACGAGCACGTCCACGCGTTCCAGGATCTCGCCGAGTGGTCCCGGCGTGTTCTCGATCCAGTAGTTCATCGTGTCCATCACCACGAGGGTCGGCCCGGTGCCGTCGGGGCCGGAGACCTGATCCAGGACGGACATTTGGACGGCCGGGTCGAGGTTGCCGAGGCAGAGGATGCGCGTGTCGCGGTAGCTCTCGGGGAGGTCCGGCTCGAACGTCGCGAGGACGTTGAGGTGAGTCGCGAGGGTATCGCGATGGTTGAGATCGTGGTGGTAGCGCCCCGCCCAGAAGAAGGTCTCGCCGTCCGGGTCTCGTGCGAGGCCGTCCGTGTCGATGCCGCGCTGGCGGAGGGCCTCTACGTGTGCCTCGGGAAAATCCCCGCCGACGACGGCGCTCAGCCGGACGTGCGGCGCGAGCAGACGCGCCGCGAGGCTCGCGTACGTGGCGGAGCCGCCGAGCACGCGCTCGGCGCGCCCGAACGGGGTCTCGATGGTGTCGAAGGCGACCGTGCCGACGACGAGGACGCTGGCTGGGGGCGGGATGGACGGCATAGAAACGCCGCGCGTCGCGGCGCGGCGGTGGTGAAGTGCAAGATAAACGGCCCCCGTGCTGGGATTCCTTCGCGCGATCTCTGGGACGCTCGGCCTCGGTACCGAGGCGGGCCGGGTCAGGAGACGACCGGAGGCTCGGTGCGGGATCCGTCGCCGCCTGCTCCTTCCGGCACGCCGCTGTCGTAGTCCGTGTATCGGAGGGGCGGCTCGCCGAGGCCGTCGCGCATCAGGTCCAGCATCTCCCTGACTTCGCGGATGGTCTCGCCGCAGGGCCGGGCCTCGGCTCGCGCGATGCCGAGGATGTCCCCGCGTTCGTCGTAGTACGTCTCGTGGAGGAAGAACGAGCCATCCGGGTGGGCCACGGCACGGTAGCCCCAGTAGGCGATGGCTGCGAGGCCGCGGGCACTCTCGATGGTCGTCGTGGCGATGTCGAAGCCGCAGGGTGGGGTGAAGCGAGTGCGGACCATAGCGGGTCGGATCGGGATGCGGAAAAACGTACGTTCTACCGGCGCCAGGCGCGTCGGGCGCTCGCCTCGATCTCGTCTAGCCCCGGAAGGCTCACGTTGTGGCGGATAGCGCCTCGTACGAGGAACGCGCGGAGGATCTGGTCCGCTACAGGGAGGGGATAGAGCCGGTTCTGGACTCGCGCGAGCAGAGGTCCCGCGAGTCGCTCCACCAGTCCGATGCGGAGTACGACGAAGGCGGCGAGCCCGGCCCAGACGGCGGTGTTGCTTCCCCAGTAGGCGAGCGCTGAGAATGCACCGAGCAACCAGACGGCCTGCAGCCCGACCCCTCCGAGGACGCGCATCACGGCGGCTCCGGCCGCGCTGGCCGCAGCGGGTAGTGCGAGGGCGGCCAGCGTGTATGTCGCTGCGATGGCGACGAGGGCCCACGGCCACGGCAGTACCAACAGCCACAGGGGCAGCGTCACGATGGCGAGCGTCCGAGGGGCTTCTAACCAGGCCTCCGCGCGACGGATGAAAACCTCCAGCTTCTCCTGTTCCAGAAGTGGTCCGGCGTAGGCCTCCAGACTTTTCTCGGTGGTGCGGAAGTGGACGCCGCCTGCGCTCAGAATCCCCGCGGGTGTGTCGATGTAAGGCGGCGGCCGGTGAGCCTCGCGGCGGGACCAGGGCAGGGGCATGCGTGGGGTGTGCAGTCTCAGAAGGGAATGGTACCCTTTCGCTGCGGCGATGGTTTTCGCGAGCGCGCGCTCGCGAAGAGGAGTCTTCCTTCAGGTCTCCCTCCTCTCCCTCCGCCTCGGTGCCGAGGCGGGCAGAGTCAGTCCGTGGCGACGCCCGTGCGGACGCGCTCGGACCCCTCGTCCGGGACCAGGCTCAGCGTGTCGCCTGGCGCGAGGACGAACCGAAACCGGTCCACCTCGGCGCCTGCCAGCCGGAGCGGCCCGGCGAGCATCTCGGCCAGTGTCTCTGCCGTGTTGATACGCGGCTGACGGTTCTCCGAGAGGTACTGCTCGGCCTGGCGCCGAAGCTGCGGCCGGACGCTTCGGAGTGCTTGCTGTACGGTGCGCTCGGCCTGCTCTGGCGACAGACGGTTGAGGCCCTCGCTCTGCACGTCTACTTGTGCTTCCTCCAACTCCGGCTCGACGGCGAACACCTCGGGATCCGGCAGTCGGACCGTCACCGTGGTGCCATCCAGCGAGACATCGCCCGCGTTCAAAGCATCCAGGCGGAGGCCGTACGTCATCGTTCCTGGCAGATCGACCCTCACCGTGGTCTCGCCGATGGTGAGGTCGAGCACCCGGAGCGCGCGGCGCCGCGTGGATTCCGAGGAGAGGCTGCTCTGAAGGCGCCCCGTCACGAGGAAGTTCTCGCGTGCCTCCGACTGGATCGTGGAGAGCACCGTCTGCTGCACCTCCTCCTCGGTCAGGCTCAGGTCTGGCACGAAGAACGGCGCGACAAACATCGCGGCGGCCCCGAGGAAGGCGAGCCCGAGGGCGATGGTGAGTGGGAGCGCGAGGCGGCGGGGGACGTCAGGCATCGGGAGCGTGTACGCTTGCACGAGGGCGAGGCTCCGGCTCGGGTGCCGCCTCCGCGTTGGGCTCCAGCGTCAGGCACGCCAGCGCGACGGCCGCGAGCGCCAGCCCCGCGAGGTTGGCCCGGCTCAGGCGCTCCTTCCAGATCAGCGAGCCCAGGAGTGCCGCGCCCAGCACGATGGCGACGCTGTTCGCGGGGAAGACCACGGGTCCGCTCAGCACCTCCACCGCGCGCAAGAGGAAGTCTGCCGACGCGTAGTTGATGAGCCCGAGGACGGTTCCCCAGATCCAGACCTCGCGGCTGGGCCAGTCGCCCGTCCGCATGCCCTTCATGATCACCACCACCGCGCCGACGAGGAACGCCACGCCAAAGACGAAGAGCAGAAACAAGGACTCGTCCACGGTGGCTGCGTAGCGCTCGCCAAACGCCTTCATGAGCGTGTCCACGATGCCGCCGCAGAGGAAGAGCAGTGTGAGGAGACCGATTACGCTTCTCGTCCCGGGTCTCTCCGCCTCGGTGCCGAGGCGGGGGGAGCCGGTCGCCGGTCCACGCTTTCCGGGCGCTCCAGCCGGACGCGCTACCAGCACGAACGCCGCGCCCGCCAGCGCGAGGCCGACGAGTTGGAGGGGGCGCGGTATCTCGCCCCAGATGGCCCACGACGCGAGGACCGGGATCACGACGGAGAGCCGCATCACGCCCGCCGCCAGTCCCATCCCGGCGCGGCGGATCGCCAGCGAAAACAGCCAGAACCCCGCGATGAAGAGCACGCCCTGCGTCACGCCCAGTGCCACGAGGCCCGGTGTGATAGCCTCGGCCTGCCCGGTGCCCTGCAGCGCGAGCGCCAGCCCGGCCGCAGCGGCGTAGTTCACCGTCAGCAGCGCCGTGCGGTCCATCTCGCGCCTCTCGGCGATCTTGAAGAGGGCGGCGATGCCGAGGCTGCACGCGACGGCGAGAGCGAGGAAGAGCACAGGGACCGGGTGGGAAGTCTGGAGAAGGTGTCCTTGGGGGCCGTCGGGGTCAAGCGAAGCGTCCGCGTGCGTGGTGAGATGGACGGGGAGTGCTTGCTAGTGGGCTCATTTCCCTCGCTCTGTAACTCACGGTCCCGCCAGCGCGTCGTCGGACTAGCCTGTTCCGTTACGCTCCCGCGACTTCCCGCTATGAAGCCTTCTGCACGTCCGCAGGGTCCCGTGTCTCACTGTCCGTTTCTGCGCTCATGTGTGAGACCATCACGCGGGACACGAGCGATATCCGGGAGCGGGCTCATCGCTGGGGTTGTCGTAGTCCTGCTGACACTCGGATCTGCGCCGACCTCCGCATTTCCTTCGTCCCTGGAAAGCCCCCAGATTCCGGCGATGACTCCTCAGCGCAGCGCGGAGCTAAATCGGGCGTTCCCGCTGCTGATGAGGAAGCATGAGGTCCTCACAGCAGGAGTCGGGATTCTGCGGGCGGGCGAGCTGGAGTGGGCGGGCTACTTCGGCGACCAGAGCCCAGGAGTTCCAGCTAGCGAGCGGACCCAGTTCAACGCCGCGTCACTCACCAAGACGGTGACGGCCGAGGCCATTCTTCGCCTCGTGGCGGCGGGCCGCATATCGCTCGATGAACCGATGGCCCCTCATTGGGTGGACCCGGACCTCGCCGGGGAGGAACGGGTAGCGCGGGTCACGCCGAGAATGGTCTTGACTCACTCCACGGGTCTTCCCAACTGGCGCTTCCTGGACGACAACACCGGAGGCTACGCGGGCGACCTCCCACTCCGCTTCCTTTTCGAGCCAGGGACGTCGTACTCCTATTCGGGGGAGGCCTTCCAGTACGTCGCTCGATTTACAGAAGAGAAGCTGAACGTAGGCTTTGAAGACCTCATCGAGGAGTACGTGTTCGGCCCCATTGGGATGGAGGAGGCCGCATTCAGCAGGCGGAAGGCCAACTTCCCGAACATCGTGCGCGCGGTAGACGCAGAGGGGACCTTCCATGGGCACTACTGCACTCCCTGGGACTGCCGTGAGGAGGGCGAGTGGTCTGCTGCTGGTGGTCTCCGCGTGACCGTGCCCGATTTCGCCGCGTTCCTCGGCGCCGTGTTCCGTCGGGATGGGTACGAGGCCATTCTCGCGGACGAGCGAGACCGAGTCCACGTCGAGCAATGGAATCGGCGGAGGTCGGTCCTGGTCCGGTGCGAGCGGTTGGAGGAGACCTCGTGCCCTCACGCACAGGGATACGGTCTGGGCTGGCAAGTCGCGGAATATCCCGGCTACGAGATCCTGGCCCATCGCGGGAGCGATTGGTCCGAGGCCGCTCTGACGTACGTCTACACGGACTCTGGAGATGGCCTCCTTCTCTTCCTGAATGCGCCCACTGCACGGGCTCTCGCGATGATGCCGGAGGCCATCGAGCTGCTGCACCCGGGCTCTCCCGTCGCGACTCACTACCGATACGAATAGACGACCCGCGGCTCTCCCCGCCTCGGTACCGAGGCGGGCCTACTCTGCCGAGGCCATCGTCGTGTCGCGGTGCGGGTGCAGAGTCTCAGGAGAACATGGAGAGCTGAGATTCCTCGGCTGACAGACTGGACCTGCCATCGGGTGTCGATGGAACAGCGTCAGAGTCGCGAGGGCGACTCAGATGATAGACCGTTCCTCTCCTGCGGCCGGTCTTGTATGCGTTCCCGGATTCGATCAGTCGTTTGAACGAGGCCCGCGTTTCTGCAGAGTCGGTCCCGAGAGCCTGTCGGGCTACGCGGTTCGTCAGCGAGCCGTGAGACGACAGCAAGTCGAGAAGTGCGTCGTCTAGGGCACGGGCCGGGCGAGAAGCCGTTCTCTCTGAGACAGGCTGAAGTTGAGGTGTCTGGCTCGAAGCAGAGGGAATGGCTACAGGCGCATGGTGGGCCATCTTGAAGTCCGTTCCCTTCTCCGGGACGACGTAGATGTACTCCGTGTTGGTCAGGTGGGAGACCTCGCCCACTCGCTCCCCGTCCAGGTTGTGGATTCCAATCTGGGCGCCTACGTAGCGGTCGTACTCTCGGGCGAGAACGTGAACGTTGCCACGAGCGGATAGAATCTCGACCATCTCGTTCTTTGAGATGTAGCCCTCGTCGCTGAACGAGACGACGAGATGTCGCACGTCCAGAGCTTCGACCACGCGGCGCATGGCGGCGTGGATCCGTGGCTTGCTGTTGAACGGACTTTTGCGTTCCCGGCAGTCGACTCGCTTCCGGGCGACGCCGTATGGTTCCGGGGCGTCCCAGCGAGCCAGTGTCTCCCAGATGTGGTAGTTGCCGAGGTACTTGTGCTGGTTGTACGGCGGATCTAGATAGGCCACGTCTCCTGTCAGGCGAGGCGCTGCCTCCAGAGCGTCCATTTGATAGGCCTGTCCTTTCCCATGCGTCGCCTGTGGCAAGACGGCGGGCATCCGCAACTCCAGGTCGTTCGATGCGCGAGGCGCCCACTTCTTGAGATATGCCATCTGCACGCCCGTCGTGGAGTCCACACGATCTGCTGCCTCCATCAGTGACGTGAGGACAACGGCCTCCAACTCCGGGTCGAGGTCGTCAGCAGCAATGGCATCTCGGATGGCGTCCACCCGCGCACCATTGCGCGGCTGGAAAAACCGACTCTCGCGGCAGAAGGTCCCCGTGAAGTACCCCTCCCGTCCTGGAAGGCGGCTGTACCTCTGGAGCAGGCTCCGCGCGTTCCGCTCCACCTCCTCGCGGTCCGCCTGCACGTAGCAGGTCGCCAGGACGTGGGCGTAGCGGTTGATGTCATTGGCGTTAACAGCGTAGCCGAGTGACTTCAAGCCATGACCGACGCGGGAGGTGCCCGAGAACAGATCCACGACCTCGCGAACGCCCGAGAGGGTTCCGATCACGGACTGAATCAGGGGAACGAGCTTGCGTTTCGAGCCGATATACTTGACCATGCGTTCTGATCGCCTAGGGGGTGAGAAGCCAGTTCTCGACGCGCTCCGCTAACGCCAGGTATCCTGCAGGAGTGCAGGCGTGGGTCATGTTGAACCACGAAAAGGCCGCGAGCCGGTCCGCCTGAAGGTGGAAGTTGACGTGGTACTTGTTCTTGTACCTCGCGAAAGCCCCGTTCGAGATCACGGCGAGGGAGCACTTCGGGTACCGGGTGGCCAGCTCCAGATACTGCATCACCTGGAAAGTGAGCCGCTCGTGAGCGTTGCCATCCATCGTTACGCCTTTGCTCGATTTCGCTGTTTTGTACTCGAGCAGCATCTTTTCTCTCAGGACACCGCTTTCCTCGAACAGGATCACGTCGTCAAACAGGGTGGTCTTCCCCTCGTACATCGAGGGATACCTGTCTCCTTTGAACGGTCCTCGCTCGGGTGCGTACCGTTGAGTCGCTTCTGCTTTGCCTGGATACGCGTTGACGAGCTCCTCTACGGAATAGCTAGATCGAAGCCACTTGTGCCGTTCCGGCGCCCTGTCGGTCCACTCTCGTTCCTCCGAGTCTGGTAAAAACAGAGAACGGTTCCCCTTCGTCAGACGTGTCCACCTGCGCGTCCCTTTCGGCCCTCGAAACGACGCGGCGTGCTCCGCCGAGGTTGCTAGGTCACGTATGAGGGAGGACCAGAAGTCGGCCAGCAGAACCTCGAACTTGGCACCTTCGAGACGCGACCCCGCGCCTGTGTTCGCTCGGCTCTCGCCCGCTTCGAACTCATAGAGGGCTTCAGCGAGGCGGATGAGCTCGGCAGAGTGCACAGGGGTTCCAGATGTGAGGTGAGAGGCTACTCTACGGGCGCCTCCGTCGTGTCGCGGCGCAGGAAAAAGTAGTCCACGCGCGAGGGCTCGAAGCGGACGTTCCGCGCGTCCAGCGCGGAGGGGATGCGCGCGCTCACGTTGACCGTCCCCGTGCCAGGGTCGCGTACGATGTCCTCGTAGTCCACCACGGCCCGGAAGCCGACCTGCATCACGCGGTCGAAGGCGTCGCCGATGGGTGCGCTGAAAGGAGCCCGGACCGTTCCTGGCTCGAACCGGATGCCGACACCCGGCGGGAGATTTTCCACCTCCACGGTCAACACCAGTTCGTCCGAGGTGAACTCCGCTACATCGGCGAGAAGCATCACGGACTGCCGCGAGAGGTCCACGAGGTCCGCGAGGGTGTCCGAGAGGGCGACAGGCGTTCGGAGGTTGTCGCGAAGGTCATCGCGCAGGAAGCGTGCCGTCGGCCAGTGGTCGAAGCCGTCCAAGAGACCTCGCGCTCCCGTCACGCGAATGCTATCTGGCTCCAGACGCGGTGGGCTCAGGAGGTCAAACGGTGCGGACGCGCGGACGCGGCCATCGAGGCGGACGGGGAGGTCGCGCTGCACCAACTCATCTAGCTCCAGGCGGATAGTGCGGGGCTGCGCGCTGAGCACGGTCACGCCCGTCGGTAGGCCCGCCTCGGCGACAGCGTCGGCCACGCTGACCGTGGGGCCGTCAGCGAACAGTTGGACGGGGAGCGGGCTCCACGAGAGCGTGAAGAGGTCTTCGCCTCGTCCCTGAAGGCTGACGCGCGCTGTCTGAGGCGGCAATGCTCGGAGGGCCTGGCCGTCGGGGAGGTCCGCCACCTCCAGTGCGACCTCGACGGTGGTCGTGTACGTCTCCTGCATGGAGAACGTGAACCAGAGCACGAACGCGACGACGAACGAGAGCGCCATCGCGAGGCCGTTGCGGGTGCGCTCCGGCTCGCCGGAGGTCCGGGCGCGAGGGAACAGCGCACGGAGGCGCCGGAGCGGGCCGCCCGCCATCAGGCGCCCGGTGTGCCCCCATCGCTGAGATAGGCGACCAACTCAGCCTTAGTAGCTCGCGCGATCTCGCGGCCGGAGAACGAGTCGTCGGCGCGGTCCCGTGCGAGGGCGCGAAGCTCGCGAACCGTCTTCGCGCCGTAGTCCTCGTCGGAGGGCGCGGCGCCGCCCACCAGGGGCACGATCACACGAGGCAGCAGCCCCTCGCCGGGGCGCGGGATGACATGCGCGCTGACCACCTTCCCGACCCGTTCAGCCGCTGCCCGGCCGGCATCCACGGCTGCACGCACGGCTGCCGTCTCGCCCACCACGAAATGCGTGATGAGTGCCGGGTTGGTGCGCTGCTGCTGGAGCAGCCGCACGTCGGCGGACTTCAGCATCGCGTCGGCTGCCTCGATGGCAGCGACGAGGCCGTGGGTCTCGAGCATCCCGAGCGCCGCGCCCTCGGGGATGTTCGTGAGGTCGGGGGACGGCATTTAGCCAGGGAGGATCGCCTCCACCTCCGAGTGCGGACGCGGAATGACGTGGACCGAGACGAGCTCGCCCACGCGCTCGGCTGCAGCAGCGCCAGCGTCCGTTGCCGCCTTCACCGCGCCGACGTCGCCGCGTACCATGACGGTCACGTAGCCGCCACCGATCTGCTCTTTGCCGATGAGGTTCACGCGCGCGGCCTTCACCATCGCGTCGGCCGCCTCGATCGCGCCGACGAGTCCGCGGGTCTCGACCATGCCGAGGGCGGCGCCGTAGTCTGCTTCTGCCATTAGAGGGAGTCTCTGAGAGTTGAGGGGACCGGCCGTGCCGCTCGGTGCGCCTATGTGCCGGGCGTGCAATCTACGCCCGGTGCTCCCGCTCGGCGTATCCGTCCGCGAGGCGTGCTCCCGCGAGGCGCGGAACGCCCCGCCGTACCTTCCGGGCCGCTTCCTGCTACTCCTCGTTACCTCCCGTTGCGTCTCCTCTTCGTCACCCAGGGCTTCGAGTCGTTCGTCCGGGAGGACCTCGCGCACCTCCGCTCGTTCGCGGACGTGGACACGTTCCAGTTCGACGTGAACCAGCCGACCCGCCTCGGCAGCGCGGCGGCGCTCGCGAAGGAGACCTCGCGCCAGTGGACCTGGCTCCGTGAAGCCATCCGGGGCGCCGACGCTATCTATGGCTGGTTCGCCGACTCGCACCTCGCGCTGCCCACGCGCCTCGCGAGAGCCCACGGCGTGCCGATGCTCGTCGCTGTGGCCGGGTTCGATGCCATCGCGCTCCCGGAGCTGGGCTACGGCGTGTACGAGAGCTGGCGGGCGCCGCTCGCGCGCTACGTGCTCCGGAACGCCACGCACGTCGTCCCGTGCGATGAGACGATGATCTGGCACGAGAACCGCTACTCCGCCTACCCGGAGTGGCTCGCGAATGGCATCTCCGCCCACGTGCCGGGCTTCGAGACGCCCTACACCGTCATTCCCTTCGGGTTCGACCCGACCGATTGGCATTTGGGTCCGGCCGAGCGTCCGCCTGTCGTCTGCACCGTGGGACACCTCGGGCGCGAGCGCGTCCAGCGCCGGAAGGGACTGGATGTGTTCGTCGCCGCGGCGCATTACCTCCCGCACGTGACGTTTCAGATCGTCGGTGTACCCGAGGCCGACATCGAGACGGTCCGTCAGCGGTACGGAGCGGGGCCGAACGTCGAGATTCTGCCGCCGCGGCCTCGGGAGGAACTGGCGGCGATCTACTCCAATGCCTCGGTGTATGCCCAACTCTCTCGCGCGGAGGGGCAGCCCAACGTGCTCGGCGAAGCGATGTGCAGCGGCTGCATACCCGTCGGGAGCCCAGTGTTCGGCATCCCGGGGACCATCGGGGACACGGGCTACATCGTGGAGACGCCGGAGCCGGAGCACGTCGCGAGCGAAATTCGCGCGGCGCTGGGGCAGGCCACGGGCGCGCGGCGCGCGGCGGCGCGGAACCGCGTGATCGCGAACTACTCGCGGGCGGCCCGTCGCGAGCGGCTACGCGAGACGGTGGAGCGCGTGGTAGCGGAGGCATGAGCGCCGAGTCCCGAGCGCTCCCGTCGCCCCGCTGGCGGATGGCGCTAAAGCGGATCCCTGGCGTGGACCGCCTCGCGAAGCGCCTCTTCTCGCCGGAGTTCGAGGGCGCCTGGCTCTACCACCAGTCCGTGGTGGGCTGGCTCTACGAGCCGGTACTTCGCCGTCAGCTGCCCGGCCCTTTCCGCGCCTTTGCCGGGTGGTGCGCGCTCCAGCGCTCGCTCTGGTCCGATGTCGTCGGTGGGTTCGGCGCGCTGCGCGCTGCGATGCGGCTCCGGCGCGCGCTGGGCCTGCCCGAGAGCCTCCGCCTGGAGGTCGGGCCATACATCGTCTGGCTCGCGCTGGACGATCCTCGCTTCCTCCAGGTGCCCAACGAGGTGCGCGCGGGCGGCGAGACGCGCGTCCTGCACGACCTCCTCCGCCTCGGTGACACGTTCGTCGATGTCGGCGCCAACCACGGGAGCTTCTCCATCGTAGCCTCGCGGATCGTGGGGGCGCGAGGCCGCGTGGTGGCGGTGGAGCCGCAGGCCCGCCTCGCGAGGCTCACCGAGCGATCCCTCGCGGAGACAGCGCCCGAGACCGAGGCGAACGTGCTCAACCTCGCGCTGGGCGACGCCCCCGGCACACTCCGCCTCCACGTCCCGCCCGGCAGCAGCGGCTCCGCCACGCTTCTGGACGCCGTCCCGGACGACTCCTGGGAGACCACTGAGGTCCCCGTCCAGCGCCTAGACGACGTGCTGGATGCCGCCGCGCTCCCCGGGCGCGTCGTGCTGAAGGTGGACGTGGAGGGCGCAGAGGCGGCGTTCCTCCGAGGCGCGCGCGAGTTCTTCCTCGACCGCCAGCCCATCCTGCTCTTCGAGGTCAACCCGGATCGCATCGAGACGGCGGGCGGCGCGGACCCGCTCCTCGCACTCGTCCGCGACCTCGGCTACACCCACTACACTGAGTTCGACACGCCCACTGAGCGCCTGCCCCTCGCGGAGGCCGACCTCAGCCACCAGCGGAACGTCGTGCTCTACCCTGGCGCCGGATGAGACTCTGCGTCCTCTGCTCCGAGTACCCGCCCGGCCCGCACGGGGGCATCGGGACGCGCTACCGCCTGCTCGGGCGGCACCTCGTTGCGGCCGGGCACGAGGTCCGCATGATCGGCGCGTACCCAGCGGATTACCCTGCACCGGACCGCGAGACGGACGAGGGCGTGCAGGTCTGGAGGCTCCGCGAGCGGCCTGGACGGTTCGGTTGGGTGCCCGCGTGGCGCGAGATGTACCGCACGGTCCACGGCTGGGCCGAGGCGGGTGAGGTCGACCTCGTGGAGGCGCCGGACAGCCGCGGCTGGTTCGCGCTCTGGTCCCGCCAGCCGGTCCCGCTCGTGCTCCGCTCCAGCGGCTCCAACACCTACTTTGCGCGAGAACTCGGCCGCCAGCCCAACCGCCTCACGCGCTGGATGGAGGCGGACTCGTACCGCCGCGCCGACGCCTGGATCGCGCAGACCGGGCACTCGGCCGCGCTCACGCAAGAGATCTTCGGCCTCGCGCCGCCCGATCTCATCGCGCCCAACATCAACGACGCGCCAGAGTCCGTGCCGCCGTTCGCCTCGCGCGACCCGTACGAGGTTGTGTTTACGGGCACGCTGACGCGGAAGAAGGGCGTAGAGGAGTTGATCGCGGCATGGCCTCGCGTGGTGGAGCGCGAGCCCCGGGCGCGGCTGACGCTTTTCGGCAAGGACACCGCGCGTCCAGAGAGCGGCTCCATGCGCGAGCACCTCGCGGCGAGCCTTCCTGAGGCGGTCCGGCCGAGCGTGACGTTCGCGGGGCACGTCGGGCGAGACGTGTTATTCGATGCGCTGGCGAGCGCCCGCGCCGGGGTGTTTCCCTCGTACAGCGAGACGTTCGGGAACGTGGCCGTGGAGAGCATGGCCTGGGGCTGCCCGACGGTCTACACCACGCGGAGCGTCGGCCCGGAGGTGGTGGCCGATGGCGCGGAGGGCCTGCTCGTGGACCCCGCCCGTCCCGTCGAGATCGCCGAGGCCATCGTACGCCTCCTCACCGACGACGCGCTGGCGGAGCGGCTGAGCGAGGCGGGCCGCGCCCACGTCCTCCGCGACTATTCGGCTGAGGCCGTGCTGCCGCCCACCCTCGCCCTCTACGAGAGCCTGATCGCGAGCCGATAGTCCCAGTCGGCGTTCACCTGCGCGACCTTTTGCATTCCCCATCCCGTCCCGCGTAGCGGGACCCATCCCTCATCCCGGGCGCTTGCGCCCCCTTCGTGGCCAGCCTCGTCAAGCTCGTCAAGCAGACCGGCGTCTACACCCTCGGCAACGTCCTGCTGAAGGTGGCGGGCTTCGCGCTGGCGTTCTTCACGCTGGACCCCGAGTACCTCTCGCAGGCCTCGTTCGGTCGCCTCGCGCTCCTGGAGACGACGGCCAAGATCGCGGTCCCGCTCTTCGGCCTCGGCCTCTCGAACGGGCTGCTCAAGTTCTGGGGCGCGCCGGACGCGTACGAAGAGCGAGGTGTGCTCTCCTTCACGGCGCTCGTCAGTGGGGCAGGGCTGGGCCTCGTGGCCAGCGCGCTCGTGGTTCTCCTCGCCGAGCCGCTCGCCTGGCTCCTCCTCGACGGTACCGAATACGCACTCGACGTGCGCCTGATCGGCGCGTACATCGGCGTGAAGGTGCTCGCGGCGACGCCCGCGGCCTACATCCGAAATCAGGAGTGGGTCTGGCTCCATGTCCTCGCCATCGGGCTGGAAATGACGCTGCTGGTGGCGGGCGCGTACGTCGGGCTCGTGGTGATGGGCGCTGGGCTGACCGGGCTGCTCTGGGCGTACGTCGCCTCGGCGGGGATCAGCGCGCTCGTGATGGCGGCCGGGATGGCGGTCCACCTTCCGTGGCGACTGCGCTGGAGCGCGCTCCGCCAACTCGCCGTCTTCGGGGCGCCGCTGGCCGTGGCCGGCGTGGGCGTCGTCCTACTCAACCTCGGCGACCGTTACCTCCTCAGCGCGCTCACCGACTTGGAGACCGTTGCCCTCTACGACTGGGCCGGGCGACTGGCGAGCGTGCTCTACCTCCTGCTTGTCTCCAGCTTCTCGGCGGCGTTCAGCGTCCTCGGCGTGAAGAACCTGGACGCGGGCGGCGACGGCGCCTTCCACCGGCGGACGTTCCGGCACTTCGTCGTCGGTGCGGGGTGGGCCTCACTGGCGCTGGCGCTCGGCGCGTACGACCTGACGCGCATCGTCTCTCCGAACCCGGCCTACCTCGGCGTGGAGACGCTCGTACTCCCGCTCGCGGTCGGATTCGCGTTCTACGGGACGTACTACGTCCTCGTGACTATCCTCTACGCAGCGGGGCAAACGGCCACCATCGCACGAAACCTCCTCCTCGCGACGGCCGCGAACGTCGCGCTCAACGTGGCGCTCATCCCGCCGCTCGGCGCGATGGGCGCCGCCGTGGCGACGATCCTCGCCTACGGTGGTCTCCTCGCCGTCACGGCGCGGACCGTGATCCGATGGACCGGCACGCGGTTCGACTGGAGCGTGCTCGTCAAGGCGCTCGCGCTCGTGGCCGGGCTGTACCTCCTCGGCCACCTCGGCGTGGACTGGTCGACGCTCCCGCGCATCGCGGCCCGCCTCGCGCTCATCGCGGCGTATGTGCCGCTGGTGATCGCGTTCCGGCTCTACACCTGGGAGGAGGTGCGGACGGTCCTCGCGAAGGTCCGCCCGGGATAAGTGAGTTGACCGGCTATTGCGCCTCGATCAGCGCGTCGAGGTGGGCGAAGAGGTCCCGGCGGCGGCGCTCGCGGCTGTAGTGCGTCGCGATGCGCTCACGCGCGGCGTGTCGTTGCTCCGGCGCGACGGCGAGCGCGAGGCGGACCGCCTCGGTGGCTTCCTCGGGCGTCTCAGCTACGGCCCCGAGGCCTCCTGCCACCTCCTCCATCGCGCCGACAGCGCTCACGGCGGGCACGCACCCGCAGAGCATGGCCTCGCAGAGCACGTCGGGCAGCCCCTCCGTCCGCGAGAGCTGCGCCACGACCGACGACCGCGCATAGACCTCCGCCAGTGTCTCGCGCTCCACCGGCGGCACCAGCCGGACGTTGCCCGGCACATGCTCGTGGTTGAGCAGCGCGTCCCCGAACCTCGGCGCCACGCCGACGATCTCGAACCGCGCCTCAGGCATCTGGCGGGCTACCTCCAGCAGCAGATCGCCGCCCTTGATGTAGAAGGTGGGCCAGTCCGCGAGGTGCGCCACGGCGCAGACCGTCGCGCCGCGGTCCGCGCGGCCCATTGGCCAGGCGTCGGCGTCGTAGCCGGTGGGGAGAACGCGTGCGGGCGTCGCGAGGCGGGGAACGTGAACGCGGACGCCCTGTCGCGAGCCTTCCTCGCTGGCCCAGGCGTTGGTGCTCTCCAGGAGCGCTTCCGCGACGGGCAGGAGCCGCGAGGCTCGGCGGAGCACGGTGCGCGCGAGCGGCGCCCGCCATCGCGAGCAGAACACGCCGTAGCCGAGGCCGGGGAGGCAGGCGGCATCGAACCCGCCGAGCATCACGGCCAGCGGGACGCCCCGCCGGCTCGCCCAGAGGGCAGGGAGCGCGAGATGGAAGTCTGCGAACCACCCCACGACGAGGTCGGCGCGGTCGCCTTCTCGCTTCAGCCACGCCCGCTGGCGGCGCCATCCCGCGAGCAGGCCTCGCGCGCTGTCTGTGGTGCCGAACGTGAACGCCGTCACGCCGTAGCGCTCACGCAGCAGCGCGAGGTCGTCGCGCACGAACGAGGTGGTAGCGAGAGAGACGAAGAGGACGCGAGGGCGCACGCGCGAAGCTACCCTGTGCTCCGTCCGCCCTCGCTACGGTGGCCCGCCCGCCGCCTCGTGCCCACACGCGATCAGAGCGTGTTACTCGCGACGCGCGCGATCCGGTCTGCTGGCACAGCGCCTTGGAAGAGGTAGAAGTCGTCGATAGCCGTGTTCGAAGTCAGAGAGCCAAAAGAGGTCGGTCCGTCGTTGTGCCGCATAGGCCCGCCAGTTCCGCTGATTGTCGAGGGGACTTCTTGCCCGTCGATGTATAGCCGCATCTCGTCTCTTGACTCCACGACGGCCGCGAGGTGGACCCACTCACCAGCTTCCAGAAGCGGGGGGCTCGTTGTTCCCCGGCGGCCCTGACGGCCTCGAACCGTCCCGTCTCCGTAGAAGGTGTCCAGCGTGCCGTCGAGGATCTTGATCCGCAGACCGTAATACGGCCCGGAGGTGTTGAAGTCCGTCATGAAGAGCGTCTGGTTCCCGGCCACGGTCGTCGGGCGGGCCCAAACCATCACGGTGTAGGGGACGCCGATTCCTTCAAAGACGTTATCGCAAGTGACGATATCACCGGGAGACAGAAGGAGTGCCTTCTCAGGGCTACCGAATCGATCCGTGGTCAGCTCCGCTCCGTTGTTCTCCTTGCAGCGGAAGCGCTCGCCGGGCACGCTGTTTCGTACGTCCCCATCGAACGAGAACCGGCCGAGCAGGCCCTGAGGCACGAGCGGGGTTCCGAAGTCCTTGCGCATTTGATCGGGCTCAGATAGGCCGGCGTCTGTCTGGGCGCGTTCCGACACCGGACTCAAGTTGTCACAGCCAACAAGAGAGGTACTAGCAAGGAGAGGGACTGAGAGGAAAAGGATGGAGAGGCGAAATGGCATGAGGAAGCAGGATGGCGTGAGATGATGAGAACCTACGCCGCCCGGTGCGAACCAAAGAGGTATTCCCGATGGGACACTCTGGCCTCATTCTCCTTTCGATGAGAGAATAGAACGAGTCAAGCGGAGAGGCCGCGTCGCCAGAGGCTTGAGGGGAGCCAAGAGGTTGCGTGAGGAGGTGGAGGTCCGTCGTCTCGTCTGGGCCTTCCCGGCGCTCACACCAGGGCCGCCAGTTCCCCCGCCTGTGCCCGCCGCGAGAGAGCTGTGAGAGCCCCCGCCTCGGCACCTCGACGGGGGGACTCAGCTTCCCAGGCGGTGTAGTGCTCACGCACGGTCTCGGCCAGCCCGTCCGCATCGGCGCGGTCCCGGAGGGTGCCACCGCCGGTCTGGCGGAGGAGCCGGTCCGCGTCTGCACCGACGGGCCCGAGAGCGAGCACCGGCCGGCCGCTCGCGAGGTACTCGTAGAGCTTGCCGGTGAGGATGCCCGCGTCCTGGCGTACGTCCTCGATGGAGAGCACCAGCAGCCCAGCGCGTGCCATCGCGCGGACGGCCTCGTCGTGCGGCACGACCGGCGTGCGGTCTACGATGGGCGTCAGGCCATGGGCGTTCAGCGAGTCCTCCACGGCTGCGTCCACGCGGCCCACGAGGCGGAGGCGGAGCCTCGGGACTTCGCCCTCCAGGCGCAGCCGCGCGATGGCCGCCCAGAGCGCCGCCGGGTTGCGCGGCCCGTAGAGACTGCCCACATGCGCGATCTCGAAGGCATCTTCGCGAACGGCCTCCCTCACGTCCGCAAAGTCGGCCGGGTCGAATCCGTTCTGGATGATCTCGATGGCGCCGGGCGTGAGGCCGCCCAGAGCTTCCAACTCACGCCCCCAGGTCGGCGAGACGGTCACGACGCGATCTGCCGAGCGGAGCACGCGGCGCTCCAGACGGGCATCCGAGCGTCGGGCGAGGCCGGTCATGGGCAGCTCGTCGTAGAAGGTGATGCCGGTCCACGGGTCGCGAAAGTCCGCGATCCAGCGGAGGCCGAGGCTCCGCATCTGTTTCCGAATGCCAAGGCCGACGAGGTGGACAGAGTGGGGTGGCCCCGAGGTCAGCACCGCGTCCACATCCCCGCGACCGATGCGCTCGCTGGCAGCACGTCGCGCGAAGGGTACCCAGCCGACGCGAGCGTCGGGGAGGAACACGTTGGCGCGCGCGAGGAGGCCGAGTTTCTTGGCCCAGCCGTCGGCATCGGCGACGGAGCCCACCGCGACGGCTTCTTTCCGCGAACGCCCGGTGAGGGCCCCGTAGAGGCCGAATGGGTCCAGTGCCTTCGTGCGGATGACCTCGACGCCCTCGGGCACATCGCGCTCCAACGTGGGATCCAGGCTCGGATAGGCGCCCGCCTCCACGGTGAGTACGACCGGCTCCACGCCGAACTCGCGGAGATACTTCGTCCACTTCAGCGTGCGCTGCACGCCTGCGCCACCCGAGGGCGGGAAGTAGTACGTGACGAGAAGGAGGCGTTTCAGGGGCCTGTAGACTGTGGAACTGGAAGCGGTGGAGCGGGATGCGCAGCAAGCGACGACCCTGAGTCTCTGCCCCGTCTTGTCATTCGTTGTCGCCGTATCCGCGGCGGTACCAGAGCAGTCCGCCGAGCGCTACCACGCCGAAGTAGACGAGGAGGGTCGCGACCCACGCGATGGTCAGGCCCTGGCGATGCGCCTCGGGGGCGAACTCCATCGTGACGATGTGACGGCCTTCTGGGACCGGCACGCCGCGAAGGAGATAGTTCGTGCGGAGAATGGGTACTGGACGCGAGTCCAGCGTCGCCGTCCATCCGGCAGGATAGTAGATCTCGCCCGCTACGAGCAGGCTGGGTGTGTCCGCTTCGACGGCCCAGACGATCTCCTCGGGGGAGTGGCGGATGAGCGAGACGCCCGGCGCGATCTCGCGACCGACGGAGTCCGCCGGGATGGCGAGAGAGTCTACGAGTGCGGCGGTCGTGTCCGCGATAGGCATCGGGGTGCCAGGAAGCTCGAAGCCGTCTGGAAGCGCCTCGGCGAGAAGCGCGGTCTGACGGAGGTCGGTCTCGCCGGAGCGGATCCGTCCGATGGCGGTCTCGTCGTCCACGACCTCGGCATCGCGCACGAGGAAGGCGCGGGGGAGTGCGTCCGGGTTCTCCGCGACGATCATCCCGGACTGGGGATCCTGGAAAAGGGGCGTGGTGCCCTCCAGCACGCCCGGAAGGATGGTGTAGCGCGCCGAGAGGAGGTCGACGGCCTGCTCATTGAAGACCGTCGAGTCGTCTGGCAAGATGCGGTCGAGGTAGTCCTCAACGAGCGCCAGCTTCGCGCCGTGGTACCCGCCCACAGACTCGTAATGCGCCGTAGAGAAGGCATTCTGCCGGGGGTCCATCGGGAGGACACGGAAGGTGCCGGTGCCACCCGCCTCCAACTCCCGTTCCTCGATGAAGCGGTCGGCGTCGGTCTTCGGGATGGCCTGCGCGAGGCTGGTTCGGCGGAGGGTGTCGGAGTCCTCGTTGAAGTAGCGCCGCCCGATGCCCCAGAGGTCTACGGTGATGAGCACCGCCAGACCGGCCAGCGCGACCCAGGAGCGGGTCTTGCCCCACAGCTTGGCCCCGACGAGCGCGAGCGCGAGGCCGAGGAAGAGAAGCGAACGCCAGGCATCGCCGGAGAGCAACTCGACACGTTCCGTTCGGGCCTCGTTGCGGGCCTGACCCACGATCTGCGCGATCTGCTGGCTCACAGCCGGATCGCGAAGGTCCATCCCCTGTTGCATGGCCTGCTGCTGGACCTGCGCCTCGATCATCGCGCCTTCGTTGGGCTTTTCGAGCGCGAGTAGGCTGGGTCCGGCGACGGCCAGCACGAGAAGAACGGCTGCGAGGCCGCCGCCCACGCCGAGGGCGTAGCGCCGCTTCCGGGTCTCCGCCTCGGGTGTCGCCTCGCGCCGCTGGACGTAGTACGCGCCCCATCCCGCCAAGAGCGCCAGTAGGAGCGCCGTGGCGGAGAGCCAGGTCTCGGGCACGCGGAAGGAGTTAAACAGCGGGAGCAGTTCGAAGGCGGGCCGGTTGAGCAGCGCGAAGTTCTCGCCCAGTGCGAACAGAACGGTCACGACCGTCCCGATGGCGAACGCTACCACAGACCGCCGTGCGACGCCCACCACGCCCAGAATGGCGAGGAAAAGGACGACCGCGCCCACGTAGTGCGGGCCGCTCGTGAACACCTTCGGCCCCCAGTAGGTGGGGCTCGCGCCGCCGTAGGCCCCGGCCACGAGCAGGGTCAGCGTCTCGCCGACGCCCTGGCTCCAGTTCATCGCATACTGCCACGCGAGGCCGCCGCCAGGACCGGAAGACCGCATCGTGAACGCCTTGTACTCCCACTGCGCGAGGTACGGATGGGCCACCATCGCGAGTGCCAAAGCGGATCCCACGACGAGGAGCAATGTGGAGATGCCGTACGCTTTGAACGTGCCGTTTCGGACATCGGCGACGCCCTCTGCTACCCACCAGATGCCCGCGAGGATCACGACGTAGTACGTGATCTGGACGTGCCCTGCGCGGAGGTTCAGAGCCGCCGCGATAGCGAACAGGCCCGTCAGCAGCGCGGCCCACATCCAGCCTGAGTCCGCTCGTCGTCGTATGAGAGCGCCGAAGGCTAGCAGCAGCCAGGGCGCGTAGGCGAGCGTGATGAACTTGGAGTTGTGTCCCGCGACGAGCAGGATCGGGAAGTAGGTCGTCAGGCCAAAGGCTACGGCGCCCGAGACACCCGCTAGCGGCGTCCTCGTGAGGAAGACTATGAGCGCGTATGCGCCGAAGAGCATGACCACGAGATGCGCCAGCGGCCAGAGGCCCCAGCCGCGCATCGTGGACGGGATGGAATCCAGGCTCGGCGGTCCCGAGCTCGCGCTGATCATGTAGGCGGGCATGCCCGCGAACACGTTCGGTGCCCAGAGCGGGGCGTTGCCAGAGCGTTCCTCCCACTCGATGAGGTCCGTGGCGGTGGCGCGCCAGCGCAGCGTGTCGTCGCCCGCGAGGCGTTCGCCGCCGAAGGTGGCCGGGGCCGCAAACCCGATGGCGACGAGCAACAGGAAGCCGAGGCAGAGGCCGTGGCGAAGAGCCGGGCGCTGCCGGTCCCACCAGCTCTTCTCGGCCAGCGCCGCGGCTCCAGAGCGGCGGACGCGGCCCCGCTGTTTCCACACCGTGTTGCCCTCTAGAGGGGCGGGCTGGTTGGACTTGCTCGTGGCCGAGCTCTTGCGGGACTTCGCCATGGGTCGGGCGGGGGAGGGCGCGGGGCGGAACGCGAAGATACCCGGCGCGCGTGCCCGCCTCGGTGGCTCCACGGCGTCTTGGCCGACCCCGCCGACCGCACCCCCGAGGCGGCGTACTCTGTGTCTCTATCCGTCGTCGAGATGCTTCGGTCTGCCGGTCTCCTTTTGCTCGTGCTTGGTCTCGCCTCGTGCGTGTGGCTTCCCGGGTTTCCAGAGGCCGCAGCCCAGATCGTCGCGCTGGAGTGTCCGTTGGAGCTCGTCGATGGAGAGTCCGGCAGGTTCCGCGCGACGGTCAGCGGGGATTCCTCCGCGTATCGTCTCTTGTGGGATTGGGGGGACGGTAAGAGCAGCGAGGGCCTCCGCGCCTCCCACGCATTCCAGAGTCCGGGGACGTACACCGTCACTGCTCGTCTCTCGGGTCAGGACAACGACGACCTGGACACGTGTGTCGTGACCATCGGTGGGCCCATCGAGGGACCGCGTCTCATCGCGTGTACCGTGAGCCCGAGCCTGGTGACTCCCGGCGAGCCTGTCGTATTTCGTGGCCGGGTCAATTCCGACGCCGCGGGTCCCTTGACCTTCTGGACGGATTGGGGCGACGGCGCGGAGACAGATGCCGATACTCTCCCCGCACTCCACCGCTACCGGGAGCCCGGCACCTACACCGCTACCCTCACGGCGGCGAATCCTCACGGTGCCGACTCCTGCGAGAAGACCGTGACCGTCATCGAGGCGGACTGACCTGCTTTCCACGCTGGCCGCCACGTTGCGAGAGAAACGAGAAACCAGCGACAGGTGGCGGTCCTGCGAGAGTCTGACGAGTTTGGAAGGAGCCATCCCGGTCGCCTTTCCCTCTTGCCCCGCCCGTTTCCATGATCCTGATCCGATCCTTCTTCGTTCTCGTGCTCTTTCTGGCGGTCGCTGCCTGCGGGGGCGAGGACGCCCCTACCGATGCCGAGGCTCGCATCGCGGAGGCCGAAGCCCGCGTCGCGGAGGCCGAGGCCCGTGCTGCGGAAGCCGAGGCCCGAGCCGCCGCTGTCACTACGGACACGGACGCTCCCGACACCGCCGCTACACCCGTTCAGGAGGCCGAGTCTAACCCGACTCCCTCGGGCTCGTCGTCCGATTCCTCGTCTAGCTCCACCTCCACGCGCCCGGGGCTGACCGGCCTCCCGACAGCGACCGCCAGCGCGACGTACACCACCCTCGTGGATGGGACGCGTCCTTTCCGCTTCTGCCAGACCTACCAGCAGACCGCCGTCTCGCGGTACCAGGGGATGGAGCTGTGCTACACCGGCACCCTCCGCCAGGACGGCACCAAGATCATCGGCTCCGGCGAGAAGGACTCCGAGAACGGCACCGCGCTGACCGGTACGAGGCGAACCCCCTTCCGCATCGAGGGCTATCTCTACGACGATCTCACGCTCCGCTTCAACTTCACCGACCAGGGCGCCCGCCGCGTCTCGCGAGGCTCGGCCAGCTTCCCCGAGTCCGGGATGATGTCCAGCGGCGAGGGCCATGGCTGGAACTCCGGCGGTACGTTCCAGACCGACGCGGCTAACTCGTCGGGGCCGTCGACGTTCTTCATCCAGCAGGACTCCGGCGTCTAAATCGGGCTCCCCGCCCGCCTCGGTGGAGCGGTGAACGCCCCGAGGCGGGGCTTCCCAGATGGGAGGAACCGGCGTTTGGGGTCGAGTATCGGCTCCGTCTCGCCGGAGGCCGAAAGTGTCCGCCTGTTCTACGAGAGGCCGCGTAGCTTCGCCGCCACCCCGGCTGTCGCCGATCTGCTCCCCCGACTCATCCTTCGCATGATGCTTCGCCCGCTTCTCTTCGTTCTCGCTGCCCTCATCCTCGCGCCCGCTACGTACGCCCAGATGTCCGACACCGAGCTCCAAGAGCTCTACGTCGGCTTTCTCGCCAGTGAGGGCATCGAGGGATGGGTCGATTCCGACGGCGACGTCCAGTTCGAGTACAACGACCGGAGCTACTTCATGGAGACCAACGACGGGGACAACGAGTTTTTCCGCGTCGTGCTGTGGAACATCTGGCCCATCGAGTCCAACGAGGAGGCCGTGCAAGTGGCGTTCGCGGTCGATGCGGCCAACCGGGAGATGAAGGTCGCGAAGGCCTACACCATCGACGACAACGTGTGGATCGCCTGCGAGCTGTTCGTGGGCGAGCCGGGCGACTTCGCGCCAGTCTGGAACCGGTGCATGACGAGCATCGAGGACGCCATGGATACGTTCGTCGGCGAGATGTAAACGCCTCAGACGCCTCGCCTCGGGCCGCTCGTGGAAGGTCCCGAGACGGGACTACCTGAAGAGATCCGTTAGTGCGAGGGACCAGCCCGGGAGGAGCGGGCTCGCGAGGGTGTCGCCCGCCTCTGCGGTGAGTTCGGCCACGCGCTCGTACGTGTCGTCCTCGCGCGGACGGAAGACCTGCACCGTGTCCACCGCCGGGTCCACGGCCCAGTACTCCGCGACGCCGCTCCGCGCGTAGAGGCGCCGCTTTTCCACGAGGTCGCGACGGCGCGTGCTCTCGCTCAGGACCTCCACGACGAGGTCCGGCGCGCCCTTGCAGTTGACCTCGTCCACGATGTGCAGCCTGGCGTCGGAGATGAACACCACGTCGGGCTGGACGATGTCGTGGTCGGAGAGGAGCACGTCGAACGGCGCCACGAAAATCTCGCCCAGCCCGTGATCGTCCACGAACCCGTCGAGCGAGGCTGCGAGGCGGAGAACGAGGCGTTGGTGTTTGGTTTTGGGGGCAGGGCTCACGGTGTGGTCTCCGTTTAGGATCTCGTGGCGGCGGCCGTCCTCTGGAATAAGAGCGTAGTCCTCGTAGCCGAGCTTCTGGATCGCGTGGAGCGGGAGGGCCATCGGTGCGCGGGGTCTATTTCGCCTAAGGATACGGCGCGGGTCTGCCCGCCTCGGTGGGCCCACGGAGACACCGAGGTGGACCAACTCAGCCGTTCCCAAGGTGTCATCCTGAGCGAGCGCCAGCGAGTCGAAGGATCTCTGCAGAGTGGAAAGCGGACAAGTCGGAGGTTGTGCGAACTTGGGTCTAGTAAGTGGCCTCAACCTCACGACGCATCATGCCCCCCGGTCCTACGTCTCCAGATCCGGTCTCTGCGCTCCAAGCAAAGGCGGCGGAGCTTGGAATGAGCACTCTCGAGCAAGCGGCATCTGACGCAGACGGTGTTCTGAAGAAGCTGCTAGGGCCTTTCGCAGACGAAGCAGGTCAGTTGATAGCCATGCCACTGAGAGAACGTCGGCTGGTAAAAACTGCCGAGATGCTTCGCAGAGTGGAAGAGAAGGTGCAGAAGCAGCTAGGCTTAGGAGCTACGCGGAAAGTGGTCCCGGCCCGTGGGGTAGTACCCCTATTGGAGGCGGCATCTCTTGAGAACGACATGGAGCTTCAGGAGCAATACGAGAATCTTTTGGCCCATGCTGCTTTGGGAGAGAGAACTCAGGATCTCGCAAGCTTCTCCTCAATACTGCGACAGATGAGCCCTTCAGACGCTGGGCTGCTTCAACTGGTGTTTAATAGATATGTCGGGCAACTGAGAGACTTAGAAGAGAGAGGGAAAGGGGCTGGCCCTGTCCCAGCCCTCGACCTGAAGCGAATGAGAGAAGGTCAAGGAGTCATTGTCCAGCGAGTATCGGGTCTTCGGCCTCTCGAATACCGGTGGACCCCAGAAAGTCTGAGCGTGTCGCTCGATAATCTGTTCCGACTTGGCCTGCTTAGGGATCTCTCCGAAGTCCAAGTGCTGATCGGTGATTCACCAATATGGGGAATCCAAAGGACGAGACGGTCCACAACCTTAAGAAGGGTAGGGATAGCTCTCAGAGACCGCGAAGAGGTAGCAGATGGGGTTGGCGGGCGTCGCGTTTTTCAGCCTTATCGCGAGCGAATCGCGCTTTCGGCACTTGGTCTAGCCTTCGCTTTATGTGTCAGTCCAATGGGGCTTGAGTTGCCAGACATCCAGCTTAACGAACCATAGTTGCCTGCGAACCTCACGCCTCCGCCTCTTCCGGTTCGTCTTCCTCCACGTCCTCGCCGTCGTCCTCGGCCCCGCCGCCCTTCGAGAGATCATCCAGGTCGATCTCGCGGACGGGCAGCATCTCGCTGCTGACGGCGGCGCGCTCCAACTCCTCGCGCATGAAGGGCGCCGTGGGGGTGTCCGCCTCGGCGAGCTGCTCGGGGGTGCCCTCGAAGAGGATGTGGCCGCCGCCCGCGCCGCCGTCCGGCCCGAGGTCCACGACCCAGTCCGCCTGCTTCGCCACGTCCATGTTGTGCTCGATGACGAGGACCGTGTTGCCCTTGTCCACGAGCGCCTGGAGGACCAGCAGGAGGTGGCGCACGTCCTCGAAGTGGAGGCCCGTCGTGGGCTCATCGAGGATGTAGAGCGTGCGGCCGGTGCCGGGGCGCGAGAGTTCCTTCGCGAGCTTGACGCGCTGGGCCTCGCCGCCGGAGAGGGTCGTCGCGGCCTGCCCGAGGCGGACGTACCCGAGACCGACCGCGTCCAGCGTGCGCAGCTTCCGCGCGATGCGCGGCTGGTTCTCGAACACCTCCAGCGCCTCTGAAACGGGCAGGTCCAGCACCTCGGCGATGTTGAGCCCCTTGAACCGGACGTGCAGCGTCTCCGCGTTGTAGCGCCGCCCCTTGCACGTCTCGCACTCCACGTACACGTCCGGCAGGAAGTTCATCTCCAGCTTGACGATGCCCGCGCCCTTGCACGTCTCGCAGCGCCCGCCCTTGACGTTGAACGAGAAGCGGCCGGGCTTGTAGCCTCGGATCTCCGCCTCGGGCATCCGCGCGAAGAGGTCGCGGATGAGCGTGAAGAGGCCGGTGTAGGTGGCCGGGTTGGAGCGGGGCGTCCGCCCGATGGGCGACTGGTCGATGGCGATGACCTTGTCGATGTGGGTCAGGCCCGTGAGGTCATCGTGCGGGAGGGGGACCGTCTGCGAGTTGTGGAAGGCCTGCGCGAGGGCGGGCCGCAACGTCTGGTTGATGAGCGTGGACTTGCCGCTGCCTGAGACGCCTGTCACGCATGTCAGCGTGCCGAGTGGCAGCGTGAACGTCACGTCTTTCAGGTTGTGGCCGCGCGCGCCCTCCAGCACCAGTTGGTTCCCGTTCCCCTCGCGACGCTCCTCGTCGGACGGCACGGGAATCTGGCGGATGCCCGCGAGGTAGGCCGTGGTCAGGGAGTCCGGTGGGGCGCCGTCGCCCTCGAACGTCGAGATCTCCTCCGGTGGACCCGCCGCGAGGAGGTGACCACCGTACTCGCCCGCGCCGGGGCCGAGGTCCAGCACGAAGTCGGCCGCCTCGATGGTCTCGCGGTCGTGCTCGACGACCAGGACGGAGTTGCCGAGATCGCGGAGCGACTGCAGCGAGTCGATCAGCTTGGTGTTGTCGCGCGGGTGGAGGCCGATGCTCGGCTCGTCCAGCACGTAGAGCACGCCGGTGAGTTGGGTGCCGATCTGCGTCGCGAGGCGGATGCGCTGGCTCTCGCCGCCGGAGAGCGTCCGCGCGGGACGGTCCAGCGTGAGGTAGTCCAGCCCCACGTCCACGAGGAAGCCGACGCGCTCGCGGATCTCCTTCACGATGGGCGTTCCGATGACGCCCTGCCGCCCCTTCAATTCGAGTCCGTCCAGCCACTCGCCGAGGCGGCGGAGGTCCATCTGCACGAGGTCCGCGATGCTCTGGTCTCCCTCGTACGTGCCCGTGTTGCCGACGCGGTAGCTGAGCGCCTCGGGCTTGAGCCGCCCGCCCTTGCACACGCGGCACGCGATGAGGCGCATGAACGCCTCCGCCCACTTCTTCTGGCCCTTGCTGCTCGCGTTCTCGTGCGTGTGCTGGATGTGCCCCATCACGCCGCCGAAGCGGTGCTGGTACTTCACCTCGCGCCCCTTGTATTTGTAGACGATGTCGAACTGCTCGTCGCCCGCGCCATTCAGGACGACCTCGCGTTGCTCGTCGGTCAACTCGTTGAAAGGCGTCTCGAAGTCGAAGTCGTACGCGTCCGCGACGGCGCGCATCTGGCTCCAGACCCAGACATCGCGCGGCGTGCCGAGAGCCGCGATGGCGCCCTCTTCGAGCGTCTTCTTCGGGTTGGGGACCACGAGGTCCGGGTCGATCTCGCGGCGCACGCCGAGGCCGTTGCATGCTGGGCAGGCGCCGTACGGTGAGTTGAACGAGAACGTGTTCGGCGAGGGGTCCTCGTAGGAGAGGTCGTCCTCGGGCGCGGTCAGGTGGCGCGAGAACAGGCGGTCCCCGGTGGGTACCTCCGCCTCGTCGGGCGTCTTGAGCATGTGCGCGATGAGTGTTCCACCGCCCATCCCGAGAGCGATCTCGACGGCCTGCGCGACGCGGGGCCGCACGCTTTCCTTGACCACCAGCCGGTCCACCACCACCTCGATGTCGTGCACCTTGTAGCGGTCCAGCTGCATGCCGCGCTCGATGGGGCGGATCTCGCCGTCGGTGCGGACGCGCTCGAAGCCCTGCTTCGCGATTTGCTCGAAGAGGTCGCGGTAGTGGCCCTTCCGGCCGCGCACGACCGGCGCGAGGATGACAACGCGCGTGCCCTCCGGGAAGGCCTGGATCGCGTCGATGATCTCGTCGTCCGACTGGCGGCGCATCGGCGTGCCGGACTTGTACGAGTACGCGTCCGCCGCGCGGGCGTAGAGCAGGCGGAGGAAGTCGTAGACCTCCGTCACCGTGCCGACCGTCGAGCGTGGGTTGCGGTTGACCGTCTTTTGCTCGATCGCGATGACGGGCGAGAGACCGTCGATGAGGTCCACGTCCGGCCGCTCCATCACGCCGAGGAACTGCCGCGCGTAGGCGCTCAGCGATTCCATGTAGCGCCGCTGCCCCTCAGCGTAGATCGTGTCGAAGGCGAGCGAGGACTTGCCGCTGCCGGAGAGGCCTGTCACGACGACGAACTGGTTGCGCGGGATGTCCACGTCGACGCCCTGGAGGTTGTGCTCGCGGGCACCGCGGATGGTGATTTGGTCGTCCACAGGAGAGAGTTGGAGCCGGACCGAGAGCTACCGCGCGCACGCCGCGCCGTTCCATCCGGGGCAGTTGTTCACCCGCGCCGAATGCCTCCGCGCACGGTCCGAGACGCGGCGAAGCCGCGAGTTACCCTCGGGAGATGCCACCTCCGTGTCACCCCGCTCGACTGGCGGCTCTCGTCGGGAACGACCGCCAGTCGGGCACTAGCGGACGACGGTCATCTGATGGACCGATACTCCGGTCTCGGTCTCCGCGCGGACCGTGTACATGCCCGTCGCGAGGCCTCCGGCATTGAGCGCGAAGCCGTAGTTGCCCGCTGCAAGCCGCCCGTCGTGGAGCACCGCGACCTCACGGCCGAGTACGTCAACGACGGCCACGTGCACGTCTTCGGAGGCAATGAGCGAGAGCGTGATGCGCGACGCGCCAGAGGTTGGATTAGGGGCGACAGCCAGTCCGATGCTCTCTGGTACGCCGGGCTCGTCCGACGTGGGGGGAAACAGTTCCACGCGATACACCTCCCGGACTCCGTCGGGATTAGAGCCGTTGCCGACGAGGACGCGACCGTCCGGGGTCATGTCGATCACAGTCCCGATGATCCACCCTTCCAGATCGATCCCGTAGTCGCTCGGAAGCACGTCGTCTAGGCGGTGGATCGCCCCGTCGGCATCCCAGAGTACTCCGTCGATGCCTGTCTTCGGGGTTCCGTCTTGCCCTGCGGCGACCGAGCCGTCGCTGGAGAGAGCATACACCTGGGGATTGCCGAGAGAGGTAGGGAAGGTGTCGAGGAGTTCCAGACCTCCGCTCTCGGTCCACCGGAAGGGCTTACTGTCAGACGCCACGCCAGTTTCCCCTGCGACCACGCTCCCATCGGCTGAGATCGCCCGAAGCCTCCTCGTACCGACGAGGGCGTCGAAGCGCTGGATCCCACCGGCTGGCGTCCAGAGCACAGGCACGGAGCCGCTCTCTGTGAATCCGGTCCCGATGCCGGCGGACCCATCCGCGGAGATCGCCCTCATGTCGAGGTTCGAGAACCCGAGGGTAGGGCCTTCGAGAGCGATTAACTCAGTCCCCCCTTCCCATCGGACCCCGTCGCCTGTTCCACCGAACGGGACCCCAGAGGACCCGAGAGCACGGTTCCCGTCGTCGGAGATCGCAGATAGCTCACTCGTCGCCCCGTCGCCCCCGATCACACCCAGGCCGACCATGCCATCGGCTTCGGTCCAGACGAACGCTTGCGTGGTGTCCGGTCCCCGGTTGGAACCGACGATGACGGACCCGTCCGCCGAGACGGCTTCGGCACGGCTGGCCGATGCACCGGTACCAGACGAAGGCAGCGTTCCGAGGCTCACGATTCCTGTCTCCTCCGTCCATCGAAATGCTCGAGTCCCGTCTGGAGTCTGGGTGACACCGACCGCAACCCGTCCATTGGCTGAAAGGGCCAGAATTGTCGCGGTGTTGTTGGGGTCGCCATCCAAGAACCCGAGGCCCTGGATCGATTGTCCGTGCGAGGCTCCCGCCAGAAGGAAAAGCGTGAAAATGAGAGATGAGTGGATCAGGCGCATCATGAATGTGCGGGGGTGTAGATGCCCTCCTATCGGAAGTTCTTCCCAGACTGGCTCATCTCAACTTCCCGGGTGGCCCCGAGCCATTCCGACCGGACGGAACGTTCGCGTGCGCCGCCAGCGGGGACGGGCGGCCCCCACGTCTCGGCGGAAGCCGGGGGATACCATCGGGACGTGACACCTGTGCGGCACCACGGTGCGGTCTTCACTCTGCCCGCCTCGGTCGCTCCGTGAGGCGTCTCGAGGCGGGCAGGTCTGAGCATCAGGCGGGATTCGTGTGGTTACACGATGGTCGGGGCAGAGATACAGGCGTACCCTCGCATATCCCTGTTCACTCCCGTCGCCATGCGCCGTCTCCTCCTCGTTTTCCTTCTTGCCGCTGCAACGCCTGCGGGTGCACAGGTCCAGACCCTGGTGAACGGGACACGGTGCACGATTGATGATGCTCCAGAGAGGCTCGACGAACCCTACCTCGTCGTCAACACGGTGGGGGCCCTCCTCAAGAGCGGGGGCCTGCCGATGGACGAGACCGAGACCTTAACGGTATACGTCGTGGGTGAGCAGGCGGGTCTCGACGCCATCACAGTCCGGCGAACGTCACCGACACGCGACCCCGATCTCATCAACCTGGCCGGAGGCAGGGCCGCGCTTGACGGTATTTCATGCGACAGTGAGAGCTACGAGGCCACGGACTTCGCGCCGGGGGAGGGGAAGGTCGGGCTGTATGTCGTGGACACGAGTGACAACAAGCTCAAGCTGGTCGCGCCCGAGATCACATTCGGCGTCCGGGCGGTATACCGGGGAGCGATCTCGTTCGGCCCTCTCGTGTCCACGCTCCCCGAGCGGAGCTACTCGCTGCTCGAAGAAGGCGACGCCCTACGGCTGATCGAGACTGGAGGCGATCTGGACATGGAGTACGCGATCTCCTTCACGTACTACCTAACGCCTCACTCACGCGACGAAAGCGGTCCCGGTCTGTTCGTCGCGATCCCGGTGACCGGATCTCTCGGGGAGAGCGCGACGGCAGGTTTCACGTTCGACCTCGGAACGATCTTCCTGCTGCAGGCGGGCGTGCGCCTCGGGAGAGTAGACCGGATTGTCGCGGAGCAGGAGGACGTTGTCGGGATGGAAGTCGAGATGGGGTTTGAGCCCGTGACAGAGAGCGTTTGGAAGCCCGGGTTCGTCTTCGGCGTCTCCATCGACGCAGCGTCTGCGACTCGCGCCTTCGGGAAGATCGTGGGCGAGTTGGGGGGCGGCTGACGGACCGCCCGTCCGCGAGCACTCCCGAGGCGTGCAGACCGGGAGCCGCCCCGCCTCATCGCGCGATGGTAAACCGCGCTGCTACCTGCTCCCCGCCCACGGTCACGCGCACCACGTACGCCCCCGGCGCGAGGCCTCTGGCGCCTAGCGACAGTCCGTGGACGCCCGCCGCCAGAGGCCCTCTGTGCGCCACCACCACCTCCCGGCCTAGCGCGTCGAAGACCACCGCCCGCACCTCGGTCGCCTCCGGGAGCGACAGCGAGAGCGTCGGCGCCTCGCGCGATGGGTTCGGGTAGACCGAGAGCACGAGCGCGTCGGGGATCTCGGTCGCCTCCGGCCCAATGGACACCGGGTTCACGCCTCCGTCAACGCCGAGCGCGAACTCGCCGAAGGCCCTCAACTCGCTCGCGCAGACGAACAGCTCGCCTCCTACGTCCGCGAGATCGGTGTCCTGCGGCGTCCACGGCTCGCCGCGGTGCGGGCGAGTCACGATGACGATTTGTCCTGGCTTGGGAAGACTGACGAGGTCTCCATAGCCGAGGCAAGCCCGGTAGGTCACGCCCTCCAGCCCCGCCGCGCGGACGCTCCAGAACCGCTGCCGCTGCACGTCGTCCGGCGCGACCGTCGTACCGTCGCCGGACATGGCTGCTCCCACGAAAGCGCCGGAGTCAGGGGTGGTCTGGTGGCGGGCGAGGTAGAGCCGCCCGGTCGCACGAGCCTTTGTGCCCCTGGGACGCGTGGCACCGCTGGGGTTGTTCGTGACCTCGACCGTCAGGTCTGGTCCTTCCACCGTCGGTGTCTCGCCTTCGTCTACCTCGACGGACGCGACGGCAGCGGATGCCGCGACGGCCTGACACCGCGCGAGGTCGCTCGTGGTCCCACTCGCGTTGGTGAGCGTAGCCGAGACGCGCCAGTCGGGTGCAGGCACGGCGTTGACAGACATGACGTGGATGCCGGGGCCGGGCACCTGCGCTGCGCCGAGAACGACCTGCGCCTCGCCGTAGCCGGAATCGTCACAGGCGGGGCTGGCGAAGACCTCTACGCGGCCCGCACCCGTCGTCTGAAGCTCGACGCTGAGGCCGCTGGCGTCGCCCGTGGCCGCGTAGAGGAGCGGCGCGTCGAAGCGGTTGCCGTCGGGGTCCACATTCTCGCGGTCCACCGAGGGGCCGTCCGAATCGTTGCTGTAGACGATGCCGAGGCCCTCGTTGGCCCAGATCCGATTGGCGCGCAGCGTGTGACGACCGGTGGGGGCGTCGATCTCGAGGTCCTCGACTGTCTCCGGGTGCAACAGGAGTACGCCGGGTGAGCCGAACGACCCGGGCGGCGATCCACTGCCTTCTGTCCCGGAGAACGCGACGAGGTTGGCGGGCTGGCCCTCTACGGCGCCCTCTCCGATCACGGCGTCGCGGCTAAACAGGGCGACGATGCCCCCAACTCGGTTGGGCACTGGCGTCTCGCTGGATTGGGCTAGACCCACCCGGTTGCCTGCGATGTGCGTCCCGGTTGGGAACGGTTCCCGGCGACCATCTTCGATGATGTTGCCCAGCGCGATCCCGGCCTCGTGCCCGCCGATGGTGTTGGCGTAGACCGCCGCGCCCACGGCGCCCGCGCCCACAACGACGCCATCGGTGTCGGCGATGTCGTCGGTGGGGACGACGGCGGCCGTGCCATCCGCGGTCAGCCCGATGAGGTTGTGCGCTACGGCGACGCCCTCCACGAGGCCGCCCGCCTCGCGCTTCGATGCGGACGATAGCCGGATCGGGGGGAGCTGCCTCGCGAGGGGAAGTGCGGGCCGGTCCTCTGGCGGGCGCTCAGCGCTTGTGATCCCGCTCAACACCGACGCCTGCGCCACGAGCACACCGATGCCGTCGAGTTCGTCGTCCACTGCCGCGCCGGGCAGCGCATTGCCCGAGATCACGTTGGGCGCCGGGGCGCCGCCCTGAAGCCCGACCCGCACGCCAGAGGCCGTCGCCGCGATGCCGATCAGGTTGGCGCGGCGCTCGATTCCTGCGGGATCGGTGCCGATGCGGTTCCAGCCGATCTCGGTCTCGGCCGCGTCCACCCAGACGCCGATCTGGTGGCCGCCGATGACGTTGCCCTCGCCCTCGCGGCCCACGACGACGCGCGCTGTGCCGTCGATGCGGACGCCTACTTCCGTGCCGGAGTCGCGCGTGCTGGAGGTGAGGCCACCCTCGCCTCCGGCGTCGAGCCCGATCCAGTTGTTCACGACCAGCACTGGATCGGCCTGTGGCGCGGCGCCGTTCCGCGTGACGCGCACGTTGGCCTCCTCGGCGGAGGCGATGATGTTGCGACGGCGCTCGGCGGGCGCACTACCTGCCTCGCTCGCGGGGATACCGAGGCGGACACCAGAGGCCCCGCCCTCGGCGCTCTCCTCACCTCGAAGCGCGCCGCTGGGACCGATGAAGACGCCCACCTCGGGCTCCAACCGGGTCACGCCGTCGGGGGCGAGGCCGATGAGGTTGCCCGCAATCTGGACGCCCATCGGCTCCGCCTCGCTGTCGCCGGTCACGGCCACCGCGACCCCACCGTCGATGGCATTGCGCTCGCCCGCCTCGTCCCATCCGCCGATGCGAACGTCAGAGGCCGCGCCCTCCACCCAGATGCCGCGACCAGTCGGTACGCTCTCGCCGTTCGGGCCCATGCCGATACGGTTGCCCGCTACTCGCGCACCGGCTGCGGCCTGATCTGTCGCGCCGAAGATGTGCACGCCCGTGCCCCACCCGGCGATGACATTGCCCTCGCCAGAGGCCCCGATCTGAGTGTCTGTCGCGCGGCGGACGGCTACGCCGGTGCCCTCGCTGGCCGTCGCGGGCGCGGCACCGTTGGGGAGCAATCCGATGAAGCTGTTCACCACCTGCGCATTGGCGGTCGGCTCCTGCCCTTCTGCTGCGTCGATCCAGACGCCGTGCAACACGCCGAGGACGGTGCTCTGGCGAATCATGAGACCATCGGCACCGAAGGCCACCACACCGTGCAGGTTGGGCTGCCCCGCGGTGCCCGTCACGTCGGGGCCGAGCCAGAGTTGGTTGAGCGTCACATCGTCTGCGCCGACGACCGCGACGCCCGCGCCGTAGACATCGGAGAGCCGCGCGACGCCGTCGTCAGACGGCGGGAAGGTGGCGACACCGGTGCTCGCGGCGATTAGAAGTGGGGCAGTGCCACCCAGCGTGAGATCGTCCACGCCGTCCACGAGCACGCCGATGGCGTTGGGCCGGGGCGTCCGGCCATCGCGTGCGAGACCCACGTAGAGCGGCCCCGTCGTGAAGCCTCCGATAGTGCCACGGAGCCAGAGCCCGACGCCGCGCAGGTCCACCGTGGCCTCTGGCGCGGCCGTTCCCTGAGGCACGCTGCTGGCGCCGATGAACACGGGCTGCCCGTCGATGCCGACCGTCACGCCCGGCGCATCCTCGATGAGCACGCCGACGCCGTTGGGCTTGGGCGTGTCAGTAACGTCGAGCCCGATGACCGAGGCGACCACGCGGGCGCCGGAGGCCCCCTCGCCGCGGATGAGCACGCCCGTGCCGAGGTCGTCGGCGCCGATGCTGCCTGCAGACCCGAACGTCGGGCTGTTGCCGGCCACGAGCGAGCCGCTGAGCACGCCCGGGCCGTCGAGGAGTACACCGACGCCGTTGGGTCGCGTCGTGCTGCCGTCGGCCTCTAGCCCGACGTACACCCCGAGTGCCTGGGTGCCCTCGCCGCGGAGGACGACGCCCGCGCCGCGGAATCCCGTCACCGAGAGACCCAGAACGCTCGAACCCGCGCCTTCGAGCACGAGCCCGTCGAAGGCACCGCCGCCGCCGTCCACCTGCGCGGTACGCGCGCCGAACGGGTCGGAGATGGTGGCCGCGAGTTGAACGCCCTCTCCGAGAGGAGGCAGCGGCGAGGTCACCTGGATGGGGTCCTCCACGTCGAAGCCGACGCGCTCGCCCCCGCGGGCGTTGGCGAGTTCGATGGCGGCGCGAAGCGTGCACTGTGCCCCGGGTGCGTCCGGGTCGGCGTCGCAGCGGTCCTCATCGGCGGCCTCTGGCGCGTTGGGCGCGTCGCCGGTGTCGTTGACGACGAGCGGGCCGGTGTCGGCCGCGAGCGAGACGATGTAGGGCTGCGAGAGGCTTCCGCTGAACGTCAGCGCGTCCGACGACATGTCTGTCGGGCTGATGAAGAGGCCCTCGGTCTCGTCGTCGAGGCCCGCCTCGGCGAGCAGGTCCTCGAACTGGCGCCACCCCGCCTCTGCGGTCCAGACGTACCCGCGAGCCGCATCGCCCGGCCCGAGTGTGACGCCCGCGAGGACGGTCGTGCCGTCCCCAGAAATGGCACGAGGGAACACATCCTCAGCCCCAGCAGGCAGCGGAAGCTCTACGAGCCCGCCAGAGGCCGTCCAGATCGCCGTGCGCGTGAGTGCGAAGTTGTTGGCGTCGCGCTCGGCCAGACTCAATGTCACGAGAGCTGTCGTGCCCAGGCTGTCCACGTCGATGACCTCGCTGCCGGTGATGGGGTCGTCCGCATCCACGGTGCCAATGATCTGAGGCGGGCCGTCGCCCCAGATCGCGGCGACTCTCTCCACGGTGCCGACGCCCGGGCCGGGCGCTACCCTCAGGCGTGCGAAGCCGCCCACGATGCGGCCATCGCCCGAGACCGCAGATGCCTGGGCGTCGTCTTCGAGTCCCTGCATGCTCAGCGGCGACGGGGTACCGTTGATCCATCGAATCGGCCTCTGGTCTCCGAACGGGTCTGGGTCGAGCGTGAGCGTGCTGACCACGACCGAGCCGTCGTCGGAGACGTCGGTCCGTGCCGCGTCGCCGGTCTCGAACGCGTAGTCGAACGGTAGATCGAGCGTCGTCCGACTGTAGCCGCCCGCCGTCGCCGTCCAGAGGGCGAGGAAGTCGTCGCCGGGCGTGCTCCCGCTGAACCGAACCCCGCCTGCAATGACCCGACCGTCGTAGCTGATCCCGAGCCGGCTGCCGATGATGGTCGTGTTCTCCGGGATCGGTAGGAGTCTGTGGCCTGCGCTCGCCGACCACGCGAACGGTGTTAGGAACTGGTCGGCCGGTAGCTGGATGAAGCCTGCGAGCGCCGTCCCGTCACCAGAGATGTAGTCGGCCTGCGACTGCGTGGCGCCGGGTGGGTTGCCCACGAAGAAGAACGACTGCGCGTGCGAGACCGGCACGGTCGCGACGAGCGCGCCGAGGAGAAGCACGAGGACAACGGACGTACGAGGCATGGGAGGCGACCGAGGAGAGAGCGAGGAACGTAGAGCCTGCACCTCCCTCCATCGCTATCTGGCGTGGTGTTGCCTCAGCATCCGTCGCTCTCGGGTCTTCCCTACTACCAACCGGACTGCTGGTGAATCGTTGAACGGCGTTCTCGCCGAGGGGACTGTGGGCCGAGCCATCGATGGAAGCGGGTGCGAACTCGCATCTCCGCGAGATTCAGCGCCAGTGGGGTACAGCCAGCCTCGACCGTTCCCCGTGTGGCTCATGCACTGTGCCCAAGATTTGGAGCGCGGCCGCATGACGGCTATCGTCCGCCTCGGTCTCCCCGCGGACACTCCCGAGGCGGGCTCAGTGAACGACGGTGAAGCGCTGCACAGCTGCCGCCTGCTCCGTCTGCACGCGTGCGACGTAGACGCCTGCCGCGAGAGGTGGTAGCTCGAACGAGCGAACGCCACCTGCGAAGCCTCCCTCGTGGAGGAGAACGCGGCGCCCGAGCGCGTCGAACACCTCCAGCCGGACAGCCTCTGCGACGGAGAGTGTGAGGTGCACCGTGGTGGCGCCTCGGCTGGGGTTCGGGGCTACCTCCAGCGCGACGGGCGCGAGACTCGGGGGCTGGTCGTCCTCGCGAGCCACAGGGAAGCCCTCGTTTTCCACATCGAAGGTGGCGTCTGGAGTGCCGTCTCCGTTGGTGTCTACGAAGACCGTGACGGGAACGTCACCGAGCGTGTCCCAGTCCGGCTGAACCACGTGGCTCGTTCCTGCGGGGAGAGGCACGTTGGCATGGTAGAAGGTGCGGCGGCCATCGGGCCCGGCTGTACCGAGGATGAGATCATAGACCACGTCCGCCTCGGCGCCGACGCCGAAGCCGCTCGAGTCCGCGAGCGCGCTCACGCCGACCGCCAGACCGGCCGTCGCTGAGATGCTGTCCGCTGCGAAGGTGCGGACGGTTTCCGAGGCGGTGGTGCGGGCGCGGAGCCGGAGCCAGCCCTCGCTCCCGGCCGCCACCCGGAGCGTGTCTCCCCCGACCGTTAGCGCGTCGGGGGGACGGGCGGGGGAGCCTCCGATCCGCTCTGCGGTGAGCGCCAGGCGGTCGCCGACCTCCACGGCGCTCGTGCCCTCCGCTCCAGGCGCGAGGTCCACGGTGTAGCGGCCGGGAGGGACGACGTAGGCCTCTGGACGGGAGGCACGGCCCGTGAATGGGAAGAAGGCGCGGGCTCCCGGGAGGGTTTCGGTCAGGACATCGTTGCGGTAGCTCACCTCCCCTGACGAGCCGGTCAGGCCGGAATCGCCACCCACGACCCGAACCGTCAGGAGGTCTGTGCCTTGGCGGTTCGTTCCCATTGGCGGATCGGTTCTCCGTGGTTCGCTGAGGTCGAAAACTGCGGGCCAGTCCGCAAGGGCAGGCTGGAGTGTGTTCTCGGCGAAACCGAGGAGAATGAGGCTCCCCTCGTCAGCAACGGGGCCGAACCATCCCGCGAAGGATCCATCCAGGAACGAGTGCTGCCACGTAGCGGCGGTCGAGTCGATGGTGACCATCATGAGCTCGTTGCCGTAGTTCGGGTCTACCACGACGGTGTAGTAGATCCCATCGTCGTCTTCGCCCACGGTCGTCCCGTCACCGAAGTCCAAGAGGTCGTAGAGGGCGACCGGAGCGACGGCGTGGCCTCCGTAGCCGATGCTGCCACCCGCCTCCTCTACCGGGCCCGTGAATCCCATCACACGGTCCTGCGACCGGTCGTCGTCCTCGAACTGGGCTTTGAGTTCATCGAGGATCGCTCGCGGGGAGACGGGGTCCGTGACGGTGGTGAGTTCTCGCCGCCGCTTGGCCCGACGGTCCAACTGGTAGGAGTACAGCGAGTGGATCGCATCTCGCACCTCGTCGGTCGCGGTGAGGTCCGCGAGGTACTGGGCGCCCGTAGAGGGGAGCCACCTAGAGCCGAACTCATCCGGGGCGGCGAACGCCCCGATCACGGCCAGCGCAAAGCCGTAGCACGCTCCTCCGTAGCCTGCGCCCTCGTTGAGCCAATCGCCTCCGCCGGTGAACAGGTTCCATCGAAACGCGGCGTCTGGGTTGATCTGGTGGATGGGGATTCCAAAGGCGTCCGTCGTGGGATCGAGCGAGGCGTAGGTGCCCTCGTAGCCGAACGCCCGGCCGAAGGACTCCCAGGTGGGGTGCGCCTCCGCGTTCCGGCTGTAGAACCACTCTTCGTCGTAGCGGACCTCGCCGATGGGAGAGATGAGAGGGTCGTAGCCGATAGCGTTGTTATCGTAGGCGTTCTCCGGGCGGTTCCAGTAGGCCTCGGGCCACAGGGTAGACGGGCGCTGGTCGAAGGCGAACACGTTGCGGGAGAACCGGAACGCCTCGTACCGGGGCTGCTCTGCCGTGCCGACGAGACGGTGCAACTGCCAGGGCTCCCTCACCCGGAATCGGTTGCTCGGAACCTCTCGATCGAGGTTGTTCGCGTCCACAGCGATGAGGTAGGTGGAGGGGGAGAGCGGGTCATCGTCTCCTCCGGGCACCTCCCATTCGTACGTGCCTGAAGCGGTCGGGATGTCCTCCGCGATGAGGATGCGGTCTCCGTCTGCCTCGCGCGAGTTGGTGACGAGGTACAGGTCAACCGTGCTGATCATCGGCGCGGTGAAACGGACGGTGTAGGTCTCGCCTGGCCGCACGATCTCATCGAGTGCAGGCGCGACGATCTCGAAGACTGGCTCGATGGAGGCCCGGTAGGCGACCTCTTCCCCGGCTGTTCTGGAGGCTCTTCCAGTCACGGTGGTGCCGTCGTCGGAGATGGACGCGACCGACAGCAGCCGGTAGCCCTGGAGGTCCACGCCTGAGCCGGTGAGGATATCCTGGATGGGAAGCCACCCGGTGGTCTCGGTCCACGCGAAGGGCTCGGGCGAGCCCGTCGTGCTGACGATCACGGAGCCGTCTCCGGAGACGCTCAGTCGCTCGAACGCAGTGCTCGACCAGCCCTCGGGGCGCACGAGGTCCGTTCGCGTCCCATCGCGCCAGATCCAGATCATGCGCTCGGTGGACGGGCGGGTCGCCCACCCGACGACCGTGCTGCCGTCTGCGGACACGGCGACGGCACTCGACCGTTCCCACCCTGAGGGATGAAGGCTCTCGATGGTGCCGTTGAGCCACCGCACGGCCCGTTCCGGCGTCTCTGTGTTCGGGGCCGGTAGACCCGTGAACTGGTAGCTCGTGCCGACGATGACGGACCCGTCCCGAGAGACATCGAGCGCTTCTCCGATGTTGTCTCCCGCTAGCAGGGGCAAGCTTTGCTGAGAGGTTCCAACCCAGCGAGTCGGGCCGAAGAGCCCGTTGCTGGTGGTCTGCACGACTCCGACGGTCACCTGGCCCGTCTCTGAGGTTTTGTAGGCCGTCCCGCTTCCCAGCGGAGTCGGAAGGGCCTGAACGCTACTCCCCGACCAGCGGGCGGGATACGAGTCCAGCAGATCGGGGTCGACGACCCGTCCGACGGCGACCTGCCCATCTCCGGATACGCCGAATGCCTGCGTGACGTCTCCGCCCGGCAGGTTCGTCAGTACACCGTTCTCCCACCGGAAGCCTGTTCCGTTGGGAGTACCGTATCCGACGGCGACGCGCCCATTTGCTGAGACACCTGTACCGAACCGGGCCTCCGGGATGGGCGTGAAGGACTGGGCACTGACGGGCGCGGACGCGGTGAGACAGCAGACGACAGCGAGGCGGCAGGCGAAATGAAGGCGCACGGAGACGAGGGAGGCGTACCCTGAGATCGAGATCCGAAGGGGAACTGGCTCATCCCGCACCGGCGGTCGCCCTGAACGAGAGCGGCCCCACCGGCGACGAGTGCCAGCGGGGCCGGGGGCAGGCGCCCACCACGGCGCCCGGCCTGGAACAAACCGCTCGCTACTGCACGATGGTCAGTCGGCGCGTCTGGACCTCGGAGCCGGTGCGGAGTTGCACGACATAGCTGCCCGCCGCCACGGCGGGCGCCCACTCGACGACGTGCCACCCGGCATGCTGTGTACCCTCGGCCAGCACGGCGACCTCACGCCCGAGAAGATCGAGCACGCGGACGGTCGCTTCACCGGAGTCCGGGAGACCGTAGCGGAGGAAGACGGGACCTGTTGCGGGGTTCGGACGAGGTACGCCCAACGTCAACACCAGAGGGCTGTCAGGACCGCTCTCCCCGTCTACAGCTACCGTTGTCGCAGCCTCGGCCTCTGTCTTCGGCGGCTCGACATTGCCGACCGCGTCGATAGCGCGGACATAAAAGCTGTAGAGCCCAGGCTCCGGCGGATCGAATGTGAACGCCGGTTCGTCGGAGACCTCCGCCAGGTCGAAGCGATCCCCGTCCCGCCGCGCGAAGAGCGCGTATGCCTGCACGCCCGCGCCCGCGTCTCCACCGGAGACAGTGATCTCGAAAGGCGCCTGACTCTCGGCTCCGAGTGCGTCTACACTCGTCACGGGCGGCGTGGTGTCGACGGTGTTGGTCCACACCGGTGTGTCGATGGGCTCATTCACGTCGAAGACGATCCGTGCCTCATTCTCCACGACCGCGCCAGAGGCGAGGCCGCCGAACGTGGCGACGGTGAACGAGACGGCGCCTTCGCCCTCGGGCGAGGCCCCGTTGGGCGGGAGAAAGCCGACGAGGGCGTCCTCGGGCAGGTTGCCGGTCACAGGGTCGAGCGTGGCGAACCGCCACGTGACTACTCCAGAGGCCAGGTCCAGCGCGCCGGTGACGAGAAGCGTCGCGTCGAGGCTGCCGAGGGCGGCGTCGGACAGGTCCACGGTCGCCTCGAAGCTCGTGACCGCTGCCGGCGGCTCGATGCGGCCCGACGCGCCGAACGTGATGGTGCCAAAGCGGAACGTCGAGAGGTCGAACACCGACGTGTCGAGCGAGTCGGTGACGACGACCTCCTGGGCCGGCGCCGTGGCCGTCTCGATGTTCTCGAAGCGAATCGTGTAGGGGAAGGCGGTGCCGTCGGGCCGGTAGTAGTTCGGGGCGTCGACGCCGATAGGCCCGAGCTTGTCGTTCGGATCGAACGAGCCGACGACGGTGCCCCCGCCGCAGTTGCCCGGACCGCCGCTCGTGGCGAGGCCTGCGCGAAGTAGCACAGCTGCGAGATCGCTCGGTCGCCTACCAATGCCGCCAATAAGGTTCAACGCGGTCTGATTGTGCGATCTCACCACGTTGGTCAGCATGGTGTTTTGCTGACTCATGAGGTTCATCTGCGACTGTAAGCTGGACAGCGTCCCCTCGATTTCCTGCGGGGAGGGCGGCGGACCGCTCGGCAGAGAGAATGGTGGTGGAGCGAGGCTCGTGACCGCATCAACGAGAGCGGAGAGGTCGGGAAGCGGAGACTGGACCGGAATGGCCGGACACCAGGGGGAGGGGTCGGCATTCCTCTGGACGCCACCGACCGAGGGGGCGACCGAGTCGGGGTCGCTGAACTCGAGAACGAGCCCAGCCAGGATCGCCCAGTTGGTCGGGCGTCCCGCGGCGAGGTCGGCGGCGAAGTCGTCGAGGTCGCCGGAGTAGGTGTAGAGCGCGTCCGGGTTGGGAGGGTTGATCTGAAAGCCGACGCCGACGTCCTGGCCTGTCTGTGTGGGCCGCACACGGACCCGGATCTGCTGCGAGCCTCCGGCCGGGAGGGATGGGATGTACGCGCCGGTCGTGACCTGCTCACCTGTGTCGACGCCTATCGGGGCGTCCTCGAACCCCTCGACGGGCGCGAGCCCGATCACCTCATACTCGACGTTCTGAGTGATTCGGATCGGCACGAGGATGTCGAACAGGTCGACCGGCCCGTCGTTGCCAATCGTGATCGTGTACGTGCTGAACCGGCCGCGGCGCGGATTCGGCGTGCCCGTGATGGCGCCCCACAGCGGTAGCACCTCGGCTAGCGCCTCGTCGGTGACTGTAAACGCGCCCGCGAGCGTTGCCGTCCCGCCCGAGGTGACCTCGACGCTGTACGTGCCGACGGCAGCGGTTCGGAGATCGAACGTCGCGACGAGCGCACCATTCTCATCCAGCCTCTCACCGGCACCCTCGATTGTGCTCGGCCCGACGAGCCGGACTGTCGCGCCTTCGGCGAAGCCTGTCCCGTAGACAGCGGCCGTTACTTGTCCGGCTGTCGAGCCGAGGGACGGCGCGATACCGTTGACCGCAAGCCCCGTCGTCGAGGGGCCGTCGGTGATCGTGAGCGTCGCCTCGCCTGTCGCGCCGCTGCCGAGCCGGATGGTCACGGTCTCGTCGCCCTCGTTGGCGTCCGCGTCACGGCGTGTGAGAATCGGGATGCCCGTCTGCGTCGTGTTCGCCCGTACGCGGATGGCTCCGCCTGTCGCGCCGAGTGTATAGTCGGCGAAGCGTGTGGCGGTGCCGGATGCCTGGAGTGTGACCACGTACGGGACCGGGCTCGGCGAGTGTGTCAGCACGAACGCTCCGCTGGCACCCTCCGCGACTGTCGCCTCGCGTGCAGCCACCGCCAGTCCGTCCGCGACGGCGCGAATGACAATGGCACCACTGGCGTCCGGATCCTGGATGAACGCGATGCCGGGCGGCGCGCCCTCAATCTCTACAGTAGGAAAGACGCCTGTTGAAGGCGCGTTGTTCGAGAACCGCCGCGCGACGACCCACTCGTCGCCGGGCGCGGGCGTGAATCCGTCCGCGACGCGGATCACGAGCGTGGCACCGCCGGGTTCGAGAATGCCCGCGTCGCCTGTGCTCACGAGGTCCGAGACGCCGTCGCCGATGTCCATGACGAAGCGCGGGTCGCCCTCCGTGGCTGAGAACCGCAGGCTCGTTACCCCGAGCGTGTCGAACGGCGCCTCTGGCGTGCCGGGGCTAATGGTGCCTTGGAGGAGGACCTGGAACCCCGTCGAGACTCCGCCTCTGCCTGAGATCGTCACCCCCGCGCCATAGCTGCCGGGGTCCTCCTGCGAGAGGTTGAGCGTCTCCACTGTCGCGCCGGGCTGTTGTCCAACGCGAAGCTCGGAGCCAGACCGCGAGTCGAGGAGGCCTCGGAATGAGAGGAGCGATCCGTTCTGGTTCGTCTGCACAAGGCCCTCGTTGACGAATGCACCGGTTCCGTCGCCCTGGAGCACACCGCTGCGGAACGTAGCCGTCGCGCCCGAGGCGTTGACGAACCGCGCATCTTCCTCGAGGCGGAAGCCGCCGCCCGAGACCTCGCCCTCGTTGCGGAGTGTGACGCCGCGAAGGATCGTCTGACCTTTCTGCAGGATCGCCGAGCGGTTGACGAACCCGCCTCCCGGAGCCGCTGTGATAACGCCCGTGGCAGCGCTGACGCCGAGCTCGATCCCTGCCCCACCCACGTCCAGCGTCACCTCCCCGACGGCGCGGAAGGACGTGGACGTACTGCTGCTCGCGCCGAAGACGACAGTCACGTCGTCCTCGAACGCGGTGGGCGTCGCGGCGCTTTGGCCGGAGACGGTGCCTTCCACGTCCCACGCGCCGAACAACTGAAGCTCGGCGCCCTGATCGCCGTTGAGCGAGGGATCGACCATCGAGCCGCCCGCGCGGAGATCGAGCCGCCCCGTGCGTGCGCTGATCTCACCGCCGAGCACGTCCACTGGGATGTTGATCGCATCAGCGGCGGCACTGCCCTCCTCCACGATCCGCCCGCGCAGTGCGATGCGCGCCGCTCCGGGGTCGCTGATGCTGTTCCCGTAGATCGCCCGGTTGCCCGTGCCGAGCGCGTCGGTGAAGAGCAGCGTGCCGGCCTCCGCTACATCGAGCGTGGAGCCGTCGGCGAGGAAGATCCGAGCAGCCGTGTCCAGGCGAAGCGTCCCCGTCGTGCGGAGCGCGAAGCCGCGAAGGGTCTGCCCGCCTCGGGAGAAGCGGAGCAGGCGGGTGTTGAGCACATCGCCGCCGCTGACCTCCGTCGCGCCGTACTCTCCGATCACGAGCCCGAGGACCCCGCCCACGCCGACCGTTACTCCGCCCGCTGCGACCGTCACCGCGCCGTCACCGAGGCTGAGCAAGCCGTCTGCGGTGCCGGTGAGGCTCCCCTCGAGGCTGTAGTCCCCATCGAGGCGAAGCGCGGCGTCCTCCGCTACATCGAGCGTGGCGTCCGAGAGCGCGCCGGGCCCGTAGAACCGAGCCTGAGAGTGGACAGTCCCTACTGCGACCGCGATGCGTCCGCCCTCCACATTCAGAGTGCTGACGATCCCCAGGCGCTCATTCGTGAGCAGGGTTCCGCGAAGCACGAACGTGGAGGCGACGCCTCCCGCACTGGCGCTTCCGATGGACGAGCCCGCGTTGCTGCCGGTGTCCTCCACGCGGAGCGTCGCGCCGTCTTCGACAGTCAGCGTCCCCCCGCGAGGCAGAATGCGGCCTCGCGCGAGGGTGAGCACCGCGCCCGATTCCAGCGTCACGTCGCCTGAGACATCGAGCGCGTTTCCGCTGATGCGGCCTCGGCCCGTGAGCGCGAGCCCGCTGTCGAAGGTCAGGGTGAGTCGTCCGTCCTCTGCGACGAGCCCTGCGAGGGTGACCGGCTGGGCCGCGGTGACCGGGCGATTGAAATTGTTCGGGCTTCCAGAGACGCAGGCGGTGTCGGCGGGCGTCGGAACGCCGTTGTCCCAGTTGCCATCATCGAACCAGCCGTTGCCGTCTCCGTTGCCTACGGCTGCGGTGTAGGTGGTGGTGCAGGTCTGAGCTGCCGCACCAACGGCGACCATGAGCGCGGCAACGACGACCGTCAGCATGGCGAAGAGAGAGCGGGGCATGCAGGGTGGGGGAGAGTCCGCCCGTCCCATCGTCACTCTGGTGCCAACTCCCTCACGCTCGATCACTTTTCTGCGAGACGAGAGGAGCGAGGCAGTTAGGTTCTGGGACCTGTTTCCCGCTTCCGTGTCCTCCGTCCCTACCCTCCTGTCTCGCGCGCGCGAGGGCGACGCCGATGCCTTCCGCGAGGTTGTCGGGCGGCTTTACGGGGAGCTGCGGCAGGTGGCGCGGAGCCAGCGGCGGCGGCTCTCCGCCTCGGACACGATCAACACGACGGCCGTCGTCCACGAGGCGTATGCCCGCCTCGACGGTGGCGCGGGGCCACCGGCCCTCAACGACCGTGGGCATTTCTTCCGGGTCGCCGCAGCGGCCATGCGGGGCGTCATCGTGGACTACGCGCGGCGGCAGTCGCGCCAGAAGAGGGGAGGCAATGAGCGACCGGTTCCGCTGGACCTCCTCGGACCCGTCGCAGATGGCACTGCGCTGGACCTGGACCAGGCGCTCTCGCTGGATGCCGCGCTCGGCAGGCTCGCGGCTGTGGACGAGGAGACGGCCCGCGTCGTGGAACTGCGCTACTTCGGCGGCCTCACCATCGAGGAGACTGCAGAGGCCCTCGCGCTCTCGCCCGCGACTGTCACGCGGCGCTGGACCTTCGCGCGGGCCTGGCTTCGCCGCGCGCTCGCCGCGGACGGTCCCGGCACGAGTGAGTGAGTCTGCCGCCGAACGACGATAGACGGAGTATCCCCCCCTCGTGCATGCCTACCGCCTCTCGCCTCGTCACTCTCGTTCCCGACGCGCTCGACCTGCCCCCGAGCGAGCGTGACGCGTTTCTGGACCGGGCGTGTCGCCTCCCGACGGGAGCGATCGACGAGGCGCTTCGAGCTGAGGCCGCTGCGCTGATCGCCGAGGCGGAGGCGGCTCTCGCGGAGGATGACTTTCGTTCGCCCGTGGCGGGCATCGTGGGGGAACTCGCAGACGACGAGCGGCTAGCCCGTCACGCGCCACCGGAGACGGTCGGGCCGTGGCGAGTGATGGGGCTGCTCGGCGAGGGTGGGCAGGGCGTGGTCTACCGCGCCGTCCGCGCCGACGGTGCCTTCGAGCGCGAGGTGGCGCTCAAGCTGCTCCGCCCCGGCGGATACGCGGACGCTCGGCTGGCGGCTCGGCTGGCAGAGGAGCGGCGCGTGCTCGGTCGGATGGAGCACGAGGGCATCGCGCGGCTCTACGATGGGGGCATGACGGAGGACGGCCAGCCGTACCTCGCGATGGAACTCGTCCGTGGTGTGCCCCTCACGGAGTACGCCGAGGCGGCCCGCCTCGGGGTGCGCGAGCGGGTGGCGCTCCTCGCAGCCGTCTGCGACGCCGTGGCCTACGCGCACCGGCGTCTCGTGGTCCACCGAGATCTCAAGCCGAGCAACGTGCTGGTGCGGCAGGAGGCCGAAGGTATGGGGCATGAAGAAACGTCACCCTCTCTTGCCTCCCCACCGCAGATCAAGCTCTTGGATTTCGGCGTCGCCAAGCTCCTCGATGACGAGGCGGACTCTACCCTGACGGCGGCCGGGTGGATGACGCCCGCGTACGCCGCGCCGGAGCAGGTCCTCGTCTCGGCGGGCGCTGGCGGCGAGATCACCACCGCTACCGACGTGTACGCCCTCGGGATCCTCGCCTACGAAGTCCTCGCCGGGACGCGACCCTACGAGACCTCGGGCCTCACTCCCGCCGAGGCCGAGCGCGTCATCGTGGAGCAGACGCCGCCTCTTGCGTCCACCGCTGCCCCCGCTGACCGCCAGCGTGCCCTCCGAGGCGACCTCGACACGATTCTCGGCACAGCGCTCGCCAAGGAGCCGGAGCGGCGCTATGCCTCCGCCGAGGCGCTCGCCACCGATCTGCGTCGTCACCTGGACGGTCTCCCTGTCACCGCCCGCCAGCCGACGGTAGGCTACCGCCTCGGGCGCTTCGTGCGGAGACACCGAGCGGCTGTCCTCGGCACCGCCGCTGCGCTGGTGGTCCTGGTCGGGGTGGCCGGAGCGGCCTTCGTGCGCGTTGCCTCCGAGCGCGACCGTGCCGAGACCGAGGCGGCCAAGGCCGAGGCCGTCAACGACTTCGTGCTCGGGATCCTCGGCGAGTCCAGCCTGAACGAGTCGGGCCGCGATGTGACCGTCGCGGAGGCGCTCGATGCCGCCGCCGCACGGGCGGACTCCGCGTTGATCGGAGAGCCGGAGATCGAGGGGACCGTGCGGTTCCACCTCGGGTCTACGTACATGAGCCTCTCTCGCGTGACCGAGGCGGAGCGCGAACTCCGTCTCGCCCGCGACCTCTTCCGCCAGTCCGTCGGGCCGAACCATCTCTCCACGATCAGTGCTCTCGAAACCCTCGCGTTCGTTCACTTCACGCGAGGCGAACTCGCCGAGGCCGAGGCCCTTCTAGCGGAGGCCCTCGACGCGGCTCGCGCACTCGGAGACGAAGGGCTGAAGGCGGCCTCGGATCTGACGAGCAACCTGAGCACGCTGCTCCAACAGAACGGGCGACCAGAGGAGGCGCTGGCGCTCCTCCAAGAGTCGGTGGCGATCCAGTCTCAACTCCCGGACCAGGACCCAGAAGAAACGGTCATCGTCCAGCACAACATGGCGATTCTGCTCCACGACCTCGGGCGGGAGGAGGAGTCGCTCGCCCTGCGAGAGGAAGCACTCGCGTATTTGCGAAGCGTGTACCCCCCGGGCAGCTACATGAGCGCGTACGTGGTCCTGGGCTACGCTCAGCAACTCAGCGAGGTCGGCCGGTCGGAGGACGCGCTGCCGTACGCAGCAGAGGCTGTCGAGGCGTACCGGGGCGCCGCTTCTGAGGGCGCGACGGAGCCTTACGATCTGCTCCACGCCCTCGCGGTACAGGCGGGCGTTCTCTCCGATGCAGGCCAGCACGAGGCTGCGCTCGCCGTCATCGCCGACGGGCGGGCGATCGCACGCGAGACCTTCACGCCGCCGAGCATCGTCTTCGCCCGGTTCACGTGGCAGGAGGCGGGGATCTACCTGAACCAGGAACGATGGGACGAGGCCGCCACGACAGCGGCGGAGGCCATCCAGATGGTCGAGGAGGCGCGAGGGCCGGGTGACACGGCCGTCGGGCGGGTCTACCTCATCCAGGCCCGCGCTCTTCTGGGCGCCGGACGCGACCGGGAGGCAGCAGAGGTCCTCCTACGCGCGAGGGCGCACTACGTGGACCTCTACGGCGACGACCACCCGACCGTCGCCGAGATCGACGCCCTCGCGTAGATCCTGTGTTCATGCCCGCCTCGATGTCCCCGTGGGCGGACCGAGGCGGGGTCAGCCGAAGACCACCGTCTTGTTGCCGTGCACGAGCACACGGCCCTCCAGGTGCCAGCGGACCGCTCGTGCGAGGACATCGCGCTCCAGCGTCTGCCCGAGGCGCTTGAGGTCTTGTATGGACTGACGGTGCGAGACGCGCGCGACGCCCTGCTCGATGATCGGTCCCTCGTCGAGGTCGTCGGTAACGTAGTGGGCCGTCGCGCCGATGACCTTGACGCCGCGCTGAAACGCCTGCCGGTACGGGTCCGCGCCGATGAACGCAGGCAGAAAAGAGTGATGGATGTTGACGATCCGATTCGGGTAGCGCGAGACGAAGTCCGAGGACAGAATCTGCATGTAGCGCGCGAGGACGACCATCTCCACGCCCGCCTCGTCGAAGAGGGCGAGGGCGCGCGCCTCGGCTTCTGGCTTGGTGTCCTTCGCGACCGGGACGTGGTGGTAGGCCACGCCGAAGCGCTCCACCTCGGCGCGGAGGTCGTCGTGGTTGCTGACCACGAGTGGGATCTCACAGTCCAACTCGCCGCGCCGCCAGAGCCAGAGCAGGTCTAGAAGCGCGTGGTCGTACTTGGAGACCATGATCCCCACGCGTGTCTTTGGGGCCGCGTATTGGATCCGCCAGTCCATCGCGAACGGCTCTCCCACGACTCGCGCGAAGGCCCGCTCCAGCGCCTCGGTGTCCACGTCCAGGTGGGGCGTCGTGAACTCGCACCGGAGGAAGAACGTGCCGCCCTCTGGCTCGGAGGCGTGCTGGTCGAAGGCGGTGATGTTGGCGCCGTGGTTGCGCAAAAACCCACTCACCGCAGCGACGATGCCGGGTGCGTCCGGGCAGGTGACGAGGAGGCGTGCGGTGGGAACGGTCATGGCGCGAGGGCGGACGGCCCGGAAGATCGCACCGCTTCCGACCCCTCCCGCCTCGATACCGAGGCGGGAGGAGTCAGCAGGCGCGCTAGCGCACGAGGGTCAGGCGCTGGTGCCGGACCTCGTCTCCCGCCAGAAGCTCCACCGTGTAGACCCCCGCTGCGACCGTCGGCGTCCACCGTGTCTCGTGCCAGCCTGCGGCCGCTTCGCCCTCGGCGAGCACCGCCACCTCGCGGCCGAGCAGATCTACCACCCGCACGCGCACCTCGCCCGCTCGCGGGAGACCGTAGCGCAGCGTCGTGGAGACACGCGCGGGGTTTGGGCGCGGGACCGCCAGCGTCAGGCGCGCGGGCAGGTCAGGCGTCTCCTCCCCGGCTACCACGACCGTCGTCATCGCCTCGGCGTCGGTCTTTGGCCCCTCGAAGTTGAGCACGAGGTCTGCCGCAATGGAATAAAACCCATATGTCGATCCCGGCTCTAAGTCCACCTCGAACTCCGGTTCCTGCGACTGTGCGACGAACTCGAACTCGCCGCCGTCACGCGAGGCGAAGAGCTGGTACAGGTAGACGCCCGATCCTGCGTCGGATCCCGAAGCTGTCACCGAGACCGGATTGGACGTTGTGCTGCCGAGCGCTTGTACCAAGGACGCTGGCGCGCTCACGTCTACGGTGTTCACCCATGGGGGCGTCACAATGGGCTCGTTCACGTCGAAAACGATCTCGGCCTGATTGGAGACGACAGTACCCGTCGGCAGTCCATCCAGCGTCTGGACGGTAAAGCTGACGGAGCCCTCGCCTTCGGGCTGGGTCTGGTTCGGCGGGAGGAACCCAATAGTCCCATCCTCGGGGAGGTCGCCCGTTGCGGGGTCCAGCGTCGCGAAGTACCACACGGCTCGGCCAGTGGAGTGATCCAGCGAGGCCGTGATGAGCAGCGTGGCGTCCAACTCGGGCGCGAGCGAGACCTCTGTTTCGAAGCGCTGCGCACCTGGCGGCGGCACGACCTCTCCGTCCTCCCCCCAGCGGATGGGGCCGAGTGAGAACGTGGAGAGATCGAAGACAGAGGTGTCGAGTGTGTCGACAATGACGACCTCCTGAGCCGGAAACGTGGCCGTGTCGATGTTCTCGAATCGGACGGTGTAGGGCGTTGTGACCGTCGAAGGGTCATAGTAACGGGCGCCTCCGCCGGTCCCGGCGGGTCCGAGCTTGTCGTTGGGGTCGGCCGAGCCGCCGACCTTCCCGCCCGCTCCGCCACCGACGCCACCGCTGGGACCCCCGCCCGCACCTCCGCCTGCGCCTCCACCTCCGCCTCTTCCATCTCCGCCCCCGTCGCCGCACTCCCTCGCGCGGCTACACCGCACGCGCGAAGCCGAGGTCCCGGATGACGCGACGCTATAGAGCGCCATCACCCCTCCCGCAATGATGGCGGCTTGCCCCAACGTGACCGCCTCCACAACGATGGCTGCACCGACTACAAACGTGCCGAGGCCGTAGCCAAAGACCTCGGCCCACGGGTTGCTGGGCACGTTGACGCCGACTTCCCCACGATACTGGTCATAGGCGCCCAGGCCTCCATACACGTCTTGCATCTCGGTCGGATTGAGGTCTCGGTCATCCCGGTTGAGCCACTGGTTGTTCGGGCAGTTGCACTTCGCTTGCTCCGGCCCGTTCGTGGGGGTCCCAGCTATGAGGGTCTCCTCTTCCAGAAGCAACTCGAGAGCGCCGCCTATCGTCCCCCAATTCGTCGGGCGCTGTGCGGCCAAGTCAAGGTCGAAGTCGCCGAAGTCGCCGGAGTAGGTGAAGAGCGCTTCGGGGTTGGGCGGATAGAGTTCGTAGGAGACGCCCATTCCATCGCCGAGGCTGAACGGCACATCGGGCCGGAGGCGGATCTCTGTTGAGCGGGACGACCGCGCAGGGAGACGGTACACATAAATGGGCACGATGACGGCTTCCCCCATGTCGAGCCCGACGAACTCCTCCGTTCCTGGAACTGGATCCTCCGGCAACCGGAGACCCTCTACCTCGTACTCCACGCCGGCTGTGATGCGGAGGAGGACGAAGGTGTCGTAGAGGTCCACGTCACCGTCATTGCCGAGTGTGAAGGTGTACGTACTCCACCGCCGGAATCGGGGGGAGGGCGTGCCCGAGATGGACGCCCACACCGGTACGGCCTGCTCTCCCTGGCTGACAGTGAACGCCCCGGCGAGCGTGGCGGTCTCGCCCCCGCTCTCCACCACGACGTCGTAGATGCCTGTGGGGGCACCGAGAAGGTCGAACGTCGCCTGCGCGCCTCTGCCGGTGGGGTCGAAGACAACGTCGCTGCCGCTGATCGTGGAGGGACCGACGAGACGGACCGTGGCGCCATCTGTGAGTGCGGTCCCGATCAGCGTCGGCGTTACGGTCCCGATCGTCTCGCCTCGTGCGGGTACGACGGCGTCGAGCGCGAGCGAGGCGGACGAAGGGCCATCGGTGATCGTCACCGTCGCCTCGGCGGCTCCGTCAGCGGGGCCGGAGGTGTCGCCCGGGAGAATGCGGAGAGTCACGGTCTCGTCGCCCTCGCTGTCGTCGGCGTCGCGCCGGGGGTAGAGCGTAACGACGGTCTGCGTCGCCCCTGCTCGAACACGTGCAATCCCGTGCGTGGTGCCGAGCGTGTAGTCCTCGAAGGGTGTGGCGCTGCCGTCGGTTTCGAACGAGATCGTGAAAGGCTCGGCCGAGGCGGGGTGACTGAGGACGAACGAGACGGGCTCGCCTTCGAGGGTCGTCGCCTGTGCCGCGCTGGCGGAGACGGCGACCACGGCGCGAAGCTGGAGCAGAGTTCCGTTTGGCGTGTCCGCCACAAATATCACGTCGCCCACGTCCCCCTCCACCTCGATGGTGTGGAACTCGCCCTGGATGGGTGGAACGCCGTTCCGTAGAAGCGCGAACGCGTCACCTGGCATCGGGGCGTACTCAGGCGCGAGGCGGACGACGAGCGTGCCGTCCAGGGTGTAGGCGCTGCCGCCAGCGGCGCGGTCGCCGAACATGTCGCTCTGACCGTTCGGCCCTATGTCCACGACGACGCGCGCCTGCGGGGTAAGCTGGAAGGTGGAGACGGGCTGCAGAAGTGCGAACGTCTCATCCTCTGTCCCTGGGCTGACCGTAGCTGAGATCTCGAACCCGGTAGGGAAGAGGATCTCGCCGGTCCCGCTGATCGTCATCCCCGCGGGGGCGACCTCGCTGCCGGGCGACCCCAGGTCGAGGCGTGAGACATTTGAGCGGATCTCGGACCCGGGCTGGCTCTGCAGGATGCCTGCTGCAATCGCGACGCTGCCCGGTTCTCCATCGCGCAGGATCAGGCCCTCGTTGACGATCGTGCCGTCGCCATCGACGGTGCCAGTGTTGCTGAGCCGGACGAGGCCGCTGGGTGTGTTGCGAATCGTCGCACCGTTTGCGAAGTCGATGCCGGCCGTCTCGGAGATCGTGCCTCGGTTGCGCACGGTCACGCCGTCGAGAGTGGTGAAGGTGTTGGCGTCCTGGATGAGGAGGCCGGTGTTGACGAAGCCTCCGCCCGCGCTCGTGAGGGCCGCCGCTGCGCCGAAGCCGCCGCTGTAGCGTAGCCCTGTCCCATTCACGTCGAGGGTGGCGCCTCCGGGGCCTGCGGCCAGGATGCCGCCCCGCATGTCCACTTCACCCTCGGGGGTGCCGCTCATCGTGCCTGTGGTGACGTAGGTGTTGGTGCCCACCGCGTTGTCTCGGGAGAACTGGAGGAAGGCGTCCGCGTCGGCGTCCACGGTCACATCGTGAAGGGTGCCGCCGCCTCGGAAGATGAGGATGCCACCGCCAGCGCGCAGCGTCCCACCATCCACGTTGAGCAGGGCGCGAACCGTGCAGCTCCCGAACGCGGGTTGCCCGCATCCGTCGGCCTCCAACGTCCCACGCACCCGAAAGGTGGTCTCGGGGGCTCCCGAGGTCGTGTTGTCGAGGATCGTGACTCGCCCACCGGGCGCGATGTCCAGCGTGCCGCCCGAGTCCATCAGACGGGTGCCCGCGTTCTGGCGGACTTCACCCTCGACGAGCACGGTGCCGCTCGCGCGGAGAAACTGGAGCGAGATGCCTCGCGGCCGCAGGATCAGCCTTCCGTTCGCGCCGATGCGAGCGTCTCCAGAGACCGTGATCTGCGCCGCCGAGTCCAGCGTCTGCGTCCCGCTGGCGCCCCCGAGGTCGAGGCCGCCGAGCGGAATCGGCTGCGAGATACTGACGGAGACGGTGTAGGTGCCTGCGGCTGTGATGCAGACGACATCGCCCGCCTCGGGCACGCCGTCGGTCCAGCTGGAGTCGTCCGACCAATCCCCCGAGGCGGGGGTGGCCCAGGAGGTGTCGCAGGTCTGGGCCAGGGCCGGACTGGCGACGAGGAGAGCGAGAGCGGTAGCAAGAAGACGGAGCATCCGGGGACGAGAGAAGGGTGTGTCTGCCCTCTATCCGTAGCCGTGCGCCGAATCCCCTCATCGTGCGGGCATCGGTCGCTTGTTCGCCTTCTGCCTGGCGGGTATCCTCTCGTTCCTTCTGGGTTCTGACGGAGCCACGCATGCCCCACGCGCACGAGATCACGCAGCTCCTGGACCGGGCGCGCGGCGGAGATGCGGAGGCGCTCCGGCGCCTGATCCCGGTCGTCTATGACCAACTGCGAGTCCTGGCCCGACACCAGCGGCGAGGGCGTCCGTCCCCGGAGACGATCAACACAACGGCGCTCGTGCACGAGGCCTACGAGAAGCTGGCCCGGAGCCAGAGCCAGTTTGTAGATCGGCAGCACTTCTTCCGGGTCGCGGCGCGGGCCATGCGCGAGGTCCTCGTGGATCATGCGCGCGCTCAGAACGCGGAGAAGCGCGGCGGCGGACTTCGGCCGCTTCCGCTGGACGAGTCGCTGCTGCCTGCGCCGGAGATGGCAGCACCGCTGGTGGCGCTCGATGAAGCGCTGACTCGCCTCGCACGGCTCGATGCGCGTCGCGCCGACGTCGTGGAGTTGCGCTATTTCATCGGGCTGACGATCCCGGAGACGGCCGAGGTGCTCGGCCTTTCGGCGGCCACCGTGGAGCGAGACTGGGCCACGGCTCGTGCCTGGCTCCATCACGCTCTTTCGTCCGCGCCATGACCGAGGCGGAGCGCTACGACCGCGTCTCGGCTCTCTTCGGCGAGGCGCTTGACCGACCGGCGAATGCGCGCGAGGCCTGGCTCGTCACCGCCTGCGAGGACGAGAGGGTTCGTCAGGAGGTAGCAGCGATGCTTCGGCACCACGCCGACGCTCAGGGCGTCCTGGATACGCCCGTCTTGAATCGCGAGGCGGACCGAGACCCGCGCCTCGGGCAGACCATCGGGCCGTGGCGCGTGATGGCGCCCCTCGGGCACGGTGGGATGGGCGCCGTCTATCGGGCAGAGCGCGCCGACGAGAGCTTCCGTCAGTCCGCTGCCCTGAAAGTCGTCCGGCCGGGCGTGGGGCGCGGCTTCCACGAGCGCTTCCTCCGCGAGCGAGCGCTTCTCGCGGGACTGGACCATCCCGGCATCGCGCGGCTCCTAGACGGTGGTCTCGCGAACGACGGCACGCCGTACCTCGCGATGGAGGTCGTCGAGGGCGAGCCGATCACGACGCACGCGGAGGAACACGGGCTGGATGTGCCTGACCGGTTGGTGCTCTTCCTCTCCGCATGCGAAGCCGTGGCCTATGCGCATCGCAACCTCGTCGTTCACCGCGATCTCAAGCCGGCGCATGTGCTCGTGGAAGAGACTAGAGGCCTGGGACTAGGGAATGGGAAGAAGGATAGTCCCCAGTCCCCCAAGCCCGATCCCCGCGCGGCCCTCGGTGCACGCGTGAAGCTGCTCGACTTCGGCGTGGCGAAGCTGCTCGGGGACGAGGACGACGCGCTGACCCGGACGGGTAGTGGACCGCTCACGCCCGCCTACGCGGCGCCGGAGCAACTCCTCGGCCACCCTATAACGACAGCGACGGACGTGTACGCGCTCGGCGTGATCCTCTACGAACTCCTCGCGGGACAGCGCCCCTATGATCTCACGGGCCAGACCGCGGCTGGGGCGGAGCGGCTCGTCGCAGAGGTCGTCCCGAGGCGCCCGTCTGCCGTCGCGTCGGAGCCTCTCGCGCGTCGCCTCCGGGGCGATCTGGACGCTGTCGTGCTGAAGGCACTGGAGAAAGCGCCGGAGCGGCGGTACCCCAGCGCTGAGGCCCTGGCGGACGATCTCCGGCGCCACCTCGGCGGCCTGCCCGTCCAGGCACGGCCCGCGACGGCGGTCTATCGCGCGGGTCGCTTCGTGCGGCGTCACCGCGTGGGGGTTCTCGCGACGGTGCTGGTTGCGCTGGCGGTGCTGGTGGGGGCGGGCGTAGCCGTCGCTAGTGCGGCGGAGGCCCAGCGGGCGCAGGCGGAGGCAGAGGCGCAGGCCGAGAAGGCGGAGGCCGTCGCGGGCTTCTTGGAACAGATCCTCCGTGCGCCCAATGCGCGCTGGTACAACGACGCCGAGGCGAAAGGCCCGGACACACCCATCCGTGCGGTGATGGACGAGGCGGCTCGCCGGGTGGAGACCGAGTTCGCTGGTCAGCCTGCTCTTCGCGCCGACCTGCACCACATTCTCGGAGACACGTACGTCTCGCTCGACCTGTACGAGGAGGCAGGGCACCACCATCGCGCGTCGCTCTCGATCCGGGAGAGTCTCTACACCGCACCGCACCCCGACATTGCGGAAGCCCTCTACTATGCCGGGTCATACCTCCGGCCGGGGGATGCCCTGGCGGAACTGGATGCGCTGGAGCGGGCCGCCGAGATGCTCCGCCAGCGCCCGGGTGGCAACAACTTCCCCTTCATCCTCCAGGAGACCGCGGACTTCTACCTGCTCCTCGGACGGCCCGAGGATGCTCGTCAGGTGGCTCGGGAGGGCGTCGCGTTCGTGGAGCAGGTCTTCGTACCCGGCCACGACGGCTACCGGTACCGCGATGGTGTGCTCGCGTCGCTCAACCGGGAGGGGGCGAGGGCTGCCCTGGACCTCGGGGACCTGGAGGATGCCGCGCGATGGATCACGCGGGCAGAGTCTGCGGCCGTGCGGGTCGGGCTGCCGATGATGGACCAGATCGCGAGCGTGAGAGGGCGGCTGTACCTCGCGCGAGGGCAGATCGAGGAAGCGGAGCCCTTGCTGGTGACGGGCCGTGGCGAGGAGGGGCCGTTGCGTGGAGGCATCCCGTGGGTCTTCGTCAGCCACCGATACGGCCCGGCGGTGGATGCTCTGGCTCGTCTCTACGAGGCCGCCGGACGTCCAGAGCTGGCAGCAGAGCAGCGCCGCGATCTCGCACTGTACCTCGCCTCGCGGGACTCGTTGCGAGCGGTGCACGCCGCCGAGTGAGCCCGCCTCGGGTCCTTCGTGGCCGACCCGAGGCGAGACCTCTCAGCGCACGACGGCCAGCTTGCGTGCACGGATCTCATCGCCTGCCATCAGCCGTACGACGTAGATGCCTGAGGCGAGGTCGGGGCGCCACACGGTCTCGTGCCAGCCTGCGGCGCGCACTTCGCCCTCTGCCAAGACGGCGACCTCGCGGCCCCGCAGGTCGTACACGCGGAGGTCTACAGGCGCTGCCGTGGGCAGGCCCCAGCGCAGTGCCGTCGAGCCTCGCGCCGGGTTGGGGCGGGCATTCGCGAGGCGGACCTCGCGCGGGATCCCGGTCTCGTCCTCCACAGAAACGCCCACGACGCCCGCCGAGACCGCGTCTGTGTCGTTGGGCGTGAACGGGTCGAACCCGGGCGAGGAGACCATGGACGCGAGCGTGTAGACGCCTCGTGGCGGATCGTCCAGCGTGACCGTCACTGTGACGGTCTCATCGGTGGGGATGTCGCCGAGGTCACACTCCACCGTCGCGCCGACCGTGCAGGTACCGGCCGACGGGATGGCGGAGGCCACGGCGGCTCCACCTGTGCTGATGGTCAGCATCGTCTCTTCAGCGAGGTCGCCTACGAAGTTGAACGCGCGCACGTCGAACACGAACGGCTGGCCTTCTTGCGCCTCCTCAGGTGCCTCCACGACAGTCCCGAGGTCGGAGGTCTGGCGGACCTCGTACCGCACGGTGTTGGTGACGATGTCCGGGTTGAAGTCGAACACGATGGAGGCCTCGTTCTCGATGGTGTCCCCGGACTCAAGCGGCGTGCGCGGCGAGACGCGGAAGGTGACGTAGCCCTCGCCCTGCGGCGGGTTCACGTTGGGTGGCAGGTCGATGCCGGTGAACCGGAAGGTGACCTCCTGCCCCTGCGTCGTGACGGAGAACGTGGAGTCGTCGGACGTGCTGAGAACCTCCAGGGTGTTCGGGTCCAGCCGTGGGTCCAGCACGTCCGTGATGGTCACGAACTCGGCGGGAGCCAGGGCCTCGGGAAGGTTCTCGAAGCGGACGGTGAACTCCACAGGACCCGCCGCACGGTCCAGCGGAAGGAAGGTGCGCGCGCACCGGAAGGTTTCTTCTCCGTCGATCATGACGCTCTCGAACTCGCACCGGAGTTCGTCTTCCGTCTGTTTGTCATTCGGGTCGGCGGGGCCGGATGAAGGGGGGCAACTCCTCTTGAGCCCGCCGGGTGTGCAGTAGAAGATGTTTCTCCCGGTGCAGCTTCCCGGAGCCGATGTCCTCGCGGATGCCGACCCGAGGAGCCCCTCTAGCTCTGCCAGTGCCGGGAAGTCCTCGTCCACGACGACGAGGTCAATGCCGAGGGCGTCGAACTCAGCCTGCTGGAGATCGGCGACAGCTCCAATCGCGTTCTGGCCGTCGCGAAGTGCGGCGTCGCTCTCGTCGCTGTAGGCCCGCACGGCGGCCCGCACGGCGTCGTCGAATGCCTGCTCCGCTCCCTCTGCGAGTCCGGCGGGGGCCGAAACCGTCGCGTCGGCCTCGTCCACGAACCGGGAAAGGAGGGCATCGAGGCCCTGGACGTAGCGGCGAGCCCCCCCTCCGAGGGCCGTCTGGATGGCGTCGGTCACGATGTCCGGGTTCGCAGCATCCAGAGCGCCCAGGTACGTGGTCAGCGCCGCGTCATTCGTGGACCGAAGCGCCGTCTCCAGCACGCCGATGGCCCGGGCGAGCGTCATGTTGTTCGTGGACACGATAGCGAGAGGCTCTCCGTCTCCGAACGGAAGGCGGTCATCGTCTGGCCCAGTGGGCATCTGCTCCGGGAAGAGCACGGCCTCCGGGTCGATCCGCAAGCCCACCTCGATGCCCGTCTCGGGCAGGCCAAAGCCCTCGGGCGGAACCCGCGCGAATGCGAATGCGGGCTCGTCGGGGTCGGAGGCAGTCAGGCTGTTGTAGATCCGGATGCTCCGGGACGCCCCCGCGCCGTGGCTGGTGGCGAGAATCATGGAGGTGTTCTCGGGACGGGGGCGCTGCCACGAGAGGAAGGGAGCGGCCCCTCGGTTATCGTTGGAGACGCTGGTGAAGTCGTACCAGGAGTAGTTGTGGATCTGGCCCGGAGCCGTCGCGGGCCGGATGCGCATGCCCAGGTCGTTGTCTGTCTCCGCGACGATCCAGCTGACGTACGGGCGGACGGTGACCGGGACGCGCATGTCGTTCAGCCCAGGCTGGACCAACACGAGGTCGTAGAAACCCCACGCGCGCGGGGAGGTGAGGTCGAAGCGGACCTCGCGGAGGCTTGCATCGCCCGAGACCACGCCTGCGATGGTGCCGAACCCGCTCGCGTCGAGGCAGTCCGTGCACTCCAGACGCGCGGCGCTCACGCCCACGGCGCCAGGGCCAGTGAGGATCAGCCGCCGCACGCCTCCACCGACGGGATCGGTCTCCGAGACAGCGATGGGACCGCCCGGTGCAGCCTCCACGGCGCGGAGGAGAATCTCTGAGTTGTCCCCGTTTCGCTCGGCGACGAACGCGATGCCGTCCGGCGCGCCCAGCGCGACCACCTGTGTGAAGTCCCCCAGGATGTCGTTGGTCGTGTTGGTCGTGCGCAGAATGGTGAACGTGTCACCGATCTGCGGGGTGTAGCCCTCGGCCACGCGCACGACGAGGGCTCCCGCCAGTTGCACCGATCCCGGAACGGGCGAGCCGTTGCGTGTGTGTTCGATGAGATCGCTCGCACCGTTCGCGCCCACGTCCACGACCAGTTGAGGGTTGCCCGCGACGGTCGAGAAGACCAGCCAGTCCTGCGTCCGCAGTGTCGCGATGGGCTCAGCCTCGGCCCCGGGACTGAGCGTGCCCTCGATGAACAACTCGGGCTGGAACTGGGTCGAGGTCAGGCGGACCGTGCCGCTGCCGCTCAGCTGGACCCCATCGGGTACCGAGGCGGACCCAGGCGGATCCAGTTGGATCTCTGCGCCCGCCTCGGCACGGATCTCGGAGCCGAGTTCGCTGCGGAGCGTCCTTGAGAGGGTAGAGCGCCCCGTCCCGCTGGAGACGAGAAGGCCCTCGTTGACGAGCCGCCCGCTTCCGTCCGTGCCGATGTCGCCTTCGCCGACCAGGTCCACGGTCCCCGAGGCTGTGTTGCGGAGCACGGCGCCCTCGTCGAGTTGGAGATTGGTGGCGATGCGGACCGTGCCTTCGTTCTGGAGCACAGCCTGAGCGAGCCGGTCCACGCGTCCGGCGAAGCTGAGGAGTCCAGTGTTGGTGAACCCGCCGCTCCGAAGGGTGGTCGGGGGCACGTCGCCCCTGATCTGGAGCCCTGCGCCCCCCAAGGCGAACGTCGCGCCTTCCGCTACTGCCGCGAGCTGGGCATTGAGCGTGAACTCCACATTTCCGCCCGGCGCCCCTGAGAAGGTCCCGGATAACTCGTAGGTGCCCCGGGTCTGGTCGATGCCGAAGACGCGCAGGCTTCCCCCATCCGCCACGTCGAAGGTGCCCCCTCTCCAGCGTCCCTCGCCCCGGACCAAGACCTCCCCGTCGGGGAGGACGATGGTGCCTCCGTTGAGGTCAAGCGCCCCGTCGATGGTCGTGCGCCGCGCCACGTTGCCCTCGGGGGCGAACTGGAGCGTCCCCCGAAGAACGATCCGCGATGGAGCGCCAGGAGGAAGAGAGCCGATCTGCACGCTGTTGATGCCCGTGCGAACGCGAAGCGTGCCGCTGGTCGTGACGTTCAGCGTCCCGCCGAGTGTGAGAAATCCGGTGCCCTCGCGAGCGACGAGCGTGCCCTCGACACGAAGCGTGCCCGTCACATCGCGCAGGCCGAGCGTCCCAATCTCGACGGCGCCGTTCTCGCCGATGGTGCCCGAACCGAGCGGCTCGATCCTCCGGTCCAGGACGAGCGTCTGTGTGCCACTGCTCCCACCGACGATGAGCCCCGCCAACTCCTGATCTCGGTCCAGCGTGACGGTGTACGTGCCGGGCTGCTCAATGCAGGCCGTGTCGCCCGCCTCGGGAGCGCCGTCGGACCAGTTGGCATCGTCGGACCAGATGCCGTCTTGCGCGGTGGTCCAGGACGTGGTGCAGGGTTGCGCGAGGGCACCCGTGGCGAGGACGAGGGAGAGAGCGGGGAGGAGGAAGCGCATGGGGAAGACGAGACAGACCGCCCTCTATCCCCGGTTTCTCCGTGGATCGGCTCATGCCCTGCGCAGTTTTCTGGCGGAGCGGTATCGTGCGCGCTCTGCCTCCGCCCGCCCTCGTGCCCGAATCCGTCGACATCACGCACCTTCTCGGCAGGGCGCGGGACGGCGACGCCTCGGCGCTGGAGACGCTCATCCCGCTCGTCTACGACGAACTGCGGCGGATCGCGCAGCGGCAGCGGCGAGGGGGGCGGGCAGGAGAGACGGTGAACACGACGGCGCTCGTCCACGAGGCGTACGAGAAGCTGGCCCGTGGAAGCCCAGGGTTCGTGGATCGGCAGCACTTCTTCCGCATCGCGGCACGGGCCATGCGCGAGGTCCTCGCCGACCATGCGCGTGCCCAGACGGCCCAGAAGCGCGGGGGCGGCTCGCGTCCCCTTCCGCTCCACGAGGCCATCGTCGCGAGGGCCGGGCCTCCCGAGCGCATCCTCGCGCTCAGCGAAGCCCTCGACCGCCTCCGCATGCGCGACGCTCGCCAGGCGGACATCGTGGACCTCCGCTACTTCGTCGGGCTGACGATCCCGGAGACGGCGGAGGTGCTGGACCTCTCGCCCGCGACGGTCAAGCGCGACTGGACGGTCGCCCGGGCATGGCTCCAGGCGGCGCTCGCCGAGGCGCCGTGAGCACGGTGGAGCACCACGCCCGCGTGACGGCCCTCTTCCACGAGGCGCTGTCGCACCCGACGGCCGAGCGCAGCGGTTGGCTCACCACCCGCGCGGATGCGCCGGGGGTCATCGCAGAGGTCCGCACGATGCTCACGCATCACCGCGAGGACGGCGATGCCCTGCTGGACCGCCCCCTGCTGGACCGCGAGGCCGAAGCGCCCGATCCGCTCCTCGGCGAGACCGTCGGGCCGTGGCGTGTGGTGGCGCTCCTCGGCCACGGCGGGATGGGCACCGTCTACCGCGCCGAGCGTGCCGAGGCGGACGGACCCGAGGGCTTCCGCCAGTCGGCGGCGCTCAAGCTCGTCCGGCCGGGCGTGGGGCCGGGCTTCCGCGAGCGCTTCGTCCGGGAGCGGGCGCTGCTGGCGAGCCTGGATCACCCCGGCGTCGCGCGGCTCTTGGATGGCGGCGTGACAGGCCGGGGCTGGCCGTACCTCGCGATGGAACTCGTGGAGGGCGAGCCGATCACGACGTACGCCGAGCGGCACGGCCTGGGCGTCCCCGCCCGCCTCGGGCTGTTCGTGGAGGCGTGCGAGGCTGTCGCGTTCGCGCACCGCCGCCTCGTGGTCCACCGCGATCTGAAACCGGCGCACGTGCTCGTGGCCGAGGACTGGGGGCGAGGGACTGGGGGCTGGCAGAAGGGGACGCGAGGCGGTTCGACCGCGTCAGGTAGCGAGGATTGGGGCGATGGAGGCAGACCGGGGCGTGGATCGAAGCCCCCCAAAACCCAGTCCCCAGAACCCGGTCCCCGCGCTGCGCGCGTGAAGCTCCTCGACTTCGGAGTGGCGAAGCTGCTCGACGCGGAGGACGACGCGCTGACGCGGACTGGACCGGGACCGATGACGCCCGCCTACGCTGCGCCGGAGCAGGTCGCGGGACAACCCGTCACCACCGCGACGGACGTGTACGCGCTGGGCCTCGTGCTCTACGAACTGCTCGCCGGGCAGCGGCCGTACGAGGTCTCGGCGCTCACGGCGGCGGAGACAGAACGTGTCATCCGCGAGACGCTACCACGGCGCCCCTCGGAGGTCGCACCCGGCTCGCGCGCTCGTTATCTCCGGGGCGACCTGGATGCTGTCGTGCTCCGTGCCCTCGCGAAGGAACCGGACCGCCGCTACCCCTCGGCCGATGCCCTCGCAGATGATCTACGCCGTCACCTCGCCGGGCACCCGGTTCTCGCCCGGCCCGATACTCGTGGGATTCGCGCGCGCGCCTTCGTGCGTCGGAACCGTGCGGCCGTAACCGCCGCCGCAGCCGTGCTCGCGGTGCTGGTCGCCGTCGTCAGTGGGTTCACGTGGCGGCTCGCCGCCGAGCGCGACCGTGCCCAGCAGAACGCCGAGGTAGCCCAGGCTGAGTCTGAGCGCTCCGAGGCCGTCGCGGGCTTTCTGGAGCAGATCCTCCGTGCGCCCAACGCGCGCTGGTACAACGACGCCGAGGCGACCGGACCCGACACGCCCATCCGCGCGGTCCTCGACGAGGCCGCCCGCCAGATCGAGCGCGATTTCGCGGATCAGCCGGACCTTCGCGCCGATCTCCACCACGTCCTCGGCGACACCTACGCCGCCCTCGGCCTCACCGACGAAGCAGGGCGTCACCACCGCCAGGTCCTCGTGCTGCGAGAGTCGCTGTACGCACCGCCTCACCCAAAGCTCGCCGAGGCCCTCTACTACGGCGGCGGGTTTGCCGAGGGCGAGACCTACGATGAGATCGCCGCGATCCGCTCATTGCGCCGCGCCGTCGCGATGCAGCGCGTGCAGCCCGAGGGCAACAACCTCCCGTTCATGCTCCAGACGCTCGGCGCGCGCTATCTGACGGCTGGGGACCCCGAAACGGCGGACTCGCTGTTGCGCGAGGGCTTCACGTTCGTGACGGAGACCTTCGTGGAGGGACACGACGGCTACCGCTACCGGGACCCGGTCCGCGTCGGGCTGGCACACCTCCTCGCCGACGCGCACCTGAGCCGGGGCGATCCGCGCGAGGCGACCCGATGGCTAGAGACGAGCGCGTCTCTGATCGACCGACTCCCGCGGCGAGCGGGATACCATGGCGTCTGGCAGATCCAGATGTGCATGCGGGGCCGGGTGCACGCCCGGCAGAGGCAGTTCCGCGAGGCCGAGCCGTTTCTCCTCGCTTGCGCTGGAGAGGAGGCTCCGCGCGCACCCATATCGCCCTTCCCGCGCCCGGAGACTCTCGCCGCGAGTGACGGGGCCAGCACGGCGCTCGTGGAACTGTACGAGGCGTGGGGGCGCCCTGACCGTGCCGATCCCTGGCGCGAGGCCGCACGCCGTCGCGGTGCAGCTCAAGACTCCGCGCGGGCTCGCCTCCGAGCGTCCGGCGTGCTGGACGAACCGCTGCCTGCCTGGTAGGCCCGCCTCGGCACCGAGGCGGACGGACCCGGGAGCCGTGCCCCGTGTGGTAACGTTCGGTCGGAAACTCCATCTCACCCCATGGCCGACGCCCCCCGTAAGCCCGCCATCGTCGTCGTGGACGACGAGCCCGAGGTCCTCCGCGCCATCGCGCGCGACGTGCGCCGTCGCTACGGCGACGACTACCGTGTCATCCGAACGTCTTCCGGCGAGGAAGCCGTGGACGCCGTCCGCCAACTCGCGGAGCGCGGCGATGCCATCGCGCTCGTCCTCAGCGACCAGCGCATGCCCGGCATCGGCGGTGTGGAGACGCTCAAGCGGATTCAGGAGCACGCCCCTCGCGCGAAGCGCGCGATGCTCACTGCCTACGCAGACACGGACGCGGCCATCGGTGCGATCAACGACGGGCGGGCGGACTATTACCTCCTCAAGCCTTGGGACCCGCCGGACGACAAACTCTACCCCGTCCTGGACGACCTCCTAGAGGACTGGCGCGCGGGCTATCGGCCTGGCTTCGGGGGCCTCCGTCTTATCTCCGACCGCTGGAGCGCGGACGGGCACCGCCTCCGCGACTTCCTCTCACGCAACCAGATCCCCTACACCTTCCTCGACGTGGAGCGCGATGAGGAGGCCCAACGGCTCGCCGAGGCGGCCACCCTCCCCCTCGTTCTCACGCCCGACGGTGAGCGGATGGAAAACCCCTCCAACTCCAAACTCGCTGCCACCGTCGGCCTTCAGCAGACCGCCCAGCGCGAGTTTTATGACCTCGCCATCATCGGCGGTGGACCGGCCGGGCTGGCGAGCGCGGTCTACGGGGCGAGCGAGGGCCTCAAGACCGTCCTCGTGGAGCGCGAGGCTCCCGGCGGACAGGCCGGTACGTCCTCGCGCATCGAAAACTACCTCGGCTTCCCGTCGGGACTGAGTGGCGCGGACCTCGCGCGTCGCGGTGTGAGTCAGGCGAAGCGATTCGGCGTCGAAATCCTCGCGCCGGTGGAGGTGCAGGCAGTGCGTGTGGACGGGCCCTACAAGATCCTGGAGACGGCTGGTGGTGAGATCGCGTGCCATGCGCTCATGCTCTCGCTCGGCGTGGACTGGCGGAAGCTCCCCTCAGACGGCGCGGACCGGCTGGAGGGCAAGGGCGTCTACTACGGCGCCGCCATGACCGAGGCGCTGGCCTGCACCGGCGAGCACGTCTTCGTCGTCGGCGCGGGCAACTCCGCTGGGCAGGCCGCGCTGCACTTCGCGGATTATGCCGCCAAGGTCACGATCCTCGTCCGAGGCGACGACCTCGCGAAGAGCATGAGCCAGTACCTCGTGGACCGGATCGAGAACCACGAGGTGATCGAGGTGCTGCTCCAGCACGAGGTGTCCGAGTGCGAGGGCGAGGACCGCCTGGAGTGCGTCACGGTGAAGAACCGCCAGACCGGTGAGACACAGACCGTGGACACCCACTACCTCTTCGTCTTCATCGGCGCGACGCCGCACACGGGCTGGCTCGGCGAACTGGTGGCGCGAGACGAGAAGGGCTTCGTCCGCACCGGCCCGGATCTCCGCGAGGAGGACCTGAACGGCTGGCCGCTGGAGCGCGACCCGTTTCTGCTGGAGACGAGCGCGCCCGGCGTGTTCGTGGCGGGCGACGTGCGCTCGGACTCCGTGAAGCGCGTTGCGAGCGCGGTCGGGGAGGGCTCGGTGGCGGTGGCGTTCGTACATCGGCACCTTTCGGCACTCTGACCGTGCCCGCCTCGGTAGCGCCACGGACTCACCGAGGCGGAGGGAGTCAGGCCTTCTGTGACAGTCCGCCCGCGAGAAGGCTGTAGTCTTCACGAAGCCCCCGACCTTCCCATGCGTCTTCTCCTCTGCCTCCTCGCTGCACTGGCCGTCCCCACCGCCGCGCACGCTCAGAGCCCCGCCGCCGCGCTCGAACAAGCCCGCCAGCAGATGGTCTCGGTCCTGATCGCCCAGGGCCTTTCTGCCGCCGATGCGGCCTACGTCGCCGCCTGCTCCACGGGCGAGACCGACCCGGACGGTGATGCGTGCGATCCGGCTCGCGTGGAGCGCATCATGAACAGCATGGCTCCGGAGATTCCAGACCCACCGCCCGAGCCCGAAGAGACGGTGCCCGAGGACATCATCGAGGCAGAGGAGGAGCCTGCTCTCCCGCCCATGCCCGACTTGCCGGACACCAGCACTGCTTCCGTTCGGATGGAGGGCGTCCCCGCGATGACCTTCGACGGGTACGCCTACGTCACACCTAACTCCGAGGAGTTCGCGGTCCTCGCCATCGCCTCCGGGCGCCTCATCCCTGGGCCTCGGGAGTTGCGCGCCAACGGCACCTGGGACCTGCCCGAGACGGGTCCGTTCAGCATGATCGAGGTCCGCTTGTACGGGGGCCTCCGCGAAGAAACCCGCACCACCACGCGCGGGGTCGGCTTCTCGGTTCACAACCCGGACGGGTCACCGATGGACGGTCCCAACTACCGAGTCACCGAGTCCACCATCACCGTCTCGCGCATCGTGCGAAACGAGGCTGGGCTCCCCATTCGAGCTATCGGCGCGTTGGACTTCGGCGTGGACGTGATGGAGCCGGACGGGACGGTGACGGGCAGGCAGAGACTCCAGGCCTCCTTCGAGGCCGTCCCGGGAAAGATCCCTCCGCCGTAGCGCGTGCCGCTGGTCCTCCCGCCTCGGTGTGCCCACGGACGGACCGAGGCGGGCTACCGCGCGGTCCAGACGAGGCGCTCCAAGACGGAATGGCGGAGCGTGGCCTCATCGGGGAGGGCACCCGGTACCGGCGCTCCGCCGTGCGCGAAGACATAGCGGACCGCCGCGCTGCGCGAGGGCGTGCAGACGGCCCGGCCAGAGAGTTCGGCCTGACCAGCCTCACAGTCCATGTCGTCTCCCCCGGCCTCGGCAAAGCCTGCGCCAGGGCGGACCCCGCTCGGACTCGTCACGGCCTCGCTCGCCGCGTCGATCCGTCCGATGGTCCCGCGCGTCGTATCCGGGTAGACCTCCAGCACGATCTGGCCCTCGTAGAAAGCGTAGAGCACGGGGAGCGTCGTCACCGAGTCGATCTCCAACTGTCCCGGTTCCAGCGCGAAGCCGTCGGGGAGGGCTTCGCCCACCGCCTCAGCGGAGAAGGGCGTCTCTGCGTCCAGCGCGCCTACTCCCTCCGGGCGTAGTGCGAGGAGTGTCTCCTGGGTCTCTGAGCCCGAGGTACCGCCGTCGATACAGCCCGCCAGCCCAGCGAGGCCGAGCGCGAGGAGAAGCGCGAGATCACGCAAAGTCCGGGTCGTCTTCGGGATGGGTAGGGCGTTGAAGGGCGAGGAGCGCTCCGTGGGACACGATCAGATACGTCGCGCCGCTAATCTCCACCTCGATGGCGTCCTTCTTCAAGAACAGCGCGTAGTCTCCGACGTGGGCTTGAAGCGGGAGGTACCGCACGGCGTCCCGCGCAGGCGCCCACGGCTCGGCATCAGAATACTCCGGGTTCGCCATCAGATGACCCGGGCCGACCTTCGCGACACGTCCACCCTCTACCTCGTCCTTGGCACGAACGCCTGCCGGGAGAATGAGGCCTGCGTCCGTGCGTGTCTCGCCGCGGTCAGGTTCGATGAGCACACGGGAACCGACGACATGGAGCGAGTCGAGAGGGGAGAGCATGAGGGGAGGTGAAGAGACGGAAACGGGACGGCAAGCGGATAACGGACGTTCCCACGAGTGTCCGTTATGGCGCAGGTGACACCAGTCTGGCATCTCCATAACCCGATGGTGTAGCCAACGTTGGGTTTCTCCACAGGCTCGGCGTGGCGTGGACAAGTATGCATAACGGATGCTCAAATGCGCCGGAACAGCGGAGTAAGCGGTTTCTCAGCAGCTGGTGTAGTGTGAGTAGTCACGTTCTGGAAACGCTTCGACTTGTGGACAAGCCGTGGACACCCCCGTGTTGCCCCCGTTCACTTCACGTCGTACTGTAAGTGCCCTTCGCGGCGCGTTCACAGGCAGCGCCCCGCCAGCGGCATTCCCGGACGAGGTCCCGAGGCGCGCTGGCCCGGCCTCGGTCTGACCGTGGAGGGCCACCGGATGACGGCGTCGGAACGATGCGCGGGACTGCGCTCTAGACGCCCTCCGGATCTCTTCTCTCCCCCACCAACCCACTTGCTGCGATGCCCGCAGAACTCACCGCCGGTCTCACAATCGACCGCGTCTTTTCCTCCGAAGGCGAGCACCCCTTCGACTCCGTCACCTGGGAGCGCCGCACCGCGGCCATCAAGAATCACACAGGCCAGGCCATCTTCGAGCAGGCCGATGTCGAGTTCCCCGAGACGTGGAGCCCACTCGCCGTCAACGTTGTTGCGAGCAAGTACTTCTACGGCGACATCGAGAAGGGCAACGGGACGCCCGCCGAAGGCCAGCGCGAGTACAGCCTCAAGCAACTCGTCCATCGCGTCACACGGACCATCGCCGACTGGGGCCTGGAAGGCGGCTACTTCGCGACGGCCTCCGACGCCGACACCTTCTACGACGAACTGACGTGGCTCTGCACCCACCAGTACGGTGCGTTCAACTCGCCGGTCTGGTTCAACGTCGGCCTCGGCGCGCAGTACGGTATCCGCGATAGTGGCGGCAAGACCATCTACGGCTGGGACGCCGAGAAGGAAGAGGTCGTCCGGGTGGATCCCTACGAGCGCCCCCAGGCGAGCGCCTGCTTCATCATCTCCGTGGACGACTCCGTGGACGACATCTGGCAGCTCATGGGCGAGAGCGCCCGGCTGTTCAAGTTCGGCTCGGGCGTGGGCGCGGACTGGAGCAAGCTGCGCTCCAGCAAGGAGAAGCTCTCCGGCGGCGGCGTGCCCTCCGGGCCCGTCTCCTTCATGAAGGTGCAGGACGCGACGGGCGGCACCATCAAGTCGGGCGGCAAGACGCGCCGCGCGGCGATCATGCAGACGCTCAAGAGCTGGCACCCGGATATCCTGGAGTTCGTCGGCGCGAAGATGGAGGAGGAGAAGAAGGCGTGGGCGCTCATCGAAGAGGGCTACGACGGCTCCTTCAACGGCCCGGCCTACGGCAGCGTCGCGTTTCAGAACGTGAACCAGTCCGTCCGCCTCGACGACGCGTTCATGACCGCTGCGGATCAAGGCACCTCGTACGGCCTTCGCGCCGTCACCACGGGTGAGGTCGTGGAGGAGGCCGACGCTCGGACGCTCCTGCATGCCATCTCCGAGGGCACGCACGTCTGCGGCGACCCTGGCGCGCAGTATGAGGACATCATCCAGAAGTGGCACACGTGCAAGAACCACGGCCGGATCAACTCCAGCAACCCCTGCTCGGAGTACATGTTCTTGGACGACAGCGCCTGCAACCTCGCGAGCCTCAACCTCCGCAAGTTCCAGGACGCCGACGGCCGCTTCAACGTGGAGCGCTTCCGCGCCGCCGCCCGGATCTACCTCACGGCGCAGGAGATCCTCGTGGACAACGCGGGCTACCCCTCCGAGCGCATCGCGGCCAACAGCCACGCCTACCGTCCGCTGGGCCTCGGCTTCGCCAACCTCGGCGCGCTGCTGATGAGCATGGGTCTGCCGTACGACTCCGACGAGGGCCGCGCGGTCGCGGGCGCCATCATGGCGATCGAGCACAGCGAGGGCTACGCGCGCTCCGCGGAGATCGCCGCCAACGAGGCCATCGGGCCGTTCGACGGCTACGCCGAGAACGAGGAGCCGATGCTGGAGGTCATGCGGATGCACCGCGACGCCGTGGCGGACATCGGCGCGAGCTGCCCGGCGTACCTCCGCGAGGCCGCCCAGGAGTCCGCCGACCGCATGGTCGCGCTTGGCGAGGCCCACGGCTACCGCAACGCGCAGGCGACCGTCCTCGCGCCGACCGGCACCATCGGCTTCATGATGGACTGCGACACGACCGGCGTCGAGCCCGACATCGCGCTCGTGAAGTACAAGCTGCTCGCGGGCAAGGGCGAGGGGCTGATGAAGATCGTCAACCAGACCGTCGGCGAGGCCCTCGGCAAGCTCGGCTACTCCGACGCCGAGGTGCAGGTCATCCTGGACCACATCGACACGCAGGACACCATCGAGGGCGCGCCGGGGCTCAAGGACGAGCACCTGCCCGTCTTCGACTGCGCCTTCAAACCGTTCAACGGCGAGCGCTACATCTCGCACATGGGCCACATCCGCATGATGGCGGCGGTCCAGCCCTTCATCTCGGGCGCGATCTCGAAAACGGTCAACCTCCCCGAGAGCGCGACCATCGAGGACATCGCGGACGCCTACATGCAGTCCTGGAAGCTGGGCCTGAAGGCGGTCGCGATCTACCGCGAGAACTCCAAGCGCTCCCAGCCGCTCTCCACCAAGAAGGACGGCAACACCTCCGGCGCTTCCACCGAGGCGGCCGAGGCCGCGCCCTCCGGCGACGGCGCGATGGTGCCTGAGCCGACCGTCCAGACCGTGGAGCGGATCGTCGAGAAGGTGGTCTACCGGCCCACGCGCGAGCGCCTCCCGGACGAGCGCCCGAGCATCACGCACAAGTTCTCCGTGGCGGGCCACGAGGGCTACCTCCACATCGGGCTGTACCCGGAGACGGGCCTCCCCGGGGAGATCTTCATCACGATGGCGAAGCAGGGCTCCACCATCGCGGGCCTCATGGACTCCTTCGCGACGGCCATCTCCCTCGCGATGCAGTATGGTGTGCCGCTGGAGGACCTCGTGCAGAAGTTCGGCCACGTCCGCTTCGAGCCCGCCGGGTTCACGAACAACCGCCAGATCCCCATCGCGAAGTCCATCACGGACTACATCTTCCGCTACATGGCGCTCAAGTTCCTCTCGGCGCCGGAGGCAGTCGGTAACGATCCGCTGGCCGAGCTGGAGGAGGCTGCCGACCCCGTAGCGGCGGTCGTTCAGGAGGAGGCGGCACACGGTGCAGCAGAGGACCAGTCCCAGGCCGACCTGTTCGCCGTCGCGAGTGCTGCCACGAACCCGCAGCCGTCGCACGTCGGCGGGACGGTGGAGCAGGCGCTGGGCTCCGGCGAGGCGACGAAGCCGGGCGGGCTGCTCGGGGCCTTCCAGAACCAGGAGGACGCGCCCGCTTGCCACGTCTGCGGGAGCATCACCGTCCGCGCTGGAGCCTGCTACAGCTGCCCCAACTGCGGGGCCTCTACGGGCTGCGGCTGATCCGGTCTGGCTCTCCCCGCCTCGGTCCCGAGGCCGACGCCCCCGGCTGGCTGTGTGCTGGCCGGGGGCGATTGGAAGTAGAACTAGTTATCCACAATGGCCCTCCGACCGCGCCCTATCCCCTTACCATAGAAAAAGCCCCGCCAGCGTCAACTAGCGAGGCTGAACAGACTGTCACAGATTGTCTGCTACTGTCCCGGGAAGGGGACTCATGGTAGCAAATGCAGTCTGGGCTTCGCAAGCCGAGTTGTTAACAACGCCGCCTGGGGCGGCAATTCTACCATGCTGCTCACGGTTGAAGCCGGGCGGACCGATATTGGCCCTCCCCCGCAACCCCTTCATGGCCATGGCCAATCTCGACCGAATCGACCGCGACCCCCGCGTGATGGGCGGGAAGCCCCGTGTCCGTGGCACGCGGGTGACGGTGGGGACGCTCGTCGGCTTGCTCGCCTCGGGGCGGACGATGGACGAGGTGTTGGCGGCCTATCCATACATCGAGAAGGAAGACGTGGAGGCCGCGCTCTCCTACGCAGCATGGCGCTCCGAGGAGGTGGAGGTCCCGCTCCGCGCGGCGTGAGGCTCTTGCTCGACGAGAACCTCTCGCCCGCCTGGGTCGGCTGGCTCGCAGGGGAAGGCATCGAAGCAGTTCACTGGCTGACGGTCGGCGCTCCGGCCGATCCCGACGAGGACGTGCTGGCCTATGCCAAGGACCACGGCTACATCTTGTTCTCCCACGACCTCGACTTCTCCGCAATCCTCGCGTCCAGCGGGGACGGCGCACCGAGTGTGATCCAACTGCGCATGCAGGATGTGCTGCCCGAAACCGCCGGACCGCTGGTGGTGAGAGCGCTTCGCCAGTTCGAGCACGAGATCGAAGCGGGGGCGCTCCTCTCCGTGGATGCGAGGAAGACGCGCGTGCGGGTCCTGCCGCTCCACTGACCCCGCCTGCCTCGGTGCCGAGGCGGAGGGACTCAGGCACTACACCGCCGTAACACCGCGCGTGATGCCCTCGCGGTAGGCTTCGGCTCCCTCTCCCCACCCGCTATGAAGGACGACCGCGACATCGAGAAGACCTATCCCACGGACCAGTTCGTCGCCAAGCTGCGCCGCCTCGCCGACGCTCTGGAGGCAGGCGAGAAGTTCGAGATCCAGATCGCAGGGGAGCGGGTCTACGTCCCCGTTCGGGCGGCGTACTCCATCGAGCACGAGCGCGGCGACGGTGAGGAGGAGATCGAGTTCCAGATTACCTGGACCCACGAGGACGCGACCGACGACGACTGACGCTCGGCCCCCTGGTGGCCTCGTCCCGCCCGCCTCGGCATCAAGGTGGGCGGACTCGTTTTCACCCCCCGTTCGGACGTACCCGGAGGCATCCCGCCTAGCTTCCCTGGAACCGCTTCCGTTCCTGCGATGTGGCGCGACCGAGGCGCTGGTGATGATTCCAGTCCCCAGTTCCCACATCCCCTCTTCCCCTTCGCATGGCCTCCGTCATTCTCTCCGCCGCCCGCACGCCGGTCGGCTCGTTCAACGGCTCCCTCTCCTCCGTCCCCGCGCCACAACTCGGATCCGTCGCCATCACGGGCGCGCTGGAGCGTGCGGGCGTGGCGCCCGGCCAGCTCTCCGAGGTCGTGATGGGCAACGTCGTGACCGCAGGCGAGGGGCAGGCCCCTGCGCGTCAGGCGGCTCTCGGCGCCGAGATCCCGGACAGCGTCCCGTGCATGACCATCAACAAGGTCTGTGGCTCCGGCATGAAGGCCGTCATGCTGGCGGACCAGTCCATCCGTGCAGGCGACACCGAGGTGGTCGTCGCGGGCGGGATGGAGAACATGTCGAAGGCGCCGTTTCTGCTGGACAAGGCACGCACGGGCTACGGCTACGGCAACGGCACGCTCATCGACGCGCTCTTCCACGACGGCCTCCGCGATGCATACGACGGTAACGCGATGGGCGTCGCGGCGGACCTGTGCGGCGAGACGTGCAACGTGCCACGCGAGGCGCAAGACGCCTTCTCCATCGAGAGCTACACGCGTGCCCAGGCGAGCATGACCAACGGCCGCTTCGCGCAGGAGATCGTGCCCGTGACCATCAAGGGACGCAAAGGCGACACGGTCGTGGACACGGACGAGGAGCCGCCGCGCACCAACTTCGACAAGATCCCGACCCTGCGGCCGGTGTTCACCAAGGAGGGCACGGTGACGGCCGCCAACGCGAGCACCATCAACGACGGCGCTGCCGCGCTGGTCGTCGCGAGCGAGGCGTGGGCCGAGGCCAACGGCAAAACGCCGATGGCGCGGATCGTCGCCACGGCGCAGCACAGCCAGAAGCCGGTGGAGTTCACCACCGCGCCCATCGGGGCCATCGAGAAGGTCCTCGACAAGGCGGGCCTCACGCTGGACGACATCGACCTGTTCGAGATCAACGAGGCGTTTGCGGTCGTGGCGCTCGCGGCGCAGGACGCGCTCGGCATCCCGCACGAGAAGCTGAACGTGCGCGGCGGCTCGGTGGCCGTCGGGCACCCCATCGGCGCCAGCGGCGCGCGCATCCTCACCACGCTGCTCTTCGCGATGGAGGAGACCGGCGCCCGCTACGGGCTGGCGGCGATCTGCATCGGCGGCGGCGAGGCCACGGCGATGATCGTGGAGCGCGCAGCCTGACCCGAAGGGAGGCGAGACGGGGAGGCACGCCCTCCGATTTTTCGCCTCCCCCGTCCCGCCTCGGCGCCGAGGCGGGCGGAGCCGCGATCTTCCAGCCCCCAGACGCCCGACCGCTGTGACCCGACTCGCGCCCCTCGCCCTCCTGGCTCTCCTCGTCTCCGGCTGCGCGTCCTCACGCGTGGACTTCGCCGCCGAGCCCTCCACTGTCGCCATATCCGAAGCCGATGTGGCTGCCGGGGAGCGCCTCTTCCCGATGGTCATCGGGGGGGAATGGGGTTACGTGGACGGTGAGGGGCGCGAGGTTATCCTGCCTCGTTACGAGCAGGCAGCAGACTTCTCGGAAGGCCGCGCGGCTGTGCGCGAGGACGGCCAGTGGGGCTACATCGCGCCCAGCGGACAGTGGACTGCCCGTCCTCGCTATACCATCGCCAGCCCTTATTCTGACGGCCGCGCCCGCATCGCGACGGGACAGGGGGACGCGCGCCGGTTCGGCTATCTCGATCCGGCCGGAGACGAAGTCATCGCGCCGGTCCTGCCCTTCGCGCTCGATTTCTCCGAGGGCCTCGCGCTCGTCCGGTTGACCACTCAGCGCCGGACCGCTCTTCAGCGATACCTCGCGCGGATCGGCGCGCTGGAGCAGGGGGATGGCTTCGTGTTTCTGACGACCGACGGTGACATCGCCTTTGAGGTGGAGGGCACCTCCGCGGCCTCGTTCTCCGGTGGTCTCGCGCCCTTCGAGAGCGACCGTGGCTGGTTCCGCTCCACCACCTGGGGCTACCTCGACCGCTCCGGCGAGGTCGCCATCCCAGCGCAGATCGACGGCCCGGCGTTTCGCCACACGGACGGGCTTGCGCGTGCGGCTCAAGGAGGTCAGGTTGGGTTCGTGGACCGCGAGGGGGTCTTCGTGATTCCGCCCACGTACTCCCTCGCGCTGGCCTTCTCCGAGGGCCTCGCGCCTGTGCAGGGCGAGGACGGGCTCTGGGGCTACGTGGACGCGGACGGCGCTCTCGCGATTGAGCCTCAGTTCCGTTCTGCGCTGCCATTCTCCGGCGGACTCGCGGTCGTCCAGACCAGGACCGGTTGGGGCTACATCGCGCCCGATGGCTCGCTTGTCATCCCCGCCACCTACAGCCGGGCGGAAGCCTTCCGAAACGGCCTCGCGCGTGTCTACGAGGATCGCCTCCTCCGCTACATCAACACCGATGGCGAGACCGTCTGGGCACAGCCCTAGCCGCAAGGGATGCACGTCCCTGATCCCTCCGCCTTCTATCCCTCTTCCCAACACATGAACATCACCGTCATCGGCGCAGGCACCATGGGCAACGGCATCGCCCACGTCTTCGCGCAGCACGGCCACGCCGTCACCCTCGTCGATCTCGACGCGGCCGCACTGGACCGTGCCCGGGCCACCATTGCCAAGAACCTCGGTCGCCAGGTCAAGAAGGAGCTTCTCACCGAAGAGCAGAAGGGCGCGACGCTGGACCGCATCACGCCCCAGACCGATCTCGCCGAGGGCGTCTCGAATGCCGATCTAGTCGTGGAGGCCGCGACGGAGAACGCGAGCCTGAAAGCCACCATCTTCGAACAGATCGACGAGAATGCGCCCGAGGGCTGCATCCTCGCGAGCAACACGTCCTCCATCTCCATCACGCAGATCGCGGGCGCTACGAAGCGGCCGGATCAGGTCATCGGGATGCACTTTTTCAACCCGGTGCCGGTGATGACGCTCGTCGAGGTCGTGCGCGGCCTCGCGACGAGCGACGCCACCTACGAGACCGTCCGCCAACTCGCCGAGGACCTCGGCAAGGTGCCCGTGGAGGTCAACGACGCGCCGGGCTTCGTGAGCAACCGCGTGCTCATGCCGATGATCAACGAGGCCGTCTTCTGTGTCCACGAGGGCGTCGCGACGCCCGAGGCGGTGGACACGGTCGTGAAGCTCGGCATGGCGCACCCCATGGGCCCGCTCGTCCTGGCCGACTTCATCGGTCTCGACGTGTGCCTCAGCATCCTGGAGGTGCTGCACCGCGAGTTGGGTGAGGACAAGTACCGCCCGTGCCCGCTGTTGCGGAAGATGGTCGCCGCCGGGCACCTCGGCCGGAAGTCCGGCCAGGGCTTCTACGACTACAGCGCATAGGGCGAGTGCGCCCGCCTCGGTGCTGGCACGGGCCGACCCGGTTCGTCCACGCGGGTCCCGAGGCGGGGTAGGTTCGGTGCATGACGCCCAGCCCGTTCCCGCTCGTCCTTGCCATCCTCGGGACGGTGGTCTACCACCTCGCGCAGAAGTCCGTGCCGGAGAGCGCGGCGCCGTTCGCCGTCATCGCGATGGCCTACCTCGTCGGGTTTGTCTGTGCAGTGGGGGCGGTCCTCGTGTCCGGCGCGCCCGTAGCGGAGACGGCGCGCGTGGCGTGGAAGCCCGCTGTGGCGCTCGGGCTGGGCGCGCTCACCATCGAGGTGGGCTACCTGCTGGCCTACCGTGTCGGCTGGCCGGTCTCGACGGTCTCGCTGATCGCCAACGTAGCGGTAGCGGCGGTGCTGCTGATCGTCGGGCTGGCGGTGTATCGCGAGGCGTTGAGCGCGGCGCAGTGGGCCGGGATGGCGTGTTGTGCGGTCGGCCTCGCGCTGTTGTTCTGGCGCTGAGCCCAGGCACGGGTCCGCCCGCCTCGGCACGTCCGCGAAGGGACCGAGGTAGGCGGAGAGAATGCGAGAACCGGGGGCTAGATCATCACGACCACCTGCGTGTCACGGACCTCCTCGCCCCACGGGTCGCGGATGTCCTCCTGGCATTCACAGGTCCACGGGTCGATGATGCCCGAGCAGCTCGTACCGGAGCAGCCCTCGTCCTCCTTTGGCTCGTCGGGTGTATCCGGCTCTTCCTCGTCAGGGGTGTCGGTGTCGTCTTTGGGGGCGGGCGGGTCGGTCTCCTCGCCGTTCTGGGTGAAGTAGGTCCACTCCACTTTGGTGTAGCCCTCGGGCTCCATCTCCCACACGATAGGACCGCCTCTCTCAGGACGGACCATGATCGCAGCGATGGCCTCTGGCGCGGGCAGCATCGCGCGGGCCTCAGCAGAATGCCCTGTGGAGTGGCCGGAACTCAGCCAGCTCTCGATGATGATCCACCGGTTGTCCGTCGTGAGGACGGAGATGGAATGAAGCGGGCCGCGCCAGAGGGGGCGCACCTCTCGGTCGTTGGGCGCGATCTTGAGCATCGCCCGGCGAAAGTCCCTGCGCTGCTCCTGATAGTCGATGGTGAGCGTGTGGGTGGACTTCGCGCTCTGCTCGGCGGCGTCGCCACCGGGCGTGAAGGCGAGGCTACTCGCGGCCACCAGGGCGACGGCGGCGAGCAGGAGGGAAGACGGTTTGAACATGGGAAAGAAGTGGGGGAGGGGGCCACTCGCTCATGCGTCGGAGCACCGCGCGAGAGACCAGGTGGAGCAACGCCGCGTGAGTCGGTCCGCCTCGGTACCCTCGTGGAAGCCACGAGGCGGGCGGGGCGCTACTCCACGCCGAAGGAGAAACCGCGGATGTCCATTCGGAAGGAGGAGTCGTCCATCTTCAGGCCGAACGGGTCCTTCAGGCCGATATCGCATTTGCAGGTCCAGGGGTTGAAGACCTCGCAGCCTGCCGGAATGGGGCCGCAGTCATCATCGTCGCTGTTGGTGGCGCGAGGCGGCTCGGTCTCCTGGCCGCGCTGGTTCAGGTAGGTCCACTCGATCTCGGTGTAGCCCATCTCGCCTTCTTCGACCTTCCAGCCAGCGCCCGTCCCCAACTCCCCGATCATGAGGATGGAAGAGATCTGGTTCGGCGGGGGCAGCATCGCGCGGGCCTCCAGGCCCCCGTCGCGCGCGCGGAAGCTCTCGATGAGGATCCACTGGCCGGTCGTGGTGAGGACGGACAGGTTCTTGAGCTTCCGGTGCCAGCCGGGCTCGTGAGACTCTGACGACAGGACCACGGAGAGCGACGCCTGCCGCAGGTCGCCGCGAGTCTGCTGGTACTCGATGGTGAGCGTGCCCTGCATAGCAGAAAGGGGCAGGGTGTCCGTCTGGCACTCGGCCAGCAGTGGAGTGGGGACGGGCACCTCCGTCGCTGCGAGAGCATCCGAGGGAGCGTGCGCGAGGGCGAGCGTTAGCGCGAGGCCGAGGCTGAACAGGGAAAGCTTCATGGCAGGAGGGAAAAGGAGTCACCTTCTCATACGTCGCCTCTCATCGGTGGGGACCATCTCCACTCCGCCCACCTCGGTACCGAGGCGGGGCGGGCCGCGATCTTTCACCTCTCAGCCTCTCTTTCATGACCGTCTTCATCACGGGTGCCTCCGCCGGAATCGGCGAGGCGACCGCCCGCGCCTTCGTCGCCCAGGAACATCGCGTCCTCCTCGCCGCTCGGTCTGCCGACCGGCTCACTGCGCTGGCGACCGACCTCAACGAGACGCACGGCTCCGAGACGGCCCTCACGGTCCCATTGGACGTCACGGACGCCGACGCGCACCAGCGCGCCGTGGACGCTCTCCCCGAGGACTGGGCACCGGACGTGGCCGTGCTGAACGCGGGCCTCGCGCGCCGCATGGTGCCCGTCTGGGAAAACACCACCGACGATGTAGACCGGATGGTGGACGTCAATATCAAAGGTGTGCTGAATGGCGTCCGCGCCCTCGTGCCACGCTTCCTGGAGCAGGGGCACGGGCACGTGGTGCTGCTCGGTTCCACGGCCGGGCACTTCGTCTATCCCGGCGGCGTGGTCTACTGCGCGACCAAGTTTGCGGTCGGCGCCCTCGCGCTGGGGTTGAGGCAGGATCTCCTCGGGACGCCCGTCCGTGTCTCGCTCGTCTCGCCGGGGATGGTAGAGACAGACTTCTCGCTCGTTCGCTTCGGGGGCGACCAGGAACGTGCGGACGCGGTCTACGCCGACACCAACGCGCTCACAGCGGAGGACGTGGCGGAGGCTATCGTCTGGGTGACGGGTCAGCCGGGGCGTGTCAACGTGCAGGAAGTGCTGGTCACGGCACGCGTGCAGGCAGCGGGCGGCGGCATCGTGCGCGGAGAGGCAGCGAAAGGGCTCTGACCTCGCCCGCCTCGGGGCCGAGGCGGAGGGAGCTGGGCGTAGAACGCCCCGCCGTCCGGGGAGGAAGGCGGGGCGCGGGGACCCGAGGATTCGGGCGTCCGGTGCCGGAGGCGCGGCTTAGCTGTCGGTGGGGGCCTTCTCGCGCTGACGGGAGGCGAGGAGCAGCAGCAGGAGGAGCGCCGCAGGCACCGCGAGTTGCAAGGCAAGCATGAGCGGAGGCGGCTGGACAGGAGGTTCCGTACGGGTAGGTACGGCGCGGATGTTTCGGGACGATCACAGAGATCTGGCGAACCGGCAATCGTCGGGGATCGCCGGGTAGGATCGGGATGTGAATCGCACCCTACGGGCCGCCGCCCGAGGCCTCCGAGTCACTCGTCGAGCGCCGTTCGGAGGATCGCCCGCGCGTCGGCATGATCGGTGTACTCTGAGTCGGCCACCTCCTCGGCGGTGTCCAGGACGGTCCGGCCGTCGGCGGTGACAGCGCGAGGGTCGGCGCCTGCCTCCAAGAGCACCGGGACGAGGGCTGCGTCCGTCGAAAACAGGAAGGCGGTGTGGAGAGGGGTGTAGCCGAAGCGCTCCGCGACCGCGTTCGGGTCTGCGCCCTCTTCCAGCAGAATCCGAGCCGCCTCGGCGCCATCCCAGCGAGCCGTCCAATGCAAGGGGGTGTCACCGCCATCATCCGTGGCGCTCACGCTCGCGCCGAGGCGGAGGAGAAGGCGGACCGTTTCCATGCTGCGCCCGCCGTAGCCGACGGCCTGCATGAGCGCCGTCATACCGTCGCCCGCGCGCTGGTCCACGGGCACGCCCGCCTCGGTGAGGAACTGGATGGCCTCAGCGTTCTCCACGCGGACGGCGTAGTGCATCGCGCCGTTGCCCTCGAAGTCGGTAGCGGTCACGAGGGGATCGGCGCCTGCGGCGAGGAGGAGACGGAGGGCTTCGATGCCCTGACCGTCTGAGGCGGAGAGGAACGGGGTCATGCCGGACTCATCGCGTACCTCGATCTCTGCCCCGGCGTCGAGGAGAGCGCGAACGACCTCAGCTCGGTCCCATCCCGCGGCGATGTGAAGGGGCGTGGCTCCGCCCTCGTTCGGGACGGGCGCGTTCACGTCGGCGCCCTCTGCCAGTGCGCAGCGGACGTGCTCGGCGGTCTCGGCCTCGTGGAGGGGGGGAGCCTCCTCGCAGGGGGCTTGCGCGAGGGCACCCGCTGCGCCGATAAAAAGGGCCAGAACGGAGAGAGAGAGGGACAGTCGCATGGGGTGGGTAGGGCTGCCTCGGTGGGTCCGTGGGGAGACCCAGGCGGGGCTAGTCGGTGTAGACAAAGGTGCCGTCCTCGTTGCGGACGGGGCGGGCCTCGGCATCGCCGAAGCGGCGGAGCTTGCCTTCCACAGGCTTGCCCTCCGCCCAGGTGCCGATGAACACGCGGCCATCGACGTAGTGCTGGGTGCCCTGTCCGTGACGCTGGTCGTCGGCGAACTCACCCTCGTAGCGCTGGCCGTTGGCCCACGTGAAGACGCCTTGGCCGTGGTATTGGCCATTCGCGAAGTCGCCCTCGTAGCGGTTGCCGTCAGGGAAGGTCATCGTGCCGGTGCCGTTGCGAACGTTGTCGGTCCAGGCACCGGTGTATTTCTTGCCATCGGCCCAGGTGTAGGTGCCGATTCCTACGCGGTCTCCCGCTACCCACTCACCCGCGTACAGATCGCCGGAGGCGTAGCGCATGACGCCTATGCCGTGACGCTTGTCGTCGGCGTAGGCGCCCTCGTACACGTTGCCGCTCGTGTAGTACTCCTGGCCCTGGACGCGCTCGTCGTCTACCCACTCGCCGCGGAAATCGCCCCCGCCTGAGAACGTGAAGGTGCCCTGCCCGTGGCGCAGTCCATCGCGCCAGTCGCCGATGTACTTGTTGCCGTTGGTGTAGCTCATGAGGCCCCGCCCGGTGCGGGACCAGCCGTCCCAGTCGCCCTCGTAGGTCTGGCCGTTGGCCCAGGTGTAGGTGCCAGAGGTAGGCGCGCCGTCCGCGAAGGTGCCCTGGAACGTGTGGCCTTCGTACTCGCCCGGACCGAAGGTGTAGAGGCCCTGCCCGTGAAACCTTCCATCCGTACCGAACTCGCCATCGTAGGCATCACCGCCGACCATGGACAAGAGCCCGCGGATGGGCTGGCCGCCCGCAAAGGTGCCGGTGAGCGTCTGGCCCGAGGCGTAGCGCATGGTGCCGGTGCCGTCCGTGCAGGAGCCAGAGACGCACACGTCGCCCGAGGCCTCCTCGCTGCCGGGCGCCGGGTCGGTCGGCCTCGGTGCCGAGGCGGGGGGAGCCGCAGGCTGCGAGGCTACGGGTTGGGAGGCGGACGCGACGAGGGTGCCCTCGCGCCAAGTGCCCGTCTCGACGCGCCCGTCGGGGTAGGTCATCGTGCCCTGCCCGTGGCGCTTGTCGTTCGCGTATTCGCCCTGGTAGACGCGGCCGTCCGTGAACGTCTCGCGGCCCTGCACACGGGCGCCATCGGCCCACGTCCCAGTGAACGTCATGCCGGTCTCAGCCCAGGTGTAGGTACCGAGGCCGTCGCGTTTTCCTTCGCGCCAGTTGCCCGCATAGGTGTCGCCACTGGTGTAGGCCATCGAGCCGTAGCCGGTGCGCGTGCCCTCTACCCAGGCGCCCGTGTAGACGTTGCCGCTCGTGAAGGTGTAGGTGCCTCGTCCGTGGCGCTTGTCGTTCGCGTACTCGCCGTCGTAGGTGGCACCGCTCTCGTAGGTCTCGCGGCCGCTCACGCGTGATCCGTCCACCCAGTCACCGACGAATGTCATGCCACTCGTGAAGGTGTAGGTGCCACGTCCGTGGCGTTTACCCCCGCGCCAGGTGCCCGCGTAGGTGGTGCCGCTCTCGTAGCGCCAGGTGCCCGTTCCATCGGTGCAGTCTCCCGCGATGCAGCCGGTATCCGCGCTGGCCGACGGTGCAGGTGCCACGTCGTCCCAGGAGCGGATCAGGGCGCGAAGCGCTGAGACGGCAGCATCGCGGCTCTCGCGGGAGTCCACGTCGAAGTTGACGTCCTCGGGCTGGTAGGCGTCGCTGTCCCGGCACTGCGATTCGATCCCGGGCCCCTCGACGTTGAAGTAGGCCGCGGTGGTCGCGGAGGGGGTCACGACGATCTCGTCCGAGATGGTGACTCGAACGGTGCAGATCGCGGAGGCGATCACGAGGTCGTCTCCGTCGCGTTCGACGGTTCGGTTGTGTGGCGGCCTGTCCATCGCCTCGCGGAAGGCCTCCAACTCTGGCGACGAGTCAAAAACGGAACCGAGTGCCCCCAGCAGGTCAACGAACGTCCCAGCGTCGAGCGAGTCGAAGACCGCCTCCGCCTCGGTTTTGGCGGCCAGCGCCTCGCGGCTGTACGGGGCGGGCGTGATGGAGACCTGACGTGTGGTGCCGTCGCGCTGGACATCGAGGAAGACAGGCAGACCGGCGTTGTTGACGGCGGTTAACCATTCGGCGATGGCGTCCCGCTCGAGGCCAGACATGGGCTTCCCGCTGACGGTCGTGACGAGGTCGCCCGCGAGGAGCCCAGCGGGGCCTGCAGGCCCGTCGTCGGCGAGGGTAGTGACGCGGAGGCCCTCGGGCTCCGGCACGAACGCGAAGCCGAGGCCGGGCGGGTCTTGCGCAAGGGCGCCCGGCGCGCTCGCGATGAAGGCCAGCAGGGCGAGAAAGAGAGAGAGTCGTCGCATGGTGAGTCGGTCCGCCTCGGTCGGTCCATGGAGGGACCGAGGCGGGAGGGGTCAGTCGATGGAGACGAAGTCGAAGCGGCCGAGGAGGTTCATCTCGTAGCGGACGGGGCGAGGGGGACCATCGCCCGTCTGCAGTGTGCCTTCGTCTGGGGCACCCTGCGTGAACGTGCCGACGAAGACGCGCCCGTCGGGGTAGCGCATGGTGCCGTCTCCTTGCGGGTGGATGCCGGAGATGCCGCCCTCGTATCGCTTGCCATCCGGCCACGTCTTGACGCCGCGCGTGAGGGCACCGGCGGTCCAGTCTCCGGTGAGAGAAACGCCCTCGGGCCATGTGAGCGTGCCCGTTCCCTGCGGTCCGGTGGCCTGCCATCCTCCAACGTAGACCCTGCCATCAGCCCAAGTGTAGGTGCCCTGGCCGACCTGATCGCCCTCAGCCCACGTGCCTGTGAACGTGTCGCCGGTGGCGAAAGTCATCGTGCCCCTGCCGTGCTGCTGGCCGTCCACCCAATCGCCGACGAACGTCGTGCCGGTGGTGTAGGTCATGGCGCCTCGTCCGTGGTACCTGTCGTTCGCGTATTCGCCCTCGTAGATGCTTCCGAGCGCTGTCGTCTCGCGGCCTCGGACGCGAGAGTCATTCGCCCACTCGCCGACGAACGTGGAGGCGCCGGGACCGTGTTCGGTGAGGGTTCCCTGGCCGTGACGTTTGCCTCCTCGCCACTCGCCCTCGTAGGTGGCCATGCGGCCGTAGCGCATCGTTCCCGTGCCATCGGTGCACGTGCCGGAGACGCACACAGTGGCTGGATCTGGTGTCCTGGCGCCGGTGTCCTGCGCGATGGGCGCATCGTCCCCCGAGCCGAGGAGCGCGCGGAGTGCCGACACGGCGGCATCGCGGCTTTCGGGTGTGTCGAGGTCGATTGTGACGAAACGGGACGGAATCGGATTGCCCGAGCACTGTACCTCCATCCCCTCGCCGCGTACCTCGAAGTGGGGGTTGTCGGCCACGGGAATGACCGTGAGGGGGCGCGTGAGCGGCAGCCAGATCGTGCACGAGGGGGATCGGAGGGCGAGGCGGTCGCCCTCGCGCGTGACCGTCCGGTTGAGTGGCGGCACGTTCACGGCCTCGGCGAGGGCCTCCAAGCTGGACGGGGGCGTCTGGGCCTGGCCTACGCGAATGGCATCCCAGGCGCGAAGGACGGCGCGGAAGGTCTCGACGGCACGGTCGCTGTCATCACGCGACCCCATCTCGAAACTCGCGGAAGGCCAGATCTCGGGGGTCTCCTCCGGCCATTCGATAGTGAGGCTGGGAGCGAAGATGCTGAATCCCGTCCCCTCCGTCGTCGGGAGCACTCGCACGTTCTCCGAGACCGGGATTCGGACTCTGCGGGTCGCGTTGTGAATGACGAGGGCGGCGCCATCGCGCCGGGTCCGGTAGGGTCTGGATGCGGTAGCCATGATCTGAGAGAACGCCGCCCATTCCGGCGGGGCAGACCGCATCTCGTCGAGCATCGTGATGAAGGCCTCTCCGGGGAAGGAATCATCCTGGAAACGGTCGAAGTCGGCGCTCGCGCGCTGCCGCGCCTCGGTCTTGGCCTGGAGTGCAGCGCGGCTGTAGGGGGCAGGCGTGATCTCGACCTTGAGCGTCCTGCGGCCCCGCGTCACATCGAGAATGACTGGAAGACCGGAACGGGTGACGGACGCGAGCCACTCGGCGCTGTCCTCAGGACCGAGACCAGCGACAGACCGCCCGCTGACGGCCGTGATCACGTCACCGACGAGAAGTCCGGCGGGGCCTGCGGGTCCGTCGTCGGCGAGGATGGCGACGCGAAGGCCGGGGTCGCCCGTTTGGTAGGAGAAGCCGAGGCCGGGCGGGTCTTGCGCGATGGCTTCCGGTGCACTGACGACGGCCACAAGTAGGGCGAGGGCGAGCAGATAGGTGCGACGCATGAGGGCACGGGAAGACAGCCGGAGTCTAACGGGTCTGGGTCGTGCAGTCCTCTCCCTAGAACGGGGGAGCCGGGTGGGCCCGCCTCGGCACCGAGGCGGGGCTAGTCAATGGCGGCGCGGCGGAGATCCTGCGGGATGCGGCCCGTCGAAGGGCGGATCACGCGGAGCGTCGCCTCACACCGAGACGTCTGGATCTCGTCGCCATCTCGTTGGGCGTCGCGGAGAGCAGACTCGGTGGCGCCGAGCGGGTACGTGCCGTAGATGACGGACCCGAGACTACCGCCCGAGGCACACGGCTGGTCGGGGTTGAACGGGTCGGCGCTGCACACGTTGGGGCTAGCCCCCGCCTCCAGGAGCGCGGAAACCACGTCCGCCTGGCACGACGCGGCTGCGGTGATCAGGGGCGTGCTCCCGGAGCAGTCGCGGTTCAGATCGAGTCCCTGTGCAGCCCAGGACTGAAGGGCAAACGTGTTGCCCTGCAACGCTGCCAGGCAGGCGAACACGAACGCCTCAGGTAAGGGGACGGTCGCACTCGGATCGGCGCCCCAGTGGAGGAGGACGGTGCGCGTGGCCTCGTCCGTCGCGACGCTCAGCGCGGTGGTGCCGTCGGCGTCGGGGCGCGTGGGGTCCGCGCCATTCTCCAGGAACTGGCGGACGGCACTCTCCGCCCCGATGCTCGCCGCGCCTACGAAGGCAGATCGACCCTCGGCGTTCGGTGCTGTCGGGTCGGAGCCTCGCGCGAGGGTGGACGCAGCCCCTCGGTCGCCCTGCTTCAGCGCGTAGTGGATGGGCAGCTCACCCTCAGCGTCGGGAATGGAGGGGTCGGCTCCCGCGAGGACGAGGCGCGCGAGAACGGCAGAGGTGGACGTGACGGCCTGGCGGAGCGGCGTCCCGTAGAGGGGGCTCATGGTGTCCAGGTCCGCGCCCGCCCCGATCAACTGCTTCACGACCGGGTTGTGCCCGGCACCTGCGGCGAGATGGAGCGGCGTAGCGGTCGCCTCCGGTGGAGGTGCGATCTGCGCGAGGGCGTTCACATCGGCACCACCCGCGAGGAGCCGCGCGACGGCGGCGGTGTCGCCCTCGGCGGCGGCACGATGCAGCGGCGGGAGAACCGTGGTGAAGTCGTCGCCCACCGGGTCCGCCTCGGATGGATCGTCGGCGATAGTGACGCCGGGCGGTCCAGCGGAGCACGCCGTTAGAGCGGTGAGGGCGAGGAGAAAGAGGAATCGCATGGAGAGGCTACTCGTCGCCGGGACCGAGGGTGAAGAGCGCGATGATCTCGTCGTCCCCCCATTCGAGCGCGAGGTCCAGCGGGGTTTTGTCGTTCCCGTTCTCGCGGTCGGGGTCGGCTCCCGCGTCGAGGAGTGCGGCGACGAGATCCGCGATGCCGTTGGCGGCGGCTTCGTGGAGAGGCGTGTTGCCGTCGAGGTTGACCGCGTGCACGTCGGCACCTGCCGCCACGAGTGGGACGACGAGGTCGGGGTCGTCTTGGAGCGAGAAGAGCGTCGTCGCGAGGACATCCGGGGGGGGCGCATGGTCCATCGCGAGGAGCACCCGAATGGCGGGCACATCGTCCTCGCGGAGTACCTGCTCCCATGCCGCTTCCGGCCCATCCGAGGCCACCATGGCGGTGACGCGTTCCCGCGCGAGTTCAGTCGTCGTCTTCGCGCCGCGCTCGCGCAGCAGCCGCGCGATCTCAGGCCAACGGCGCTCCTCCGCGAGGTCCAGCGCCGTGTGTGGGCTCTCGCCGACGTGCTCGGTCGTCATCCCGGCCTCCAGCAGCACGCGGACGGTCTCCACGTGGCCGTGGTGGATGGCGTAACCGAGGGCGTTGTAGCCGAAGCCCATGCTCGCGTTGGTCGTGTAGCTCGGGTTCGCCCCTGCGTCAAGGAGGACGCGGACGGCCTCGGTCTCGCCCGCGCTCGCAGCCCAGTGGACAGGCTCCAGCCCCAGGAACGGACGCTCGGTGGTGCTCTCCGGGCTCGCGCCCGCCGCGAGGAGCGCGCGAAGGGTTTCCAGGTGCCCGCGCTCGGCGGCGGCTTTGACCGGCGGCTGTCCCGACTGCGTCGTGGCGTCCACGTTCGTGCCGCCCTCCACGAGTGCCGCGATGACCTCGGCGGGGGCGCCCAGCAGCGCCGCGAGGTGGAGCGGGCCGCCGTCTTCCTGGAAGCCTGTTCCGAAGAACTCGTCCCCGTTGACGCCCGCGTTGGGCTGGGCTCCAGCCGCGAGGGCCTCGCGCACGGCCCCGGCGTCTTCGTCCACGATAGCGAGGAGAAGGTCCGCGTGGGCGCGGGCGATGGTGTCGCCGGAGTAGAGGGCCGCGAGGGCGGTGGCGCCGCGCTGACGTGCGAGGTTAGCGGCCTCGAAGCTGGAGGCACCCGCGCGGAGCAGGAGAGCGCTCGCAAGAAAGGCGCCCGGTGTGTCCGAGGCGGCGCGGAGCAGCGGCGTCTGGTTCCGGTCGCCCGTAACCGTCGCGTCGGCACCTCGCGCGAGGAGGAACGCGAGGGACTCCGCGTTGCCGTAGGCGTCGCCGAAGGTTCGGATGGCAGCGACGAGCGGCGTGCGGTTTCCAGAGGTGCGTCCCTCAATGTCGGCCCCCGCGTCTAAAAGCACGCGGATGACGTCTGTCGCGCCCAGGAAGGCGGCCCATCCGAGCGCGGTGGTGCCGTCGTTGTTGCGGGCCTCCAGAGGGGCGCCCGCCTCGGCGAGCACGCGGGCGGAGCCGGGGCTCCGACCGTCGGCGGCGTAGCGGAGTGGGGCGTTGCCCGAGGAATCCGCGAGGGTCAGGCTCGCGCCCCGTTCGATGAGGAGCGCGACCGTCTCGGGGCGGTCGTTCCGAGCGGCGGCGAGGAGCGGCGTGAGGCGGTCCCGTGTCTCCAGGTCGCGGCCGAACGCATCGGGATCAGCCCCAGCGTCGAGGGCGGCGACGAGGGCGTCGGTGTGGCCTCGCGCAGCGAGGAAGACGACCTCATCGGGCGACGGGGCAGGCTGCGCGGTGGTGGGCGCGGTGCCGCAGCCTGTGAGAAGGAGAGTGAGGACGGCGAACGCTGCCAATCGGGAGGCGCGGGGCATGAGCAGTGGGGGAGGGCACCGGAAGAAACGGCGCGAAGCTCGCGCAGGGCCTCCCGAGATGCCGGGAGGCGGCATGGTCCACCTCGGCGCCGAGGCGGGCAGAGTCATTCCTTCGGAACCCGGCGTCTCCGTTCGAAATCCGACATCGCCCATCCGAGACCGACATGCCCCGCCACATCACGAGCCCCACCACCATTCCCGTCCCTGGCGGCAAGACCATCGAAGAGCACGTCGGCCGTGTCAATACCGGGACGGCGAGCCTCTCCGTGGCGCACATGGTCGCGCCGCCCGGCTGGAGCGAGCCCGCGCAGACGCCCGCGTTCGATGAAGTCACCATCGTGATCCGGGGCACGATGCGCGTGGAGCACGACGGCGGCGACCTGGACGTGGGGCCGGGCGAGACGGTGCTCTGCGAGGCCGGGGAGCGGATCCGCTATCTCAATCCGTCCGATGCGGAGCCGTGCGAGTATTGGGCCGTCTGTGCGCCTGCGTTCTCTCCAGAGACGGTCCACCGCGAAGACGGATAGCGTGAGGGCGGAGTCCCTCCGCCTCGGCACCGAGGCGGGCACAGTTGAGCGGTACGTTCTCCCTGTCATGTCGGCCACCTTCTACGCTACCCTTCCCGCGCGTGCTCGCTTCGCGGATCTCGCCGATCCTGGAGCGTACGCGCCTCTCCCCGATGAGTGGACGGTCGTCATCACGGACGTGAAGGGCTCCACGCAGGCCGTCAAAGACGGGCGCTACCGCGATGTGAACTACGTCGGGGCGGCAGGCATCGCGGCGGCGCTGGGGGCGGTGCCAGAGACAGGCGTCGCGGCGGAGCGGGCGGAGATCCCGTTCGTCTTCGGCGGTGACGGCGCGACGCTCGCCGTCCCACCCACCCTTCTCGGCGATGTCCTCGGTGCGCTGGCGGCGCTCCAACGCCACGCAGACGAACGGCTCGGGCTGCCGCTGCGTGTCGGTGCGGTGCCGATGGCGGAGATTCGCGAGGCCGGGCACGAGATCGCTGTCGCGAAGGTCCGCGTGAGCGAGAACTACGACCAGGCGCTGTTCATGGGCGCGGGGATGGCATGGGCCGAAGACCGCGTCAAAGACCCCGAGACGGCCTCGCGCTATGCCTCTCAGGCGAGCCCCACGTCTGGCGCCGATCCGTATGCCGGTCTGGAGTGCCGTTGGCAGGATATCCGAAGTCCGCACGGCGAGACCGTCGCGCTGCTCGTCGCAGCGGTAGGAGAGGCGGCGACTGAGACGTACCGGGACGTGCTCGCCGAGGTGGAAGCCGTCTACGGCGAGGACGCGCATCCCATCGCGCTCCCTGCCCTCCGTCTCTCTACCGATCCACGTCGGCTTTCGCCCGAGGTGGGCTTGCGTCACGGCGGACGCCTCGGCGCGCGCGCCAAGCTGTGGGCGTTGGGCCTCGTCGGGCGTGTGCTTCTCCGCCGCCAGTCGGTGACGAGCGAGACCGACTGGGGCGCGTACCCGCGTCTCCTCCGTGCGTCCACGGACTACCGCAAGTTCGACGGCGTGCTCCGGATGGTGCTCGCGGGCACGCCCGAGCAGCGGGAGCGTCTGGTCGCCTTCCTCGACGACCGGTTCGCGCGAGGCGAGTTGGCCTGGGGCCTCCACGTCTCGAATCGCGCGGTGATGACGTGTCTGGTCTACCACCGGATGGGTCAGCAGGTCCACTTTGTGGATGGTGCCGAAGGCGGCTACACCGCTGCCGCAGAGGGGTTCAAGCGTCGCCTCAAGTCGCTGGCGGGACATGCTGATCGCCCGGCGGATCGCCCCCCCGACCGCTAACGACTGGGGCCGCCTCGGTGCGTCCATGGAGGTCCCGAGGTGGGGGCGTCTGGGTGTTGGCCCTAGCCTGCGGGTAGTGGATGCGCAGGTCCCGCGACGAACACCTCCTGTGACTCTGCCGCACGCCACCGCTGTCCGCGCCCCTCTCCTGTCATGCGTCATCTTCTCTCGCTCCTCGTCTTTTCTCTCTTCTCTGCGGGTGCCGTCGCGGCGCAGACCGGTACTGCGGAGTTCTCCGTCCGCCTCGACGACGGCGGAGGCGTAGCGGGCCTGCCGCTCACGGTCTACTCCGCTGATGAGGGTGCTCCCTCGTACTCCGCCACGACGGATGCCGACGGGAACGCCGAGGTCCTGGATGTCCCGCCCGGTGCCTACTTCGCGTTCCCGACGCCGGAGTCGGGCTTCCTCGCGAGTGCCTCGTTTCCATCCTTCGTCGGCGAGGCGGACTCCACGCAAGAAGCGGCGACGCTGGGTGAGGTCTCGGTCTTCGAGGTGGACGACAGCGACGGCCTCGTCACGCTCCGAGGCCGTATCCTCGACGCCCTCACGGGCGAGGTCGTCCGTCTCGCCACCACCGAGTTCCGTGTCGACCGGTCCGACGGGAGCCTCGCGACTGGAATCGGTACCGTAGACGGCGAGGGCCGGTTCTACTTCCGGGGAGCACCGAGAACGTGGGACGGCGTGGTTCGCTTGCTTCCGAAGGCGTCGAACGCGGTGTACGAACCCATTCCGTTCCAAGTCACGCTGGAGGCCGGGACCCAGCCCACGCTGAATCTCCAGGCCACGCGCCAGCAGTTCGCCGTCCTCTCTGGCACCGCGCTCGACACCGATGGTGCGCCCGCTGCTGGAGTCGACATCACAGCGTTCGAGATCAACGGTGCCGCCCCCTCGGTCCGCACTCGCACCTCGTCTGATGGATCCTACGGGCTGGATATCATCGAGGGGACCTATATCGTCCGGGCCGAGAGTCCGTTCTACGAGTCGCAGTTCTTCGACGGTGTCCTCGTCGCCACCGAGGCGACCCCAGTGGAAGTCTCCGCGCCCGATGGTGCCTCGAGTATCGACTTTTCGCTCCGGCCCTTCATTTCCTCGGGCGTCCTGATCTCGATCTCGGGTCGCCTCGTGGATAGCGCGGGCCAGCCGATTGGCGGGAACGTGGAGGCGGGCCTCGTCGGGAGCGTGAATGTGTTTGCGCCCGGTCTCAGTCTCAACTCGATTGCCTTCGAGCCCGTCGGTGTGAGCGGCGAGTTCGAGGTGCGGCTGACCGATCCGACCCTCGTGGGGGAGGCGCTCGCGGTTCGCTTCGAGGCCGAGGGCTTCCTCCCGGAGTTCTTCGACGACCGCCCCACGCTGGATCTCGCGACGCCCCTCATCGCAGACTCGTCGTTCTTCGAGATCGCGCTCGGTGACATCGTGCTCGAAGCGGAGGGCGAGACCCTCGCAGGCCGGACTCTCTCCGGCAGTGTCCGCTCTGAGTCCGGCGCGCTGGCAGGTGCCGTGGTCGTCGCCGCGAGGCTGGACGCTCCCGGCGTCGCCTTCGGGACGACTCGCGCGGATGGATCGTACCGGATCGGTAGTCTCGCGGACGGTCGCTACGTCGTTCTCGCGGCCGACGAGGGTCGCCAGCCCGCCTACTGGCCGGGTGCCGACGAGTGGACCGAGGCGGGCGTGATCGACCTTGCGGGTGCCGATGCTGACGGTCTCATGCTCCGACTCGCCGCCCGCACGCCCCGCGCGATGGGAAGCGCCGTGGAGGGTCTCGTGCGCGATGCGAATGGTGCTCCCGTCCCCGTCGCGCTCGTAACTGCTCGCGACGCATCGGGCGATCTCCTGGACTTCGCGATCTCGCGCAGTGACGGCTCCTTCCGCCTCCGCGCCTCGGGTGACGTGACCCTCCGTGCCGACGCGCCCCGGTTCGTCGGGGAGGCAGACGCGATGCGTGTGCCGGAGGACCTGCCCGCGCCCATGTTCCGCGCCTTCGCGCTCGCCTCCTCGGTGGTCGTCGCCACGGACGAATCGCCCGTGGCAGACAGCTTCGACCTCCAGATCGCGCCCAACCCGATCCGCTCGCGGACGGAGATCCGGTACGCGCTGGCCGAGTCTGGTCCGATCCGCGTCGCGGCGTACGACGCTCTCGGCCGCGAGGTGGCCGTGCTCGCCTCGGGACGCCAGTCGGCCGGGCCGCACGCCGTCGCGTGGGAGACCGTGGCACTGGCTGCGGGTGTCTACGTGGTCCGCGTGGAAACCGAGGCGGGCGCAGCGAGCCGCCCCGTCGTGGTGGTGCGCTGAGCCTCGCGCGGCGCGTCTGGTGCATTCGTACCAGGCTGCATCTGGTACACCGGCGTCTTGTGCCGAGCGTCTCGCTGTCGGTTTCTTGCCGCGTGATCCGCTTCGCCCTCCTGCTCCTCTTTGCGGTGCCCGCCCTCGCGCAGGGCCCTGCGCCTGGCGTCGCCGTCCGGTTCGACCGTCTCGGTGCCGAGGACGGCCTCTCGCAGTCGTCGGTCCTCGCCGTCGTGCAGGACCGCCACGGGTTCCTCTGGTTCGGCACGCAGGACGGCCTCAACCGCTACGACGGCGTCCGCGTCACGACCTACCGCCACGACCCGGCCGCGCCCGACGACGGCCTCCCGACGAGCTACGTCCAGACCCTCGCCGAGACCCGCGATGGCGCGCTCTGGGTCGGCACCTGGGGCGGAGGCCTCGCGAGGATGGACCCTGAGACGGAGCGGTTCACCGTCTTCCGCCACGACGAGGCCGACGACGCGAGCCTCCCGGGCGACATCGTGACGGCGCTCTACGAGGATGCCGCTGGGCGCCTCTGGATCGGCACGGATGGCGGTCTCGCCTGGCACGATCCGCGCGGTGGCACGGTCCGCCGCTACGCCGAGGCGGCCCTACCCGACCCCTTCGTGTGGAGTCTGACCGGCACGCCGGACGGGCACCTCTGGGTCGGCACTTTCCGTGCGGGCGCCTTCCGTGTGGACCCGAGCACCGGCCGCTGGCGCACCTACCGCCACGATCCCGAGGACCCCGCGAGTCTCGGCGCCGATGACAACGCGCTCGTCCGTGTGGACCGCCAGGGGGCCGTCTGGGTGGGTACGGGCGCGGGGCTCAACGAGCAGACCCCGGACGGATGGCGCCGTCACTCCGCCGCCACGGGCCTCTGCGGCGATTACGTCTACGACCTCCGGCAGACGGCCGACGGATCCGTCTGGGTCGCGACTGGCGACGGAGGGCTTTGCCGACGCGCGCCCGGCGCTGAGGTCTGGGAAGCGTTCCGTCACAACGCCGCCGACCCCACCAGTCTTCCGAAGGACGTGGTGCGAACGCTCTGGGAGAGCCGTGCGGGCACGCTCTGGATCGGGACGGACGGTGGTGGCGCGGCGGCCTACACCGGTGCGAGCGAGCGCCTCGGGCTCTACCTCCCCGACCCGCTCAGCGATGCATCCTTGCCGTACCCGTATGTCTGGTCGCTCCACCAGACCGCCGATGGATCCGTCTGGGCTGGAACCGACGGCGGTGGCCTGGCCCGCCTCGATCCCGCCACGGGCACCTTCGCGACGCTCACCCATCGCGAAGGCGATCCTACGAGCCTCGGCGCTGACGTGATTCTTTCCCTGGAGGAATCACGCGATGGGCGCCTATGGGTCGGCACCTTCGATGCGGGTCTGGACCGGCTGAACCCATCCACAGGTCGCATCGAGCACTTCCCCGCAGACGACACCGGCGAGGCGGGGCCGCCCGTCTCCACCGTCACAGCGCTCCACGAGGACGCGGCAGGCGCGCTCTGGGTCGGGACCTGGGACGGTGGCCTCGCGCGGTTCGCGGACGGTGCCTGGCAAACGTGGCAACACGACCCGGACGATCCCGCGAGCCTCCCGAACAACGTCATCACCGCGCTCCGGCCTGCGTCGGGCGGCGGGCTCTGGATCGGGACGTACGGCGGCGGGCTGGTCCATCGCGCGGCAGACGGCGCCTTCCGCCAGTGGGACGGCGGCACGGACCAGCCCCTCGCGCACTCCACCGTCTACGGCGTCCACGAGGACGACGCAGGCGTGGTCTGGATCGCGACGGCGGGCGGCGGCCTGAACCGCCTCGACCCGCGCACGAGCGAGGTCCGTGTGCTGACGACCAACGACGGCCTTCCGCACAACATCATCTACGCGGTGCTGCCCGGCCCGGAGGGCGCGCTCTGGTTAACGACCAACGCGGGTCTCGCGCGGTTGGACCCGGCGACCGGCGATGTGCGCACGTTCGGCGTCGCGCAGGGCGCACAGGGTCCCGAGTTCAACTCTGGCTCGGCGTTCCGCGCGAGGGACGGGAGCTTGCTCATCGGCGGTACGAACGGGTTCAACTGGTTCGATCCCCGCGAGGTCGCCGGGGTCGGCTCGCCGCCTGAGGTCGTCCTGACGGGCATGCGTCGTTTCGATGAGCCGGTTCGCCTCGCGAGCGCCTTTACCACGGTGGACCGGGTCGCGCTCTCGCACCGCGACAACTTCGTCACGCTGGAGTTTGCGGCGCCCGGAGCGCCCGGCGCTGCGGACCTTCGCTACGCCTTCCAGCTAGACGGCGTGGACCCGGACTGGCGCGAGACGACTGGCGACCGTCCCGAGGCGTCGTACACAGACCTCACGCCCGGCACGTACACCTTCCGTGTCCGCGCTGCCGGGCCGGACGGTGTCTGGGGTGAGGACCGCGAACTGTCCGTCCGCGTCGTGCCACCGTGGTGGGGCACGTGGTGGGCGCGCACGCTCGGCGCGGTGGCGCTTCTCGGCGCCGGGTTTGGGCTTGTTCGCACCCGCCGCCAGCGAGAGGAGCGCGAGGCCGAGCGCCAGAACGAAGAGGCCCGCGAGGCCCAGCGCCGCCTCGCCGAAGGCCGCGAGGCCGAACGCCTCCGCCTCGCCCGCGACCTCCACGACGGCCCTCTCCAGGACCTCTACGGCGCGCGCTTCCGACTCGAAACCCTCGGCGATGCTCTCGGCGGCGACGCACAACCGGACGTGGCTCGTGCCCAGACGACCGCCGAGGCGGTCGAGGAAACACTCCTGGACGTGAGCCAGCAACTCCGAGCCGTCTGCACCGAGTTGCGCCCGCCCGTCCTCGGCGCGATGGGTGTCGCGCGCGCCCTCCGCGCCGACGCCGACCGCCTCGCCGCCGAGCACCCCGGCGTCCAAATCGATCTCGATCTCCAGGCCGAGGGCCTCCGCCTCGGAGATGCCGCGCGGGTGGCCGTCTACCGCATCGCGAAGGAGGCGCTCGCCAACGCGCTCCGCCACGCCGCGCCCTCTCGCCTCCGCCTCGCCACTACAGAAACCGACGATCAGTTCACCGTGACAGTAGAGGACGATGGGCAGGGGTTCGATGTCCCACCGCGATGGGCTGTCCTCGCCCGCGAGGGCCATCTCGGGCTGGCAGGTGCCTCCGAGCGCGCCGAGGCCGTAAGCGGGACCTTTGCGGTCCAGTCCGCACCCGGCCGTGGCACCACGGTCTCGGTCTCCGTCCCGCTGACCCCAGAGCCATGAGCGCGTCCATCCGCGTCGTCCTCGCGGACGACCACCGCATCGTCCGCGAGGGCATCCGCGACCGTCTCGCGGCGGAGGCCGACATCGAGGTCGTAGGCGAGGCTGCCGACGGCAAGACGGCTCTCCGCCTCGTCCGCGACGTGCAGCCGGACGTGGTGGTGCTGGACGTGGAGATGCCCGAGATGACCGGCGTCGAGGTCGCTCGCGCTATCGCCACCGAGGGCCTCGCGTCGCGCGTCCTCGTCCTCTCCGGCTACGACGACGCTGAGTACGTCGGTGCGCTTTTGGACGCGGGCGCGGCGGGCTACCTCACGAAGGACGAGAGCCTCAAGAGCATCGTGGAGGCGGTGCGTGGGATCGCCTCGGGGGAGGACGGGTGGCTCTCGCGCCGTATCGCGGCTCAGGTGGTCAGCCTCCGCCGCCAGCCCGCCGAGGCGGGCACTCCCGGCGGCCTCACGCCGCGCGAGATCGACGTGCTCCGGCTCGTCGCGCGAGGGCGCACCAACGCCGAGGCGGCGGGCGAGCTGCACGTCTCGGAGTACACCGTCCGCAACCACCTCGCGAGCGTCTACAGCAAGCTGGCGGTGAGTAACCGCGCGGAGGCGACCGCCTGGGCCTGGCGCACAGGTCTGGTAGAGGGGTAGCCCGACCACACTGGACGGGCGAACGAGGGACGCTGCAGAAGACCGTCATCGGGCGCTCCGCAATCCCCCTTTGGTCCGCAGTCCCACAGCTCGTCGGTTCGTCGAGATCATGGGTTCCTGGTACGGATGCACCAGTCCGTCTGGATCCAGAATGAGTCGTCCGCCTCACGCGAAGAGGCCGAGCCAAGGCCTAGCCTGGAAGCGTTCGCATTCCCCCGACGCTCCATGCTCATCCCGCTCGTCCTCACACTGGCTCTCTCCGCCGCGCCCCCACGTCCGGTGCCCCCAGTGCCCGCTGCCGACGGGCTGCCATCTAGTATCTGGATCGCACCCGAAGGCGGCGTGCTCGGAAGCAACGTCATCGGGCCCGGAGGGGAGATCCGAGGTCTGTCTGGGTGGCAGGTCCGCCTCGGACCAGATGGCCGGTCCCACCTCGTCGGTCCTCGTCCCCGCACAGCGCGCGCTGCCGGTCAGTGGGACGACACCGTCCAGGTTGGCTCCGTCCGCCTCGCCGTGCGCACGGTCTCCCGCGACGCGCTCTCTGTGTACGTCGCCGGGCGATTCAGCCGCAGCGGCACCCACCGCTCGTTTCTCCTCCGATGGAACGCTAGCACCGGCGCGTGGGCGGAAGCCTCCCGGATCCCCTCCTCTTGAACTCCTCTCACCACCGGGCGTTCGCCCGTCATCCCCGCAGACCCATGCTTCGCCTTTCTTCTCTACTCGCCCTGGTAGCGCTCGCCGCTCTGGTGCTCGCCCCGGGCGCCCGCGCTCAGACGGGTACCGCCCAGGTGTTTCTCTCCCCGGCTGACTTCGCCGGACCCTCCACGGGCGCCCCCGCCCTGGACGGGCTCGCCGTCGATTTCTACGAGATCGGAACGCAGACACTCGCCTTCTCCGGTGTGGTCGGTGCCGACTCCACCGCGACCGTCCAGAATGCACCGGTCGGTACCTACGTCGCCCTTCTCGCGCCGAACACGAGCTGGACGAACGCGCTTCCTCTGGGGCCCGTCAGTGTCTCGCCGGATGGAGGCAGTCCGGGTTTTCTACTCGTCTCCCCTGTTACCGATGACGACGGCCTCGTCAGTGGGCAAATCACCGATGGTGATACAGGTGATCCGGTGCCGTTCCTGATCGGTGTCGCCAGTTCGGAGTGTGATTTCAGCGAGGCATTCTGCACGGGTGCCTTCCAGATTTTCACGACGGACGCGTCCGGGACCTACGGCTTCCCTGCTGATCCCGGTGAGGCTACTGTCTCGCTGTTCTTCCTCCCGGACTTCCTCGGCCTGGGCTTCTCGTCCTCGCTGCTCTACGAGCCGGTGGAGCGAGCCGTCTCCGTGACGGCTGGAGCCACGACGACACTGAACATCGCGCTCGATGCACGCGGAACGGGCTTCCTCTCGGGCATCGTGACGGATCCCTCGGGCGCGCCTGCTGCGGGCGTCCCAGTGGAGCTTGGCTCGACGGACAACCTTTACTTCGCGCAGGTCACGACGGGCCCCGATGGCAGCTACGCCGCGGAGCTTCCCGAGGCGGACTACCTCGTGCGGGCCTCCGGGTCTTCCATCGGTGCGCTAGACGTGTACTATGACGGCGCCTTCGATCCTACGTCCGCCACGCCAGTCACCGTCGCGGAGGACGCGACCGTCACAGGCATCGACATCGCGCTGGAGGCTCTGCCCTCCTCTCTCACGGCGACCGTTCAGGGGATCGTGACGGACGCGGCCGGTACGCCTCTGGACGGGATCACCGTGGGCATGTACAACTGGGCGGAGAACTTCTTCCTCCCAGTCGCAGAGGGCGTCTCCGGTGCCGACGGGTCGTACGAGATCACGTACTCCAGCCTCGCGCTCGTGAATGCGCCGCTGCTCATTGGCGTCGTGGATGAGAACTACGAGTGGCAGTTCTACGACGGCAAGCCGACGTTCTCTGTCGCGGACTTCCTCCGTGTGGGCGTTCAGGACACGACGTTCACGGGGATCGATTTCTCGCTCCTTCCCATCGGTGGCGACGGTCCCGGTTTCAGTATCAGCGGGACGGTGTCCGACGGCGACTCCGGCGGAGCCATCGGGCAGGCGCTCATCGCGGCTGCGGATCTGGAAGACGGGAGCCTCCACTACGGCGTCTCGGATGCCTCTGGCGCGTACCGGATCCAGGGCCTTCCCGAGGGCGACTACGTGGTGCTCTTCACCAAGGAGGAGTACGCCCCTGAGTTCTGGCCCGACGCCCGTAGTTGGACCCGCGCGTCCACGGTGACGGTCTCGGCCGACGTGCAGAACGTGAACGCGCTCATGGGCGGCTTGAACCGCCCCGTCCGCGCCCGAGGCGTGCTCGAAGAGAGCACTCTTCAAGGCACGGTCCGCGATGCCGAGGGTCAGCCTCTCGTCGGTGCCCTCATCACGGCCAGTGTGGGTGAGGAGGTCATCGAGTTCGCGCTAACCGACGCGCGCGGTGGCTACGCCCTCGACTCCCTGCCGCCCTCGGTGGTGGATGTCCGGGTGGACCTTCCCCGCTTTGAGGTCGCGGAAGAGACGACCACGATGTACGGTGGCAGCGGGGTCCTGTCCTTCGACCTCATGCCGCGCCTCGTGGTATCTAACGAGCCGGTGCGTGGCGAGGACGAGGGCGTCCTTCAGGTCATCCCGAACCCCACGCGTGGCGAGGCCTCAGTGGCCTTCTCGCTCCCCGAAGGTGCCGACGTGCGCGTCGCGGTGTACGACATGCTCGGCCGCGAGGTCGCCGTCGTAGCGGAGGGCGCTCGTGCCGAAGGGACTCACACCGCCCGCCTCGGCACCGAGGCGATGGCACCGGGCCTCTACCTCGTCCGGGTGGAGACTGCTGAGGGCGTGCAGTCCGTCCGGTTCACCGTCGTGCGCTGACCTCTCCGGGTTTCAATGCAGCGGCCCCGCTGGCTTCGGCTGGCGGGGCCGTTTTTCGGTGGGCCCGCCTCGGTCCCTGCGCGGAGGCCCCGGGGCAGGGGAAGGCCGCAGCATCGGAATGAGGGGCGTCTGGTACGGATGCACTAGGCAAGGCATGTGCAAAATGAGTCGTCCGCCTCACGCGGCTAGACCATTCCTCCCGCTACGTTTTCCCCTGTCCTCCTCTCGTCTCGCATGTCCCTGGTCTCTGTCCTGCTGATTCTCCTGGCGCCTGCGCCGTCTCCCTCTGCCTCGGCGGTCCTGCCCGTGGACAGTCGTTCCACGCCGGGCTGGGTGTCCTCACAGGTCGTCGGTGTAAACGGAGAACTGAGACTGCTTCCAGGGTGGAGCGTGCGAGTCGGGCCGGATGGCCGGGCGCATCTCTTGGGCCCCACGCCTCGCGCGCCTCGTGCTGCGGGTCTCTGGGACGACCAGGCGACGGTCCGAGGCCTCCGTGTCGCGGTTCGTGTGACGGCCCGCGATAAAGCCGCTGTGTACGTCGAGGGCCGTTTCCACGACGGCTCACGCGTCCGCTCCTTCCTGCTCCGCTGGGACGCCGCCAGCGGCGCGTGGTCCGAAGCGTCAGCTAGTTGAACCTCAACCCCTTGCCGCCGTTCAGGTGGCACCTATTCCCCCCACCATGTCTCGTCTTGCGTCTCTTCTCACCCTAGCGTTGCTGCTGGTCGCGCCCGCGATCGCGCAGACTGGCACTGCCGAGTTTTTCGTTCCATTGCGAGGCGATGGAGACCCCGAGGCGGGCGTGGCCGTCACCGTCACCGTCTACTCCGAAGACCCGGAGGGGCCGACCTACGAGGCGGTCACGGACGACACCGGCGCGGTGCGCATAGAGGACGTGCCGGACGGGACGTATTACCTCTTTGCGGCTCCCTCCTCGGAGTACCTGACGCTCTTCTCGATTCCGTCCATCGTGGGCGGCGAGGCGCCGCAGTTCGGGTTCTCTTTCCTCTCGCCCCTCGATCCGTCGTTCGGCACCGTCCGGGGGCGGTTGACGGATGAGGAGACCGGCGAGCCGCTCCGCTTCGACATTCTGCTCGTCAACCCGGAAGGTCAGGTGCCGGTCGGGCCCATCACGAGCCTCTCGTCTATCGACGGGGAGGGCAACTACGCCTTCCAGATCGCGCCCGGCACGTACGACCTGGACTACTTCATTTACAGCGAGGGCGACGCCTCGTCCGTCTACCGCTCCGCGACGGCCATTCTCACCTCTACGGCGGGAGAGACGACGACGCAGGACCTCGCACTCGAGCGCCGTGTCCCCGGCATCGCCACGGGCACGGTCACAGACGAGGCGACCGGCGCTCCCCTTCCAGGTGTTCCAGTCCTGGCGTATGCCACGGATAACACGTACACGGCTCTCACGGTCACCGGCCCCGACGGGAGGTACTCCATCGAGTTGCCAGAGAATGACTACGTCTTCCAGGTGGACGTCAGCAACGACGGCTATCTGCAGCAGTTTTACGACGAGGCACTCTTCTTCGAGGACGCCACGACGGTGACGGTGCCCGGCGAAGCCACAGCGGCTGGGATCGACTTCTCCCTGGTTCGCCCGGCCGACGATTTCACCGTCTCCGTCTCCGGGCGGCTGGTGGACAGCGCGGGGGAGCCTATCGAGAACGGCACCGTGAGCGTTTACAGCTCTGACAACCTGTTCTTCTCCCTCCTCGACGTTCGCGCGGCGCCGGACGGCACCTTCTCCCTCACGACGGACGAGACGCTCCTCGCAGGGTCGCGCCTCGCGCTGGGCTTCCGTGCCCCGGGCTACGTCGAGGAGTTCTTCGACGACAAGCCTGCGCTCTTCCTCGCGGACTTCGTCGCCATCGACGCAGACGGCGCCGAGGTAGCGGCCGGTGACGTGGAGCTTCTGCTGGAAGGCGAGGACATCCCGGGCTTCTCCATCTCGGGCACCGTCACGGACGAGGACACGGGCGCTCCGCTGGCGAACACCACGGTCGCGGTGACTCGGGTGGATGCGCCGGGTCAGGTCTTCGCCGTCACGGACGCCTCCGGCGCCTACCGCGCCGATGGCCTCGCCGAGGGCGAGTACGTCGTCCTCTTCGCTGCCGACGAGCACGCGCCGGAGTTCTACCCGAACGCTGGGATGTGGACGGAAGCGGATCCGATCTCGGTTTCGTCCGACGTGTCCAACATCAACGCGCTCATGGGCGGTCTGAACCGGCCGGTCGGCGTGCAGCGCAAGGGAGGTGCTGGAACCGTCTTGGAAGGCGCCGTCCGCACGCCAGAGGGTGCGCCGCTGGCTGGTGCGCTCGTGACTGCTCGCGATCAGAGTGGCGAGGCCGTGGCCTTCGCGCTCACCAGTTCATCTGGCCGCTACACGCTGGAAGGTCTCGGCCTGGATCCGGTCGCGGTGAGCGTGGACCTTCCGCGCTTCGAGCCGACCATGCGCCCCGCCAGCGCGCAGAGCGGAGGTCGCCTCTTCCTGACGCTCGCGCCGTTCGTCTCGGTGGCCGAGGAGACCACGCCGGACCTCTCCGACGCTGACCTCCAAGTGTACCCGAACCCGACACGCGGGGAGGCCTCGGTGGCCTTCTCGCTCCCCGAAGGTGCCGACGTGCGCGTCGCGGTGTACGACATGCTCGGCCGCGAGGTCGCCGTCGTAGCGGAGGGCGCTCGTGCCGAAGGGACCCACACCGCCCGCCTCGGCACCGAGGCGATGGCACCGGGCCTCTACCTCGTCCGGGTGGAGACTGCCGAGGGCGTGCAGTCCGTCCGGTTCACCGTCGTGCGCTGACCTCTCCGAGTTTCAATGCAGCGGCCCCGCTGGCTTCGGCTGGCGGGGCCGTCTTTCGGTGGGTCCGCCTCGGTGTCTCCGTGGAGGTCCCGAGGCGGGGGAGATCGCTACGCTGCCTGGGCGGGGGGCGCCGGGCTATCTCCATGGGAGGCCTCGCCTTCCGTCTCTGCCTCGGGGTCGGCGCCGTCAGTGACGAGGCGGGCCACGTCAGCGATGGCGTCGCCGTCACGGAGGCGGATGACGCGCACGCCTTGTGCGTTGCGCCCGAACGTGCTGATGCCCGCGACCGGCATCCGAATGAGCAGCCCGTGCTCCGTGCCGATCATCAACTCGTCATCCTCGACGACGCTCTTGAGCGCGACCAACGCGCCGGTCTTGGGCGTCGTCTTCTGCGCGAGGATGCCGAGACCACCGCGCGATTGCTGGCGGTACTCCTCCAGTTCCGTGCGCTTGCCGTAGCCGCCCGCCGAGATGGTGAGCACCTGCGCCTCGTCGCGCCGCACGGCGATCATGCCGACGACCGTCTCGCCGTCCTTGAGCTTCATGCCGCGCACGCCTCGGCTCTTGCGGCCCATCGCGCGCACATCGCTCTCATGGAAGCGGATGCCGCGCCCGCCCGAGCAGCCGAGCACGATCTCCGTGTCGCCGTCGGTGAGGTGAGCCTCCACCAGCTCGTCGCCGTCCACGATGTCGATGGCGATGATGCCGGTGACCATCGGGCGCTTGAAGGCGTCCAGTGCCGTCTTCTTGACGAGGCCCTGACGCGTGGCCATCGTGACGAAGTGGTTCTGGAGGAAGTCCGGATCGCGGAAGTTTTCCTTCTTGATCCCGATGACGGCGCGCACGCGGTCGTCCGGCGCGATCTGGATCAGGTTGCGGATGCTCCGGCCCTTCGCGACGCGTCCGCCCTCGGGCACGTCGTACACGCGGAGCCAGTAGACCTGGCCGTGGTCGGTAAAGAAGAGGAGGTAGTCGTGGGTGTCGGCGGCGAAGAGATGCTCCACCCAGTCCTCGTCGCGCGTGCCGAGACCCTTGAGGCCGCGCCCGCCGCGTCCCTGCGAGCGGTACTCACCGATGGCCGTTCGCTTCGCGAGGCCCTGGTTCGTGAGCGTGACCACCATCCGCTCGTTCTCGATGAGGTCCTCCAAGTCGATGTCGCCGCCGCCGATGGGGTCGATGCTCGTGCGGCGCCCGTCGGCGTAGCGCTCCTGGATGTCGAGGAGTTCGTCCTTGATGATCTGGAAACGAAGGCCCTCGTTGCCGAGGATGCTCTTGAGGCGCTCGATCTCCTGGAGGATCTCGCGGTACTCCGCGAGGATCTTCTCGCGCTCCAGGCCGGTCAGGCGCGAGAGGCGGAGGGCGAGGATGGCGTCGGCCTGGCGGGCGCTGAGCCAGTCGCCCTGCTCCGCCTCGTCGCTGTCGAGGCCGAGGTCGGCGACGGTGTCCTGCTTGTGGCCGAGCGCGATGGGGGGCTCGGCGGGGAGCCCGAGGCGGGCGATCTGGGCCTCGGTCAGGCTCGCGGGGTAGACGCCCGCCATGAGGTTGGCCTTGGCCTCGTCTGTGTCTGCGCTGTGGCGGATGATCGCGATGACGGCGTCGATGTGGTCCAGCGCGATGGTGAGCCCTTCGAGGACGTGGGCGCGCGCCTCGGCGTGCCGCAGGTCGAACTCCGTCCGCCGCACGACGACCTCGTGCCGGTGCGCGACGTAGTGCTCCATCATGTCCTTCAGCCCGAGCGTCCGAGGACGCCCGTTCACCAGCGCCACGATGTTGACGCCGAAGGTCTGCTGGAGCTGCGTGTACTTGAAGAGCTGGTTCTTCGTGACCTCCGGGACCGCGTCGCGCTTGAGCTCGATCACGATCCGCATGCCGTCGCGGTCAGACTCGTCGCGCAGGTCGCTGACGCCCTCCACCTTCTTGTCTCGCACGGCGTAGGCGATCTTCTCGATGAGAGTCGCCTTGTTGACCTGATAGGGGATCTCGGTGATGATGAGGGCGTCGCGGTCCTTGCGGATCTCCTCCTCGTACATCGTCGCGCGCATGATGACGCGCCCACGGCCGCTGCGGTACGCCTCGCGCACACCCGCGACGCCGTAGATCAGACCGCCCGTCGGGAAGTCTGGGGCGGGGACGTGCTCCATGAGCTCGTCGAGCTCGATCTGTGCCTCGCCGTCCTCGATGGAGTCGATGTAGGCGACGACGCCGTCCACGATCTCGCCGAGGTTGTGCGGCGGGATGTTGGTCGCCATGCCGACTGCGATGCCGCTCGCGCCGTTGACGAGCAGGTTCGGGAAGGCCGCTGGGAGGACGGTCGGCTCTTGGAGCGAGCCGTCGAAGTTGTCGACGTACTCGACGGTCTCCTTGTCGAGGTCGCGCAGGAGTTCCTCCGCGAGGCGGGTCATGCGCGCCTCGGTGTAGCGCATCGCCGCTGCAGAGTCTCCGTCCACAGAGCCGAAGTTGCCCTGACCGTCCACAAGAGGGCCGCGCATCGCGAAATCCTGCGCCATGCGGACGAGGGCGTCGTAGACGCTCTGGTCGCCATGCGGGTGGTACTTGCCGAGTACCTCGCCCACGATGCGGGCGCTCTTCTTGTGAGCGCGTCCGGCCGCGAGGCCGAGTTCCTGCATCCCGTAGAGCACGCGGCGCTGCACCGGCTTGAGGCCGTCGCGAACGTCCGGCAGCGCACGGCTTACGATCACCGACATCGAGTAGTCGATGTAGGAGGACTTCATTTCCTCCTCGATGTTGATCGGGATGATGCGGGCGGCGCGGCCGTCTCCGGGCTCGTCGTCGGTCGGGAGGGCGTTTGCGGGCGGGATGTCAGCCATCAGGCAAGGTGGGAGCGCAGACCCGAAAAGATACCGTCAGACGCTGCGAACCGCCTCTCTGGAGGCCGTCCTGGGGGTGGATTCCGGGTGAGGCTCGGGCAGTGCCGGATGGGGTGCCGTGCCTGTCCGGCGGGACTCCCGAATCCGCTCCCGTCATGCCCGCTCGACCTCCGGGGATCGACATGGAAGACCGGCGCGCCGGGCCCAGCCTGGGGGGACGTGGATTCAGCCCCCCTCGCGAGTCGGTACCGAGCGTGTGCACTCCGGTTTGGGGTCGCGCCCCTCCGCCTCGGTCGCCCCATGGACCCACCGAGGCGGGCCGTCTGCTACTGGCTCCTCCCTACTGGATCCTCTTCCTAAACCCCTCCTGTCACCCGCCGATACCTCGGACTCGCCCCGCACGACCCGTATGGCGCCCCTGGCTGACGATTACCCGGACCTCCTCGCCGCGCTCGACCTGCAGCTTCGCGTGGAGCAGGCCGAGGCCGAACTCCGCGAGACCGCCCTCACGCGCCCCGATCCCCTCGTGCTGCTCGAAGCCGGGGTGCGACGCCTGAGCGAGGCCCTCCACGAACGGCCCGCTGCCGCATACGTCTCCGGCGACGATGCGCTCGTCCGGTGCGCCGTCTGGCCGCCCGATGCTGAGGCACCCGTCGAGATTCCGGTGGGCGATGCGCTGAAGTCGTTGGCGCCCAAAGTCATTGGGCCGGAGGACCATGCGGATCTCGTGGACGCGATGGGCGAGTCGGCTGCGCTCCGGGTTCCCTTCGAGGGCGCGGCGGAGGGTGTTTTCGTCGTAGCTGGAGAGGCGGACGAGGTAGAGACGGCTGCGGCCTCGCGATTGGCTGCGCTCTTCAGCACCCTCTGGGCGTGGACTGAGGCGGAAGCCCGCTTCCAGCGGACCGTCGCGGACCTCGCGGACGCGCTCTTCACCTTCGCCTACGATGCCGATGGCGAGCGCCGCTACGCCTTCGTCACACCCCAGATCGAAGCGGTCGCGGGCATCGCTGCTGCGGCTCTCACCGCCGACGAAGTGAGTTGGGAGGTCGTGGTAGCCGATGCGGACGCCGAGGCTTTCGCGGTCCACGATGCGCGCCTCCAATCGGGTGAGCCCAGCCGTCTCGACTACCGCGTGCGCGGGGCGGGCGGCGAGGTCCGCTGGGTAAGCGAACGAGCCACACCCAGCCTCGACGCCGCTGGCCGGTTCGCCATCGGTGGCATCCTCTCCGACATCACCGAGCGGAAGGCGGCCGAAACCGCACTCGTCCGGGCACGACAGACCGCCGAGCGCGCCGCACGCACGCGGATGTCGTTCCTGCGCATGATGAGCCACGAACTGCGCACGCCACTCGGCGCTATCCGGGGCTTCGCGGAGATCCTGAAGGAGGAGGTGCAGGCGCTGGAGGGTGCCCCTGAGGAGGTCCCCGAGTTTGCCCAGACCATCGCCGAGGCGGCCGACCGTGCCCTCCGGCTCGTCTCCAGCCTCCTCGATCTCTCGCGTCTGGAAACAGGCGCCCTCGACCTCGCACGCCAGCCGGTCGACCTCGACGCACTCGCGGCAGGTGTGGCGGCACGCCATGCGCCCCAGGCCGAGGCGAAAGGTCTCGCGCTACATGTCGAGCGGGCGTCTGCCCCTGCTGTCGTCCACGCTGACCCCTCGCGCCTGGAGCAGGTGGTGGACGGCCTGCTTTCCAACGCCGTCAAGTTCACCGAGGCCGGTGAGGTCCGCGTTCGCGTCGAGGCCGATGATGACGAGGTGCGATTCACCGTCGCCGACACGGGCGTGGGGATCGGGGAAGCATTCGTGGACGGGCTCTTCGAGCCGTTCGCGCAGGAAGACCACCGCATCAACCGCAAGTTCGAAGGCTCCGGCCTCGGCCTCGCCATCGCGGCAGGCTTGGTGAAAGCGATGGAGGGCCGCATCGACGTGGTCAGCGACCAAGGCGAGGGCTCCACGTTCACCGTCGCGTTGCCGTTGATGCGTGGGGGGTAGTCGTAGCGAGGCTTTGCGCTCCTCCACCCGGTCCGCCTCGGCGCCGAGGCGGGCGGAGTCGGAAGGGAGGTGGGTTGCCTCTGCGCCCCCCCCGATGACACTCGGCTGGCACCCTCGCGCCGTAGTGTTCGGATAATCCTCCTGAACGAACCATGCCCATCGACTGGACCCGTCTCTCTGCCCCCTTCCCCGCCGATGACGTGGAGTGGAAGCCCGGCGCCACCACTCGCGATAAGAAGAAGGGCCTCGCGATGGCCTACATCACCGCTCGCGCGGTGCAGGACCGCCTGGACGAGGTGTTCACGCCCGGCGGTTGGAAGAACGAGTTCCGCGAGGGACCCTCGGGTGGTGTCATCTGCCGGATTTACTTCAAGACCGGCGAGACGCTCGCGGACGGATCCCCGGAGTGGGCCTGGCGCGAAGACGGCGCCGACAACACGGATGTGGAGGCCGTCAAGGGTGGGCTCTCGAACGCAATGAAGCGCGCGGGCGCGGCTCTCGGCATCGGGCGCTACCTCTACAAGCTGCCGCAGCCCTGGGTGCCCCTAGACGACCGCGGTCGGTTCCAGCAGACGCCCCGCATCCCGCGCGAGTTCTTGCCGCAGGGCGCTCCCACTCCCTCCGCCGCGGCGCCGAGGCGGGACGAGCCGCAACGCACCGCGCCGCGCCGCGAGTCGCCGCGCTCTGAGGCCCGCCAGACGGGCGACCAGCGACCGGCGCCCCGTGCAGGACAGAAGCGGGTGGTCCGCCGTGTGGGCGGTCAGGAGGTCGGTGGAGATGGCGCCAATCGGCCTCCCGCGCGTCCGTTTTAGCAGGCGAGAACCGCGGGAGGGGAGAGGGGCGTAGCATGCAGTCCGCTCTCTCTTCTCCTCCATGACGATCACCTACTTCGGCCACTCCGCCGTCCAGACCGAGGCCGATGGGACCACGCTCCTCTTCGATCCCTTCCTCTCGGGCAACCCGCACACGGACGTTTCCCCGGACAGCCTCTCGCCTGACGCCGTCCTGCTCACGCACGCCCACTTCGATCACTACGGCGACACGGAGTCCATCCTGAGCCGCACGGGCGCGCTGCTCGTCGCCCAGTTCGAGATCATGGTCTACGTGCAGAAGCAGATCGAGCACGAGGCATTCCAGCCGATGAACACCGGCGGTACGGCCAGCTTCGATTGGGGCCGCGTGACCAACACCTACGCACGGCACTCGTCCTCCTTCGGCGACGGCAGTTACGGCGGACTGGCAGGCGGCTTCGTCGTGGAGACAGGTGGCCTCACGATCTACCACGCAGGTGACACGGCTTTTTTCTCTGAGATGGCCGATATCGGCGACCAATTCGATATCGACGTGGCGTTCTTGCCCATCGGCGATGTACTCACGATGGGGCCGTCCGACGCCGTCCGCGCCGCGATGCTCCTCAAGCCGAAGCTGAGCATCCCGCTGCACTGGGGCACGCTCCCGTTCCTCACGGGTACCCCGGAGGCGTTCGTCCAGAAGATGGCGGATGCCGGGATGGAGGCCCGCAAGATGGCGCCCGGCGAGACGCTGGAGGTGTGATGGATCCCTTCGGCGACCTCCTGCCCAGGACCACTGCTAGTGTAGATGAGACCCTCGACCTCGGCGAGGCCCTCGCGGCGCACCTCCAGCCGGGCGATGTGGTCGCGCTGAGCGGCGACCTCGGCTCCGGAAAAACGCACCTCGCGAAGGGCCTCGTGCGTGGCCTCGGCGGCGACGCGGAGGCTGTCACCTCGCCCACCTTCGTGCTGGTGCAAGAACACGCCGAGGCCAACCCACCCGTCCGCCACCTCGACCTCTACCGCCTGGACACAGATCACGACTTCGACGGCATCGGCCTGAACGAGATGCTGGACGATCCCGACCACATCACGCTCGTGGAGTGGCCGGAGCGCGCCGCCCGGCGGTTTCCTGCCCACACGCTCCGTCTCCGTCTCTCCCACGAAGGCGGAGACCGGCGCACCGTGGCCGTCCTGCACGATGGGTGACGCAACGGGACGAGGGGCCTGGCCTCGTCCACCTCGGTACCGAGGCGGGCGGAGTGGGGATGGCCTGTTTCCCCGCCTTCTGAACCGTGACCCCGGCTGAGGCCTTTCTCCACGATCTCCCGCGCTTCGCGGACAAAGGCCGCGACGCCTACACGCCAGGTCTGGACCGCGTTCGGGCTCTTCTCGCCGCGATGGGAGACCCGCACGTCGGGTTGCCCGTCGTCCACGTGGCGGGCACCAACGGGAAGGGTTCTACGGCGTCGTTCGTGGCGGCCGTCGGGACCGCGAGCGGGCGGCGCATGGGGCTCCACACCTCGCCGCACCTGCTCACCCTTCGAGAGCGGATGCGCGTGGACGGCCTGCCCGCGCCGGAGGCGTGGCTGTCGAAGGCCGTCGGCCGGTACGAGAGCGCGATGCGTGAGATCGGGCCGAGCTTCTTCGAGGCGACCGTCGCGTTGAGCCTGCTGTACTTCCGCGAGCAGGCAGTGGATCTAGCGGTCGTGGAAGTCGGCCTCGGTGGGCGGCTGGACGCGACGAACGTGGTGGAGCCCGTGGTCTGCCTCGTGACGCACATCGGGTTAGATCACACGGACCTGCTCGGCGAGACGCTGCCCGAAATCGCGCGGGAGAAGGCGGGCATCGCGAAGCCAAGCGTGCCGTTCCTGCACACGGTCGGCGGAGCGGAGGCCCGCGAGGCGCTGTCCGATGAGGCTCGCGCGCGAGGGGCAACCGTCGGGGTTGTGCGTGAGACGGTCCGCCTCGGGGGCCGCGCGGGGGTGGTCGAGATGGAGACCGAGATGAGCAGAGTCGGGCCAGTGGCGCTCGGTCTGGAGGGCGAGCATCAGGCGTGGAATGCCGCGTTGGCGGTGCGTGCCGTCGAGGTCGCGATGCCTGAGATCGGCCGCCAGCCCGTCGAGCGCGGGCTGCGCGATGTTGTCGCGCTGGCAGGGCTCCGAGGTCGCGGCGAGCGGTGGGCAGGCGATCCTCGCATCGTGCTGGACGTGGCGCACAACGCAGAGGGATTGGCACGGGCGGCGGACAGGTGGCGTCACACCACCGTTGGCGGAACCCCCTGGCTGCTCCTCGGCGTGATGTCGGACAAGGACATCGGCCCGTTTCTCCGCCACCATCTGAAGGGCGACGAGGCGCGAGTTCTCGCGACGAGCTTACCGACGCCCCGCGCACTCCCGGCCCCCGACCTCGCCCGCCTCGTCACCGAGGCGGGGGGAGCCGTGGAAGTCATTCCGAGCGTGGCCGAGGGCCTCGCGCACTTCCGTCGCGAGGCCGGGCCGCACGACCGTCTTCTCGTGACCGGCTCGCACGTGACCGTGGCCGAAGCCCTGGCGGCTCTGGAAGGAGAGTGAACCTCAGACGAGCCGCCGGGTTAGAGTCAGGATCCGCACGCGGCCTCTGTCGTCTGAAGCCGCTCCCGCGCAGCCTGACCCGCCCCTCTCCCGCTGCGTTCGCCCTTCCCCTACCGCTCTTGTCCGTAGCCTCGCGAGGTGCGGAGACCCGCCATGACCATCACGTCCCTTGAGCAGAAGAAGGTGCCAGAGCTTCGCGAGATCGCGCGGCGCCTCGGCCTCCGTGGTGTCGCGGGCCTGGAGCGCCAGGACTTGATCTACCAGATCCTGGAAGCTCAGGCCGACGATGCCTCCGAGAAGACGACGGGTGGCGACCGGCCCCCGGGGCGCGGCTCTGTGGACCTCACGCGGCCTTCGGCTGCACCCTCGCGCGAGTCACCTCGCGAACATGCCGCGGACCGCGAGGCTGAGCGTCCCCGCCGCCGTCGGCCGCAGCGCCCTCGCCTGCCCATCTCGAAGGAGTGGCCGGACTACATGCAGGGCTACGACCCGATGGGGGTCACTCTGCAGGGCCTCTTCCGCAAGACCGGTGTCCTGGAGATTCTGCCCGACGGCTACGGCTTTCTCCGCTCTGCCGAATACAGCTATCTACCCTCGCCAGACGACATCTACGTCTCGCCGAGTCAGATCAAGCGCTTCTCTCTCCGCATCGGGGATACGATCGACGGGCAGATCCGGCCACCGAAGGAGGGCGAGCGATTTTTCGCCTTGCTGCGCGTCAACACCATCAACGGGCGCTCCCCGAAGGACCTCTCCGAGCGCACCAGCTACGACTTCCTGACGCCCGGCTACCCGGACCAGCAGATTGTCCTGGAGACCGATTCTGGCGAGTTGGGGACTCGCGTCGTGGATCTCTTTGCGCCCATCGGGAAGGGGCAGCGTGGTCTCATCGTGGCACAGCCCAAGACTGGCAAGACGGTCCTCCTCCAGAAGATCGCGAAGGCCATCGAGACCAACGACCCGGAGGCGTACCTCATCGTGCTCCTCATCGACGAGCGGCCGGAGGAGGTGACGGACTTTGCGCGAAGCATCCGAGGCGAGGTCATCGCGAGCACCTTCGATGAAGCTCCCGAGCGACAGGTCCACATCGCCGACCTCGTGCTAGAGAAGGCCAAGCGGCTCGTCGAGGCGGGCCAGGACGTGGTCATCCTCCTGGATTCCATCACGCGCCTCGCGCGCGCTCACAATCAGGTCTACCAGAACGAGGGCGGTCAAAGCCGCACGATGAGCGGTGGCCTGGAGGCCGGTGCCCTCCGGGGGCCGAAGCGCCTCTTCGGTGCTGCACGCTCCGTGGAGGAAGGAGGTAGCCTGACGGTCATCGCGACCGCGCTCGTGGACACCGGCTCGCGCATGGACGATGTCATCTTCGAGGAGTTCAAGGGCACCGGCAACATGGAACTCGCCCTCACGCGCGACCTCGCCAACCGGCGCATCTTCCCGGCCATCGACATCCTTCGCTCTGGCACGCGTCGTGAGGAAATGCTCCTCTCCGACGAGCGTCTCCGCCGTGTCTGGGTGCTCCGACAACTCCTCGCGGACATGGACGCCGTCGAGTCCATGACCTTCCTCCTAGACAAGATGCGTGGCACAGAGACCAACGACACCTTCTTGGAAACGATGAACAGCTAGGAAGGCAGGAGGCATGTGGACCTCCGCCCGATGCCTTCTGCTCTATGCTCTATGTCCCTCACCGCCATCTTGCTCGACATGGACGGGGTGCTCGTGGACGTGAGTGGATCCTACCGCCGTGTCATCGCGGAGACCTTCGCGCACTTCGCCGGGCGTCCGCTCTTTGAGGGCGCGATACAGGCCAAGAAAGACGAGGGGGGCTTTAACAACGACTGGGTGCTGACCGACGCGTTGCTTCGGGATGTCGGCCTCGACGTTCCCTTCGGGGAGGTCGTGAGCGAGTTCGAGCGTCGCTACCGGGGCCAGGAGTACGACGGCCTCATTCGCGAGGAAGCCCCGGCGATCACAACGGAGACTCTGCGCCAGCTTTCCGCGATGGCACCGCTCGCCCTCGTCACGGGCCGCGTCGAGGCGGACGCGCACTGGACGCTTCGGCACTTCGGATGGGAGGCGCTAATCCCGGTCGTCGTCGGAATGGAGACGCAGGACGGGCGGGAGAAGCCGCATCCGTTCGGGCTGCTCCATGCTCTGGACCTCCTCGGCGCATCCCCTGAATACGCCGCCATGGCAGGCGACACCGTGGACGACATGAGAGCAGCCGTCGCAGCGGGCGTGGTGCCCGTGGGCGTGGTACCGCCAGGCCACGACGCGCGGGATCACGCTCGTGTGCTCGTCGGTGCCGGAGCCCGTGCCGCGACCTCTCGCGCGGACGATCTCCCGCTGTTGCTGCGGACGCTGCTCTCGTCGTCGGAGAACACCCAATCAGCGCTACCGAGTCGGCGCGCCTGATCCGGGGGCGTCTCACCGCCGGGTGGCCTCACAGAGAATCTCAAGAGGCGGCTACCGATGCCTCAGCGTTCAGGGGCTCAGCGGTATCGTCTTGCGGGGCTGGAGCCAGGGTGGCATCCGCGGTCGGCTCCGGCAGTGCCCACCAGACCACGAGCGCCATCACGAGGATCGTCGCGGCAGAAATGAACGTGACGGTGCGAAAGCCCGCCCCGGCGTAGACCATGCCTGCGAGGACGGCGCCTGCGCCGGTCCCGATCTGCCCGACTGCGATGACGAGCGACATCAGCGTGCCGCGCTGGCGTCCGGGCACGAGTGCGGTGAGGAGAGCCTGGAGGGGACTCGCGCGGAGGGCGAAGAGAGCCATCACCGCGACGTAGATCGGGTAGAGCGCCCATCGCGAGTCTGGCCCCACGAGGTAGGTCACGGAGACGGTCACGAGGAGCAGACCGATGCACGAGGCGAGGATGATCGGCTTGCGCCCGGCACGATCCGAAAGCCCGCCTGCCCACGGCCCGATCACGATGCTCGCCAGCCCGCCAACGGAGAACAGCATCGCGATGAAATCCACCGGGAGGCCACCGAGCGTGACGGGCTTGCCGAAGAGAATCACATCGAGCGGCTGCGTATCCGTGATCCACTGCGGCAGGAACGCGATGAAGAGCCCGAGGCTCAAGTACATCAGGAAGTAGGTGAGCGCAGCTGCACGGTTGCCCGCGTCTCCCAGAAGGCGGAGGTAGCCCAGGACGAACTCTTTCGCGTCGAGGCGGCTCTCGTCCAGCTTGACATCCGGTTGGGGGACCACCGCGAGGACGAGCAGGAACGCGATGCCCATCAGAGCCGCGAAGGCCACGAACGGGACGCGGAAATCGATCCCGGCCGCCAGGATGCGCCCCACGGGTACGCCCAGGACGAGCCCCACGGGGATGCCGCTCATCACGATGCCGGTCGCCCAGCCCCGCCGCCGGTACGGTACCGCGTCGCCCACGTAGCTGACAGCGGCGCCCGAGAGCATTCCGCCACAGATGCCCGCGAGAATGCGCGCGGCGAGGAGCATCTCGAAGGTATTCGCCAGCCCATGCAGCACGAGGGCGCCCGCCAGCGCACCGGAGCCGATGAGCAGCACGCGCCGCCGCCCGATGCGGTCGGAGATCGGGCCCATGACGAGCGCTGCCCCCGCGAGCGCCCACGAGTACGCCGAGACGAGCGAGCCGAGCACGTCCACTCCCACGCCGAGCGCCTCTCCGATGACGGGCAGCACGGGCGTGATGATGATGGTCTGACTGGCCGCTGTGAAGACGAGCAACCAGAGGGCCCCGAGGGTGGCAGCGGCACGGGGCGGCGGTCCCAATCCGAGGTCTCCGAGACCGGACGTGGAGTCGCTTGGTGCAACAGGCATCGGCTACAGACGCACGGGCGCAGCGGAAGGTTCGTCGCCGGGACGGCTCCGTTCTGTGGGCGGTGGTCCCAAGGTCGTGAATCCACTGGGGTCCGGTCGCCGCACGATGCGAATCGGCCCGCCTCGGTGCCTCCGCAGGCGTCCCGAGGCGGAGTCGGTCGCGGGATCTAGCGCACGATGGAGAGCTGCTGCGAGGCCTCGAACGTCTCACCTGTCACGCGAACGACGTACACGCCCGCCGCCAGGTCGGAGGCGTACACCTCCAGCGTCACCGTCTCGCCCGGTGCCACCGGCCGTGCCAGTAGGGAGACCAACTCCCGGCCCGCGAGGTCATAGACGCCCGCACGCACCTGCTGCGCCTCCGCGACCTGGAGCGAGAGCGTCGTCCGGTCGGTGGTCGGGTTGGGCTCCGGCGCTGAGAGGGTGTAGGTCGCCCCGGTCGTCTCGGGTGCCTCTTCCTCGGCTACGATGAAGAAAGACTGGTCGGGGATGAGCACGAACAGCCCGTTGTCGCTGTCGCTCGCCACGACGGTCCCGCTCTCGAAGTACGGGTAGTTGCTCCACTGCCCGTTGAAGCTCGGGTTGTCGCCCTGCGGGTACGTGTCGAAGTGGCCCGCCTCGGTGAAAATGCCTTCCGTCAGGCGCGAGAGGTCCACGATGCGGAGGCCCCCTTCGTAGTTGCTCTGGTAGCTGAAGGTGCCGCGTGTGTACTGGTTGTGGTCCGTGACCGAGAGCGGCGCGTCGTAGCGGAAGAGGAACTCCGGGTTGTCGAGGTCTTCGAGGTCGAAGGTGAACGTGCGCGTACCGCCGAGGGAGGTGTCCAACTCATCGTCCACGAGGAAGTAGCGCTGGTCCTCGGTGAACCACCCCTGGTGCGTGTAGTCCGCACCGGGGTAGAAGCCGCGCGAGATCTGGACGGGATTGGCGGGATCTGTCACGTCCACGATGGTGACGGTGTCCTCGTTGCTCGCGACGCAGATGTTCTTGCCGGTATAGTCCGCATCAGGGCCATTGTAGACGAGGCACTGCGCATCGTGGGTGTAGCCGTCATCATCGAAGCAGCCTGCGAACGTGGGGTTGAAGGGATCGCGGATGTCCACGATGTGGAGGCCACCGCCACCGCACGTCGTCGTGTCGCTTCCGTCCGCTCCAACGCCGAAGGCGAACCCGCTCTCTGGATCCACCACGACGTTGTGCGCGCGCCCGAAGCCGGTGTAGAGGGCGTCCTCTACGAAATCCCGTTGTGGATCTGCGCTCAGGCCGCGAAGGCGCGTCAGATCGAAGACCTGCATTCCGTGGTCTGTCACCTCGGCGACCACTACGGCGACGTTGCCGTAGGTCTTGATATCGCGCCAGGTGGAAAAGCCTTGGGAGACAGCGGTTTGAAGCTTCCCGAGCACGCGTGGCGCATTCGGAACGGTCACATCCACGAAGACAGTCCCGCTGCGGGTGCCTACGAGCGCGTACTCCTTGCCGTCGAGCGGGTCCGTCCAGCCCCAGATGTCGTTGAGTGCGCCGGTGCGGAACGGACCGTTGACGCCGGTCGGCAGCACCGCCGCGACGTCCACGCCATCGCAGGAATAGGAGGTACCGCCCAGGGAGGCAAAGCCGTTGGTGCAAGTGCCTTGCGCCATCGCGCCGGCAGAGGTGAGAATCGCGAGCGCGAGAACGAACAGACGGAGCATGGGGCAGATGCAGGGGGTGGTGGCAGACATCGCCGCGTGGTGCGGCGGCGGCAGAACATAGGCCACACCGTTGTGCCCGGGTGTGGGGACCTGGCGAGAAACGATGTAGGGGTTCCGGGGCGCCCCTCTCATGTGGCAAGCGGGAGACCTGAAAGACGCGATGGCAACCGTTCTGACTGCGCGATCCAGCCACCTGAGTAGGACTGTGAAGGGGCTGAGAATCGGGCCCTGGAGCCAGGAGGCGTGCCTCATAACACTCGGGTCATGGTTCGCTTACGGTTCGGTAACGGCGGCGTAAAGGGTGGGTAACGGAGTTCGGAAGCGAGCGGTCTAGCCTATCAGCGGACGGGCCGGCCATCCCCAAGGCCTCCCTTTTCGCGCACTCCCACACCCACCCCCACATGCGCATCTTGCTTCACCGCCTCGCACTGGTGGCTTTCCTCGTCGGCCTCACGGCTGGTGTCCCCTTCGCCCAGACGGGCACTCTCACCGGCGTCGTCGTGGACGGCGAATCGGGTGAGACACTTCCAGGCGCTAACGTTCTCATCACCGAGATCGAGCGCGGCGCCGCGACCGATCTCGACGGTGCTTACCGCATCGCGAACGTCCCCGTCGGGACGTACACGGTTCGCTACTCGTTTGTCGGCCTCGACACGCAGGAGGTCACAGGTGTCCAGATCGCCGCGGGCGAGACGACGACGATCAACATCGAGCTTAAGTTCGAAGACGGCAACGAGCTGGACATCGTTCAGGTCACCGCTGAGGCCATCATCGAGCGCAACACCGAGGTGGGCCTGCTCCGTCTCCGCGCTCGCGCGGCTCAAGTCTCGGACGCGATCTCCGCAGAGAGCATCTCTCGCTCTGGATCCTCAGATGCTGCCGACGCGATGGAGCGCGTCACCGGCGCGAGCGTCCAGGGTGGGCGCTATGTCTTCGTCCGTGGCCTCGGTGACCGTTACGCGAACACGCAGCTCAACGGTGCTCAGCTTCCCACTGCCGACCCGGATCGGCGCGCGGTCCAGTTCGACCTCTTCCCGAGTGGTCTCCTGGACAACATCGTCACGTTGAAGACCTTCACGCCGGACCAGCCCGGCAGCTTCTCCGGTGGCCTCGTCAACATCTCCACGCGATCGTTCCCCGAGGAGACGACGTTCTCACTCTCGGCCTCCTCTGGCTTCGACACGCAGACGCAGGGCGCCGATGGCTTCCTGACCTACGAGGGCGGCTCCACGGACTGGCTCGGCTACGACGACGGCACGCGCGATCTACCAGACGCCATCGCGGCGCTCATTCCAGAGATCAGCGACGATGAGACGCTCATCCTGCCGGCCGATATCCCCTCGCGCAATGACTTCCGCTTCGACCCAGACGGGGCGGGGCAGCTCCGTGACCTCTCGCGCTCCTTCGCGACGGGCTTCTCGCCTGTGACGGGTACCGCGCCGATCAACCAGAGCTACTCCGCCTCGTTCGGCGACCGGTTCGACCTCTCAGAAGAGAGCGCGTTCGGTTTTGTGGTGGGTGGCAACTACGGGCGGAGCGCCAGCTTCTACGACGGTGGCACAACGGCACGCTTCAGCGGTCTCGGCACTGACACGCGCCCGTTCACCGCTGACCTCGTCTACGATGACACGCGTGGCACGCAGGAGGTGACCTGGGGAGGGATCGCGAACGCCACCCTCCGCCTCGGTGCGAACAACGAGATCGGCGTCAACTCGCTGTTCACGCGTAGCGCCGATGAGCAGGCACGCTTCCTTCAGGGCGAGGTCACACAGGTCGGCACCTTCTTTCAGGAACGCGTCCTCGGCTACACGCAGCGCCAGATGGCCTCTAGCCAGCTGCGCGGGCGCCACCTCTTCGCAGGTCTCGGCGACATAGAGTTGGAGTGGCGTGGTTCTCTGAGCGGTACCAACCTCGACGAGCCTGACCTCCGCTTCTTCTCCAACACCGTCGACACCCTCAACGTCGGCACGCCGAACGAGCGGATCAACTACGGCATCACGGGGGCTTCTGTGCCAGAGCCGCTTCGCTACTTCCGCGACCTCTCCGAAACGCTGGCCGCGGGTGCAGCCGATCTCTCCATACCTGTCCGGAGCCTGGGCGCTACGGTCAAGCTCGGCGGCGCCTATGACCGCACCACCCGTGAGTTCCGCGAGCGCTCCATCCGCTACGACATCCGCGCGGGCGGCACCGAGCTGGGTGGCACCTCCGCCGACTCCCTCGCGGCGTTCTTCGAGCGCAACCTCGGTCGTTTCACCACACGCGAGTTGAGCGATGGCCGTGTCCGCGTCGACTTCGACGGTACGATCCTCTCGGACGAGACCGAACTCGCCAACAGCTACAACGGAACGCTCGACGTAGCTGCGGGCTACGGCATGGTGGAGTTCCCGCTCTTCGAGCGGCTACGCGTGATCGCTGGTGCCCGTCTGGAGACAACCCTTCTCGATACGCAGAGCCCGTTCATTACGAACCAGCGCGACGCCTTCCTCGCAGACGCCGAGGCTGAGACGAACCCGGTCGCATCTGACAGCCTCCTCGCCCTCGCGGGTGAGTTCGGCACCATCGACCAACTCGACATCCTCCCGGCGCTCAACCTCGTCTACGGCGTCACGGACGACATGAACCTGCGGGCTGCAGCCACACAGACTCTTGCACGGCCCACCTTCCGCGAGATCGCGCCTTTCGGTGCTCGGGACTTCGGCCTCGGCGAAGAACTGATCGGCAACCCGTTCTTGGACCGGACGCTGATCACCAACCTGGATCTCCGGTGGGAGTGGTTCCCCCGAGCGGGCGAGATCATCGCCATCTCTGGGTACTACAAGCTTCTGGACGGCCCCATCGAGCGAGCCATCATCAACGCGAACGGTCAGACCTCCTTCCGCAACGTGGCGGAGGCCGAGATCTTCGGCGCGGAGATCGAGGCGCGTGGCAACCTCGACATCGTCTCTGAGGCCCTCTCCAACGTCTCCATCGGCCTCAACCTCACGCTCACGCAGTCCACCATCTCGCGGAGCCAGGAAGAGATCGACCGCGGCGCAGATCCCGAGCGCTCCCTCCAAGGCCAGAGCCCGTACCTCCTCAACCTCGACGTCGCCTACGACTCCGAGACCACGACGGCGGGCCTCTTCTTCAACGTCTTCGGCCGTCGTCTCTCGCGTGTCTCGCAGGTCGGCACGCCGGATGTGTTTGAGGAGCCCGCCCCCACGCTGGACTTCATCGCCAGCCAGAGGCTCATCCAGGGCTGGTCGCTCAAGCTTTCCGCCAAGAACCTCCTCGGAGCGGACTTCCGCGAGGTGTACGACCTGGATCTCGATGATCCCGGCATCGCCGCGACGGTGCCTCCGGGCCTGACCGAGGCGCTGTTTCAGCGCTACAGCCGACCCACCTCCTTCTCCATCGGCCTCAGCTTCAACCCCCAGTTCGGCGGTTCCTCCGCGCCATCCGTGCCCGCACCTGTGGCACAGACCGGCGGTCCGTCGGGGGGCTGACCCTCGCGCGGCGTGGCGCGCACGCTCCAGCGTGCGTGCCACCGTGCACTCTCCATCCTTCCCTCTCTCTCCCGCCCACATGCTTCGCACTGCGACCCTCCTGGTCGGCCTCGTGATGCTCGCCCTCGCCCCTGTGCAGGCGCAGACCGTCCGAGTGACCGACGACATCACGTCGAATACGACGTGGACTTCAGCCAACACCTATCTCCTCGACGGCCTCATCTTTGTGGATCCAGGCGCCACGCTTGAGATCGAGGCGGGTACTGTCATCAAGGGCGTCGAGGCCGACAACATCACCACCGGTGATGGCGCGAGCGCCCTCATCGTCCGTCGCGGTGCTCGCATCGAAGCGACGGGAACGGCCTCAGATCCGATCATCTTCACTGCCGAGATCGACGACGTCAATGACGCCTTCGATACCGACGAGCGGGACCGCGAGCTGTGGGGTGGCGTGATCATCCTCGGCCGCGCGCCGACCAACGCCAACGACGGCAACGGCAACCGCATCGACGTGCAGATCGAGGGCATCGAGTTCGACCCGGCGACGCAGATCGGTGAGGAGGCGCAGTACGGCGGCGACGACCCGATGGACGACTCGGGCATCTTCCGCTATGTCTCGATCCGCCACGGCGGGTTCTCGATCTCGGGCGTCGAAGGCGACGAGATCAACGGCCTGACGCTCGGCGCCGTCGGCGCGGGCACGACGATCGAGTACGTGGAGGTGTACGCCAACTTCGACGACTGCTTCGAGTGGTTCGGCGGGACGGTCGAGACCAAGTACCTCGCGGGCCTCTTCTGCGGCGACGACACGTTCGACTACGACCAGGGCTACAACGGCAAGGGCCAGTTCTGGCTCTCGCTCCAGTCAGCAGACGTAGCCGGTCGTGGCGGCGAGCACGACGGTGGTGACAACGATCTCGGCGGTGAGGGCTCGAACCCCTTCGCCATCCCGACGATCTCGAACGTCACGTTCATCGGAGCTGGAGTCAACGCGACGCCGTCGAACGACGACGCGAACAACCCGGCGGTGTTCTTCCGGGACAACGCGGGTGGCAAGTACTACAACTCTGTCTACACGGACTTCCCGGCACAAGCGCTTCGGATCGAGGACCTCGCCTCCGGCGCAGACTCGCGCGAGCGTCTGGAGAACGGCGACCTCGTGATCGCCAACTCCCTTTTCTCGGATTTCGGCGCGGGCACGACGCTTGAGTCTCTGATTCAGGAGGGGAGCCAGCGCACCCCGGCCTCGGTCGTCGCTCCGATTCTCGTGGCGGCGGGTAACGCCGTCGTCACGAGCGACGTGATCGTGAGTGCCTCGCGCACCGCTGACGAGGGCTTCAACCCCCGTCCTGTCAACGACGCGGCTAGCGGCGCCAGCTTCTCCGCAGATCCGCTCGGGGACGACTTCTTCCACGAGGTCGGCTACCGGGGCGCCTTCGACCCGGTCAACCCGGTCTGGCTCACCGGTTGGAGTGTGCTCGACACTGGCGACTACCTCAGCCCCGCGGCTGTGACGGTTTCCAACGGCTCCACGCCGACGGTTGCTGAGAACGCCCTCCGCGCTCTCTACCCGAACCCGGCGACCAGCCTCGTGACGCTGGAGTTCGACCTCGCAGTGTCTGGTCCGGTCCGCATCGCCGCGTACGACCTCCTCGGCCGCGAGGTGGCCGTGCTCGCAGATGGCCCGATGGCGGAGGGTGAGGCGAGCCTTGCGTTGGACGCCCGCCAGATGCCTGCCGGTACGTACGTCCTCCGCGTCAGTGGGGAGGGCTTCGAGGCCACACGCAAGCTGACGGTCATTCGCTAATACCCCCGTCCGGCGGGTGGCCTCGCGCTGCCCACCGGGCGATCCCTGCTGCTCGGCACCCAGGCGGTGCCCGTCCACCCGGGTGGCTCGCCACCCCTCCGCCGCCGAGCGCACGCGCCGACCTTTCCGTGGGAGGAGGGTCGGCGCGGTTCGTTTAAGGCCACGAGTCTCTCCGCCTCGGCACCGAGGCGGACAGGGGGCGTAGGCGGCGCGGGGGCTGATACCTTTGATAGCCGTTATGACGCCCCCTCAGGCGTAACGGAGCGGTCACAGGGACGCCATAGTTCCGTTATGCAGAGGGGCTTGTTTTAGAGGCCCTCCTGCACCCCCGCCTATGTCCACCGCCCGGTACCGGACGCTCTTTCTCTCCGATCTCCACCTCGGGATGCGCGGCGCTCGCGCCGATGCCGTCCTCGACTTTCTCCGCCACCACGAGGCCGACCGGTGGGTTCTCGTCGGCGATGTGGTAGACGGGTGGGCGCTCCGGCGCTCGTGGCATTGGCCGCAGGAGCACAACGACGTGATCCAGAAGCTGCTTCGGAAGGTCCGAGCGGGCGCCGAGATGGTCTACGTCCCCGGCAACCACGACGGCGCGGCCCGCCAGTTCGTCGGGATGACCTTCGGAGGGATCCTCGTGCAACGCGAGACGATCCACGAAACCGCGGACGGCCGCCGCCTGCTCGTCCTTCACGGGGACGAGTTCGACGGGGTGGTCCGCCTCGCGCCCTGGCTGAGCGCACTCGGCGCGAGAGCCTACGAGCTCACGCTGAAAGCCAACCGCCCGGTGGCCGCCATCCGCCGCAAGCTCGGCTACCCGTACTGGTCGCTCTCGGCGTACCTCAAGGAGCGCACGAAGCGGGCCGTCCAGTACATGGGCGAGTTCGAGGAGGCCGTCGCCCGGCGCGGCGCCGAGGCGGGCGTGGACGGCGTCGTCTGCGGACACATCCACCGGCCCGAGATCTGCACCTTCCAGCGCGAAGGCCGCGAGATTCTCTACGCCAATTGCGGCGATTGGGTGGAGAGTTGCACCGCCCTCGCGGAGCATCACGACGGCACCCTGGAACTCATCCGCTGGACGGGTTCCACCTCGCGAGGGGACGGGGTGCCACACGAGGTCGCCGCTGAGGCGCCTGTCCTCTCCGAGGTGCTCGCATGACCACGGATCGCTCTCTCCGCATTCTCTTCGCCGTCCAGGGCGAGGGGCGCGGTCACATGACGCAGGCCCTCGCTCTCGCCCCGATGCTCCGCCGCGCGGGCTACCAGATTCTCGGCGCGACGGTCAGCGCGAGTCACCGCCAGTCCGTCCCGGCGTTCTTCCGCGACGGCCTCGGCGCACCGGTCCACCTCCTCTCCGCTCCCACCTTCGAGGCCGACGCCCACGGCCGCATCCACCTCGGGCGTACAGTCTGGGCGGGGCTTCGCAGCGCCCGCTCCACTTCCGCCAGCCTCGACGCGCTCGCGGGCCTCTTGGACGAGCACGAGCCGGACGTGATCGTGTCCTTCTTCGACGCGCTCACCGGACTCTACGGCCTGCTCCGGCCGTCCGACGCGCCCGTCGTGGCGGTGGGGCACCAGTTCATGTTCGAGTACCCGGAGTACCCCTTCGCGCCGGGCCAGCCCCTCCAGCGCGCCGCGATGCGCGGCTACACGCGTGCCCTCGGTGCCAGCGCCGAGACGCGCCTCGCCCTCTCGTTCTATGATGCCGAGGTTCCACGCGAGGGGACGGTCGTGATGCCGCCACTGCTCCGCCCAGAGGTCCTCGCGATGAACGGCGCGAAAGATGACGGCTCGCTGCTCGTCTATCTCATGGAGCCCGCCCTCGCGTCCGTCCTCGCGCGATGGAGCGACTGTCACCCCGGGGTGCCCATCCACTGCTTCACGGCGATGGAGCCTCGAGTCCATAGCGAGGCGCTGACCTTCCACGCGCTCTCCGGCACGGACTTCCTCCGGCGGATGGCCGTCTGCCGGGGCGTCGTCTGCACGGCGGGCTTCGAGTCCGTCAGCGAGGCGATGTGGCTCGGCAAGCCGGTCTGCATGGCGCCCACGCCCGGCCACTACGAGCAACGCTGCAACGCCCGTGACGCCGCCACCGAGGGCGCCGGGCTCGCCGTGGACGACCTCGAAACGGGCCTGGACGCGTTCCTCCGCTACCTGCCGACGCACGCCACCCGCCCGGAGCCGTTTCGGGCCTGGGTGCGGAAGGCTGAGGGTGATGTTGTCCGCGAGATCGAGCGGGCAGCGGGCCTTCCCCGTCTCTCGGTCCATCTCGGCGATGGCGCTCCCGAGGTGCTCCCCGCGCTGACGGCTCGGTCGGCATCGTAGCTCCTCCCCCCTCGGCACCGAGGTGGAGGGGGTTACGAGCGTGGCGCCCGATACTCGCCGAGGCGGGCGTGCCGCTCGTCCGAGGTGTCGCTCGGCATCTCTGAGACGAGGCGGCAGGCGTCACAGCGGAACGCGAAGCCCTCCAGGTAGCCCCCCTCGCGGTCCCCGCCGACGTACCACGCTTCGCCACATCCCGGGCAGAGCCGAGCCTCCTCGTTCGTCCGGCGACCGTAGTACCGCTGGAGATACATATAGGTCGGCAGGCTCGTGGCCGTCTCGACTTCGCGAGCGAGCCGCCGCCCGTCTTCCATCAACGTGCTGTCGGGCTCCACGAGTTGCTTGTAGGCTGGAATCTCCAGGTCACCCGATCCCAGCCAGACCAGATCCAACTCGCGGTAGTGCATGCCCCAGTGCACGAGATGCTCGCGTGTCTGGTCGGAAACGGGCAGCAGGTAGATCGCGAGCTCTTCGCCATCGTCCCCGCGCCCGATCAGGTCGTTTTCAAAGGCCCATCGGGTGCACACCACGAGCGAGGGTGCGCCCTGCCAGTCTGCTTTCGCGAAAGCCTCGGGGTCGTCGTCCAGAAGTGTCCACCTCGGGGGGTGGCCGAAGGCCTCCGTCACCTTCTCTCGGTCGCGGCGGCTCCACTCAGAGCAAAACCGGTCTTCGTGCGCATCAGGCTGGGTGAGCGCCGTGTAAACGACGTGCTGTCCGTTCTCCCGTGCGTCTATCTGGTCTGGACCGGCCTGCCCGTTCTTGAACAGCATCGCAAGGTAGCCATCCGCGAGATCGATCTGCCTCTCGCGTTCGTCGGGATCGGGCGAGAGGGGACCGAAGGAGACGCGAGCGGCGACCATGACGGGAGGGATCCTGGTGCGCGAAGGTAGGCCGAAGCTCCTCCCGCCTCGGCACCGAGGTGGAGGGAGCCGGGAGGTACCGACATCACCGCACGATGCTGAACCGGCGCGTCACCGTGGTCTGGCCCACCACGAGCCGGAGGATGTAAGTGCCGGGTGTGAGGCCCTGTCCGTCCACCTCGACGGACTGGTGGACACCCCCGGCGAGGGCGATCGGAGCGAAGGTGGCGATCTCGCGCCCGAGCAGGTCCAAGACCGTCGCCCGGAGCGTACCGGGCGCCTCGGAACGGACGCGAACGCTGAGGGCGCCAGCGGCCGGGTTGGGGATCACGGCAGAGACCTCCATCCCAGCGGAGGCGGTTTCTGTAGTGGTCGCTACTCCGAGGGAGCCGACCCAGGCCCCTCGGCAGAGGCTTCCCGCGTACACCACGCCCGGCTGGTCTGGGTCGCCCGCGAGGTCCGCGAACAGCCCGATGGGCACACGCTCCGTCCCCCCGAAGCGCTGCCAACTCGCGGCATCGTCCGTGGAATACCAGATGGCTTCTTCGCCGTCTATGTAGGCGTGAGCGTAGACCGTCGCGCGGGACTCGCCGGGAAGCGGCGCCCCGAAGCCGAACGCCCAGACGCTATCTGCTGACGTGATCTGGCTCCACGTCGCGCCGAAGTCTGTCGTGCGGTAGAGATCCGCCTGCGCGTCCACGTCGAACGTCTTGACGAACGAGGCCCAGACTTCCCCGGCGCGCTGCGGGTGAGCTTCGAGGCGCGGGAAGCGGAAGTCCGGGAGGCAGTCTGAGCAAGCGTTACTCCACGTCTCGCCACCGTCTGCACTCGTCCAGAGCTGCGTCCCGAAGGGCGGCTCCACGAGCTTGACGTAGGCGTAGAAGCGGTCGCCGTCCACTCGGTCCGCGACGAGGTGCTGGCTCACCACGAAGTCGCCGCCTGCGGCCCAGTTGCCGCCGGGCACGTCGTAGCCCTGAACCGGGCGCCACGTCTGGCCCGCGTCCGATGTGACGTGCGGTGGCGTGACGACGCGCTCGGAAAATCCGTTGCAGGCGGGCCAGATCTGCCGCTGCGGGCTCCAGACCATCCGGTCGGGGTCCGTCGCGCTGATGGCGATGTTGCCCGCTGTGAGGAACGCGGTACAGGCGTCGTCCGGGTCCAGCGGATCGCCGAGGCCGGGGAGGTCGGCCCAGGTCTGGCCGCCGTCGCGCGTGATCCGCGAGGCGGTGAGGTAGCCACTGTTTCGCGCGGCCACGGAGATGGCCACGAGAGGATCAGCAGGGGTGACAGCCACATCCGTCCCATTCTGCTGGGCCCCTTTCTCGAACGTCGTCGCGGGCATCTGCGCGGCGGAGATGTGCGAGAAGCCGAAGGCGTCGAAGACAGCGGAGTGGAACGCTGGGCCGGGGCCACCGGGCGCCTCGACATCGTGGATGCAAAGCTCTTCCATGCCACGCATCACGCCGACGAAGTCCAGCGTGGTGCCGTCTTGCAGGATGTCGTCGTAGCGATAGATGCCCCAGCCGTTGGTGATCCAGACCTGGCGCGGGTCGGCGCGGTCGATAAGGGCGGCACCGCCGTAGGAGTAGACGCCGTCGCCCTCTTCTGCCCACGGCGGAAGCTTCACCACGCTGTCCAGTTGCTGATCCGGGCACTGGGTGTACGGGCCCTCGTCCGTCTGGATCTCCCAGGTGGGCGTCTCGGCGGTGAAGTTGCGCGAGAAGAAGACCTTCCGCGTGACGACGCCGAACGGGATCGCGACGACGAAGTCCGGGTCGGTCGGGTGGGCCGCGATGGCGTTCCAATCGTACGGTCCATAGACCGGGCACGGATCGGGCGGGGTTTTGTCCGCGACGGTGCCGCCCGTTCCGTCTGGCGTGTAGACGAGGATCGCGCCATCGTAGGGGTTGCCGCCATCGCCAGTGACGGCGACCTGGAGACGGCCGTGCGCGAACTCGGCGCGCATCGGGTTGTCTCGTGTACCCTCCATCGGGACCGCCAGCGCCCAGGTCTCGCCGCCATCGGCGGATCGGTAGACGCCCTCGCCCATCGTGCCGACGTAGACGTTGGCGGTGACGGTCTGCCCGCCTCGGGTGATGGTATCGGCCGGGTCGAAGACGACGAATGGGAGGCCGCCCGGGCCGCAGCCGTCGAGGTTGGGCTCCGTGCAGGGGCCGTCGTCCGGGCCTCCGTCATCACCCACGGTGGGGAAGCTGGCGACGCGCTCCCAGGTGGCGCCGCCGTCTAGCGTGCGCCAGAGGCCGTCCACGCGACTGCCGAAATAGACCACGTCGGAGTTGTTGGGGTCGACGGCCAGCCGCTCGCCTGCCCGCCGCCACGAGCCGTTCCCCGCCATCCCGACCTCGCGCGGAAACGCAGTGGCCGTCCACGTCGCGCCGTCGTCATCAGAGCGCACAATGACGGCTCCCGGCCCGATCCCATCGAGGTTGCCCCCGAGCGCCGCCCAGATCCGTCCCGGGACGCGAGGGTCCAGCGCAAACGACTCCACGTCGGGCGACCATCGCTGCGTGCGTCGGAACTGACCGTCGAGGAGTGGCTGCCAGCGGTCGCCAGTCCAGCGGAAGATGCCGCCGACATCGGTGCGGGAGTAGACGGACTCGGTCTCAGGATGCGCGAGGAGGCCGGTGACGTAGCCGTAGCCGCGCACGTCAGCGTTGGTCCAGGTCTGGGCGGAGACGAGGGGAGCGGCGAGGAGCGCCAGCGCGGCGAGAGGGAAAACGCGCACGGGTTTCAGTCAGGAATGAAAGTCCCCGAAGGGTAGGGGATTCCCCGGTGCAGGTCAAGCCTCGTGGCTGAGGGGTGGCGGAGGATCGACCCTGCCCGCCTCGGTGCCGAGGCGGAGGGGGCAAGGTGGATTCGGCCGGTCCTTCGCGAAGGGCGCCGGTAGCTTTCCGCGAGCCCTCCCGCACGCCCGATGAGCACGCCGAACGACACTCCCGCGCCTCGTCTTCCCGGTGCGCCCGCACCCCGCCCTGAGGACCCGCCCGTGACCCCCGAGGTCGTCGCCGATCACGGCCTTTCCGAGGACGAGTACGCGATGATCTGCGACTACCTGGGCCGCGAACCGACGCTCACGGAGTTGGGCATCTACTCCGTGATGTGGAGCGAGCACTGCTCGTACAAGAACTCCATCGCGTTGCTCAAAACGCTCCCGCGCGAGGGCGACAACCTCCTCGCCGAGGCGGGCGAGGAGAACGCCGGGCTGGTCGACATCGGGGACGGACTGGCGGTGGCGTTCAAGATCGAGAGCCACAACCACCCCAGCGCCGTGGAGCCCTACCAGGGCGCGGCGACGGGCGTCGGCGGCATCCAGCGAGACATCTTCACGATGGGCGCGCGGCCCATCGCGAGCCTCAACTCGCTCCGGTTCGGAAGCCTCGAAAACCCCCGCGTGCGCTTCCTCGTGGATGGTGTCGTGCGCGGCATCGGCGGGTACGGCAATTCGTTCGGCGTGCCGACCGTCGCGGGCGAGGTCGTCTTCGACCCGGCCTACGAGGGTAACCCGCTCGTCAACGCGATGAGCGTCGGCCTCGTGAAAGTCGGCGAGACGATCAGCGCGACGGCCGAGGGTGTAGGCAACCCCGTGTTCATCGTGGGCAGTGCGACGGGCCGCGACGGCATCCACGGCGCGACGTTCGCGAGCGAGGAGATCAGCGAGGAGTCCGAGGCGAAGCGCCCCAGCGTACAGGTCGGCGATCCGTTCACGGAGAAGCTGCTCCTCGAAGCGAGCCTGGAAGTCATCAAAACCGGCGCGGTCGTCGGGATGCAGGACATGGGCGCGGCGGGAATCACCTGCTCGTCCAGTGAGATGAGTGCGAAGGGCGGTGTCGGGATGGACATCCAGTTGGAAAAAACGCCGCAGCGCGAGAGCGGCATGACGCCCTACGAGATCCTCCTGAGCGAGAGCCAGGAGCGGATGCTCCTCGTGGTGGAAAAAGGCCGTGAGCACGAGGTGGAGGCCGTCTTCGACAAGTGGGACCTCCACGCGGTCCAGATCGGCGTGGTGACGGACACCCAGCGCGTGCGTGTCTTCTGGCACGGCGACCTCGTGGCGGATGTGCCCGCCGACTCGCTGGTCCTCGGCGGCGGCGCCCCGGTCTACCACCGCGAGACCTCGCGCCCGACCTACCTCGACGAGACCCAGGCCTTCGACCCTGCCCGCCTCGGCGATGTCACCGAGGCGGGCGAGGTGCTCAAGAACCTCCTCGGCAGCCCCACCATTGCGAGCAAGCGCTGGGTCTTTGAGCAGTACGACACCCACGTCCGCACCAACACCGTTGCCGGGCCGGGCCCGACCGATGCCGCCGTGGTCCGCATCAAGGGCACGGATCGCGGCCTCGCGGCGAAGACGGACTGCAACGGGCGGTACGTGTACCTCAACCCGCGCCGGGGCGGGCAGATCGCGGTCGCGGAGTCCGCACGCAACGTGGTCTGCGCGGGCGGCAAGCCGCTGGCCGTCACCAACTGCCTCAACTTCGGCAACCCGTACAAGCCCGAGGTCTACTGGCAGTTCACCGAGGCTGTCGGCGGGATGGGCGACGCCTGCCGCGCGTTCGATACGCCGGTCACGGGTGGCAACGTCAGCTTTTACAACGAGAACCCGGACGGCGCGATTTACCCCACGCCCACCATTGGGATGGTCGGCCTCGTGGAGAACGTGGAGGCGCACACCACCACGGCGGACTTCAAGGCAGAGGGCGACGTGCTGATCCTCGTCACGCCCGCCGCGTGGCAGCACACCGGCGGCGTGGAGGGCTCCGAGTACCTCGCGTACCTCCACGGTCAGGTCACGGGCGACGCCCCGCACCTCGATCTGGACGAGGAGAAAGCCGTCCAGGCTGCCGTTCTCGCGTCCATCCGCTCTGGCCGCGTGCAGAGCGCGCACGATGTCTCCGATGGTGGCCTCGCGGTTTGTCTCGCGGAATCCTGCATTCACGGCGGTCTCGGCGCGACGGTAGAACTCCCCGACCTCGATGCGCGGCTGGATGCGGTTCTCTTCGGTGAGGCGCAGAGCCGGGTCGTGCTGAGCGTGCCTGCGGGTGAGGCGGGGTACGTGCGCCAGATGATCAAGTCGTATGGCGCGCAGGGAACTGAGATCGGAACCGTGGGCGGCGACCGGCTGGTCGTCTCGGTCGGCGGCGCGACGGTCGTGGACGAGGCCGTCGGGGACCTCGCGGAGCCGTTCCACACGGCGATTCCGAACGCGATGGACCGGGCCGTCGCGGCGTAACCCCTTCCGCCTCGGTGGTCCCACGGAGGCACCGAGGTGGGGCGTGCTGCCTGTCGCGACGCGCCCTTACGGGCGGAGGATCGCGGGACGGACGGCTGCGCTCATGGCGGCGTCTGGCGGGAAGGCGCGGCGGTCCTCCTCGGCGACGCCGGGGGCCAGGCGTGGGAACCAGATGCTGAACGTGCTGCCCACGCCCTTGCGGCTCTCCACCGCGATGCTGCCGCCCATCAACGTCACGAGTCGGTGCGTGATCGCGAGGCCGAGACCGGAGCCCTCGTGGCGGCGTGCGTCCCCTTCGGACTCCTGGCGGAACTCGCTAAAGAGCTCCGGCACGAACGCTTCGTCGATGCCGATGCCCGTGTCCGCCACGCGGAGGATCACCTCGGAGCCGTCCAGTCCGAGCGAGACGGTGACACCGCCCACCTCGGTAAACTTGATGGCGTTCCCGACGAGGTTGGTCACGACGCGGTCTAGCGCGCCTGCGTCGATCACGACAGGCAGTGGATCCTCGGCGATCTGGACGTGAAGTGAGAGATTCTTGGTCTCGGCCAGGGAGCGGAGCAGCCCGACCGACTGACGGACGTGCTGCGCGAGGTCGAGCGGGCGCGGGTACAGTGCCTCGGTGCCAGAGTCCAGCCGCGCGAGGTCGAGGATGGAGTTCAATGTGTCGAGAAGCCGCATGCCGCCCTTCTCGATGATCTGCGCCAGCTCGCGAGGTTCTCCCGCGACCTCCTCGCCGAGCAACTCGGCGTAGCCGATGATAGCGGTCAGTGGGGTACGGATCTCGTGGCTCATGTTTGCCAGGAACGCGCTCTTGAGCCGTGCGACTTCCTCGGCATCGCGGCGGGCGGCGAGCAACTCGGCCTCGTAGGCCCGGCGGGCGCCTACGTCCCGCGCGAGGGAGAGCACACGGCGTTCTCCACTGACCTCCACGACGCGAGACTCGAACTCGAAGAGCGGCGGCGCTTCTCCCTCGGGTGCCACCAGGCCGAGGTCACAGCGGCCGTTGCCCTTCGCGCGAAGCACCACGAGGTGGGCCTCCACGCGGTCGTGGTAGCCGGGCGCGACGACCTCGAAGAGTGACGGGATCTCGTCGTCCGGGTCGAGCCCAAACGCCGTCTGCGCTGCAGCGTTGAGATCCACGGCTTGCCCGTTCAAGTCATGCACGATGACGGCGTCCGAGGCGCTGCGGAGGAGGGCGCGGTAGTAGCCCTCGGAGAGCCGCAACTCGGCCATGCTGCGGCTGAGGTGAGTGCGGAGCCACGCGATCCAGGCCGTCGCGCCTGCGAGAAGCGCCAGCGCACCGAGCGCGAGCCACGTCATCTGGGCCGACGTGAACGGAGACACGGCGGTTAGCGGAGAGGTGGCGTCGAGCGCGAGCAGGTCCGCCGGGAAGGAGACGAGGGCGAGGGCCCGCACGGTTAAATGGCCTGCGCGTGCCAGCCCGCCGGGGCTGTTCCGAGGACTCCGGCGCCGTCGCCAGAGGACGCGGTGTCAGCCGTCGCCGCGCCTGTCACGCCAGGGGCCACGCGCGGCAGCGAGACCTCGAAGAGGCTGCCCTGGCTCTTGCGGCTCCAGACGCGGATATCGCCCCCCATCCGCTCGGATAGCCGCTTGGTGATCGCGAGTCCGAGTCCGGTGCCCTCATGACTCCGCGAGTGGCCCTCGGACTCCTGCTTGAAGGGCTCGAAGAGATCATCGAGGAAGCCCTCATCGATGCCGACGCCGGTATCCCGGACGCGGACGGCGAAGTAGGTATCGGCGGAGTGGACCGAGACACGGATCTCGCCGCTCTCGGTGAACTTGATCGCGTTGCCGACGAGGTTCGTGAGGATCCGGTCGAGCCCGGAGGCGGACTGTCGGACGTGGACGGTCGGCGTGTCGGCTTCGAGGTGGAGCGCGAGGCCCTTCTTGTGGGCCAGCGGCGCGAGCAATGACACGGACTGGCGCACCGCGCCGACGACATCGAACGGCTCGGCCTGGAGTTCGTGATTGTCGGAGTCCAGCCGCGCGAGGTCGAGGACGGAGTTGAGCGTGTCCAGCAGGCGTCCGCCACCGGCGCGGATGGTCTCTGCGTGCTCGCGGAGCTGCGGAGGAGACTCGTCCACGAGCACGTCCGCGAAGCCGATGATGGCGGTCAGCGGGGTGCGGATCTCGTGGCTCATGTTGGCGAGAATCGCGCTCTTGAGCCGGGCGGCGGCCTCGGCCTCCTCGCGGGCGTGCTCAGCCTCCTGCATGGCTTCCAGCAGGCCCGTCTCGTAGGCGCGGCGGGCCTCCACGTCGCGCGCGACGGAGACGAAGACATCGCCGGTGGGCAGCGCGAGGCGGCGCGTGCTGATCTCAAACGGGGTGGAGCCGCCGCGCGTGTTCAGTTCCAGGACGTCTAGCGCGTGCCCGAGGCGGCGGGCGCTGGACAGGTGGCGCGAGGAGGCCTCGGGGTCGGTGGCGAGCTCCAGCACACCGATGGAGCGGGGCCCTTTGCGACCCTCCTCGTCGAGCCCGAAGGCCATCTGGGCGGCCCGGTTGGCCTCCACGATCTCGCTGTCCCCCTCGATCTCGTAGACCAGAACTACGTCTCCGGCAGCGTCGAAGAGGTACGCGTAGCGTGTTTCGGACTCGCGCAGGAGAGTAGCGCGCCGCCGCACCTCTCGCCGCATGAACGACATCCCGACGAGAGCGAGGACGAGTAGCCCGAGGGCGCCGAGGGCGCTCCAGAGTAGCATCCTCGGCGGGATGCCCGCTGTGCGGACATCACCTGGCGCGCGGGGGTGAAGGACGTAGCCCGCGTCGTACGGCGGCTCGGTGTCATATTGGGAGGCGATGCCTCGGGCACGGACCTTCTGTCCGACCTCGAACCGGTCCAGCGCGACGGGCTCGCCGAGGCGCTCGTCGTAGGCGAAGACCTGCACGAGCGTCTTGCCGCTGAGCAGGACGAGGAGATGTCCGCCCTCCGCCGCGTCTACTTGCACCACGTCACCGACGATCTCGACGAGTTGCCCCTCGTAGCCTTCGAGGGGCCCGTCGATCTCGCCGAGGTCGAGGTGCTCGGGCTCCTCCTGGGGCACGTCAGCCACGCGGAAGGCGGGGTTGACCATCTGCGCGATGCCCGCTTCGAAGGCGAGGGCGCCCGAGGCGGAGAGACTATCGCCAGTGAGCACCTGGGGCGCATCCGGCGGGAGGAGGAGGCGGAGCCCGGCACTGCCGCTCTGGAGGTAGATCTCGGCGCGGTCGGCGCGGACGAGTCCGGTCCCCGCACTGACGCGGCCGGAGACGACCATCTCCTCACCGATTCGGTCCGGGACGCCATCGTCGTCGTCGTCGGCGAGAGCCTCCGCGAGAGATACAGCAGGACGCGACCACGGATCACCGGTCGCCGTCTCTGCCTCGTCGGTCTGGGCCGAGAGCGGAGCGGCCGCGAGCGCGAAGGCCGCGAGCAGAAGGAGGAGGCGGAGAGACATGGTTGCCCCGGTATCGGCGCTCTCGGGCGGACTCTAAACCGCCAGCCGCGAGAAGTGCACGGGACCCGCACTCGGCCTTCTCGGGGGGGACGCCGTAGCTTCACGGCCCCTCGTGGAACACGCCCCCGCCCCCGCGCCGTTTCACCCTCCTGTACCAACCCAAACCCCCTGACATGGCCGACAACGCCCTGTACATCACCGCCACCGACTCCACCTTTGCAGACGAGGTTCTCAACAGCGACGTGCCCGTCCTCGTCGACTTCTGGGCGACGTGGTGTGGCCCCTGCCGGGTCATCGCGCCGACCATCGAGGAGGTCGCGACCGAGTACGAGGGCCGTGCGCGGGTCGCGAAGCTGGATGTGGACAACAACCCGCAGACGGCGCAGCAGTACGGCATTCGCTCCATCCCGAGCCTGATCTTCTTCAAGGACGGTCGCCCCGTGGACCAGCTCGTCGGCGTGGTGCCGAAGAACGTTCTCGCGCAGAAGCTGGACGAGCTCATCGGCCAGGAGGTTTAGCCGACCTGCCCCGCCTCGGCACCGAGGCGGGCCTAGTCACTGTCTCCGCGAGGGCGCCTTCACTCGGCGCCCTCGCGCGTATTCTGCTCCCCCTGCTTCCGATCCCCTGATGCGTACTCCTCTCCCTGATGGTCTCGACTGGGACGCGGCCGAGCGTCGCGCCGTCGTCATTCTGGGCAGCGGCCCTGCTGGGCTGACTGCTGCTCTTTACGCTGCCCGTGCCAACCTCTCGCCGCTCGTGCTCCAGGGCCTGGAGCCTGGCGGCCAGCTCACTACCACCACCGACGTCGAGAACTTCCCCGGCTACCCCGACGGCATCATGGGGCCGGAGATGATGAGTCAGTTCGAGGCCCAGGCCATGCGCTTCGGCGCAGAGCTTCGCTTCGGGATGGTGACGCATGTGGACCTCTCCGGCTCGCCGCACAAGCTGGTCATGGACGAGTCCACGCCGATCCTCGCGGACGCTGTCATCGTGGCGACGGGCGCGAGCGCGAAGTACCTCGGCTTGGAGAACGAGCGGCGTCTCCTCGGGCGTGGCGTGAGCGCCTGCGCCACCTGCGACGGCGCTTTCTTCCGCGACGAAGAAATCGCCATCGTGGGCGGCGGGGACACCGCGATGGAGGAAGCCCAGTTCCTGACGCGCTTCGCGAGCACCGTGCACCTGATCCATCGCCGCGACGCGCTTCGCGCCAGCCAGATCATGCAGGACCGCGTGCTCTCCAATCCGAAGGTGCAGATGCACTGGAACACGGTGGTCACAGACGTCAACGGCGAGAACGCCGTGGAGTCCCTCTCGCTGAAAGACACCGTGACGGGCGAAACGCGCGAGTTGCCCGTGACGGGCTTCTTCGTCGCCATCGGGCACAAGCCAAACACGGACCTGTTCCAGGGCTGGCTGACGATGGACGACAACGGCTACGTCCTCACGGCTCCAGACTCCACGACCACCGAGATCCCGGGCGTCTTCGTCTCTGGCGACGCGCAGGACCACGTGTACCGCCAGGCTGTGACGGCGGCGGGCACCGGCTGCATGGCCGCCATCGACGCCGAGCGCTGGCTCGCGGAGCAGGACGTGATCGAGGAGACGCGAACTGAAACGGAGTGGCATTCGGCCCCGGCCAACGGCTCCGCCAGTGGCGAGCCGGTGGAGGCCTGACCCCATCCGCCTCGGGCAGAGTGCGGGTACTCCCACGAACGCACCGAGGCGGACGTAGCTACGCGGCGGCGCCCTCCTGCTCGGCGTACTGCAACTCGTAGAGGCGCCGGTAGAGGCCGCCCTCGGCGAGGAGTTCCTGATGCGTCCCGCGCTCGCGGACCTCGCCCTTGTGCAGCACGAGGATCTGGTCGGCGTGCTGAACGGTGGAGAGGCGGTGCGCCACCGCGACGGCCGTACGGCCCTGCAGGAGGGTTTCGAGGGCGCGCTGGACCGCCTCTTCCGTCTCCGTGTCCACGCTGGAAGTAGCCTCGTCTAGCACGAGTACGGCCGGGTCGTAGACGAGGGCGCGCACGAACGCAAGCAGTTGGCGTTGGCCGAGCGAGAGGTTCGCGCCGCGCTCGCCCACGGCCTGATCGTAGCTCTCGGGCAGCCGCTCGATGAACCCGTCGGCCTCCACGGCGCGCGCGGCGACCTCCACCTGCTCGCGCGTTACGCTCGGGTCGCCGAGCGTGACGTTCTCCGCGATGGTGCCAGAGAAAAGGAACACGTCCTGCAGCACGAGGCCGACCTGATGGCGGAGTTCGTCGAGAGACAGATCGCGCACGTCCACGCCGTCCAGCAGGATGCGGCCGCGTTGGGGCTCGTAGAAGCGGAGCAGCAGGTTGAGGACGGTCGTCTTTCCAGAGCCGGTGTGTCCGACGAGCGCGAGCGTGGACCCAGGCTCGGCATCAAACGAGACGCCCTTGAGGACCCAGTTCCAGTCGGGGGATGGGGCCGGCCCGGTAGTGGAGGAATCGCCACTGCCCGCTGGTCTTTCCCCGCTGCCTGTGACCGAAGGGAGCTTCTCGTACGCGAACCACACGTCCTCGAAGGTGATGCGGCCCTTCGCGCGGCCGTTTGCTAGCTGGGTCGGCCTCGGCTTCTCCGCGACCGACTGGTCATCGTCTAGGAGACCAAAGATGCGCTCGCCAGCGGCGAGGGCGCTCTGGAGCGTGGTGAGCTGATCCGAGAGGTTGCGGACCGGCTCGAAGAACATCCGCACGTACTGGATGAACGCGATCAGCGTGCCGACGGTAAGCGCCTCGCGCATGGCCTCGGTCCCACCGTACCAGAGCACGAGCCCGAGCGCTCCCGCCGCGATGAGGTCGATGACGGGCCAGAAGAGCGCGAACCACCAGATGGTGTGGATGTGCGCCTCGCGATGGTCCGCGTTGATGGCCTCGAAGCGGCGCTGCTCCTCCTGCTCGCGCCCGAAGATCTGGACCACGGCCATGCCCGTCACGTGCTCCTGCACGAAGGCGTTGAGGCGGGCCACCTGCTTGCGCGTCTCGCGGAACGCCGCGCGCATCTTACGGCGGAAGAACTCCGTCGCGAGGATCATGGGCGGTAGCGAAAGAAGCGCCACGAAGCCCAACTCCACGTTCAGCGTGAGCATGAACGCCGCGATGAAGATCAGCCGCGCGAGGTCGCCCAGGACCGTTACCAGCGCGGACGAGAGGAAGTCACCCAGAGCCTCCACGTCGGACGTGGCGCGCGTGATGAGCGTCCCGATGGGCGTCTTGTCGAAGAAGCCGAGCCGCTGACGCTCGATGTGGCGGAAGACCCGCACGCGAAGGTCAAAGAGCGCGTTCTGGCCGATCCACTGGGTCAGGTAGCCTCGCGCGAAGGCGAAGACGCCCTCCCCTGCGAGGACCAGCGCCAGTAGCCCCACGATGCGGAGTAGTCCCTGCGCGTCGCCTTCCACGATGTAGCCGTCTACCGCGATCTGGACGAGGCGCGGCCGGAGTGGCCCGAGGAACGCGGCGCCGAAGGTCAGCGCGAGGGCAAACGCGACCCACCAGCGGTACGGCCAGAGCACGGCGCCGAGGCGGCGCACGAGGCGGCGAGGAAGGGCAGGAGCGGCGTCAGCCACGGGGTAGAGGTTGTTCGCCTCAGGCTACGCCCATCGGCCGAGTGGCGCTCCCTGGAATCTCGCTGCATCCAAACGAGCTGCACCGTGACTCGCTCCGCCTCGGTCACGAGGCGGGCGGAGTGGAAAGAGGCGAGGTCTTGGCCTGGGTCAGTCCGTCGGCTCCACCGGGACCATCACCAGTTCCTCTGCGGCGGTCGTCGCGGGGAAGACCTCGCGGGCCTGCGCTACCAAGTCGTCGGTCTCGGTGTAGCGGGCGGAGAAGTGGGTGAGCAGAAGCTGCCTCGCGCCAGCCTGTCGGGCCGTCTCCGCGGCCTGCCGAGCGGTGGAGTGGGCCGTGGCCTCGGCGCGGTCCGCGTCGGCATCGGCGAAGGTCGCGTCGTGGATGAGCAGGTCCGCTCCCTGTGCGAGGGCGACGGCGCCATCACACGGTGCCGTGTCCAGGCAGTACGCGATGGTGGTCCCGGGACGCTCCGGTCCGACGATTCCCTCGGAGCGGACCTCGCGCCCGTCCACCGTCACACTCCCGCCGTTGGCGAGGATCTCGAAGTCTGGACCGGCCTGCACCCCCTCTGCCCGCGCGGCCTCCACGTCGAAGCGGCCGGGACGAGACGCCTCTTGGTAGCGGTAGCCCATGCACGCGATGCGGTGGCTCAGCGGACGAGCCTCCACATGGAAGGCATCGGTCGCGTAGACCGTCTGGTGTGAGGCGGTCCCAGACCACTCCGTGATGTGAACCGGGTAGGGGAGATGGCCGGGGTGGGCGCCGGGCGCCGCGTTGAGTAGCGCCGTGAGTCCTTCCGGGCCGACGACCGTGAGGGGAGCCGCCCGCTCCAGTAGCGCGAGGGTGCTGAGCAGACCCGGGAGGCCGTAGAAGTGGTCGCCGTGGAGGTGAGTGATGAAGACGGCCTCCAGCTTCGCGCCTAGAAGTCCCGCACGAAGGAGCTGCAGCTGCGTCCCCTCGCCGCAGTCGAAGAGGAGCACGCGGCCCTCGCGGCGGAGTGCGAAGGCGGTCAGGTGCCGGTCCCGGGTGGGGATGGCGCCGCCGACGCCGAGCGGCGTGACCTCGGTGGGGATGGGCATGGTGGGAGAGAAGAAGCGTGCGGTACCCGTCGGGACAGCGGAGGGTCCCGAAGAGGCCCGTCTCTCATCGAGTCGGGCGACGGATCCGGCCCGATGTATCATAGTGCGACCCGTGGCAGGGGCAGAACCACCCGCCAAA
>JBCDKM010000004.1:0-271069 GCA_038746605.1 Bacteroidota bacterium
CGAACAGTTCGTCCTCGACCAACAGGATGCGCGTCCCGACGCGACGGGCGCCTTCTCGCGACTCATCCGCGATCTCTCCGTCGCGGCGAAGGTCGTCAACAGTTACATCCGCCGCGCCGGGCTGCTCTCGGACGTGCTCGGCGAGACGGGCGAGACCAACGTGCAGGGCGAGGTGCAGCAGCGGCTCGACGCCATCGCGCACGCCGAGTTCGTGGAGTCGCTGCGGCTTGGAGGCGAGTGTGCGCTCATCGTCTCCGAGGAGGCCGACGAGATCGTCCCGCTCTCGCCTCGCGGCGACGGTCGCTACGTGGTCTTGCTCGACCCACTGGACGGGTCCTCCAACATCGACGTGAACGTCTCCGTGGGGACCATCTTCTCGGTGTACCGCCTGCGCGAGGGCGAGGACGCGAGCATGGAGGCCGCGCTTCGTCCGGGGCGCGAGCAGGTCGCTGCCGGGTACGTCATCTATGGCTCCTCCACGATGTTTGTCTACACCGCAGGCGACGGCGTCAACGGGTTCACGCTGGACCCCGCCGTGGGCGAGTTCATGCTCTCGCACCCCAATCTGCGAACGCCCTCGTGGGGCCGCTTCTACTCCATCGACGAGGGCAACGCGGCGGCGTTTTCGTCCGGCCTCGCGCGGTTCTTGCACTGGATGGAGCACGAGCAAGATGAGCCCTCGACGTATAAGACACGCTACGTCGGCTCCTTCATCACGGACTTCCATCGCAACCTCCTCAAGGGCGGGCTCTACATGTACCCGGCCACGGCGGTCTATCCCGAGGGCAAGCTGCGCCTGATGTACGAGGCGAACCCGATGGCCTTCATCGCGGAACAGGCAGGGGGGCTGGCCTCGGACGGCGAGCGTCGCATCCTGGACCTCGCGCCGGAGTCGCTGCACCAGCGGATCCCGCTCTACGTCGGCAGCCGCGAGACCGTGGAGCGCGCAGAATCCTTTCTCCGCGAGGACGACGCGGACTGACCCTGCGGACTGGCGATCAGCGGGTCAAGAATCCTCGGCGTAGAGGCGCACATCGACCGCCTCGGCGTTGAAGCCCGTGACCGTCTCGCCCCGGATCACGAGGAGGGGCACGGCGCCATTGCCTCCCAACTCGCGATACGCGTCGAACGCAGCGGGATCCGTCTCGATGTCTCGCGCGACGAACGGCACACCGCGAGCCTCCAGGTGCTCGCGGGCCTCCTTGCAGACGGGGCACCACGAGGTCTGGTACACGACGACCTCGGCCTCGGCAGCCTCCGCCATCGCCTCTAGGTCTAGATTCTGCTGCACGCGGAACTGCGTCAGGCCGACCCAGCCTGAGACCGCGATGAGGATGAGAAGGAGAACTCGCATGGCCCTCGCGGTATCGGCTGGTTTCTTCGCGGCTTGAATGGAGGCCCAATCCGCGACGCGAGAGGTCTGCTCCACGAAGCCCGTCCGCGCTCTGCGCTACCTGACCGCGCTCGCCTCGGTGCCGAGGCGGAGGAGGTGGCCGCGCAGGAGACCACCGCGGGAGATCTCCCGTGTCAGCGGAAGGCCACGACCAAAAGCCGACGGCCCATCGCCAACAAGTGCGAGATTCGGTACATGAATCTGCCCACCCCTGACCTCCCCGTCTCCGACCCCGTCCTGATCGTCGCCATCACGATGGGGATTCTGCTGCTGGGGCCGTTGCTCTTCGAGCGCTTCCGCATTCCCGGCCTCGTGGGGCTGATCGCGCTGGGCGCCGTGGCAGGGCCGAGCATGACGGGCCTTCTGGAACGCGACGCCACGTTCCAACTACTCGGCACCTTCGGGTTGCTGTATCTCATGTTCGTCGCAGGCGTGACGCTGGATCTCGGCGAGTTCGGCCGTCAGCGCGCGAAGGCCATCGGGTTTGGTCTGCTCTCGTTCTCGCTCCCGATGGGACTGGCGCTGCTCGTGGGACCGAGTGTGTTCGGGTACCCGCTCATCGCGGCGGCGCTCTTGGGCAGCATCGTGGGAAGCCACACGCTGCTGGCGCTTCCGCTCGCCGGGCGGCTCGGGATCTCGAAGAACACCGCGCTGGTCATCGCCACGGGCGCGACGCTCGTGACCGACCTCGCCTCGCTGCTGATCCTGGCAGTCGTTCAGGGACTTCAGAGCGGGGATGCCGGGGCCGTGTTCTGGCTTCGGTTCGCGGGGCTGACAGCGCTCTGGGCGGGCTTCGTGCTCTGGCTCCTACCGCTTGGCGCGAGGGCGTTCTTCCGCCGGATCCGCCGCGAAGACGACCAGGCGTTCGCGTTCCTGCTGGCCGCCGTCTTCCTGAGCGCGTGGCTCGCGAGCCTCGTCGGCCTCGCGCCCATCATCGGCGCGTTCGTGGCGGGCATCGCGCTGAACCGAGTGGTCCCGAAGCAGAGCCCCCTGATGACGCGGCTCCGCTTCGTGGGCGATGCCATCCTGATCCCGTTCTTCCTCGTGAGCGTCGGCCTGTTGGTAGACGTTCGGGTGCTGGCCTCGCTGGAGGTCTGGGGCCTCGCGCTCGGGTTCACCGCACTGGTCGTGTTCGGCAAGGGCGGCGCAGCGTTCCTGGCCGGACCGCTCTTCGGGTTCACGCGCGACGAGTCCGCGACCGTCGCCGGCCTCACCATGCCGCAGGCCGCCGCGACGCTGGCTGTCACGCTGATCGGGTTCGAGATCGGGCTTTTCAGCCAGACCGCCGTCAACGCCGTGGTCGTGGTGATCGTCCTGACGTGCCTCATCGGGCCGACGCTCGTGCGGCGGTTCGGCACGAAGCTGGCTCTCGCCGAAGAGCAGAAACCGTACGAGCCCGCGAGTGCGCCGGAACGGATCGTAGTGCCGCTCGCCAACCCTGGGACCGCCGCGGAGCTGATGGAACTCGCGCTCCTCGTGCGCAGCCCCACCAGTGAGGAGCCCGTCTACCCACTCACCATCGCCCGAGGCGGGCACGACGAGGCCGCGAACGTAGCCCAGGCCGAGAGCCTGATGGAGAACGCCGTGATCCACGCCACTGCGGCCGATATCCCCGTCTCCCCGACCGTTCGCATCGACGACAACCCGACCGTGGGCATCCTCCGCGCGATGCGCGAACTGCGCGCCTCGGAGGTCGTGGCGGGCTGGACGGGCACGCGCTCCGCTGGCGACCGCGTCTTCGGCGGCATCCTGGACGGCATGCTCGAAGAGTCCCGCTCGATGGTCGTCGTCGCCCGGCTGGCGAAACCTCTCGCTGCTGCCAAGCGGCTCGTGTTGCTGCTGCCGCCACTGATCTGGCGTGAACCGGGCTTTGCGCGCGCGCTCCGCACGATGGCGGTCCTCGCGTCCCAGAAGGGCCTGACCGTCGAGATCGTTCTCGTCCAGAACGACCGTGACCCCATCGAGTCCCGGCTCGCTGAGACCCGCCCGCCCCTCAATGCCACCATCCGCTCCGTCACGGACTGGCGCGACGCCATCCGCACCCTCGACGGTACTGCCGAGGCGGACGATGTGATCGCGCTCTTCAGCGTTCGTCGGGGTACGCTCACCTGGCGACCGGCGCTGGACCGCCTCCCGCGCGTTCTTGTGCGCCGATTCCCTGAGCTGGACGTGCTCACGGTCTACCTCTCCGAAATGGAGGTCGCCGCGCTCGCCGCCAGCGCTGTGGATGGCGTCGGTGATGACGACCTGGACCTCCCGCACCAGCACGTCACGCTCGATCTCGTGCCTGACGACCCCGAGGCGATGCTCCGCCGCCTCTTCTACGGCGGTTTCCCGGATCACCCCGGCCGCGCCGAGTCGCTCGCCCGCGAGGTGTTCGACGCGCATCCCGAGGACGCACCGGAGGTCATGCCCAGCGTCGTGTTCTTCCACGCGCACGTGGACGTGGAGACCCCGATGACGTTCGTCGGCGTGTGCGAGCAAGGAGCGGTGCTGCCTGGCACTGGAAGCCCTGCAAAGGTCGTCCTCGCGCTTCTCGCCCCTGACGCGATGCCGACAGCCGAGTACCTGCGGATGCTTTCGGTCGTCGCGCAGATGGTCCGCTCGGAGGCGACGGTGGAGACGCTGCTCCAGGCGGAGACATCCGAGAGTGCACGAGATTTCCTGTTGGACGGTCTTCGACCCGACTCGGAGCGCGACAGCACCAGGGCGGAGTCTCCACCGAGGCCGCCCGCCTCGGGACCTCACGGAGACGACCCCGACTCGTGATCCCCATGCCTATCCGGTCGCGTCGGTGACGAGCAACGGGCGCGTCTGCCTGCTCCGGCTCTCCGGCAGCACTACATTGGACGGTCCGTTCCCGAACCTGGCTGCTCCGCTCATGGCCCGCCCTCTCTCGTTCGACCCCGACGCCGCCCTCGATGCCGCGATGCGCACCTTCTGGCAGCAGGGCTTCGAGGGCGCCAGCATTCAGGACCTCACCGAGGCCACGGGGCTGAGCCGCTCCAGCCTCTACAACACCTGGGGCGACAAGCTCGGCCTCTACATCGCTGCGCTAGACCGCTACCGTCGCCGAGACGGCGCTCAGGCGTTCTTGCCTCTCCTTCGCGGTGGCGACCCGCTGGACCGCATCCAGGCCGTCTTCGACGCACTCGTGGAAGACGCTACCGAGGCGCCCGGTCGTGGCTGCTTCATGGTCGGCGCGACGGCCGAGCGCGGGCCGCACTGCGGGGCCACCCGCCTCCGCGCCCGCGATGCGCTCTCCGCTCTCGCGAGCTCCTTCGAGAGTGCCATCCGCGAGGCACAGGACCGAGGCGAGGTTGCAGCCGATAAAGACCCGGAGGCACTCAGTCACGGACTGGTTGCATCGGTCTACGGCCTTCGCACGATGGCGCGGGCCAACACGCCTCACGACACGATGGAGCATGCAGCCAGAGGAGCGCTCGCCACCCTGGCATGATTCGAGCGCGGCTCCTGGCGGCGGTCGTGTTCGGAATCGCCGCGTTCGTAGCGGGCATGGCCGTCCACGCGCTCGGCTGGATGGGCCCCGCTGAGATCCATCCGCTGTGGCCCGCCACCGTCGCCGCCCTGGTGGCGTTCGGTCTGGCGCCTCGCTTGCGTCGGCGCGCTCAGGTCCCCGGGCGCTCCCACTGGTTCGGGGCAGGGGACGGCCTGCTCGTGGCGGTGCTGGCCTACGGGGTAGGCGTCGTTGTGGTCTCCAGTCTCGCTCTCGGGATCCGCTGGGACGTAGCGGCGGGCGTCCTCGTGGACGGCTTCACCACGGTCGCCCTCAGCGTTCTTCCCCCGAGCCTCGCGCTCGGCGCGGCGGCAGGCGTCGTCTTCCAGGGCCTCGTCCGCAGAGACGCTGCGTGACGCGGCCCGCCTCGGCGCCGAGGCGGAGACACCCGGCGGCGGTATGGGGAGCGAGGTGGAGATCAAGCGCGCTCCAGCGACCGACCGCAGAAACGCGCCGAGTGCTTGAAGAGCCGAAGGAACTGGAACGGGGTGGCATCCCAGATGGAGTCGGGAAGTTTCACTCGTCATTGAAAGTTTAGCCTGACGCGCACCAAAGCGGGTTCTAGACCGAGCAGTACTGTCAGTGAAGACGGTGCCGAGCCGGGACCGACCCTCTCGTTCCTGAGTAAACTCTATCTGGATCCAGTCCACATAACGCCATTATGCCCCACTCCCTCCTCGCCTCCGACGTTCTCATCATCGGTGCCGGTGCCGCCGGGCTCCGCGCCGCCATCGAACTAACTACCGCCGGGCGCGATGTGCTCGTGATCGGCAAGCGCAAGCACGGCGACGCGCACACCGTCTGGGCCGCGGGCGGCATCAACGCCGCGCTCGGCAGCCTCGACCCGGAGGACCGCTGGGACATCCACGCCGCCGACACGCTCAACGAGGGCCACCACGTCAACAACGCGCAGGCCGTCGAACTCCTCGCGCGCCACGCGCCCGAGCGTGTCCGTGAACTCGACCGATGGGGCGCCGACTTCTCCAAGACCGAGGACGGCGAGATCAACCAGCGCTATTTCGGCGCGCAGTCTTTCCGCCGAACCTGCTTCAAAGGAGACGTGACCGGCCGCGCGATCCTGGAGGCCCTCGTGAGTCAGGCGAAGGAACTCCAGATCCCGTTCCGGCAGGACACCTTCGTCACGGAGATCCTCGTGAACGACGAGGGCCGGGCCATCGGCGCGGTCGGCTACGACATGAACACGGGCGAGGCGCTCGTCTTCCACGCGAACGCCGTGATCCTGGCAGCGGGTGGGCACACCTCGGTGTACGTCCGGTCGTCCTCGCGCCCGGACGAGAACACGGGCGACGCCCAGGCGCTCGCCTACAACGCCGGGGCCGTCCTTCGCGACATGGAGTTCGTCCAGTTCCACCCGACCGGAAAGCTCTGGCCGGAGGAGGAGCGCGGCCACCTCGTCACCGAGGCTGTCCGGGGCGAAGGCGGTCGCCTCTTCAACAACGAGGGCGAGCGCTTCATGGAGCGCTACTCGCCGCAGCAGATGGAACTCGATGCGCGCGATGTCGTCGCGCGGGCCAACTACGCCGAGATCCAAGCCGGGCGTGGGACCGAGAACGGCGGCGTCTGGCTCGACATTTCGCACCGCAACTCGAACTACATCCGCGAGCGTCTGCCGCGCATGGTGGAGGAGTTCGCAGCTGTGGGCGTGGACATCACTGAGGAGCCGATGGAGGTCGCCCCGACGGCGCACTACGCGATGGGCGGCGTCGAAATCCCGGACTTTGAGACATGTGAGACGACGGTCCCGGGCCTTTTCGCTGCGGGCGAGAGCGTCGCGGGGGTTCACGGCGCGAACCGGCTCGGCGGCAACTCCCTCGCCGAGACCGTCGTCTTCGGGCAGATCGTGGGCGCCCACCTCGCGAATGAGATGCCGGAGCGCCAGGAGCTTCCCAATGCACTCGTGGACGCCGCCCTGGACCGCCTCGGGGATCGCGCGGAGCAGGACGGCACGCACACGCCCGCCGACCTCATCGTGCGGCTGCGCGCCCTCATGTGGGATCACGCGGGCATCACCCGAACGGAGGACGGCCTCATCGAGGGGCTCGCCAAGCTTCAGGCTCTTCAGCGCGACGCGGCCGACCTTCGTGTCCAGGCGAATCTCACGAGCCGGACCTACGAGGAGGCCGTCAACCTCGGGTTCATGCTCACCACCTGCGAGGCCATCCTGAAAAGCGCGCTGGAGCGGACGGAATCGCGCGGCGCCCACTTCCGCTCGGACTTCCCGGATACCGTGGACGGCTGGCGGAAGAACGTCCGCGTCTGCGAGGGCCCGAACGGAGAGATGCTTATGGAGACCGCCCCGGCGACGGACCCCACGCCGAGCGTGCAGCAGGCCCTCCGCGAGGACCACAAGCTGGACTACCACCACCTGGAGTAAGCCCGCCCTCGGCCTCGCCCGCTGCGCTCGCCTCGGTACCGAGGCGGGCGTTCTGTATTCCGCGAACCGGGTCCGACGCGAGCGCGTCCCTCCGCTCACCTCACCCCCTGCTCATGTTCACCGGTATCATCGAAGAAGTCGGCCGTGTGCTCGCGGTTGACGAATTGGAAGGCGGTCGCCGGTTCCGGTTCGGCTGCTCCTTCGCACCCGACCTCCGCGTGGACGAAAGCGTCGCCGTGGACGGCGCCTGTCTCACCGTCGTCGCGCAAGATGCCGATGCCTTCGAGGCAGTGGCAGTAGAGGAGACGCTTCGCAAGACCGCGCTGGGTCAACGCCAGTCCGGTGACGGCATCAACCTGGAGCGCGCTCTCGTGCTCGGCTCGCGTCTAGACGGCCACCTCGTGCAGGGCCACGTGGACGCGACCGGCACCATCGCCGAGGTGGAGGCCCTCGCAGACTCGCACGAGATCACCGTCCGCTATCCGGAGGCCTTCGCGGCCTATCTCATCCCGAAGGGTAGCGTGACCGTGGACGGCATCTCGCTGACCGTCGCGGCGCTGGACGAGCCGCCCGGTACCTTCCGCCTCGCGATTATCCCGCACACCTGGGAGAAAACGACAGCGGCGGCGTGGTTCCCCGGACAGGCCGTCAATCTGGAGTTCGACCTCGTCGGCAAGTATGTCGTACGGAGTGGCCATGTAGGCCAACCACCGACGACGGGCTGACAGCGCCTGCGCCGGATCGTCAGGGGGTCTACTGCCGCCCCTTCTCGCAAACGCTTTCTGGCCGGGAGTTCTACCGGGGAAACCCTGAGGTCTGGCCTGAGCGGCGCTGCAATCCTGTCACTGGCATCGTGCATGCAAAGCAGTGAGTCCACTCTGGTCACGCTGCCATGATGACCCCCGCTCTTCTCGCGCAGACCCCTCTCATCACGCCCCTCTCTCTCGCGGTACGCTTCTCTGCTCTCACCGCTGCGGTCCTTAGCCTGTTCGTGATGTAGGCCCACCGCACATCCGGTTCGCCCCTTCCCTTCTCTGCAGAAGAACCGGACGCCTCAGACGCACGTGTCCCACCACCTCGCGCGTCGATCCGCCCTCGCTCGTGCCCCCTCCGGTCACGTGCGGGGGCGTTTGCGTTGGCCCCTCCGCCTCGGTACCTCCACGGAAGGACCGAGGCGGGATCAGCCTGGTGAGTCGAGAGACTTCCGGAGATCGTTGAGTCGGTCGTACACGTCCTTCCGGTCTGCGACGCGAACGACGAGCACCACGAGTCGGCCGTCGTGGATTTGATAGACGACACGGTAGCTGCCCGCGCGGATGCGGTAGAGCTTCTTCTTCGCGTCGAGAGTTTTGTGACCGTGAGGCCGGGGCTCGTCGGCGAGATCGGAAATGGCCGCACGGAGGCGCGCTCGGGCTCCCGTCGGGAGAGCCTTCAAGCTCTTCGCAGCGCTCCGTTTGATCTCAACGGAGTACGAGGGCATCGGAGTTAGAGATCGCGCGCTACCTCCTCCCAGTCCAGAACATCGTCGCCCTCGTCCGCGAGCACACGGTTCGCCTCCTCCAGGTCGATCTGGTCTTCCATCGCTTCCAGGGCTCGCTCCAGAATCTGGAGGTCCTCGTAGGAAACGACGGCGGCGATCGGCTTCCCCCTGCGGGTCAGCACGACGTGCTCGCGCCCGTAGGCGGCGCGGTTCAGGACATCGGAGAACTGGTTGCGCGCGTCAACGGTGGTGATGATTGACACGGGTGTGGGATCTGAGTCGGGGAAGGCATCTGCGACTGACTGCTTGTGATGGAAGAGCAGGGCCGCTAATCACCCAGATGCTCAAATGTACATTTCAGCTTTCTCGCGTGTCAACCCCTCCACCTCGGTACCTCCTCGGACCGACCGAGGCAGGCAGGGCTGGCGCAAGAGAACGCGCGTGTCATCCCGGCCGAGAGAAGCGAGTGGAGGGATCTGGCGTCCGGTTGCTCGCGCCTTTCCTGTAACCTCGCACCCGCAAGCAGCCCGATTCCTCGGTTCGCTGCGCTCTCTCGGAATGACACGTCGTGAGGGCTCATGGTAGCCCGGCTGGCGGCGGTGCTCGGCGAGACTGCAAACGAACCGGGTTGCCTCCCTTGCGCATCATCCCCGCTCTCCATCGAAGCCTAGCCCGGCGACGCAGCCTCGCGCCGTAGCTTCGTGCCCCAAAACCGCACGACCGGAGGGATGAATCCCATCGCCGACCTCGACATCCTCGCACCCGTTTCCTCCGCACCCGACGCACGGAGCGACATCGACCAGCCGCGCACTGTCAGTGCGACGGACGACGCGCCCAACGGACGACGCGTCTTCATCGAGACGTACGGCTGCCAGATGAACGTGGCCGACAGCGAACTCGTCGCGTCCATCCTCGGGGCGGACGGCTATGGGCTGGCGGCGACGGAGGATGAGGCGGACGTGGTGCTCATCAACACCTGCGCCATCCGCGAGAAAGCCGAGGACCGCGTGCGCGGTCGCCTCGCGCGGTTCCGCGCCCAGAAGATCCAGCGCCAGCGCGCGGGCACCGGCGACCTAACCATCGGCGTGCTCGGCTGCATGGCGGAGCGGCTGCGGACCAAACTGCTCGATCAGGAGAAGCTCGTCGACATCGTGGCAGGGCCGGACGCCTACCGCGACCTCCCCAATCTCCTCGCGACGGCCGACGAGACCGGCCAGGCTGCCGTCAACGTCCACCTCTCGCGCGAGGAGACCTACGCCGACCTCACGCCCGTCCGCTACGACTCCAACGGCGTCTCCGCATTCGTAAGCATCATGCGCGGATGCGACAACATGTGCGCCTTCTGCGTGGTGCCGTTCACGCGAGGGCGCGAGCGCAGCCGCCCCGTGACGAGCATCCTCGCGGAGTGCGCCCAACTGGTGGAAGCAGGCTACAAGGAGGTGACGGTCCTCGGCCAGAACGTCAACTCCTACCGCGTGGACGCCGACGGGCATTCGGTGGACTTCGCGGAACTGCTCTACCGGATCTCGCTGCTCAGCCCAGAGCTTCGCATCCGCTACAGCACGAGCCACCCGAAGGACTGCTCGGACGAGCTTCTGCACGTCCACCGCGAGCGGACGACCGTCTGCGACTTCATCCACCTGCCGGTCCAGCACGGCAACACGGACGTGCTCAAGCGGATGCGGCGGACCTACACGCGCGAGCACTACCTCGACCTCATCGACCGCGCGCGGTCCATCGTGCCGGACGTGGCGTTCTCGACAGACATCATCGCGGGCTTCTGCGCTGAGACCGACGCCGAGCACGAGGACACGATCTCGCTCATGGAGCGCGTCCGCTACGACCACGCGTTCATGTTCGCTTACTCCGAGCGGCCCGACACCTACGCCGCGAGGAAGTATTCGGACGATGTACCCGAGGCCGTCAAGAAGGCCCGCCTCGCGGAGATCATCGCGCTGCAAAACCAGATCGCGCTGGAGAAGAACCGGCAGCGGATCGGACGGCGCGAAGTCGTTCTCGTCGAAGGCACCAGCAAGCGAAGCGAGGAGCAGCTTCGCGGGCGGACGGACTCCAACCACATGGTCGTCTTCGACCGGCCGGAGGGTCTCTGGAAGGGCGACTACGCGACGGTAGAGATCACAGACTGCTCCAGCGCCACGCTCCACGGCACCTTCCTCGGCGCGACGACGCTGGAAGCCGCGACCGAGGCCGTCGCGGCGTAGCTCCTCCCGCCTCGGCACCGAGGCGGGCGTAGCCGCGTGGGGCGGGGCTACCCGAACAGCGCCTCGGCCTCCACAGTGTAGATCGTCCCGCCCGTGACGGGCGTGCGGTGCGCGATGACGCCCTCGGGCTCCGGCGTGCCCTCCGGTAGCGCCGCGACGTACACGAACCCCGGCTGGAGCGCGAAGCCGCCGATCTGGCCGTCCACAGTCATCGCGAGGAGACCCGCCTGGACCTCCGACGCATCGGACGGCGTGATGCGCGCGAGGCGCTCGACGGTCTGGCGGCAAGCGTCGGTGGGACTCGCGCCGTGCCGCATGGCCTCCACGATGGCGTGAGCTGCCGCCACGCGGATCATCTCTTCTCCATGACCCGTGGCCGTCGCCGCGCCCACTTCGCCATCCACGTATAGACCGGCTCCGATGAGCGGCGAGTCGCCGACGCGACCGCGCAGCTTGTACGCCCAGCCGCTCGTGGAGCAGGCGCCCGCGAGATGCCCCCGCACGTCCAGCGTCAGCATCCCGATGGTATCGTGGTCCTCTTCCACCGGAAGCCGCCGCTCGATGTTGACGGCCGGGCGGGCAGCAGGAGAGGCCTGCCATTCGCGCCATTCCCGGACCGACTCCGGTGTGAGGAGATTGGTCAGTCGGAAACCCTGCTCCACCGCAAACTGCCGCGCTCCGTCGCCAACGAGCATCACATGCGGCGTCTCCTCCATCACCTTCCGCGCCACCGAGATCGGGTGCAGGATGTCTTCCAGCGCAGCCACGGCGCCGCATCGGAACGCGTGGTCCATGATGCAGGCATCCACCGTGACGCGCCCGGTCCGGTCTGGGCGCCCGCCGAGGCCGACGCTCCGGTCGTTCGGGTCCGCCTCGGGCACCCAGACGCCGCGCTCCGCGGCATTCAACGCGGTGTCCTGCGTGCGGAGGGCCGTCCATGCGACCTCAGCAGCGGCTCGGTTGTCCCATGTCGCGAGGACGGCAGACCTCACGGCGAGCCTCAGCGGCGTTGGAGCCAAGGACGCCGCGAGAGCTCCCGAGGCGGGCAGGGCCGTGGCACCGAGCGCGGCAGACTGGAGGAGGAAGTCGCGACGGGTGGGCATGTCGGCCGGAGCAAGTCTGCACCAAGCTAGAGGTCTCGACCGCACCGCGCGGCCGAGACTACCAGGCGCAGCCTGCCGGGGCCGATGGCTCCGTGGGCGCCGTGTCGTCCTGAATCACCGTCACGAGACAGTCCCGACCGCTCCCGAAGACGGCCGTCAGTGCAAAGCTGCCCTGTTGGCGGATCTCGCCGCGCACGACCAGCCGTGCAGCCGTTCCATCAATCGTGTAGACGCCATCGCCGGAGAGATAGGAGCCGTCCGCCTCCTCGTCATAGCTCAGGTCAGAGAACGTGATCCCTGCCGGGTCGCCGCCGCCTCCACCGAGCGCTGCGGCTGAAAAGGACCAGGCGATAGCATCGCTCGCGATGCGCGTCGTTGCCGTGACGAGTTCGTCTTTGGCCGACTCGCGACGGTTTTCGCTGAACGCAAAGATGCCAACGAGCACAGCCAACGCGACGATGATGACGCCGAGGACGAGGAGGAGAAGCTGCTGCTGACCCATGAAGCATGAGGAGGGGCATCTCGGGATATCGTCCAGAGACCGACCGGGCCTTATCTCCTCGTAGGGAAACCCGATCTGTCGGCGCTCCCTGTCGTCCCGCCATGACTTCACCGTCCACCATCTGCGTAACTCGCATCGGTACGGAGAGCGCGGGGGCGTCCGCGAGATCCCCCGCCTCGGTGAAGTCCGGGATTCCCTCCACGACTAGCGTGAGTTGGAGAGGCGTCGTCTGCATCGGGTTCGTACACGCTTCGTCACCGCGGACGACTGAGAGATTCCGAGTCGGCATCACGCTCGCCGTCTTCGATCTGGACGCACAGGACCGACGGCTCGGCATCAGGGAGCGGCGGATACCAGCAGGCGCTCTGCGCCAGTTACCTTTGGCCTCCCCTCTTTTCCCTCTTCTCTCATGGACCGGCGCGCGGTTCAGGAACGGTTCGGTATCCTCGGCGACAGCCCGGCACTGCGCAACGCGCTCGACCGCGTCCGCCAAGTGGCGGCGGTGGATATCACCGTCCTGCTCGAAGGGGAGAGCGGCGTCGGGAAGGAACTCTTCGCCACCGCCCTGCACGGGCTCTCGCCGAGGCGACACAAACGGTTCGTGGTGGTCAACTGTGGCGCCATCCCCGAAGGACTCATCGAGGCGGAGTTGTTCGGCGCCGAGAAGGGTGCCTACACCGGCAGTGTGGAGCGACGCGCGGGCTACTTCGAAGAAGCGGATGGCGGGACGCTCTTCCTCGATGAGATCGGGGAGATGCCGCTCCAGGCACAGGTCCGGCTGCTTCGCGTGCTGGAGACCGGCCAGTTCAGCCGCGTCGGTTCCAGCAAGGTTCAGCAAGCGGACGTGCGCGTCGTCGCGGCGACGAACAAGGACCTCGGAGAAGAGGTGCGGGCCAAGCGCTTCCGCGAGGACCTCTATTACCGGCTGAGCACGGTCATCGTCCAGATCCCCTCGCTTCGCGACCGGCAATCGGACATCGGGCCGCTCTTTGATTCGTTCATGCGCGGCATCGCGAGGCGCTACGACGCACCTGTACCACCGCTTCACCCGGACGCGCGACAGCTCGTGCTCCGCTACTCGTGGCCAGGCAACGTGCGAGAACTCCGCAACGTGGCCGAGCAGACGGTGGTCCTCTCACAGGGGCGGCTCGTCACGCCGGACGCGATCCGGCCCTACCTCCGGGGCATCTCTGCCTCCTCCGGGCTGGCGACACGCGAGCCCGACCCGATGCCGAGCGGAAGCGCCGAACTCGGCGCGCTCTATCGCGCGCTGCTGGAGATGCGTGGCGACCTCCACGAGATCAAGGAGCATCTCGCAAACGGCGGTGCAACCGCCTCTAGGCAGCATCAGATCGCCACGGATTTTGAGACGTACGACGCGCCCACCTACGATGCCTCGGGGTTCGTCGCCTCAGACACAGAGTTCGAAGTGGATGACGACTACGGCAGCGCGGCCTACGCCCCCGGTGTCGACATCGGTCTGCCGACCACACTGGACGAGGCGCTCGCGCAAGGTCTCGAACTGCCCACCATCGAGGAAGCGGAGACGGCCTTGCTCCGCGAGGCGCTCCGCCGCTTCGACGGCAACCGGCGTCAGACAGCGGAAGCGCTCGGCATCTCAGAACGAACGCTGTACCGCAAGGTGAAAGACATCGAGGACGCAGAGGGGGCCGATGCATAGCCCCGCCCCTCTCCGTCCCGAGGTGGCCCGCCTCGGTAGCCTTCTCGTCCTGCTGATGGTAGTCGCGGGCGGGTGCTACACCTTCTCCGGCGCCTCGCTGCCCGCCGCCCTCTCCACCGTCGCGATCCCGCCCGTTGAGAGCCGTGCCAGCGGCGCGCCCCCGGACCTCGACCAACGCCTCGCAGACGCCCTCGTGGAGCGCTTCGCAGACCGAACGCGCCTCGACCTGGAATCGGACGAAGATGAGGCCGACCTCGTCATCCGGGCGACGGTGGAACGGTACTCCGTCGCGCCCGCAGCCGTGACGGGGGACGAGGTGGCCGCGCTCAACCGCGTCACGCTCGGCGTCCGTGTCGTCGCGATGGACCGGATGGAAGATGTCGAGTTGCTCTCTCGCACCTTCACCGCGACGGCAGACTTCGCACCGGACGAGGGCCTCGCGGGAGAGAGCGACGCCGCGAACCGCGCGCTGGAGCAGGTCGCGCAGGATGCGTTCACCGCTGCCACCTCGGACTGGTGAGGATCGAGGGAATCAGTGGCAGGACGGAGCCTCAGAGGGGGCTACGCCGTCACGTGCGTGCCCTCTCCGTCTCCGCCTCGTGATCGTTCTCGCCGCCCTCTACGCTCTGGCTACGTTCGTGCTCGTCGCGCACGGGCTGCGCATCGGCGGTCTGGCCCTCGCGAGGCTGCGGACCGAGGCTCACGATCCAGCCCCCCCCCCCGAGACCTGGCCCCTCGTCTGCGTCCAGTTGCCGGTCTACAACGAGCCGACTGTCGTGGAGCGAGCGGTCGAGGCGGTAGGCGCATTGGACTACCCCGCGCTGGAGATCCAGGTCCTCGACGACTCCACCGACGCAACGACCGAGCGCGCTGCGCGGGCTGTCCGTCGGCTTCAGGCCCAGGGTCTCCAGGCCGTCCATCTTCGGCGCGACTCCCGCGAGGGGTTCAAGGCGGGGGCCCTCGCCTCGGGCCTCGCGCGGACCGAGGCGGACCTGGTCGCGGTCTTCGACGCCGACTTCGTGCCTCAGCCGAGTGCGCTGCGATGGCTCGTCGCGCCCCTCCTCGCCGATTCGACGCTCGCCTTTGCGCAGGCCCGCTGGGCTCACCTCAACCGCGATGCCTCCGCCCTCACTCGCGCTCAGGGCGCTCTTCTGGATGTCCACTTCGCCATCGAGCAGACGGGGCGGGGCCGGACGGGGCGCTTCCTTCCGTTCAACGGGACTGCGGGCGTCTGGCGGCGCGAGGCTATTGAGGCGGCGGGAGGATGGAGCGGCGGCACGCTCGCCGAAGACCTCGACCTCTCGCTTCGTGCGTGGACGCGCGGCTGGAGCGGAACCTTCGTGGAGAGCACCGCGATCCCGGCGGAGCTACCGGGCGATCTCGGTGCATGGCGCCGCCAGCAGGCGCGCTGGGCCGAGGGCATGGCAGGCGTCACGCGGATCCACACCCAGCGGCTGCTTCGCGCGCCGCATCCGCTCGACAAGCGCCTCCGCGCCCTCTTCGCGCTGACCGCGCCGATGGCCTATCCGGCGCTCCTCGCGATGCTGCTGCTCCATCCCGTCCTGGCTGCCGCCCATGCGCTCAGTGTGGGGCCGAGCGAAGCATTCTTCTCTGCCCTCGGCCTCGGCTGGCTCGGGCTGATCGGCGCGATCCTCGCGCATGCGGTCGCACAACGCACCGTGCGGCCGGGTGCACCCGCGCGAGGCAAGCTGGTAGACCTCGCGCTCGGGCTGGCCGCGCCTGTGACCCTCGCCGTGACGGGGACCCAGGCCATGGCGCGAGGCCTCGCCGGACGTCGGACGGCATTCGCGCGGACCCCCAAAGGCGGTCTGCGCGAGGCCACCCCGGTCAGCCGCGCCGATGCTGCGCTCGCCGCCTACGTGATGGCAGGCTCTGTGGTGATGGCCGCGCTCGGAGCGTGGATCGCGCTTGCGTTCCAGATCGCCTTCGCCGTCACGCTCGGCGCCTCTGTCTGGGAAACCTTCCGCGAGAGAGAAGCGCGCGAAACCGTGCCGCTTCCAGCCTCGGCCTGAACCGAATGAGGTCGGACACGGTTTACCTTGCCGTGACCTTCTGAGCCTCTCCGATGCCCTCGCCGTCCGCTTCGTCCTCCAACGCGCTCCAGACCGCCGCCGGTCTGATCGCCTCGGGACGTGCGAAAGACGCGGCGCGAGAGCTCAACGCACTCGTTCGTGAGGCGCCGACGTACGCTGCTGCCTACGTCCTTCTCGCAAAGGCTCGCGAGGCCAGCGGCGACCGCGTTCGTGCGCTGGATGCCTGGCACCGGGCGTACTTCCTCGTGCCGAGCAGCCCGCTCGTCCGCCGCGAGCGTCAGCGGCTCCTCGATGCTCTCGCGCCGCCCGAGCCGGAGACCCCGCACGCCGCCCGGCCCAACTTCGCCCCGGCCGACTCGTCTCCCACGCCCGACGAGACCATCGCTAGCGCCGAAGCGGACCTCCTGCCTCCGCTCGATGCCCCCGACGAGGCAGAGCCCGAGGCGGACGTTCCCGAGGACGACTGGAGCGTCGTGGACGAGGGAGACGCGTTCCCGCCGCCCGCACCGCCGAGCCGCCCCATCGCGCCGGACCTCGTGCCCCCGGGAGAAGACCTCCGCGCCTACCACGATGCGCTCCCCGAGACCGACGACATCGCGGACGCCTTCGAAATCACCGGGGAGGCCAAGGCTCGCGGCCTCGACGACGACCTAGACAGTCTCATCCGCGACCTCGAAGACGCCCCTCGCATCCGCCCCAACCCCGAGTACGACGGGCCAGAGGAAACCGGCACGCAGGTCAACGTGGAGGACATGGTCTCCGAAACCCTCGTGTGGGTCTACGCCAAACAGCAGAAGTACCCCGAGGCCGCAGATGTTCTGGAAAAGCTGGCCCGGCAGTCTCCAGACCGCGCCGCAGAGTACCGTCAGCGCGCAGAAGAGATGCGCCAGCGCGCCACGTGAGCCATCCCGCCGCCGGTCTCTTGGGCCCTCGCGAGCGTCTCGTGGCAGGCGTGATGAGCGGGACCTCGCTCGACGGTGCGGATGCCGCCATCGTGCGCCTCTCGGGATCCGGGCGCAACGTGCAGATCGAAACCCTCGGGTTCGTCTCCCGACCCTACACCTCGGACCTTCGCGAGAGACTGGCTGCGCAGGTGGAGGCCACGAGCTCGGACGTGCGGGGCCTCGCGCTGGTCCACGCCGCGATGGCGGAGACATGGGCGGAGGTCGTCCGCGAGGCACTCGCCGAGGCAGGCATGGACGCCTCCAATCTCGATCTCGTCGGGAGCCATGGCCAAACGGTGCATCACGTTCCAGAACCCGTTTCCGTCGCAGGACGACCGGTTCGCGCGACGCTTCAGCTCGGCGATCCCTCCCGCCTCGCGGCTCGGCTGGGCGTGCCCGTCATCGCGGACTTCCGCTCCTTCGATGTGGCACTCGGCGGCCAGGGCGCCCCGCTGGCTCCGTACCTAGACGATTGCCTTTTCGCGCACGAGACGGAGACACGCGGGCTCCTGAACTTGGGCGGCATCGCCAACCTGACCGTCTTGCCTGCGGGCGGAGGCCCCAAGACCGCCCGTGCCTTCGACACCGGTCCCGCTAACATGGTCGCAGACGCGCTCGCGCTCCGCTTCACCGGCGAGCCGTTCGACCGCGACGGTGCTCTCGCCTCGCGCGGTACGCCAGACCTCGCGTTCGTCCGCCGCTTGCTACAGGCCGACGTGTTCCGCCAGCCGCCGCCCAAGTCCACCGGCCGTGAGGCCTTCGGTCATGACTTCGTGGACCGCTTCATCGCTGACGGCCCGGCCGAGGCGGCCGACCTCGTCGCTAGCGCGGTCGCCCTCACGGCACTCTCCATCGCGGATGCCATCGAGCGGTTCGTTCCAGAACGACTGGACCGCGTAATCGCGAGCGGCGGCGGCGTCCGCAACCCCGCGCTGATGGGCGCTCTCTCCGGGTCACTCGGCGTACCCGTGGAGACAACCGCCGCGTACGGCCTGGACCCTGATGCGAAGGAGGCGGTTCTGTTTGCGCTCCTCGCGCACGAGTGGGCGAACGGCGTCCGCACGGGTCTTCCGTCCGTGACCGGCGCCTCCCGCTCCGCGATGCAGGGCGCGCTGTATCTCCCCTGATCCAGCCCGCCTCGCGGCCGAGGCGTAGAGGGTCGCACCGTTTTCGCCGACTTCCGATGCCGCCCGCACGTTCGGGCTGCCGATACTCCCGGTCCCCCGTGGCTCTCCCTGTGCTCCTCGACGTCCACTGCCTCACCAAAACCTTCAGCGACGGCGCGCTGCCCGTCGTGAACGGGCTATCGTTCGAGGTGGAAGAGGGCGAGTTGCTCGCCATCCTCGGGCCGAGCGGCTGCGGCAAGACGACGGCGCTCCGCATGATCGCGGGCTTCCTCGCGCCGGATCGCGGGCGGATCACGCTGGAGGGGCAAGTCCTCGCGGATGAGCGCGCGAGCGTTCCGCCCGAGAAGCGCGGCATCGGGTTCGTCTTCCAGGACCACGCGCTCTTTCCGCATCTGACGGTGGAGCAGAACGTGGGCTTTGGGCTGCGGGGGTGGAAGAGAGCGGAGCGCACCGAGCGGGTTCGCGAGATCATCTCGCGAGTCGGTCTAGCGGGACTGGAGAAGCGGCAGCCGCACGCCCTCTCGGGCGGCCAGCAGCAGCGCGTCGCACTCGCCCGAGCCCTCGCACCGAGACCGCGTTTGCTCTTGCTCGACGAGCCGTTCTCCAGCCTCGATGCTCTCCTCCGCCACGAGATGCGAGGCGCCCTCCGTGAGATCCTTCGCGCCGAGGGCACTACGGCCATTCTCGTCACGCACGACCAGGAGGAGGCCCTCCAGACGGCCGACCGCGTGGCCGTCATGCAGGCCGGGCGACTGGACCAGATCGGCACGCCGGAAGAGATCTACGCCACGCCGCGGACGCTCTTCGTCGCGCAGTTCCTGGGCCAGACCAACCTCACCCTCGCGAGCGCTCACGGCGCGACGGCCGAGACGCCGCTCGGCACGCTCCATCTGCACCGCGAGGCGGAGGGGACGGTGCTGCTCTCGCTCCGGCCGGAGCACGTCGAGATTCTCCCCGAGGCGGGCGGAGACGGCCAGACGGGCATCGTCACGGAACGCGCCTACAAGGGCCACGATGTGACGTACCGCGTCACGCTGGACCCGCACGGGATCGAGTGCCTCGTGCACTCGCCAGTGCCGGATTTTGCCATCGGCGACCGGGTGCAGATCCGCGCGATCCAGCCCGCGGTAGTGCTGGAAAAGGCGGGCGCCTAAAAGAACGGACCGCTTCTCTCGCCACCATAAAGAGGGAACTCTCCGAAGAGCGACGAAACAGCGAGGAGGATCATCAGACTGAATAAAAGACTTCGGTGGATCGGACTCTCTGGAATGTCGCCGTCCTTTCTGACGCCCCGGCTCAATAGTGTTCCAGACCGTACGAGTGCGAAAAACAGGATGAATGCGATTCGGATCGCCATTTCCACCAGTTGCAATCCCCATCTCGCCTGTATCCGCTCTCCATCCGGTGTCTTCATGGAGTAGGGCAAGCGGAGAAGAGGCGTCGTGCGGACTTCTTCTACGCTCGCGATACGCGTCATCGTCACACGGCTCGGCCGGGTCCGAACCTCGATTTGGCGAGTCCCTAGCGCGGCCGCAGTGGGATTGAGACTGAAGTCGCAGACAGCAATCGAGGATGACGGGAAGATGCGGCTGTAGCGTGTGGTGAAGCATCGTTGTGAGACGGTATCAGCCGTTCCCTCGACCGTCGAGAGCAGGTGGTCCAAAGCGACCGTGGCTGCGAAGACACTTGTGAGGAGGACTCCTAGAACCGACACCCAGTACGCCATATCGCGCACGAAACGATAAAACGCTTCTCCCCTACGCCGGTAGGCCTCAATGTCCTGGTCCATGACACGCCGTTTCTTTGGCGTCAGAGACTACGCCAGCTCGGTGCGCAGCCTATCCAGCCAGTCAGCGGCGCGCTCGGCGAGGTCTAGCCAGGCGGGCGCAGCTGCGGCGCTGTCATCAGCCGGAAGGGCGTCCGGCTCCGTTGCGAGACGGGCGGCGGAATCTGCGACGATCCGAGCCTCCTCGACGGTCGACTCGCTCACCTCGGGGTAGAGGCTGAGCAGTTTCTGATGGGCGCGGCGCGTGTCGCGCGCGAGGTCATCTAGCAGCAATCGGTCCTCGAATGCCTGTGCGAGGCTGGCAGCCCGGCTCATCGGCTCGTTGGCGACGACGCTCCGCAGCCGCAGCCGCGCCACGTGCGTCCCGATCTCGCCCACGAGCACAGCCAGATCGGCACGAGCGGTAGCGGGCTCTTCATGGCCGGAGGGGTCGCGCCCATCGCGCCGCTCCCGGATGGACCGTGCCGTCGCGAACGCCGTGCGAGCCGCCGCGACGAGTGCGAGGGCATGGAGAGCGACAGAAGGATTGGAATCACGCATGGGAGCGAGGCCATGACCCCGTCCGCCTCGGCACCGAGGCGGGCAGACTCGCGGATCAGACTTCGAGGTAGCGTATGAACTCCGCCGCGCGGGCCTCCAGGTCGCTTTCGGCCTCGTCGAAGACAGCGACCACCTTGATGCCGTGGTGCGAGAGCAGGTGGCGGACACGCGCCGTGTCCGCCACGTTCAGCTTGAGCGTGATGCGGACGTGGCCTGTATTGATGTCGTCCTCCGTCGAGATGGAGAGGATGCGGACGCCGCTTCCCTCCACGAGATGCGCCATCTGCGCCAGCGAGACATCGTGGCGCCCCACCTCGGTGACGACGATCGCGCCGTTCTCCTCCGTCGCGAGCATGTGCGCGAGCTGGCCGAACACGTCGCGGCGGACCACGAGGCCGACGTAGCTGCCGTCTTCTGCCGCCACGGGCAGTGCGCCGAGGTCGTGCTCCCGCAGGATCTGGGCGGCATCGAAGACGTGCGTGTCGGGCGTGACAGAGAGGGGGGCACCGTAGAGACCAAGCGTGCCGAGCCGCACGGAGGCATCCGGGTGGTCCAGCAACGCCGCCTCGCTCACGACCGCCGCCAGTTCGCCGTCTTCATCCACGACGGGGAGCGTCGCCAGTCCTTCCTCATCGAAGCGGTCCAGCGCATCCATCACCGTGTCAGCGGCGTCTAGCGCAGGAGCAGGACTCAGGAGATGCTGGACGGTCATGGGGTGTGAGGGTCACCCGGCAGAAGCTAGGGCCGGGATGCAGCACAAGACGTGCAATCGGTGTACCGAGTCTCTCAAACCGGCGGGACTGACCGACCGTTCGGACGCCTGTATGAACCATTCGCCAGAACCGCCCCTCATCGGGCGGTCGTGGCGAGGTCAGAACGACTCGCGAGAGGTCATTCTGCCATACCACCCGACAGGTCGGCCGCTCGCGCGGCGCCATCGCCGGAGATGTCCGCCATCGTGCCCCGCCAGCGGAGGTCGTCGTAGCGGAGAAGCATCCGGTCGAGTTCGGGGGCGTTCTTGGGCGAGGCGCGGTAGCGGACGCGCATGACGGGGATGCCCGCCTCGCCGCCGCTCTCGGCGAAGCCGACGTCCTCGTCCAGGATCTCCGCCGTGCGGTGGAGGTGCGCGAGGGCCTTCGCCTCCGTCATCGGGAGGAGAGCCGTGCGCTCGGAGTAGTCGGCTTCCACAAGGGCGAGCGTCCGTTCCTTCAACTCCTCCAGGCCGATGCCCCGAAGCGCGGAGACGAACACAGCGTCTTCGCCGTACTGCTCGCGGAGCGCCGCGAGCAAGCCGCGCTCTTCGAGGGCATCCACCTTGTTGAAGACGAGCAGCGTCGGCTTGTCCGTCACGCCGAGGTCTTCGAGCGTCTGGCGAACAATCGCGATATGATCCTCGAAGTTGTCGTGCGTCGCATCGATGACGTGGAGCAGCACGTCCGCCTCGCGGGTCTCGTCGAGGGTGCTCTTGAAGCTCTCCACGAGCGCGTGCGGCAGCTTGCGGATAAACCCGACGGTGTCGGAGAGCAGGACGGGCTTGTTGGGCGCGAGGTCGATCTGGCGGGTCGTCGCGTCGAGCGTGGCGAAGAGGCGGTCTTCCATCAGCACGCCCGCGTCCGAGACCGCGTTCATGAGCGTGCTCTTGCCCGCGTTGGTGTAGCCCACGAGAGCGATGCGCGTCTCGCTCGCGCGGCCCTTCCGCTGCGTGGTCCGCTGGCGGTCGATCCGCTCCAGTTGGTCCTTGAGCACAGAGATCCTCTTGCCGATGAGGCGGCGGTCGGTCTCGATCTGCGTCTCACCCGGCCCGCGCATCCCGATACCACCCTTCTGGCGTTCGAGGTGGGTCCAGGCGCGGGTCAGGCGCGAGCGGAGGTATTGCAACTGCGCCAACTCCACCTGAGCCTTGGCTTGGGAAGAACGGGCGCGCCGCGCGAAGATGTCCAGGATGAGGCCGGAGCGGTCCACCAGCTTGACCGGGTGATCCTTCTCGCTGAGCGCCTTCTCCAGGTTGCGGATCTGGACGGGCGAGAGGTCGTCGTCGAACACGACGAGGTCGGCCTTCTTGCGGCGGACGACCCGCTCCAGCTCTTCTACCTTCCCCTTCCCGATGTACGTCGAGCCCTTGACGCGGGGCAGGTTCTGTGTGACGACGGCGGCCGTGTCCGCCCCGGCCGTGTCGGCCAGGAGGGCGAGTTCGGAGAGCGCCTCGTCCATCTCATCGGAGGTCACGTCGGGCGTTTGGACGCCGACGAGGACGGCGGTTTCGCGGGTATGGCGGACGGGCGGGCGGTCGAGCAAGCGGCTGGGCGGGGTCGTGAGAAATCGTGTGCGAGAGAACGCACCGGGAAGCTAGAGAGTTGCCCGTTCGGGAGCCAGGGGGCGTGAAGAAAGACAATGCGAGCAGTCGAGCGCCTCGGTGTGTCCGCAGGCAGACCGAGGCGGAGAGACCTACGCCGCCACCAGTTCGCGCTCCGGCGTCCACCGGCTCGCGACGAGCGTCTCCGCGACAAGGCACGCCAGCGCGCCCGCGAGGAACCATGTCCAGAGCGGGATCCCGCCACCGCTCTCACCTTCCGCCAATGCCGCGAGGTCGGCCGCCTCGGGGAGGACGCGGACGGGGCGGCCCGTCGCGGCTTCGAGCGTCTCGGCAGCTTCGGCGGCGCTCATCGGCGTCGGATCGGACTCGCGGGCGTCGCCGTTGACGGCTACCTGGCGGAGGTCGGTCGTGCCCTGCATCACGCGGTAGAGGCCGGGCGAGGCGGTCGCCGCACCTACGTCCAGCACGACGGCGCCGGGCACGGTCCGCTGCACCGGCGTGATCTCCCCGCCGGGCCCGACGAGGCGGAGCGGGGCGCCCTCGGCCGCGCCCTCCACGCGGACAGTTCCGCCGTCTCGCGCGCTCAGGCTGGCGGCCTCCGCCACCTCCGTACCCGCCGCGAGGTACGAGGCCGAGCGGAACAGCAGCGGCACGAAGAGTCCGCGCTCGGGCAACTCGCTCCAGGACGGATCCGGCGGGACGGCCATCACGAGCAGAGCGCCATCGCCCACGCGGGTCTCGTGAAGGAGCGGGACGCCCGCCGTGGTACCGAGGAGCGTAGAGCCGCCGCTGGGCTGGTACCGCGCGAGGCGCTGGATGGAGACGTCTTCCAAGCGGGGCGTCGCATCATCGAAGACGCCCGCGAAGACCGGGTGGTCCAGATCGGCGTCGGTGAGGCGGGCTTCGACCGGCGTCGCGCCGGTAATACGACCCGCGTTCAGCGCGCCGAAGAGCGCCGAGGCGCCACCACTCGCGACGCCATCTCCCGCGAAGAGGAGCAGGCCGCCGCCCTCGCGAACGAACCGCGCGAGCGCCTGGGCTTCCGTCGACGAGACATCGCGCGGAGCGACGAGGAAGACCGCGTCCATCGCGTCCAGGTCGGCGCCTGCGAGGCCGGTCTCGTCCACCTCGGTGACGTTGAGGGCGCCCGCCTCGGCAGCGACTTCGAGGGCGAGCCGCGCGAGGTCAGCGCGGGCGTCGCCGCCGGAGACGAGAAGAACGCGAGGCGGCGGCGGCACTCGGAGGGTGAAGTAGCGCGCATCGTCCCACTCGGCGCCGTCGGGCTCGATGCGGACCTCGCCGCCGAGCCAGCCGCGCGCGGGCGGCGTGATGGTGAAGCGGACCGTGGCGGGTCGGCCGGGCACCACGTCGGCGGCGCCTTCGGCCACGGGGCGTCCGTCCAGAATGAGCCGCGTCGCGAGGGTCTCAGCCTCGCCGCCCCAGCGCTGCACCGTCGCTTCGATCTCCACCGGACGCCCCGGCTCGATGATCTGGCTGAGCACGCGCACGTCCGTCACCGCCGTGTTGCGCACCTCGCGCTCACCCCCGACAGGGATCAGCGTCAGCGCCACGTCCTCCGGCAGCCGCGCCGAGGCGGAGTCGGTCAGCGTGGACGCTTGGAGATCGGAGAGCACCACGACCTCGCGGCGCGGGTGGGCAGCGTCTTCCAGCAATGAGGCCGCTCGCGCGACGGAGGCTGTCAGCGCCCTCGCGCCCGCGGTGGGCTCTAGTTCATCGAGCGCGTCCAAGACCGGCTCGGGCGTGAGGAACCGCGTGGAGACGGCGCCGGGCTGGTCGGCGGTGGGCACGAGGGTGCGCTCATCGGCGCGGCCGGTGGCCTCCACGAGCGTCGCGGCGGTCTCGCGGGCCTGGTCCAGCCTCGCGCCCTCCTCGTCCCGGAGGCCGATGGACAGGCTGTTGTCTACCACCAGCGCGACGGACCGCGAGGCGGAATCGCCGAGGACGCCGTCCAGTGCGCCGGTGCGCGTGGGCTGCGCGAAGGCGAGCACGAGGAAGAGGATCGCGAGCGTCCGCAACGCGAGCAGCAGCCACTGCCGGATGCGGACGCGCCGCATGGACTGCCGCTCCACCTCGCGCAGGAAGCGCAACGAGGAGAAGTCCACCGTCTTCGGGCGGCGGAAGTTGAAGAGGTGCACGATGATCGGGATGGCCGCCGCCGCCAGCCCGAGGAGCACGAGGGGATTGAGGAAGGTCACACGCGAAGACTACCGCCAGGCGAGACGCAACGTGCGAGGTCCGAATACCGGGCCATCGGAAGCGCTCCCATTTGTTAAGAAATGGTTGACGATGCGGGGCACAATCGGCTAGACTGGACACGCTCCGGCTCTCACTCCCTCCCGACCATCGCATGACACGCTTCGCTACTCTCCTCACCTTCCTCCTGCTTCCTGGTCTCGCCTTCGCGCAGAAGGAGGTCACGGCCTCCAGCGCTTCAAACGGCGGCGGCCCCGAGAATGACAACCTCGCGGATGCCATCACCATCACAGGGAATGGCGAGTATCTCTCGTCGGTTACGACTGCTTCTTCTGAGGCCAACGAAGTATCCGCTTCTTGCCAGACCGCTGACTCGAATCAGTCTGTCTGGTGGGTGTACACGCCCGCCACGGACGGAACCATCACTCTCGACACCAACGGCTCCATCGAGGACGACCCCCACTCCTCAATTCACGGACACGATCCTCACCATCCACACGGGGAGCGAACACCCGCTTACGGAGATCGCCTGCAACGACGATGACCCCGGCAACACCGAAACAGGCGACTTCACGTCCCTCATTGCGAATGAGCCGGTAACGGCGGGCACGACGTACTACATCCGCGTCTCTTCCTTTGTCAACGGGCGCGTCAACGGAGAAGCTCGGCTCACGTTCTCGGGACCTGCAGCGGTTGCCAACGAAGAAGCACCGGAGGTCCAGACGCTCTCGCTCGGCCCCGTCGTGCCGAACCCGACCGCGAGAGACGCGGACCTGACCGTCTCCGTGGATGAGCCCCAGACGATCGACATCGCCGTCTTCGACATGCTCGGCCGCCGCGTGCTGGACCTCTACAGCGGGACCGCCACCGGCGACCTCGCGCTGACGGTCGACACGCGCACGCTTCGCTCTGGCGCCTACCTCATCCGCGCGATGGGCGAGGCTACAGCTTCGGTACGCCCGTTCACGGTCGCGCGCTAGCCGCTCGCCCTCCTTCCTTTAGCCGGAGTCTCGCACCCCGGTCCGCGTGTGTGGGCCGGGGTGCGGTGCGTCTGCCCGCCTCGGTCCCTCCACGGACCGCCAGAGGCGGGCAGGGTGACACCACGGTTTCACACCATCGCGGCGATCTTCCGCGCCTCCGGCGCGTTCGCGCTGATCCGGCGAGACCTCCCGCCGATCTGGACCCCACCCGACCCGATGGCGAAAGCGAAGACGAAGCCCGCCCTGAAGCGCACACGCGCGAAGGGCAAGGCGAAGACCAACGGAGCCGCCCAGCGGTTCACCAGCCGCGACCTCGTCATCGAAGGCGCGCGGCAGCACAACCTCAAGGACTTCGACCTCACGCTGCCCAAGAAGAACCTCGTCGTTGTCACCGGCCCGAGCGGCAGCGGCAAGTCCTCTCTCGTCTTCGACACCATCTACGCCGAGGGCCAGCGCCGCTACGTGGAAAGCCTGAGCGCCTACGCGCGTCAGTTCCTCGACCGGATGGACAAGCCGGACGTGGACCTCATCACCGGCCTCTCGCCCGCCATCGCGATTGAGCAGCACAACGGGACCAAGAACCCGCGCTCGACGGTCGCGACGCAGACCGAGGTCTACGACTACCTCCGGCTCCTCTTCGCGAGGATCGGGACCACATTCTCACCTGTCAGCGGCGAGGTGGTGACCAAAGACAGCCCGCGAAGCGTGGCCGAGGAGATCCAGGCCACGCTCGCGGACGGCACGCGGTTCTACCTCGGCTTCCCCGTGCCCAGCCGCAAGGGCGCGAAGAAGGCACAGGAGTTGGCTGCGCTCCGCGCCCGGGGCTTCGCACGGATCGTCGTGCTACCCACGGAGAAGCAGGCGGCGAAGGGCGCCCAGCCTGAGATCGTGGACCTGACGGAAACCGACCCGGCCGATGTCAAGACGGCCGTCGCGCGGCTGCTCGTGCTCGTGGACCGGCTGGCGGTCCGCAAGGGCGAGGAGTCCACCACGAACCGCATCGCGGACAGCGTGGAGCAATCATTCCGCGAGGGCGACGAGCGGGCGGTCGTGGTCACGGTCCCGAAGGAGGGCGCGAGTGAGCGCCTGGAGTTCTCGGCGCTGTTCGAACGCGACGGGATCGTGTTCGACGAGCCCACGCCGCAGCTCTTCTCGTTCAACTCCCCGCTCGGCGCGTGCCCCACGTGCCAAGGCTTTGGGCGAGTGCCGGGCGTGGACCCGGACCTCGTCATCCCGAACCCGGACCTCACGCTCCGCCAGGGCGCCGTCGCGCCCTTCCGAACGGAGCAGTGGAGCACGCATCAGAGAGAGTTGCTGCGCCTCGCGCGGAAGGAGCAGATCGACCTCGACCTGCCCTACCAACTCCTCCCGCAGGAACACAAAGACCTCGTCTGGAACGGAAAGGGCGACTACATCGGCGTGACGGGGTTCTTCCGGTTCCTGGAGCGGAAGAGCTACAAGATGCACTACCGCATCTACGCCGCTCGCTTCCGTGGCTACACGCGCTGCCCGGACTGCGACGGCTACCGCCTGCGTCGGGCGGCCCTGAACGTGAAGGTCGAGGGCCCCCGCCTCGGCATGTCCGCGGACGGCCCAGAGGCGGACGAAGCCGAGACCGAGTGGCTCCACATCGGCGAGGCGAGCGAACTCACCACCGCCGACGCGCGGCTGTTCTTCGACGGTCTCGTGCTCACGGACCACCAGCGCGCCATCGCCGGGCGCGTGCTGGACGAGGTCCAGAAGCGGCTCCGCTACCTCGTGGAAGTGGGGCTGGACTATCTCTCGCTGGACCGCCTCGCGATGACGCTCTCCGGTGGCGAGACGCAGCGCATCAACCTCGCGACCTCTCTCGGCTCCAGCCTCGTGGGCTCGCTCTACGTCCTCGACGAGCCCACCATCGGCCTCCATCCGCGCGACAACGATCGTCTGATCGCGATCCTCGAAGGCCTTCGCGACATCGGCAACACGGTCCTGGTGGTGGAGCACGACGAGCAGATGATGCGCCGCGCGGACCAGATCGTGGACATCGGGCCGGGCTCGGGCGTCCACGGCGGGCACGTCATCTTCCAGGGCACGTTCAAGCAGGCCCTCAAGGACAAGGACAGTCTGACGGGCGCGTACCTCTCAGGACGCAAGAGCATCGCCGTCCCGGAGTCTCGGCGCGAGGTGGACGCTGAGCGCCAGATCACGGTGCGCGGTGCGCGCGAGCACAACCTGAAGCGCCTGACCGTCGACTTCCCGCTCGACCTCATCACCGTCGTCACGGGCGTCTCGGGCTCCGGCAAGAGCACTCTCGTGCACGACACCCTCTACGCCGGACTCGCGCGCCTCAAGGGCAGCGAGACGCAGGGCGTCGGCGCACACGACGCCATCGAGGGCGCCGGGCTGGTGGACGCCGTCGAGATGATCGACCAGTCGCCCATCGGCAAGTCGCCCCGCTCTAACCCGGTCACGTACGTCAAGGCGTTCGACGCCATCCGCGATCTCCTCGCGAGCACGCACCAAGCGAAGGTTCGCGGCTACCGCGCCGGAACGTTCTCCTTCAACGTGCCTGGCGGCCGCTGCGAGGTCTGCCAGGGCGACGGCGTGGTGCAGGTGGAGATGCAGTTCCTCGCGGACCTCTACCTGGAGTGCGAGGCGTGCCACGGCAAGCGCTTCAAGCAGGACGTGCTGGAAATCCGCTTCAAGGGCAAGAACGTCGCAGACATCCTCGCGATGACCATCGACGAGGCCGTGGACTTCTTCGCGGGGCAGAAGCGGATCGAGAACAAACTCAAGGTTCTCCAGGAGGTCGGCCTGGGGTACCTCACTCTGGGGCAGCCGGCCAACACGCTCTCCGGCGGCGAGGCACAACGCGTCAAGCTGGCCGCGCATCTCGGCAAGCGTCACAGCGGCCACACGCTCTACCTCTTCGACGAGCCCACGACCGGCCTCCACTTCGATGACATCGCGAAGCTCCTGAAGGCGTTCAACGCGCTCGTGGAGGCGGGCCACTCCGTCATCCTGATCGAGCACAACCTGGACGTGATCAAGGCGGCGGACTGGGTCATCGATATCGGCCCGGAGGGCGGGCGGCGCGGTGGGTTCGTGGTGGCAGAGGGCACGCCGGAGCAGGTCGCCGCGCATGAGACGAGCCACACCGGGCGCTTCCTGCGGGAGATCCTCGGCTGAGAGGCCCCGCCTCGGTGGGTCCGTGGGAGGACCGAGGCGGACAGGATCACCAGTGGAGCGAGGACGCTACTCTCGGCGGAGCCGCTCGATGGACAGGAGGATCGCCTCTTTGGTGTCCGCCGCTTCCTCCCCGGAGATCGCGGCTGCCTTCAACTCGCAATCAGAACACGACTCTCGGACCCATTGCTCCGCGTGGTCGGCTGCCGATGCTGCTGCGGTTGCGATTCTCTGCTGAGGCCACGTCCCCTTTAGCTCATTCAGTCCCTGGAGCACGAGGTCCGCGTGGGGACTGCCGACCTGGATGAGTTCGTCCACGAAGTGACCGATCGCTTCCGTCTCCGGCTCACTGGCATCGAGGAGCCCCGGGAGAGCGGTGTGCCCCGCTAACGCCAGGTGCGCGACCGACTGGGTGGAGAGCCAGCGAACCGCAGGCTCCAACGACGGATCATTGAGGAGCGCATCCACCCGGCGCACCTTTTCGCCGGTGGACAGATCCGACTGGAGGATCTCGAACGCTCGAAAGTCGAGGTCCGCAGATGCTTCACTGACCGCTTCCATTGCTTCGGTCTGCCCGATGAGCGGTTCAGCAGGGGAGCCTTTCATGGGCGCGACGTACATCGTACTCGTCACGTCGGACAAACCGCTCTCATCAAAGACGGGCTGTGGTCCTTGGGACCCGCATCCCGAAAGGAGGACGAGGGAACTGAATAACAGGGCAAATGAGGAGACGTGTGGTTTCATGAGAGTGATCGCGTGTGGACGGAAGGAGGTGGCCTCGCTTACCCAATCGTTCGCCCTGGGCAGCCGCCGTAGAGGCCATAGGTGCGCGAGACGAATACCATGTCCCCGCCTTCGTCTGGACAGTAGGTGTCTGTTCGACCCCACGGATTCTCCCCATCGCCCGCACTGGGCCAGTACACCCATGTATAGGTGGTACAGCCTCCGGTGAGCTGATTGACGCAGTCTGCGGGCCGCGCATCCGCGAGCGGCGTCCACGACAGGAGTAGGAGCACTAGGACGGCACGAAGCATGGGTACTGGCTGCAGGTCTTACATAGTGCACTGAGACGCCTACAATACATATCCTTTCTTTGATTATCAACTCCACGTTTCCAAGCATCTCTTACTCTCTCGCACCTGGATCGCCTATCAAGCACCGTGGGGATCTGCGATGGGGTTGGCACACAGAGGCACACCGAGCGTTTCCTGCGGGAGATCCTCGGCTGACCGTGCCCGCCTCGGTAGGTCTGTGGGGGAGGCGGGAGGTGTCGCGCGAGGGCACGGGAGGCACGGGGTCTCCGCGAACGGCCCGGGCGGCGCGTGGTACGTTCCCGATGCAGCCCCCCGCTCCCCTCGTGCCTGGACCGGACCGTCCTCTCCGCATCGCCCTGTTCACGGGCAACTACCACCACGTCGAGGACGGCGTCTCGCGGACGCTCAACCGCCTCGTGCGGTATCTCCTCGCGCAAGACCACGAGGTGCTGATCGTCGGGCCGACGGTGGAGGTGCCGCCGATGGAGCACGCGGGGACGCTCGTGGCGGTGCCGAGCGTTTCCATCCCGACGCGCCCGGAGTACCGGTTCACGACGGGGTTTCCGAAGGAGGTGCGGTGGCGCGTGGCGCACTTCCGGCCCGACGTGGTGCACATCGCAACGCCGGATCGGTTGGGGTTTGCAGCGTTGAACTGGGCGGAGGCGGAGGGTCTGCCGGTAGTGTCCTCGTACCACACGCACTTCCCCTCGTACCTGGGGTATTACCACGCGGGGGCGCTGGAGCCGGTGTTGTGGCGCATCGCGCGGCGGTTTTACAACCGGGTGGCGGAGGTCTTCGTCCCGACGCCGAGCATGGCGGAGGTGCTGCGCGAGAACGGGATCACGGCGCCGCTGGAGTTATGGCCTCGCGGCGTGGAGACGGACCGGTTCCGTCCAGAAGCTCGTTCGATGGAATGGCGGCGTGCGCGCGGCTTCGCGGACGAGGACGTGGTGGTGACGTTCGTCTCGCGGCTGGTCAAGGAGAAGAGCATCGACGTGTACGCGGACGTGGTGAACCGGCTGGCGGGCGAGGGGCGGCGCGTGCGCGGGCTGGTGGTAGGGTCGGGGCCAGAGCGCGAGGCGATGGAGGCGGCGCTGCCGGAGGGCGTGTTCACGGGGCACCTCGGCGGGGAGGAGATCGCGACAGCGTATGCGTCCTCGGACGTGTTTCTCTTCCCGAGCGAGACGGAGACGTTCGGGAACGTGACGTTGGAGGCGATGGCGAGCGGCCTCCCGGCGGTCTGCGCGGACGCAGTGGGTAGTTCCTCACTGGTGGTGGACGGGACGACGGGGCTGCTGTGTCCGCCTCGCGATACGGAGGCGTTCGCCTCGGCGACGGCGCGGCTGGTGGGGGACGCGGCGCTTCGGGGGCGGATGGGGACGGCGGCGCGGGAGCGGGCGCTGACGTATGACTGGGACGCGATCCTGGGTCGGCTGGCGGGGCGGTACCGGGCGGTGGCCGGGTAGGTCCGCCTCAGCATCGAGGCGGGGAGATTCGGGGCCTCTTCGGGGGCTTGCGAGGTGGCGGCGGGGTGGTGCACGGCCGTCCCGGGGACTTGTACGGTGATTTCTGGGACTTGCACCGTGACTTCGGGAGCTTGCACAGTGATTTTTGGATCTTGCCCGATGCCGTCTGGGGCTTGCACAACGGTTTCTGGGCCTTGCGAGGTGATGCTTGGGGCCTACACGGTGCTCATTGGGAGGTGCGCGGCCGTGTCTGGGGGGTGCGCGGTGTGTTGGGGGGCCAGTGGGTCCGCCTCGGGGCCGAGGTGGGGGTGGTAAGGCGGTCGGAGGTGGTGCTTGGGGGCCCGGGGGCCTCGCCTGGGCAGTGCGCTGAGTTGGAAGGTGGGCGCTCGTCTGGAGAGCACACCCCCCGCCGCTGTCGCGGCAGCCCCCCTCGCCAGGGGCAAGGGGGGCTTGTCTTTGGCCGGGATGCTCTTGGGCTGGGGTGCCGGGTCTTTCCGCCTCGGGGCCGAAGCAGGGGGAGTAGCGCGGGGCGCTGGCCGGGTCGGGGAGGTACCATGCATGCGGCTCCGCTCGTCTGCATCCACGATGTTTCTTCTCCTTTTTCTTCTTGTCGCCGCCTTGCTTGGCGCCGAGAACCGGCCTTTTGATCCCGAGGTCCTCACCGATATCCAAGGAACGTGGGGCTGGGTGGAGGGAACACACACCTGCGAGACCAACCCCCACACGATCCGCCTGTCCAAGGACGGCCAGCGGCTCACGTTCACGTACCCTCATCCCATCGTGGAGGCAACCGGGCGGCTCGTCCTCCAGCATCGCGATCCAGTGCTCCACCGGGTCGCCGTGGCCGGATCCGTAGTCCCGGACGACGGCGGGCCAGGAGACGTCCTCGCCCTCCCACCACTCGACGACGGCCGGATCGTTGAGCCAGCGGTGCAGCGTGGGGAGGTCGTCGTCGGTGAGCGGGCGGAAGGTGATGTCGAGAGACATGGCAGGTGCAGGGTCTAGCTCTGGGCTGGCGACCCGTCTTCAGCGTGAGCGGATCCACGCGATGGCGCATCGCGAGGCCATCCAGAGGATCAGGGGCAGGAGCACGGCTCCCCCCATGAACGCCCCGAGGCCGAGGGTGGCGGCCACTCCGACGCCGAGCGCGAGCGTCCAGATCGGAGTCCCGACGGTCAGGATGCCGACCTCCAGGGTGGACTGGAAGTCGTCGCGCGGATGGGTGCGGACGGCCCACCACGCGAGGAGTAGGACCGGGAAGAGCAACACGACAGCAGCCGCCAATGCGGGGAGGCCGAGCACACGCCACACGAGATCGCGGGTGCGCCGATGGTCCGTCACGCGCTGGTGCCACGTCTCGATCTCGGCGTCGCCGGAGACGAGAGCCGCGAGGCGGGCGTGTATCCGCTCGTTCATCGCCGCGAGGTGGCGCGGCGTCTCGTCCTCGGGCGCGGGCTCCACGGCCACCGGTTCGCCGATTCGTACGCGCACGTCCGGCCCCCAGCGGTCCCAGTCCGAGTACTCCACCGCGACGGGCACGACCGCAAGTCCGTCCGCCTCGGGGAGCGCGTCGAGGGCGAGGCGAGCCCAGCTTTTCTTGAGCGGACGCACCTCGCGGGACCGGAGCGAACTACCCTCGGCGAGGATCGCGCAGGCGCCGCCCGCGAGCAGATGCTCTCGGAGTTGTCCCATCGTGACCGGAAAGCCCGTCTCGATGGCGCGGCGGCCGTGATCGGCGCGGGGCATCGGGAGGATGCGAAGGAAGCGCATCGCGCGGTTCGCGAGCGGCTGGCGGAAGTAGTCCGCGCGGGCGACGAAGACGGGGCGACGCGAGGTCGCGAAGAGGATCGCGAGGGCGTCCGGGAGGTTGTTCTGGTGCGTCCCGACGATGATCAGCGGACCGTCTGGCGGGATATGCTCGGCACCGTGGACCTCGAAGCGGCGGCAGTAGCACGCCGTGAACACCCAGCGGACGTAGCCGAAGAGGGTGCGGTAGCCGAGGGTCTGGCGTGTCCCGTCCATCACGCCGAGGCGGGCACGGTCGCCGGGGTCTCGCGCCGCCACCACGAGGCCACGCCGAGCCCGGAGACGATGTGCCAGATGCCCCACCACGCCGCAATCGCGGCCATCCCGCCGATGGGCAACTCGGCCGGGAAAATGGACGGATTGAGCAAGAGCACCAGCCCGAGGCCGGAGTTTTGGATGCCGACCTCGATGCTGAGCGTCTTCCGCTCCCGCCGCTCCAGGCCCATGCGCGCAGCCCAGACCCAGCCCGTGACCAGCGCGAGCGCGTTGTGCACCAGCACGATGGGGAACAGGAACACGATGTGCGCCGCGAACGCGTCCAGGTTCTTCCCGAACGCGATGACCACGATGGCCGCGAAGAGCGCGATGCTCGCGAGACGGATCGGCGCTTCGATGCGGGCGGTCAGTGCAGGGGCGTAGCGAGCCGTCAGCATTCCGAGAGCGAGCGGGAGGCCGAGCAAGAGCAGAACCACGCGGCCAACCTCCAGCGCGTCGATCTGGAGCGTGCGGAGGAAGGGGTTGTCGCCAGCGGACAGCAGGAAGCGGGTGTAGACGCCTCCCCAGAGCGCGAAGTTGAGCGGCGTGACGAGGATCGCGCCCGCTGTGCTGAGCGCGGTCAGACCCACGCTCAGCGCCGCGTTGCCCTTCGCGAGGTGGACCATGAAGTTGGAGACGTTGCCCCCCGGGCAGCATGCCACGAGGATCATCCCCATCGCGACGCCGGGCGTAAGCCACGGGCTCAGCACCGCCACGAGCGCGACGGTCACGGCGGGGAGCAGCACGAGTTGGCCTATCAACCCGACGAGAAGAAATCGGGGTCGCTTCAGCACCCAGACCACGTCGTCCTCCGAGATGCCCAGCGCGACGCCGAACATCACGAACCCCAGGATGAGGTTGAGCGCGACGAGGTTGCCCGCGCTCAGGTTGAGGTCGAGGGTATCGAGGGCGCGGAGCCCGTCACGCATGGCAGGCCACTCGTCGGGGGAGGCCCGAAGCTAGCCTGACCGGTGGCTCTGCCCGCCTGGGCACCGAGGCGGAGGCACCGACTCCGGTCCTGGTTCGATTCCGCCTCGCGGCTTCTCGTATCCTCCCGCTTCCCCTCGCGAGGCGACCGCGTGAGCGACTCCACCAAACTCCTCCGGCAACTCGGCTTCTGGGACGCGCTGACCATCGGCGTCGGCACGATGATCGGGGCCGGGATCTTCCTGCTCTCCGGCCTGGCGGTCGCGGCGACGGGTCCAGCGGCCATCTTCTCGTACCTCGCGGCGGGGCTGGTCTGCGTCATCACGGCGGCGAGCACGGCGGAGTTGGCGACGGGGATGCCGACCTCCGGCGGCGACTATTACTTCGTCTCGCGCGCGCTGGGACCGGCGTTCGGGGCGATCTCGGGCATCGGGATCTGGCTGAGCCTGACGTTCGCCATCGCGTTCTACCTGTTCGGCCTCGGGGAGTACCTCGCGCAGTTCACGCCGCTGACGCCGTTCTGGGGCGCGCTCGGGGGTGGGCTCTTGCTCGTCGCGCTGAACATCGTCGGCGCGAAGGAATCCGGGCGAGTGCAGGTGGTGATCGTGCTGGTGCTGATGGTGATCCTGGGCGGGTTCAGCCTGCTGGCCGGGTTCCACATCGAGGCCGAGAACTACACGCCGTTCCTGCCCTTTGGCACCTCACCCATCGCGGCGACGACGGCGCTCGTGTTCGTGTCCTTCCTCGGGTTTGTCAAGATTGCGGCGGTGGCGGAGGAGATCAAAGACCCGGCACGGAACCTCCCGCGGACGCTGATCGGGTCGGTGGTGGTGGTGACGGGGCTGTACGTGCTGATCGTGCTGGTGATCGCGGGGTTGTTCTCGCAGGAGGCCATCGTGGAGGAGCGAGACCCGCTGACGGCGGCGGCGCGGTCGCTGCTAGGGCCGTTCGGCGCGGGCGTGATCATCTTCGCGGGGTTGCTCGCGACGCTCTCGTCCGCCAACGCGAGCATCTTCGCAGCCTCGCGGATCAACCTTGCGATGGCGCGCGACCGGATGGTCCCGAACTGGCTGGCGGCGATCCACCCGAAGCGGCTCACGCCGTACCGCGCGATTCTGGTGACGGGCGTGCTGACGCTCGCGCTGCTGTTCATCGAGAGCCTGGAGACGCTCGCGAAGACGGCCAGTGTGCTGCAGCTCTACAGCTACGCTGCGCTCAACATCGGGTGCGTGTTTTTGCGGGCGGCGCGGCCGGACTGGTACCGGCCCTCGTACCGAGTGCCGGGGGCACCGATTGCGCAGCTACTGGCGGCCCTGGCGTGCCTGGGCATCATCGGGTACTCGGGGCTCTTCGCGCAGGCGGCGCTCGGGGGGCTGATTCTGTTCAGCCTCGGGTGGTACGCGGTCTGGGGTCGGGGACGGGTGGAGATCGAGCACGCAGTGGCCAGCTTCCGCGAGCGGTTCGCCGAGGCGGGCTGGGCCGTGTTCTTCCAGCCTGCTCCAGTCTATGCCGCCGAGACTGAAGAGGGTGCGTTGCCGGTCCGGGGATCCATCGACGCGAGCGATTCGCGGCGGGTGCTGGTGGCACTCGCCAACCCGGCGCACGGCTCGCACCTCCTTCGCGTGGGGCGGTACGTGGCGACGGGCGAGGACGCGGGCGGCGAGGTGATGGGCTTGCATCTCGTGCAGGTGCCGTACCAGACCCCGCTCTCCACGGCGCGAGATCGGTTCGCGAACAAGCGTCCCGACATCGAGGAGACACTGAAGCATCTCGCGGAGATGGCAGGTCGCGACGCACGGCCGAGTGAGGAGGTGCCAGATGCGCTCGCGGAGACGATGGTCCGGGCCGGGACCGACGTGGCGCACGACGTGTTCGAGGGGCTCGTTGCGGAAACGCCCGCGCACCGGGCGGACCTCCTGCTCATCGGCTGGCGCGGCGGGTTCTCCGGCGGTCGGAGCGAGACACCGGTGAAGCGCGTCCTCATGGATACACAGGCAGATCTGGCTGTTCTGCGCGACCGTGGCGTGAACCAGATCCGCACCATCCTCGTGCCGTGGGGTGGCGGGGCACACGCTCGCCTCGGGCTGGAGCTGGCGGTGCGCATCGCTCGTGCGACGGGGGCCGCGATCCATCTCCAGCGTCTCGTGCGCTCGGACGTGGACACGGCGGCGGAGCGCGCGGCGCTCGTCAAAGACGTGGCGCCCATCGTGGGGGACTACAACCCGGTGCTCTACCACGTGGACCGCGCGGAGGGCGTGGTGGAGGGAATCGAGCAGCGGCTGGCGGGGGAGACCTACGACCTAGTGATCATCGGCGCCTCGCACGAGTGGTCGATCCGAACGGCGGTCTTCGGGACGATCCCGGACCGGATCGCGGACCGGGCGTATTGCTCTGTGCTGATGGTGCGGCGCTTCCGCCCGGAGCGGTGGACGACGCGAACAGCGGAGCGCTTCAAGCGGATGAAAGAGTCGGCGGGGTTGACGACGTCGCCGGAGGAGCGCGCGGGCTGACCCCGTCCGCCTCGGTACCGAGGCGGGCAGGTCTCGCCCCCTCTTCGCTTGCCGTGGCGCGGTGCCGGGTCCACCTTCTGGACCTCCCACGCTCGCGCCATGACCGTCTGCGACCTCACGCACGCCCATCACCCCACCAGTGGCGGGATCCGCACCTTCATCGATCTCAAGCGGCGCTACCTCCTGGAGCACACGGACCACCGGCACGTGCTCATCGCACCCGGCGAGACCGACGAGGTGGAGAGCGGCGAGCGCTGGACGACCCTCCGCATCAAGAGCCCTCTCCTGCCCGGCGGCTCCACGTACCGTGCCTTTACCAGCCCCGGCCTCGTGCGCGATGCGCTGGAAATGGCTGCGCCGGACGTGGTGGAGCTCAACACCTACTACATGCCACAGGAATACCGCCCGGCCTTCGCCTACCGCGATGCCGCGCGAAAGGCGGGTCGGAACGTGGTGGCAGGCGTGCATTACCACACGGACTTCGCGGAGTCCTACGTCTCGGCCTACACCGGCCTCCTGAGCGGTGCTCTCACCCCGATGGCGCGGCGGTATGTCCGCCGCATCCTCGGGAAGGCGGACTTCGTGATGACGCTCGCGCCGATGTTCGTAGAGCAGCTCACCGGCTTCGGCGTGGAGGGCGTGGAGTTGGTCCCGCAGTTCGTCGACCTCGACCTGTTCCATCCCGCGAAAGCCAGCGCGGCCATGCGCGAGCGGGCGGGTGCCGAGCCAGACGACCTCCTGATGGTCTACCTCGGCCGCTTCGACTCGGAGAAGCATGTCGACACGCTGGTGGAGATGGTGCATGCGCTGCCTGCAGAGCCGAAGCCTCTCCTCTTCATGGCAGGCGCCGGACCCGACCGCGAGAAACTGGAAGCCGCCGCGGCCCAATCCGACCGGCTGGTCGTCTCGCCATACCTCAACGGCAAAGAGGAGGTCGCGACGCTGCTCGCATCGGCCGACGTGTACGTGACCGCGGGGCCGCACGAGGTCGCGGCGTTCTCCGTCGTGGAGGCGCAAGCGGCTGGCTTGCCCGTCATCGGCGTGGACGCCGGGGGCTTGCAAGACCGGGTTCATGAGGGCCTGGGCTACCTCGTCCCGGTAGACGATTCCGCCGCGATGGCCGACCGCGTCTCGGAGGCGTATCGACAGCGTGACGAGATGGGCGCTCGCGTCCGCGCGCATGTGGAGGAGCACTACTCGTGGACGCGGTGCTACGCGCAGGTGCTCACCGCTTACGAGCGCGCCCTCGCGGAGGCGTAGCCCTGCCCGCCTCGGTACCGAGGCGGGGGTACCCGCGACCGGGCACCTGCGATCACGCCCGGCGTTGAAGCGTCTGTCTTCCATCCCCTCCCTCCCCCCTATGAAGCTCTCGTTCCTCTTCGCGGCGGCTGCCGCCCTCCTCCTCCTTGTGCCTGCGGCCTCCGCCCAGGATGTCCCCGCTCGCAGCAACGATGAAGCCCGTGTGAGCCCCAATGCCGGCGTGATGCAGACCATCGGCACGACCGATCTAGAAATCCACTACGGTCGCCCGTCGGTGAACGGTCGCGAAATCTTTGGTGGCCTAGAGCCCTACGGTCAGGTCTGGCGCACCGGTGCCAACGAAGCCACGGTCTTCTCCGTCAGCAGCGACGTGATGGTGGAGGGCGAGATACTGCCCGCTGGCGTCTACGGCCTGTTCACGATCCCCGGCGAGACCGAGTGGACCATCATCTTCAACACCGTCGCAGAGCAGTGGGGCGCGTACAACTACGACGCGTCGCAAGATGTCCTCCGCGTGACGGCGGCGCCGGTCTCCTCCGCGACGCCGCAGGAGCAGTTCCTGATCTCCTTCGAGAGCGTCTCCGCTGGCGGCGCCGTGATGGTGCTCGCGTGGGACGACGTGCGCGTTCCAGTCTCGCTCTCCACCGGCGGCTGATCCTCCCGGGTTCTGTCCACTCGCGCCCCGAGGCGGACGGCCTCGGGGCGCGTTTCATCTGGCCTCGCCACCCGCCGCGAGGGGGCCTATGTTCCAGGCTCCACTCCTCCTGCCCCCATGCGGTCTCTCTCCCTCCTGTTCGGTCTCGCGATGCTCCTCGTCCTCAGCGGCTGCGCCTCCGAGGACTCCCCGGCCGACTCTGCCGAGACCACTGCCGAGGCCGCCGCCGCCGACGGCGCGGAGCGGGCCGATGGCGACTGCGAGACGAGCCGTCCGGCGGAGATCGCGAGCCCGGGGGCGTGCGCAGCGACCACGCTCGGCGGCGCTCGCCTCGTGGTGGACTACGGCTCGCCGGGCGTCAAGGGCCGCGAGATCTTCGGTGGCCTGGAGCCCTACGGCGAGGTCTGGCGCACCGGCGCCAATGAGGCCACCACGTTCACCACGAGCGAGGACCTCCTCGTGAACGGCGACTCGCTAGCGGCGGGCACGTACGCTCTGTTCACGATTCCCCGCGAAACGGAGTGGACCGTCATCTTCAACTCGGTCGCAGAGCAATGGGGCGCCTTTGAGTACGACGAGTCTGCGGACGTTCTCCGCGTGACCGCTACGCCTGCTGCGACCGACGCCCTGATCGAGCGGTTCACGATCTCGTTCGAGGAGGCCGCCGACAGCCGTGCGGTGATGACCCTCGCCTGGGCCAACACGCGCGTACCCGTCTCCATCACAACGGCAGGCTGATCCCGTCTGCTTCTCCCTCCTCATGCCCCGAGCCGGTCCGCCTCGGGGTAGGCGTTTCTGCCACACCTCGCGCACGCGAACTCCACGCCGCCATCCCGCCGATCAGCACGACCCCGGCGAGCGACGCCGCGAGGTCGGCTAGGTCGAACGTCCGGGCGGGCACGAGTGCCTGGATCACCTCGTCTACCGTGACTGCCATCGCCACGAGCACGAGCAGCCGCCCCGGCGTGAGCCGCCAGCCCCGGAGGCTCCGGCCCGTGAACGCGAGGACGCATGCTGCCGCGAGCGCGCCCATGACAAGGAAATGCCCGGTTTTGTCTTTTCCCGGGACTGCCTCCAGCAAGTCTCCAGTCCCCGGCCACAGAGGCGACGAGGCGAGAACGGTCAACGCGAGCGCCGCTGCGATGGCGCCCCACCCGAGCACCGTGCGTCGGCCCGCCTCGGGCGGCGTCTGGTCAGGCCGGGTCACGCGTTCCAATCCGGCGCAAAGTCCGGGCTGACGAGCCGCTCCCCGCGTTCCAGGGCATCGACTGCCGCGATCTCATCTGAGGAGAGAGTGAGGTCCAACGCGCGGACGTTGGACTCGATGTGCGCGGGCGTAGCGGATTTAGGAATGGCTGCTACGCCGTCCTGCGCGATGAGCCACGCGAGGACGATCTGTACCGGCGTGGCCCCGTGCGTCTCGGCGATCTCGCGGAGTGTTTCGTCCTGCATCACACCGCCGTTCGCGATGGGCCGGTAGGCAGTAAGGAACATCCCCGCCTCGCGGATGACATCAAGCAGGTCGTCCTGGCCGAGATATGGGTGGTACTCCACCTGATTCGTCGCGAGGGTTGGCTCGATCTCCAGCGCGCGGCGCAGCATCCCCGGCGGCACGTTGCTCACGCCGATCAGACGCGCCTTTCCAGCGTCGCGAAGGGAAGCCAGCACACCGAGCGTGTCCGCGAGCGGCACCCTGTCGTTGGGCCAATGCATCAGCAGGAGGTCTACATAGTCCGTGCCGAGGCGGCGGAGGCTCGCCTCGGTCGTCCGCGCCACGTCGTCGGGCGCGAGAGAATCGCGCCAGACCTTGGTCGTGAGGAAGATCTCGTTGCGCGGGACGCCAGAGGCCGCGATCCCTTGGCCGACCTCCGTCTCATTCTCGTAGATCTGTGCCGTGTCGATGTGGCGGTAGCCCACGTCGAGAGCGTAGCGTACGGCGTGCGTGGCATCGGCGCCCGTGATCTTGTAGGTACCAAAGCCGAGGGTCGGCACCGTGACACCGTGGACGGAGAGTTGGTGGGGCATTTGCGGAATCCAAGGAAGGATCAAGAGACGAAAAGAAGCTACCGGAAACGACCCGCGCGTCTCCTCGCTCCTGGGCTTCCATTCCCCCGGGCTTCACCCGGCACCTCTGGTAGACTGTCGACGTTCGCTCCACAGCCTCTCCCTCTCCCTCTGATGCGTCTCCGCCTCGACCGATCCCGCGCCCTTCCGTTTCTTTCCAATCGTGACGCTCTCGACGGCGATGTCATGGCCGCTCACCAGCGCGTCCTTCGCGGTGAGACTGAGAGCCCGGACATGCTCGGCTGGCGCTCCATGCTCCTCGATCCTGATGACGCATTGATCGAGTCGGTCCAGCAAACCGCAGATGAGATCCGCGAGCGCGCGGATGTACTCGTCTGCGTCGGCATCGGCGGGTCGTACCTCGGCGCAGAGGCCGTCAACCAGGCACTCGCGCCGTACTTCAGCGCCGATGGGCCGGAGGTCCTCTTCGCAGGTCATCACCTCTCGCCGAGTTACCAGGAACAACTGCTTCAGCACCTCGATGGCAGGAGCGTCTACGTCAACGTGATCTCGAAGTCCGGGACCACGCTGGAGCCTGCGCTCGCCTTCCGCTTCCTCCGCCGCTTTCTAGAGGACCGCTTCGAGGACGCCAGCCGCCGCGTCATCGCGACCACAGATGCTGAGAAGGGAGTCCTGCGCGACCTCGCGGACGAAAAAGGCTACCGCTCGTATGTCGTCCCGGACGGAGTCGGCGGCCGCTTTTCTGTCCTGACCCCCGTCGGCCTTCTCCCCATCGCAGCCGCCGGGCATGATGTACGCTCGCTGTTCTACGGAGCCGTCGGGGCCGCCCGCACCCTCACCGAGGCGGACGCCTCGCACCCTGCCCTCGCGTACGCAGGCGACCGCTTTGCCTTCCACGAGGCAGGCTACGTCGTGGAGTTGATGTCCACCATGGAACCGAAGCTGCGCGGCTTTGGGTTTTGGTGGCAGCAACTCTTCGGCGAGAGCGAGGGCAAGGAAGGGAAGGGCCTCTTTCCCGTCACGCTCCAGTACACGACCGACCTCCACAGCGTGGGCCAGTACGTGCAGGAGGGCAAGCGGCTCTTTGTGGAGAGCTTCCTCCGCCTCGATGATGCAAGCCTCGGACTCGCACCCGACAAAGAGGACGGCAACCCGGACCAATTGAATGATCTCGCAGGCACGCCCTACGGCACCGCCAACCGCGCTGCCTGGGAAGGCACTGCCGAGGCTCATCGCGAGGGCGGGGTGCCCAACTGGACGTGGACTCTTCCGCGCATCGACGCCGATGCGCTCGGCGAGGCCATCTACACCTTCGAGCACGCCGTCGCCGTGAGCGGCACGATGCTTGGCGTCAATCCCTTCGACCAACCGGGTGTGGAGGCGTACAAGAAGAAGATGTTCGCACTCCTCGGCCGCTAGCTCGGTTCGAGACGTTGCCCGCCTCGGTGGCGTAACCGAGGCGGGCAGAGTGTACCTGATGGGGAATCGAGCGAGTACAGAGCATTCGGAGCACGCCGCTGTCCACATCGTGGAGAACCGTGTGGACAACCGGGCGGAACTCGCTCTTACACACACGAGACCGCGGACATGGGGGAAGCAGCACTCGATGCTTGCACACCGGCTACACCAAGGCCCCCACTGTTCTACACACCGGCCACGTGTGAATCCTCTTTCGGGTTAGGTGCGGGGGCTCCGTGTGGACGACAGTGGACATGTGGAAGAAGCGGACGGGACATCGGTTTGTGGCGTCTATCGAGGCGAGCGACGGGTCTGCGCATGTGGATCCGCTTGGGGATAAGGTGGACACCCATCCACCGTCATCCACCAGCAGGTACCCGGGAAGCGTTATCCACGTGTCCACAGCCCCTATCACTATCCCTACTTTACTTTTTTAAGTCTATCTGATATAGACCGCGACGTGGACAGATCCCCGGTTCCGCATGGTACATCGTAGTATACCGGTCTCCGTGAAACAGCGGCTTGGGGTCCATACGGGACTATGTTGCAATCCCACTTCCCAGCGCCTCGTGACTCTGTCTTCGCTGTTCTCGCTCGCATGGTGCCACGGTCGGGCAATAGAGCCCCTGGACGGCAACCGAGAACCGTTTCGCTAATGAAAGGCCGTTATCTCGTAGACCGTAGGTAGCCGCGTAGGAGTCCATCGGGACCGACGATCTCCCACACGCTGTCTGCAAACGTGCGCGCTCCTGTCATTTTCGTGATGCCCAGGTCGCCTGCAATCCCGACGCCCGTTCCAGCTAGCTTCGGCGCGATGAAGGCGAACAGGCGATCCACGAGGTCCGCACGAAGCAGAGCAGTCGCGAGCCCCGGACCCGGCTCTACGAGAACCGACTGGACTCGAGTTCCCACTCCGTTCCCGCTACCGAGTGTGTCCATCAGCGCACCGAGGTCGAGATGGCCGTCCGCCTCGGGAATGCGGAGGAGCTGCCCGCCGCGCCGCTGCAGGGAGTCAGTGTAAGCGGGTACAGCAGCTTCGCTCGTGACGGCGACCGTGCGCGCGGCGTGCTCGTCTGCGAAGAGGCGAAGGGTAGGAGAGAGGCGGCCGATCCGGTCCAGCACGACACGGAGCGGGTGGGTTTGCCCTTCGCGAAGCTTCGCGTCGCGGACAGTCAGACCCGGGTCGTCCACCTCGGCGGTCCCGGCGCCGATGAGGAGGGCGTCGGTCTCCGCTCTCCATCGGTGGACAAGCGCGCGCGCCTGGGGGGAGGTGATCCACCGGCTGTCACCCGTGCGCGTTGCGACCTGGCCGTCCAGCGTGAGCGCCCACTTCATCGTGACCAGCGGACGGCCGGTGCGGACGTGGGTTAGGAACGCCTCGTTGAGCCGCCGTGCCTCGCGCTCGCGAACCCCGACCGTCACGTCCACACCCGCCGCCCGTAGCCGCTCGATGCCTCGTCCTGCAACCTCGGGAAACGGGTCCTCGTGCGCGATGACGACGTTCGGAATCTGACGGTCTAGAATGAGGTCGGCGCAGGGAGGGGTCTTTCCGGTGTGGCTGCAGGGCTCCAGCGTAACCACCATCGTGGCATTGCCGAGGCGGGCCGCGTGGCCTCGCCGCTCGGCGTCTCGAACAGCCCACACCTCGGCGTGAGGACCGCCGTAGCGGCCGTGCCAGCCTTCGCCGAGAACCGTCTCGTCATCGGGCGCGACCAGCACAGCTCCGACCATGGGGTTGGGACTGACGGCCCCGGCGCCTCGTGTGGCCAGCGTCAGCGCGCGGTCCATGTGGCGGGTCTGCTGCTCTGGTGTCATATCTCCTTGGCCCACTCTGGCAGATCGTCAAGCGCCCAGCGCTCCAGGTAAAACTTGTGCTCGCCTCGCGCCCTCTGGTAGGGCATCACGAGGCGGCGCGCCTCGGTAGTCTCATGGGCACGGAGAACGGCGACGAGTCGGTCACGGAGAGCGTGACCCGCGTAGATGATCCAATCGTGCCCGTCGTGCGCGATCTCTGACACGAAGATGAGGGCGTCGGGCTGGTGGTCGAGGGCGTCGCGGAGGAAGCCCCAGCCTGCGCGCCCGGGCGTGTCGGCGATGTGCTTGAGGAGGCTAGGGTCTACGGCCTCGGGCGCAGCGGCGACGACGTGCTCGACAGGGGGATCGCGGAAGCGGTCAGCGATCTCGTGCCACTCGAACGGAGGATTGGGCTCCACCATCGGTACGCTCCATTCCATACCCCGCGTGAGATCCCGGATGGGCCGGAGATACAGCGAGTCGTCTTCCACTGCCGTGAGGCCGACCTTCCAGTCGTCGCCGACGAGGCGGGAGCCCGCAAGGTAGGCGCGAGCATACATCGGGCGGCTCAGCAGATCCTCTAACGGAGCGATCTCGCGAGGAGCGTCACGCGGGACAGGTTCGCCCGCCGAGGCGTCGAGTGGGAAGGGTTCCTCAGTGAAGACCTTGAGCACGTCCATGCAGGCTGTATCCCCGTGCGGTCAGCGGCGTTCCTGACGCAGCTCTGGCTCTCCCTGCACAGCCTAGATTGCCGCATCCCCCGACCGTCCTATGCGAGCGCTCCAGTCCCTCTATGCCTGGATCGGCGTCATCCTGATCATCCTGCTCATGCTGCCCACGATGGCCCTGGTACGGCTGTTCGACCGGTCACGAGGGCGCTATTACACAGGCCGGGTCTTTCGCGCGATGGGCTCGTGGATGACGCGCGTCAACCCGGTCTGGAAGATCACCCGCACGGGCACGCTGCCCGCCGATCCCCGGCGTCCGTTCATCGTTGTCTCCAATCACCAGTCCAACGCGGACATCCCTGTGATCTCGCGATTGCCCTGGGAGATGAAGTGGGTCGCGAAGGCAGAGCTGTTCGATATCCCCGTGGTGGGGTGGCTCCTGTGGCTGTCAAACGACATACCGGTGAGGCGAAAGGATGCAGAGAGCCGTTCGGCGGCAGTTCGCCGTGCGAAGGCAATGCTGGAGAGCCGCATCTCGGTCATGTTCATGCCGGAGGGGACGCGCTCGCGCGATGCCCGCGTGCTCCGCTACCAGGATGGCGCTTTCCGGCTGGCCGTCGAGACGGGGACCCCCATCCTGCCACTCGCTATCGACGGCACCTCGGAAGCACTGCCCAAAGCAGACTGGAAGTACGGCCACGCCGATGTGAATCTCCACGTCTTCGATCCGGTGGAGACGGCGAACCTCACGATGGGCGACGTGCCTGCGCTCCGGGAGGAGATCCGTCAGCGCACCATCGCGCTCATCGCGAAGTGGCGAGGCGTGGACCCTTCTAAGGTGGACGCGGCCCCTGAACAGCGCGCGGACCTCGTTCGCCTCGGCACCGAGGCGGACGCAGAGGGGACGGGCGAAGACGGGGCAAAGAGCGCCCCGCTGCGCGCCTGAAGCCTTGTGCCGACCCTTCGCGACTTTGTAGACTCGCACTGCTCCGCTCAGCGGGACGCGATTGCCCTGTAGCTCAATTGGCAGAGCGCCGGTTTCTGGATCCGGAGGTTCAAGGTTCGATTCCTTGCAGGGCAGCTCAGCCACCGGCCTTGGTCAGTGGCTTTCTTGTGGGTCTCAGAGGCGCTCCGCGAGGGCGGGAAGTGCCACACCCAGCGGCGCCGTCACCTTGAGGTCTACCCGGTGATCCGCGCGCGTCTGCCCGAGCGTGAGGAGTGCCGTCGGTTTGCCCTCTTTCTCCGCGCGAAGGACGAACCGGAAGCCGGAGTACACTGCCAGACTGGAGCCGACGACGAGCAGCGCATCGGCCTCGTTGTACAGGTCCCATGCCTGGGCGACGGTTTCGCGCGGCACGCTCCCGCCGAAGAACACCACATCTGGCATCCAGACGCCGCTGCACGCGCAACTCGGTACCTCGAACCGCTCGACGAGTCCGTCCGCTAGTGCGGCGTCGCCATCGGGGCGAATCGCTGCATTCAGCGGATGCGCAGGGTTGAGTCGCGCGATCTCGCGCTGGACCGCATCGCGCGATTCGACCCCGCCACACGAGAGGCAGCGGACGCGTCGCAGCGCCCCATGCAACTCCACTACCCGCCGCGAGCTTGCCCCCTGATGGAGGCCGTCCACGTTCTGTGTGATGATGCCTGTGATCCGGCCGCGGCGCTCCAGGTCCGCCAGGGCGCGATGTCCGGCGTTGGGCTTCGCGGAGGCCACGCGAGGATATCCGGCCGCGCTTCGCGCCCAGTAGCGGCGGCGGGCTTCGGCATCGCGCACGAACGTGTCGTGCTGCATCGGCGCGGGGCGAGGGCCCGGACACGGCGTACGGTAGTCCGGGATGCCGCTCTCGGTGGAGATGCCAGCGCCGGTGAGGACGGTAACGCGGCGTCCGCGCAGGAGGTTGGCGAGTGCGTCCAGGTCGTCCGCCTCGGTGCCGAGGTGGGCAGGGTGGGGGAGAGGTCTCATGGCCGTAGGATTCCCGCGAGGCAGACGAGGATCCGGCGGAGCGGCTGCCCATCGGAGCCGCTCGTTGCGGCGGGTGTCGGTGTGTGTGTCCCTCACGCACTGTGTCCCAAAGGTCACGTCTAACGCATCCTCGACGCGGCACTTCGCGTACGGCCTGCCCGCTTTCCTCGCTGCCATGCCTCTGATTGCGTTCCTCTGCCGTCTCCTCGCGCTCGTGCTCTTCGTGGCCGGACTCGCGCTCGCGGCAGTCGTGGGTGCAGCGGACGGGTACGGGGCCTTCGCGGTGGGCGTGATTGTCATCGTGACGCTCTCGCTCTCCGTTACGATGGGTGTCCTTGCGCGAATCTGCCGTGATCTGTCGCGGGTGTCGCGTTACGTCCGCGAGCAAGAGGCGAAGCAGAAGAAGGCCGCCGAGGCCGAAGATCCCGTCCTCGCCTACTTCTCGTAAGGCACGAGCCTCGGATCTCTTCCCGTTGACGCGCCCGCTATGGCCACCCCGACCCAGACCCCTGAGAAGCCGCGCCTCCGCTCCCGCCTCTGGGGGTGGACGAAGAACGGGGCCTCGAAAGGCGCGAAGGCGACGGGGCAAGGCGCGAAGAAGGCCGGGTCAGCATACTGGAGCTGGAGCAAGGCGCGATGGATCGGCGTGCGCGACGGCGAGAAGCTCCGCTCCAAGCGTGTCCTCGATCTCGCCGCGCTGATCACGGGCTGGATGAGCGTCCTCGGCGGGACGGTATTCTCGCTCGTCGTTCTATACACACTGTTCCTGATCCCGTTTACGCCGCGTGTGGCCACGTTGGAGCAGGCGTTGGAACTCCATCCGTCCCTCGCGGTCTCCTCCGATGGCACCGAGTTGACCCAGTATGCCCGCAGCGGACGCCAGTGGGTGGAACTGGACGAGATCTCGCCCCACGTCATCGACGCCCTCCTCGCGACGGAAGACCGCCGCTTCTACTCGCACGGCGGCATCGACCTACGGCGGACGGCGGGCGCAGTGGTCCGCACGCTCACCGGCGACCGCGAGGGAGGCTCGTCGCTGACACAGCAACTCGCGCGGAACCTCTTCCCAGAGGCCATCGGCCGCGAGGCCTCGGTCAAGCGGAAGCTGAAGGAGGCCATCACGGCGGTCAAAATCGAGCGGGTCTACGAGAAGGACCAGATCCTGGAGATTTACCTCAACTCCGTCCCGTTCCTCTACAACGCCGTCGGCATCGAGCGCGCAGCGCACACCTACTTCTCCAAGGACGCGGATGACCTCACCATCCCCGAGGCGACCACCCTCGTGGCCATGCTCAAGGGCACGAGTTATTACAATCCGCGTCAGCAGCCGGAGCGCGCCCTCGCGCGTCGCAACCTCGTGCTGGACCTAATGGTCGTCACCGACCGGCTGGAGGCCGAGGAGGCGGAGCGCCTCAAGGCCACGCCGCTGGGCCTCCGCTTTGAGCTCCAGACGATCCGCAACAGCCGCGCGCCGCATTTCACCGAGCACGTCCGCAAGCAGATGGAGGCGTGGTGCGAGGACAACGGCTACAACCTCTACGGCGACGGCCTCCGCGTGGTCACGACGCTGGACTGGGACCTGCAGCGCGTGGCGGACGAGAGCGTGACCAGGTTCGGAAACGCCCTTCAGACCGTGGCCGACGTGGAGTGGGGGCGCCGAAACGCGAGCGTCCTTGGTCGCACCACGGCGCCGTATTACAACGCGCGAGGCTCCGTGACGCCCTTCGGTCACTATTGGAGCAGCAAGACGGCCGTCGTGGACCAGTTTGTCCGCGAGACGCGAGAGTATGAGCGGGCCGTCGCGGGTGGCGCGAGCGACGAGGATGCGTTGGCGAGCCTCCGCGCCGACGCCGAGTTCATGACCGAGCTAAAGGAGCAGAAGACTCGCCTCCAGGTCGGCTTCACCGCCATCGACCCGCACACGGGCCACGTCCGCGCATGGGTCGGCAGCCGGGACTACCGGACCGCGCCGTACGACCATGTCGCGCGCGCCCGGCGTCAGCCCGGCAGCACCTTCAAGCCGTTCGTCTACGCCCGCGCCCTCGAAGAAGGCTGGGAGCCCGAGGACACCGTCGCCGATGATTCCGTGGAGGTCCGCTTGGCCTCCGGCGAGGTCTGGACGCCCACCAACGCCGACGGTAGCATCACGGGCGACGACGTGACCCTTCGCGATGCCCTCGCGCAGTCCCGCAACACCGTCACCGCCGCGCTCGGCCAGAAGATCGGCGCGCGCGATGTGGCCCGCCTCGCGCGTCGCGTGGGCGTGAACCGCAGCGAGCTGGACGCCGTGCCCAGCATCGTGCTCGGCACCGAGGAGGTCTCGCTGCTGGAGATGACCTCAGCGTACGCCACGTTCGCCTCGGCCGGAATGTACCGTGAGCCAGTCACCATCCTGCGCATCGAGGACCGTGAGGGCAATGTGCTGGAAGAGTTCGCGCCGCGCGAGAAAGAGGCGCTGCGCCCCGAAGTGGCCCACACCGTCGTGGACATGATGCGGGGCGTGGTGGACGAGGGCACCGGTCGCCAACTCCGTACGGAGTTCGGCGTCCGCGCCGACGTGGCGGGCAAGACCGGCACCACCCAAGACGGCGTGGACGGCTGGTTCGTCGCCATCCACCCGGATCTCGCGATGGGCGCCTGGGTCGGCTTCGACGACCCGCGCGTGACCTTTCGCACGAGCTACTGGCAGCAAGGTGGCCACAACGCGCTCCGCGTCGTCGGTGAGTTCTCCGGGACGCTGCTCCGCCGCGGACTGCTCAGTCCCGAACCGCGCTTCCCGACGTTGCCTGAGCGACAGGACGATGGCGTCCTCGGCCGCCTCGGCGAGTGGTTCGCGGGCCTCCTCGGCGACCCAGCCATGGACGAGGCCCCGCCGGACCCATCCGACCGCACGCCCGAGGCCGACGACCCTGGCTGGAATCCCGGTCGCTGGCGGGTCGAATCCAACGACCGCGATGATCCGATCTCAGACATCGTGGACGACGCCATGAGCGACTTCGAACGGTTCCGCGAAGGCGCGTTGGACGAACTCGATCCGCGGGACCGCGAGATCGCGGAAGATCTCCTCGACGAGGCCGCTCGCCAGTTCGAGCGCGAGGCGGCACGAGCTGCCCGCGATGCCGAGCGCGCCCTCCGTGACTTGGAGCGTGAGGCCGCCCGCGCCGCCCGCGACATCCTGCGGTAGGGACTCCCCGAACCGCCACCCAGCCAGCGCGTTGTACCGCGATGCCCTTCTCGCTGCTCGTCGTGCTGGCAGTGCTCCTCGCCGCTTGCACCCCGTCTGAAGACTTGCCGGGTGCCTCCGCCTCGGCGCCGAGGCCGGACGGATCCACTCTCCTCGGCACCGTCCCCTACGATCTCGCGCAGCCCGACGCCCGCTTCGCACTGGAGCCGCGCCTTCGGGAGATCAGCGGCCTCGCATGGCTAGACTCGGGCCGACTAGTCGCCGTCCAGGATGAAGACGGCGACCTCTTCGAGCTCGATCCCGAAACGGGCGGCGTGCTTCGTGTCACGCGGTTTTACAACAGCGGGGACTACGAGGGCGTGGCCCTCGCGGACGACGTGCTCTGGGTGGTAGAGAGCGACGGCGACCTCTACCGCTACGACGGCACCGACGAGGCGGAGAAGATTGATCCCGGTCTGAAGCGGTCCAACGACGTGGAGGGCCTCGCCTACGACGCCGCCCAAAACCGGCTCCTCCTCGCTCTGAAGGGCGATCCTGGAAATGACCTGGAGGATGTCCGCGCGATCTATGCCTTCGATCTGGCTTCCGGCCGCCTGTTCCCGGAGCCCGCCTACACGCTTGACCGAGAGCGTCTGGACAGCGGTGCCGACTCTTTCAAGCCGTCCGGGCTCGCGATTCACCCTGAGACCGACGAGATCTACATCATCTCCGCTGATCTCCGCGCGCTCATCGTGCTCATACCCGAGGGCGAGCTTCAGGCTGCGGTCGCGCTGCCCGTCCGTCTCTATCCTCAGCCTGAAGGCATCGCGTTCGCACCCGATGGCACCCTCTTCCTCTCCAACGAAGGCGGAAGCGGGGCGGCGACCCTTCTCCGCTTCTCACCACAGCCCTCTCCCTGACGTGCGCCTCCGTTACTCGGCTGCTCTCCTCGTCGCCCTCGTTTTCCTCGCCGGCTGCGCTACCACGGCCCGATACGTCCGGGGTGACGCGACGCCCCCCCTTCCGTCCGTCGAACTCGCCCATACGGTCTTCCTTGTCGGTAACACGGCGGATGCGCGGCCGGAGGTGATGCGCGCGCTTCGCGCCGATGCCCTCGCGACCGGCAAGGAAAGCGCGGTCGTTTTCCTCGGCGATCTCACGCCGCGAGGGATGGACGAAGACGCCCTCGAGGCGGAGAGCGTCATCGCTCCAGAGCCGCTCCAGCGGCTCGTGGACGCCGTGGCCGGGTATGAGGGCGAGGTCTACGCCGTCCCCGGCGACCGAGACTGGGCGAACGGTCCCGATGGCGTGCGCGCCCTCGGCCAGGCGCTGGACCAACTCCTCGGCCGCGAGGAGGTGCTTCTCCCCGGCGACGCCCTCGGTGGCGTCCGCGAGTTCGAGCTCACCGACGGCCTCCGTCTCTTTGCCATCGACACGGCGTGGTGGCTTCAGAACGACGAGGACCGTCCGGCGGGCGAACTGGAAGACTTCGACGTGGCGACACCTGCCGACCTCACCATCGCGCTCCAGGCGCTCATCGCAGACCGCGACGATGACCAGATCCTCGTCGTGGGGCATCACCCGATCCGCTCCGTGGGCGAGAACGCGGGCTACCGCACCTTCGGCGAGACCCTCTCCAGCTTTGGCCTCGTGCCCGTCCTACGCCAGTCGTTTGGTCTCTCTCGGCAGGACCTCGCAGCGCCCACGTACCGCGCGATGCGTAATGCACTCGATGGCGTGTTCTCCGGGCGAGGCGCGACGGACTCCAAGCTCACCAACGGGCTCGTCTACGCCGCCTCGCACGACCGCAGCCTCCAGGTCATCGAGGCCGAACGGTCGCCCGTGACCAAGCAGACGTACCTCGTCAGCGGCGCTGCGGGCGAGACTCAGCCGACCGTCGGCGGGCGCGGTGCGGAGTACGCGCACGCCATCCCCGGCTACATGCGCGTCCGCTTCTACGACGACGGTCGCACCTGGGTGGAGGTCGTCGAGATGGAGAACGGCGTGCCGATGGTGGCCTATCGGCAGGAAGTCGCGGGTGTCAACCAGGAGCGGTTGGATCCCGAGGTACCCGTGGATCCGTCCGACCTTCCAGATACGAGCCAGCCCGTCACGATGGCGGCGCAGGACGACTTCGCGACCGGCCCCTTCCGCAACGACGGCATCACACGTCTCTCCTTCGGTGCGGGCTACCGCGATGCCTGGGCTACCCCCTTCACCATCGAGGTGCTCGACCTCGGCACCGAGGCGGGCGGACTCACGCCCGTCAAACGAGGCGGGGGCCTCCAGACCACCTCGCTCCGCCTCCAGGGCGAGGATGGCTACCAATATGGCCTTCGCCTTCTCGAAAAGAGTGGCCTCGCACAGGTACCGCCTGAGCTTCGTGGCGGTCTCGTCGGCGATATCGTGCGAGACCAGCGGGCTGCGGCCAACCCCTTCGGCGTGCTCGTCGCTGCCGGACTCGCGGACGCCCTCGACGTGCTCTACCAGCAGCCCAGGCTCGTCTACGTGCCAGACGACCCCCGCCTCGGTCGCTACCGCGAGACCTTCGCCGACCGACTCGCGCTCTTCGAGATCCGCGCCGATGACGACGTGTCCGAGGTGCCTGGCCTTCTCGGCGCCGCCGACGTGGTCTCTGCTCAGAAGCTCCGCGAGGAGATGGCCGAGGATCAGGACCACCAAGTGGACCAGCGCAACTACCTCCGCGCTCGCCTCCTAGACGCCATGCTCGGCGACTGGGACCGCCACGCCGACCAGTGGCGCTGGAACGCCTACGAGCCCGTCGAGCTGGACCCGAGTCTGACCGGCGACGCCGCCACACAGGGCAAGATCTACCGGCCCATCCCGCGAGATCGCGACTTCGCGTTCTACCGGCCCGGTGGCATCATGGGCTTCTTCCTCGCCTACTTCGACGACCGCTTCGAGCCCTACAACCCCGACTTCACGGACACCTACGGCCTCACCTTCAACGGCTTCAAGCAGGACCGCCGGTTCTTCAGCGCCCTCTCACGCGAGGACTTCGAGGCCGTCGCCCGTGAGATGCAGCGCGAGTTGCCGGACATCGTCATCGAGCGGGCCGTGGCCCGCGTGCCGCGCGAGATCCGACGCGTCGAAGGCGCCTTCTGGGCCGAGTCGCTCAAGGGCCGTCGCGACGACCTCGTCACCTTCGCGGACCGGCTCTACCGCCTCCACGCGGATGTGGTCGACATCGTCGGCAGTGATGAGCGTGAACTCGTCGAGGCCGTGCACCAGCCCGGCGGCCATCTGGAGGTCACGATGTACAGCTACAAGCGATCCGAGCGAGGCCGTGAGTTGTACCGCCGCACGTTCTCGCCCCGCGAGACCGACGAGGTCCGCCTTTACACCTTTGCCGCGCGAGACCGCGTCATCGTGCGCGGAGACGGGCCCATTCGGGTGCGCCTCATCGGTGGCGGCGGCGAGGACGAGTTGCAGAGTGAGAGCGGCAATGTCTTCGCCTACGACACGCCCGACGGCCTGAGCATCGAAGGTCGCGCGCGCGACCGCCGCTCCTCCGATCCAGAGGTCAACAGCTATGACCCCGATGCCTACAAGCCGACGGATGTGGACATGGCGCCCTTCGTAGGTGCCAACCCCACCGATGGTCTCATCCTCGGCGCGACGCGGACCTACACGGTCTCCGGCTTCCGTCTGGAGCCTGCCGCAGCCACCCACATGGTGTTCGCCAACATCGCGACGGGTACCGGCGGGATCCAAGTCGGCTACACCGGGAGGATGCTGGACGCCCTCCGCAGCTTCGACCTCGACGTAGACGCGGTGGCGTCTACGCCACGCTACGTGCGCAACTTCTACGGCCTCGGCAACGAGACCGACCTCATCGCGCAGGACCTCGCGCGTGTCCAACTGGCGCAGGTTCGTGGCGAGGTGCTCCTCGGTGGCGCGCTCAGTCAGAGTCTGCGGCTCCGCGTCGGACCCAGCGCCCGCTACGTCGATGTGCAGCGCGATACGGTCGAGTCGGCGGGGGCGCCGGTGCTGATGCTCCCTGTTTCCACCTTCGATGCGCAGCTCCATGCGGGCGGCGCGGCGCGTCTCACGCTGGACCTCACGGACAGCCGCATCAACCCGCGCCAGGGCATCGAACTCGATGTGCATGCCGCCACCTTCGCAGGTCTCACCGGCGACGCCGGGAACTACTCCCGCCTCGGTGGCGACGTGCAGGCCTTCGTGCCGTTCAGCCTCTTTCCACAGCTCACCTTGGCGCTCCGTGCAGGTGCAGACCACCGGATCGGAGACTTTCCCTTCTTCGATGGTGCCACGCTGGGCGGGGCAACCAACCTGCGCGGGGTGCGCCGCGAGCGCTTCACGGGCCAGACGGCCGCGTTCGGCAATGCCGAGGCTCGCGTCAAGCTCTTCGACTTCCGCACCTACGTGCTGCCCATCGAGGTGGGCGCCCTCGGCTTTGGCGACGCAGGGCGCGTCTGGGACGTAGGCGAGAGTGCAGGCGTGTTCGACGATCTCCACCTCGGTGTTGGTGGCGGGCTGTGGTTCAACGTACTCGACATGGCGGTCGTCAACGTGACCGTCGCCCGGAGCGACGAGGAGACGCTCGTGACCTTCGGCGGTGGCTTCCAATACTGAGCCGTTCAGCCCGCCTCGGTGCCTCCGCCGAGGCGGGCGAATGGGGCCGGGCGGCGCTCGGCCCTAGCTTCTCTGCTCGCACTCCGCGCGAAGCCCCCTCGCGCCTCTCCCATGCCTGACATGCCCACCCGCACCGACGCACCCGATGCCAACGGCACGTCTCCAGCCGACGTCCCCGTCGCGGGAGTCGTCCCGATGACGGAGGTGGCTCCCGAGGAGGTGGATCCTTCCGCTGTGCAGGCTGTCCAGAAGGCTACCAAGCGAAAGAAGGCCACCGAAAAAGAGATCAAGGCCACCTACGACGACCTCGGCACCAAACGCGGCGTCGAGACCATGTTTCGGACGGCGTACCGGGTCAACATGGACCTCTCGTCGCTGGCGGACGCGAAGGCCAACATCATGATCTCCATCAACGGTCTGATCATCTCCATCCTCATCGGTGGCATCTCCTCGCGGGTAGACTCCAACCCGTACCTGCTCATCCCAGCCACAATCTTTTTGATCGGGTGTCTGGTATCCATCATCTTCGCGGTGTTGGCCGCGCGACCGCGTGTGCAGACGCAGAACGTGACGCTGGAACAGGTCCGCAACCGGTCGGCCAACCTCCTCTTCTTCGGCAACTTCGCGCACCTCCGGCGCGATGAGTTCGTGGAGGGCATGCGCGAACTGATGGTGGACTCGCGGGGTCTCTACGAGTCCATGATGCTCGATATCTACGGCGTTGGCTCCGTGCTGCAGAAGAAGTACACGCTGCTGCGCTGGTCGTACACCCTGTTCATGATCGCGCTCGTGCTCGGCGTCATCGGGTTTATCGCCGCGATGGGCTACGGCGCCATCGCGCCTGACGCGACCCTGTACACCCCCGCGACTCCGGCCCCGACGACCCCCGCTCCGACCGCGCCCGGCGGCATCCTCAACTGATCCTTCCCGCGTTGAAAACGATCCTTCTCTTTCGCCACGGGAAGTCCGATTGGGACGCCGACTACGGCCACGACCACGAGCGCCCGCTCGCAGATCGAGGCCGGAAGGGGGCACGCAAGATGGGCCGCTTCCTCGCGACGGCGGGCACACCGCCGGACCACGCCATCACGTCGACGGCCACCCGCACCCGCCAGACGCTCGCCATCGCGGCCGAACACGGCGGATGGACCGGTCGAGCCACCGTCACGGACGCGCTCTACGGCGCGAGCCCGGACGACATGCTCCGCGCCATCCACGAGGCGCCTTCCGAGGCGGGCACCATCGTGCTCGTCGGGCACGAGCCGACGATCTCACGTACCACCTCGCGGCTGATCGGCGGGGGCACCATCGAGATCAAGACCGCCACGATGGTCCGCATCGACGTGGATGTGACGCGATGGTCCGATGTAGCCTTCGGGCGGGGCGTGCTGGTCTGGATGCTCTCGCCGGGGTTCTTGAAGCCGAACCGCTACCGGAAACTCCAAGAGGCGGTTCAAGACGCGAAGGCCGCAGCGGAGAAAGCCGCCGAGATTGCGACACCCGACCCCGAGGAGCCGTCGGCCGAGGCAGACTCGCCCGCCTCGGGAGTGTGATCGGCGCTCCCGAGAATCTGGACGGTGCATCGCTTGTGCTTCTCCTCGTGGACGACGATGAGGGAACCGCGATGGTGAAGGGTACTCTCCGAGTAGAGGCAGACGGTCTCCACCTTGAGCACAGAGCGGGGTCCCGTTTTCCTTTGCCTGAGGACACACTCGACCGTCTGCGCCCGGTTGGAGAGGCCCGCATGATTGTGGGCGAGGTGGACTATCTGCTTGTGCTCAGCATCGGACCCCTGCCGGACGATGCGACGGAGATTCAGCCGACCGGTCTGCGCTGGCCGACGAGCGGAGACTCCTCTTCAACCGACACCGATTGATCGCGATGGCTCGCTCCTTCGTTCTCTATGTTGATGTGGACGATACGTTCGTGCGGAGCAGCAGCCATGCGCGTCTCCCGATGCCGGAGGTCCTCGGCGCGATCCGGCGTCTCCATCGCGAGGGCGCCACACTGTATTGCTGGAGTAGCGGCGGAGGCGAATATGCCCGGCAGAGCGCAGAAGAGTTCGGCGTGGCGGACTGCTTCGTGGCCTTCCTCCCGAAGCCCGATGTGCTGATCGACGATGTGGCGATAGCGGACTGGCGACAGCTGCGGCACGTCCATCCCAACGCAGTGTCGGAGCTGCGCCTCCTGGAGCGCTGACGCCCGGCTCTCCCCGCCTCGGTACCGAGGCGGAGGGGGTCAGGCGGCGACGGCCCGCTGCGCCTCGGCCCAACGCGCGGCTTCCGCGAGCGTCATCGCGCCCGTAAGGTTGCTGCCATGGTGTGGCTCCACGTGCACATCGCCGAGGTACACGTCGCCACCCTCCATCGCGCCGCCGAGCGCTGCCAGCTTGCCGACGAGCGCGAACGCGGCCGATTGCGGCGTGGAGCACGAGACCGGTGGGTTGTCCTGTCCGTGGCTCACGAAGCCGGGCGGTGTGGCGCCAGTCTGGGGATAGTCGTGCCAGTGGGCCAGCGCGAAGCCATCCGTGGCGAGAGTACGCGCGAAGGCATCCTTCGGGTCTCGGGCAGCGAGCACGGCCGCGGCGATGGCGTTGCCAGCGGCGTGTGCGAGGATCGCGAGCGTGTCGTACGAGGGGCGCGTGTGGGCGGTATCCGTACCCTGGGGCGTGTCGAAGAGGATCCGGCCGCGCGCGAGCGTGAGGCAGACGAGGTCGGTCTCGGGGACGAGATGGGTCTTGTCGCAGCCGGATCGGGTGCAGAGGACGGACACGCCCGGTACGTCCACGAGCCAGTCTGTCCCGCCGACACGCGCGCAGGCGGTCCAGACGCCGTCGAGATCGCGCACCGGCTGATCGTGCCAGTCGAGCGCGCGGACCTCGTCTGGGGCGCTTTTCAACTGACGGGCGGTTGTAACACGAAGGGACAGTTGGCGCGCGAGGAAGCCGTAGCTCATGCCCGTCCGCTGGTCCAGGTACGCCGCGACGATGCGGCGGAAGAACCGATTTCGATAGTCCAGCGCATCCAACGAGGTGTGCGCGAGCATCAGGGCGCTCGCATCCCACGCCCTCGCGCCTTCCACGAAGTCCTCCACCTCGGCGCCGAGGCGGGACAGGTCGAGCGCGCCGGGGCGGACGGTGATGGTCTCGGGGTCCGGCGGTTTCACCTGCGCGGCGAGCTTGGGGACGAGCGCGTCTCGCACATCGCGGTCCAGGTCGTCTACGGAGCCGCAGCGGATGACGGCGCCGTTCATCGTGCAGACCGTCCAGCGCCCGCCGTGGACGAAGATGGGGATGTGCGTCAGGTTCCACGCGAGGACGCCCACGATGCCGTCCAGCGTCTCTTGCAACCCGGCCTCGGGCGCGACGGGCGGCTCGCGATCGTACAGTGCCACGAGTGGGTTGCGGTAAAGGCTGCTCACGCGCCGGATGGCGAGCGCCTCGTCCGGCCCCTCGCCCTGCTCCACCACGACGATCCCTTCGCGGATCTTGCCGTTCGGTCCGAGTGTGGCCTCGTACGGAATGACCTCTGCGCCGAGCGCGGCCAGGGACTGGCGCAGGCTGTCCGCGAAGGTGTCGAGCGCAGGGCTCCTCCCATGCGGCGGGAGGAACGTGATCCGTAGCTCCGCGGCCATCTCGGGTGGGGCGAGAGGCGCGTCATCGGACAGCCCGAGGAGGCGGTAGGCGAGGCGTGCGTTGTTCACGGCGCGAACCTACGCACCTGACCCCTCGGTGGTACCGGTCAGGCTACTGTGCTCATCGCGGGTCGTACGAGGTCGCAAGGAGGGGGCTGTGACTGGGGGCGTCCTTCGTAGCCGCCCGTACCGGCTGTGTGTAGGAGTCTATGGGCACTGCCAGGCGTAGGGCGCGACCTCCTGAAGGATGTGGTTGGCCGCGTCTCCGCGCCACCTGTAGTTGGCATAGTCGTAGCCAAAGACGCCCTCTGTGGATTCATACATTCGGACGAAGGCGGCACGCTGATGGCTGGAGTAGACCAGAGGGAAAGAGGAGCCCAGTGTGATCATGCGGTCCTCGTAAGGCCCCAGCCACTCTTCGGAATTAAAGAAGCGGTTGAACGGAGACCGAACCCAGATGTCCGGCTGCTGGATGAGGGGCTGCCGTTCTTCACGGGAGCAGTACGACTCTCGTCTCGGTTCGGGCACCTGCTCATACCAGTGCACCACCAGCTTGAATCCATCTCGCCTACCGTCCTCACGCTGGTAGCGACAGGTTGCTTCTCCCTCCACTTCCCCACTATAGCCGTCTTCCTCCCGTTTGATCTGACCCGGAGGTGTGTCTGGGTCGAACAGGTACGTGGTGTCTACTAACTCGAACCAGCGCGGAGGCTCGGGACACGTGACGAAGCCGTCTACTGCTGCTGCCGAAGGACTGGGCGCGGCGGTGCATGCGGAGATCGCGGGCGTGATCTCGCGCTCGAACGCGTCCACGTTGTCGGTGGCCCGGGCAGCGTCAATGCAGAGGTTGCCGGGATCAAGCGTTGGTGGGAGGGTGGCCCGAGCATCTGCGAGGGCCTGGCGAGCGCCGTTCTCATCGCAGGCGCCGAGGGCCCTACGGCCTCTTGCGAGCGTGCTCGCGAGGGCGTACTCGTCTCGGCCCGGTACGTTGATGTCACGCAGACTGTAGTACGTCCCCACAAGATCATTGTAGGTCTGGACCGACGTGCCCCAGCAGCCGTTGCTGCCAGCGAGCGAGAGGCGGAGGTCCGCGTCGGTCAAGCGCTCTTGCTCCTCCGAGAGCACACCCACGAGCAGTGACACGCTTCGATTAATCGGAGTGCTCGCCAAGACTCCGGGCTCGCGGCTGACGAGTGTCATCGCGGTGCGCATCCGAGCCACATCGCAGTGATCCAGCGCGCGCCTCGCATCGCGTAGATGCGCGCCCACACGCTGCTGCGTGGCGTCCATCTGAGGCCGAGACGTCTCGATCTCGCCTCTCAGAGCCTCGAGGTCTGCCAGGATGCGATCCGAGAGGAGATAGTCGCCTCGAGCTCGGAGAAAGTCTCCCACATCACGCGCTTGCGAGTCGAGATAGGGCCTAGGATTGAATGCGAGCAAGTCTGCTTCCGAGGTGATGGGCTGGCCGACCATTGCCTGAGAGGCGCGCATCATTTCTGTGACGGCGCCGGGTCGCCGCTGGCGGACCATCGCGCGGGCGGCATCCGCTAGCTGAGCGGAGGCGTTCCACTGGCAGTTGGCGCCGAACTGGCGTGCGAGGTCCCCGTGGATCTGGAGAGATGTTTGGAAGCTGAGCGTCCGTTGGCCTCCCAGGGCGTCGTACCCATCGCGCACGGCCTTGCCTCCTGCGCCGAGATCGTCCAGAATGGCGCTGCCGATGGAGAGCTTGGCGAGGACCTGCGAGCCTAGCATGTCCTCCGGGCCGAGGCCGGTGGCGTTGCGAAGGTCGAACGCAAAGCTGGCCCAATCGTCTGTGGCCTTGGCGAGAGCGATGATCCGTAGAGCCTGCTCGCGCGTCTCGGGATCTCGAAGGCATTCAGCAGCACCCTTGAGTGCTGCGACGCGCACGTCGCTCGTTACTTCCTCTCGGCCGAGCGCGACCGCAGCAGGCGATGTCTCGGGGAATCCTGCCAATACCAGCAGCGTGCCGTATTTGACAACGTTGTCGAACGGGACCTGGGTGATCTCACGCTCGATGGTGAGGTGGCAGTTGTCACCGAACAGAGGCTGGGCTGGCGCGGCCAGGGGGATGAAGAGAAGCGTCAGGGAGAGGAAGCGACGTGCCATCTGTCGGGTCTGTGAAGCGGACTCAAACGTAGGCATCAGGGTCGGAAATCCGTCTCCATCCGTTCCGGTGACTGCTGGATCTGTAGGTAGCGAGGGGTCTGACTTCCCCCTGTTCGCGACTCGAACCACCGAACTCTCGGGATGTACCGCGTGGTGGCAACCAGCCCATGCGACGGACACCCGGAGATCCGACGCGTCCTGCGACCGACTTCGCCCGCCTCGGCACCGAGGCGGGAGGGGTTAGAACGGCTCGCGAAGGTGTGCGATGAGGTCCGTCACGGGCGGGGACCCGCCGGACTGGCGGATGGCGTGTGCGAGTTGGCCCCGGTGGTAGGCCCCGTGGAGCAGGAGATGGGTGAGGATGCCACGTGGCGTGTTCTCGAACGCGACCCCGCGCGAGTTCTCATAGCGGATCGGCGCGTCCAGATCAGGGCTGGAGGCGAGAGCATCCGCGAGGGCGCGCTCATTCTCCTCGATCCATTCCGCTGCCTCGTCTAGCGAAAGGTCCGGCCAGACGGGCGTGATCGCGCGGCCTGTTGTGAGGCGTTCTGTCCAGACGCGCTGGGCGGCGAGGATGTGCGCGAGAAGACGCGTCGCGTCCTCCCCAGCGTCCGATTGCCGGAGGGCGTCGAGCGTGCGGCGATTGGCGGCGTGGTCGTAGGCGAAGAGGGCGTCGAACTCCATCAGAAGAGGCTGAGTTGGTCGCCAGGGGTGGGCTCTGGGGGCGTCGCGAGGCCGTAGGCGGTGCGGCCGCCGTGCTGCCAGGACGTGTCGCGCTCGGTCTGGACGACCTCATCGAAATAGTCGCGGGGAGTGTAGCCGGTCTCCGTGCGCTTTGCGAGCCGGTGCAGACTGGCGATGGCCTTGCTCTTGTCGGGGTCGCCCATCTTCGCGCGCTGGACAGCCGTCCGCAACGTCTCGATGGTCTCGTCATAGACAGTCGTCGGGACGGGGAAGGGGCTGCCGCCTTTGCCACCGTGCGCGAAGGCGAACCGGGCGGGATCGCGGAAGCGCGTGGGCGTGCCGTGGACGACCTCGCTGACGAGCGCGAGCGACTGGAGCGTGCGCGGCCCGAGGCCCTTGAGGAGCAGGAGTTCTTCGAAGTCCGTCGTCTCCGTTTCCTGCGCGAGGTGCAGCACGGCGCCGAGGCGCTTGAGGTCCACGTCCTTCGCGCGGAGGCCGTAGCGTTTGGGCAGGTCCATCCGCGCGATCTCGTTTACGAGCGCCGTGACGCGTTCCTGGGCGACCTCCACGATGCCGGTCTGGGCCGCCTCGGCGCTCGCGTCGACGAGGTTGAGGATCTCGCCCTGGGTCTCGCCGCAAACGGCTGTGTGGGGCTCGCGGACGAAGGACGTGACGCCCGCCGAGTGCCAGTGGTAGCGGCGCGCGGTCTGGTCCTCGGGCTTCATGCCCTGCTGCACGACCGTCCAGGCCCCGCTGGCGGAGGCGACGAAGGCGTGGAGGTAGACCTGGAAGCCGTCCTGCACGGCGGTGTTGTCCACTTTGGCCGCGAGGCGGCTGGCTCGCGCGAGGGCGGTGCCGTCCACGCCGGTGCGGTCGGCGTAGCGGATGAGTTCGTCTGGCGTCTTGCGGGATCTGGCGCCCTTGCCGCCGCAGACGACGAGGCCGAGGGTTTGAGCGTGCGGGTTGAGCCCGGCCTTGAGCGCGCGCATCACGGCCGTCGTGACGCCGGAGGAGTTCCAGTCCATGCCGATGACGGCGCCGAAGCTCTGGAACCAGAACGGGTCCGAGAGGCGGCTGAGGAAGCCCTCGGTGCCGTAGTCCTCCACGATGGCCTCGGTGACGGCGAGGCCGAGGCGTTTCATGCGGGAGAAGAGCCACGGCGGGATGCCGCCGCCCATGAGGTAGAGATCGGCGGTGCCGGAGCGTGTGGGGGTCATCGCGCCAGTTCGCGCTGCCAGTCGGTCCATGCGAGGAGGTACCGGGTGCCGAGGGATCGGTTCGGGCGCCAAGCGCTGGCGATCTCGCGCATGCGGGCCTTCATTCCGGCGCCAGTCGCGAGGCCGTAGCGGGCGGCCATGGCCTTCTTGAGGTGATAATCGTCCAGGGGGATGACATCCTCGCGTCCGAGGGTCCAGATGAGAAGCACGTCTGCCGTCCATGCGCCGACGCCTTTCAACTGGAGAAGGGTGCGGCGGACGTCGGCGTCGTCCATCGCGGGCCAGTCTGGGGCGTGTTCGGAGAACCACTCGGCGGCGTGGGCGAGGGCGGCTTGCTTCTGGCCGGAGAGTTTGATTCCGGCGAGTCCGTCGCGCTCGAACGCGTCGAAGGTGCCGGGGGTGAGGCGGTCCTGCCCGGCGCGCTCTAGGGCCTTCGCGTAGGTCCGCTTGGTGCTGCGGGCGGGGTGTTGTTGCTCGACGAGGCAGCCGATGAGGTCGTGGAAGACATCGCCGGAGGGGTCCAGGATGGGGAGGGGGACGGTGGCCTCGATCTCGGCGAGGACGGGGTCGGTGAGCACGGGGGCGCGTGGGGGTGGGCGCGCCCTACCTCGTGCGGGTGGGCCGGGTTCGTGTCTGCCCGCCTCGGTGCCGAGGCGGGCGTATCCCCCTGGGCTCGCGGCGCTCGGCCCGTCCCTCCTCGCGGGGCAAGAGGGGACGGGGTGTCCGGGTTAGCGCTCCAGGAGGCCGAGGCGCTCGCGGAGTTGGGGGCGGTCTGCGAGTCCGATCTTGGCGACCTCGGCGAGTTCTCCGGCGTGGGCGCGGAGGCGGGCGACGGCATCGTCTCTGAGGGCGGTGGCGCGCTGGGCTTCGCCCGCTTCCTGGGTCTGAGCGTCCATCGCTGCGCGGGCGTCTTCGACGGCATCGCGGGCTTTGCCGACGATGGTGGGGGTGAGGCCTCGGACGCCGTCGGCGAGGGTGGGATCGTCTTCGATGGCGCGATAGAAGGCGTCCGCATCCGCGAGCAGCCGCGCCCGCTCGTCCGGCGTATTCCCGCTCAGCCCGAGCGCGTTGTACGCCGCAGAGCCCCGGCGGTGCGCCGCCCGTCCCAGCCGACGATGCGCCGAGTACAGCGCCCGGAGGTCGGCCACGGCCTGCTGCGCCTTCTCCGTCGCCACGAACTGCTCGCCATACTCCCGCTGCTGGTCTGCGTCCAACGCAGACACCTCCTCCACGAGCGCGAGCCCCGCGTCGAAGTGGCCAGGGTCGAACCCGAAGTCTGTCGTGAGCGTGGCGTTGATCCCTGCGTCATCCCGGGCGTTGGTGTAAAGCGTCCGGGACTTGGCAACGAGATCTGAAAGAGGGAGAGATCCGAACATGAGCGTCAATACGGTGAATGGGAGGAGGCAGAATCAACGACGCCGAAGACAGAGATGCAACCCCACGTCCCCGTCGCCCCAGCCCAACACGTCCCCCTTGCCCCGCGAGGGGGGCAGCGCGAGCCCGCGAGCGCAGGGGGATGTGCCAGTCCGACCGCGGCCCCATAGGCCCCGAGGCAAACCTACCCGCCTCAGAGTCCCGCCCCTACCTTCGCGTCCCTCCCCGCGCGCCTCCATGCCCGACTCCCCCCTCGTCCACTACCTCCGCGACGTTCATCTCATCCACCGGATGGGGGCTGGCACGAAGGAAGCGAGCTTTTATCCGGCCCTTTCCGCCCTCTTTAACGCCCTCGGCCGCGACCTCCGCCCCCAGGTCCACTGTCTCACCGAACTCGCCAATACGGGCGCGGGGCACCCCGACCTCGGGTTCTACACCGCCGACCAACTTGCCCCAGATGGAGGGCTGAAAAAGAGCGCCACCACGCCCACACGAGGGGTAGGCGAAGTCAAAGCCGTCGACCACGACCTCGCGGCGCTTACCGAGAGCGAGCAGGTCTCCAAATACTGGACGCGATACCGGCAGGTCCTCGTCACCAACCTCCGCCAGTTCGCCTTCATCTCCGAGGACGCCCACGGCAACCCCATCATCCTCGAACGCCTCTCGCTCGGGGACTCCCCCGGTGCCTTCTGGGCCACCGCCGCCCACGCCGACCGGCTCGCAGGGACCGAGCACGAGGCCGAAGCCCTGGCCTTCTTCGAGCGCTGCCTCCGCCATGCCGCCCCTGTCGAGGCGCCCAAAGACCTCGCGTGGTTCCTGGCCTCCTACGCCAAGACCGCTCGCGCGCGGCTAGAGACGGCGCCGCCCGGCGTCCTCGCGAGCCTTCGCGCCGACCTTCAAGACACCCTCGGTGTTCGCTACCGAGGCGAGTCTGGCGAGCGCTTCCTCCGAGGCACCGTCGTGCAGACGCTCTTCTACGGCGTCTTCTCCGCCTGGACCCCCTGGCACAAGGAGAACCCGGACCGCACCGACCTCTTCGTCTGGCACTCCACTCCTCACTACCTCCGCCTCCCCGTCCTCGACCGGCTCTTCCGAGAGGTCTCCGGCGGCACCGCCAAATCCCTCGGCCTGACCGACCTCCTGGACCGAACCGCCCGCACCCTCGCCCGCGTCAAGCGCCCCATCTTCTTCAAGCGCTTCCAGGACGCTGAGGCCATCCAGTACTTCTACGAACCTTTCCTCGAAGCCTACGCCCCCGACCTCCGCAAACAGTTCGGCGTCTGGTACACGCCCCCGGAACTCGTCCGCTACATGGTCGCCACCGTGGATCGTGCCCTCGTCCACGACCTCGGTATCCCGGACGGACTCGCAGACCCTCGCGTGACCGTCCTCGACCCCGCCTGCGGCACGGGCGCCTTCCTCGTCGAGACCCTCCGCCACATTCGCCAGCGTCTCGAAGCCCAGGGCGAAGGCGCTCTTCTGGGTGACAAGCTTCGCCGTGCGGCCACAGATCGCCTCTACGGCTTCGAAGTGCTCACCGCACCCTTCGTCGTGGCCCACCTTCAGATCGGCTTGGCCCTCGCGGGCGTCGGCGCCCCCATGCCCGAGGGCAAACGCGCCGCCATCTACCTCACCAACGCCCTCACCGGCTGGGACAAGACCAAGGAAGACGAGGGCCAGACCCTCCCCCCAGAGTTCGCCGCCGAGGCCGAGGCCGCCCGCTCCGTCAAACGCTCCGACCAGATCCTCGTCGTCCTCGGCAACCCGCCCTACGACGGCTACGCCGAAGTCCAGATCACCGGGGAGAACGAGAGCGAACTCGTCGCCCCCTACCGCGAGAGCACCGGCACAGACGTGCCCCAGCCCAGAGGCCAAGGCCTCAACGACCTCTACGTCCGCTTCTTCCGCATCGCCGAGCGCCAGATCGCCGAGCGCACCGGGCGCGGCATCGTCTGCTACGTCTCCAACGCCTCCTACCTGGACGGCCTCAGCCACCCCGCCCTCCGCGAGCACCTCCTCCACGCCTTCGACCACGTCCGCATCGACAACCTCAACGGCGACAAGTACAAAACGGGCAAGACCACCCCAGAAGGCGACCCCGATCCTTCCATCTTCTCCACTCCCAGCAACCGCGAGGGCATCCAGGTTGGTACCGCCGTCGCTACCCTCGTCCGCCTCGGTGCCGAGGCGGGCATCCCCAGGACGCAGACCGTGCAGTACCGCGACTTCTGGGGCACCGCCAAGCTCGCCACCCTCAGCGCCCTCGCCGAGCCCGACTACAGCACCCGCAGCCTCGGCGTAGAGGGGCCGGAATACGTGGCCATGATGCCGGAGCCCTCCCTGGGCCTCCCCTTCGTCCCCCGCGAAGCCGCCCAGGACTACTTCAACTGGCCCAAACTCCCGGACCTGTTCCCCGCCTCCTTCCCCGGCGTCAAAACCAGCCGCGACGGCGCTCTCGTGGACATTGACCGCGACGCTCTCGAAGCCAGAATGACCGCTTACTTCGACCCAGCAGTCACAGACGCAGACATGGCGAGCCTGGCGCCGGAACTCATGAGGGAGACCAAGCGCTTCGACGGTCCATCCGTTAGGCGCGGCCTCACAAAGCGAGGGATGTACGAAGACGGCATTCGCCCGTACCTCTACCGGCCCTTCGATCTCCGCTGGTTGTACTGGGACCCAGAAACCAAGCTTCTAGACGAGAAGCGGGCGGACTATGAGAAGCACGTGACCCAGGGCAACCTGTGGATCAGTGCCGGGCAGCGAGAGCGAAAGGGATACCTAGAGCCCCAGTTCACCACGCACCTCGCAGATCACCACATCGTGGAGGCCAACTGCGGCATGTTTCCCTTGTACCTCGCTCCAGACCTCGGCTCCAGCGGCGGCGCCGTCGAGGAAAACCTCACCAGCACCGCTCGCACCTACCTCGCCACCCTCGCCCCAGAGCAGGTCCCCCTACCAGACACACCGTCCCCCCTTGCCTCGCGAGGGGGGACAGCCGGAGCGCAGCGACGGCAGGGGGGGGCGGACCAGCCGAGCACACAGTCACCCCAGGAAGGGGCTACCCAACCGAGCACGCCCCCCGAGACCGGCGCCCCCACCGCCGCCGACCTCTTCCACCACACCCTCGCCGTTCTCCACGCCCCCGCCTACCGCGCAGAGAACGGTGGGGCGCTCCGCCAGGACTGGCCTCGCGTTCCCCTTCCCACCACCCGAGAGACTCTCCGCCAGTCCGCCGCTCTCGGCCGTCGTCTCGCCGCCCTCCTCGATCCCCAGGCCGACGCCCCCGACGCTCGCGCGCGCTACCTCCGCACCGTCGCCCCCCTCCACACCGCAGACGCCCGCCCCCTCGACCCCGACGCCGGAGACCTCGCCGTCAAGGTTAAATGGGGCGTCCGGTACCCGAGCGGAGCCGTAAACGGCACCAAAGGCCACTCGGTCTCCCGCCCCTTCTCCGACGCCGAAAAAACGGTCCTCAGCCCCGACCGAGCAGACGCCCTCGGCGGCCATGCCGTCGATGTCTACCTCTCCGAGCGCGTCCTCTGGCGCGGCATCCCCGCCGCTGTCTGGACCTACGCTCTCGGTGGCTACCCGGTCCTTAAAAAGTGGCTCAGCTACCGCGCAGAGCCTGTCCTCGGTCGCTCTCTCCGCTCAGACGAGGCCGAGACGTTCACCGAGATCGCCCGTCGCATTGCTGCCGTCCTCCTCCTGGATCCCGAGCTAGACGCCGCCTACGCTGCCGCCCGCGCGTCCTAGCCCGTCCACCGAGGCGGACGCACCCACAAAATGTCCCCCCTCGCGGGGCAAGGGGGGACAGCCGGAGCGCAGCGACGGCAGGGGGGTGTGCCCCAGACGAGCACCGCGCCTGTCTCGCCACACCCCCCGCCGCTGTCGCGGCTGCCCCCCTCGCCAGGGGCAAGGGGGGCGTGTCGTTCTCCGGAGCGTTCAGCCACTCTCATTCTCTCAACACCTTCCCCCCTTGCCCTGTGAGGGGGGACAGCGCGAGGCACGAGCGCAGGGGGTGTGCTCCCAGCCGAGCACTCCACACCCCCCGCCTCGGTACCGAGGCCGAACGACCCGCCTACCCCAAAGCAGCAGTGACCACCTCCCGAATCACCCCCACCACGGCCTCCGGCTGCTCGAACACCGTCCGGTTCTCAAACCGCAGCACCCGGATCCGATGCTCCTCCCAGAGCCAGCGCGTCCGCACGTCATCATAGTCCTGTACCGAAGGATCGTCGTGGGCCGCTCCGTCCAACTCCACCGCCAACCGAGCTGATGGACAGTAGAAATCCAGCACATACGGCCCCACCCCGTGCTGCCGACGGAACCGTACACCCAACCGGTTTCCCCTCAACGCCGTCCATAGAGACCGCTCAGCAGGCGTCGCCTCACGCCTCAAATGCTGGCGTATCGCCTTCTGATTCGTCCGATTGAAGCGTCGCATACCAAAGAATAAAAACTACATCTCAAAGAACACGCCCCTGTCCACCTACACCGTCCCCCCTTGCCCCGCGAGGGGGGACAGGCCGAGCGCAGCGAGGCCAGGGGGGTGTGTACCCCAGGCGAGTGCCCCCTACGAGCCCGTCATACAGGCCCCCGGACTCCCCCAGACCACCCCCGGACCCCCAAACGAGGCCCCCGGACTCCCAAAAATCACCCCCAGACTCCTAAACGAGGCTCTCAGACCCCCAGACGAGACCGCCGGCCCTCCAGACAGCATCCCCGGACTGCCAAAAAAGGTAGTCGGACTGCCAAAAATGGTAAACGGACCTCCCAAAACCGCAGTCAGACCCCCAGATGACACCGCCAGACTCCCCAACCCCGCCCGCCTCGGCTCGTCTATCGGAACCGTCCCCCCTTGCTCCACGAGAGGGGACAGCCAGAGCGCAGCGATGGCAGGGGGGTGCGGCCGGGCGCGATGCTACGCCGCAGCCGCAGCAGCCTCTGTCTCCATCGCCTCCGCCACCGAGGCGGCCAGGGTCGCGAGCAGTGCCTCCGCCTCGGCCAGCGTCCGCACCTGCTGCACAATCGCGCGGAGCCGCCCGGACCGGCTGTCCTTCATCACGTATCGCTTGCCCGTCGCCGCCAGCGCGGCCATGAACGGCTCCAGCACGAAGGCGTGGAAGTAGGGGTCCGCGTCGTCCGGCACGGTCAGGAAGAGGCGCTCGTTCTTCCACACCACGCGCGGGAGGCGCATCGCGTGGGCGCTCGGCTTCATCCGCGAGAGCGTCAGCAGCGTCTCCACCTCCGGCGGCACCGGTCCGAACCGGTCCGCCAACTCCTCCCGGAAGGCGTCGGCGTCCTCCACGGTCTCCACCGCCCCGATGCGGCGGTACAGATCCAGCCGCTCCACCGGGTTTGTCACGTACGTCTGCGGGATGAACACATCGCCCTCCACGTCCACCGTCGGGTCTGGAGCGGGAGGCGCCGGCGCGTCCTCGCCGAACACCTCCGCGAACTCGTCCGCGCGAAGCTCCTGCACCGCCTCGTCCAGAATCTGGTGGTACGTCTCGAATCCCACGTCTTCGATGAACCCGCTCTGCTCCGCGCCCAGCATGTTGCCCGCACCCCGGATGTCGAGGTCGCGCATCGAGATGTTGAACCCGCTCCCGAGGTCACTGAACTCCTCCACGGCCTGGAGCCGCGCCCGAGCCTCGCGCGTGAGCCCCTGGATGCTCGGCACGAGGAGGTAGCAGAACGCCCGCTGGTCGTTGCGCCCCACCCGACCGCGCAGCTGGTGGAGGTCCGCCAGCCCGTGCCGCTCCGCGTGGTTCACGAGGATCGTGTTGGCGTTGCTCACGTCCAGTCCACTTTCCACGATGGTGGTGCTCACCAGCACATCGAACCGGCCATCCATGAAGTCCAGCATGATGCGCTCCAACTCCGAGGACGGCATCTGGCCGTGCGCGAACCGCACGCGAACGTCCGGCGCGAGGCCCTGGATGATCCCGGCCATCTGCTCGATGTCCCGCACCCGGTTGTGGACGAAAAACACCTGCCCTCCGCGATTCACTTCGTACAGGATCGCATCGCGAATGAGATCCTTGGAGTACGTGTGAATCTCCGTCACCACCGGCTGCCGGTTGGGCGGAGGCGTCTGGATGACAGACAGATCCCGCGCGCCGAGGAGCGAGAACTGCAACGTGCGTGGAATGGGCGTCGCGGTCAACGTGAGCGTATCCACGTTCGGGCGGAGCTTCCGCAGCTTCTCTTTCACGGAGACACCGAACTTCTGCTCCTCGTCCACGATCAGCAGCCCGAGGTCCTTGAATCTGACATCCTTCGAGACCACCCGGTGCGTCCCGATCACCACGTCTATCTCTCCCGCCTCAATGTTCTTGATAACTTCTTTCTGCTCGTCCTTGGGCACGAATCGTGAGAGCTGCGCGATGCGGATCGGGTAGCGCCCCATCCTCTCCGTGAACGTCTCGATGTGCTGCCGCGCGAGGATCGTCGTCGGTACCACCACGGCGACCTGCTTGCCGTCCTGCACCGCCTTGAACGCTGCGCGCACGGCCACCTCGGTCTTGCCGAAGCCCACGTCGCCGCAGACGAGGCGATCCATCGGGACGGCCTGCTCCATGTCCGCCTTCACCGCGTCAATGGCGGCGGCCTGGTCGGGCGTCTCCTCGTACTGGAAGGTGGCCTCCATCTCGCGCTGCCAGATCTGGTCGGCCGCGAAGGCGTAGCCGTCGCTCGCGCGGCGGGCCGCGTAGATCTTGATGAGGTCTCGCGCGATGTCCTTGACGCGCTTTTTCGTGCGCGCCTTGAGCCGATCCCAGGCGCCCGTGCCCAGCTTGGTCAGTCTCGGCTGGTGGCCCTCCTTGCCGGTGTACTTGTGCAGCTTGTGGAGCGCCGCCACGTTGACGAACAACTCGTCGCCGTCGCGGAAGACGAGGCGGACGGCCTCCTGCTTCTGCTCGCGGACGGTGATGGTCTGCAACCCCGCAAACTTCCCGATGCCGTAGTCCACGTGCACCACGAAGTCGCCGGGCTTGAGAGCACGGACCTCGCGGAGGGTGAGCCCGCCCGTTGAGCGCTTCCGCTTGCGCGCGGTAGGGCGGTGGTAGCGAGAGAAGATCTGGTGGTCCGTGTAGACGGCCAGCCGCTCGCCCGGCAACTCGAACCCCTCATGCAGCGACTCGACCAACAGATCGGCGGGCGGCTCCTTGCCGACCTCGCGGTCGCCACCGAGGAGGTCGAAGAGGCGGTTCTTCTGGGAGGCGCTGTCGCAGACGATGACAGTTCGCCACTGATCGGCGCGGGCCTGGAGCGTCTCGCGGAGGCGGACCACCTCGCCGTTTACCTCCGGCTGCGGCCGACCGCCGAGGTCGAGGGTCTCGTCTGCGTTGGTGGAGGTAAACGTGCCGAAGAGGAGCCGCGAGCGTTCGGCGAGGAGTGAACCGAGCGTTTCGGGACTCAAATAGCGCGTTTCGGGCGGTGGCGGAGGTAGGGTGTCCTTGTCTAGGTTCAGAGCCTCGTAAGCCGTTGTGGTGAAACGGTATAGGGCTTCTGTGATCTCTATCATCCGCCCTTCGTCGAACGTAGCTAACGGCGTATCGGGGGGTAAAAACGAGAGGGGGGTCACGCCCTCTGCTCCGTCATCCGCCCTGGTTTCTCCGAGGTTCGGGACCAGTCGGGCCACTTCGAGGCGCGCGACGGAGCGCTGGTTGACCGGATCGAACTCGCGGATCTCATCGAGCTCGTCGCCGAAGAACTCGAGGCGGATCGGGAAGCCGCCGGCGAAGGGATACACGTCTAGGATGCCGCCGCGCGTCGCCACTTCGCCGGGCGCGCTCACGAACTCGACCGGCTCGAAGCCCTGGCCCGTCAGCCGGTCCATGAGCGCTGCCGGTTCCATCTCGTCCCCGACCCGGACGGTGAGTGTCTCGTCTTGCACCGCCTCGGGCGGCGGCACCAACTCGCTGATCGCCTCGACGCTGGTCACGAGGATCCCGCGGAAGCCGTCGCGCAGTCGGCCGAGGGCGTCGGCGCGTTGCACGAGGGGGAGAGAGTCAGCGAGTTGGTCGGGGTCGTAGGGGGCGTGGCCGGTGGGGGGGAAGAAGAGGACCCGGTCGTCGCTCCCGAGCAGTTGCTCCAGATCGGAGCGCAGGTAGTCGGCTGACTCGCTCTCGGGAAGCAGCGCGACGACGGGCCCGCCGAGTTCGTCGAGAAGGTCGGCCAGCGCGAAGGCCGGGAGCGATCCGGCGGCATTCTTAATGCGGACGGCCTCGCCGGGTGTGAGCACCTCGGCGCGGTCGCGGAGGGAGTGGAAGGCGGGGGAGGAGGCGACGGCCTCGCGGAGGTCTTGGATCGTCACGGCACGCAGAACAGCCGCCGCGCCCTCTAAGCAGGCCCGGCGGCGGTGGGATGAGTCGGAAAAACGATTGCGCCGCGAGCGGGGTCCGGCTACTTGTCCCCTGCGAAGAGAACCTGCCCGGAGTTCACCGTCACTGTGTCATCGGCCGTGCCTCCCGTCGGGCTGAAGGGGTACGTCTCACCGGTGAACGCGAGCCGGACGCTCTGGCCCTCTTCGTCGGTCACGGCGAGGTCGGCCCAGCCGTGAGTCGTTTTGTCCAGCATGCGCACGGTGCCGTCTACCCTGGCCACCTCGGCGGCGACGACGAACGGGCCGAGTTCATCCTGGTCTTTGTCCGGGATGGCCTCCAGCACGACGAGCGTGCAGCCGCCCGTGCTGCACCAGTCCGCATCGCGAGAGAAGGCCACGGCATCCTTGAGCCCGTCGCCGTTCAAATCGGCCCAGGCGAGCGTCCAGCGTGTGGCGTCGGCGGTGGCGTCGAACGGCGCGATGTAGGCGAGGAGGGTCTATTGCGCCTGTACTACCACGCGCGCGTCTACGGTGGAGTCCGGCGTGGCGGTGACGAGCAGGAAAGAGAGGAGCGCGATCATGGGAGAGAGAATCAAACCCTGCGAGGGTGCCGCCCGTCCTGTCATACGGGAGAGGGGGAGGGCCTCGGTCGTGGGCAGTGTGAGGACTGCAAGGAGGAAGCCCGCGTCCTCTCCCACGATCCGTGCTGGAGCCAATGGCTCTGGCGAGCCGTCCCTCGCTGTTCCGGAAACGCTTCGTCCGGTTATCGGACGAATCCGGAGATCCCTGCTTCGTCCCGGCGCCGGGGTGTCTCGCCGCGCTACGGCGCGGTCCCCGCGATGGCGTGACGGACAAACCCGCCGCCTGCCTCAATGCGCCCGCGAGCGGCCTCGGCGTCCACGTCGGCGAGAAGCATGACGAGGGCCGTTTTGACGTGCCCGCCTGCCTGCTCCAGCGTCGCGCCCGCCGTCTCGTAGTCCACGTCCGTCGCGATCATGACAATCCGCCGCGAGCGCTCCACGAGCTTCGCGTTGGTCATCATCAGGTCCACCATCATGTTCTCGTAGACCTTGCCCATGCGGATCATGGCAGCAGTCGAGAGCATGTTGAGAATCAGCTTGGTGGCCGTTCCGCTCTTCATCCGCGTGGAGCCCATGATGACCTCGGGGCCGACATCGGCGCACATGGACACGTCCGTGATGTCGGCGAGGTCGGAGGCTTCGAAGGCATCGCGCGGATTGCAGGTCACAAACAGCGTCCTCGCGCCGATCTCCTTCGCGCGGCGGACTGCCCCGGCCACGTAGGGCGTCCGGCGGCTGGCGGCGATACCGCAGACCACGTCGCGCGCGGTTACGCCCGCCTCGTTGATGTGGTCGGCGCCGTTGGACTCGTGGTCTTCCGCGCCCTCTTGTGCGACGAACATCGCGGCGTTGCCTCCCGCAATGAGGCCCTGCACCATTTCCGGCGCTGTGCCGAACGTGGGGGGGCACTCGGCGGCATCCAGTACGCCGAGGCGCCCGCTGGTACCCGCGCCTGCATAGAAAAGTCGACCGCCGTTTTGGAACGATCCTACAAGAATCTCGACGGCCTGCGCTACATAGGGTAACTCCGGCGTGACGGCGGCTACAGCCCGTTGGTCCTCGCTGTGGATGATCTCCAGCACCTCGGGCAGCGGCGCCACGTCGATCTGCATCGAGCGGGGATTGCGCTTCTCCGTTGTGAGTTTCTGGAGTTGCGCGAAGAGGGCGGGGTCAGACACGTCGGCGGCGTTGGGTGAGGACCCAAGCTACCGAGCCGGTGAGGGCAAGCCCCGCGAAGAGCGCGAGCCAGAATCCAAACCGAGAAGGTGTCTCCCAGGGGGCTGGCGCGATGCCGCCGGAGAGGACGGCGGGCGCCCAGTAGAACGGGCTTGCATCGATCTCGTCCGCACTCGCGAGATACTGAATCTGAGCGTTCTGCAACGCCCGGTCCTTGCTCAGGCCGTCTGCTAGCCCGTCATAGAAGCCGCCCATGATCTCGACCGTCGCGCGGTCGTCCACCGGCCAAAGGGTAGCGAGAGCGCTCTTCGCCCCGGCGGCGCGCACGCCATACTGCATCCCAATCATGCCCTCGCCGCGAAGCGCTCGGCCTCGCGCGGTGGAGCATCCCGAGAGAACGACGAGGTCGGCGTTGAGAGGTCGGCTTTCCAGCTCGTAGAGGTGCAGTGTGCCGTCGTCCGGGGCGGCGGGATCGTCCGTAAGGGTGATCTGGCTATAGAGCGGGAATTCCGGGTTGGCGGCGGCGTGCGAGGCGAGGTGAATGAGCCCGGCCTCGCTGATCTCTTCGAGAAGCGCGGCCTCGGTGGCGTCCTCGTCGAGGCGGAAGAGGGAAGAGGGTAACGCGCGGCGCACACGTCGGGCTTCATCGCCCACAAAGGGCAGGTCGCTCTGGTCCTCGAATTCGGTGCGGCCGAAGACAAGGCGCTCCCCGCCGCTGGTGCCCGAGGCGGACGTGACGAGGAGCGCTGCTGCTAGTTCAGTCGAGACGGGGTGCTCGCGAACGAGGTACTGGGCGGTTCGGTAGTCATCCGTCGGGCCACCCGGCTCCACGAGCATCCCGAACGGAATCGTCGCGAGATCCGCTGGCGGGATGGTGACGATCCCTGCTCCCTCCGGGATCGCGTCTCGAATGGGATCGACGAGGAGGGTGTAGAGTCGTTCCAGGGCCGCGATCTGGAACTCAGGGTCTGTCGCCATCGCGTCGCCTTCGCCCTCGCGCCACATGGAGGAGATGTCGGCCTTCGCCTCGCGGATTTCTGCCGTCGTGGTGGGAAGTTCGCGAGCGCTCACACCGTCCGAGCTGACGAGAAACGCCCAGCTGGCGTCGTCTCCGAGGAGGTAGGAGACGAGAACCTGTCGGCGGCTCGCGAGGGTGTCGGTCAGCGCGACGAGGTCGAGGTCGGGCGGGGGCTCCAGTTCCAGCCCCGAGGTCTCCGCCAGGATGCGTTGGATCCGGGTAGCCTCAGCGTCCAGGGCAGCTCGTTCGGAGGCGGGGGCACTCGGAAGTGCGAGGCGGACGCCGTCTAGAGCATCGAGGAGGCTATCGACGCGAAGGCGGTCTTCGGACTCCAGGCTCACGCGAGCCTGGAGGCTGGCACGGAGGTCGAAGAGACGGCGAGCCCGCGAGGCATCGAGCATCTGGAATGCACTGTCCGCGTCGCCAGAACGGGCGAGGAGAGCCGCAAGACGGGCGTACGGTTGGGCGGTCTGCTCCGAAGCCGAGAGACTCCAGTCCTGCAGGCCCTGGCGCTGCCGGATGGTTTCCCCAAGGGCGATGGCTTCCTCGTAGCGATCTCGTGCTGTGGCGTTTGCTCCGTCCGCCTCGGCGATGCGGCCGAGGGCGAGGAGAGCGTCTAGCGCACGGTTGGGCAGCACCTCGTCTCTGGCGGACGCAAGGGCGCGCTCGAAGGCCACCCGGGCCTGCGAGAGGTCGCCGGTAGCTTCGGCGAGGTCGCCCTCCGTCATCCAGCGCTCCACTACGACGTAGCCCGCGTAGGAGGCCGCCGCATTCACGGTGGGGATCGCGTCGCGGATCGCGTCTGACGCGCGGGTCTCATCGCCCATCGCGAGGAGCGCGCGCGCGATGGTGATCTGCGCCATCGCGCGCTCCGGAGACTGGTAGTCGCTGTCGCCGTACAGAGTCAACGCGCTCTCAGCGAGCCGACGGACCTCCGAGAACGCGGATGATGACATCGCTCCTTGGTCGATCTGGCGTTGGAGGGTAAGTGCCTGTTCGAGTTGGATCTCTCCGAGCGATTCGCGGACCAAGACGGAGTCCAGGTTGGCCTGCGCCAAGGAGTCCGCGAGGCGGAGGTAGGTGCGGGCGCGAACAGGATCCTGGACTTCCGCGAAGGTCAGGGCAGCATTTATGTACGCGGTGATGCCTCGGTAGGGGGGAAGGTCGGCCGCCATGGCGGCTGCGCGGCTGTATTCCTCCGTAGACGCCTGCGTCTGCCCTAGTCGTGAGAGCAGGAAGCCCCGATTCAGGTGGTAGTCCACCCATTCGTTCGGTGAGATCTTGCCCTTGTACAAGCGGCTGTATTCGCTGAGGGCGGCTTCGGTCTCCTCGATGTCGTCGAGGAGAAGCAGAGCCACGATCTCGTTCATGCCGAGCGAGGCGGCACAATCGGCCTCGCGACCGCGGTGCGGGATGTAGCGCTCGCGAACCTCCACTAGGAAAGTGCGGAGCGCTGCGTCACCGTCTGCGAGGCTCTCGGAAAGGGCCACGTCCATCTCGCCCGCGTCTTGGATACAGCCAGGAGTTGAGCCTCGGTCTTCCGACTGCGCGGGGGAAAGGGTGGGGGTGAGGACGAGCGTCCCTGCCGTGAGGGACGCCAGGAGCAGGCCCCAGCGGATTCGGTTCATTCGTCGGGCCGTGGTGGGAGGACGATGCGCTAGGATAGCCGGGCCTCTGGCGTTCGGCAACTGTCCTCCCCTTGACCGGTACATCCTGGCCCCCTTCCGCCCATGTACCTGCAATCTCTTCGTCTCCACGCCTTTCGCGCGCACGAGGACACCCACCTAGACCTTCTCTCAGGCGTCAATCTTTTTGTGGGTGCTAACGGCGCCGGGAAGACAAACCTCCTCGAGGCCGTTCACTATCTCTGTCTCTCCAAGAGCTTTCTGACCTCCACGGACTCGCACGCTGTGCGTCGGGGAGCGACGTTCTTCGAGGTAGAGGGAATGTTCGATGGAGAACGGCGCTCAGCCCTCCGCGTTCGGCTGGCATACGCCCCGTCCGAGGGGAAAAAGGCATTTGTGAACGGATCGCCGTTGGAGCGGCTGGCAGATCTCGTGGGACGGGTGCCCGTCGTGGTGATGTCGCCTGCTGACCACCTGCTGACGGAGGGGGGGCCGTCTGAGCGGCGGCGCTTCCTCGATCAGACGCTCAGCCAGGCTTACCCCGTCTACCTCGATGATCTCCTGAAGTACCGCCGTGCGCTCAAGCAGCGAAACGCACTCTTGCTGCAGATGCGCCGTGGCAAAGCCTTCGCGCCCGGCACCACCGAGGCTTGGAACGAGGAACTCGCCACACTCGGGGCTCGGATCGTACGCCGACGTCGCCGCTTTTTGGAGCGCTTCGCAGGCTTTCTCCGTGAGGCCTACACCCTCCTCGGCGCGACGGGGGAGGAGCCCTCCGCCACCTACGCGCCCTCCGTCGCTGCAAAGGGCGAGGATCCTACCGAGGCGGACGACACCGAGGCCTTTCGGCAGGCGCTCGCCCGCGCCAACCGACGCGAGCGTGACATGGGGCGCACCCTCGTTGGTCCCCACCTCGATGAGGTTTCGCTCACACTGGATGGGTTCGAGGTCCGGCCGTACGCCTCACAAGGCCAGCACCGCACCATGGGCCTCGCGATGAGAATCGCCACGGCGCTCTTCCTTCGCGATCATCTCGATGAGCCCCCGCTTCTCCTCCTCGACGATGTGTTCGGTGCCCTCGACCCAGAGCGTACCCGTGCGGTCCTTGACCTCCTGACCTCTGATGCCGTTGGGCAGAGCCTGCTGACCTCTGCCCGTGCAGATCCGTTCGCCGGTGTTCTCACCTTCGATGGGGTTGAGCATCGGGCGTTTTCGGTTGTATCTGGAGATGTCGTCCCGCTCCAAGAGGGTACCCTGGCAGACGCTCCCGCTCCTTCCTCCTGATCCCATCTCATCCCATGTATCCCTTCACTGGCTGGCGCATCCTTTCGTCGATCCTCCTGCTCGTACTCGTTCTTACGGGTTGCGGCACATCCAATCTCAACCTCGTCTCTGGCAGCGACCAGCGCGGCGCGTACTCCTGGGCCGAACAGGTCGAACTTGGAACCCAAGCGGACCCGCAGATCATTGCGCAGTATGGACTTCTGGACGATCCCGAGGTCGCAAGCTATGTGGATCGGATTGGACAGGATGTGCTCCAGAGCGCCTTCGCCGCTATTCAAGCCTCCATTGACGCGGGAGAGGTACAGATCGACGCTGCCACGTTCGAAGAGGTTCGGCGGACTCCTTTCTACTTCCGCGTGCTCGACACTCCGATGGTCAACGCCTTCGCCCTGCCGGGAGGATACACCTACTACACTCGCGGCATCCTCACGCACTTTGACAATGAAGCTCAGCTCGCGATGGTGATCGGTCACGAACTCGGTCACGTTCTGGCACAGCATTCCTCGCGACGAGCGTTCGAGACCCAGCGGAACCAGTTCGGTCTGCTCGGGGCAGCCATCGCGGGGACGCTGATTGGCGGCGACGGCGTGGGGCAGAACATTCTGGAGGTTGGCAGCACTGGCCTTCAACTCCTCGCCCTCGGTTACAGCCGCGAGGCGGAGCGCGAGGCGGACCGTGCGGGCGTCGCCTACTCCGAGTTCGCCGATTACGACGCCGCCGAGTCTGCCAGATTCTTCGACGTGCTCCAGAGGATGCAGGCAGCCGCTGGTGGTGCGCCCCCGACGTTCCTCTCGACTCACCCTGACCCCGTTGAGCGAGAGCAAACCATCCGCCAACTCGCCACTCTGTACAACGGCACACGCGTCAACGCTGGGCCCTACCTAGATGCGGTTGATGGCCTCGTCCTCGGAGAAAATCCGCGCGAGGGGTTTGCGGAGAACGGTGTGTTCTATCAGCCGGAGCTAGCGTTTCAGTTCGACATCCCGCGAGGCTGGCGGGTCAACAACACACGACAGGCCGTCATTTTGGGAGAACCGAACGGTAACGCTTCCTTCCAGTTCACCTTCGCGGGGCAATCGAGCGCGTCCGCTGCTGCTCGCGAACTCAGTAGCCAGCAGGGCGTGACCGTCACAGGCCAGCAGAACCTCTCAGCGAATGGAAACCCGGGTGTACTGGTGGAGGGGCAGGCCGCTCAACAGGGCGGATCGTTGGCCTTCCTCGCGGGGTTCGTTGAGTACGGCGGCAATGTGTATCAGATGCTGGGGATCTCAAGGCCGGAGACGTACAACACCTACGGTCGCGAGTTCAGTCAAGTGATCCAGAGCTTCGCGCGGCTCACGGACCGGCGTCTTCTCAATCGTCAGCCTGTCCGCCTTGACGTGGTGGAGGTCACTCGCACCGCACCGTTCTCCAGCTTTCTCGCGGGGCGCCCCGAGGTGCCTGGGATGGATGCGAACGACCTCGCCATTCTGAACCAAGTGGAACTGAACGACACTATTCGGGCGGGGACGCTATTGAAGCTTCCGCGCTGAGCCCTTCCTTTCACCCGTTTTGCGCCCGCTGGTGATCTCCGCCAGCGGGCGCGTTGTTTCATGTGAAACGGCGACAATCGCCGATCACTCACCAGAGGGCGGGATCACGACGGCCTCGCCCCCCACGCACATCTTCCCGCCGACGTAGCAGTAGAGTCGGATCTTGACGTGCTGATGACGCTCTAGCTTCTCGGCCACCTTTACCTCAACGGTGACTTCTGAACCGACCGGGACAGGCCGCAGAAACCGGGCGGAGAGCGAGACGGCGACCGAGCCGTCGCCGGGGAAGTCGCGGCCGAGTACCTTGGAGGCGAGCCCGAGGAGGAGGACGCCATGGACGACGTTCGCGCCGAAGCGGCTGGCCTCGCCCACCTCGGGGTCAACGTGGATCGGGTTGTCGTCGCCGGTCACGTCAGCGAAGGCGTGTACGTCCGCCATCGTGACGGTGCGCGAGAAGGTGTGCGTGTCGCCGACGGAGATGGAGTCGTAGGTGTGCATCGGGGGAGGGGAGAGAGGACGCTGAAGATCGCACGAAGCTCTCGGCAGGCGAGGGGATTGTTTCATGTGAAACGCCGCCGCGAGAGGGAAGGGGAGCGGTACCCTTGCGGCGCAGATCCGTCCGACCGTGCTCTTCCAGGCGCTACGTCCTCTTATCCGCTTCGTCACCCGCCACCCGTTGCTGGTGGTGGCCGTCGCTGTCGCCCTCACCGGGCTCGCGGTGATACAGGCCCGGACGCTGAGTGTCAACGCGGACCTCTCACAGCTCCTCCCCGAGGAGTACGACAGCGTCCGCGCCCTGAACCGATTGCGTGACGCTGTCGGGGCTGAGAGCACGCTCGACGTCGCCATCGCGAGCCCATCGTTCGACGCCAACAAAGCGTTTGCCGAGGCGCTCATCCCGCACGCCCTCGCGCTCCGCCAGCCCGATGGTACGCCGGTGTTCACGCGGGTCGACTTCCAGCGAGACGTTGGGTTCGTGGAGCGCAACGCGCTTTACTTCGCGACCGACGAGGAGATCGACCGACTGGAAGGCTTCCTCCGCCAACAGGCCCGCGAGGTGCGCGCCGACAACGATCCGCTCCGGGTCGATCTCTTGCAAGCGGACCCGGACAGCGCACAAGAAGCTCGTGCTCGTGAGGTGCAGCGTCTCCGCTCGGATCTCGCCTCTCTCAACCTCGGCGAGTTCCTCCTGAGCCCGGATTCGACCGTCCTAGCGGTCCGCCTGTACCCATCGGGCTCCCAGGCTGACATCGGCTACGTGGGGCAGACGTACGACGCGATGGACAGCCTCGTCGTCGCGATGCAGCCAGTGGCGTTCCACGAGGAGATGGTCGTGACGAACGCCGGAAGGCTGCTGCGTCAAGCCGTCGAGGTTCAGGCAATCACCGAGGACGTAAGCCGGTCGTTCGGAGGTGGCGTGCTGGCCGTGCTCCTCACAGTGGTGCTCTACTTCCTGTACAAGACGACGCAGACACGGACTGGCGGTCGGTTCGTGGTGAGTGTCCTCGCGAAAGAGGTGCTCCGAACTCCCGTCACTGCGCTTCTCCTCGCGACGCCCTTACTGATGGCGCTCTCCTGGGCAGGCGCCGTAGCAGCGCTGGCGTTCGGAACGCTCAACCTGATGACGAGCACCCTCGGCCTCGTGCTCTTCGGCCTCGGGATCGACTACGGGATCCACTTCTACGCGCGCTACACGGAGGAGCGCCGCACGGGCCGCGACGTTGCCGAGGCGGCGGAGGAAACCTTCGCCAGCACCGGCCAGGCTGTCGCCGTTTCCGCTATGACCACGGCGTCGGCGCTGTTCGTCCTCCAGATCGCGGACTTCCGTGGGTTCTCGGAGTTCGGCCTCATCGGCGGCGCGGGGATTGTGTTCGCGCTTCTCGCGATGCTGCTCGTGCTGCCCGCGCTGCTGACGCTCGCGGAGCGGTTTGGCCTGCTCAACCTCACGACGCGTGGCGAGGCGTCTGCGTACGAGCCCGACACTCGGTTTCCGTTCTCGCGAACCATTCTGGGCGTCTGCCTCGTGCTGATCGGTGTGGCGATCTATGTGCTGCCGCAGGTCCGCTTCGAGTACGACTTTTCGAAGCTCTCGCCCAGTTACCCGGAGTACGACACCCGCGCCGCTGCCGTCGCCCCCGTCTTCTCGACTGGCGGTCGGAGCAATCCAGCCTACATCCTCGTGGAGGATGCGAGCGAGGTACGCGCTGTGCAAGATGCACTGGAGGATCTCGCCACACGCGACTCGCTGATTCTCGCGGTCGAGAGCCTCCAGGAGCGGCTACCCACCCGAGACGCGGGCGTCGATGCCAAACTGGCTCGCCTCGGCGAACTCCGCGTGGTACTGGACGACCCGTTCCTCGCAGCGGATACCACGGGTCAAGTAGCCCGGCTCCGTCGTGCGGCATCCGCCCGGGTGGGCATTCCGCTCGACTCTGTGCCGGAGTTTCTCACGAGGCCCTTCACCTCCAAGACCGGCGAGATCGGCAACTTCGTGATCGTCTTCCCGAGCGGGTCTCTCAGCGATGGGCTTCTCTCGCTTCGGTTCGCTGAACTGGTGGGCGAAGTCCGCACCGACGAGGGCGAGACGTACTACGCCGCCAGCACTCAGCTCGTGGCGGCCGACATGCTGCGATTGATGCAGGAAGAGAGTCCGCGAATGGTCGCGATCACCTTCGCGCTCGTCTTCGTATTCGTCTGGCTCACGTTCCGGTCACTGAAATGGACTCTCGTTGCGGTCGCGCCGCTCACGGTGGGTCTGCTCTGGATGCTGGGCACGATGGTCACGGTCGGCGTGACGCTGACGTTTTACAACCTCGTGGTCCTGCCGACCGTGCTGGGGATCGGCAATGACGGCGGCGTCCATGTGGCTCACCGATACCGCGAAGAAGGGAAAGGCTCCATCCGCCGTGTGCTCCGCTCCACCGGAGAGCACGTCACAATGGGCGCACTCACCAACCTGATCGGCTTCGGCGGACTGCTTCTTTCGGCACACCCCGGGCTTCGAAGCATCGGCCTCCTCGCGGTGGTCGGAATCGGCGCGACGATGGCGGCGACTCTCGTCTTCTTTCCAGCGTTGCTCCAGGTTCTGGAAGACATGCGTTGGCTGGAGCCCCGGAAGCGGCGCCGACGGCGCTACGAGCTACCGGAGTTTCGCATCCGTCGCCCCAGCTTCCGTCTCCGGTTTCGTCCCGAGGCAGGCGGGGTGACAACAGAGCCGCCGCGCGAAGACACCCCGTCAGGTTGAGCGTGCGCTCTTCTGTTCGCGATGTCCACTGAAGGGAACGCCAGGGTTCCGTTTCGTGGCGCCATCACGTCTACCAGTGCTCGAAGCGACGAAAACAAGAGTTGGCACGCTGCTTGGTGAAGGAACGGTCAACGCCTCTCCAATCCCGCGTTGCCATGACTACCACGACTCGCCCGCCCGCTCACTCCTTCACGTATCTCCTCGCTCGCTACATCGCAGGAGCCGTGGAGCCTGATCAACTCGACGCACTCTGCGACTTGATGGAGACCTCCAACGCGACGGGTGACGAGCGCCTCGCGTTCGCTCGCTATTTCCTCGACGCCAAGGACGAGGTGACGATGCCTAAAGCCCGCGAGTTCGCCGAGATCGCGGGCGCGGCGAGAGCCTAACAGAGAAAGGCAAGCGGATCGAGCGCAGAGGTCCACTCGTCTGGAGCGCTCACCTTCAATCGCTCAGTCCTCGATTTCGGGTTGCGCGCGAAAGCGAGCGAGGCCGGGCTTCACGCCAACGGGCAATCATAGCACGTGGGCTAAAAGTCCTCGTCGTCGAAGTCGTCCGCCTCGTCGTCTAGATCGTCGAAGTCGAGGTCGTCCTCGTCGAACTCGTCGGAGAAGTCGTCTTCCACGTCATCGAAGTCCTCGTCGTCGAAGGCGTCGCCAGCGAGGGAGAAGGGATCGGCCATGGGGCGGATAGCAGGCAGAAGGAGCCGAAATCTAGGGCCCTCCGCCAAATGGGCAAGCGCTGCTAGCAGGGTGAATCGTGGGGGAAAGCAGGCGCGAGGCCGGAAGGAGCCGGGGGCATCGCGCGTACCTTCGCGTCCCAAATCCTGCACGACCATGTTTGACGACCGCAGCGCGTATCCGCACCCCGACGAGTTCAAGGTGGTGCGTCCCACCTACAGCGACCAAGAGATCCTAGACGAGGAGGGCAACCCCATCGAGACCGACGTGCCCGAGGCCGAGGGTGACGAGATCGTGGCCTCCATCGTGATTGAGGCGCACCGCGTGGTGGGCCGCAGTGTGACGCGCCCTGGTGCCCGTCGCGCAGCGCTCTACGAGGCGGCCAAGACGTATCGCAACTACCACCCGAGCTTCCGCATTGGGAGCCCATTCCCGGACGAGTTCGAGGACGCCGAGGGCACGAAGTGGACGCGAGTTCCGACCTCGAAGCGCCAGAAGCTGGGCGACTACACCTTCCTGCTGGATGGCGAGGACGAGGAGGACTCCGCCGACATCGAGCAGATGCTCGCCTGGGACGTCCGTCCCGAGCCCGTCTACGACGAGGAGGACGAAGACTAACCCTGGCCTCACGCCCCGACCCCACGCCGCGTCCGATCTTGGACGCGGCGTTTTTCGTTCTGGCCTCTCCCCACTATGTCCCGTTTTCTCCTTCTCGCGCTGCTCCTCTCCACCTCGGGCATCGCCTCGGCGCAGTCCGACCCCAACGGCATCCTCCGCTCCGGCCCCATGCTCGCCGACGTGACCCAGCGAGGCGGGACGGTCTGGGTTCAGACCGACGAGGGCTTCTCGACCGTTGAGGTCACAGCATTCGCCGGGGGCCAGCCGGTCGTAGCTCGGGCGGTGGAAGCAAACGAAGACGGGACCGCCAGCGTGGTGCTCTTCGGCCTGGAGCCGGGCACGACGTACACCTACACCGTGACCGTGGACAGCGAGGTCGTCGAGACGGCGTATCCGCTGGAGATGACCACGCAAGAGCTCTGGCAGTGGCGCATGGACCCGCCGGATATCACCATCGCCATCGGCTCCTGCTACTACGGCAACGATCCGGCGTATGACCGGCCCGACCGCTGGTACGCGGAGGAGTTGACCTACACGCGGGGTTATGGCGGCTCCACGGAGATCTTCGAGACCATCCGCGCGATGAGCCCGGACGCGATGATCTGGCTCGGGGATAACGTCTACCTCCGCGAGGTGGATTGGTGGAGCCCCGAGGGCATCGACTACCGCTACGCCCACGCGCGCGAGGAAACCAACCTCCAGCCGCTCCTCGCGAGCACCGTTCACTACGCCACCTGGGATGATCACGACTACGGCCCCAACGACTCCGACCGGTCGTACGTGCACAAAGAGGCGGCACTGGAGACCTTCGCGCGGTTCTGGCCCAACCCCACCTATGGGATGCCGGGCGTCCCCGGCGTGTTCACTCAGTTCCAGATCGCCGACGCCGAGTTCTTCCTCCTGGATGACCGCTGGTATCGCGCACCCAACGGGACACCGCCTAGCGACCGCGTCTACTGGGGCGAGAAGCAGCTTCAATGGCTCCTCGACGCCCTAACCTTCAGCGACGCGCCGTTCAAGGTCGTCGCCAACGGTGGGCAGATGCTCAATCCAGTGCAGGTGTTCGAGAACGTCTCGGCCCTCGCACCGCACGAGCGCACCACCTTGCTGGAGCAGATCGAGGCGCGCGGAATCGAGGGTGTCGTGTTTCTCTCCGGCGACCGTCATCACAGCGAGTTAATCCAGATCGACCGGGCGGGGACGTACCCGTTGCTGGAGTACACCTCCAGCCCGCTCACGGCAGGTGCTTCCACGTTCGCCACGCGCGAGGACTCGCCGGAGTACAACAACCCGGCCCGCGTGGACGGCACGCTGGTGGCGGGCGAGCGCAACTTCGGGACGCTCTCCTTCACCGGCCCGCGCAACGACCGCACGCTCACGATGCGGGCCTACGACGCAGAGGGCGCGATGCTCTGGGAGCACGCCGTCTCGCAGTCCGATCTCCGCACGCCGAGCGACGACTGACACACCCCGTCCTGCCGTTCCGGTACGGCGCCGTCTGACCAACGGACCCGTCGTCTTCCGTTCCCGCACCGATCGCCTCACGATGGAGAGCGCGGTACTGTCCGCCTCGATGCCTGCGGCGTGGAAGCCGAGGCGGGCGGGGAGAGTCGTAAGAAAAGGTTTTCTTGGGGCCTCCGCGCCCTATCTTCTCTTTGCCTCGCGCTCTCCCGCCTCTGGGGCGAAATCGCCCTAGCCGATGCTCACAATGCATCGCAGGCGTCTCGCGCGGGGCGATTCTCCGCCGACTGATCTGCCTGGAGACCGATGACTCTCAAGCCCCATCTGCTCGTCGCCCTCATGACCATGCTCGGTGCTCTCGCGGCCTGCACTCCTGATGATACCGCCTCGGTGCTGCCCACCGGCACCTCCGCGGACACCGAACTCACGTACGCTGACTCCGTCGTCTGGGCCGTCAACGTAGGCGGCGAGGCGTTCCAGGGCGTCGACGGTGTGGCGTACCTCGCCGACGAAGGGATCGAGGGCGGCACCATCGGGGAGATTGACACCATCCTGGGTAGCCAGGACGGCGACCTCTACAAGACGTTTCGCGCGGGCGACATCGCGGTCCGCACGCCGCTCCCGGAGGGACGCTACGATGTGACCTTCCACTTCGCGGAGCCCGAGGACCTACCGACGGGCAGCCGCGTGTTCCGCGTGATGGCGGGAGGCGAGGTCGTCATCGACACGCTGGACGTGCGCCTCGCCCGAGACGGCAAGCATCACTCGGCGCTTACTCGGACGGTGGCCGGCATCGAGGCCACGGACGGCCAGTTGGAGATCGACTTCGATCCCATCGTGGGCGAGCCAATCCTGAACGCCATCGTGGTCCGCCAGAAAGTGGAGGACACGCGCGGCTGGCAGCTCGCGTGGGAGGACACCTTCGACGTAGACGGAGCTCCAGACTCCTCCCGCTGGTCCTACAACATCTGGCCCGCGCGAAAGGTCAACGATGAGGACCAGGCCTACACAGATCGTCCGAAGAACGTCCGTGTGGAGGACGGTCGGCTCGTCATTGAGGCGCACAAGGAGGAGTACGACAATGCCGAGTACACGTCCGGCCGTATCCACACGGAAGGAAAGGGAGACTTGCTGTATGGCCGTGTCGAGGTCAGTGCGAGGCTTCCGGCGGGGCAGGGCACATGGGCCGCAGCCTGGATGCTACCAACCGATCCGTACCGCTACGCGACGACCTGCGAGGCTCCAGAGGAGTGGCAGGGCAGCCCCACGTGTGACGCGTGGCCCAACTCTGGCGAGATCGACATCCTAGAGCACGTGGGCTACGACATGAACAACGTCCACGGCACAGTCCACAACAAGGCGTACTACTGGATCAACTGGGAACAGCGGAAGGGCAGCATCGAGACCGTCGATGCCGAGGAGGGTTTCCACGTCTACGCGCTGGAGTGGACCCCCGAGCGGATCGACATGTTTTTCGATGGGACGCGCTACTTCACCTACGTCAACGAGGGGACGGGCTGGCGCGCGTGGCCCTATGATCACCCGTACAACCTCATCCTGAACCTCGCGATTGGCGGCGCGTGGGGCCGGGCGGGCGGGCCCATCGATGATTCCATGTTCCCTGTGCGGATGGAGGTGGACTACGTGCGGGTGTACGAGATGCCGGGGGCGCCATCGGAGAACCTAGCCAGCGTGGACGACTGATCGGCCTCTCCCGTGTGGGCGCCGAGGCGGCCCGCCTCGCGGAAGGAATAGCGAGAGTCGTTGATCTTGACCCAGCGGCCTGGCGCGTCGTAGTTGTCCCGAACCTCACCGCGCGCCATGACCGAGACGACCGCCCGGCACAGCCTCTATCTCGCCCTCGGGACTGCGGGCGTTGTTCCGGGCGCTCTTCTGGTGGTCGGTCTGGCTGGAGTGTTGAAGACTCTCGGGTTCGCCATCCCCAGCTTCATCGGTGGTCTGGTCGGGAGCATTCTTCTGCTCGCGCTCGGTGGTTCGGTCATTCTTGTTCCGGTTGCCCTTGCGTCCCTGGGCAGCTATCGCCGACAGACCGCGCCTACGAGGCAACGGACCATGTGGACCGTGGTAGTGCTCGCTCTACTATCTCCGCTCGCCTGTGCGCTTGTGATCCTGTTGTGGCAATGGGTCGCTGGCTAGCTAGACGGCCTGGGAACGTCTGGAAGAGCGACGACGCGAAGGGGCAGCGCATCGACGAAACCCTCTATGGTGTCTTTACCCACACCGCTGCCGCGCGGGCCCCGAGGCGGCCCGCCTCGACGCTCCCGACGAACAAAGCCAGACGAGCACCATCGGGCGGCTGGACGGTCTGCGGCTCAGGGCTGAGGTTCACAGCGACCGTCGCGACCTGACCCATGTGGCGGCGTTCGAAGACGAGAAGCTGGCGCTCGTCGTCCGGGCGCCAGAGGAGGGCGCCGTGCGCGAAGAGGTCTGAGAACTCGCGGCGGAGATCGAGGACCTCGCGTGTGTCGTCTAAAAGTGCCCCGTCGATCTCGATGGGGTCTGGGTCTCGCGGGAGGCCGAAGGGATGTGTGGTCTCCGTGGCGTAGTCGATCTCCGGCCAGAGCATCGGCTTGCGGTCGTCGGGGTCGTCGGCGCCCCACATGCCGAGTTCGTCGCCGTAGTAGACGTGCGGCGCGCCGGGGAGCGTGACCTGGAGGAGCCGGTAGAGGCGGACCGAGCGCATCGTGGCGCGGTCGGGCTGATCGATGCGGTAACTCGGATGGAAGCGCGGATTTTCCTCGTACTTGTACGCGATCTCCGTGTTGTAGAGCGTGCTCGCGAGGCGGGGCGTGTCGTGGCTACCGGACATCGCCATGAGCGCGGCGACGTGCGTGGACTGGACGGTCCCGTACAGCGAGTCGAGGTGGGCGGCGTAGGCGCTGGGCGCGATCTGCGGGCCACCGGGCGCGACGAGTTGGCGCGTCGGCGCGAAGGGGCGGTAGTGCATCACACTGTCGAACACGTCGCCGAGGTAGGGGGCAGGCGGCATCATGATCTCCGGCCACTGCTGCCACCAGATCTCGCCGACGAGGATCGCCTCCGGGTTGACCTCTTTCACCACATCGCGATAGCGACGCCAGAAGCCGAGGGGCACCATTTCGGCCACGTCGAGACGGAAGCCGTCCACGCCATCGCTCGGGTCGCCATCGCCGTTGGGATCCAGCCAGCGGCGCGAGATCGCGAAGACGTGTTGCGAGGCGGCTTCGTCCATGTCACCGTCGTACGGGATGCCGAGGTGAGGGTCGCCGGTCTGGTCCGTCTTGCGGATCTCGGGTAGCGTGGAAATGCCGAGCCAGCCCTTGTAGGCAAACTCGTTCTCAGGCGTCGCCGGGTCGTCGAACGCTTCGATGGTGAACCAGTCGGCGTAGGGGGACTCCGCGCCGCGCTCCGCCGCATCGAGGAAGCCCCAGAACTGGTCGCCGGTGTGGTTCCACGAATAGTCCAGCACGACGCGGATGCCTCGCGCGTGCGCCTCGCGGATCAACTGGAGGAACATCTGGTCCGCAGCGGTGAACTGCCACGTGCTCGGGTCGAGCGGATCCTCGGTCGCGATGATGGCCTTGTCGCCCTCGGGGTCCGGCCCGAAGTGCGGGTCCACGTGGCGCCAGGTGCGGGCGTCGTACTTGTGGAGGCTGGGGCTGTCGTTGAGCGGGTTGAGGTAGAGCGCGTTGACGCCGAGGCTCTCGATGTAGTCCAGTCCCTCTAGGATGCCCGCGAGATCGCCGCCGTAGCGGCGCATCTGGGACGTGATGTAGAACTCGCCAGGCTTGTAGGCCTCGGCCCAGGGCTCCTGCGCGTACCAGTCCCAGTTCCACGGCGTCGGCTCCCAGCCGATCAGTTCGAGCGTGTCGGTCGGGACCTTGGGCCAAGCGCCTTGGACGCTCTCGGGCGTGGGGTCGTTGGAGGGATCGCCGTTGCGGAAGCGCTCGGGGAAGATCTGGTACCAGACAGCGTGGGCCGCCCAGTCTGGCGGGAGGTCGGCCGCCTCGGATGTGCTGGGGAGGGGGGCGGGAGCCGGGACCGAGCCAGAGCAGGCCGCAAGCGCGAGACAGGCGAAGAGAAGAACGGGGCGCATCGAGTTGGCAGGCGGGAGCCTCGAAAGCTAGCCGAGGGTGCCCGTAGCTTCCGCGTTCTTATGAGTGCCCGTTCTCCCCGCCCGTCCTCCGGCCCGTCGTTCCTCGCGACGGTCACAGCTGAGGTCCGTGCGCTGGACGTCTCGATTCCGTCGCTCCGAAAATTCGGGTGGGTCGTCGGTGCAGTGTTCGGGTTGGTCGGCCTCGTGCTGCTCTGGCGAGGGGGCTGGGAGTGGACGACGGTGCGAGCCGTTCTCGTCGGTCTGGGCGGGACACTGATCGCGCTCGGGACGCTCGTGCCCGTCCTGCTGCGGCCGGTCTACCGCGTCTGGATGACGCTCGCCTTCGCGATGGGCTTCGTGATGACGCGCGTGCTCCTGACACTCGTGCTGTACGGGCTGGTCACACCCATCGGCGCCATCATGCGGCTGCTGGGCAAGGATCCGCTGCCGAAACGGCCGGACGCGTCCATGGACTCGTACTGGATCGTGCGGGAGGACCCTGCCCCGTCCACCCGTGAGAGCCTGGAGAAATATTACTGACGCGCGATTCGTGAGCGTCCCCTATCCGACCTCGACGTGACCATCCTCGGCATCTCCTGCTGGTACCACGACTCCGCTGCTGCCCTCGTGCGCGACGGCGAGATCGTCGCGGCGGCGCAGGAGGAGCGGTTCACGCGCCGCAAGCACGACGCCGGGTTTCCCACGAACGCCATCGCGTACTGCCTCCGCGAGGCGGGTACTGAGGCGGACCAACTGGACGCCGTCGCGTTCTACGACAAGCCGCTGCTCAAATTCGAGCGGCTGCTCGAGAGCTACGTTTCCTACGCGCCGCGTGGCTGGGGCTCGTTCGTCCGCGCGATGCCGCTCTGGCTCAAAAAGAAGCTCTGGATCCCCGACCTGATCCAGACGGAGCTGGGCGTGGAGGGTATGCCGCTCGTCTTCCCCGAGCATCACGAGAGCCATGCCGCGAGCGCCTTCTTCCCGAGCCCCTTCGAGCGTGCTGCATTCCTCACCATCGACGGAGTGGGAGAGTGGGCGACGACCTCGTGGGGCACAGGTGCGGACAACCGCGTACAGATCCACAGCGAGATCCACTTCCCGCACTCGCTGGGTCTGCTTTACTCCGCGTTCACCTACCAGTGCGGGTTTCGCGTCAACTCAGGCGAATACAAGCTGATGGGCCTCGCGCCGTACGGCGAGCCGAGGTACGCCGACCTCATCCGGGAGGAACTGATCGACCTCCGGGCCGACGGCTCGTTCCGCCTCAATCTGGACTACTTCACCTACGCCTCCGGCCTGCGGATGACCGGCGCGAAGATGGCGGCGCTCGTCGGGGAGGCCCGTCAGCCAGAGGGGCCGCTGACACAGCGCGAGATGGACCTGGCCGCCTCGGTACAGGTCGTGACGGAGGAGGCCGTGCTGAACATCGCGCGGCACGTTCACCGCGAGACGGGCGAGGCGAACCTCGTGATGGCAGGTGGTGTGGCGCTCAACTGCGTCGCGAACGGGCGGTTGCTGCGCGAGGGGCCGTTCCAGAATCTCTGGATCCAGCCCGCGGCGGGTGATGCGGGTGGAGCGTTGGGCGCTGCGCTCGTCGCCTCTCACCACTGGGGCGGGATCTCTCGAACCGTGCATCCGCAGGACGCGATGCAGGGCGCCTACCTCGGCCCCGATATCGTCGAGGCGGAGGCACTCGCCGCGCTGGAGGAGCTCCCAGTCGAGGCGTACCCGACGGACGCGGGGGTGGTGGAGCGAACGGCGGAGTTGCTCGCTGAGGGACAGACCGTTGGGTGGATGCAGGGGCGGGCAGAGTTTGGGCCGCGCGCGCTGGGGCATCGGAGCATCCTCGCGGACCCGCGTGGTCGCGAGGTGCAGCGCAAGGTGAATTTGCAGATCAAGTTCCGCGAGAGCTTCCGACCCTTCGCGCCGAGCGTGCTGGAGGAGCGGGCCACTGAGTACGTCCGCCTCGGTGTCGAGGCGGAGGGAGCCGGGGCCGAGGAAGGCGGTCCCGCCTCTCCCTACATGTTGCTCGTGGGTCCGGTCCGCGACGTGGAGATTGAGGGCGAGGGGTTCGACCGCCTCGGCGGGATCACCAGCCCGGTCCCTGCGGTGACGCACGTGGACGGGAGCGCGCGGGTGCAGACGGTCTCACGCGAGCGGAACGGCATCTACTACGACCTCCTGAAGGCGTTCGAGGCGCGGACAGGCTGCCCGGTGCTGGTCAACACCTCGTTCAACGTGCGCGGCGAGCCCATCGTGGGGAGTGCAGAGGACGCGGTCCGTGTGTTCCGCCGGACGCACATGGATGCGCTCGTGATCGGTCGGCACGTGGTCACGAAGGCCGCGATGCCGGAAGCGGAGCGCGAGGCGTTCACGCCAGAGGAGATCGCGGCGGAGTACGGACTGGACTGACCCCGTCCACCTCGGCACCGAGGTCGATACACCTGGGATGGAGTAGCTTCCAGTCGTCGCTCATGCGTTTCTCGCGTGCTCGGTGAACGAGGGCGTGGAACCTCACGGCGTGACCTATACTATCAGAGTACGCGCGTGTCCGGCTGGCTGGCGGGACGCGCGCTCGCGTTTTTCCCCTTTTGCAAGACCGAGCCAGCCCATGAATATCTACGTCGCCAACCTCCCGTACTCCACCACCGACGACCAGCTTCGGGAGGCCTTCGAGGCCCACGGTGAGGTCTCCAACGCCACGGTCATCAAGGACCGTGAGACCGGCCGCTCCCGCGGCTTCGGCTTCGTCGAGATGCCGAACGATGAGCAGGCCAAGGCCGCCATCGAGAACATGCACGACCAGGAGATGGGCGGTCGCCCGCTCACAGTCAATGAGGCTCGCCCGCGCGGCGAGCGTCCGCCTCGCCGCGATGGCGGTGGTGGTGGCGGCTACCGTGGCGGCGGCGGCGGTGGTGGCTACCGCGGTGGTGGCGGCGGCGGTGGAAACCGCGGCGGCGGCTACGGCGGTGGCGGCTACGGCGGCGGTGGCGGCGGCTACCGCTAGACGCCTCGCGTCCTCCTGACTGGCGAGTCCAGTCTGCGGCCTCCGGCACCTCGCCGGGGGCCGTTTTTCGTTGGGTCCTCCCGCCTCGGTACGCCTGCGTCCCGACCGAGGCGGGAGGGACTCCTCCGATTCGTCACGTTTGAGCCATCGAATCTGGATGCGCGGCGGCTAGGTTCTCGCGGTCACTCCCGCATCCCGCATGTTCCGCGTTCTTTGGGCCTTTGCCCTCCTCGCCTTCGCCGCCCCCACCTTCGCCCAGGGCGGACAGGTGCTCTACCCCGGCCTTACCGGCACCGCTCTCCGCGATGCCGTCCGCGCCGACTATGCGCCGTCCCAGGTGCTCGGATATGGCCCCGCCCGCGATGCCATGTTCGCGTGGGAGCAGAACGAGTACGGTCGACTCCGAGGCGTCTACACCGGGATGGAGATCGTCCTGAATCCGAGCGCGGACCCGTCCAGCGACGCCTTCTCGAAGGGCATCAACACGGAGCACGCCGTGCCGCGCAGCCTCGGGTCCACCGGCGACGCCGAGAGCGACATGCACCACCTCTTCCCGACGCGGGTCGAGGCCAACTCGGCGCGAGGCAACAACCCGTTCGCGGAAATCCCGGATGCGCAAACGAGTGAGTGGTTCCGCGGCACCACCTCACAGAGCAGCATCCCGACGACCGCTATCGACGAGTGGAGCGAGTCCACGTCCAGTGCCTTCGAGCCGCGCGAGGACCACGCGGGCAACGCCGCTCGCGCCGTCTTCTACCACGCCGCGATCTACACGACCATGCCCGCCTCGTTCTTCGAGGCGCAGCTCTCGGACCTCCTCCGCTGGACCTACGAGGACCCCGCCGACGCCGCCGAGGCGGCCCGCTCCGCCTGGGTCGCGACCCAGCAGGGCACTGAGAATCCGTTCGTTCTCGACTCCACGCTCGCGCGCCGAATCTGGGGCGACCCGTCTGATCCGCCCCCGCCGCCTCCACCGTCCCCGTCCGAGGCCGAGGTCTGGGTCAACGAGATCCACTACGATGACAACGGTGGCGACGAGGGCGAAGGCATCGAGGTCGCGGGCACGGCAGGTGCGGACCTGACCGGGTGGAGCCTCGTGCTTTACAACGGCAGCGTCGCCACGCAGTACAGCACCATCGCGCTCTCCGGCACGCTGGCGGACCAGCAGGGCGGATTCGGGACGGCGTGGTTCCTCGCGCCCGGCCTCCAGAACGGCTCGCCGGACGGCCTCGCGCTGGTAGACCCCGAGGGCGACGTGGTCCAGTTCCTCTCGTACGAGGGCAGCTTTACCGCGAGCGGCGGCCCGGCCGACGGTATGACCTCGACGGATATCGGCGTGGAGGAGCCGGGCAACACGCCCGAGGGCCACAGCCTCCAGCTCATCGGCACGGGCTCCAGCTACGCGGACTTCGCGTGGACCGCCCCCATGGCGGGCACACCCGGCCAGCCGAACACGGGCCAGACCTTCGAGGGCGCCCCGCCCCCGCCGCCCGCCGAGGCGGCTTGGATCAACGAGATCCACTACGACAACGACGGCAGCGACCGTCGCGAGGGCATCGAGATCGCCGGTACCGCCGGGCTCGACCTCGCGAACTGGCAGATCATCACCTACGAGCGCGGGACGGGCGTCCACCGCACGCTGCCGCTCACGGGCGTCATCCCGGACGAGGGCGCGGGCTTCGGCGCTGTCTGGTTCAAGATCAAGCGCCTTCGCAACAACAAGTACGGCCTCGCGCTTCTCGACGCGCAGGGCACGCTCGTGGAGTTCATCTCCTACGAGGGTGGCCTGGATGGCGTCGGCGGTCCGGCAGACGGGCTCCGCTCTGTAGATGTGGGCGTCTTTGAGGGGCCGGGCACGACCAAAAAGCAGAGCATCCAGCGCCTCGGCGGCGCAGGTTCGGATGCGATCTGGACCGGCCCGGCCACACAGTCGCGTGGGTTCCTGAACGAGGGGCAGGTGCTCGGCGGCTCGCTCGTGGCCTCTGCGCCGGTCGACCCCGCCCGCCTCGATGCCGAGGTGGAGGGAGTCGCGCGCATCGCGCCCAACCCGATCCGCCAGCGTGCTGTGCTGACGCTGCCCACGCCGGGCGAGACGGTCCGCGTGGAGCTGTTCGACGCACTCGGCCGCCGCGTGGCGCTGCTGCTGGACGGCCCCGCCCCGGACCGGCTGGCGGTGGACGCGAGCGACCTCGCGCCGGGGATCTACGTGGTGCGCATCGCTTCTGCTAGCGCGGCGAGTGCGCTCCGGGTGACGGTGGCGCGGTAGAGAAAAAAGCAGTTCAACGAACTAGCCGCATCAGCCGTGAATGACTCAGAGTTGCTCGAGGTTGTCGAGACCTTTCAGAACCTCTTAGTCGATGCAGCTACATACAGGGAAAACGAAGAGGGAGAGTACGAATCAATCAGAAAGAGGCTCATGGCTGCTCCCGAGATAAGGGATCAGCTACCTCGCTTCGTTAAAACATGCCGTAGCGAAGGGCAGTTCTGGTCGTTTATCAAGCGTAAGTCGGGTAAGTATGAAGGGCGACGGGAGTTCATTTGGGACGCTTTCCGCCCTTTACTGGCCAAGCTGGATGGCACAGGTACCTCCCCATCAGATACCCGCGTCACTGAGGCTCTGAAGGTCATTGATGCTGAACATGTCCAAGCTGCTTGGGAGAAGGCGCTTGAGCGTCGGCATGAAGACCCTGAAGGGGCGATTACAGCGGCAAGGACACTGATAGAGACGGTGTGCAAGCACGTGTTGGACGAGCAGGAAGAGGAGTACGATGACGGTGCTGATTTGCCTGTCCTCTATCGCACGGCGACAAAGTCCTTGAATCTTGCTCCAGAGCAACACCAAGAGCAGATATTCAAGCAAATACTCAGTGGCTGCTTTTCGGTGGTGTCAGGTTTGGGAGCTGTAAGGAATAAGCTGAGTGACGCGCACGGTCGTGGGAAGCGGGCAGTGAAGCCCAGCGCACGCCACGCCGAGCTAGCGGTGAACCTCTCTGGTGCAATGGCGGCGTTTCTGCTAGCGACCTGGGAGACCCAGAAGCACGCGTAGCAAAAACGCTCGTGGATCCGCCTCGTCGCCGAGGCGGGCGGAGTCGCGGGGAACCGAGGCTGACGCCGTCCGCCAGCGCGTCGATCGCTACACCGGAAGCGCCGTTCCCTGACGGAGTTGACCGAGAAGCGACGAGACGTCCGTGGTCTTCGCTCGTTGCTCGATGGCTGGGCGGTGCTCTGCGTACAACTCTTGGCCCCGCGCGAGATGGCGGTCGAAGAGCGAGCGGAGGTCAGTGGTCGCGAGGGTTCGCCCGCCCGCGTAGTAGGCCTTCGCCGCGTGACCGAGCGCGTACGTCGCGGCGAACTGGAAGGCGGAGCCCGCCGCGGTCCGGGCCACTTTCTTGGCCTTCTTCGACTTCTTCTTGCCGAGAACGGGCCGGAGCGCATTGCCCGCCAGCCCGCCGAGGAGACCACGCGCGTACGTCTCGATCACCTGCGAGGTGAGACCGAGCCCGACCGCACCGAGAAGCTCCTTCGCCTTCGTGGCGTTGAGCTCGTGGGCGAAGTGCTGGCCGATCCGGTAGACCATCTTCGTCTGCATCGGGACGACGGCAAGCGTGGCGGCCTTCTGCGGGAGGAGTTCGAGCGCTGCGTTCCCGATTGCGTAGCGAAGGATCATCGGGTCGAGCGCCGCATCGGCGTCGAGCGTGGGGAGAGCGGGGGGCTCTGTGGTGTCCGGGATCGCGTTCTGAGCGAGCGGCACGAGGCCAGCGGGTGGTTCGGCCTCGGGCGAGTCGTCCGCCAGCGCGTCGGCGGCGGTGGTGAGCGGCTCGGCCGCGCTCGCGTCCAGACCCAGCGCGGCGCGGAGGCTCTGGAGAAACGCGGTCTCGGCATCGTCGGCGCGACCGTCCGCATCGCACACAGCGACGGCCATCTCGTACGTGAGCGTGCGAACACCACCCGGCCGGAGGCGGGCCGCCTCGCGCTCCACATCGATCTCGCCGAGGAGGACGCGCTCGTACCGCTCGGGCTCGAAACCGGCGTCGAGGCTGGAGTAGATGCTCCGCAGCCGGTCGCGCTCGCGGTCGTCTTTCCACCCGTCGGCGAGGGCGGCCATGAGGCAGAGGGTCGCGATGGCATCGCGCTCGTCGTCGGTGAGGGAGGTCATGGGAACGGGCGCCCGGCGGCACGGAAAAGAGATCGGGGCGGTCGAACGCCACGTTCGTTCGCTGGGTCCGGTTCACGCCGAACGCGACTGGCGACCCGTGCCGTCGCGAGACGAAAGGCGCTCATTGCAGCGACACTTCCCGCCTCGGCGCCGAGGCGGGGGGACTCGCGGGTAGCTTGCCGTCATGGAGCCCGAGCCCGACGCCATCCCCGAACCGAGCGCCCCTCCCGTCGTGGTGGGGTGGGTGCTGGCGGGCGGCCTGAACGACGCCCAGCGCCGGGCCGTCGCTCTCGCGCGAAAGCTCGTCCGCGACGAACTGCGCCGCGCGCTCCCCCAGTTCGACTGGCGCCTGCCGTCCGTCCGCCGCCGCGATGTGGTACCCGGTGCTCGCGCCGAACCCGTGGATTTGCTCGACATCGGCGCGGCCGAGCGCGACCTCGGCGAGTGGGACTTTGCCCTCGTCGTGACCGCTGCCGATCTCCGCGCGCGGTTCCGGCCGTTCGCCCTGGGAACGCCCTCGCAGGCCCTCGGTGTGGCCGTGCTCTCGGTCGCACGACTGGACCCGACGCTCCGTGACGCCTCGCCCGACCCCGACCGCCTCGCGGACCGCGTCGCCACCCTCGCGCTGCACGAGTTGGGTCACCTCAACGGCCTCGTTCACCGCACCGACCCGGACGACCTGATGCACGACATCAAGGCCCCGGCCGACCTCGACGGCATGCTGACGTACTCCGCTGATGAGATCGCGGAACTAGCCGACGAACTGGCCGACGTGGCCGATCCGCGCATGGAGGAACGGAGCGGTTCCCAGCGGTTGAGCGGTGCCGCCTTCGCCGTTCGCGCCCTCTGGAGCGAGCGCGCCGACGTGGTGGACGCCGTGCGCCAAATCCGCCCCTGGCGCTTCCCGTTCCAGTTCTCCAAGCTCACGACGGCTGCCGTCTCCACGCTCGTCGTTCTCGTGATGACGGCCGAGGCGTGGGACCTCGGCGCGAGGCAGCCCGCCGTGCTGGTCATCGCGCTCTCCGTGGCCGTGCTGGTGGGCGCGAGCGTCTACCTCGTGCGGAAGCAGCGCCTCCTCGTGCACCGCCGGAGCCGTAAGCGGAGCGAGCAGCGCGTCGTTGCGGAGGCGTCTGTTCTGCTCGCCGTCGGCATCGGGATGGCGACGACCTACGCGATCCTCTTCCTCGCGACCCTCGCGCTTTCCCTTCTGCTCTTCGACCGCGCGATCCTGGAAGGCTGGGCGGCGACGCTCGGCGAGACCATCGCGGCGGGGCACATCGTCGTCTTCGCGGCGTTCGTGGCGACCATCGGGCTCGCCGTCGGCGGCCTCGGTGCCAGCTTCGAGGAACAGACCTACTTCCGCCACGTCGCGCTGGTGGACGAGGAGACGTGAGAATGCAGAACTCAGAAGGGCGAATGCAGAAGGGAGGGCTCCGCCCGGGCATCCGCCGGTCGGCCGTGGTTCTCGCGATATCGGCGCTTCTGTGGGGATGTGAGCGCGGTCCGCGCGTCTCCACCGCCGGGCCCGGAGCGCCTCCGCCAGAGGCCGTCCTCTACCGCGACACGCCCGAGGCGGACCTCCTCGAGGTTCTGGACCGGGACTTCTCACCCGACCGCACCCTCGGCTACGACCGCGCGCGCGACGAACTCTACGGCCGGGAGCAACTCACCGTCGGCGCGCTCTGCACCGTCTACACCGAGTACTGCATCGCGCTTCCGGCGGGGGATCCGTCCAGCGAGGCGTTCCGCCTCGGCATCAACGCCGAGCACGTCTGGCCGCAGTCCATGGGCGCCCGCGCCGAGCCACTTCGAAGCGACCTGCACCACGTCTTTCCGGCTCGCGAGGCGGTCAACTCGTCGCGTGGCAACCTCCCGTTCGGTGAGGTCCCCGACGCCCTCACCGAGGCGTGGTATCGCGACGACGAGAGTCAGTCGCGCATCCCGGACCTCGCACCCGATCAGTGGAGCGAGCGCGGCCAGGGCCGCTTCGAACCGCGCGAGGACCGCAAGGGGGATATCGCCCGCGCCGTCTTTTACGTCGTCGCGACGTACCCGGAGCGCGCGGCACTGTCCTTCTTCCGCACGATGCAGGACGACCTCCTCGTCTGGAACCGCGCTGATCCGCCCGACGAACGCGAGCGCGCCCGAAGCGCCTGGGTGGCGAGCCTCCAGGGCACCGAGAATCCCTTTGTGATCGATTACACGCTCGCCGACCGAATCTGGAACGGGAGCGTCACAACGTCGACACCGTCCGCCTCGGGGCCGTCGCCGTGGATACCCACGGCCAGCGGTCCGCTCTGGATCAACGAGATCCACTACGACAACTTGGGCGACGACGAGGGCGAGGGCATCGAGGTCGCAGGATCGGATGGGACCTCGCTGGACGGTTGGCGCCTCGTACTCGTCAACGGCAGCAATGGTGAGATTTATTCCAGCACGCCGCTCTCCGGCACGCTCATCGGAGATGGCATCGGGACGGAGTGGCTGCCCGTCCCTGGCCTCCAGAACGGGTCGCCAGACGGCGCCGCGCTCATCGCGCCCGATGGCTCCATCGCGGAAGCGGTCTCTTGGGAGGGCGCGATGTCTGCCCTCGGTGCCTCGTTCGGTGACATCGGCGTGATGCAGCCGCCGGATACGCCCCCGGGCACCTCGCTTCAGCGTATCGGAACAGGCCGCGAGGCGGCGGACTTCCGCTGGGCCGAGGGTCGCTCCGCCTCGCCGGGCTGGCTCAACGAGGGCCAGCGCTGGCGGTGAGCCTCCGCCTCGGCCGCTTCCACCGCGTCCCTCCGCCTCGGCACCGAGGTGGGAGGGGCTAGAACGGAGCGTCGGTCGCCGGAGGCGGGAGGGGCGGCGGGCCGGAGCCATCGCCGCCGCCGTAGGGCGCGTCGCCGTACGGGTCCTGGCCTCCGCCGTAGCCCCCGCCTCCGTAGGGATCACCGCCGCCGTACGGATCGGACTGGACGTAGCTCGTCAGGTTCTCGAACCGAGCGAACTGGTTCACGAATGCCACCTTCGCGTTGCCGATCGGACCGTTTCGCTGCTTCCCGATGATGAGCTCGCCGAGGCCCTCGGTGGAGTTGCCCTGGTCGTCCACGGTGATGCCGTACCGCTCGGCGCGGTAGATAAACATGACCACGTCCGCGTCCTGCTCGATGGAGCCCGACTCGCGGAGATCAGAGAGCTGCGGCCGCTTGTCCGGACGCGACTCCACCGCGCGCGAGAGCTGGCTCAGCGCGAGGACGGGCACGTTGAGCTCCTTCGCGAGGCCCTTCAGCGAGCGGCTGATCTGCGCGATCTCCTGCTCGCGGTTGGAGCCCTTGCTCTGGGTCGTCCCGTGCATGAGCTGCAGATAGTCCACGATCACGAGGCCGATGTTGTGCTCGGCCTTGAGGCGGCGGCACTTGGCGCGAAGCTCTAGGATGCCGAGGCCCGGCGTGTCGTCGATAAAGATTTGGGCGGCAGAAAGGCGTCCGGCGGCACGGGCCAGCTTGGGCCAGTCGTCGTCGTGGAGGCGGCCGGTACGGGCGGCCTGGGCGTCCACGCGCGCCTCACTCGTGAGGAGGCGCTGCGCCAGCTGCTGCGCGCTCATCTCCAGCGAGAAGTACGCGACGCCCGTCGGCTTCTCGGGATGGAGCGCGGCGTTTCGCGTGACCGCGAGGCTGAGGGCGGTCTTGCCCATGGAAGGCCTCGCCGCGATGACCACCATATCCGAGTTTTGCCAGCCGCCCGTGAGCGCGTCCAGGCTCGTGAAGCCGGAGGGCACGCCGGTGACGCCCTGCGTCTGGCCGTGGATGCTCTCCAGATGTGAGAGTGTCTCCTTGACGGCGCTCATCATGGAGACGGCACCCTTGCGTAGCTGACTCTCCGAGATCTGGAAGATCTCGCGCTCGGCGCGGTCCAGCAGGTCGAAGGCGTCCGTCGTCGGGTCGAAGGCCTCGCCGACGACGCCAGTCATCGTGGTGATGAGCTTCCGCAGGAGGCTCTTTTCCGCGATGATGCGGGCGTGGTATTCCACGTTGGCCGCACTCGCGACCCGCGTGGTGAGTTCGGTCAGGTAGTACCCGCCGATGCTCTCGTAGTCGCCGCGCCGCTTGAGTTCCTCGGAGAGCGTGACGAGGTCGACCGGGTTGGCGCGTTCGAAGAGGGCCTGGATAGCGGCGTAGATCTTCTCGTGGCGGCCGTCATAGAACGCATCGCCGGGAAGGATCTCGATAGCCTTCGGGATGGCCTCGCGCTCGATCAGGAGGGCGCCGAGCACGGCCTGCTCCACGTCGACGGCCTGCGGGGGCATCCGCCCGGCCTGCTCGCGGATGGGCACCACATTGGCCGGTCGCGCCGGTTGGCGCCGCGCGCCGCCGGTCAACTGTGCCAGGGAAAAGTCGTGCGCCTCGTCGATGCGGATGGGGCGCGCGGGCTCGTCGTCGGGCGGGGGCGGGTTGAGATCGGAGAACTCGGCCATCGCGGAAGTCTAGGCAGCGCGGCGCGAGCGGCCGCCGATCTCGTCGTAGCGGGTGCGGAGCAGCTTCACGTCTTCCCAGGTGGGGCGCTTCCACTGCGGGTTGCGCAGGAGCGCGGCCGGGTGGTAGGTCACCATGAGCGGGAGGCCGTAGTAGTCGTGGAACTTGCCGCGGAGGCTACCGAGGCTAGAGGTCCGGCCCAGCAGCCCGTTCCCGGCACTCTTGCCGACGGCGAGGATCATCTTCGGCTGCACCAGCGCGATCTGCTTGTAGAGGATCGGTATGTGAGCTTCCACTTCTTCCGCGAGCGGGTCGCGGTTGTTCGGCGGGCGGCTCTTCAGGATGTTCGCGATGTAGACCTCGTCGCGGTCGAAGAGGATGGCGTCGAGGATCTTGTTGAGGAGCTGCCCCGCGCGGCCGACGAACGGCTCGCCGGTCTTGTCCTCGTCCGCGCCCGGCGCCTCGCCGATGATCATCAGGTCCGCATCCGCCGGACCCGTACCTAGGACTGGGTTGATCCGGTTCTCGTCGATGGGCACGAGGACGGTCTTGGACAGCCACTCGTTGATTTCCTCCAGCGAGGTCATCTCGTGGAGCGGGTGCCCCTCGGGAATGAGGCTCTCGATGCGCTGGTAGGGCGAGAGGCTGAGGTCCTGGCTGGGGTCGGGAAGCTCGCCGAAGAGGTCGGGCACGTCGTCGTCGGGTTCGGTCGGGTCGGGGGGCGCAGGTGCCGAGGCGGGCAGGGTGGGAGCCTCGGCCTCGGGAGGCGCGTCGGCGGTGTCGCCTGCGGGAGCAGGCTCGGACGGTGCCGGGATGGCCTCGGGTCCGAGGTAGCGCGTGGCGCCGGTGATTTCCTGCTGGAGCGCGAGGAGCGCGCGGGCCTGCCGGAGGACCTCAGCGGGGTCGAATCCGCCCGCGCCGGGCTCAGCAGTCGGTTCAACCGGAGCGGTGGGGGCGTCGGACACGGGCGCGGGAAGGGCCGGAGCGGGCGTCGCGGCGGCGCCTCAATCTAGGGGCCGGGTGCCGGGTTCTCAACGCGAGTTCGCGCGAATGTGGGGCGCATTCAGTCGGCCAGCGCGGCGCGGGCGGCCGGCAGGATGCGCTCGCTCCACTGGCGGTAGGCTTCCCCGTCCGGGTGGAGGTCGTCGCCGACCGTCATCGCACCTTGCTCGCGGGAGAGCGGCGTGATACCGACCCAGGCGACGCCTGCCGTTTCGGACTCCTCGCGCGCGATAGCGTTGAAGATGTCCACCTCGCGCGTGATCTGCTCCGGCGAGCGCCCCCGTGCATCGCTCGGCGCGAAAGCCGTCCGGCCCCAGTCCGGGAAGGACACCACCACGACGCGACGCGTGTCGCCTCCTGCAAAGCCGACAGCCCGTTCCAGAAGCCGATGGAAGCCCGCACGGTAGGATTCCGGCTCGCCCCCCCGATACTGGTCGTTCACGCCGACGAGTAGCGTGACGAGCGCGAACGGTCCGAGCGGGTCCGCCTCGGTGATGCCTGCGTCTAACTCATCGGTCGTCCAGCCGGTGACGGCGATGATCTCTGGGTCGGCGATCTCGATGCCCGAGGCGCGCAGGGCGGACGCCAGTTGGACCGGCCAGCGGCTCTCAGGCGCGACCCCTTCCCCTATGGTGTAGGAGTCGCCGAGAGCGAGGTAGCGGGGTCGGTCGGGGGGCATCGCGGAACAGAACGCGTCAGGTGACGGCGTCGAGAATCGCGCGGGCGACCTCGGGCTTGGGCGCGAGCGGGACCTCCTCGCGCTGACCGTCGCGGCCGAGGAGCACGACGCGGTTCGTACCGGTGCCGAACCCGGCCCCGTCCTCGCCCTGAATATTCAGAACTATCCAGTCCAGATGCTTTTTATGGAGCTTGGCGTGGGCATTCGCCTCCCCATCGTGGGTTTCGAGGGCGAACCCGACGAGTGTTTGGTGGTCGGTGCGGCGCTCCCCGAGGGTCTTCAGCACATCCGGCGTGCGGCGGAGTGTGAGCGTCAGATCGTCGCCGGTCTTCTTGAGCTTGCGGTCGCTGGGCTCGGCGGGGGCGTAGTCCGAGACGGCGGCCGTGGCGACGATCAGGTCGGCGTCGGCGTGGTCCATCGCGGCGGCGTGAAGGTCGTCAGCGGTAGTGATGTCGATGCGGGTCACGCCGGGCGGGGTCTCCAGCGCGACGGGCCCGGCGAGAAGCGTCACCTCGGCGCCCCGTGCGGCGGCCTCTCGCGCGATAGCGAAGCCCATCGTGCCGGTGCTTCCGTTGGAGAGGAAGCGGACGGGGTCGAGGGCTTCGCGGGTGGGGCCCGCCGTCACCAGCACCGTCTTGCCGGTCAGCGGGCTAGGGGTCTCCGCCTCGGCGCCGAGGCGGGGGGAGGCGGAAAGCCACGGACCCAGGGAATCCACGATGGTCTCGGGCTCCGGCAGGCGCCCATCGCCGGTGAGGCCGCTCGCCAGTTCGCCGCTCGCGGGTGCGAGGACGGTCACGCCATCGGTCTCCAGCTGGCGGATGTTGCGCTGTGTGGCGGGGTGATGCCACATATCGTGGTCCATCGCGGGGGCGACCAGCACCGGGCATCGCGCGGAGAGCACGACGGCAGTCAGCATGGAGTCGCACATGCCGGTGGCGAGCTTCGCAAGGGTCTGCGCCGTGGCGGGTGCGATCACGATGCCGTCGGCCCAAAGGCCGAGTTCGACATGCTTCGTCCAGAGCGCGGCGTCAGCGCCGGGTCCCGCCTCGGGCCAGAGGCCGACGAGCGCCTCGCGCCGGGCCAGCGTGCCGAGCGTGAGCGGCGCGATGAAGCGCGTGGCGGCGGGCGTCAGGATGGGCTGCACCTCCGCGCCCGCCTTGATGAGCTGGCGGATGATCTCGGCGGCTTTGTAGGCTGCGATGCTGCCCGTGACGCCGAGGACGAGCTTCTTTCCAGAGAGGGACATGGTCGCCAGATGCGGACCGCTGGATACAGACGCGCCGCCCATTCTCGCGAGAACAGGCGGCGCGGAGAATCGAGAACGGAAGGTCTAGAAGCCGTCGGAGTCGGTCGCGGTCGGGTTGCGGAAGTAGAGCTGGCCCTCCTCGAGCTCGTCAATAGCGGTGTCCGGGGACTTCTGCTTCCGCTCGTACTCTAGAGAAATGCGGAGCTGGTCCTCGTTGGAGCGGAGCTCCTCGGCGGGGTCGAGCGAGAGGTCCTCGAAGTAGGAGAGCTTCTGCTCCAGTTCGGCCTTGGTCTTGGAGGCGACCTGGCGGGCGCGCTTCGAGAGCACGACGACGGACTCGTAGAGGTTGCCCGTCTCGTCGGCGAGGGCGTTGGTGTCGAGGGTGCGGATCGGCATCGGGTTCGGCGGAGTCAGAACGGGCGAAACTAGAACGAGGAGGGGAGAGGAGAGAAGGGTAAAGGGTGAAATGACGAGTCCCTCCGCCTCGGCGCCGAGGCGGACGAAGCCGTCTATGCGGCCTCGTGACGCATGAGGAAGGCGCGGACGGCCGCGACGGTCTCGTCCACGGCCACGTCCAGGTCGTCGTTGACGATGACGCGGTCGACGTGCTTGGCGTGGTCCATCTCCATCTCCGCGCGCTCCAGGCGGACGCGAACGCGGTCCTCGCTTTCGGTGCCGCGAGCGTGCAGGCGGTCGGCCAAGGCGTCGAGGCTGGGGGGCGCGATGAAAAGCGTCAGCGCGTCCGCCCCATAGAGGCGCTTCACGTTGAGCGCGCCCTTCACGTCGATGTCCAGCACGATGCCGCCGCCGCCGTCGGCCGCGTCAATGGCCGCCTGTTCCAACTGGTCCTTGAGCGTGCCGTAAAAGCGGCCCGGGTAGACCTCCTCGAACTCCACGAACCCGTCCGCCTCGATGCGGTCGTTGAACTCACCGAGGGAGAGGAAGAAGTAGTCCACACCGTCGCGCTCGCCCTCGCGCGGAGGCCGCGTGGTGGCGGAGACGGAGAAGCGGAGACCGGGCACCTCGGCCATGAGGCGCCGCGCGATGGTGGTCTTTCCCGCTCCGCTGGGCGCCGTGAGGACGATCAAGTTCATGGGACTGGGGAATGGTGACTCGGGACTGGGGGAGGGAGAGTCCCCATGTCGCCAGCCCTACACAACGTTCGCCACCTGCTCGCGGATCTTCTCCAGCGCCTCTTTCATCCCGACGGCGTGCTCCGCCAGCGCGGGATCGTTGGCTTTGCTCGCGATGGTGTTGGCCTCGCGGTTCATCTCTTGCGCGATGAAGTTGAGCCGCCGCCCGACCGGCTCGTCGGTGTCCAGCGCCTCGCGAAACTGGGCGACGTGCGAGCGCTGGCGGACCGTTTCCTCGGTCACGTCCAGTTTTTCCGCGACGAGTGCGATCTCAGTCTCCAGACGAGCGCGATCTAGGCGGTCATCGCCGAGGAGGTCTTTCAGTTTCTCCGCGAGGCGGGCGCGGTGCGCCTCCACACGCGAGGGCGCGCGGGACTCGACCTCGGCGGTGTGGTGCTCCAGGTCGTCGGCGTGCTCGCAAAGGGCAACGTGGAGGGCGTCGCCTTCGGCGCGACGCATGGCGTCGAGCTTGTCGAGGGCCTCCGCGAGGGCGTCACGGGTGGCCTCCCACGCTTCGGCCTCCTCCGCCTCGGCATCGGACGCGGGAGCGCGTATCACCTCGGGAAAGCGGAGGATGTCCGCGAGGGTGACGGCGTCGGCGCCCAATCCGGCAGCCTCGGCGGCGGTGCGGAGGGCGCGGCCGACGGCCTCGGCAGCGCGAGGGTCCACGGCCAGCCCTGCCTCGGCAGCGTCGCGGTCTAGGCTGACCGAGACCGTGGCGTTGCCTCGCGCGATGACCTCTTTCACCGTCGCGACGATCTTCGCCTCATGCGCGTTCAGCAGACGCGGTGCCCGGACGTTGGCCTCGGCGAAGCGCCCGTTGACGGTGCGGACCTCGACGATGGCGGTCGTCGCGCCCACCGTGGCGGTGCCCCGGCCGAAGCCGGTCATGCTGCGAAGGGAGGACATAGAGCGCGGGGGCTGAAACGACGAGACGCTGGCAGCGTGGGCCACCAGCGTCTCAGGGAGCGGAGAGAGAGGGATTCGAACCCTCGGTACCGTTGCCGGCACACACGCTTTCCAAGCGTGCTCCTTAAGCCACTCGGACACCTCTCCGTGCTCAGGACCGCCAAGGTAAAAAGACGGAGGATGAAGGGTCTCGAAATACGGCGGGGCGATTGGTTCGGGACGCCGAGCGGCGAGAGTGACGCTCCCGGTGCTTCCATCGCTCTGCCGAGGTGGGCGGGGTCATGCGGCTCGGACGAGCGCCTCCACCTCGTCCAGGTCCTTCGGGATACCGGGGCCGAGGACGCGGTGCCCGTCCTCCGTGATCAGCACGTCGTCCTCGATGCGGACGCCGCCGAAGCCGATCCAGCGCTCCGCCTCCTCGAAGTCGATGTACTCCGCGTGGCGGCTCTGTGCCTTCCACTGCGCGATGAGCGCGTCGTTGAAGTAGATCCCGGGCTCCACGGTCATCACGTGGCCGGGGCGCAGCGTCCGCGCGAAGCGGAGGTACTGCGTGCCGAACTGGGTGGAGCGCGTCGCCTCGTCGCCGTAGCCGACGCGGTCTTCGCCGAGGCCCTCCAGGTCGTGGACGTCCAGGCCCATCGGGTGGCCGAGACCGTGGGTGAAATACATCGCGTGGGCGCCTGCCGCCACGATCTCGTCCACGTCGCCGCGCAACAGGCCGATCTCGACGAGGCCCGTCGTGAGGGTGCGGGAGGCGAGGTCGTGGACGTCGCGGAAGGAGACGCCCGGGGCGCACCTCGCGATGCAGGCTTCCTGCGCCTCTTTGACGAGCGAGACGATGGCGCGCTGCCGGTCCGTGAACGTGCCGCCCACGGGGGAGACGCGCGTGATATCGGAGCAGTAGCCGGTCTCGGGCGCGACGCAGCCCGCGTCGTGCAGGAGCAGGTCGCCCTCGCGGAGCGCGTAGCCGCTGGCGTGGTAGTGGGGCACCTCGCCGCGCGTAGTCAGGATGATGGGGAACGAGGGGTGCGAGCCGTGCGCGAGGGCGACGGCCTCCATCGCCGCGGCGACCTCGTGCTCCGTCGTGCCCGGCTGAGCCATGAGCGAAGCGGTGGCGTGCATCTCTGCGGCGATCCTCATCGCGATCTCGATTTGCTCTACCTCCTCGTCGGTTTTGAGAATCCGCTGCGCAATGACGGCCTCGATCAGTGGCACGGAGGGTTCCACGGCGTCCGGTGCTATGTCCAAGAGCGCCGCGAGGCGGAGCCGCTGGTGGCCTCGGTACGGTGGGAGGACGTGGACCTCGCGTCCGGCCTGCTTCGCGGCCCGGACCGCCTCGAGGAGATCCCCCGGAGAGCCGGTGTGTTCGATGGCCGCGAAGCCGGCGCGCTCGCGAACAGAAGGCACGTCGCCGTCCCAGACGCGGTCTTCCATGGTTGCATCGCGGCCGTAGAGCGTGGACTGACCGGAGTCAGCGTCCAGGGCGAGCGCGAGGCCGGGCGCGTTCAGGCCGGTGTAGTAGCGGAACGAGCCGTCCTGATGGAATCGGTAGTGGTTCGCTGGGTAATTCATCGGCGCGTTTCCGTTGCCGAGAAGCACGACGAGGCCGGTCAGGCCGCCCGCTAGCGTGGAGCGACGAGCGGCGAAGGCGGAGGGGGCGAACATGCGCGAGGGGCTCGTGGAGAGGACTTCCAAAGTAGCGGCCCGTCTCGCTCTGTCGCGATGTCTGTCTGTCGTTCCCTGATCCGCCTCGGGATCGGTTCATCCCCAGGCGACTGGGGAGAGGCCCGTCGTGGATCGGTGCCCGGCGCCTTGTGTCGGTTCATCCCCAGGCGACTGGGGAGAGGGCTGGTCTTCTTTGTCCTTCACGGCCATGTCGCGGTTCATCCCCAGGCGACTGGGGAGAGGCGGTTCGTTTCCTCGGATCGAGTGTAGTAGAACGGTTCATCCCCAGGCGACTGGGGAGAGGCGCACGGCATCAGCGCGATGGACCGCTGGGATCGGTTCATCCCCAGGCGACTGGGGAGAGGCTGACTCGCCGACCGAGATCTGGGGCGCCATCCGGTTCATCCCCAGGCGACTGGGGAGAGGCCCGTCGTGGATCGGTGCCCGGCGCCTTGTGTCGGTTCATCCCCAGGCGACTGGGGAGAGGCGTGCCCGCGCCATGCTGGCCGCGCCTTCGTCCGGTTCATCCCCAGGCGACTAGGGAGAGGCCATGAGTCGTAGTAGTTGGATGCGGGCTCCACGGTTCATCCCCAGGCGACTGGGGAGAGGGGGTTGATCGCCGAGCGAGAGACCCCGCTCGTCGGTTCATCCCCAGGCGACTGGGGAGAGGGGAGCGTCCGCCGCGCGTGCCGGTCGGACATGCGGTTCATCCCCAGGCGACTGGGGAGAGGGCTGACGCCGCCGTAGGGCCGGGGCGGCTCGCCGGTTCATCCCCAGGCGACTGGGGAGAGGTTGGATCCGCCGATGAGTCGCACGCGCTCGCTCGGTTCATCCCCAGGCGACTGGGGAGAGGTTCCCGGGCACCGGAACAGACGCCTCCTCTCCCGGTTCATCCCCAGGCGACTGGGGAGAGGTGGCACCGCGCCTTCGACTTGACGGAGCGCGCCGGTTCATCCCCAGGCGACTGGGGAGAGGTGCTCCGCCTATCGCCTCTTCTCTTCGCCTTGCGGTTCATCCCCAGGCGACTGGGGAGAGGGCGCTAGCGCCCCAGCACGAGTACCGCTTCGTCGGTTCATCCCCAGGCGACTGGGGAGAGGGTCCGGGAGGCTCTTCCGGTAGCCTTCCATCGCGGTTCATCCCCAGGCGACTGGGGAGAGGGCAGCGGCGGAGAACCCGGGGCGCCCGATCCTCGGTTCATCCCCAGGCGACTGGGGAGAGGTGCTTGGACGCCGGGACGAACGTCGCGAGCGTCGGTTCATCCCCAGGCGACTGGGGAGAGGCCGACCCCGCCGCACTACCAACACCCCCCAAATGCGGTTCATCCCCAGGCGACTGGGGAGAGGGCCGTGCGCAGCATCACATCCACACAGGCGAACGGTTCATCCCCAGGCGACTGGGGAGAGGGATCTACCCCCGGCCGCGCTCGCCGTGCAGGACGGTTCATCCCCAGGCGACTGGGGAGAGGGAATTAAAAATTGCTCCATTGTCAAACTTCAGCGGTTCATCCCCAGGCGACTGGGGAGAGGGCACAGTTCGCACAGGCCGCTGCTAAGAGTGGCGGTTCATCCCCAGGCGACTGGGGAGAGGGCCAGGCTGTTGGCCTCGCCGTCGGCGGCACCCGGTTCATCCCCAGGCGACTGGGGAGAGGGACTCGCTCCGCCTCGGTGGGAATCTCCACCACGGTTCATCCCCAGGCGACTGGGGAGAGGAACCAGGGGAAGGTCGGACGACCGAGCGGCCTCGGTTCATCCCCAGGCGACTGGGGAGAGGCTGCAGTGCCCGGTTCGTGGCGTCGAGGCTCGCGGTTCATCCCCAGGCGACTGGGGAGAGGGCGCTGAGAACGAGCCCGTCGCGGAACTCTCGCGGTTCATCCCCAGGCGACTGGGGAGAGGAGTGTCATCGCGACTTCACTCCGCTCTGTGTTCGGTTCATCCCCAGGCGACTGGGGAGAGGGGTGGGGCCCAGCGATTGCCAAGGTGACCGCCCGGTTCATCCCCAGGCGACTGGGGAGAGGTCCCGAAATCCGAATCATACCGTCGCGCTCTCCGGTTCATCCCCAGGCGACTGGGGAGAGGGCGGTCCGCGCCCGATCGCTGGTCGCATGGAGCGGTTCATCCCCAGGCGACTGGGGAGAGGCTGTCCGCTTAACCGGACGAGGTGTCCCCCTTCGGTTCATCCCCAGGCGACTGGGGAGAGGGGCGGCGAGGACCTCTTCCTGCCCTGGGGCACGGTTCATCCCCAGGCGACTGGGGAGAGGATCCGGTCGGCGGCTGGCTCCTTGTCGGTGCCCGGTTCATCCCCAGGCGACTGGGGAGAGGACCGTCCCTCAAGGCGGCGAGGCTAAGGGCGTCGGTTCATCCCCAGGCGACTGGGGAGAGGGCCACGCTGCACGAACGGCAACGCGCGCTCGCGGTTCATCCCCAGGCGACTGGGGAGAGGATGTCCTCCACGAGGGCGGCCACGGCGTCTTGCGGTTCATCCCCAGGCGACTGGGGAGAGGGGGCCTCCCTTCGGGCCGAAGTCCCCGCCTGTCGGTTCATCCCCAGGCGACTGGGGAGAGGGAGTTCACATACTTGTGAACCTGACCGAAATGCGGTTCATCCCCAGGCGACTGGGGAGAGGGCGGGCACGGCGCCCTTCGGCACGAAGGACAACGGTTCATCCCCAGGCGACTGGGGAGAGGGGGATGGAGCGGTTCGTGCGGCGCATCCGGGCCGGTTCATCCCCAGGCGACTGGGGAGAGGGAACGCGACACCCCCCACTACGACCAGCCCCACGGTTCATCCCCAGGCGACTGGGGAGAGGCCCTCCGCTGCCCTCAGCGCAATCTCAGGCTGCGGTTCATCCCCAGGCGACTGGGGAGAGGACATCCCGGATCTGGGCAGCGGCGGGGGACCGCGGTTCATCCCCAGGCGACTGGGGAGAGGGCTACCTGATCGGTAGCCTTCTCCGCCGTCATCGGTTCATCCCCAGGCGACTGGGGAGAGGGATGGGCTAGGCAAGCCAGCCCTCGGCACGGGCGGTTCATCCCCAGGCGACTGGGGAGAGGCGCTCGATGGCCCACCCCATCACGCGGATCGGCGGTTCATCCCCAGGCGACTGGGGAGAGGAAATCCCTGAGCATCGGGAGATTCGAATACGCCGGTTCATCCCCAGGCGACTGGGGAGAGGAGGTCAGGGCGTCGTGGTATGGGCTGTCATCTCGGTTCATCCCCAGGCGACTGGGGAGAGGGGCTAACGGTCTTGTCGAGTGGGCTGAGTGTCCGGTTCATCCCCAGGCGACTGGGGAGAGGACCGAGACCGCCGCGGACCTCAACGCCGCAGGCGGTTCATCCCCAGGCGACTGGGGAGAGGCGGCGCGGGCGATCGCGAGCATCGGCCTGTGGCGGTTCATCCCCAGGCGACTGGGGAGAGGGATGGGCTAGGCAAGCCAGCCCTCAGCACGGACGGTTCATCCCCAGGCGACTGGGGAGAGGCCGGAGATGACCTGCCCGACGACCTCCGGCCTCGGTTCATCCCCAGGCGACTGGGGAGAGGTTTCGGATGTCCGTCCAGAACGTAGAGGAGGCCGGTTCATCCCCAGGCGACTGGGGAGAGGCAAAACGTTCCGCGATGGAGAGCAGGTCATTGCGGTTCATCCCCAGGCGACTGGGGAGAGGGTGCACTTTGAAATTGAGGAGGTGATGGGTGCCGGTTCATCCCCAGGCGACTGGGGAGAGGCTTGTGCTTGTCTCCGAACTGACCGCCGGATACGGTTCATCCCCAGGCGACTGGGGAGAGGGACCGCACCGAGAACCGAGAGGGTGGACGCGACGGTTCATCCCCAGGCGACTGGGGAGAGGTGGAAGAAGTTCCGCCCGATCCCCCGGACCTGCGGTTCATCCCCAGGCGACTGGGGAGAGGTCGGCGTCCCTGTCTGTGCTCATCCTCGGTGACGGTTCATCCCCAGGCGACTGGGGAGAGGGTGTTTACAAAAGACTGCAATTTGGTGGGCGACGGTTCATCCCCAGGCGACTGGGGAGAGGGACATCACGACAGCGTGGACCCAGGGTTCGCAGGTTCATCCCCAGGCGACTGGGGAGAGGACGATTTCTCCCGCATCGGGGAATCCTGCAAGCGGTTCATCCCCAGGCGACTGGGGAGAGGGCTAATGATCGCACAGAAAAGGTCATTCTGTCAAAGAACCCCTCAAAGTAGCTGATGGTGAGCCTTTTCCCCTTCTGGACATGATTTGTCCTCTTTCCTGAGATGGGCTCGCATGTTGGAGACTCCCTTCCCCAAGCACCATGCCTGACAACCTTCGCGCCCTTCCTAAACTTCGCGATTCCATCTCTACGCTCTACCTCGAACGCGGCCGCCTGACACAAACCAAGAACGGCGTGGTCTTCGAGAACGACCTCGGGAAAGTAGCCGTCCCTGTAGCACAAATCGGTGCTCTCCTTCTTGGCCCGGGGACATCGGTGACCCACCGCGCCGTTCACATGACAGCCCGTTCGGGATGCTCCATCCTGTGGGTCGGACAGGAAGGCGTCCGGTTCTACGCGCAGGGACTCGGCGAGACGCGGAAAGCGTACGCCCTGCAAGAGCAGGCACGCCTCGTTTCGGATCCCGCACTTCGGCTCCAGGTGGTGGAGCGGATGTACCGCATGCGCTTCGGCGAGGCACTACCCGAAGGCCTCACGCTCGAAGAAGTGCGAGGCCACGAAGGCGCGCGCGTCCGACGCGCCTACCGCGAGTTGGCGGAACGGTACGAGGTGGAGTGGAAAGGGCGACGGTACGACCGCGAGGACTGGGACGCGGGCGATCCGCTCAACCGAGCCCTTTCCGCTGCCAATGCCTGCCTCAACGGCGTCGCCCATGCCGCCGTCGTGAGCGCGGGCTACTCCCCCGGCCTCGGGTTCATCCACCAGGGCAAGCAGCTCTCCTTCGTCTACGATGTGGCGGACCTCTACAAAACTCTCCTGACAGTCCCACTCGCCTTCGGGACCGTTGCTGAGGGGCACGAGGATTCGCCGGGCGGCCTCGCGCGGATCGTGCGTGGCCGGTGCCGCGAGGCGTTCCGCGACTTCGGCCTTCTGCGCCGAATCGTGGCCGACATCCGGCGGGTCCTCGATCTCTCCGCGCACGTCCCTCTGCCGGACGGGTTCGATCCCGACGACGACGCGGCCAACCCGACCGACTGGTGGACACCCCCCACGGGAGCCGATGTCGAGTTGGCGGTATCGGGGGACGGAGCATTCGGCGACGCGGGAGACGCGGACCTGAGAGATCCCGCCTCGGGGACACCGTCGGCATGACGGTGCTTCTCATGGAACGCGTCCCGCCCGGTCTTCGCGGCGAGGTGGCCCGCTGGCTCGTCGAGGTGGGGACAGGCGTGTTTGTGGGGCGCGCGAATGCCCTCGTGCGCGACCAGCTCTGGGACGCGTGCACCGAGAAGTGCCGGGGCGGGATGGTGCGGATGATCTGGAAGACCAACACCGCTCAGGGATTCGACGTGCGCACGACGGGCGCGAAGGGGCGCTACGCCGAAGAAATGGACGGTGTCTGGCTCGTCCGCGTGCCGTGAACTCCGCGTCGTTTAGCTTCGGTCCGTCCGTAACCGGTTTGACGCCTCCCGTGCCGTTCCCTGATCCTCCCCATCTCTCGCGAAGCGCCCGCGCACTCCGCCGCTGCTTCGACCAAAGCATGAGGTGGGACCGCTATCAGATCGCGGCGGAACTCGGCTGCGTTCCGCGCCACGCCTCCCGCCTCGTCGACGAACTGCGCGAGGCCGGGGTCCCGGTGGAAGAGGAGCGGAATGGGCGCAAGAAGGTCTACTTCATCCCCGATGAGCACCAGCGGCGCACGATCCAGGTCGAGGAGCTAGACGAGGCGGCGCTCCGTGCGCTCGTCGTCGCGGCGGAGGCCTCGCGGGCGATCCTCGCCGGGACCTCGCTGGAGGAGCCTTTGGGCCGAGCGTTCGGCGCGCTCCTCGCCGCCTACCGAGGGGACGAGTACGGCACGTTTGAGCCGGAGGCCGTCGCGGACCGGTGGCACTTCGGGACGGTCGCGGCGCCTGGCGTGGGAGCGCTGGCGACGATGCGGACGCTGGACGAGGCCATCCGAGAGAGCCGGAGCGTGCGGGTCACCTACGTCAACGGACGAGGCGAGCGCTCAGAGCGCGTGCTCGATCCGCTGGCCGTCGCGCCGTTCCCGAGCGGGTGGCAGCTCGCCGCGTGGTGCCACCGCCGCCAGGCCGTCCGCAACTTCAACCCCGCCCGCATCGAAGCCATTGCGCTGACCGATGCGTACTTCTCCCCGCCGGACGGCTGGGACGCAGACCTCCACTTCGACGGCCGCTTCGGCGCGCTCGAAGGCGACGGGCGGCTCCAGACGGTTCGGCTTCGCGTCTCGCGGACCGTCGCGCAGCATTTCCTCACGCGGCCCTACCACTCCTCCCAACGGATCGCCGAGGCGGGAGGGGAGATGGAGGTCACGTTCCAGGTTCCGGAGCTTCAGGCGATCCGGGCGTGGGTGCGCTCCTGGGGTCCGGCGGTGACGGCTCTGGAACCACCGGAACTGGTGGAGGGGCTCACGGAGGATGCCCGCCAGACCGCCGCTCGGTACGCTTAGCCTCTCCCGCCTCGGTGGGGCCGTGGGCGTGCCGAGGCGGGCGGGGCTATTCAGCGGAGGCAGTCATCGCAGCGGCCGTCACAGCTCAGTTCGCTGTGTCGTACAGGCCGTTTGCAGCAGGGACAGCGCGTAACGGGGTTGGCACGGCGGCCGATCTCGGCGAGCAGCATTCCAGTGCTGGTCGCGCTGAGCGTGAGTTTGGAGAGTGGCGGGCGCGTACCGCGTCCTTGAGGGGTACCTTGCATGGTTCCTCTGATCTAGATGGTCGGGGTTTACAAAGCGCGTCGTCCGTCCAGCCGGTCAAGCAGCGGACGACGCGCCCCCAAGGTAGCGGCGCTAAAAGGTTTGCGCCGATGCCTTATAATGCTTCCGACTCCCCGAACAGCGGGGGTGAACCGGTTTGAGCAGAGGCCTTCCCTCCGCGAAACCACCTGTCCCCAGGTCACTGGGGTCGCTGCACCAAAGTTGTCCAAGTACCGAAACGGCTAGAGGCATATTCTCGGAAACACGTCGTCTCCCATGCTGGATCTCTCTCCTGATTCTGCCCGGCTCTTCTGGGCTAAAACAGACCGCCTCAAGGCCGGTACAACGCCGCTGAGCTACCATCCCCTCGCGTTCCACAATCTCGATGTGGCCGCGGCAGGAGTTGCCATCCTCGACTCGAATCCGCTTCTGCGCGCGCGCCTCTGCAGTGAGCTTGACCTAGAGGATTGCGACAGCCTTCGCCTGCTGGTCGCAACTCTGCTGGCCTTGCACGATGTCGGGAAGTTCGCCGAACGCGAGTTCCAAGCGCGACGCGGCAAAAGAGTTCAGGAGCTCCTCCTCAAGCTGCGCGGAAGGCCGGTCGAGGCCCCTCAAGATCCTACCGTGGGGCATGACACACTCGGTTACGTGCTGTGGCGAGACCAACTCCATCAGCAGTTGTGGGACGTAGACGCATTGGGCCTTCAGTCCATGCTTGCAGACGATCCGGATGGAGACGGCGAGGCTTTCGATGCATGGGAAGTCATCGAGCCGCTTGTCCAGGCCGTGACCGGCCACCACGGCTCTCCTCCACGGCCCGAGGGACGTGGAAGCGCTCGCTATTTCGACGGTGAAGCACGCGAGGCGGCGGTGATGTACACCCGCGAGACCCTCGACGTACTCCCCGCAGTACTGGAGACGGCAGACGCGAAGCCGCTCGCGTCCTGGACCTACGAAGGCGGCGTGGCGAGGGCGCGCCGGGCGTCGTGGCTGCTAGCTGGGCTCGCCGTGCTCGCCGACTGGCTCGGCTCCAACACCGACTACTTCCCGCTCTACTGCGAGGAGGCGGCCATGTGCGAGGTTCCCGACCTGGAGACCTACTGGCGCACGGAGGCATGGCCGAGGGCGCAACAGGCGGTGCAACGTGCCGGGGTCGCGGCCTCCGCAGCGTCTGCCGTCGTGGAAACGGAGGCGCTGTCAACGCTCTTTCCGCAGCACGCTGGACACACCCCGACGCCGCTCCAGGCATACGCGGCGGCGTTCGGGCCGGGCGAGGGTCCCCACCTCGTGATGCTGGAGGACGCGACCGGGTCGGGCAAAACGGAGGCCGCCGTCCTCCTCGCCCATCGCCTCCTCTCAGCCCAGGTGGTGGATGGTCTGTACATCGGGCTCCCCACGAGAACCACAGCGGACCACATGCACAAGCGGCTTGGGGTCAACGAAAAGGAGGAGGGCACACCCCCGTACCGTCGCCTCTTCAGCGCGGATGCGCGCCCGTCGTATCTGCTCGCGCACAGCGCCCGCGAACAGAACGATCTGTTCAAAGACACCCTCCGGTTCGACGATCCCCACGCCGATCCGCTCGGCACCTACGGCGAGACTGAGGCCAGCGCGTCTGAGGACGCTCCGGCTCCCCGTCCCGGCCAGGCGGAGTGCGCTGCCTGGCTCGCCGACGGTCGCAAGCGCGCTCTCCTGGCAGATGTCGGCGTCGGAACCATCGATCAGGCGCTGCTCGCCGTCCTGCCGGTTCGGCATCAGTCGCTGCGCGTGCTCGGCCTCGCCACGGGCGTCCTCATCGTAGACGAGGTCCACGCCTACGACGAATACGTCAGCGGCCTGCTGCGTCAGCTTCTTCGGATGCAGGCGGCTTTGGGCGGAAGCGCGATCCTGCTCTCGGCCACGCTCCCGCGCGACCAGAGGCAAAAACTCCTGGACGCCTTCCATAGCGGCCTCCGGGACGCCGGGCGCGTCGACAGGGCCACGCCGACGCTCGAATGCGATGCGTTCCCTCTCGCCACCCGATACGATGCCCGCGAAGGACTTCATGAGACGCCGGTGGACTCACGGACAGGCTCCGAGCGCAGCGTCGATGTCCGGTTCGAATCAGAGGAAGCGGAAGTGCGCCGCCACCTGCTCGGCGCCGCCGAGGCGGGCCGGTGCGCCGTCTGGATCCGCAACACGGTCCACGACGCGCGCGAGGCGTACGAGGCGCTTCTTCGGGAGGCCCCGGACCCCGACCGCGTGACACTGCTCCACGCCCGTTTCGCCCTGTCAGATCGCTCCGAGACCGAGACGCAGCTCCGCCGCTGGTTCGGGCCGGAGAGCACGCCGGAGGATCGCGCGGGGCGCATCCTCGTCGCCACGCAGGTCGTCGAGCAGTCGCTCGACCTCGACTTCGACTCGATGGTATCGGACCTCGCGCCGGTCGATCTGCTGATCCAGCGGGCCGGTCGCCTGCACCGTCACCGGCGAGAGGCCGACGGGCGCCCCTTGGAGGGCGATGCGCCGGATGCGCGCGGCAGGGCCACACTCCTCGTCCTCGCGCCACCGCTGACGGAGGACACCTCGCTCGACTCGGTCAAGGCGTCGCTCTCAGAGAAGGAGGCCAAGGCTCACGCTCGCGCCGAGAAGAAGGGCGACGGCGATGCGTACCTCTCCGAGCGCTTGCAAGCAGTCCACGAAGAGGCCGCGAGCGCGTGGCTGAAGGTCTACGAAGAACTCTTCCCGCGTGCCCGCTACGTCTACCCGCACACCGGCCAGCTCTGGCGCTCCGCGCGCGTCCTCACCGACCTCGGGCGGATCACCATTCCCGACGATGCCCGCGCGCTCCTTCGGCGCGTGTACGACGAGGAGCACGCGCCCGAGATTCCCGAGGCCCTCCGCGTGCCCACGCAGCGGGCGTTGAACGAGTTGGCGATGGCGCGCGGACGCGCCGGACAGAGCGCGCTGCACGTCGCTGGAGGCTATGGCGGACTCAAAGCGGGAGGCCTGCATTGGTTCTCGGACGAGAAGACGCCGACCCGCCTCGGCGAGCCGACGACGACGGTGCGCCTTGCCCGATGGCTCCTTGAGGGAGACGAGGGCCAACTGCTCCCGTGGGCAGGCGACGCGCCCGACGACTGGCTCCGCAGCAACCTGCCCGTACGCCAGTCGATCATCGGGGCCGAGATGCTGACTCGGCCTGCCGCTGGCAAGGAAGACCCGAAGGCCAAGAAGGCGCGCGACAAGGCGTTCAAGTCTGCCCTCGTAGCCGCTCGCAAGACGATGCCCGACGGTGGGCGGTGGAGCGTCCTGGTCGTGCTCGGAGGGAACACCGACGGTACGTGGGAAGGCAAAGCGAAGGCTCTCCGCGCCAAATGGAAGAAGGGCAAGACGCTCAAGCTGGAGGGACAGGAGGAGAAGCCCGTCACCGTCACGTATTCCAGCACTCTCGGCCTCTCGACCCGATGATGTTTGACGCCTACGACCTGCTCCGGGAGCAATGGCTCCCCGTCCGTTACGAGGACGGCCACGTCGCGTCCATCGCGCCGCACGAGATCACGACGGCCCACGATGAACACGGGCTGCCCGTGGACCTCGCGTGGTCCCGCCCGGACTTCAACGGGGCCATGATCCAGTTCCTCATCGGCCTCGTCCAGACGATCTACGCGCCGACGAACCGCCGGGCGTGGCGCAAAAGGTTGAGCGCCCCTCCAACATCGGATGTACTTGCAGACGCCTTCGCCCCCGTCGCCTCCGCTTTCGTGCTGCACACCAGCCCCGAGGGCGGCGGTTTCATGCAGGACCCCGGCGACCTCGGCTTGAAGCAGAAGGACATCAAGCCCGCCGCGTGGCTCCTCATCGACGCGCCGACGGACAACACCATCAAGACCAACAAGGACCACTTCACGCACTCGCTCGACGCCCGCACGCTCTCGATGGGCGAGGCAGCGGCGGCGCTCTACACACTTCAGACGTTCGCGCCGGGAGGAGGGCCGGGGCAGCGGACCTCGCTCCGCGGCGGAGGCCCCCTCACCACGCTCCCGCTCGGACGCACGCTGTGGGAGACCGTCTGGCTCTCCGTGCTCCCGGAGGACGAGTTCGATGCCCTCGGCAGCACCAGCGAGTATTCCGAAGCCGAGGGAGACTCCACCTTTCCCTGGCTCGCGCCGCCAGACGAGCCGATCACGAGTGACCGTGACGAGCCGATGACTCGCGAGAGCGGACACCCGCTCCAGATGTATTGGGCCATGCCCCGCCGCATCCAACTTCGGGTCCAACCGTGCCCCGATACTGAAGAGGCGCGCGTGACGGGATTCCTCACGCGCCCGCGCGGGGCGAACTACGACGGGAGTTGGGAGCATCCGCTCTCGCCGTACGGCACCACCTCGGAGGGCGTCCTGATTGCGCAGAAGGGAAGTAGCGAACGGCTTCAGTACAACCATTGGGTGGGTCTCGTCACCAATCGAGCCGCAACGCGCCCGGCGCTCGTCGTGCGTGCGTTGCCGGGACGACTGCCGCGCGAGCGACTTCGGCAGCACGTCCGAGGGGGAGACGCCCCGCTGCTGTGGGCGTTTGGCTATGACATGGACAACGCAAAGGCGCGTCTGTGGATCGAGAGCCGCCAGATCCCCATCGTCCTGGCCGACCTGGCGGCGGATGATGACGTGCGCGAAGCCCTCGAAGTGTTTGTGGAGCAGGTCGCGCTGGCGGCGGATGTGCTTGCCGGTGCCCTGCGGAAGCACCTCCGCGAGGCGCTCCTCGCCAAGCTCGCGCTGGAGCGCGGACGGCTCCGAGGCATCCAGGTCCCCAAGAAGCTGTCGAGCGCCTCCGGCGTCATCCTCGATCAGGCCGCGCGCCGCTTCTGGCTCGACACCGAGGCGCGCTTCCTTCAGGCCATCAAGGAGGCCCGGAGGCTCTGCGAGGAGCCCCCTGACGACCTCGAAGCCACGCTCCGCACCGTCCGCATCGACTGGCTCGCGGACGTGAAGCCGGTGCTCCTCGGCATCTACGACGATGTGGCAGCGCGTGCCTCCGACCCGGCCAGCCGCACGGTCGCCCGGCAGCGCCTCAGCCTCGCCGCGACGCCCACGGCACAGGCCAGCCGCGATGTGTGCAAGGCGCTCGGGCTTCCGCTTCCACGGAAGCCTTCCCGCAAGAAAAAAACTCCGTCACCGAGTCCGTCATGAGCTCAGATCTCACTTCGTTCGAAACCGCCACTGGCGATTGGCACCGATGGCTCGATAGCCAGCCGGGGCACCGCGCCGCGCTCCGCCGCGCGGGGTCGCTCGCCGAGGTGCGAGGGCGATCAGCCGGAGGTCCGTCCTCGCTTCCGTTCGTCCGCTTGCAGTCTCGCCTGCAGAAGGCGAGCGCCGATCAAGTCGCCATCGTCGCGGGGCTTCTCGCCTTCCTGTCACCTGAGCAGAAGCCATCCGACACTCCAGCCGAGGCCGACGAGCCTGCCTCCATCAGCACGCGGGCGTGTGCTCAGGCGCTCGGGCGCTTCCTCGCCAACGGCGGAGGCAAGCGCGGGCTGACGGAGATCCGCTTCCGCCGCATCCATGCGGTCGAAAACGGAGACCGCGAGGAGCTCTTCCTCCGCCTCGGGCGGGTCGTGCGCGCCTACCGCGGAGAGATCAAACCCAAGCACGGGATTCGCCCCCTCGATGTCGCCAGCACGGCCTACTGGTGGGGCGACACCGTGCGCGAAGCCCTCGCCCTCGGCTACTACACCGCCGTGCTCAGCAGCCTCGAAGAAGATCCCGACACCCACTCCACGACACTTGCCTAGCCCTATGTCTCGCTTCTTGCAGCTTCATCTGCTCACCTCCTACCCGCCGAGCAATCCCAACCGGGACGACCTCGGCCAACCCAAGACCGCGCGCATCGGCGGGCACCTGCGCCAGCGCGTGTCCTCGCAGAGCCTCAAGCGGGCGTGGCGCACCTCCGAAGCCTTTCGCGAGGAACTCGGTGCGGGCGAGATCGAGCTTTCCGATGGCTTCCGCGAGGCCCTTCTGCAGAGCGACCTCAACGTGGAGCGGCTACACGCCCACCTCGGGATTCGGACAAAGGATCTCGGCATCGCCACCTACCGCGCCTTCGAAGCAGGCGGGATGGAGGACGAGAAGCAGCGTCGAGCGTGGACGGAACCCATCGTCACGGCATTTGCCAAGAGGGCTAGACCGAACACAAAGACCCTCAAGGAGAATCCGCTCGCGGATCTACAGACGGGCCAACTCGTCCTGTTCTCTGCCGAGGAACTCAAGGCAGTGGACGAACTAGTCACCACGCTCATTGGGCGAAAAGACGAGAAGGACGCCGCGCCGACGAAGGAAGAACTCGATCTGCTCCGAGAGGATCACGCCGCGACTGATCTCGCGCTCTTCGGGCGGATGCTCGCCGACAAGTCCCGGTTCAGCGGCGAGGCCGCTGCGCAGGTCGCCCACGCCTTCACGGTCGATGTGGTCAAGATCGAAGACGACTTCTTCACCGCCGTGGACGATCTCAACCTCTCACCCCGCACCGACGCGGAGGACGAGGACCGCGGCGCGGCCCACCTCGGAGAGGTCGGCTACGGATCCGGGGTCTACTACGTCTACGCCTGCATCGACTGCGAGAGCCTACGGGACAACCTGAGCGGGGCCGAGGACGCGGACACACTCCGTGACCGCGCCCTCAAGGCGTTCGCGCACGCGGCCCTGACCGTCACGCCCTCGGGCAAGCGCAACACGTTCGCCCACCACACCTACGCGCACGTCGCCCTCGCCGAGCGCGGAGACCAGCAGCCCCGCTCGCTCGCCGTCGCGTTCCTCTCTCCGGTGGAGAGCGAGCGTGGCGGCAAGAGCCCTCTCGACGTGGCCGCCGAGCGCCTGAAGGCTACGTGGGAGCACACCGACACCGTCTACGGTGCGTGCGCCGACGACCGCTACGTGCTCGACAACCGCCCGCCTCCGGTCGACGCGCGCCTCTCCTCGGACGGCACCCGCGACGGCTTCCTCGACTTCGTGGCCGGAGGATCCGGTAACGTGACAGCGCCCGGAAACGCATGACCGATCATCTGCTCTTTCAGCTCTACGGACCGTTCGCCTCGTGGGGCGAGATCGCCGTCGGCGAAATCCGCCCGACCGCTGACCATCCGACGAAGTCGGCGGTGCTTGGGATCGTCGGGGCAGCGCTCGGGCTTCGGCGCGAGCAGGAACGCGAGCATCGCTCCCTCGCGGAGGGTCTGCTCTACGCCGTCGAGGTCTACCGTTCTGGCCTCCTCCTGCGCGACTTCCACACGGTGCAGGTTCCAGAAAAGACGCTTCCGGCCTACGGTCGCACCCGCGCGGACGCTCTCCGCCATGCCAAGGACCAGGAGGCCAATCCGCTCGTCAGCTACCGAGAGTACCGCTCCGACCCGTACACCATCGTCGCGCTGCGTGTGCGCTCGGGGGTCTCTCTGCCGTGGTCCCTCGCAGACCTCAAGGCCCATCTCAAACGCCCGCGCTTCCCGCTGTACCTCGGGCGAAAAGCCTGCCCGCCCGCCCTTCCACTCTGCCCCGTGATTCTCAGCGCCGTGCGATTCGCGGACGCCTTCAAGGCCGCGCGCCACCGTGAGGAGGTTCAGCAGGTGGCCCGGCTCATACATGGCAACAAAGACGGCCCTCGCTTCGCAGAGCGTCTCGCAGGAAAGCCCGATGTGCTCTCCGATGTGTTTTGGGAAGGAGATCCGGACGAGTGGCCGGGTGAGGCTCCGGTTCGTACCGAGCGTTGGGATCACCCGACAAGCCGGACTCGCTGGGAGTTCGCCCCTCGTAGCGAGTGGGTCCTTCGCCGTTTAGAAACCCCCTCGTCGTGATACCGCTGTATCTCTCTCGCCTCACGCTCAACCCTGAGCACGGACAGGCCCGCCGCGATCTCGCCGGCCCGTACGACCTCCACCGCACCCTCGCCCGCGCGTTCGGCGACGCGCCCGAGGGCCACCACCGCGCGCACCATGGCATCCTCTTCCGCGTGGAAGACCCCAGCTCCGGCGGCGTGCCCGTGCTGGTCCAGTCCACCTCGGTACCGAGGTGGGAACATCTAGAGCCCGGCTACCTCGCGCGCCTGGACGGCCCGAAGACGTTCGAGCCCGCGTTCGTGGAAGGCCAGCAGTTGCGGTTTCGGCTCATCGCGAACCCCGTGCGCCGGGTGAATGCGGAAGGCAAAAGGCATCCCCGCCGCGAAGCTCTCGTCCACCCGCGCGCGAAGGATGGTATCCCGACCGGCTATCTCGACTGGCTCGACCGCCAGTTGGCTCGCTACGGCGCCGAGGCGGCGGAAGTGGCGGACGTGCCCTTCCGCATAGACCGGAAGCGAAAGGCAGGAAAGAGCCGACTTCCGAAAGACCGGATCCCCCACTTCGGTGTGCGCTTCGATGGCACTCTGACCGTCACGGACCCTGAACGCCTAGCAGGGGCCGTTGCGGAAGGGATCGGAGCCGCAAAGGCCTTTGGGTTCGGGCTTCTCTCTGTCGCTCGCGTCTGAGCCGCCCTGCGCCATTCCGGCCTGAGGCTTTCCGACGCCTCCGGACATCGGACTCTGCCGGACGCCGTCGGACCCGAATGGACTTGCCTGGACTTTGCGAGATTCGAGCGGACCGCTCGCGACGTGGACGGACCTCGTTGGACAGCGCTGCACTGATTGAACAGTCTCTCTTGCTCTACGCGCTGCGGCTTTTGCGTCGCTCATCTCCCGGACGACGGGCGCATGCAGAGAGTTGTCTGAACGACGACTGGAGTCAAGGAAACGTGGCACCTACTTTCCCCTAATCATCGAATCAGTCCACTAAGGGTGGATTCCTGTGGGCGATGAGGGAATCGAACCCCCGCACAGTGCGTGTAAGGCACATGCTCTAAACCGCTGAGCTAATCGCCCGAAGCAAACGAGACCGACCTGGGCGTCCAGACCAGCCTCGCAGAGCGGGAAACGGGACTCGAACCCGCGACCCTCAGCTTGGGAAGCTGATGCTCTACCAACTGAGCTATTCCCGCTGGTCTCCCGCGCCCGAGGGTTCGGAGAGGCGCATCAAACTTACGAAATCCTGCGCCTAGCGGTCAAGGCTCACACCGCCCAAAGTCAACACCGCTTCACGGAGACCGCAGACGCGCACGGTATCTTGCGTCCCGGCCGTCCGCCTGGCGCCCCGCCAGCTGCGACGGCTTTTTTTCGGAGGGCTCCGCGCACGTCACCACTCCTCGCGCCGTGCGCCCGCCCCGCAGACTGTACCACCGATGAAGCGCACCTACCAACCTAGCCGCCGCAAGCGCGCCAACAAGCACGGCTATCGTGCCCGCATGGCCTCCAAGAGTGGCCGAGGCGTCATCGCGCGCCGCCGCGCGAAGGGCCGTCACAAGCTTACCGTCAGCGACAGCAAGCCCGGCAAGTAGTCCCTCACTACGCTGCAGGGTACACCTTGGAGGGCGCCCGCCTCGGTAGCGCCCTCGCCGAGGCCGACCGTCTGGCATGGACCGCCCCCACGCGTTTCCTCGTGAGCGGCGCCTCAAGCGTCGGCGTCTCCTTCGGCCGCTCTTCAGCCGCTCCACGCCGGGCCGCGAGAGTCTCGCCGTGGGCGTCGTCCGCCTCGCCTGGCGTCTCGTGCCGCGAGAGTCTACCGGGCATGACGTTCCCCTGCAGGTCGGCTTCGCGCCCGGCCGGAACGCGAGGACCAACGCAGGCCGAACTCGCCTCCGCCGATACCTCCGCGAGACGTTCCGACAGCACCAGACCGCGCCCCTTCGCGCGTTGGAGGACTACCCGGAGCACACCCTCACGCTGATCGTCCTCTTCCGAGGCCGAGAGGGCACCGCCTCCGCCGACCTCCGCCGAGATCTTCCGCGCGCGCTCGACCGACTGGTCACGCGACTCACCGAAGCTCGCACCTCGGACGCCGACGTTCCGTAGCGACCCGCTCTCCCCCCGATGCAATCCGTGGAACCACAGGGCCTCGACCGCAACGCCGTCCTCGGCATCCTGCTGATCTCGCTTCTTCTGCTCGTCTGGATGCTCACCCAGGCGCCGCAGCCAGAGGACTTCGAGACAGTAGACCCAACGGAGGAGATCGCCGAGGCGGACCCAGAGGCTGAAATCGGCCCGACCCCTGACGCTGTCGAGGTCGCCACTCTCCAGGCGCCGAGCGACAGCCTCTTCGCGAGCGCTGTTGGAGGAGACGACCGAGAGATCGTCATTGTCACTGAGCGTCAACGCGCAGTGCTCTCCACACAGGGTGGCACGTTCCGGTCGGTCCAACTCCCCAGCTACCGGAATGCCGTCACAGACCAGCCCGTCGAGTTAATCGCGGACTCCCTCGGCGCGCTCGCGGTCGGCTTCAGTCCGCCGACCGGCAGCTTCGTCGACACCCGGACCCTCTCGTTCACGCCCGTCGTGGACGGTCAGGTCTTCACAGGTGACAGCCTCGTGGTAGGCGAGGAATCGCGCGAGATCGCCTTCGAAGCGCGTGTTGGAGAGGGTGCCCTTCGGTTCGTCTACACCTTCGAGCCCGATGCGTATCAGGTTGGCTTCCGCGTGGAGACGCCAGGTACAGACCTTCTGGACCAGGGCGAGCGCGCCTACGATCTAACCTGGGACGGTGCGCTTCCCCGCCAGGAAGGCGACGCCGAACAGGAGGCGGCACAGGCGGGCGCGTACGTCAACCTCGGCGGTGAAACGGACGTCCTCCGCCTCACCGAAGAAGGCGCCGCCGAGGACGAGGGGCGATCAGGTGACATCAACTGGGTCGCGGTCAAAACCAAGTTCTTTGTCGCAGCCATCCTTCCTTCGGAAGGGACGGACTCGGACGGAGCCCGGCTCTCCGGCCAACAGATCGGCGAGGCCACCTCAGAGGGCTTCGCCCAGGATTACACCGCGACGCTGGAGATGCACGGCCTCGCGGCGAACGAAGCCGCGACGTTTACGCTGTACTTGGGCCCGGTGGAGCTTCGCCGCCTCGCTGCGCTGGACATGTACGACGTGGTGGACTTCGGCTTCGGCGAGACCATCACGCGGCCCATCTCGCGCTACATCATCGCGCCGACCCTCGCGCTGCTGACCTCGTTCATCCCGTCGTTCGGTATCGCGATTCTCGTCTTCGCGCTGCTGATCAAGCTGGTGCTCTGGCCGCTAACGGCCGCCAGCTACAAGAACGCGGCGCGAATGCGGGAGCTGCAGCCGAAGATGGCCGCGATCAAGGAGAAGTACGGCGACGACCCACAGAAGCAGCAGGAGGCCGTCATGGGTCTCTACCGATCCGAGAAGATCAATCCGCTCGGCGGGTGTCTTCCGATGCTCCTCCAGTACCCGATCCTGATCTCGCTCTGGCGCTACTTCCAGAGCACGCTCGTGCTGCGGCAGGAGGGCTTTCTCTGGGCGCAGGACCTCTCCGCGCCGGACCCCATCCTGAATCTTCCGTTCACGATCCCGTTCTACGGTGACTTCGTGGCGGGCTTCACGCTGCTGATGGGCCTCTCGATGATCGTCCAGATGAAGGTGTCGATGAGCGGCTCTACCGCTATCGGAAGCCAGCAGAAGGTGATCATGTACGTCCTCCCGCTGACGTTCTTCCTCTTCTTCAACCGCTTCCCGAGCGGCCTGAGCCTCTACTACCTCGGGTTCAACCTGCTCTCCATCGTGCAGCAGCGGCTCGTCAACAAGAAGGTCCACGATCAGATCGAGGCGGGCGAAGACCTCAAGCCGAAGTCGCCCTCGCGCAACGGCAAGGCCAGCACCAACGGGGCCGCGAAGAAGCGCCGCAAGAAGCCCGGCCGCAGCCTCACCTCCGACGTCGTCTCGCGCGCGAAGAAGGGCGGCAAGCGGAAGTAACAGGCCATGGACGGCCCTGACTCCCCCCGCCTCGGTACCGAGGCGGACACCATCGCGGCCCTCGCGACAGCCCGTGGTGAGGCCGCGCTCGCCATCATCCGCGTGAGTGGGCCCGAGGCCGTCCAGATCGTCGCGAGCCAGTTCACGTGCGCCGCACTGAAGGAGGCACCGAGCCACACGGCGCACGTCGGCTGGATCACGGACGCGGACGGCGAGCGGCTGGATCAGGTCGTCGCGACGCTCTTCCGGGCGCCGCGCAGCGCGACGGGCGAGGACGTGGTGGAAGTCTCGACCCACGGCGGCAGCGCCGCACCCCAACTCGTCCTCCGCGCGATCCTAGACGCGGGCGCGAGGCTCGCCGAACCGGGCGAGTTCACCCAGCGCGCGTTCCTGAACGGGAAGCTAGACCTCGCCCAGGCCGAGGCCATCGCGGACCTCATCCACGCCCGCAGCACCGCCGCCGCCCGCGCTGCCGCGCGCGGCGTGGAAGGCCGCACCTCAGATGCCCTCGCGGAGATCAAGGACCGGCTCCTCGAAACTGCCGCACTGGTGGAGCTGGAACTGGATTTCTCGGATGAAGACGTGGAGTTCGCCGACCGCTCCCAACTCGTCTCACTCCTCACCGAGGCGGATCAACAGCTCGGCACGCTCCTCTCCACCGCCCGCCTCGGGGCCCTCGTGCGCGACGGCGTCCGCGTGGTCATCGGCGGGCGGCCGAACGCAGGCAAGAGCACGCTGCTCAACGCCCTCGTCGAACACGACCGCGCCATCGTCTCCGACATCCCGGGCACCACGCGCGACCGCGTGGAGGCGGAGCGCGAGATCGACGGGCTGCTCTTCCGTTTCGTGGACACCGCCGGGCTCCGCGAGACCGCCGATGCGGTGGAGGCCGAGGGGGTCCGCCGTAGCCGCGAGGCCGCCGAGACTGCCGACGTGCTCCTCTACGTCGTAGACGCCCGCACCGGCCCGGACGCAGAGGAACGCGCGTTCCTTTCGGACTTGCGCGCGCGCCGCCCCGGTCTCGCGATCCTCCGCGTCGCGAACAAAGCAGATCTGGTGGGAGCCCTCGAACGACGGACCCCAGCCGACTCCATCCGCCTCGGCGTCGAGGCGGGCCCACCTGCGGACCTGGAGGGGGACCACGCAAGCTGGCAGCCGCTCTCTGCCCGTGCTGCATTGACCGACCCCGCTCGCCTCAGTCCTCTTCGCGAGGCCCTCATCGAGGCGGTCCGCCGGGGCGACTCTGAACCTGAGAGCGGCGTCCTCGTCACCAACGAGCGGCACCGTCAGTTGCTCACCACCGCTCGCGGGGCGGTCGGTCGAGCCCGCGCGCACGCCGAGGCGGGGACCTCCGGCGATCTTCTCGCGCTCGATCTCCGCGCCGCGCTAGACGCCCTCGGCCGCATCACCGGCGCCGTCACACCAGACGACGTGCTCGGCGCCATCTTCGGGCGCTTCTGCATCGGGAAGTAGCCGCTCGGCGACGGACGGTTCTGAGCCAGAGAAGGCACGCGGTATCCTCGCGAGACCTCACCCCTCGTGCTATGTCCCGCTTTCTTCTCGCCCTCGCGCTTCTCGTCACCACTCTCCCCGCCACCGCACAAGACGCGGATCCCTCCGACGTGGAGTCTATCGGCGCCATCCTCGATGCCGTCTACGACGTGATCTCCGGCCCCACGACGGAGGCGCGCGACTGGGATCGGTTCCGCTCTCTGATGCACGAGGACGCGCGGCTCATCCCCATCGGCCAGGGGCAAGACTCGACCTGGGGACCGTATGTCGTCTGGAGCGTGGAGGACTATGTGGCGTACGGCTCAGACGCCTTCGCCAACTCGCCCGTCCTCCAGGGCAAGGGCTTCTACGAGGTCGAGGCGACCCGCCGTGTGGAACGCTACTCGCACCTCGCGCACGCGTGGAGCACCTACGAGACCCGCCTGGATCCGAGCGAGGAGCCCTTCGCGCGAGGCATCAACTCGTTCCAACTCTACCACGACGGTGAGCGCTGGTGGGTGATGCAGATCTTCTGGCAGCAGGAGTCGCCGGACGCGCCGATCCCTGTGGCGTACCTCCCCGAGGGTCAGTAGCCCCGCCTCGGTCTCTCCGCCGACCCGCCGAGGCGGGCAGCTTCGCTGCAAATCCAGCCCGCGAGGCTCGTTCGCGTCCTACTCTGGGCGCGAACAGTCAGATCTCACCGTGGACACCTACGACGTGATCGTGGTTGGCGGCGGGCACGCGGGGGCGGAGGCCGCCCACGCCGCCGCCTGCCTCGGCGCCCGCACTCTCCTCCTCACCACCTCGCTCGACACCATCGGGCAGATGTCGTGCAACCCGGCCATCGGCGGCGTCGGGAAGGGCCAGATCGTGCGCGAGATCGACGCACTCGGTGGGCTCATGGGCCGCGTGGCGGACGCGACGGCCGTCCACTTTCGGATGCTCAACACGAGCAAGGGCGCCGCCGTCTGGAGCCCCCGCTGCCAGAGCGACCGCCGCGAGTACGCGTCAATGCTCCGCTGGGAACTGGAGAACACACCGAACCTCTCGTTCCGCCAGGACGGGGCGGTCGGCCTCGTGACCGAGGCGGACGGGGTCGGCGAACGTATTGCGGGCGTCGTGACGCGGAGCGGTGCCACCTTCCGCGCGAAGGCGGTCATCCTCACGACGGGCACGTTTATGGGAGGCACCATCCACGTCGGCGAGAAACAGCGTTCGGGAGGGCGCGACGGCGAGAGCGCCGTGGCCGGATTGACCGCTGCGCTGCACCGGTTGGGTTTCGAGACCGGTCGACTCAAAACCGGCACCCCGCCCCGCTTGGATGGCCGCACCATCGACTGGAGCGCCTGCGAGCCTCAGCCGAGCGACGAGACCCCGCGCCCGTTTTCGTTCATGAGCGACACGCTCCCCGGCGATCCGCTCCACTGCTACATCACGCACACGGATCAGCGGGTTCACGACATTCTGCGCGAGGGCTTCGAGGCGAGCCCGATGTTCACCGGTCGTATCCAGGGCCGAGGCCCGCGCTACTGCCCCAGCATCGAGGACAAGATCGACCGGTTCGCGAGCAAGACAAGCCACCAGTTGTTCTTGGAGCCGGAGGGCCGCCGCACGCACGAGGTCTACGTCAACGGCTTCTCGACCAGCCTGCCGGAGCCGGTCCAACGCGAGGCGCTGCGCCTCATCCCGGGCCTGGAGCGCGCCCACATGCTCCGCCCTGGCTACGCCATCGAGTACGACTATGTGCCGCCGCATCAGGTGCGCCGCACGATGGAGACGAAACGTGTCCCGGGCCTCTTCCTCGCGGGCCAGATCAACGGCACCACGGGCTACGAGGAGGCCGCTGCGCAGGGTCTGATGGCAGGCATCAACGCCGCGCGAGTCCTCGCGAACGACGAGCCCATCGTCCTCGGTCGCGACCAGGCCTACATCGGCGTCCTCGTGGACGACCTCGTCGCGAAGGGCACCGACGAGCCGTACCGCATGTTCACCAGCCGCGCCGAGCACCGCATCCTCCTCCGTCAGGACAATGCGGACCGCCGCCTGACACCGCTGGGCTACGAGTTGGGCCTCGCCTCGCGCGAGCGTCTGGACCGCATGACCTCTCGCCGCGAGGCTGCCGAGAGCCTCCGCGACCGGCTGGCGTCCACGTCCGCGAAGGCTGAAGACGTGAATCCATACCTCGAACGAATCGGCTCCGCGCCCATCCCGACGGCGATGCGGCTGAACAAGCTCGCGCTCCGCCCAGAGGTTCACCTCGCGGCTCTGCTCGCCGTCTCCGGCCACGCCGACCTCGTGCCCGAGGTGGACGGACTCGAACCGATCACAGAGGCGGTCGAGACGGAGTTGAAGTACGCGGGCTACCTCGCGCGCGAGACGGAGGCTGCGGAGAAGCTCCGCGACCTGGAGCGCTGGCGCGTCCCCGAAGGCTTCGACTTCAGCGCGCTCACCTCCATCTCGCACGAGGCCCGCGAGAAGCTCCAGAAGATCCAGCCCGAGACGCTGGGACAGGCCTCGCGCGTGAGCGGCGTCCGCCCCTCCGATGTGCAGGCGCTGATGGTGCTCCTCCGCCGCCATCGCCTCCCGGCTGCCCAGCCGCAGGCCGCATGAGCTTCGATCCTTTCGCTGTGCTCTCGGACCTCCAGCGTGAGCAACTCTCGCGCTACGCTGACGAACTCGCCCGCGTCAACCGCCGGTTCAACCTCGTCGCGCCGAGCACCCTCGCGGACACCGAGCGCGTGCACCTGCGGCACAGCCTCGCGCTAACCTGGCGCGCGTTCCCCGCGGGCGCGACGGTCGTGGACTGGGGTGCGGGCGGCGGGTTGCCCACGGTCCCGCTCGCCATCGCGTTTCCTGGGACGCAGTTCGTCGCCGTGGACTCGGTCGGGAAGAAGATGGAGGCCGTCCGGCTGTTTGCGCGTCGTCTGGAACTTCCGAACCTTTCGGTCTGGAACGGCCGCGCGGAGCACTACGACGGCCCCCTTCCCCACTACGCCGTCTCCCGCGCGACGGCGCCCCTGGCCGACCTCTGGGCCTGGACCGAGCGCGTCCGCCAGCCAGTCCGCCTCGGCACCGAGGCGGACCGGGCCGTGTGGCAGCCCGGACTCCTCACGCTCAAAGGCGGCGACCTCGGAGCGGAGATCGCGGCGCTGCCCGAGGGCGTGACGGTGGAGCGCCACGAACTGACGGACCTCCTCGGCGGCTCCTTCGCGACGAAGGTGCTCCTCCACGTCCGGCCAGCCTAGACGCACCGCGCCCCGCCAGCGAAGACCGCCAGCGGGGCGCAAGGAAAAGGCGAGCGGCGGCTACCGGCCGAACCGGTAAACGCCTGTGATCCCGACGACGTGGTGCCGGAAGTCGTTGAGTTCGCCCTCGGTTGCGTCTTGTACGCTGAACGTGTAGCGCGCGTCCACGCCGAACGGACCCGAGGCGATGCCTGCACCGACGGCCACGCCGAGGTTGGTCGAGTTGAAGCGCACAGCGTCGTCATCTTCGCTGAGCTTGATCGCTAGCGCAGGGCCTGCGTAGACGTTCACGTCCAGCAGGCTGCTGACCGGCAGCGCGACGGAGGCGAGGACGGGGACTTCGAGGTAGTCCACACTCCGGCTCTCATTCGGCTCCTCGCGCGAGACGCCCTTCTGCGTGTAGAGGACTTCGGGCTGAAGCGAGAACGAGGTGGCGACGGGGACCTCGGCGAAGACGCCGCCCACGAAGCCGAGCTTCGCGCCACGGTCGTTGAGGTCCCGATCATCGTCGGGGATGATGGTGGCGACGTTGAGCCCGGCCCTGAGGCCGAACGTGGTCTGGGCGGAAACGGCGGGGATCGCGACGAGGAGAGCCACGAGGGAAAAGAAGCGAGTCATGAGTGGTGGGGAGAGAGGAGCCTCGCGGACGGCGCGCGCCCACGAGGCGAAGGGAAGCGGTCTAGTAGCGGCTGCCGCCGAAGCGGACGCCGAACGTGAGGGAGATGGTCTGGTTCTGGAGATCGGGGATCGCGCCTACGGGGAGATCGAGGAGAAGGGTCTCGTCGTCCGTGACCTGCCCGAGGCCGAGGGAGTAGCGCGCCTCGGCGTAGAACGGGCCGGAGCCCACGTCCAGGCCGATCAGCGCGCCGTAGTCCGTGTTGGCCTCCACGTCGAAGTCGCCGTCGATGTCCGTGCCGCCGGAGCGGAGCGGAATGCCGACGTAGCCGCCGAGTTGAACACCCACGTCGAGCGTGGGGCTCGTCGGGACGGCCAGCCGGCCGTAGACGGGCACTTCCAGGTAATCGAAGTGGTAGTCCTCGTCGAACTCGGCCGAGACGGGGTCCACGTAGCGGGCGCCCTTCTGGGAGTAGAGCACCTCCGCCCCGATGCCGAAGCCAGGGTTGGCGTCGAACCGGAGCGTGGCACCGCCGACGGCGCCGAGGCGAGCGTCGAGGCCGTCGGAGTCGGGGCCGGAGAAGAACGCGGTGTTGAGGCCGCCCTTGAGGCCGAACGTGGCCTGGGCGTGGGCGAGGGGGGCCGCGAGCAAGAGCGCGGCGAGCGGGAGAAAACGCATGAGGGGAAACGGGGGTGGTCGGTGGTGGGCGCCGCCCGGCGGTGCGCCCCGTCTCAAGCCGCGCGCCAAACGCACCGGGCAACCCCGGGATCCGCGCGCACGCGAAGACAAACGCGAAACCGGCGAACCCCGTATGCCGCACAGGGTTGACAGCCGGTTGTCACCCCTGTGACGTAACGTCGTCCCTAGCAGACACACGCGCCCACTCCGGCGGGCGCTCCCCCTCGCCGCCGGTTCCCTCGCCCCCGCCATGCCCCGCTCCGACCGATCCCTGAACAAGACCGAGCGCCTCTTCGCGCTGGTGCTGCTCCTCCAGAACCGGCCGAACATGACCTCGCGCGACCTCGCCGAGCATTTCGGCGTGAGCCGCCGCACCATCTTCCGCGACCTGCGGACCCTCGGCGAGAGCGGGGTCCCCCTCACCTACGCCGAGGCGGGCGGGTACGAGATCCTGGAGGGCTACCAACTCCCGCCGCTCATGTTCAGCGCCCGCGAGGCCGCCACGCTCCTCGTCGGCACGGCCTTCACCAAGCTCCAGCCCGACGTCAGCCTCCGCACCGACGCCGACGCCGTCGCGATGAAGATCCGCTCGGTCCTGCCGGACTCCGTGCGGGACTACATCGACCGGCTGCAGGAGCGAACCGTGCTCTCGCCGTTCAACGAGACCCAGACCACCAATGGCGCCACGGGCGACGAGCAGGGCCTCTGGTTCGAACTCTCCGAGGCCACCGCGCGCCAGCGCCGCGTCAAAATGACGTACTACGTGGCCTCGCGGGACGAGGAGACCGTCCGCCTCGTGGATCCGCTCGGGCTGGTCTACTACTCGGACCACTGGAATCTCATCGGCTACGACCACCTTCGCGACGACATCCGCAACTTCCGGCTGGATCAGATCAAGAAGCTCCGCACGCGCTTCGAGACCTTCGAGCCGCCCATCGGGTTCGACCTCAAGGAGCACCTCCGCGAACGCGGCACGAGTCCGAAAAACGTCCGCATGACGGTCCGCTTCCGCGAGCGCCGGTGGCGCTGGGCCCGCCGCCAGGTCCCCGCCGACGTGGAGCAGGAACTCCGGGAGCCCGCCACAGACGGGCGGGGCGACTGGATCCGCGTCACGTTCGAGTTCGAGAACCCGGACTACGTGGCAGGATGGCTGCTGCGCTACGGCACGGACGCCGAGGTGATCGAGCCAGAATCGCTCCGTGAGGCGGTGCGGGATCAGGCGCGCGCGGTAGCGGAGCAGTACGGCGGGTAGGCTCTGCCCCCGCGCGCTCTGTGGGCCTGCCCCTATGCCTCGGAAGACCGGAGCGCCCTACCTTTGGGATCCGCCTCCTTCGCCTCGCATGGACCGCCAGTCCGCCGAGGAGTTCGTCCTCCTCCGCAACCAACTCTGCTTCGCGCTCTTCGCGTCCTCGCGCATGATCGTGGACGCGTACGGGCCCATCCTCAAGCCGCTCGGGCTCACCTACGAGGGCTACCTCGTGATGATGGTTCTCTGGGAGGAGGGCCGGATCGCAGAGCACGCGCTCGCCGAGCGGCTCCGCACAGAGTCCGAAACGCTAGCGGTCTGGACGGACGAGTTAGAAGCCGAGGGCCTGCTCCGCCACGAAGTCCGCGCCGGAACACCGACGGTCGGTCTCACAGAGTCCGGGTATGAGTTGCGCGAGAGGGCAGTAGAGGGCGTGCCAGACGCGATCCGCTGCCGCCTCCTGTTGCCCGAAGAACAACTCGGCGCCCTCCGCGACGGCCTCCACACGATGATGGAGAACATCGACGCGACGGGCTCAACCGTGACCGCGCCAGCCGACTGACCCCGCCTCGGCACGCTCGCGGGCGGCCCCGAGGCGAGAGGCCTCAGAGAAACACCTGCGCCACGCCCGCGATGTCATCGCCGCCGTAGCCCTCGCGGATGGCCCGTGCGAACGCCTCCCGCGCGCCCTCGGTGACGGGCACGCTCGCGCCCACCGAGGCGGCGTGAGTCGCGGCGTACCGGAGGTCTTTCTCGACCAGCTCCACCGGGAAGTTGGGCGCGAACTCGCCTGCGGCCATGAGTCCGACCAGCCGGGCGGCGGCCGGGCTCGTGATGGGCAAGCCGCTCAGGAAGTCGGCAGCGGTTTGGAGGTCTACGCCGGACTGGCGAAGGCTGCCGAGCGTCTCGGCGAACGCGGCGGCTTGGATGGCGAAGAGCGCGTTGACGGCCAGCTTGAGCGTCGCGCCGGACCCATGACCTCCGGCGTGGCGGATGGCTCCGGACCACGCGCCGATTACGGGCCGCGCTCGCTCCAGCGTTTCTGCCTCCCCGCCGACGAGCGAGACCAGTTTCTGTGCCTCAGCCTGCGGGCGCGCGCCCACGACCGGCGCCTCCAAGCACCGCACCGCTCCGACCGCCTCGGCCCACTCGCGGGCCCACGCAGGCGTGAGCGTGCTCGCCTCCACAGCGACGGCATCCGCGTCCAGTCCGGCGAGCGCTCCATTCTCGCCGAGCCAGACCTCGCGCGAGGCGTCATCATCCCGCACGCAGGCCACGACGAGATCGGCGCCCTGAGCGGCCTCGCGCGGGGACGAGGCGACGGTCGCGCCGCGCTGGCGGAGGCCCTCGGCGCGCTCGGGCGTGCGGTTCCAGACGGTGAGAGAGTGGTCGGCGAGGAGGTGAGCGGCCATGCGGCTGCCCATCGCGCCGAGGCCGAGGAAGGCGATGGTCATGAGGCGAGCGGTTGGTGATGCGCCAAGGTGCGCTGCTGCCCGGCCCGGCCGCCTTTACGTTTGTTCAGAAGGGACGCGCTCGGCCAGCTCGCGGCGGATGCGCGAGAGGTGCACGTCGGTCACGCCGAGGTAGCTCGCGAGGTGATACTGCGGCACGCGCTGCAAGAGGTCCGGGCGCGTTTCGCGAAGGTCCACGTAGCGCTCCGTGGCAGTCTGGAGGAGAAAGGCGCGGGTGCGCTGCTCTTTCCGCGCGAGGATGGTCTCGGCGAGTCGCCGGCCGAGGCGCTCGAAGGCGGGCTCGCGGTTCATCAGCGCGGCGAACTCGGCATAAGGCGCCGCGAGAACCGTCGTGTCCTCCAACGCCTCGATGCCGTAGAGCAGCGGCACACCCAGCCGGGCACTCGCGAGGGCACCCGCGAACTCGCCCTCCGCGACGAAGGCCTTGTTGGACTCGCGCCCGTCCTCGCCCGGGTAGTAGAACCGGAGCAGACCTCTCGCGACGAACAACACCTCGTAGCGCGCGCTGCCGGGAAGCTCCAGGTGCGTCCGCGCCGGGATCCCGCGCTCGACGAAGGTCTCGGCTAACTGGCGGCGTTCGCCGTCGGTGAGAGGCGCCCAGGCGGAGGCGGCGTCGAGGAGGCGGGCGGTGGCATCGGTCATGGGCCGAAGCTATGCTGCCCGCCTCGGTGGGTCCATGGAAGGACCGAGGCGGGGCTAGACGTTGAACCGGAAGAGCATCACGTCCCCGTCGGCGACGACGTACTCCTTACCCTCGGAGCGCATCTGGCCCGCGTCGCGCGCGGCGGACTCGCTGCCGAGGCGGTCGTAGGCCTCGAACGGGATGGTCTCTGCGCGGATGAAGCCGCGCTCGAAGTCCGTGTGGATGACGCCCGCCGCCTGGGGCGCCTTCATGCCCTTCGTGATCTGCCACGCGCGCGCCTCCTTCGGCCCGGCGGTGAAGTAGGTGATGAGGCCAAGGAGCGCGTACGCCGCCCGCACGAGCCGCGCGAGGCCGTTCTCCTCCTCACCCGCCGCCTCCAAGAAGTCGGCGCGGTCCTCAAGGTCCAACTCCACGAGCTGCGCCTCGAACTCGGCGGAGACCACGACCGACCCGGCGCCCTCCGCCTCGGCGAACTGATGGACCCGCTCGGAGAGCGCGTTGCCGTCTGGCAAGTCACCCTCACCGACGTTCGCAGCGTACAGGACCGGCTTGGCCGTGAGCAGGAATGCCTCGCGAAGGAGCGCTGCGTCTTCCTTCGAGAGCTCCATCGTGCGCGCAGGCTGTCCGTCCGAGAGGTGGTCCTCGACGCGCTGGAGCAGGTCGGCCTCAGCCTTGGCAGTCTTGTCGCCGGTCTTGACCATCTTGGCGGCCTTCTCGCGGCGCTTCGTGACCGTCTCCAGGTCCTTCAGGATGAGCTCCGTCTGGATGGTCTCGATGTCGCGCAGCGGGTCTACGGAGCCCTCCACGTGGACCACGTTCTCCTCCTCGAAGCAGCGGACGACGTGCACGATGGCGTCCACCTCGCGGATGTGCGAGAGGAACTGGTTGCCGAGGCCCTCGCCTTTGCTCGCACCCGCCACGAGGCCGGCGATGTCGACGAACTCGATGCTCGCGGGGATCACGTTCGCGCTCTCGGCCAACTCCGCTAGCCGGTCCAGACGCGGATCTGGAACCGCCACCACGCCCACGTTGGGCTCGATGGTGCAAAACGGGAAGTTGGCGGCCTGCGCGCCCGCTTCGGAGAGCGCGTTGAAGAGCGTTGACTTGCCGACGTTGGGAAGGCCGACGATGCCGACTCGGAGAGCCATGTCGTGAGGGCGGAAGTGAGAATGCGGGACGCGGACGCAGGCTAGGGGAGCGAGGCGGGCGAGGGGGCGCGTTCGCGGTGAAATGGAGTCCTGACCAACGGCGGCGTAGGTTGCGCTATGCCTCGTGCGCTCGTCTTCTTCCTCGTCCTTCTGGGTGTACTCGCTGGTCCGGCAGTATCAGGGCAACCGCTGCCAGGAGCCGAGTCCCCCGCGCTCTCCTCTAGTCCGCGACTCTACGGCGGCATCGGGCTCGGGCCAGGTCTCTTCGCGGCCTACGCGTCACCGCGCCTCACCGTCCTCACACAGGAGGGGGCCTTCTACCTGGACTATGACCCGCGCGCCCTCGGACAGCAGGGTCAACTCCGCCTCGCGGTCGGCATCGGCGGGAGCATGCGTGTGCTGCAGGTCCTCGCTATCGTGCGGGACTTCGACGCGGATCGGCTGGATCTGGACGCCGGAGTGCGGTTCGGTCCGGCCTTCGACATCCCGTTCTTCTCGCCCACAGGCGAGCAGCGGACGCGCCTCTTCAGCGTCATGTTCGATCCGTTCGCGCGCGGCTCTGCCCGCCTCGGGAGCAATCGCGTCGTGTTCGTGGAGATCGGCGGGAGCGAGCCTGCCATCCGCGGCGGGCTTTCCGTCGGCATCGGCGGCTGAGTCCTCCCGCCTCGGTACCGAGGCGGACCTACCCCTGGTACGGAACGGCGATGAACTCACGCTCCGGCAGCCGCACGGCTGTAAGCCGCCCCAACTCCATTCTGTGGTGGTAGACCGCGCCCGTGTCGATGGCGATCAGTAGGTCTTCGTCGATGGGCGCCGAGACCGGCGTGTGGCCGCAGACGACCGGTATCTCCCACGCCGAGCGGTCCGCGTGGAGGTGGGCGCGCGTCCAGAGCATCGTCTCTGCGTCTGGCTCCGCGAGCTGCTCCGCAACGGAGCGCGAGGGATCCAGCCCCGCGTGCACAAACGCGACGCCGTCTACCTCGACCGCCAGTTCTGTCGCGCGGTAGAACGCGAAATGAGAGTCTGGAACTCGCGTTCCTGGGTACGACGTGAGGGTCGCGAGCCCACCGTTGGCGCGCCAGAGGTCGTAGGCGCCCGGCAGACCGTCGGCCCAGTCCAAGAGCATCTGGTCGTGGTTGCCGCGGAGAAAGGTGCATCGCGGCCCCTCGCCGCTGGCTGCCTCGTGCTGCATTCGCAGCAGGTCCTCGATCACGCCGTACGAATCCGGTCCCCGGTCGATGTAGTCGCCGACAAAGACGAGATGGTCCTCCGGCGTCGGCGCGAGGGCGCCGATCAGGGCCGCCAGCGTGGCTCGGCAGCCATGGATGTCCCCGATTCCGTAGAGCGCCACCTAGCTATTGGCCTTCGGCGGCGAGGTGTTGACGAGGCCTCGGCCCGTCTTCTTCAGGCGCCCAGCCTCGCGCAGTTCCGTCAGGATGGCATCCAGCACACCATTGACGAACGCGCCGCTCTTGTCGCTCCCGAAAGACCGCGCGATGTCTACCGCCTCGTTGATGGTGACTTTCGGCGGGATGTCCTCGAAGTGGAGCATCTCCGCCACAGCCATGCGCAGCACGAGCCGGTCGGTGAGCGCGAGTCGGGAGATCTCCCAGTTCTGGACGTGCGTGTCCAGCAGCGTGTCCGCCTCGGTGCGCACGTCGAGGCCGCGAAGGAAAAGCTTCTCCGCGAAGCGGGTGTAGGCCTTCTCGCCCTTGAAGGTGGGGCGCAGCAGCGTGGCGAGCACGTGCTCGGGCGTGTCGCCGCTGACTTCCTGGGCGTAGAGAGCCTGGAGGACGCGCTCGCGGACCTGGCGGCGGGTGCTCATGCGAACCGGTTGAGAACGGAGAGTGTGGTGGGGGCTCGAAACGAGAGGCCGCAAGGTAGTCTGCCGGGCCTAGTGGCTCGAGGGAAGAGAGCGCGAAGCGAACGGAGGCAGAGCATCGACATCCGCACGATTGTTACGTCGGAGTTCCTGGCGTGTCTGAGGGGCTAATTCACCTGTTGGTGTGCCCCTCTCCCCTCCTCCCCCACCTTTGCGCCTCACGGCCCGTCCTGCGCTGATCGCAGCCGTTGCGCTCGGCTTCGGGATCGTGGTCTCCAGTCTCGCGCCGCTGGCGATCTGGATGGCCGTCGCTGGCGCGAGCCTGACAGCCCTCGTCGGATACGCTGTGTTCTCACGAGGACGCCTCGTGACGCTCCGACCGCTCGGCGCCACCCTCGCCGCTCTAGTGACGTTCGCTGCTCTCGGCGGTGCCCGCATGGTCGCCTGGACGGACCTCCCCGCCGATCACCTGGCCCACGCCGCCCGGCACGCCGCCGAGGTGGACTCGCTCGACGGCGATCCCTCGCTCGTCCTCTGGGGCACCGTGGACGTGCCGCCCACCGCCGGACGCTCCGGGGTCCGCTTCGTCCTCCGCGCCGACTCTGCCCGAAAGGACACCGTGGGCCAGCGCGTGCGCGGCTTGGTGCAGATCACACTCGCTGTTCCGCGCGCCGCGCCCTGGGACGATACCCCGCCGCCGCTTCCCGTCTACCCCGCCCTCCGCCTCGGTGATCGGGTGGCCGTGGCGGGCCGCTTCCTCCCCGCGCGAGGACGCCGCAACCCCGCCGACTTCGACTACCGGCAGTTCCTCGCGCACCGGGGCATCCACGCCACACTCCGCGCCGAGGGATCAGGAGCCATCGCCTTCCTCGCACCCGCCGAGGCGCCACTCGACCGACTGGCAGGCGCACTCCGACACCGGGTGGAGCGAGCACTGGGTGCCCATGTTCCGAGCCTAGAGGCCCGCGCCGTTCTCGCCGCTCTTCTCATCGCCGACCGCTCGCAGATCGACCCGGAGACGCGGGACCAGTTCGTAGCAGCGGGGCTGGTGCACCTCCTCGCGGTTTCTGGACTCCATGTTCTGCTCGTCGGCTTCGTGCTCTATGGACTGATGGGGCCGCTCCTCGGGCGCCTCGGAGTGCCGAGGCGAACAGCCGAGTGGAGCCGATCGCTCTTCACGCTCGGGCTTCTCGCGATCTACGTGCTCGTGACCGGAGCGGCCGTCCCGGTCACACGAGCGTTCGTGATGGCATCGGTCGCGCTGATCGGACGCGCGCTGGAGAAGCCGGTCGACACTTTGAACACACTCGGGTTCGCTGCGCTGGTGCTGCTCATGATCCGCCCCTCGGCGCTCTTCGAGGTCGGCTTCCAACTCTCATTCTCCGCCGTCGCCGCGCTGGCGACGCTGACGCCGCTGGGGATGCTCGCGATGCGACGGCTCGTTCCAGAACGCGTTCTGAGCCGGGGAGGGGTGAAATGGAGCACAGAGATGACGCTCGCCTCGGCGGCAGCTACGCTCGGGACGGCCCCCGTCTTGCTCGTTCACTTCGGGCGGATCCCGCTGGCCGGGCTGGTGCTCAACCTCGCCGCAATCCCGCTCACCGGCATCTCCCTCGGGACCGGTCTGCTCACGGTCTGCCTCGCGCCACTTCCCTTCCTCGCTGACCGCCTCGGTGCGCTCGCGGACGTGGCTGCGCGCCTTCTCCTCATCACCAGCGAGGCAGGCGCAACTGGCATCGGCTGGATCGCTGTGGAACGGTTCGTCACGGATCCACTCGTGATCCTCGCGCTCATCGCAAGCTTGGCCGCGACAGCGCTTTGGCTTCGGCCTCGTGCCCGGTGGCGGCTTGCCACGTTGAGCCTCGCGCTCGTTGTCCTCGCGGGATGGAAGGACGTAGCCGAGCGCGACGCGGCCCCCCGCCTGGATGTCGCTTTTCTCGATGTCGGCCAGGGCGACGCGACAGTACTTCGCTTCCCGAACGGGAGCGCGATGCTCATCGACGCGGGCGTGCGCACGGCGAGTTGGGACAACGGCCGGACGGTTCTGGAGCATCTCGCGCGGCACGGCATCCGCCGCCTGGACGCCATCGTCGCCACCCACGCCGACGCAGACCACGTCGGGGGGCTCCCGACCGTTCTCGGCGGCACCGAGGTGGGTCGCCTCGTGCACAGCGGCGAGACGCGCGAGGACGGCGTCTGGGCCGAGACCCAGCATCTCGCCGACTCGCTCGGCATCGCGCAGCAGACCGTCGCTGCAGGCGATTCCCTGCTTCTGGACCCGACGGTTCGGATCCGCATCCTCGCGCCCGGCCCGAAGGCTCTCGTAGCCGGAGACTCCAACGAACGCTCCGTCGCGCTGCTCGTGCAGTACGGCGAGACGGAGTTCCTTCTGACTGGTGATGCCGAGGCAGCGTCCGAGGCCGAGATGGTGGCGCGCTACGTCCCACTCCTTCGCGCCGACGTGGCGACGGTGGGCCACCACGGCTCGCGGACCTCGTCCACCTCGAACTTCGTGCGAGCGGCCAGCCGTGATGGCGAGACCCAATGGGCCGTCGTCTCCGTCGCGCGGCGCAACGCGTACGGGCTGCCCAACGAGGAACCCCTCCAGCGCTGGACCGAGGCGGGCGCGACCGTCCTCTCCACCGCTACAGAGGGCGCGGTCTGGCTTCGGTCGGACGGACGCGACGTGCACCGGGTGACGTGGAGATGATGCCGGGCACGCCCGTTCATGCGCGTTCCGTTGGGAGCCAGGGAAGCCCTGACGAATGCGGATGACACTGCTCTGGAAGCGCTTCCGGTCCCAGTATATTCGGGCAGTCCTCTCGGTCGGGCCGGTCGTCACCCTCCCGTCCCTGCCGAGCGGGCCCTGTTGCCTGAGTCCCTCCCCTTCCTTTTCCCAATGGAGCATCCCCGCATCTGGATCGACGGCGAACTCGTCGCCCACGAAGACGCCACCGTCCACGTCCTCACCCACGCCCTCCACTACGGCTCCTCCGTCTTCGAGGGCATCCGGTGCTACGCCACCGACAAGGGCTCGGCCGTCTTCCGCCTCCGTGAGCACATGCGCCGCCTCGTGGACTCGGCTGCGATCCATCGGATGGAGATCCCGCACGACCTGGACACGCTCTGCGATGCCGTCGTGGAGACGATCTCTGACAGCGGGCTGGAGGCGTGCTACATCCGTCCGCTGACCTTCCGCGATCACGGGCCGATGGGCGTCAACCCGCTCAAGAACCCCGTCAAGACCATCATCGCGGTCTGGGAATGGGGCCAGTACCTCGGCCCCGAGGCATTGGAGAGCGGCGTGGACGTGCAAGTCGCCTCGTGGAGCCGCCCCGCGCCCAACACCATCCCGGCCATGGCGAAGGCGGGTGGTAACTACATCGGCTCCTCGCTGATCAAGATGGACGCGATCAAGAACGGGTTCGTCGAGGGCATCGCGCTGACTACCAGCGGCTACCTCTCCGAGGGCTCAGGCGAGAACCTCTTCATCGTGCGCGACGGCATCTTGCACACACCGCCCGCCGCATTCTCCATCTTGCCCGGCATCACCCGGGACAGCATCATCACCATCGCGCGTGAGCGAGGCTACGAGGTGCGCGAGGTCGCGATGCCCCGCGAGGCGCTCTACATCGCGGACGAGGTCTTCTTCACCGGTACCGCTGCTGAGGTCACGCCGGTCCGCTCGGTGGACCACCACACCGTCGGCGAGGGTCGCCGCGGGCCGATCACGGCCGAGTTGCAGGAGGCCTTCTTCGACGTCCTCCACAAGGGCAACGACTCGCACGGCTGGCTCCGCTTCGTGAGCGAGCCCGCCTCGGGCGTCCACTCGGGGGACGGCGCCTCGGTCGAGACCGTCTGACGGTGTTTCTTGCATCTGGCCTTACGCGGGGCGCTCCATGAGGGGTGCCCCGCGATTCGTTTGCGGCCTACCTTCGGATGCCTTCTACGCTCACCCCGCATGTCTCGTCCCGTCTCTTTTCTCGCGCTCGCTCTCTTCGCAGCGCCCCTCGCTGCCCAGCCGCTCGACGCCGACGCGGCATCGCGCCACGGCACCATCCAGGCCGGATCCGATGCCACGGATGATCTGACCTTCGATGTCTCACCGGACGCCGAGCACCCCGAGGCGGACTGCCCCGGCTTCCTCACTCCAGGTGCGCCCGATGCCGTCGTGGAGTGGAGTGACACGAGCCCCATGCGGCTCTGGGTCCGCTCTGCCCTCGACGCGACGATGACGATCATCGGCCCGGATAGCGAGGTCGTGTGCATCGACGATGAGGACGGTGTCCAGCCTGCTCTCCTTCTGGAGCAGCCCACGCCCGGTCGCTATGCCGTCTGGGTGGGCTCGTTCATGTCAGACCTCGATGCGAGCCCAGCGGCGACACTCCACGCCGGCCCCCCTCCACCGGCTGTCGGTCTCGGAAGCGACGCGGATTCGCTTCCTTTCTCCGGCGTCGATGACGCGGAGATGGAGGTGATAGCAGGTGGCTTGCACCCAGCCGAAGAACTCGGGATGCCCGATTACTGCGTCGGGTTCTACAATTCAGAGCCGACCGCTCGCGTGAGCGGCCCGTCGCCCTACAACGTGACAGCCACCTCAGATGCAGATCTCACGCTGGCGGTCCGCACGAGCGGCGGTGGCTGGGTCTGCAATGACGACGCGTCGCCGTTCGATGGCACCGATCCTGCCGTCGAGGTGCAGGGGGCAGGCGAGCAGACCGTCTGGGTCGGCACGTTCCGAGGCTACGCACGCGGTGAAGCACCCGAGGCGACTCTGACTGTTACCAACGAGGTCATCGCGCCTCCGATGCCGCTGCCGCCGCCACCGGAGCCGATAGGATCCCGCGAGTACTTCTCCGAGGCGGAATACGTCTCCCTCGACCTCGACGCGCGGGGCGAAGATCTCACGCTCGAAGCGGACGAAGAGGGACTCGAACGGGAGTTCGAGTTGGGTACGGGCGTCGGCAATCCCCTCTCCGGTATGGGCTGTAGCGGCAACATCTCGCTGGCCCCCACGCTGACGTTCACGTCTGAGGGCGAGGGTCCCATCACGCTCCTCGCCAGTGGAGACGACGACCTCGTGATGGTCGCCCGCGACGCGCAAGGCAACTGGTTCTGTAGCGACGACGCCACGGGCCGCGATCCGGCTATTGAGGTCGGTACCGGAGAGACCGCCGTCTGGATCGGCACGTTCGGAGAATTGGACTCCTCCACTGCCACCTTCACCGCCACGCGTGGCGAGATCGGCGATGTACTCCCGGAGCCGGAGAGCATGGATTTCGACGAGGAGATCATCGACACCTTTGGGGCCTCCTACTCGACAGGCACCTACTCCGGCAACGAACTCGGTGGCCAAGCCCAGAACACCCTCGTGCTCGACGACGGCAGGGCCGAGGCGCTCGTCTTCGCGGGCGGGGAGTTGTTCAACCCTGTTATCGGCGAGGTCTGCACGGGCTATCTCACCACCGAGCCAACGGCCCGCCTCGATAGCGATGCGGAGATGCTCGCAATGACAGCGTATGCCAGCTTCGAGGAGGATCTCACACTCGTTATCCAGACGCCCGATGGCGACTGGTATTGCAGCGACGACTTCGACGGGACGGCGCCTGGCGTCGAGGTGTCTGGCGGAGGCGACGGCACGTACACGATCTGGGTCGGCACCTTCCAGTCGATGGATGCACCTGTTGAGGCCGCGCTGAGCGTCGTGGAAGGCTCCCTGGACGACCTGGAGTAAGCTTGTGATCCTTCCGTGACGCCACGCTGAACGGCAACATCCCCGTGCGGCGTGACGTTTGCACGGCCGACGGTCCACTCCATTCCCCCGGAGGCCATGACGACACTTCGACTCTCCGCCCTCGCCACGCTTCTTTTCGCGAGCGTAGCGGTCAGCGCTCAGCCAGAACGCAGCGGCACCCCGCAAGTCACCCTGGAAGTCACCGGCGATCTCGCCGAGGCGACCGTACAGGCGGGTGGCCCAGATCGTGTTGCGGTCCAAGGTAGCGGCTGCTCGGGCTACATCGCGAACAGCAGTCCGGCAGGCGCCATCACGTGGAGCGGCAGTGGCGCGCTCTCCATCTACGCTACATCCGGCACGGACACGACGATCCTCGTCCTTGACCCGAACGGCCGCTGGCACTGCTCCGACGACGCCAACGGCAGCAATCCGGCCGTCACCATCGCGCAAGCCAAGAGTGGACGCTACCTCGCCTGGGTCGGCTCCTTCGAGCCCGGCACGGCCAGCGCTTCGCTGAAGGCCAAGGGCGGGCAGCCGGTCTGGTAGCCTCTAGCCACTTTGGTACTGGGCTGACCTAGGCTCTGTCTCGTGACAGAGCCAAAGGCGGACGCCGGAGGTGGGTTTCTCTCACGCCTCATTGGTTTGCGACGGTGGAGGCATCCACGTAGCTTTGGAAAACGTTTTCAATCTGGCGTCCCGCCTGCTGCATGGTCCCTACCATCCGCGATGTGGCTAAGCGCGCAGGGGTCTCGATCTCGACCGTCTCGCGCGTGCTCAACGGTTCTGCCTCGGTCCACGAGGAGAAGAAGGCGCGGGTGCGCGCTGCCGCCGATGAGTTGGGCTATCGCCCGAATCCTGCTGCCTTGTCTCTTCTCGGACAGCGCGTGGGCGGCGTCGGTGTACTACTGCCGTACATCGCGGGCGACATCTTTTCGGAGTTCCTGAGCGGCATCGACCGGATCACGAGCCAGCAAGGACGCTTCCTAATGGTGTCCTCCTCGCACCGCAACGACGCCGAATTCCGTGCGGTGCTCCGGGGGCTGGAGCGTCGGGTAGACGGACTCATCGTGATGTCCACAGAGTTTCCAGCTGAGACCGTTCGCGCCTGGCTACCAGCCGACCTGCCGCTCGTTTTTGCGAACACAGAGGTACACGACCCCGAGATCACAGCCGTCAATGCGGACAATCGGGGTGGCGCCTTCCGGATGACGGAGCACCTCGTTGAGCGCGGACACCGGCAGATCGCCTTTCTCAAGGGGCCGGACGGTACGTACGACGCCGAGGAGCGGCTCACGGGATTCCGCGAGGGCCTTGCCGCTCACGGCCTAGAGCCGGTCTTGGAATTGCCCTGCGACTTTACCCTGGAGTGCGGCGAAGACACGGTTCCGGCGATTCTCGCTGCCGACCCGCGCCCGACGGCGGTCTTCGCGGCCAACGACGATTCCGCGTTCGGTCTTCTCACGGGGCTCCGTGAGGCCGGCCTCCGCGTGCCCGAAGACATTGCCATCGCGGGCGTGGACGATTCCAAGTTCTCGCAGCTCGCCATCCCCTCACTGACCACCGTTCGCATGCCGATGCGCCAGATGGGGCGGACGGCCATTGAGCGGCTCCTCGCAGAGATCGACGGCACGAATGGCGGCTCTCACGGGCTGACGGTGCTGCCCACGGAACTCGTCCTCCGCCAGTCCACGGCGTGACGCGGAGAGCGGGACGGCCTCAGTGCAGGCACCGAGGCGGGCCGAGAGCTTCGCGGAGATCCCGGGTATGCCGCCGCATCTCCACTCTGCCCTGATGCATCGACTTCGGCTTATCGCGCTTCTCCGGTTTCCCCTCGGGGCCTGCGCGCTGCCGCCGGGCTCGCCGCAGACGCCGAGGGGGCGTGGGCGGCCTGGAGATCTACAAGAGCCTCGGCCTCACGGACCGTAGACAGCCAGGGGGCGCCGCGTCGCCGTGGACGATCCCCGCATCGGCGTGGTCTGGAAGATGGCAGGCGAACTCGGCTTCTCCGTCCTCATCCACCCGGCGGACCCCTCCCCATTCTGGAAGCCGTACGACGAGCACAGCGTGTACCTCCACGTACAGTAGCCTCCGCCTCGGTCTCATCATGGGGCGGTTGAGGGGCGCGAGAATCTTCCTCAACTCTCTCCTACAGCGTCATCCCGGTCCTCGAGCCGGGGTCCAGAGTACTGGGAAAGCCCCGTAGGGACGAGTACCAGCGTGACGGGCGGGCGACCCGGGCGGGCGGACGGCTCTACTGAGGCGGAGGACATCGGCTCTCCTCGTCACTCTGAATCCCCGCTTTCGCGGGGAGGACGCTGTAGGAGAGGAAGTGGGTGGATCAACACTCGGGAACCATGCCCCACAACCCCTTGCCGCGCACCGCGCGAGGGGCTACCATGCCAGGGCAAACGATTGCACGACCCGTACCCGATGCCCGCCCCTATCCTCGTCGTCGGCGAGGTGCTGTGGGACTCTCTGCCGTCCGGCCTCTTTCTGGGCGGCGCGTCCCACAACGTCGCCTGCCACCTCCACCAACTCGGCGTGGACGCCGTGCTCGCCTCGCGCGTGGGGGGCGACGCGCTCGGGCGCGAGGCCGTCCGCCGGGTCGCCGCACGAGGACTCTCCGCAGACCTCCTCCAAACCGATCCAGCGCTCCCCACCGGTTTCGTCCACGTCGAGATGGAAGCGGGTGGGATCCCGGCCTACGACATCATGCGGCCCGCCGCCTGGGATGCCATCGCTGCGACTGAGGCGCTAGTGGAGGCCGCCAGCAGTGCCCGCGCCCTCGTCTTCGGCACCCTCGCGCAACGCGAGGAGACCTCGCGCCAGACCCTCCGCGCCCTCTGGAAGGTGGCCTCGCTCCACGTCTGCGACATCAACCTCCGGCCTCCGTACGTCTCGCGCGAGGTGGTAGAGGCTAGCCTCCGCACCGCTGACCTCGCGAAGCTCAACGATGACGAGGTGGAGACCCTCGCCGGATGGTACGGCCTCGGTGACGACCTGGGCAGTGCCACACAGCGCCTCGCCGAGCAGTTCGAGATCGCGACCGTCTGCGTCACGCGCGGGCCCCGAGGCGCGCTGCTCCTTCGCGAGGGGGTTCTGTACGAGCACCCGGGCTACCCGGCCGCTGTGGCAGATACCGTCGGTGCTGGAGACGCGTTCTTAGCGGCCCTCCTCGCGGCTCTGCTGGACGATGTATCTGCCGCCGACGCCCTGGACCGCGCGAACCGACTCGGCGCCTTTGTCGCCGGGGCCCTCGGCGCCATCCCGCCGTACGATCCGGCCGCCGTCTTCGCGCCGACGCCCGCCTGATGCCTGACTCTTCTGTGGAGCGCTACCGCCCCGCGTTCCACTATACGCCTCGCCAGCACTTCGTCAACGACCCGAACGGGTGCGTCTACCTGGACGGCGAGTGGCACCTCTTCTACCAGCACAACCCGATCGGGACGGTTTGGGGCCACATGAGTTGGGGTCACGCCGTCTCGACCGACCTCGTGCACTGGGAGGAACTGCCCGTCGCCATCCCCGAGGCGGACGGAGTCATGGCCTTCTCTGGCTCGGCCGTCGTGGACCGCGAGAACACCGCCGGGTTCGGGCGCGACGCCCTCGTGTGCATCTACACCGGCCACAGCGAAGAGCGCAAGGTCCAGGACCAGCGCCTCGCGTACTCCACCGACCGGGGCCGTACCTGGATGATCTACGAGGGTAATCCCGTCCTGGACGAGGGCCGCGAGCACTTCCGCGATCCCAAGGTCTTCTGGCACGAGGAGACCGCGCGATGGATCATGGCCGTCGTCCGTGCCGAGGACCTGATCCTCTGCTTCTACGCCTCGGACGATCTCAAGGCCTGGACGCTCCTCAGCACCTTCGGCGAGGCAGAGGATGGCACCTGCTGGGGCGTGCCAGGCGCCCCCAACTGGGAATGCCCGGACCTTTTCGAACTGGAGGTCGAGGGGGAGCCGGGCGAGTCGCGCTGGATCCTCAAGATCGACGTGGCGGACCGCGCGCTCGCGGGCGGCAGCGGCGGTCACTACCTCGTCGGTCACTTCGATGGCACCGCCTTCCACGCCGAGACCCCGCCTGAGAAACTGCTCTGGCTGGATCACGGGCGCGATTTCTACGCCGGGCAGAGCTGGAACCATGCGCCCGGCGGCCGCCGTGTCTGGCTCGCCTGGATGAACAACTGGCGCTACGCGAACGTGACGCCCACAGACCCCTGGCGCGGCCAGTTCACCGCCCCTCGCGACCTCCGGCTCGTCCGTACGCCGCGAGTCCTCCGCCTGCGTCAGCGTCCCGCGCCCGAGATCGCCGCGCTTCGCGCCGAGGCCGCCGTGGAACGTGCGGACTGGACGCTCCCGCCCGGCGTCCACGAGGTGGACGCGAGCGGCGACGTGCTGGATATCGAGGCAGTGTTTGAGACGGGCAGCGCCTCACGAGTCGGGCTCCGCGTGCGCGAGGGCTCCGGCCAGACCACTATCCTCGGCTACGACGTGACCTCGCGCCGGGCGTACCTGGACCGCATCGGGGCAGGCGAGCACGCCTTCCACGTCGAGTTCCCCGACGTACACACCGGCATCGTGCGGCAGGACGCTGAGGGCTGCGTCCGTCTTCGTGCGCTGGTGGACCGGTGCAGCGTAGAGGCGTTCTGGAATGACGGCGAGGCGATCTTCACGGACCTCGTCTTCCCGGACCCCTCCAGCCAGGGCATTCAGGTCTTCGCCGAGGGTGGCGAGGTGGTGCTCTGCTCGCTTCGCGTCTGGCCGCTCGCGCCGTAGCTCCTCCCGCCTCGGCACCGAGGCGGGAGGGGGAGGACCTACCAGATCACGTCCACGACGTTTGCGCCGTCCCGAAGCGCAACCTCGCGGGTCTCAGTCCGCGTGCCGTCCGAGACGACCACTGCCGCCATGCGACTGACGCGGACGCTGGCGAGTTCGTTGTTAACGTCGTCCGTGTGGACGAGCGGGGGCAGAGTCGGGTAGAGGCTGGGTGATGCCGTGCGGTCCTCCGTCCGAACCAGACCGGTGCCGTTCGTCACGCCGAGGAAGCGACGGATGCCGAGGGCTCCGCTCTCCAGCGCGCCCTCGCTGCGGATCAGTCCCCGCTCAGCGAACTCATCGCCGCGAGAGGCGCGAAGGCGGTAGATGCCACCCGGAAGCGGCAAGCCCGCCGGAATCCCGGCTGTCGCGCTGATGGTGACAGCGAATCGTGCGGTCGGATCGCTGGAGAGGAGGTCCGTGTGCGAGAGAACGCTGCCCTCCAGATCGAAGATGTTGACTTGGATCGGTCCCTCGCCGCGGGAGGCGACCGTGACGTCGGCGCCGAGGCCGTAGGGGTTGGGGTACGGCGTCGAGAGATCGAAGGTGGTGGCACTCGTCGGGGTCTGCGCGCTACCGGGCACGAGTTCCGTGTCGAGCGCGACGGTGAGGCCTGAGACGGGGCGCCCGTCGCTATCCTGGACGGAGACCGACAGGGAGAACGAATCGGTGCCTGCGGTATCGCACGAGGCGAGGAGAACGGCCAGAGAGAGGCCGAGGGCGAATCGGATCAATGCCGGTCCGGCTGGTGAGGCGCCGACGATACGGCGCGCTCGCGGCCTCCGATCAGCCGCGCACAACGTTCACGCACGGACGCGCGGGCGCTGTGGCTCCCCCCGCCTCGGTACCGAGGCGGGCGCGGTCAGAGGAAGCAGATGAGGCAGCCCTCGCGCTCCTCCTCGATCACGTCCATCCCGCCGAGCATCTCCACGAGGCGCGTCGCGCGCTTGGGGGCGTTCGCCTTCGCCTCCGCTTTGGCCTTGATCTCCGCGATCCGCTCCGGCCGCTCCAACTCCGCGAGGGATTCCGTCTGGCACCAGTAGAACGGCTCGCCACCCACCACGCTTTCTTCCTCGTAGCGCTTCGCCTTCGCGAAGAGGTCCGGGTGGGCCTCGCGCAGCCGCACCCACTCGATCTTCTGCTGGTAGAAGCAGAAGTAGCAGCCGGAGCGCGAGCGGCCCCACTCCAGGTACGGCGGCATCCCGAGGCCGGACTCGTCGAGGATCCGCACGATGTCCTCGCGTACGAGGCCGTCATCGCGGAAGGGGTAGACAGGCGTGATGTTGGGCTTGGTGGAGATGTAGCCCTCGCGCACGCGCTCGTCCGCCCGCAGGCCGACGTAGTTGATGACCGGCTCATCGCCGATGTACTCCTCCAGCGGGCGGAGCTTCATCATCTTGGTGCACCACCGCCGGTGGTTGGAGGGCAGCATCCCGCCGTAGACGATGAGCCAGTGCTCGAAGGGGTCCTCCAGGTTGTCCGTCGTGCGGACGATGGGGCGGCCGAGGAGCGCCTGGAGGCGGTCCAGGTAGTCGTACGTCTCGGGGAGCTCGTGGCCGGTGTCGTGGAAGACGTACTCCATCTCCGGGACGCGGTCGCGGAGGTACACGGCCAGTGCGGCGGAGTCTTTGCCGCCGGAGAGGCTGAGAATGTGGCGGGGCTCACTCATGCGTCGGCCTCGGCAGAGTCGGGGGCGGGATCAGAGAGGACACGCCCGAGAGCGCGAACGGCCGCGAGAAGTTCCACGCGGTCCATCTCGCGAAAGCGGGCCTCGGCCTGCTCCACGGCGTCGCCGAGGCGGGCACGGTCGGCCTCGCGGACCACGAGCACGCGCATGGCCTCGGTGCCGTCCGCCTCGGTCACGCCCACGCGGACGGCACCGAGTGCGGGGGCGGAGCCTGTGGTGAGCGCAGCCGAACCATCGCCCCCCGCTTCCATCCCAAAGACGGTGGCCTCGGTGCGGAGGAAGTGCGCGGTGCGGCGGTCCAGTTCGGCACCGAAGCGGGCCTCGTCGTCGTCCGTCCAGCGCTCCAGCGGCTTGGCGGTCACGAGCGCAGCGACGGAGTCGAGCCAGCGGTCCATCGCGAGGCCGGAATCCGCGAGGCGTCCTGCAAAGGCTTTCAAATCACGGTCCTGCACGGCGCCGAGAACGGCGGAGGCGCGAGCACTCAGAGCACGCCGCGTGGCTTCGTCCATCGCGGGTCCCTCCGCCTCGGTGCTCAGGTCAAAGGACTCGGCTAGGCGAGCGCCGACGCGGGCGCGAAGCTCTGGCGTGGCGGCGCGGAGTTCGTCGAGCGTGGTCTGAAGGGCTCCGGCGAAGGCGACCGGGTCCGCCTCGGGAGCATCGAGGAGCGGGACGCCGCAGGCCTCGGGGAGGTCGGCGAAGAGGAGCGTGGCGGGCTCGCGGGCATCGAGGAGCGTCTCGCGGACGGCCTGCGCGGGAGCGGAGACGGTGCGCGTCGCGAGGGCGTACTCCGGCAACTCCGCGGCGAAGAGGCACAGCGGCGTGACGATGCCGAGCACGTCCAGGTCGCCCCCGCTCGGCCCGTCCTCGCCCACGACGCGCCGCAGGTGCGCGAAGACATCGGCGCGGACGCCATCCACGGTGCAGCGCTGGAGCGCGAACCGCTCGGGCGCCTTGTCGAGCCGCTGGAAGTGCTCCGGCGTGACGCGCCGCACGAACGCCCCGTCCTCGTACATCGCGACCTCGCGCTCGTAGAGGCGGAGGAAGATGGCGAGCAGCAGATGCAGCAGCCCCTCGCGGACGCCGTAGGGCGGGGCTTTCAGCGCGGCGAAGAGATCGGGGACTGGCACCTTCGCGAGGTCGTCGCCGAGGGTCTCGCGCATAGCCCGGAGAACGGGCCGAAGGTTCGTGGGGTCGTCGGCCTCGGCGGGGAGATGGAGGCCCCAGGCGCCCCCGGTCTCGCGGTGGAGGCGTCCGGCCTGAAGAATGGAGAGGTAGAGCGCCTTCTCTGGCGGGAAGGTGTCAGCGGGAAGACCGAGACGGGGGCGGTGGGACTGCGTCAGGATGGCCCCGACGAGCCGCATCCGGGCGGTCTTGGCGGCAGAACTCGGCTGCTCTCGGTTGATGAGTTCGTTCGCGATGCGCGGCGCCCGGTCGAAGATCTCGGCGCAGAGATCCGACACGTACGAGACGACGGCGCGGCCTCCGCCCAGGCCCACGGACTCCCCGAGGCGGACCCAGTCGGCGTGGGCAGCGGCGTCTCCTTTGGTGAACGCGAGGACGCTGTCCAGGCGCCGGGCGAGGGCTTGCTGGGCTGCCTCCACCTGGCGTGAGGCTTCCTCGGCGGCGTAGGCGTCGTGCGTGAGTGCGGGCGTGTGGCGGACGACGTGGCGCCACGCGGCGGTCTCTTCGAGCGCGTCGCGCAGGCCTGCGAGCGGGGGTGGGATGGCGACGAGCACGGCTGGATCCGTGACCGTGCGCGCGGCCTCGGTCGCCTCGGTGCGTTCGGGCTCGATATCGCAGAGGACGGTGAGCAGGAGGGCGTCCGAGTCCGTGGGGCGCTCGGCGTCGGTGAGGAGGCGCTCGGCGGTCGTGGCGCGGACCTCCACGTGCCGGAGCGCGCCCGTCTCGATGTAATGCCGACGCGCTACGATGGGCGCCGTCTCGCGCTCGTGGGCGAGGTAGCGGCCGACGTGTCCGATGGGCTCTAGCGTCTCGGCAGCCGTCCGGTACTCCCGTTCCAGATCTACGCTGGAGTGCGGCCAGAGGCAGACGCCGCCCCGCGCGCCCCGGTCAAACAGCACGCCGCGTGCCTGCAGCGCAGCGGCGGTTGCGGCCGCATCCACGGCCGTCCCGACGAACGCAGCGGGGAGCGCCTCGGGGGTGGCGAGGAGACGGTCCGTGTTGAGCAGGTTCAGCAGGCCGACCGCCTTCAGCACCCGCAACTCGGCCTCGGTGCCTGGATACGTGTCGATCAGCGACGAGATGGCCGTCCAGTGGCTCCGCACGCTTCGCGCGGCGATCCGGTGTCCGTACGTCGCGGCGACGTAGTCGTAGAGTGCGTCCAGCCCGAAGAACGCGCCGACGTCGTGCGACTCAGCGAACTCGCGGAGACCGTTGAGTTCAGGGCTCAGGAGAAAGCTGAAGAGCGAGCGCTCGTTCTGTCCGTAGAGGCGCGTCGCGCGGAGGAGGGCGGGGAGGGCGGTCGGGTGGAGAGGGTAGAGGGCGGCGGCCGTCTCGCGGAGGGACTCGGCGGAGGCGCCGGGGCCGTACCACCCCAGGCGGACGGCCTCGTCCATCGCGGCTCCGGCCGCCTCGGTGGCTGCATCGGGGAGGGCCGCGCGGTCCGTGCCGAGCGCACGGGCCGCCAACTCCGCGGTCTGTTCGAGGGGCGGATCGAAGAGGATTTCCGAGAACCGCCCGGCGACTTTCGCCCACTCCTGCTGCGCGCTCCGGGTGAGGGTGTCCGCGTAGGCGGCGAACCCCTGGTGCAGAAAGCCGACGAGGACGAAGGGCGCGGAGCCGCTGCGGGCCGCCGCCTCGGCGAGGGTTTGGAGGAGGTGGATGTCCGCGCGGCCGGGATGGAGGGCGGCGTGTTCCAGAAACTTGCCCAACTCATCGATCGCGAGGAACAGCCCATCCCAGTTCTCGTGGGCTGCGGCTGCATCCAGCGTCTCGCCGAGCAAGCTCACGATGTCGTGGTCGGTCCCGTCGAAGAGACCGGGTTCCTCCACGGGCGTCCCGAGGCGGGCACGGGCCGCGTCCAGGGCGCGCGCGAGGGCGGGCGCGAGGCCTTCTCGCGTGCCGGTCAGGAGGACGGGCAGCAGGCGCGGCCGGGGCGCGTCTCCGAGTACGTCTTCTACGGCCTGATTCAGCGCGAGGGGGAGTCCCTTCGTCTCGCCTGAGAAAGCGCGGGCGAGCGCGAGGCCGAACGAGGATTTGCCGGTCCCGTAATCGCCCGTCACGCGCCAGGCTCTCTGGAAGGAATCCGGGCGGAGAGAGGCTGCGATCCGCCGCACGGCGTCCGTGATGAACGGCGTGACGACGTATGCGTCGAGGGCGTCCGCACGGCCGAAGTCCCGCTCCAGGTTAGCGGTGCGGAGAAAGCGGGAGGGGGGACGAAGGAGATCGGAGGCGCGCACGTCAGAGGGTGGGAGCGTAGATGCGCGCGAGGAGGTCGCTGAGCAGGGAGTCGTCCGAGAGATCCACCGAGGCGGACCGGGTCACCTGGGCGAGGGCGGCAGACTCGCGGTACGCGAACTGCCCGCCGGAGTCCGCCTCTATGGATTCGAGGCGGTCGCGCAGGTCGGCTTCGGGGAGCTTGAATACCTGTCCCGGGCTTCCGGGGTCCGTCGCCACGTTGCGGAAGGTCAGGCTGCGCTCATCGGGTAGCCGGGTCCGCCACATGTCTGCGAGGGCGTAGGCGAAGAGGGCGGCCGGGATCTCCGGTTTCGCCTCGCGCCGGAAAGCGTAGACGGGTTCGCGCTTCTTGCCTGCTGTCCGCTCCCCCACCTTGTCCAACAGGCCAAGCTCCACGAGCGGGCTGTCGAGATGATCCTCCCCGGCCCCGGCTCGTGTCCGCGTCGTACGTACGTAGGTCAGCATGAACACGTCGTAGTGCTGCCTGAGCGTCGTCTCTGAGTAGGTCCGGGAGCCGCCGTTCGCTGCAGCGATGAACTCGGGCAGGACCGAGCCCCGGACGATCTCCGGGCGATGCCAGTGGCCCAGCAGGAAATCCCAGGCGAAGAGCGCCGGGTCCGCCGTGGCGACGTGCCAGTGGAGGAGCCAGAGCGTGCGGATGTCCTCCAGGTAGGGATCAAAGCCATCGGCTCCGAAGACGGCCTCCCCGAACGACGTGACGCTGTACCCCTCGCCGGATTCTGGGCGCTCGATCACGCGCATGGCCGTCGCCCAGAATTTGAGCGCACGGACCATGTTCTTGCCGATCCCGAGTGCCTCTACGGCGCGGTCCTCATCGTCCAGACCGGTAGGGTCGTCGGAGAGGAGGCGGTACGCTTTGGGGAGCCAGGGGTACCGGCAGGGGAACCACTCGTGCCCCGAGACTCGCTTGGTTTCAGAGACTCGCATGCGGCGGAAGCTACCGGCGCGGCGTTACTCGGGGGGCTGGAAGCCCACGTCTTCCTGAACGCTCTTCTGAAGCCGACACAGTCCGTCTCGGTGCTCCCGTGAAGGTAGCGAGGCGGGGAGGGGCGGCACGATGGACGCAGGAGCCGGGTGGCCCGGCTTCAGATCGACCCGGGCTCCGTACGTTCGGCGCAGACCTGCACGCGTATCTGTCTGCATCCATGAACGAGTCCATCGGCCTTCCCGATCTTTCTGCCCAGCTGACGGCTGATCCGACGGCTGCTGCTGACATCGTGCAAGCGCCCCGGCCAGATTCCGCGAAGGTCGGACTCGCGCTCGCTGGCGGTGGCTTCCGCGCCTCGTTCTTCCATCTCGGCGTCTACCGTCGGCTGGCGGAGTTGGACGTTCTCCGCCGCGTGGAAGTCCTCTCGACCGTCTCCGGTGGCTCCATTATCGGCGCCCTTTACACGCTTCTCCTCCGGGAACGCTGGCTTCGCAAGGACAAAACCGACGGAGACCCCGAGCGCCTCTCGCGGCAGGACTACCTATGCATCGTGGAGGAGATGGAGAAGACGCTCCGGCGCGGCATCCAAAAGAATCTCCGCAACCGGCTATTGTGGAATCCCATTGTGCTCGCCCGCATCGGGCTGACGGGGTACAGCTTCGGCACTCACATGGCGCGGATCTATGAGCGCCATCTCTACGCCGATGTCGTCGAGCGCCTTCGCACGCTCATCGATTTTGGTGACGGGGTACCGCAGCGGGAGGGAGCCTTTCCGCTAGACCAAATGCGCCCCGTTCCTCATGTCTACACGAAGAAGGTCGCCAGCGAGGAGACCGGCAGCGCCTCGAAGCGGAATGTGGGGCGTGTGGATGAGCTTCCAGGAGGGCTGGAGGATTACAACCGGACGCAGGCCGCCGATCCCCGAGGCTGCGCGGTCCTCCACCACGTCATCAACGCGACGAGCGTGAACTCGGGAGGCCGGTTCTGGTTTTCCAGCTCTGAGGTTGGTGATTGGTACCTCGGCTATGCCCGGGGCAGCGAGGCCGACGAACTCCAGCGGCTCAAGGCACTACGCGAAGCCGTGCTCGGCCGTGGTCCTGATGATCTCGATCACGTGGTGGAGAGGCTAGCGGATCGGGGCGTTAAGGCCACCCTCCACGAGGCGCAGATCGCGCTTTGGGTCGCCCGCGTCGAGGCGGCCATCGCGAAAGGGAAACGGACCGGCCGCGTGCTTGACGAAAGGGAGACGAAGCCTGGCGACTGGTGGCCGGCAGTGGCTCGGAAGCCGGGCGCCACCTCGTTCGTCACGGCGTTGCTAGGCCAACTCCGCCGGGCGAAACTCCCCGCCTGGTACCTCCAGGTCGGGTCTATGGAGAAGGATCCGCCCGTCTGGGGCATCTACAGAAACCCCGAGCGGACGCGGCTCCTGTTCCGAGGCGCCCTCCGGGAGATGGACCCCCGGTTGGCGGTACTCGTGGATCCCACCTCCATCAAAGCCAAAGACCCCGATAAAAGGCGAGAAGAGGAGCATCGCCGGGAGAAGTTGGAGGATGACTTGATGGACCTCGCGCGTCTCGTCTACGGCCTCCGCAGCGCAGCCGCACTCTCGCGCGATGTCGCCCGCGACCTCAGCCGTCTCACTATCGGCGATGCCGTAGGTGCATCGGCGTGCTTTCCGCCGGTCTTTTCGCCGTTCATGGTCAGCGGGATCTACGACGACGCCCACGTCCAGACCCTCGGCCTCACAGACGGGGGCGTGTTCGACAATGCGGGGATTACAGGACTCCTGGACGAGCAGTGTGCCTGCATCATTGCCAGCGATACGGGCGGCGTGTTCGAAACAGAGTCGGTGGCGAAGGCAGACCACTTGAGCCTCGTCCAGCGACTCAGTCTCATCCTCCAGGCGAACCTCGGTAGCATCCAGCGGAACTTCGTACGGGAGCGTCGGCGGTTCAACCGGGACCTGGAACGTGTGGAGGAGAAGGTGAAACGTGTGGAGGAGAAGGTGAAACGTGTGGAGGAGGAGGTGGCGCAGAACGCGAAAACAGCGGGAGTGGCGCGGGATGCCCTGACACAACTCCGCGGCGCCCGCGACTCCCGGCCGCTCCGAGGCTTGGCCTACTTCCACATCGAGTCGGACCCGCCTAATCCGACGCGCGGCGGAGAGAACAAGCGCCCCGGCGCTCTCTCGCTCACCGCTGCGCCGCACCTTCTCGCGCGGATCCGCACCGACCTCGACGCGTTCGGCGACGCCGAGATCAACGCGCTCGCCAACCACGGCTATGCTCTCGCGGATTCCTATGTGCGTACCTACCTTGCGGACTTCGAGGCCGACTGGAAGCCCTGGTGCGTTCCGCTACAGGACCCCGACCATCCACCGACGTGGGAGCCGAGCCATGGGTGGGACGCTGCGGAGCCCAAGTACCCTTGGCCTCAGCCCGCGGCGCACAAGCAGCAAGATGACCCCGCATCTGAGCAGCACAATATCCTCGCGTCGGAGCAGCAGCGTGACCTCGCACGCGCTCTCCGCGTGGGTGGGAGACGGTTCTTCCGTTCGGTCCAGATCCTGAAGCCGATCAGCATCGTGCCAGCGCTCGTAACGGTGTCGCTGCTAGGTCTCATGGCTTGGCTCGCACCGGACATCGCGTGCGTTGTGGGAGCGGCGGACGCATGGCTTCAGAGCCTCGGGACTCTCCAGGAATCGCTGGGGTGGAGTTGGCCGTGGCCGCTTGGCATTCGGCTCAGCGTGGCGACCGCTCTTCCACTCGCTCTCTTGGGGCGGGCCTATTGGACGCACCACGTCAAGCCTGAACTGTCGGAACGCAAGGCGCGCGCAAGCGGGAAAGTGGCGAACGTCCTGCCTCGACTTCTTGCCTTCGGAACCATCGGGCTGTTGCTGATGGTGTGGCCGGGGCTGCGGATTTGGGTAGTGGGATGGGCGTCGCTGGTCTTCATCCTTCCAGCCGTGGGAGTGCTGGATCGCCTCGCGTTCACGTGGCCGTTTCTCCGGGCCACACGCGCCATCGGCCGTGCAGAGGCGGAGCCGCTGGACGGCCCGCGGTCGCCTAGTGCCAGCCCGTGACCGCGTTGAGTTGGTCGCCCCGCCTCGGTACTCGCGTGGGAAGACCGAGGCGGCCCGAGTGGAGCCATGTCCGGTTCCGTAGTGGGATTCCGCATGGAGAGGAGAACAGGCCCCGCCGCCCTCTCCAGCCCTACCTGCTATGCATCGTCTTCTCCTCGCGACGGCTCTCGTCGCTCTGATCGCGCTCGCGTCTCCTACCGCCGCCCAGCCGAGCCCAGCGCCCACGTTCATGAGCCTGCTCGAAGCTCCCAACAGTGCGCACTGGAGCAACGGCAAATTCTGGCTCTTCAACCAGTACCACTTCGCCTTCCTGCCGAACGCTGACGGGTACTCCCCCTACCGCGACGGTCCGAAGATGGAGATGCGCTACCTCCGCGATGGCACAGAGGTGGCCCGTCATGGAGTGGATACGCGCCCCTACTCCGGCCCTATCCAGAGCGCGAGCGACTCCGATGGCATCGACCTCAACGAGACCGGAGCGGGCGACTACGCGGTGGAATGGCTCATTGACGGTGAGTCGTTCTACCGCTTCCCGTTCACCGTTGAGGCCCTCACCAGTGACGATCCCTACGCCTCGGGAACGAAGTGGGCCGTGGATGGCGCTTGGAGCGAGTACCTGATCATCAAGGTGCCGCGTCCCAATGTGACCGGTCCCATCACGCTCATGTTCTACGACCGCGAGAAGGCCTATGAGCGCACGCGCGGCAATGACCGGGGCGTGCTAGTGCAAGTCGACCGCGACGGTGAGCCAACCTGGCGCATCCCGGATAATGAGTGGTACTACGACCGTGGTCCCAACTACGAGGACATCGACCTCGGCGTGGGCGGCGCATCGTTCGAGGCCTTCCCCTGGTGGAATCTCGTGGAGGTCACCCCCGTGACGTACCACTCCGAGATGGGCGCCTTCGACGAGTGGGAGCACACGGGTGTGAACATTGAGCCCAGCATGATGGAGGATGGGAGCTACACCGCTACGGTGGAGATTTTCAGCCACGCGGACGTGGAGGGCGAGCCTACGGTCTCCAACATCCGCTCCAACGTGATCTCCACTCGGACGGCCTCCTTCGAGATCCGCGACGGAGCCGTCGTGATGCAGGGCTTGCAGGCCCCCAGCGCAGACCCGATGACGCGAATCGAGGGAATTCAGGAAGACCTGAACTACGTCTACCACTTCATCCCGTGGAACGGGACGGCGATGGGCGGCTGATGTGTCTCAGCCAGAGGCTGCGCGGCCCGGCTGGCTTCGGCTCACAGGGCCGCGTTCTGTTGAGATCCTCCGCCTCGGTAGCCTCGTGGAAGGACCGAGGCGGACAGAGCCAGCTACGCGGCTTCCTCTTCCATGTAGTCCTCCATCGGAGGGCAGGTGCACGCGAGGTTGCGGTCGCCCCACGCATTGTCCACGCGTCCGACCGTCGGCCAGAACTTGCTCGCGTGAGACCACGGCGCCGGGTAGGCGGCCTGCTGGCGCGTGTACGGATGCGCCCACCCATCGGCGGAGACGTGCGCGGCGGTGTGCGGCGCGTTCTTCAGGACGTTGTCCTCGGCGTCGGCGGTGCCGAGTTCCAGTTCCTGGATCTCTGTGCGGATCGCGATTATGGCGTCGCAGAAGCGGTCCAACTCGGCCTTGGACTCACTTTCGGTCGGTTCCACCATGAGCGTGCCCGTCACGGGCCAGGACATCGTGGGCGCGTGGAAGCCGTAGTCGATGAGCCGCTTCGCGATGTCCTCGGCCGAGACGCCTGCCTTCTGGAAGGGGCGCACGTCGAGGATGAACTCGTGCGCGGAGAGGCCGCCGGGGCCCCGGTAGAGCACGTCGTAGTGGCCGTCGAGGCGCTTCGCCATGTAGTTGGCGTTCAGGATCGCGACCTCGCTGGAGGCACGGAGGCCCTTCGCGCCGAGCATCGCGCAATAGGCCCACGAGATGAGCAGCACGAGGGCGCTCCCGTAGGGCGCCGCCGCGACCGGACCCGTCGCCTGATCCCCGCCGGTTGCGATGACCGGGTGGCCCGGCAGGAACGGCGCGAGCTTCTCCACCACGCCGATGGGGCCCATCCCCGGCCCGCCGCCGCCGTGCGGGATGGCGAACGTCTTGTGGAGGTTGAGGTGGCACACGTCCATCCCGAAGTCGCCGGGGCGGCAGAGGCCGACCATCGCGTTCATGTTGGCGCCGTCCATGTAAACGAGCCCGCCCGCCTCGTGCACGATGTCGGCGATCTCGCGGATCGTCGTCTCGAAGACGCCGTGCGTGCTGGGGTAGGTGACCATGAGCGCCGCGAGGCGGTCGCGGTGGGCGTCCGCCTTCGCGCGAAGGTCGCCCAGGTCGATGTTGCCGTCCTCGTCCACCTTCACCGCCACGACGTCCATCCCGCACATGACCGCCGAGGCGGGGTTGGTGCCGTGCGCGCTGGTGGGGATGAGGCAGACCGTGCGCTGGTCGTCGCCCTGCGCGAGGTGGTAGGCGCGGATGGTGAGGAGGCCGGTGTATTCGCCCATCGCGCCGGAGTTGGGCTGGAGCGAGACGGCGTGGAAGCCCGTGGCCTCGGCGAGCCAGTCGTGGAGCTCGGAGATGACCTGCTCGTAGCCCTGCGCCTGCTCCTTCGGCGCGAAGGGGTGGAGCGCCGCGAAGCCCGGCATCGTGATCGGCATCATCTCGGCCGTCGCGTTGAGCTTCATCGTGCAGGAGCCCAGCGGGATCATGCTGTGCACCAGCGACAGGTCTTTGTTCTCCAGCGATTTCAGGTAGCGGAGCATCTCGTGCTCGCTCCGGTAGCGGTGGAACGTGGGGTGCGCCAGGAACTCCGTCTCGCGCGCGAGCCCACCCGCCTCGGCACCGCCATCGGTCTTATCGTCGGAGGGGTCTACGTCTGCGCCGAAGAGCGTGCCGAGGTCGGCGAGGTCGTCGGCGGTGACGGTCTCGTCCAGCGCGATGCCGACGGTGCCATCGGAGAAGCCGCGGAGGTTGATGCGGTGCTCGTCGCGGGCGCGCTGGAGCAGCGCGGTGGCGTCGCCGGACGGGCGGACGCGGATCGTGTCGAAGTAGCTCTCGGTCAGCACCTCGTGGCCCGCCTCGGTGAGGGCGTGGGCGAGGGCGCGCGTCGCGCGGTGCGTGTGCTGCGCGATGGCCGTCAGCCCCTCGGGACCGTGGTAGACGGCGTAGAAGCCGGCCACGTTGGCGAGGAGGACCTGTGCGGTGCAGATGTTGGAGGTCGCTTTCTCGCGGCGGATGTGCTGCTCGCGCGTCTGGAGCGCCATCCGCAGCGCGGGGTCGCCGTGCTGGTCCACGCTCACGCCGATGATGCGGCCCGGGATCTTGCGCTTGAACGCGTCGGTGCAGGCGAAGAAGGCGGCGTGGGGGCCGCCGTAGCCCATCGGCACGCCGAAGCGCTGGCTGTTGCCCACGGCCACGTCTGCGCCCCAGACGCCCGGCGCCTCGATGAGCGTCAGCGCGAGGAGGTCGGTCGCGACGACTAGCTTGGCGCCCGCCCCGTGGAGGGCCTCGGCGAAGGCGCTGTAGTCCTCGATCTCGCCGTCCGTGTTCGGGTACTGCACGAGGGCGCCCGCGCAGTCCGCGCCCGGCGTGAAGGTGCGCCAGTCGCCGATCTCCACCGTCACGCCCTGCGGCTCGGCGCGCTGACGGACGACCTCAATGGTCTGCGGGTGGCACCGCGCGTCCACGAAGAAGTGCGTCCGCTTGCCTCGCGAGGCGCCGACGAACATGCTCATCGCCTCGGCGGCAGCGGTGCCTTCGTCCAGCAGGCTCGCGTTCGCGACGGGAAGGCCCGTCAGGTCAGAGACCACAGTCTGGAAGTTGAGCAGCGCCTCCAGGCGTCCCTGCGCGATCTCGGCCTGGTACGGCGTGTACTGCGTGTACCAGCCCGGATTCTCCAGCACGTTCCGGAGGATGACCGGCGGCGTCACGGTCCCGTGGTAGCCCATCCCGATGTAGGACCGGAAGACCTCGTTCTGGTCCGCGCGCTGGCGGGCGAGATCGATCAGCTCGCGCTCGCTCATCGCCTCGGGCAAGTTCAGGTCGCCGTCCATGCGGATGGCGTCCGGCACGGCGGCGTCGATGAGGGCGTCGAGGCTGGAAAAACCGAGCAGGTCCAGCATCTCGCGGCGCTCGTCGGCGGAGGGGCCGAGGTGACGATCCGCGAAGTGGTCGGGGTGCGCGAAAGGGCGAGCGGTGACGGTCATGTCGGGAGGGCGGAGTCCGGTCTCGTAGGCTACGCCCGATGCTGCCGAGACGCTTCCCGTTCCCGCTACTTTCACTCGCGAGTGAAACCAGCCTCGCGAGCGCTCAGAGCCCGACTCCCACGCCGATGACCGGCCGGATGCCGCCCGCGTCTACGGACCACTGCGAGTCCTCGCCCCCGATCACCGCTCCGACGCGGAGACCGGCGCGCGAGCCGAGGGCGGCACGGACCACGGCCTCGGAATAGACCGGCAGCGCAAAGCTCTCCCCGACGAAGCCGAACCGCTCCCCGCTTCGGCGGACGAACACGGCGCCGAGGCCGAACTCGAACGCGGCGGGCACGCCCAGCGGCTCCCCGAGCGAGAACAGGGCCGTAGCGCCCGCCGGGATCGTAAGCACCCGGTCGCTCGGGCCGTTCGGGAACAACGCCTCCGTCCAGTACGCGACGCCCAGCCGCAGCCGAAGCTCGCGCTCCGACTCGGACGCCGTCCAGACGGCTCGCTCCACGCCGAGCGCGTACGCTCCGGTGGGCCCCCAGACGTCGGCGTAGAGGGTCGTGGCGCGCTGGCCGGGCTGTGCCGCTGCGCTGGCAGCGAGTGCCAGCGCGAGGGCGAGGACTGCGAGGGACCGGGCGAGCACGAGACGATGAGGGCGGGCCAAGGGCCGTAAGGTAGTGCCTGGCTGCCGGGCCGCTCTTCCGGGTCGTCCCGCCTCGGCGCCGAGGCGGGGGGAGCCAGCAGCCAGAGGCCGCGAGCCCGTGGTCCTACTCCTGGTCTGTGCGAAGCTGCTCCAGCAGGTCGGAGAGCTGGCCGTGCTCTTCGGCGGAGAGGTGCCGACCGATCCGGGCGACGGCCTCGCGCATGGGTGCGTCCATCTCGTCGAGGAGTGCGAGGCCAGCCTCTGAGACCGTCACCTCCACGACGCGGCGGTCGTAGTCCGCGCGCTGGCGGTGGAGCAGGCCGCGCTGCTCCAGGCGGACGAGCAGCCGCGTCACGTCCGGCGTGCGGTCCAGCAGGCGGCTCCCGATGTCTGAGCAGGTGTAGCAGTCCGGGTGCTTGCCGCGTAGGATGCGGAGCACGTTGTACTGGGCCTGCGTGATCCCGTGCGGCGCGAGCGCCGTGTTCATCTCGCCGTTGATCCACGAGGCCGTGACCATCACGCCCAGCAGCGATTCGAGCGCGGGGGATTCGAACTCCGTCTGCTGGATGAGGTCGGCGAGCGTCACGGGAGAGGGGGGAGAGGTGCCTGTCCTAACAACCAACGGCGCGATGGGGTCCCGGCCCCTCCCGCCTCGGCAGAACCACGGGCCGACTGGCACCTCTGCTGGCCAGCACCGACCTTGGGGCTCTCCTCCGCCTCGCGCCATGCCCGACTCGCCCCCCGCCTCCTACACGGACCTTCGCGCCCTTCTGGTCAACTGCACGCTCAAAGCGTCGCCGCGCGAGTCCCACACGGACACGCTCCTCGATGTCGTCGGGCACATCTACGAGGCGCAGGGTGTGACCGTGGACCGCCTCCGGTTCGTGGACCACGCCATCGCGCCGGGAGTGTATCCGGACATGACGGAGCACGGCGCCGCCGAGGACGCCTGGCCCGAGATCTGGCCTCGCGTGCAGGAGGCGGACATCCTCGTCGTCGGCACGCCGATCTGGCTGGGCGAGAAGTCCAGCGAGTGCCAGAAGCTGATCGAGCGGTTGTACGCGATGAGCGGCCAGCTCAACGACAAGGGGCAGTACGCCTTCTACGGCCGCGTGGGCGGCTGCATCGTGACGGGCAACGAGGACGGCGTCAAGCACGTGAGCATGGGCGTGCTCTACAGCCTCCAGCATCTCGGCTACACCATCCCGCCGCAGGCGGATGCGGGCTGGATCGGCGAGGCCGGGCCGGGCCCCAGCTACGGCGACGAGCGCGAGGACGGCTCGCGCGTCGGCTTCGACAACGACTTTACGGCCCGCAACACGACGTTCATGGCGTGGAACCTGCTCCACCTCGCGCGGATGCTCAACGACGCGGGCGGGCTCCCGGCCTTCGGCAACCAGCGCTCCGCCTGGGACGCGGGCGCGCGCTTCGACCATCCGAACCCGGAGTACAGGTAGAGCGATACGCAGTGAGCGGATTTTGTCTGCCCCACCGCAATCCACCGAACAACGCTCCCGTAGGGGCACGCCGCTGGCGTGCCTTGGTGGAGAGAATACTGGCCTCTCCCCGCCTCGGCACCGAGGCGGAGGGGGTCAGCGCCCGGGGACCGCGCGCGTGCGGATCGCGAAGGCGTCGCGGCCGGGCATCGCATCCGGGCCGATGGTGACCGTCATTACGCGAAGGCCGGGCGCGATGCGCGCGAGGTGCTCCGGGATGCCGAGCCCGCTGTCCGAGTGGAAGGCGCCGTTGAGGTGGATCGCGAGCGGGCGGGCGGACGCGGTGGCCTCTGGCATGGCGCGGTGCAGGGCCCAGGCCATCGTGACATCGCGGAGGTTCTGCGCGGCGAGCATCCCGTCCATCGTCGGCATGCCGGGCATCCCGGCGTGTGCGGCGCCCATCCGGTCCATGATCTCGCGGAAGGCGGCGTCCAGCGCATCCGATGGGGGCGCGACGGTGGCGGGCATCGTGGCGCGGGCATCGTCGGAGAGCGCGGTGAGCGCATCGGCCCCGCCCTCGCGCGAGACGTAGCTCACGTACCGGCCGGGCGCGTTCGTCGCCACGACGGGCACGTCGTTCGCGATGGCAAACTCGACCATCGGGCGGTAGGCCTCGGCGTAGTTGCCCCACGGGCGCGAGGCGGCCAGGAAGTCGCGCTCGCGGATGAGCCCGGCGGCGTACTCGTCCAGGACGCCCTGCACGTCGGTCTCGAACATCTCCAGCCCGAGCACGAGAGGCCGCCGGGTGCCGAAGCGCTCGTGCGCGGCCCGCAGCAGATGCGTCTGCACGACGTGACCGAGGGAGTCGTCGTGGATCTCGCCGAGGAAGACCACGTCGGCGTTGGCCATCGCGTTGACGACCTCGGCCAGTTCGACGGAGTGGCCGTCGCGGCTCATCACGAGAGCGTCCACGGTGTCTTGGGGAACGCCCTGCGCCGACGCGCCGGCGGCGAGCAGGAGAGAGAGGAGAGCGGTGCGGAGCATGGATCTAAACATCGGGCTGTCATCCTGAGCGAACGGAAGGATCTCAACTCGGGCCCCCAGCCAGGGTTCACCGATCCCGACGGCTTGGAACGCCGGCGCTGAGATCCTTCACTGCGTGAGCTGCGCTGGCCTTGCGGCTCAGGATGACACAGGCGGATTGTACAGGTAGAGGACAACTCGCTCAACCCCCTCCGCCTCGGTGGAGGTCCCGAGGCGGGCGGGGCTAGTCGCTCTTGCGGGAGCGCGAGCGGGAACGGCGGCGCGAGCGCTTCGGGGTGTCGTCCGAGCGGTCATCGTCGGATTCGTCGTCGCGGCGCGCGGAGTGGCGGTCGTCGTCGCGGGCGTCGGCGTGGGCTTCATCCGCGCGCTCGTCGTCGCGCTCCGCGTCGCGGCGGTTCTCCTCCACCATCACGGGCGCATCGGCGGGGCCGTGGAGCGTGGCGCGGTAGGCCTCGTCCATGAGCATCGCGAGGAGTTCCGGCTCGCCTTCTTCCACCAGTTGGCGGACGGTCGGGACGAAGCGGGCGGCGCGCTCGCGGTCCAGCGCGGAGCGGTCGCGCAGCTTGTCCTCCAGCTTGTTGGTCAGGCGCTCGCCGACGCGGCGGCCGAGGTCCTCGTCTGTGGGCAGCTCGCGGCGCTCCATCGGGATCTCGTACTTCTTCTCGATGTCCTTGATCGCGCTCTTCTCGTGGGCGAAGTAGAGCGTGATGCTCGTGCCGCTCTTGCCCGCACGGGCCGTGCGCCCGGAGCGGTGGACGTAGTACTCCTTGTCCTGCGGCACGTCGTACTGGAAGACGTGCGAGAGGTCGTTCACGTCGATGCCGCGCGCGGCCACGTCGGTCGCGACGAGGATGCGGAGGTCCCCGGAGCGAAGCTTGCCCATGACGCGCTCGCGGGCCTTCTGCGTGAGGTCGGACGAGATGCCGTCGGCGTCGTAGCCGAAGTTGCGGAGGAAGGTGGCGAGGTACTCCACCTCGCGGCGCGTGTTGGCGAAGACGATGGCCGCGCTCGGGTTCTCCCACTCGATGAGCGTCGCGAGGGCGCGGTCCTTGCCCATCGGCTCCACTTCCACCGCGCGGTGCGTCATCAGGTCCACGTGGACGCGCTTGCCTGCAGGCGCGAGGAAGACGGGGTCGGTCAGGAACTCCTTGCCGACGCGCTGCACGGCGTACGGCATTGTGGCGGAGAACATCGCCGAGGTGCGCTCGCGCGGGAGGAAGCGCTTGAGCTTGCGCATGTCCGGGTAGAAGCCCATCGAGAGCATCTCGTCGGCCTCGTCCAGCACCAGCACGCGAAGCGTGTCGAGGCGGAGGGAGCGGCGCTCCAGGTGGTCCAGCACGCGACCCGGCGTGCCGATGACCAGTTCCACGCCCTTCTTGAAGGCGTCGATCTGAGGGCCGTAGGCCGTGCCGCCGTAGACGGGCACGGCGCGGACGCGCTCATCCTCCGGCATGTCCGCGGTCATCTTCTCGAACTCGCCGTGGATCTGGAGCGCGAGCTCGCGGGTGGGGCAGAGGATGAGGGCCTGCGTGCCCTCGCTCTCGCGGTCGAGTTGCTCCAGCATGGGGAGCAGAAAGGCGCCGGTCTTGCCGGAGCCGGTCCGGGACTGCACGACCACGTCGTCTCCGTCGAGGAGGTAGGGAAGGGCCTGCTGTTGGACCGGCATCAGGGACGGCCAGCCGAGGGAGTCGAGGGCCTGGCGGATAGAGTCCGGGACGGTCTCGCGCGAGGCGGGCTCGCGGTCGTCGTCGGGGTCCTCGAAGGGGGTCTGGACGGGGGCGTCGTCGCGCTGCTTCTTTTGTGCGGCGCTGGTGAGGTCGATCTGGAGGGAGTACGCCAAGAGTCTGGAAGGCGGGTGGGTGCCCGGGATTCGGGCCTGACCGCGCCATCGCTGTTCCGGACACGGTCCACGTCAGAGAGCAGGATACTCGCGCACGGCGGCGTTCGTGTTGACGCGGCGTGACTTCGGCAGAGCTTCCCGCGATGACTCTGTCCGCCTCGGTGCCTCGGTGGGGCTACCGAGGTGGGGAGAGCTAGAGGCGCACGCGGAGTGAGAGGCCGGGTATCTTCCTCTACTGACCCAAAGAGATGGAGATGGAGGAGACGACCGTAAGAGAGCCCGCCCAGTCTTTTGTTCGGGCCAAGCGGCGCGATGACGCTCCTAGCCTGTTCGCGCCACCGGACCCACGCGGTGTGAGGTTTCCCCTCTCGAAGCGCCACAGTCCCGAACAGCCGGAGAAGATCTACAACCACCCGAATGGCTCGCTTTGGATCGGCGATGCGGCAGGGTGGCTCTCCACCTTGCCCGAGGCTAGCGTCGACCTGATCGTCGCAGACCCCCCGTACAGCATCAAGAAGGCAGAGTGGGACACGTTCGAGTCGCAGCAGGCCTACATCGAGTGGTCGCTTTCCTGGATTAAGGAAGCCGCTCGCGTCCTAACCTCACAGGGGACGCTCTACGTCTGCGGGTTCTCGGAAATCCTCGCGGACCTTCGGCATCCAGCTTCCCGCTATTTCGCCGGTTGCCGATGGCTCGTCTGGCACTACAAGAACAAGGCGAACCTGCGGAATGACTGGGGCCGCTCGCACGAGAGCGTTCTGCACTTTCGCAAGAGTAAGCGGTTCACCTTCAACACCGACGATGTCCGCATCCCGTACGGTGCCCACACGCTGAAATATCCGTCTCACCCACAAGCGAAGACGAGTCAGTACGGCAACGGGAAGAAACGGAAAGACGCATGGACGCCCCATCCTCGTGGGGCCAAGCCGAAGGACGTGATCGAGATCCCGACGACCTGTAACGGGATGCACGAGAAAACGCCGCACCCGACGCAGAAGCCGGAGGAACTGATTCGCCGCCTTGTGCTAGCGTCGTCGAACCCCGAAGACCTCGTGATCGACCCCTTCTTTGGCTCTGGCACGACGCCCGTGGTCGCGGAGCAACTCGGTCGGCGGTGGGCCGGGTGTGACCTGACCCCTGAATATGCCGAGTGGGCGATTGACCGTCTCGAACGGGTCGAAAGATGGAGCGTGGAGAAGTGGATCGCCTACGACCGCGCCAACGAGGAGCGGAGAAAATCGATTCGATGACTCTCGCCCCGCTCCGCGAGGGGTTAACCGACCTCGCGGGCTTCACCAACCTCGACCACTACCGACTGTTCGGTGCTGCCTTCCTCGAATATGTGGAAGCAGAGCAGCCGACGCTCATTCACGCCCCGAACGATCTCCGGTATCGTTTCTACCAATTCGGTGAACAGTACCGAAGAGCGATCACCCGGCCGCTGAACTTCGATCTCTGGATCGAGAAGCCCGACGACTTCCGGGACGCGTTCGACCGGATGCTGGATGCCCTTAGCGAAGCTGCCAGCGAAGGGCCTGACGCTGCGCGTTCGTACAGACAGTCAGGCGAAATGCGTCGTGTGCTCTACACGGCGCAGCAGGCCGTCGGGTGCATCGCAGACTCGCTCGGCAACCCCAATCAGTCGAGAAAGCGAGTAGGGCAAGTCTTCGAACGTCTGATGCTCTTGCTCGTGCGTTCGACCGGATTGACGTGCGAACCACGAACCGTGGTACTTCCCGTCCCCGGTGCGGAAGGCTTCACGATAAAGTACGAACTCGATCTCGTGTTTTCCCGCCAGGGTGTCGTGTGGACGGGTGAGACACCGCTGTTGCCCGGCGAAGTGATCGGATCGGTCAAAACCACGAGCAAGGACCGGATCGACAAGGTGTTCTTAGACAAGCAGATGATCTCGACCCTGATCGGTCGGGATGTTCCTGTAGTTGGTGTTTTCCTTCACGACGTTCAGAGAGCAAAGCGATCAGGGTCCATCTTCGGGATCGCGTCCACGTTCAAGCGAAACCACTTCCTCGGGTACAGCGTGGCGCTCGGCTCGCTCGACGGAGTCTATTTCGTGGATCCGCGACCGGAGATGGAGAGCGACGCCCACCTCTCGTCACGGATTTCTGGCATCGAAGCCGTGTTGCTTCGTGATTTATGGACGCTGACAGGCTGAGCATTTGGGTAGGCGAGTCTGCCTGCCTCGGCACCGAGGCGGAGGGGGCTAGAGGCGGACGCGGAGCGCGATGCCCGGCACGATCTCTCCGGTGTCCGACCGGAACAGCCTCGGCCCAGCCGTCTCGAATCCATAGATGGCCCCGACCGGCGGGAGCGCGACGAACAACACCGAGCCGATCACGGCGCCTGTCGTCCACGCGCGACCCTCGCGTGGCGGATCCACCACGGCGACTAGGATGCCGGGGACGGCTGAGACGACGGCCCCACCCAGCGCGCCGTTGATGCTTCCCGGGCGACCTCGAAGCCACCCGGTGGCGGAGACCGTGACTGCCGCTGCTAGCGGCGCGAGGACGAGCACGCCGATCTCGTCCTGCGTCGCGCCAATCCCAAACGCGAGGGCGGAGGCACCGAGGCCGACGCCGCCCATCGCGAGCAGATCCGAGGTCGCGCTCGGATCGATGACTGTGCCCGCCTCGGGCCCGAGGCGGACCGGGTGGGTCTGTGCGCTGGCGGTCGTCGCGAGTCCGACGAGAAGGAGCACGAGGGCTCGCATCAGAGAGCGATGCGGAGAGTGGCGCCGGGTACGAGGGTGCCATCCGGCGTGCGGAGGACCGCTAGCCGACCCAGGTTGTAGCCGATGGTGCCTGTGATCGAGGGCGCCATCGCGTAGAGCGCGCCCCCCGCGAGGATGCCGATGAGCGACCCACCCTCCAATTCGGGACCGGGCGCACTCAGCGCGATGACGGTCACGCCTGCGAGAGCCCCCGCTGCTGCACCAGCCATCGCACCCGCGAAGCTGCCCTCGCGAGCGTACCCCTCTCCCGTGGCGTACACCGCGAGACCACTCGCCAGGGGCGCGAGCGCGAACACGACGGGCTCTTCTAGCGCGACGCTGATAAGGAACACGCCACTCGCCGCTCCCCAGCCAGCGCCGATCATGTGAGCGCTCTCGCTCGCGGGCATTCGGGCGGGCACGGGCTGGCTCGCCGCGCTGGCGGTCGCCGCGAGCAGGGCGAGAACGAGGAGAAGGGCGCGCATCGGAGCGAGGCAGACGGCGTGAGAATACGCCACGTGGCCTATCGCTCCTGCCGCAGCAGCAGTCCCACCAGCGCCAGCGACACGGCCACGATGGCGAGCCCGTACGGCGCGGCGACGGCGAAGAGCCCCTCTGAGGTCGCGCTCCACACGCCGACTGCGAGGCTATCGAAGCCCAGCGGCGAAAGCAGGAACGTGATGGGTAACTCCTTGAGCGCCGAGAGGAACACGAGCGCCGCGCTCGCGGCCAGCCCCCGGCGCACGAGCGGGAGCGTCGTCTCGGCGACGGCACGGACCGGCCCTCGGCCGAGGGCGCGAGCGGCCTCTTCCAATCGCGGCGGTGCCTGATAGAGCGCGCTCCGCACTGGCCCGACCGCCTCGGCGAGGAAGTGCAGCGCGTAGGCGCCCACGAGCAGCGCGAGGGTCTGGTAGAGCACAGGCGCCGCCTGCAGCGAAAACACGACCAGTGCGAGCGCGAAGGCCAGCGGCGGCGTCGCGTAGCCGAGGTACGCCACGCGCTCCATCGCGCGGGACGCTCGCGAGGGGCGCCGAACGCTCACCCACGCGACGGCAAGCGCGAGCCCTGCCGCAAGAATGGCCGCTGGTGTGGCGGCACTCACGGAGTCGACGAGCGCGCTGCCGAGGTCAGCGAGTCTCCCCGCCTCGGACTCGCGCGTGGCCCAGTGCACGAGCGTCGCCACAGGCAGCACGACCGCGATCAAGGCGACGCCGGTGACGTGCGCCCACGCCACAGGCGCCCACCGGCCGAGGCGGACAGTCTCGTGACGCCGCGACGCGCCGGAGCCTTCACGTGCGAACCGGGTCCGGCCCAAGAGGCGCGCCTCGGCGACGAGCAGCGTGCCTGTCAGCCCGAGCAGCATCAGCGCGAGCCACGCGGCGTACACCCGGTCGAAAGCCGCCGCGTACTGAAGGTAGATCGCGTACGAGAACGTCTCGAACCGCATCAACGAGACGACGCCGAAGTCGCCCAGCACGTGCAGCACGACGAGCAGCGCGCCCGCGAGGTACGCCGGGCGAAGCTGCGGGAGCACGACGCGGCGGGCCGCCTCGGGTGCCGAGTGCCCGAGCGAACGCGCCGCTTCTTCCAGCGCGGGGTCCAGCCCGAGCAACGCCGCGCGGAGGTTGAGGAAGAGGTATGGCGCCGTCGAGAGGCCGAGCGCGAGCGTCGCGCCCCAGAAGCCGGATGGCCGAGGTAGACTCGTGCCGACGAGCGTGGAGACGAGCCCGTTCAGGCCCGTCGCGCCCAGGAGCGCCATCGCCATCACGTAGCCGGGCACGGCCAGCGGGAGCACGCCTGCGAGCGTCGCCACGCGTCGCATCACTGGGCCGCCTCGTGCGGCCAGCCAGGCCAGGGGCCACGCGATGAGCGTCACCACGCCCAGGGTGCTCGCGGCCAGCCCGATGGTGTTGAGCAGCAGCCGCGCGTTACGCGCGCGGAAGACGAGCCCGATCGCGGTGTCCGCGTCGGCGTCCAGCCCGCGTAGCAGGAGATAGCCCATCGGCACCACCACGCCGAGGGCGACAAGCACCAGCGGCAGCCCGAGCACGACCGCGCCGATTCCGAACTGACCCAAACGGCGCAGCCTCGGGCGTCCAGACGGCGCCCGAGGCGGGAGGGAGGGAGACAGCCCGGCGGTGGGCGGGGATGATCGAGGCGCGCTCATCGCGGGGGGGCGGCGAGCCTCGCTGCCAGACTAGAGAAGACCCTGGTCACGCAGAAGCGCGAGGGTCCCGTCCAACTCGCGGAGGCGCTCCACGTCGAGGTCCGGGGCGAGTTGAACGGCCGTCTCGAAGGGCAGGAAGCCCTCAGGCGCGGACGCGCCCTTGACGACTGGGATCTCGCGTGTGGACTCCACCGCGAACTGCTGCGCCTCGTCGGAGAGGAGGAATGCGAGGAACTGCCGTGCGGCGCGTTGCCGCATGGACGTGTCCAGCACGCCCGCCCCGGTCACGAGAGAGAGGTTGCCGGGATCCCCGGGCGTAAACGTGTGGATGGCGATGTTGCCGCCCGCTGCGTTGGCGCGGAGGACGTAGTAGTGGTTCGTCAGCGCGGCGTCGATCTCGCCCGCGCCGATGGCTTCCAGCATGGGCGTGTTGGAGGCGTAGACGGTCGCTTCGGCTGCCTCCATCGCGTCTACCCATGTCCCCGCCTGCTCATCGGAGCCGAGGAGGCGAAGGGCAGTCATGAAGTCCTGGAACGACGAGTAGGTCGGCGTCCAGCCGATGCGCCCCTGGAGCGACTCCACGCCAGGTAGATCCGCAACGGATGCGGGCAGCGCAGTGGAGTCCACGGCATCAGGGTTGTAGGCGAGGACACGGAAGCGGACCGTTACGGGGACCCACTCGCCAGAGGCCGGGACGTACTTCCCAGGCAGCACCCGCAGCGATGGCGGGAGAACGGTGAAGAGGTTCTGTTCGACAGCGTTGCCTAGGGCACCGGCAGTGTTCGCCCAAAACACGTCGGCCGGGCTCTGGTCGCCTTCTTCGCCCATCAGCGCGAGGAGCTCTGCGTCCTTGCCGTAGCGAACCTCCACGTCGAGGCCGGTCTGCTGGCGGAACTGATCTACGAGTGGCCCGACGAGTGACTCACTGCGGCCAGCATAGACGACGAGCGGGCCGTCGGCGTCATCAGGCAGGGCTTCGTCGGGGACAGCGGAGACGCGGGCTGTGTCCGCTGGAGCGGTGCTGTCCGTGGGAGGCTCTGGCTCGCCTCCGCAGGCGGCAAGAAGGAACGCAACGGTGAGAAGGGGAAGGAGACGCAACATGGGAAGCGCTTGTTTGGACTGGATCTAAAAGATTGGCCGGTCGGAGTCTCCCGATGGTGAAATCCCTGCGCGACGGCTGAGACAGGGCTTCGTGCTTACAGCCTCTGATTGCTCTGGGCCCTGGTCTGCCGCCAACGCCACCAGCCGAGAGCCCACAGCGGTACGTTGAGTGTCGCCACCCACGCGAGCGCTACCGTCCAGATGGGTCGCCAGTCCATCGCGGCCAGATCGTTCACGGTACCGTCCGTCTCTGCCAGCCACGCCGCGTGACTGATAACCAGCCCGATGGCAAGCGTCGCGCAAAACCACAGCACGGCGCCCACGAGAGCGACCGTCCCGGGTCCGTCGCCTCTCACGCCGAAGCCGTCCCGATGCCTCGCTCCTCGTCCCGCACTCGCACGATGTCCTGCACCTCACTTTTCTCCAGCGCCTTGTTGCTGAGGTGGTACGCCAGCTCTGCGATCTGCTGATCCTTCTGCGGTGCCTGGTTCCACTCCGGGTGCGCGTTCTCGATCAGCGCGACGAGGATGCGGAGATACGGGAAGCGGGCCTCGCGGCCGTCTAACTCAGCGATGGCCTCGGCGAAAAGCTGGGCGTTGCGGCCGACCTGACGGTCGAGGATGCGGCGGTCGTACTGCATGAGAGGGCGCCCGGACGGGCAGAGGAGCGGACCCGCTGGGGGATCGGGCGGAAACGGGCGGCGTATACTTCAAAACGCACGGCGCAGTTCGCTGCCCCGGTCTGTGCCCGACCCGATGGAAGTCTCCCGTTCCCCTTTTCCCAACCCTCGCCCGCCGTATCGGCTGGAGTTGCTACCCATCGTGCCGCCCTTCTACCGGCGCGCGCGCAACAGCGAGGTTCATGCTGGGGAGCTAGTCTACTACGGCCCGGCGCCGACGTATTACGGGATCGGCGAGGTGGTCCGGGAGACAGAGGAACACGTGGTGGTGGACTTTCGCGGCACGGGCATGTTTGGCGTTCACGAGGAGGCACTCTCGCGGCGGTACGTACTGCCCATCCCGGAGGACCGCGCGGGGTTGCTGTAGCCGTTGAGGTGTGCTCGCCTCGGTACCGAGGTGGAGAGCCCAAGCCAGAACTACCATGTTTTACTGGCGAAAGGGAATGATCGAGGCTCTCCGCAAGACGGCTACGGATGCGAGCGGAGACCCCTCTCTGGAATCGTACGCGGCGTATTGCCGACTCCGTGAGCAGGGACTGCGTAAGCAAGCCCTGAGCCTCGTGTCGCAACTCGCCGACCAGTTGGCAGTGGAGCCTTTCCCCCAGCGCCGAAGGTTCATCGGATGGGTGCTCCGTCAATCCATCGAGGGTGCGCACCCGCCAGATGGCTTGCTCCTGCTTCCCTACCCGCTCGTCCGTCGGCTGATCGAGCCGACGTTGCTAGACTGGACGCGGTGGAGGCCCGAGGATCCGGAGCCTCATTTCTGGCTCGGGATGCTGTCTTCAGGGCATGGGACGAGCGTTGTATTCCCTGAAGCGGCTGAACAGAACTTCCGAGACGCTCTCTCGCGAGACCCGGCCTACGAGCCAGCCTTGCAAGGGCTGATCCGTTTGGAGCAGTGGCTCGGGCCGTCTGGGGAGTGATCCCAGTGCCCGCCTCGGTACCGAGGCGGAGGAGGCTACCGCAGCTCCAGCCCTCGGTTTAGCACCAGGCTCGGGCGCTCGTAGACGGCCTCGAAGCGGCCACTCGCCTCGCCGTCGAGAAAGCGCTCAGGGTTGCGAACGTCCAGGCCGCGAGCATCGAAGCGGAAGGTGCCACGGATGCTGAATTGATCCACGTACGAGATGGTCAGCACACCGTCCGTACCCGTGAGGATCTCCCCGATGAAGGCGTCGTCCTCTTCCTCGCCTTCCCCGCGATCCTCATCGTCCTCGGGCTCCTGCACGTCGGCGTAGATGGCGCGCGCGCCGGAGTTCTCCGGGTCGTCGTCGATGGCGTAAGCGCCGACGCTTGGCCCGTCGCCTTCGAGGCGGAAGAGGAGGTACTGGTAGTCGTCGAACTGGCTATCGAAGAGATCGCCGACGAAGAGACCGATCACAAACTCTTGCCCGCGCTCGGTCTGGACGACCGTGTAGACCGCCTCGCCCTCTAGCCCGTCGCGTTCGTCATCGTCGCCCTCGTCGTCCGGGTTTTGCTCCTCGACTCCGTCCACGAGCACGTTGGCTTCGAACTCGCCGAAGAGATCATTGCGCTGGTTGTCGCAAGCAGCGAGAGAGAGGGAGGCGAGGAGGAGGGCAGCGAGGGCGAGGCGGGGCATCTCGGGAGGGAGGGGGAGAGCGCCGGTAGCTTCCGGCGCCTCGGGTGGGTACACGCGCGAGGACTCTTCCCTACGTCGCAACTCGTTCCGCGTCTCCCGCGAGCTTAAATGGCCCCCGTCCTCCGTCTCAATAACGTGACCAAACGCTATGGTCAAACGCTGGCCGTAGACGGCGTCTCGTTCACCGCCGAGCCCGGGCGGCTCTTCGGGCTCCTCGGGCCGAACGGCGCGGGGAAGACCTCTACCATCCGGATGATCGCGCACATCACAGCGCCGGACTCCGGGACCATCACCCTCGGCGGCAAGGCTGTCTCACCCGCCACGCAGCGGCGCATGGGCTACCTCCCGGAGGAACGCGGTCTCTACCGCAAGATGAAGGTGGGGGAGCAACTGGTCTACCTCGCGAGACTCAAGGGGATGACTGCTCACAAGGCCGAGACGGCCTCGCGTCGCTGGCTGGAGCGCTTCGATGCTGCCGACTGGTTCGGCAAGAAGGTGGAAGAGCTCTCCAAGGGGATGCAGCAGAAGGTCCAGTTTGTCGCCACGGTGATGCATGCGCCGGACCTCGTCATCCTGGACGAGCCGTTCTCTGGGCTCGATCCCATCAACGCCGAGGTACTACAGGAGACCGTCGCGGAACTGCGCGAGGGCGGTCGGACAGTCCTTTTCGCAAGCCATCGCATGGAGCAGGTGGAACAGCTCTGCGACGACCTCTGCCTTATCGCGCGAGGCCGCGTGGTGCTCTCCGGCTCGCTCCGCGAAGTGAAGCAGCGCTACGGCCGCGACACCGCCTCGCTCCACTTCGACGGCGATGGCGCCTTCCTGGACCAACTGGCTGCCTCCGGCGCCGTGAGCGTGCTCTCGCGTACCGTCCACTCCGCCACCCTCCGCCTCGGTGAGGGCACCGCCCCCCGCGACGTGCTCCGCGCCGCCCTCGACGGCTCTGCCGAGGTGGACCGCTTCGAACTCCACGAGCCGCCCCTCGCCGAAATCTTCCGCGAGGCCGTCGGCGCCCAGGAAGACGCCGCCTAGTTCCCAGCCCCACGTCCCCAGTCCCTTGTCTCCCATCGCCCTCGTCGCCCGGAGCGAGTTCCTCCGCCGCGTCCGCTCCAAGTGGTTCATCGCGACGACGTTGCTCGCGCCGGTGCTGACCATCGCCGTCGTCGTCGTGCCCGTCATCGCGATCACCTCCAGCGGGGGGGACGAGGTCTCGCGCGAGGTCGCGGTGCTGGACGAGACCGGTCGCCTGGCGCTCGCACTCGCCGCCGAGGCGCCCGAGGGCGTCCAGTTCGTCCGAGCGGACGCCCCCGCCGATAGCCTCCGCCAGCGCCTCCTCCGCGACGAGATCGACGCTGCGCTGATTCTGCCGGAGGGGCTCCTCACCGGCGACGGCCGCGCGCGCTACCTCTCGGCCTCTGGCGGCGGCCTCACACTCCAGTCCGAGATGCGCGGCGCGGTGCGATCGGTCGTCCGCGCCGAGCGGGCCCGCCTCGCGGGTGCAGGCGACGAGGTCCTGGACGTTCTCGATGCTCCTACCTCGCTCGACTTCGTGACCGTCACCGACGACGGCGACGCAGCGGGGGGCGCCGAGATCGGCTTCCTCGTCGCCAACGTGCTCGGTCTTCTCGTCTACATCGCTGTGCTGCTCTACGGCGCGATGGTGATGCGCGGGGTGATCGAGGAAAAGACGAACCGGATCGTGGAGGTGGTGGTCTCCAGCGTGCGCCCGTTCGATCTGCTGATGGGCAAGGTGCTCGGTATCGGCGCGGTGGGGCTGGTGCAACTCGTCTCGTGGGGTGTGCTCCTGCTCGGTCTCAACGTGGCCGCCGCACCGATCCTCGCGTTTCTCCTCGGCCCCGAAGCCATCACCCCCGAGGCGGTCGGACCTCCAGGCGCGAGCATGGCTGGAGGCGACGCTGCTCCGTCCGACGCGCCGATCGACCCCAGCGCTCTCGCGGCAGTGCTCACGCCAGGCCTGATCGCGGCCTTCGTGCTCTTCTTCCTCGGCGGCTACCTCCTCTTCGCGAGCCTCTTCGCGGCGGTCGGCAGCATGGTGGACACCGAGGCGGATGCGCAGAGCCTCCAGGTGCCCGTCATCCTGCCCATCATCGTGCCGCTGCTCTTCCTGCCGTTCGTGGTGGACCAGCCAGACTCCGCGCTCTCCGTTGCACTCTCGCTGTTCCCGCTCTCCTCGCCGGTGCTAATGGTGGTGCGGATGTCGGTGGCGGCGGTGCCCCTCTGGCAGGTGCTGGCGGCGCTTCTGCTCCTCGCCCTCGCGTTCGTTGGCGCGGTCTGGTTGGCAGCCCGCATCTACCGCGTCGGGATTCTCATGACGGGGAAGAAGGCGACGTTCAAAGACTTAGCGCGATGGGTTCGCGAGGCCGGTTGAGGATCAGAAAAGAACCGTAATCTGAGGTGTGACGCGAGCCGACCTCTCGGCGGCTCTCGTGCAACCTTCCCATCCCACGTCCCATGCGTTTTGCTCTCCCTGTCCTCGCTCTTCTTCTCCTCGCCAACGCCGCCCACGCGCAGGATTCGGAGACCCGCCGCGTCATCCTCACCGACGGAACCGTTCTCATCGGGACAGTCGCGGACGAAGACGCCGATCCCGTGGTGGTCCTCACGGCCAACGGCGTGGAGCAGCGTGTGGAGCGCAGCCGCATCCGCGAGATCACGAGCCTCATCGCGGGCCGGTTCACGCGTCTAGATCCCAGCCGCTCCCGTCTCTTCGTCTCTCCGACGGGACGCGCGCTCGGCCGCGGTAACAAACGGTTCTCGGCGTACTACATCTTTCCTTCGGTTGCGGCAGGCGTGACGGACCGCGTGGATGTCTCCGTCGGCTCTACGATCCCGCTCATCACGTCGGAGGGTTCTGCCATCGCGCTCAACTTCAATGGAAAGGCGCAACTGGTTCCCTTGGACAACGGCGGTGTCGCGGTTGGCACTAGCGCCCTGGTCCCGATCGCGACCGAAGGCGGTATCCCCGGTTTTCTCGGGACGGTCTACGCAGTCGGCACGTTCGGCAGTGCTACAACGGGCGTGACCCTCGGCGTGACGGGCGCCTACATCACGGACTTGGAAGACGCTGAGATCGGTAACGGCGCTGCGGTTCTCGTCGGTATCGATCATCAGGTCTCGAACTCATTCAAGCTGATCTCGGAAAACTTGATCTTCGTGGGCGAGGGAGACACCGTCGGGTTCCTCAGCGGGGGCGTCCGCATCTTCGGCGACCGGCTCGCGGGCGACGCGGCCGTGGCGCTCTTCGCGAGCGACGGCGAGTTCGTGACCATCCCGGTTCCTTACCTCGGCGTCTCGTACAACTTCTAGACGCGCGGTCCATTGGGCCCTTAACTACGCGGCGGTCTCCCCGGACGGAGACCGCCGCGCGCTCGTTTTCTGGCGGTGGTTCACCCCTCCGTGCCAGAGGGGAAGGAACGTGTAGTAAGCAGGAATTTGTCCACTAGTCGTTTTGCACTAGTCATCTGGGGGCAAGCTGTCGTTACTTGTGAGAGCGCTAAACAGCGTTCAGGCCGTTCAACCACCACCGCAGTCCCGTGGACGTCCTCACCTACCGAGAGCTTCTCAAGATTCGCACGCAGCTCGATGCATCCTCCCGCACCGCGACCTTCTCGCGGCGCATCTGGGACGAGCGGGCTGCCAATGTGGACGGTCTCCAGTACCGCCACGTCCTGACCCCGACGGACCGGGAGGTCACCGTCCGCGATTACGCAGGCGAGACCCGGCCGATGCTGATGTTCGGGTCCAACAATTACCTCGGCCTCGCGACTCACCCCGTCGTGGTGAAGCGAGTCCAAGACGCCATCGCCGAGTATGGCGTGGGGGTCGGAGGGCCGCCTGCACTCAACGGGCACGGCCCACTCCAGCGCGAACTCCAGGAGCGTCTGGCAGCGCTTGAGGGCAAAGAGGCTTGCCTCCTCTACGGCACGGGCTACTCCGCCAACGTGGGCCTGATGAGCGCCCTCCCGTCCTCCAAGGACTACACCGTCTACGACGGGAGCAGCCACGCGTCCTTCCTCGACGGGATGAAGCTCGGCAAGGTCAAGGGCCAGTCCTTCCCGCACAACGACACGAAGGCACTGGACCTCACCCTCAGCGAGATCCGCGGGGACTACCGCGACGTGTTCGTGAGCGTGGAGGGGGTCTACTCCATGACCGGCGACGTCGCCCGCCTCGACCGTGTCGCCGAGGTGGCCACCCGGCACAACACCGTGCTCATCGTGGACGATGCCCACGGTACGGGGGTCACAGGCCCGAACGGCCACGGCACCATCGCGATGTACGATGTGGCCGATCAGGTGGACGTGATCGTCGGCACCTTCTCGAAAACATTTGCAGTCTCGGGCGGCTTTATTGCGGCCTCCCGCGAGGTCGTGGAGTACCTCCGCTACTTCTCGCGAGCGCATGTCTTTAGCGCCTCGCTCTCCACATCGGTCTGTGCCGCTGTCCTGGCGGGTCTGGACGTGATGGAGGACGAGCCGCATCTCCACCAGCGCCTCATGGACCTCTCCGGTCGTTTCGCGGAGACGCTGAACGGCATGGGCTTCGAGGCGGACGGCATCACGCCCATCTTCTCGCTTCGCGCGCCAGTAGGCGCCAACGTCCGCGCGATGGCGCATGCGTTCCACGACCGGGGCCTGTTCGTCAACCACGTAGAGGCGCCGGTCGTCCCTGCGAGCGAACAGCGGTTTCGGATCAGCCTCTCCGCGACCCACACCGACGAGGATGTCGCCCGTCTGGTAGAGGCCATCGAAGAGATCTGGGCGCTCTACACGCCTAGAGGAGATGGCCTCGCGGAGCCCGTAGACGAGCCTCGAATCGACGCCTTCGAGGGTGGGTTCTAGAGAGAGCGCTGTTCGATAGCCAGTCCGGCGGCTCCCTCTGCCTCGGCACCGAGGCGGAGAGACCGAGTCTGCTGGAGAGGCGGTACCAATCGCCTTGCGGCGCCGTTCGGCGGGTCCCTATCGTGCCCGAAACGACCGGCACTCTCATGGCCCTCCCTACGGCCCGTCGCCTTCCCGCGCTCGTTCTGCTCGCGAGTGCCGCCTTGCTATTCGCGAGCACGGCCCACGCGCAGTACTTCGCCTTCGGCAAGAACCGCGTGGACTACGACGCGCCGGACTGGCGCTATCTCCAGAGCGAGCACTTCGACGTCTACTTCTACGAGCGGGATCACGCGCCCGGCTCCGGCGAGGTCCTGGCCGCCTACACCGCCGAGGCGGCCGAGGAAGCCTACGACCAGATCGCTGCGCTCTTCGATTATGATCTCGCGCGCCGCGTGGCGCTGCTCGTCTACCCGTCGCACAACGACTTCGCCGTCACCAACGCCGTCCAACTGCCGGACTACGCCGAGGGCATCGGCGGCGTGACGGAGCTCTACAAAAACCGCATCGCCATCCCCTTCACGGGCGACTGGCGGGACTTCCGGCGCGTCATCCACCACGAGTTGGTGCACGCTGTCGTTAACGATGTGTTCTACGGTGGGAGCGTGCAGAGCCTGCTCCAGCGCGGCCTCCGCTTCCCGATTCCGCTCTGGTTCAACGAGGGCCTCGCGGAGTACAGCAGCGCGCCGGGGTGGGACACCAACTCGGACATGTACATCCGCGATGCGGTCCTGGAGGACAACCTCGCGCCCATCCCACGTCTCTCTGGCTACTTCGCCTACCGAGGCGGCCAGGGCGTCTTCGACTTCATCGCGGAGGAATACGGCCGCGAGAAGGTGACGGAGATCCTCCAGCGCGTCCGGTTGCAACGGAGCGTCCCGGGGGCCATTCGCCGTGCGACGGGCCTCTCGCTGGGCGAACTCTCCGAGCGCTGGCACCGCGCGCTCAAGGCCGTCTACTACCCAGAGGTCGCCGCCCGCGAGGCCATCCGCGACATCGCGCGGCCCATCGCGACGCGCGAGGTGGGGGGCGCGGGCTATCACGCGAGCCCGGTCCTCTCGCCGCAGGGCGACCGCGTCGCGTACGTCGCCACACGCGATGGACTCTTCGACGTGTACGTCGCCGAGACGGCAGGCGTGAGTACGCCGGTCAAAGTGCTGGACGCGCAGGACAACACACAGTTCGAGAGCCTCCGCATCCTCACGCCCGGCATGTCCTGGGCGCCGGATGGCCGGATGCTGGCCGTCGCGGTGAAGAGTGGCGCGACGGACGCCATCGCGCTGGTGGACACGCGGACGGGCCGCAGCCGTCATCTCCGCCCCGAGGGCGTGGACGCGATCCGTAGCGTGGCGTGGGGTCCGGACGGCTCACGCGTCGCGTTCTCCGGTACCGCCGGTGCGCACGCCGACCTCTGGACGATCCACATCGAGACGGAGGAGACGGTCCGGGTCACGAACGATCTTTACGCTGACCATGCCCCCGCCTGGACCCCCGACGGCTCCGCACTCCTTTTCCACTCTGACCGTGGCGATGAGCTGAACTCGACGGCGACCAGTGCCGAGAGCGTCCGGGGCCGGGCGTTCGACTCGCGCGCCCTGGGCCGGACAGCCTTCGATCTCTTCCTAGCGGATCTCACGGACTCGGCCCGCCTCGTCCGGCTCACCGAGGACCCCGTCTGGGATCAGACGCACGCCCGCGCAGCGGCCGTCCCGGGTGACACGACCGGCGCCTACCGCGTGCTCTACCTCTCGGACGAGAACGGCATCCCCAACCTGTACGCGCTCGGCTCCTCCCGCCTCGGCACCGAGGCGGGCACACCCAGTCGGCCGCTCACCAACATCCAGACGGGCTTCACAGACCTCTCTGTCTCCGCCGATGGATCTCGCGCCGCCGTTCTTGCGCTCGACCGGGGCACGCCCTCCGTCTACCTCCTCCGCGATCCGCTCGACCCCGACGACGTTCCGGCCGAACTCACGCCTACCCTCTGGGCCCAGCGCCGCCTCGGGACTGTGGAGAGCACCGCCCCCGCACTGGAGATCGCCACGGCGTCCAACCGCGAGCGCAACCCGTTCTACCGAGACGCCCAGGACGGCCAGCCACCGCGCCCGCCTGCCCGTCGCCCTGGCGCGCCGCCCCTCTTCGATCCGTCGCAGTTCACCGAGGACCAGCTAGACGAGGCAGGCATCTCCATCGAGGACTACCCGCCCGGTCCCAAGCTGGACTCGCTCATCGCAGAGCTCCTCGTGCGCCGGGATTCCGCGCGAGGTCTCCCGCGACGCCCGCCGCCGGACCTCTTCGCCTCGGCGGACTCGCTGGATATGCTGTCCATCGGCTTCCGTGACTACGTGTTCACGAGTGCCTTCGAAGAGGCCGCGCTCGAGGCGTTCGAGGTCGCCGAAGACGCCTTCGCTCCAGAGGGAAACCGCAACGAGGACGGCTCCTTCAAGGTGCGCCGCTACAAGCTTCGCTTCTCGCCAGACATCGTCTACGCCGCGGGTGCCTATGACACCGTCTTCGGCGTACAGAGCGTGACGCAGATGCTGTTCTCCGACGTGACCGGCAACCACCGGTTGTCCCTCGCGACGAACCTCGTCCTGGACCTTCGCAACTCGGATTACCTCCTCTCCTACGCCAACCTCCGGGGCCGCCTGGACACGGGCATCCGCGCCTTCCACCTCGCGCGGGAGCTCCCGGACTTCCGCGATGCCACCGTCTACCGCTACCGCAACTACGGGATCGTGGCGGAGGCGAGCTACCCCCTGGATAAGTTCCGCCGCATCGACGCTGACCTCTCTGTCCTGGGCGTCTCCTTGGCGGACCTCTCCGACATCGGCGCGCAGCCGAGCCGCCGCACGTTCGCCCTCCCCCGCGTGACCTACACGCGCGATGGCACCGTGCCCGGCTTCCTGAGCCCACGCTCCGGCACGCGCTACGCCGCCAGCCTCTCCGGCTCGCCCGGCCCCGATGTCTATTTCGCGACGGCTCTCGCAGACGCCCGGCGTTATTGGTCGCTCGGCCCAGGGTACGCCTTCGCAGCACGCGTCAGCGCGGGCGCCAGCGTCGGGCCAGACCCGCAGCGGTTCTACGCCTCGGGTGTCCAGAACTGGCTCAACCCGACGTTCCGCAGTCTCCCTGTCCGCAACCCGGACGACTTCGTCTTCGCCACGCCGGTGCTTCCTCTGCGCGGCTACGGTTTCTCCGAGGCCGACGGCGACAAGTTCGGGTTGGTCAACCTGGAGGCGCGTGTGCCGCTCATCGCGGCGATCCTCCCAGGCCCGATCCCGCTCTTCCCCCTCTACAACATCCAGACTGTTGGCTTCGTGGATGCGGGCTTCATCGCGCAGGGCAGCATCGACGTGTGGCGCGAGCGCGAGGCCGTCACAGATCCCGAGACGGGCGCGGTCCTGGAAGAGGCGCGCGACGAACTCGACGACCTCTTGCTCGGCACGGGCGTGGGGCTGAGGACGCTGTTCCTCGGGTATCCCGTCCGTGTGGACTGGGCGTGGCCCTTCGACGGGCGCGAGTTCGGGGAGACGCGCGTGTACTTCTCCGTCGGGCTCGACTTCTAGCCCCGCCCGCCTCGGTCGGTCCGTGGAGGGGCCGAGGCGGCATCAGGCAGCGGTTTCAGAGACCGTCTCGTCAGGAGACGGCGGGTTAGAGGTCGGCGGGTCAGGAACCGGTGGGTCGGGGAGGGGCTCGAAGCCGTGCGCAGCCTCAATGCGCTCCACACTCCCCGCGAGGGCAGCCCAAGCCCTCGCGCGCATCTCGTCAAGATTTGCAATGGCGCCGTCTGTCGCCTGAAGCACCGGCCCGACATCGTTGGGGCCGGGCAGTGTCGGTACTGCGTATTCGCTGAGGGAGAGCGCTCCGGCTCCGTGCTGGAAGGGGTACGGCTCTGACGCGAGTCGTTTTCGAAGGCCCCAGAGACGTTGACGGAGATCGCCCGCGGCCTCCACCGCAAGCTGTGCGGTGTATTCGTCGGATTGAGAAGCGGCCTGCCGCGCGAGAACGGTTTCCACGAGCACTCCAGTTCGTGCCAACCCGATGCGAAGCGCCCGCAGTTCCTCGCGTTCAGCATTGATCACGCCGATTGTGCGGAGCCAACGCTCGACGGCCTCAGCCTCGGTGGCAGGTCCGGCCGCACGGACCAGCGCCCGCGCCGCGCCAACGCGGTCTCGCACGGCGTCGTGGAGCGGGGCGAGGTCAGCCTCGGCGGCATCCCGCTCGGCGATGTGATGAGCTGCAGCCTCCTGTGCAGCCTCTCGTGAGGCGTGTTCCAGTCCGTACTCGGTAGCCTGGAAGGGGACGGCGGCGCGGGCGAGTGCATCGGCTTGCTCGGCGCGGACGTGCGCATCGTACGCTGTCGCCAGCCGGTCGAGGATGGGGTGCACGCCGCCTGCGAGCGCGACAGTGCGGTCGCGGGCGCTCGCGAGGGTGACCAGCGGGTCCATCGGGGCATCGGAGAGGGACGCAGGGTCTAGCGAGGGGGGCGAGCCGCCGCCGCAGAGCCGTGCGAGAGCATCGAAGGAGGCAGTCTCGGCTGCTCGCTCGGCGAGCGTCTCCTCCGTGCTGACGAGTGTGATCTGTGTTCCCTCGCGCACGAGCACCTCGTCGTAAAGGGCCTTTGTTGCACGGCGAGCGAGGGCGTCGAAGTCGGAGAAAAGAGCGCGCGCAGGTGTGTCGGGAAGCGGAAGGCCGTTACCGCCCTCGCGCTCGGCGTTCGCGATTCGCTCCGACAAGGACGGGTGGGTATCCAGCGGTCCTGTAGTAGCCGCACGAGCGTCCGCAAGGATGGCCTCGACGGTCTCCGGTGGAAGCTCTGCGCGGGTGATCGCGATGAACGCTGGCAGATCGTCCGGGACGCGTTGCTCGCGAACGCGGGCGTCCACCTCCGCATACGTCGCTTGCTCCGCGAGGCCAAGGAGGGTGATCCGGTCCGACGTCTCCTGGAACGTTCGCGCCCCGCCGACGCGGACCTCGTAGCGGTCTGCGTCGAACTCCATCTGGCGAAGCAGGCCCCGGCTGAGGCGACGGCCCAGCGTCATCAGGCCGCGTAGGACCCATCGGCCCACGGCCGCGCCTCCTCGCGCGAGGCCGAGTACGAGTTGAACCCAGCCGCCAGTGCTCTCCACCGCGTCGTCCAGCCACTCGTCGAACACGTCCCGCTCGTAGACCACACGCTCAAACCAGCGGCTGATTGACTCGGTGAGGTAGGTCAGGCGCATCCCGCCGCCCTGCGCGAAGTGGCCGTACTCATGCGCGAGGACGCCCGCGAACTGGCGCACGCTGAGTGCATCCGCGAGCGGGAGGCCGATTGTGAGTACGAGATCGCGTCCGAACATGGAGAGCACGCCGCGCCGGAAAGAGGCGGAGGCGTTGGCGCGCGTGTCCACATCGATGCGACGCGGTCGGGGGGCTCCTACCGTGTCTGCTAGCGCCTCCGCGACAGCGTGGAGCGTGGGCTCCGCCTCACGGGAGAGCGTGACAGGCTCGCTCCTCTTTCGCCTCGGCGCGAAGAGTGGCTTGATGAGCGCGATGACGGTGATCGCGCCCACCGCGAGCGGCCCGATGTACACCACGACGCGCATGAGGCCCGCGCCGCTCTCGAAGATGCCGAGTCCAAACCCGGCGTACCACACCACGCTCCAGACCAACCCCGCCACGAGTGCAACGTAGAGGGTCGGAAGCAGCACCATCCCGACGGCTACGAGGGCAGCGGAGACTCGATAGCCTGCGGGTTTGCGCACTGGCGCGATGGGCGTACCGAGGGCGGCGAGCGTCGATTCCGTCGTCGTCATGGAGGAAGGAGGGAAGGCGGAGCCAACCTACCGCGCAGGGCCGAACCTCTGGCTGCAGAGCGCGAGTCGCTCCGCCTCGGTCGGTCCGTGGAGGTGCCGAGGCGAGCACACCGGCCCTCCATCGTCGCTTCCCGGCATCCTCACTCCCGCGCAGGGCACCACGGTCTAGCTTCTGTGTTCACAAGGCGTGGCTCTCCCGAAGAGCCGCGCCTCTGTGTTGTCTCCAGACCGCCCGACACCCGATGCAGACCGAGATTCGCGAGCTCAACGAAGTCGATTACGCCCTCGACATCACCGTCCCCGCCGACGAGATCCAGGCTCAGATCACCAGTGCTCTCAAGAAAGAGCGCGGCCAGATCAGCCTCAAGGGCTTCCGCCCCGGTAAGGTGCCGATGGGCGTCGTTCGCAAGATGGTCGGCAAGCAGGTCGCCGTGCAGGTCGCGGAGGAGGCTATCGGGGAAGCATACCGGACAGCCGTCGTGGAGAACGAGAGCGTCGAGCCCATCGGGCACCCGCGCCTGGTGGACATGGACTTCGAGGTGGACGACCCGCAGGCGGAGCTCAAGGCCGAGGTCCGTTTCGGCGTCAAGCCAGAGTTCGAACTCGCCGAGATGGAAGGCGTCCCCGTGACCCGCCTCGTGCGCACCTTCACCGACGAGGACATCGAGGCCGACCTCCAGCGCCGTTTGGATATGGCCGCGGAACTGGTAGACGAGGACGAGAGCGCTGAACTGACTGAGGGTCACGTCGCCACCGTGGACATCCAGCCCGTGGACGACGAGGGTGAGCCGACCGGTCCGGTCCAGCGCGAGGCGCAGATCGTGCTCGCCAACCCGGACCTTCGCGAGGAGCTGAAGAATGCATTGCTCGGCCAGACGGCGGGCGCCGAGGTCCGCGTCGACTTCCCGCAGGAAGACGAGGCGGAGGAGGAGGGCATTGTCGACCGTTACCGCGTGACGGTCCAGAAGGTGCAGCGTCGCGACGTGCCCGAGATGACCGACGAGTGGGTCAAGGAGCACACCAACGGCAAGACCGACACTGTGGACGGCCTTCGCGAGGAGGCCCGCGCCGAACTCGAAAACTCCTGGGAGCGCCGCTCGCGCCAGCAGATGGAGTCCAAGATGGTGGAGGCGTTCGTAGAGGCCCACCCGTTCGCCGTCCCGGAGTCCCTGACCGAGGCGGCCCTGGACGCGATGGTGGACGACCTCCGCCAGCGCCAGCCGGATCAGGCGCTTCCCGTCGGGTTCGACACCGCGAGTTACCGCGAGCAGAACCGCGCGCAGGCCGAGAATCAAGTCCGCTGGCTCCTCGTGAAGGACAAGCTCGTGGAGGAGGAGAATCTGGAAGTCACCAATGACGACTTCGAGACCGAGTTCGCGCGCATCGCGGGCGAGGACGGCGACGTGGACATGATGCGGCAGTTCTTTACCCAGAACGGCCAGATGCTCCAGCAGATGGGTGACCACCTCCTCAACCAGCGCGTCTTCGACTCGCTCTCGAAGCGGTTCGACATCGTCGAGAAGACGCGGGACGACCTGGAGAAGGAGGCCGAAGCTCGCAAGGCCGAGTAGCTCACTCCGCCCGCCTCGGTGAGTCCACGGGCGCCCCGAGGCGGACCGACCCGCGCCCTCCGGCCCCGGCTGGAGGGCGCGTTCTTTTGGGGGACCGAGCGCACACTCTCGGTCGTGTCATCCCGAGCGGAGGCCGCCTGAGCGTCCGCAGCTGAGGGATCTACCACCCAGTTGGCAGGAGGCCTCATGAGGTCGCCGAGATGGACGGACCCGGATCCTTCGGCTTCGCTCGGGATGACGCGCTGTAGACTCCGTGCTCGTTGCCATTGACGGCCCCGCGCGATTTCGCCGAGCGCACCAACCGCCGCCCCTCGCGCGTCTGCATCTTCCGCCCTCCGCTTCCCGCCCTCGCGTTGGACTACCGCCTCCTCATCGCGCGCCGCTACCTGGCCTCCCGCCGCCGCGTGACGCTCATCTCCGTCATCAGCGGGATCTCCGTAGGCGGCGTCGCGCTCGGCGTGGCCGCGCTGGTGGTGGTACTGAGTGTGATGAACGGCTTCTACGATGTCGTGCGCGACCTCCTCGTGAGCGTGGACCCGCACGTCCGCATCGAGGCCGTGGGCGGGCGCGGCATCGAGGATCCCGACGCGCTGCTCGCGCTCGCCGATGAAGCTGAAGGCATCGTCTCCGCGACGCCGTACGTGGAGGGCAAGGCGCTCGTGACCTCTCCCGAGGCGCCGACGCTCAATCAGGTCGTGACCGTGCGCGGCGTGGACCCGGCGGCGCTGGACGCGCAGACGACGGAGGCCATCCGACAGGGCGCCTTCGACCTCGCGCGAGACGAGGACCTGCCGGGCCTCGTGATGGGCGGCGCCCTCGCGAGCCGGTCCAGCGTCTTCGCCCGCTCGCAGTCCACGCCGGAGGGCGACGGCCACACGGCGGGCACGCGCGTCTCGCTCCTCTCCGCGCCCGCGCTGGAGCGTGCCCTCGTGGCGTATCCGTTTGGCCTCCCGGCGCAGCAGTCATTCGAGGTGCGTGGCCTGTTCGAGTTGGAGCCCGCCTACGACGAGTCGCACGTCTTCGTCGGCCTCGAAGAAGGCCAGCGCATCTTCCGCCTCGACGGCCGCGTGAGCGGCATCGACCTTCGCCTGACCGATCTGGACGACGCGGCATCTGTCGCAGACGACCTCGAAGATCGGCTTGCCGAAGCAGGCTTGGCGGAGCGGTTCAACGTGCGCACGTGGTACGACCTCCAGGCCTCGTTGTACGGCGTGATGCGGCTCGAAAAGTGGGCAGCGAGCGCCATTCTGTTCCTCATCATCGTGGTCGCGGCGTTCAACATCATCGGCGCGCTCACGATGACGGTGATCGAGAAGCGGCGCGATCTGGGTGTGCTCCAGGCGATGGGAGCCTCGCGGAAAGACGTGCGGACGATCTTCCTCGCGGAGGGGCTGCTCGTGGGCGTTGTGGGGACGGGAATCGGCCTCGCGCTGGGGCTCTTCATCTGCTGGATCCAGGCCACATTCGAGCTGGTGCAGCTCGCCGAGGCGGGCTCGTTCGTGATCGACGCCTACCCCGTGCAGGTGCGTCCGCTGGACGTGGCGCTGACCGTCGTACTAGCCGTCGGTCTGTGTGCGCTGGCGGCACTCTATCCCGCGACACGGGCTGCGCAGACGGAGCCCGCGCGGGCCGTGCAGGAGGGAGCATAGGAGGCTTCGGTTATCGGTTTCTGGTCGTCGGTGTGCCCGCCTCGGCAGACTCGCGGAGGTACCGAGGCGGAGGGAGCCGGGGGAGAAGGCATCGCGCCACGGCACACCGCGTCTACCTTCCCGCGATGTCCGCCGACCGCTTCGACGACCTCCCGCTCGACCCTGAGGGCGCGGCCCGCGCGCTGCTCCTCTCGCTGATGGCGCGGCTCCTCTCGCCACGCGGGCTAGCGGCGCTCGCCGACGAGAGCGGTGGTCTCCGCGTGGTCGCCTCGCGAGGTCTGGAGCTGGAGGAAGGCGAACTCCTCGCTGATGGCGGGCCAGGCACGCTCCGCCCCCACGGCATCGCGCTGGCGTTGCCGCTCCGTCACGCGGGCGAGACAGTCGGTCTCGTAGCGCTCGGTGACAAGGCCACGGGTGAGGCGTTCGAGACGAGCGAGGTGGCCGTCGCGCGGAGCCTTGCGAGCGCCGCCGCGGCGTCCGTCCGGGCCGCCCGCGCCGCCGCCCAACTCAAGAGTGCCAACCGCGAGCTGGCCTCGCGTGCCCAGACCCTCGGCACACTCGTGGAATTGGCGCAGGCCTTCGGGAGCGCGCTGGATCGTGACGCCGTCGTCCGTCGCCTCGGATTTGCGCTGATGGGTCAGTTGCTCGTCGCGCGAGCGGCCGTGCTCCTCCGCGAGGCGGACGGGACCGTGACCGTCGCCGGACATTGGGGCGTGGAACTGGATCTCGCGAGCGTGCCGCCCGAGGTCTTTGAGTGGGACACGCCCGCACCCTACACCGAGGACGGATGGGCCTGGGCTGTGCCGCTCCGCGCCGGGGAGGTCTCGCGTGGCGTCATCCTGCTCGGGCCCCGCGCTACCGGCGCCGACCTGGACCCGACCGCCGCGGCGTTCGCGGCCTCCCTCGCCGCGCTGGCCGTCGGCGCACTGGAGACAGCGGACCGGGTCTCAGAGCGCGTGGAAAAAGAACGTCTGGAAGGCGAGGTGCGGCTAGCGCGACGTGTGCAGGAAGCCCTCCTCCCGACGGGCCTCCCAGACGTGCCAGGCCTGGATCTCGCGGCACGATGGCGTCCCACACAGGGCGTTTCCGGCGACGCATACGATGTCGCTGCGCTTCCCGGTGGCAGGCTGCTCGTGGCCGTCGCCGATGTCGTCGGGAAGGGAATCCCGGCGGCATTGCTGATGGCTTCACTCCAGGCCGCCGTCCACACCCTCCGCGACGACGTAGCCGATGGATCCGGCCTCGCGCAAGCCACCGCACGGATCAACCGCCTGCTCTGCGAGGGGACGGAGATCGACCAGTTCGTGACCTTCGCGTGGGCGCTCGTGGATCCCGAGGCGGGCGTGGTCCGCTCCGTCACGGCCGGGCACCCGGCGCCGCGCCTCGTTCACCCTGACGGCCGGATTGAGCGGCTGGACGTGGGCGGGCCGCTCTTCGGCGTCCTCCCCGGCGCGGAGTACACACAGGTGGACACGCCCTTCCACCCGAGCGACGTGCTGGTTCTCTTCTCAGACGGTGTCAGCGAGGCGCATCGCGGCGATGAGGAGTTCGGCGACACTGCGCTGGACGCGACCCTCGCCCGCCTCGCGCGGCAGCCTGCCGAGAGCGTCGTGGACCGACTGGGCGCGGCCGTCTTAGACTTCGCGCCGAGGGGTGTGGACGACGACCTGACGCTCGTCGCCGTGCGCCGCACGCCGTAGGACTGACCCCGCCTGCCTCGGTACCGAGGCGGAGCCACTGACGACCGAAACCTCTCGCAGGTGAAGCCCACGGGAGAGCCGCCCAGGGCAGTTGATTGCGGAACGGGAACTGCCGATACTGCGTCCCACCCCATTCCGATTTCGACACGTCTCGTGGGCGCTCGGCCCGCCTCGGTTATGAAGTTCACCGTCAACAGCCAGGATCTCCAGCGCGCCCTCTCGACCGTCAGTGGCGCGGTTCCCTCCAAGGCCACGCTGCCGATCCTCGAGTGTGTTCTGTTCGAGCGCGCCGAGGACGCGCTCCGCATCGCGGCAACCGATCTCGACATCTCCATCGTGCAGTCTCTGCCGGTGCAGTTCGAGACCAACGGCACTGACGCCAAGCAGCGCATCGCCGTCCCGGCCAAGCGCCTCCTAGACACCGTCCGCGCGCTGCCCTCCGGCCTCCCCGTCACCGTCCAGACCGACGCTGAGCACACCGTGGAACTGACCACCGACCAGGGCCGCTACAAGATGGTCGGCTTCGACGGGGGCGATTACCCCGCGCTGCCCAGCCTGGAGGACGCGCAGACGGTCACTGCGCCCACCTCGGTCCTGCGTCGCGCCATCGACAAGACGGGTTTTGCCGTCTCCAAGGACGCACTGCGCCCCGCGATGATGGGCGTCCTGTTTCAAGTCCGCCCCGAGAACGCGCGCATCGTCGCGACGGATGGGCACCGGCTCGTGCGCCTCACGCTGGACGCCATCACGGCGGATCCGGCTGTGGAGTTCATCGCGCCCGAGAAGGCGCTCTCCCTCGCGGGCAAGGCCGCAGGCGACACCGGGGACTGCACCATCCGCGTCGGCGGTGGCTACGTGGAGTTCTCGCTGGGCAACACGACCGTCATTGGCCGCATGATTGACGAGCAGTACCCCAACTACGAGGCTGTCATTCCGGTGGAGAACGAGAAGCGTCTCACGGTGCAGCGCGAGGCGCTGCTCAACGCCGTCAAGCGCGTCGCGCTCTACTCCTCCAGCATGACACACCAGGTGCGGCTGGCGCTACGGAAGGACAGCATCGAGATCTCCGCCGAGGACATCGAGCGGGCCTCCGAGGCCAAGGAGCGCGTCCTCTGCGAGTACGACGCCGACGAGATGGAGATCGGCTTCAACGCCAACTACCTCACGGAGGTGCTCCAGAACCTCGACGCGCAGGACGCGGTCTTCGAGTTCTCCTCGCCGAACCGCGCGGGTGTCGTCTCGCCGAGCGAGCCCACCGAGGGCGAGGATGTGCTGATGCTCATCATGCCGGTGATGCTCAACACGTACGCCGCGTAGCGCGCGCCGTCCCGACGAATCCCCCCGCGGGGGCGTGCTCCGGCGCGCCCCCGCGTTCTGTTTGCACGAGTCTGCCCGCCTCGGCGCCGAGGCGGGCGAACCCAGCCCCCGTCCCACCCGTTCATCGCGTGATGGACACGCTCACTGATCCGACGACTGACACTGCACCCTCGCGTCCCGATGTGCCCGTTCTGCTCATCGATGGCGTCTGCTCGCTGTGCGAGGGCGCGACGCGTTTCATCCTCGACCACGAGCGCGAGGACGCACCGCCGCTCCAGTTTGGCTCGCTGCAAGATGAGACCGCGAAGCCGCTTCTGGCCGTCTCGAGGCTACCGGAGGACTACCTGGAGGGCGTCGTGCTCGTCGGCCCGGAGCAGACGTGGACCAGTTCCGACGCTGCGCTAGAGATCATGCGGAGGCTCCGCCAGCCGTGGCCAGCCGTCGCGGCGTTCGGCCGGTGGGTGCCCCGCCCGATGCGCGAGGCGATCTACCGTTGGGTGGCGCGCAACCGCTACCGCTGGTTCGGCACGAAGGACGTATGCGGCCTCCCCACAGCGGCGGAGCGCCGCCGAATGCTCTGAGTCTGCCTGCCTCGAGACCGAGGCGGAGAGGGTCAGCGAGCTTGCTCGTCGAGGTAATCGAGGAGACGGGCGGCCTCGGGAGCGCGGTAGCCGCCCTGCGCCATGACGGCGTCCAGCGCGACGCGGGCCTCCTCGTCCCGGCCCTGGAGGACGCGGATGCGGCCGAGCGCGAGCGCAGCCTCTTTGCCGAACCCGTCCTCTGGTGCCTCGTGGGCGATGCCTGCAAATGCCTCCGCTGCTTCGTCTAGCCGGACCTCATCAATCCGTGGGAAGAGTCCGAGTGTGGAGGACTGAGCGCTCTCCAGGATTTCGACGGCATCGACGTAGCGGTCCGAAAGGCTCGCACCCCGAACGGGACGGAGAGAGTCCTCGATATCCGCGATGTTGGCGACGCGTGCCCGCTCCGAAAGAGTCAGAGAGGAGCCCGTGAAGGCCACTCCGTAGAGCCCTAGCACGGTGACGAGGGCGAAGGCTACCCGTCGGAGGTAGCGGGTATGCTTGCGCTCGGGGGGCCGGTTTGTGGCAGGCCGGGCGGCGGTAGGACGGGCGGCGGTGCCGTTTGTGTGCCCGTTGCGGTGTATCGGCGTGCCGGCCTTGTAGAGCGAGTGGCCCGTGAGCCGCGTGAACTGAGCGGCCGGGTCTTCCGCCTCGCGGGCGAATCGGTCCAGGGCGGCTCGCATCTCGTCTGCCTTTGGGTCCGCGACGGGCTCGCCCAGGTTCAGTCGTTCGTCCACGACACGTGTCGCGAGGTTGTCCGGCTGGCAGGCCGTGTCCGTCAGTGCTGCGAGGGCCCGAGCTTCGGCCCATGCTTCCGCGAGGTCAGGGCGGTCGGCTGCCTCGACGTCAGTCTGCGCACGCTCCGCATCGGAGAGCGCAGCGTAGTCGCGAAGGCGGTCGGAAAGGGAAGCGTCAGACATGAGAGTGGCGAAGTCGGACGGCGCCTTAGACACGCGAGATGAGAAAACGTAACAGCAGGCGCATCCTACCTTCTGTCCTCACGAGTGGTCACGCGGGCAGAAGTGGTCTCGTCAGGGAGGGCGCCGGGGGGAAACAAGTCCTCGAAGTACAAGGCTCGGATGCGAGGGTCGGCGCGGAGACCCGCCATAGCCCGCGAGGCGTAGGTACGGATCGTCGGGAGGGGTGCATTGAGCTGGTCTGCGATGTCTGCATACTCCCGCCCGTCGAGGAGCCGGAGGCGGCCTACTTCGCTGATGGTGCGGGGGAGGTCGGCTAGTGCAGCGGCGACGACTTGGCGGACGAGCCGCGAGTCGAGGTCGGTAGTATGCTGTGGATCGTCTTGGCCAGGGAGTTGCTCCGGTAGCTCCGCCTCGCCGCGTCGGTCGCGTCGGTGGTTCAGTAGAGCGTTCCGGCACGCGACCGCGACGTAGCTCGCAAAATGCTGCGGGTCGATCTCGTCGTAGTGGCGGCGAATCCGTGTGAGTGTCTTCGAGATGCAAGCGTCGAGATCACTGGGTGCTCCCCGCTCGCGGACGAACTTGATCAGGAAGTAGCGATGCGCGTAGCAGTACGTCCAGAGGTCCACATCGCGCTGGTGGTCCGCGTCTCCGCTCTCACGCCAACGGGCGAACGCAACGTTGGCGGCCTCCACGTCGAGGAGGTCGAACGGGAGGTGCCGGGCGACAGCGTCGAGATGGGCGAGGTCGTCGGGAGGCATGGGGGCGGGGCGTCCCGCGCGGAGCCAATCAAGATAGTGGATGTGTGAGGGGAAGAATCCGCGAACGTGGGGGTTTGGGGCCGTCTTCGAGGCTCCACGCGTTGACTCCCGCCCCCGGCGCTCTCTAGTTTCATCGCCTCAGTCTGCGCCCTCCGCCATCGAACCTCCACCGATCGGCGAAGCAGACGGCGACGGTGCGGCCCGTGAAGAGGCGCCGCCCGTTTTTTTGCGCCTCCCGGCGAGGCCCCTCCGGCCTCCTCCGACCCGCGCCCGATTCACGCGATTCCATGGACCACAACTCGTTCAAGACCTTCAGCGCTCGCCCGGCAGACGTCCAGCACGCCTGGCATCTCGTTGACGCCGACAATCAGGTCGCCGGTCGCCTCGCGACACAGGTCGCGACCCTCCTTCGGGGCAAGCACAAGCCCGAGTATACGCCCCACGTCGACACCGGTGACTTCGTCGTGATCGTCAACGCGGACAAGGTCCGGTTCACAGGCAACAAGGAGACCGAGAAGACCTACTTCCGGCACTCCGGCTACCCCGGCGGCGTCACCACGCAGACCGTCCGCGAGGTGCGTGAGAAGTACCCCGAGCGGATCCTTGAGCGCGCCATTCAGGGCATGCTCCCCAAGAACCGTCTCGGCCGTGCGATGGCGAAAAAGCTCAAGGTCTACGCCGGACCAGAGCACCCGCACGACGCACAGAACCCGCAGCCGTTCGACCTCGGCGCCTAAAGCGACGCGCTAGAGCGTCCCCAGATCCATATGCCCACCCAGTTCCAGGCCGTCGGTCGCCGCAAGACCTCCACCGCGCGGGTCTATCTCCGCCCCGGTACCGGCTCCATCGTCATCAACAAGCGCCCGCTGGAGCAGTACCTCCCCACGGAGATCCGCCAGCGCGCCGCCACGGCCCCGCTCGACCTGACCGAACTCCGCGGCGAGTTCGATGTCCTCGTCAACGCGAAGGGTGGTGGTCTCACGGGTCAGGCCGAGGCTACCCAACTCGGCATCGCGCGCTGCCTCGTAGAGTACAACGAGGAGCTGCGTAAGCCCCTCCGCGACGCCGGGTACCTCACCCGCGACCCGCGCGCTGTGGAGCGCAAGAAGCCGGGTCAGCCCAAGGCTCGCAAGAAGTTCCAGTTCTCCAAGCGGTAATCGGTTTTCGGCCGTCAGCTCTCGGGTCCTCCCGACTACTGGCGACTCATCACGGATCACCGACATCTCCCACCCTGCCCGACGCGCCGTCGGGTGCCCCGCCTCGGTCCCTCCATGGGACCTACCGAGGCCGAGGGTCGGCGGCGCGAGTGACGGCGGGGGCGGTTCTAACCCGCCAGAGTCTCTGCTCTGGCCCACCTGCAGGCCCGGCCTGCCCCGATATGCCTCGCGCATCCATTGAAGACCTCCTCCGTGCGGGCGCCCACTTCGGGCACCTCACGAGCCGCTGGAACCCGAAGATGGCCCCGTACATCTTCATGCAGCGCAACGGGATCCACATCATCGACCTGAAGAAGACGCAGGCCCTCCTGGACGAGGCTGCGGACGCCGCCGGCCGCTTCGCTAAGCGTGGAAAGAACATTCTCTTCGTCGGCACGAAGAAGCAGGCGCAGGCCGTCGTGAAGCAGGAGGCTGAGCGCGCTGGGATGCCGTTCGTCGTGGACCGCTGGCAGGGCGGTATGCTGACCAACTTCCAGACGGTCAAGAAGAGCATCCGCCGGATGGAGACCCTCCAGCGCCAGGAGCAGGACGGCACCACGGCCCAACTCAAGAAGAAGGAGCGCCTCATGCGTTCCCGCGAGCTCGAGAAGCTCGACCGCGTGCTCGGCGGTATCGCGCACATGAACAAGCTGCCCGGTGCTCTCTTCATCGTCGACATCAAGCGCGAGCACATCGCCGTGGACGAGGCCAAGAAGCTCGGCATCCCAGTCATCGCGCTCGTGGACACGAACGTAGACCCGGACCTCGTAGATTTTCCCATCCCGGCCAACGACGACGCTATGCGCTCGGTCGCGCTCTTCACGCGCGCCATCGCGGATTCTGTCGCGGAGGGCTCCAAGGCCGCCAAGGTCGAAGCCGACGCCGCCAAGGCCGAAGCGGAGAGCCGCCTCGCGGACGAGGTGAAGGAGGCCGCCAAGCCGGACACCGAGCCGGAGGAGGCGCCCAAGACCCTCGCCGACGCAGAGCAGGAGGCCGCCAACCCCGAGACGGCCTCCGACGCGTAGCGCCCACCGCCCCCTCGCGGGGCCCCATTCCGACGGGGAAGCGGGGTCCGCCCTGTTTCCCCGTTTTCGTTTTCCCGCTGGCCGTTCCCGCCAGCCCCCCGACTAGACTCAACCCCCAATAGACATGGCGATCACCGCACAGGACGTCAAGCGCCTCCGCGAGGCCACCGGCGTCGGCATGATGGACTGCAAAAAGGCTCTTGTGGAGACCGACGGCGACTTCGACGCCGCCATCGAGCTTCTCCGCAAGAAGGGCCAGAAGGTCGCCGCCAAGCGCGCCGACCGGGACGCTACCGAGGGCGTCGTCGCGACCGCTCAGACCGAGGACGGCACCGCTGCCGCCATGGTCGAAGTCAACTGCGAGACGGACTTCGTCGCCCGCAACGAGGACTTCACCGCCTTCGCGCAGAGCATCGCAGACCTCGCGCTCGCCGAGCGTCCTGCCGACCGCGACGCGCTCCTCGCGCTGAGCCTCAACGGCCAGACCGTCGCCGAGGCCATCACGGAGAAGACCGGCCAGATCGGCGAGAAGATCGATGTCCGCCGCGTGTCAGTCCTCTCGGCCGAGAACGGCCAGATTGTGGACTACATCCACCCCGGCGCCAAGCTCGGCGTGCTCGTCGAGATGGCAGGCGAGGGCGAGCTGTCGGAGGCCGGTCGCGACGTGGCCATGCAGGCCGCCGCGATGAACCCGGTCGCCGCCACTCGCGACGACGTGCCGCAAGACGTGCAAGACAAGGAGCGCGAGATCGGCCGCGAGCAGGCTCGTGCCGAGGGCAAGCCCGAGCAGATCCTCGACAAGATCGCCGAGGGGAAGCTGAACCGCTACTTCAAGGACAACGTCCTCGTGGAGCAGCCCTTCGTCAAGGACTCCTCCATGACGGTCCAGAAGATGCTGGAGAGCAAGGGCGCCGAGCTGAAGCAGTTCGTCCGCTTCGCGCTCGGCGGCTGACGCTATTCCGGCCCTGCCCGCCTCGGCCCCGAGGCGGCATGACCTGAGGCCCGCCTGGCATCGCGCCGGGCGGGCTTTTTCCGTTTCGTCCGCGTCGTCCGTACCCCAGGGTTGACAGGATTCGATTCAATTCGTACCCTTGCCTTCGAACTGAATCGAAGACGCCGATGCGAAACGCGATTACCCCCCTGGGCGGGACCGAGATGGAGATCCTCCGCCAGGTCTGGGCTCTCGGCCGCGTCTCCGCGCGCGAAGTCCACACCCGGATGGACCGCGATGTGGCCTACACCACCGTCACGACCATCATGAAGAACCTCGCGGACAAGGGCTATCTGAGCTTTGAGCGCGAGGGGGCTACCTTCATCTACGCGCCCGCCCGACCTGCCGAGGAGGTCCGCCAGTCTGTCCTCGGCTCCATCGTCGACAAGGTCTTCGGGGGGTCAGCGCGAACGCTGATCCACACCCTCGCGGGGCACGAGTCGCTCACCGAGGCGGAGCAGGCCGAGGTCCGCCGCCTGTTGGAGCAACTGGGGGACGAGCCATCTGAGTCCGATGCCTGAGCTGGTTCCCACCCTCGCGAGCTGGGGCGCGGCCTCGGTCTCCTCCCTTTGGATTCCAGTCCTGGCGTGGACAGGCATCGCGCTCGCTGTCGAGGCGGTCCTGCGCCGCACGGACTCCTCGCCGGTCGTCGGTCTCTGGGCGCGAGGGGCGATGCTTGCGCTGTTGCCCGCTTTGCTGGTACTGCCGCTGATCCTCGCGCCCGGCATCCCGTCGCTGTTTTCCGTGAGCGGGACCGTTCCGGTTTCTCTGGTGCCTCTCGCGGAGGGTCCTGCCCTGGACGCGAGCACAGCTGCGCCCGCCTCGGTCTCGCCGTGGGAGGTCCTCACCGGGGGGCTCGTGGTGCTCGCATCGGGTCTGTCGCTTGTAGCTGCCGGTCGCTTGATCGGCGGGGTGCTCTGGCTCCGAGCGCATCGCCGCACGCTGGAGGCTGCTGATCCTGCTCTCGTCCGCGAGGCGCGCGAGGTCGCCCGTCGCCTCGGCGTGCGCCAGTCCGTCGAGGTGCGGATGGCGCCCACCCTCGCGCCGCCGTTCACGGTGGGCTGGTGGCGCCCGCTCGTCGCGATTCCAGAGGACCTGCCGCCGGACGTGCGGCCCCTCGCCCTCGCCCACGAGCTAGCGCACGTGCGCGGCGCCCACTTCGGCTGGCACCTGGCCGAGCAGATCGTGCGGGCGCTCTTCGTCTGGCATCCGCTTGTGCATGTGCTGGCTCGTGGGCTCACGCTAGACCGCGAGCGCGCTGCTGACTCCGCCGTCCTCCGGCTCTGGCCTGAGCAGGCCGAGGCGTACGGTCGCCTCCTGCTCTCCTTTGCCTCCAGTCCGTCTCCAGCGCTCGCACTCGGAGCCTCCTCGTCTTCACTCCTCGCCCGACTCGCTTCCATGGCCCGTCCCCGTTCCGAACGCCGTCGCTTCGCCCGCCTCCTGGGTGCCGCCGTGTTCCTCCTCCCTGTCCTCGTGGCCGCTGCCGCGCTGCCCGATGCGTCTCCCAATATCGCTTCCGATCTGCCAGAGGCCGTCCTCTCCGAACAGGCGCCCGCCGACACGTTGCTCCAGTACGTCGACCGAGTTTGGAACCGGACCGAAGACGGCACGCCGCTCCAGGTCGAACTGTATCTGCAGGCAGGCACGTCGAGGGAGATCGGTGCCGCGATTGCAGACTATTACTCAGAGGGAGGCGAAACCGGTTCGCTCGCGGTCATCGGCGATGACTTCCGTGAGGAGCGCTCGACGGTCAACATGAATGTGCTCCCGCCGCCGCCCCCTCCTGCGCCGTCACCCGGCGAACTCCCGGCGCCCCCTCCTCCGCCGACGAGTGAGCGTCCCGCTCCACCGTCCCCACCACCAAGTGCCCGTCGCGCCCCGCCGCCTCCGCCTGCTCCAGCCCCAGAGCGCCCGCCTCCGCCGCCGCCCGCGTTGCTGCCGATCCCCTCGGAGTTCGCTCGCGATGTGGAGGGCGTGTCCGTTCGGACGGACGACGGCGTCGCACGCGAGGTCACGATCCGCATGAAAGCTGGAACCACACGGCAAGACGCCGAGGCCGTCGCGGAGCACCTGTCGAAGGGCGACCAGCCGGGCAGCCTGACCGTGATCGCGGGGACAGGTGAGCGCCTCTCGCGCTCAACGTTGAACCTCGATGCCGTCCCGCCGCCCCCGCCGCCACCTGCGGTTCGCGACTGACGTCGCCCTGCCCGCTCAACGCACCGAGGCCCGCCCAGCACACAGAGCTGAGCGGGCCTCGTCCGTTCCGGGTCGGTCCGCCTCGGGACCGAGGCGGGAGGGGCTAGCTGGTGCTCGCCGTGTAGCGCAACTCCACGATGCAGTTGGAGCCGTCGGTCAGGCGGATGCTCTGGCTTCCAGTGGGGCTGAGCCGGTCGCTGGAGAACGTGTGCCTCTCGGTGCCGGTCACGTCGAGGTCATCGGCGGAGATGGCGTCTCTCTCCAGAGCGAAGAAGGAGACGGTGAACGACGCACTCGCGCCCGAGGGGACGGTGAACTCCGTAGGGCTGCCCACACCCACAGAGGTCCCCGTGTTGGCGGCGAAGTCGCGGTCCAGGACGGTCACGTCCTGATCCACCCCATCGATTTCTGCCTCGACGTCCACCTTGAACCGAAAGTCGCCCGTGTTCGAGCCACCAGCCTCGCAGTCCTCGATGATCTGGATGCGGCCGGACCAATCGAAGGTCACCGTGAGGTCATCAGGCGTAGGGTCGGGGCCGGGATCGGTCATGTCGCAGGCCGTGAGCGTCAGGGTGCCCAGCAGGGCGAGAGCGAGAAGGGTGCGGTTCAAGACAGTCATGGAGCCAGGAGGTGAATGAGAGGTCCACCTGCCGACGCACCCTCTCCCGACAGATCCGATCACGCGTCCAAAAAAGACTCTCCGTATCGGATCCCGCGATCCGACGCTACGCAGCCCTCAGTCGCCGCACTACCTTTCGGCGTAACGACCCTCTCCGCGTGCCTCCCGCCGACGTTACCGCGCTCCTCGCTGACCTTCGCGCAGGCGACTCCTCCGCGGTGGATGCCATCCTGCCGCACGTCTACGCCGAGTTGCAGGACATGGCCCACCGCCAGCTTCGCGGCGAGCGCGACGGCCACACGCTCAACACGACGGCGCTCGTGCACGAGGCGTACCTGAAGCTGGTGCGCCAGGACCGCGCGGAGTGGCAGAACCGGGCGCATTTCCTGGGGGTGGCGGCCCTCGCGATGCGGCGCATCCTGATCAACTACGCGAAGAAGCGGTCAGCAGAGAAGCGCGGCGGCGGCGCGGTGCTCGCGACGTTCGAGGAGGGCGCGGTGGGCCGGGTGACACGAACGGACGAGTTGCTCGCCCTCGACGAAGCTCTGGACCGCCTCGCGGAGCGCTCCGAGCGACAGGCTCGCGTGGTGGAACTGGCCTTCTTCGGGGGCCTCACGCAGCCCGAGATCGCGGAAGCCCTCGGCGTCTCCGAGATCACCGTCCGTCGCGACTGGCGCATGGCGCGCGCCTGGCTCAGTCACGAACTCCGCTCTGACCCATGACGTGACCGGATCGACCTCGCGCTGATGCGTCTTGGAGACACGCCCCACCTCCCCCCGACATGGCCGACGTTACGGAACGCTGGACGCGCGTTCAGACCCTCTTCGAGAACGCTCTCGACCGTCCCGAGGACGAACGCTCGGCGTGGCTCCGCGCCCAGTGCGGCGATGACCCCGCGCTTTACCACGAGGTGGAGGCGCTCCTGCAAGGCGACCGCGAGCAGCATCCGATGTTCGCCGGGCAGGCTGCCGATCTCCTCACGCCGGACGAGCTCGGCACGCTCCTGCCCTCGCGCGAGGGCGAGCGCGTGGGCGCCTGGGTGCTGGGCAGGAAGATCGGCGAGGGGGGGATGGGTGCCGTGTACCGCGCCGAGCGCGCCGAGGCGGACGCACCCGACGGCTTCCGCCAGTCCGCCGCACTCAAGCTCCTCAAGCCCGGTATGGACTCAGCAGCGGTCGTGGCCCGCTTCCGTGCAGAGCGGCAGATCCTGGCCCGGCTCCAGCACCCCGGCATCGCGCGTCTCCTGGACGGCGGCCTCACCGACGAGGGGCGCCCGTTCTTCGCGATGGAGCTGGTGGATGGGGAGCCCATCACAGACGCCTGCGACGTCCGTCGGCTCTCCGTCCCTGCCCGCCTCGGGCTTTTCGTGCGCGCCTGCGAGGCCGTCCGCTACGCCCACCAGCAACTCGTCGTCCACCGCGACCTGAAGCCGAGCAACCTCCTCGTGGTGGAGACAGCCGAGGGGCTTCGTCCGGTTCTGCTGGACTTTGGCATCGCGCGGCTTCTGGAAGACGACGAGTCCGGGGAACTGACGCGCACCGGCCACCGCGTCCTCACGCCTGCCTACGCCGCGCCGGAACAGGTCCGAGGCGAAGCGCCCACGACGGCGACCGATGTCTACGCCCTCGGCGGTCTTCTTTACCGCCTCCTCTGCGGCGCGCCACCCATCGAGACCGCCAGTCGGTCGGGACACGAGGCAGAGGTCGCGATTCTGAGCGAGACGCCCGCCCGCCCCTCTGAGCGCATCACCGAGGCGGGCGCTCTCGCGAGGTCCACCACGGCGCCCGCGCTCGTGCGGAGGCTCCGAGGCGACCTCGACACGATCTGTCTCAAGGCGCTTCGCAAGGAGTCCGAGCGCCGCTACGGTTCCGCCGCGGAACTCCTGGCCGACGTGCAGCGCTATCTCGATGGTCTCCCCATTGAGGCGCGCCCGGCCTCGCGCGCGTACCGGGTGCGGAAGTTTGTGGAACGGCACCGCGCGGGAGTGCTCGGGACGGCCGCTGCCGTCGTGGCGCTGGTGGCGCTGACGGGGTTTTACACGACCCGCCTCGCGGGCGAGCGCGACCGCGTGGAAGCGGAGGCCCGTCGTTCCGAGGAGGTCGTGAGCTTCCTCCAGGACCTGATGCTCGGCGCGAGTCCGTACGAGGCGCCGGGTGAGGAGCTAACCGCGCGCGAACTGGTGGATCGGGGCGCGGCCCGTGTCGACACGGCCCTCGCGAACGAGCCGGTGACACAGGCCGCGATCCAGGTTCTCATCGGCGAGGTCTACATGGACCTCGGGCGACCGGAAGACGCTGTCCCACTGTACCGCAAAGCGCTCGCCACGCGTGATTCCGCCGGACTCCGAGTGGAGGCCGCCGCCACGGCTCGCGAACTGGGCCGCGCCCTCCGCGAGACCGAGCAGCCCGAGGAGGCCGAGCAGTACCTCCGCCAGTCCATCGCCGAGTTCGAGCGCATCCCCGGCGTGGATCCCACCCAGATCGCGCTCTCCGAGCGGCATCTCGGTTCTCTCCTCCGGGACAAGGGCGACTACGAGGTCGCCGAGGCCCTCTATCAAAGTGCCCTCACGACCGCACGCCAGTTCAGTGGCCCGGACGATCCCCTCACGGCCGACATCACGAACAGCCTCGTCATCCTCTACCGCATCACGGGGCGCGACGAGGAAGCGGCGGAGATGATGGAAGCGCTCGTCGAATCGGATCGCCGCGTGCTGGCGCCCAACCACCCCGAACTCGGTGCGTCGCTCGCCGTCTACTCCACGCTCCTCGGGCGGACGGGCCGGGGAGAGGAGGCACTCATCGTCGCGCGCGAGGCGCTAGCTGTTTTTCGTGCTGCCCACCCGGACACCACGCATCCGGACGTGGCAGGTGGCGTCCAGGGCGTCGCCATCGCGCTCGCCGCCGCCGGTCGCCTCGACGAGGCCGACCGCACCTATGCCGATGCCATCGAGCGGCTCCAAGAGTCGCGCGGGGCGAGCGATCTGCAGACGCTCGCGGCCCTCCGGGGCTACGCGGAGATCAAGGAGGAGCGGGGCGATCTGGACGGCGCGGAAGCTCTCTATCGCGAGGGCGCCGAGGCGGGACGGGACGCCCCTCGGTACGCCGGGGCGCACTGGCGGGGCCTCGCGGACCTCCTCGCCGGGCAGGGTCGCTGGGCCGAGGCCCGGGGCGCCTACGAGCGGGCTGCCGCTGCCTTCCGGTCCGGCGAGCGTGAGGGCGACCTCACCGACCTGTATGAGGCATGGACCGAAGCCGCTCAGGCTGCCGGGCGACCCGGAGAGGGACCACCGCGTGACGAGCGCCCGGCCTGAGACCGGTGGCGACACGAGAGATCGCTCCCTCTCACGTCGAAGAGAACGTCCCAGTGAAACCGCTTACCGGGAGTCCCTCTGCCCGCCTCGGTGGATCCGTGGAGGGACCCGAGGCGGGCAGAGTCGGGTTGGGGTCAGGGCCGTGCGAGCCCGACGAACACGCGGTTAGAGGACTCCGTGCTCAGCCACACGAGGTCGTCGCGCGTGTCGCTGTTGAAACGACCCGCGAACGGCCGGTAGCCGCCCCACGCGATGCTCTGCTCGGGGTGGAGCTGTGGCACGCGGGTCTGATCGTCCAGCCCGGCCTGTCCGGCTTGCCCGAGGAGCACGAACGTCTTGTTCGTCACGCCATCGAGGATCATCAGCACGAGGTCGTCGATGGCGTCGCCGTTGACGTTGGCCGCGACCGAGTGCGTGAGGCGCGGCTCGCCGTCCGCGAGCAGGTCCACCCGCTGGTAGTTGCTCGCGTTCGAGAGGGAGAACCCGTTCCCGAGGCCGTACGCGCGGTGGATCGCCGTCCCCACGCTATTCGGGAACAGGATGTCCCCGCGTCCATCGCCCCGGAAGTCGCCGGTGGCCTGGAGGCCGACATACCCCGCCCAGTTGCCTCCGACGGGAAAGATCTGGACAGGCGTGTAGAGCCCCGTGAACGGAGCCGTAGGCGTTCGGCTCGCCTCGGCGGAGGTGTGGTGGACGACGTTCTGTGAGCTGCGGGGCGCGTTCCAGACGAGGTCGTCCCGGCCGTCCCCGGTGTGGTCCAGCGTGAGGAGGATGTAGTCCTGCCAGCCACCGCCGCCCGAGAGCGTCTGGCCGTCGGAACTGGCGGTGTCGAACGTGCCGTCTCCGTTCGCGAAGAAGACCCAGACGCGGTTGAGCGTGTTCGCGCGGTTCATCACGAGGTCATCGGCGCCATCGCCGTCCACGTCGGCGAGGGTGGGCTCGTAGCCGGTGTTCCACCCTGAGGCGGTTCGGGTCTGCGGGACCTGCATCGTGAACCCATTGCCGGTCCACCTCGCGATGTAGACCGTGAGCGTGCTCGCGCCCGGCTCTACCCACGCGAGATCCAGGGCGCCGTCGCCGTCCACGTCGCCGGTGCGAAAGCGATAGTTCGTCCAGTTGATCGCAGGCGCCGTCAAAACCGGGCTCAGCGAGAAGCCGCCCGCGCCATCGCCGACGGCCGCGACGGTCTGGTTGCCTGCCACGCCCGTCCGGTTGAACACGAGGTCGTCGATGCCGTCGCCGTTCACGTCGCCCACGGCGCGACCGTCCACGTCTGGCGCGAAGGGAAGTGGGAGGGTCTGCGGAGCCAGGAACTCGTAAGTGCCCGGCGTGGCCTGGCGAGCATCGCAGGTGCGGATGGTGTAGTCCGTGGCCTCGGTGACGGCCGCGATGGAGTTGTCGCCGAGGTTGCGGAAGGTGTAGGAGAGCGGCGAGGCTGAGGAGAGCGGGGCGTCCTCGGTGAAGTAGTCGGCCCAGTTGCCGGAGCGGATGATGGCGAGCGTGGCGTCCGCGTTGCCGCCGAAGGAGGTGACGGTGATCTCTGAGTTCTGGAGCAGGGATTGCTGCCGCGCGGTCAGGCTGGCCTCCACATTCCCACCGATGCCGTTGTACGCGGCCTGGAGTGTCGCGCGGATGTCCGTCTCGTTGGCCGTGGAGGTCATCGTGAACATCATCATGCGGCCGTAGACCACCTCGGAGACGTAGACCGGCAGGTTGTTCGGCCCGATGAGGCCGCGGTCCTGGAGCGCCTGGAGGCGCGAGGGGGTAAAGGCGTCCGAGAAGAAAGAGGCTGGATCCGCCGCCGGACGCTCCACCGCCACGGTGTACATCCGCTGCGTGAACTGCACCGCGACGGTCGTCTCGGAGGCGTCCTGGTTGTACGATCCCGAGGCCGAGCCGCTGAAGTTGAGGTAGCTCCCGGAGAGACTCGCCTCCAGCGCAAACTGCCGCTCGGAGTGGTACGTCTCCATCTTGAACTCGATGGAACTGGGTGCCGAGAGCCCGTCCTGCACCGCGTTTCCGATGATGTCCCCACGCGCGTTCTCCACCTCTGCCTGGTTGGGCGTGACCGTGCGGAAGTTGTCGCCGTTGGGGTTCGCGATATCCGGGATGGAGATCCGGAGCGGCGCCCTCTCGGGAATGGTCAGCGCGTCCACGCTACCGACGACGTAGCTCCCGCCCTGGACGAACGCACCGGGGTAGAGCACGGAGCGGTCCGGGTCGTAGATGACCACCTTCTGCGGCGTCTCGGCGAGAGAGTACGGCGTGCTCGTGCAGGAATAGGTCACGTCCTCCAGTAGCGACGTGGAGCCGTCGTCTTCCACGACCTCCACGTCCAAAAGGACGGGCGCTTCCGTGACGGGTGCGCCGGTGGCTGTCGGCGGCTGTTCCTGCACATTGGGCCGGAACTCCGACCAGCGGGGGAGACCCTGGAGGTACTCCGAGACGGAGCCGTCTACAGGCGGCGGGGTGTCGGGGCCGCCACCGTCGCAGGCGATGATGGAAAGCAGGAGCGAGAGACAAAGGGCGTGACGCATGGGGCCAGGGGGCAGGCAACTGTTTCCAGACGCACCGTTCAAGTGAGCATCCGATCACGAGGTGCTCCACTTCCTCCGCCTCGGTGCCGAGGTGGGCACCCTCAGAGCCCGTCGGGCCTCGCGAAGAGCCCGTAGGCCCGTGGATCGGCGGGGACCTCCGCTCGTACCTTCGGGCCGCTCTCCTCCGCCTCTGCCTGATGTCCGACTCTTCCCTCCGGTATCGCCGCGTTCTGCTCAAGCTCAGCGGCGAAGCCCTCCTCGGCGGGCGCGAGTTCGGCATCGACCACGGCATCCTGAACCAGTACGCGGCCGAGGTCAAAACGGCCATCGACGCGGGTGCCGAGGTGGCGCTGGTGATCGGCGGGGGCAACATCTTCCGGGGCGTCTCGCCGCAGGGCTCGCAGATGTCCAGCCGCGCCCACGCGGACTACATGGGCATGCTCGCGACGATGATCAACGCGATGGCCCTCCAAGACGCCCTCGAAGGCGTCGGGCTAGACACGCGGCTCGTCTCGGCCATCGACATGAACGAGATCGCGGAGCCGTTCATCCGCCGCCGCGCCATCCGTCACCTGGAGAAAGGCCGCGTGGTCATCTTCGGCGCAGGCACGGGCCACCCGTACTTCTCGACGGACACCGCCGCCGCGCTCCGAGGCGCCGAGATCGACGCGCAGGTCATCCTCAAGGGCACCCGCGTGGATGGCGTCTTCACCGCCGACCCCGAGAAAGATGCCTCGGCCCAGCGGTTCGGATCCGTCCACGGCACTGAGGTCATCTCGCGCGATCTCAAGGTGATGGACCTCACCGCGGTGACTCTCGCGAAGGAGGGCGGCCTGCCCATCTTCGTCTTCAACATGAACACCCCCGGCAACCTCCTCCGCGTGCTTCGCGGCGAGGGCGTCGGGACGCTCGTCCACTGGGACGGCGACGCCACGCCCATCGCGCTGGCGGACGCGTCTGTGACCTAAGCCTCCACTCCGATGATCGACGACCTCCTCAAGCTGATCCTCGACGACGCTCGCGAGCAGATGCGTCACTCGCTCGAGCACCTCGCCGCCGAGATGGACACCATCCGCGCGGGCCGCGCCAACCCGGCGATGCTAGACAGCGTGCGCGTGGAGGCCTACGGCGCCACGGTGCCCCTGAATCAGGTCGCCGTCGCGGCGGCACCGCAGGCCGACCTGCTGACGGTCACGCCGTACGACAAGAGTACCATCGGCGCCATTGAGCGAGGCATCACGAATGCCAACCTGGGCCTCAACCCCACCAACAACGGCGCCGCGATTCTGATCTCGATCCCGCCGCTGACGGAGGAGCGCCGCCGGGAGCTCGCGAAGACGGCCAAGTCCCGAACGGAGGACACGAAGGTCTCCATTCGCAACGTGCGCAAGAACGCCAAGAACGACCTCCAGAAGACGACCAAGGAGGAGAGTCTCTCCGAGGACATGGAGTACGAGGCGGAGGACACGCTCCAGAAGCTGACCGACGAGATGACAAGCAAGGCGGAGGCCATGCTCGCGAAGAAGGAGAAGGACATCATGTCTGTTTAGCCTAGAGGCGTGAAGGCGAGAGCCCACGTTCTGGCGACAGTCCGGCTTCTCTCATCGGCTGAGCGGCAGAGGGAGTATGAGCGGGACGTCCCAGTGGCACACGTCCCTTCTGAACTCGGAGAGCTGAGCAGTAGCCTGTTCAATCCGAAAAGCGCCGAGCACACCGGAGCCTTCTCGGATGAGGAACTGCATGACCTCGCGTACCTGTATTTCCTCGTTCGAGACGCTTCGCCTTGGCGCGCCCTGTCGGTTTCTGACCTTCACAAACAGCCTGGGTGGAGACGGGTCACGAGCGAGGCGAAAGGGCTCGCGGACCGGCTCTCGACCTAACCCGCCCCGCCTCGGTCGCTCCGTGGGAGCACCGAGGCTGACGCACCCAGCGGCTCCGTCTCGCGCTGGGAAACTCGCAGTGCAGGCGCCAGCCCGAGGCCGATGAGCCCGAGCGTCGCCAGCCACAGCCGCGCCATATAGAGATCGATCACCGGGCGCGGCAGGAGGTCCACGAGGAACGCCATCTGCGGCGGCGGGAGCCGCTGTGCGAAGAACGCCAGCGCCGCGAGCGCCACCAACACGCGGATCCAGACCGGCTGGCGCTCCGCCTCGGCCAGGACGACGAGCAGGAGCGGCACCGCCAGCACGAAGGTGTGCTCCCAGCCGAGCGGTACCACGGCGGGCAGGATCGCGAGGATGACGAACCCCGCGCGCACCCGGCCGAGCCGACCCATCCACGCCGCGATCGTCGCCGCTCCCAGCACGCCCACACCGATGGTGACCGCGACGGCGCTCGCGAGGCCCGAGGCGGGCAACATCCCGCCCCGCACGACGACCTGAATCGGATACCCCAGCCGCGTGATGCTGGCCTGGATGGAGTTGCTCATCGAGCCGAGGTCCGTCGCGCCGGAGAAGGCTGGGAGCCGCTCGAAGACGTACTCGCGATACAACTCCAGCGGGATCAGCGGCAGCAGCAGCACCGGCACGGCCACTAGTCCCGCCAGTGTGCCCATCGCGAGGCGCGGCCACCTTTTCCAGAGTGCGAGCGGCAGTAGCGCCATGGGGAGGAGCTTGAGCCAGAAGCCGCCGCTCAGCGCGAGGGCGCCCCAGCCGGGCTTCCCGCGCTGCGCGAGGTGCAGGAACGCCAGCGCGGAGAGCAGTACGAGGACGTTGACCTGGGCGTACTTGAGATTCTGGAACGTCGGGCCGGAGCCGAGCGCGACGAGCAGTAATGCGAGGCGGACGGGCGTGCTGGGCACGCGCAGACCGGATCCGCTCTGACGTTCTCTGCCTCCGTGCCGAGGCAGGGAGGGTTGGAGGTCAGCAGCCTCTCGCTCCCAGATCCGCAGCGCCCAAGCGTAGGCCACGGCCAACGCGCCGAAGATCAGCGGGCCCAACGTGATGTAGCCCACCGGTCCCGAGGCCCACGTCGCGGGGAGGAACACGAGGACGGCGGGCGGCGGGTAGAGGTACTCCGGGTCCACGTAGAGCGCGAGCGGGTTCTCGACGAACCGCAGCGCCGCGTAGTGGAAGAACGAGTAGTCGACGAGGAAGAGGTCGGGCTCGTCCAGCGCGTAGTCGTAGAACACGGCCGAGAGGTAGACGGGCATCGCGAGGAGCCACGCGCCCATCATCGCGGCGGGGACCGCGAGGTGAGGTCGCACGGCGACCTCGCGTAGGCCCTCGCGTAGGCCCTCGCGCACGTCAGCCCAGTGCATTCCAGAGCAGGCGTATCGCCACGGTTCCCGCGAACGCCGCGAACGCCCAGCGGACCCACTTCACGTGCACCCGGTGCGCCGCGCTCACACCCAGCCGCGCCATGACCACGGCAGGAAGGGCCAGCGCCAGCGCGTACGGCACGTGGACGTAGCCGAGCGCGCCCTCGGGCACGGGCGCTCCCAGTCCGCGCACGAGGTACGAGCCCACGCCTACGAGCGTGATCAGCACGATGGCGGCGGTGGAGGTCCCTGCGGCGAGCTTGAGAGGGAGCCGCACGAGGCCGCTGAAGGCGGGCACCAGCACCACGCCGCCCCCGATGCCTGCCGCCGCCGCGATGGTCCCCGCTCCCGCGCCCGTCGCGATCAGGGCGGGCCACCCCCGACGTGCGCCCTCGGCCGAGAGTGAGTCTCCCTGCCGGTCTTTCTTGGTCAGCATCCGCACGACGACGAAGAGCAGCATCGCGCTGAGAACCAACTGGAAGACGCGCCTGGAGTACCACGGCTGCGTCGTCACGAAGGTGGTCATGAGGATCACCGCGAGGGCCGCGAAGGCCCCGGCCGTGAGCGCCGTCCGCCACTCGATGGCGTCTTTGCGAGCCTGCGCCGCTGCCCCGCTGGCACTCGCTGCAAACGTGCAGAGCAGCCCCGAGCCGAGCGTCAGCGGCGTGAGCACCGGATCCTCGATGCCGAGACCTCGAAAGGTGAACAGCAGGACGGGTGTGAAGATGATCCCCCCGCCGACCCCCACCAGCCCCGCGATGAACCCGCCGAGTGCGCCCGCGGCGACGAGGAGGGGAAGGAGTTCGAGCGACATGCGGGCACCGGGGGCGAGCGCGCACGATACCGCCACCTCTGCCCTCGCGCCCTGCCTCCCCCGCCTCGGTGTGCCGACGGAGCTACCGAGGCGGGAAGGGCTGCGAGCGTTTGGGCTCTGCACGCCTGCTCCCTACAGCGTCATCCCGAACAGAGCATACCCTGAGCGCAGCCGAAGTAAGCCGGGGCCCAGAGTACCGAGAAGGCCGGTCGCGCTGGTCGACGCCACAACAGACGGCCTAGTCGTACCGGAGTGCGGTGGACTTCAACTGGTCCGCGAAGCGGTAGAGGTCGTTGACCGACTCAATCTCGTGACGGGTCTCGTTCTTGTCAGCGTCGAAGAGGCCGATGTACTTCTGGGTCCAGTTGAAGTGGAGTCGGCAAATTGGCTTCCTATTGTTGTCGTCGAGGAGGATACCCATGTATGACTTCGTGTCACGGTGGGCGATCCGCTCTGGACCTACGACCTCCCGAACGATGGCCTTGACGACATGGAAGCCTTCCATTTCTTCTTCCGTGGTCTCGATGCCATCATCGGAGGTAGGCTCGTCCTCTGCTGCTATGTCAGAGGTTTCCTCGGGGGCTGACCGTCCAGTAACTACATCCTCTTGTGCCAGTGCGGATCGGAGGCGGGTGCTCACTCGCTCGCTTATGAACTGCTGAAAGGCTTTGGGGACGAGTTCGCTGAACTGCTCCCTTACGCTGGCGACGAAGCGGCCCTCGGGATTGACTTTGAGGTAAAGGAAGCGAACGAGGTCAGGGTCTGGGGTCTCAAATTGCTCGGCCAGAACTCGGTGGAGCTCCCGGAGATACTTCAATTCGCTCGCTGCGTCGAGCATCCTGTCAAGGTCGAATGACCCCTTTGCCAACCGCTTCACCTCCGCCACGTGGTGGTCGCGAACATCCAAGAGATCAAGCTCAAGAAAGGGTCTCGCGTCCATTTTGTTTGGCTCCTCAAGATCGGAGTAAAACCGGTAGTGGATGCCGTTGGTGAGGATCGCAATCCGGGCATTCGTGACCGTGAAGTAGCGGAAAAGCTGGCTCATGTTAGCGTCACTCAGGTTGACACCAGCCGTCTTGCATTCGATCAGAATGATGACCTCGCCGTCTTGTTTGATCGCGTAATCGACCTTCTCTCCCTTCTTGACGCCTACGTCCGCAGTCAACTCGGGCACGACCTCCTGCGGGTTAAAGACATCGTAGCCAAGTGCAGCGATGAAGGGCATCACGAGCGCGTTCTTCGTTGCCTCCTCTGTTGCGAGGTGATCAATGAGGGAGGGGGCGCGCTGCGCGAGAGCGGCGAGTCGATCCGTGAAGCTCATAGCGTGAGACCGTTAGCTGTGAAGGGAGTGCTGATGTTAACCAACAGCGACTAAAGCAGCGGTTCTCGCCTGAGTTCGGCTAGATCACCCGCCCAGAATCTCCCGGTAGCGACGGCCGTCGCCCAGCACTTCCAGGGCGCGCTCCACGGTCGGGTCGCCATCCAACAACGTCTGCGCGAGGTTGGTCTGGTCCAGATACCGGGACAGAATCTCCTGTCGGAGCCGGGCGGCGAGGCGGGGCGCGTGCCGCTCGAAGTCGCGCGATTTCTCGGCCTCCACGGCGCGGCGAAGCGCCGCCAGTTCGTCGGACGCGGCGTCATACCCCGCCTCGGTGAGCGCAGTGGCGAGGGCATCGGCCTCGCGCTCGGCCTCGGTGCGGTACTCCAGCCCCTCCGCCTCGGCGAACTGGCGGAAGTCCCGGAGCAGGTCGTCGTCGATAGCGAAGTCGTTGGGGAGCGTGGGGGTCTCGGCGCGGAACCGGTTGGCGAAGCGGAGGAACTTGGCCGCGCGTACGAGCGCCGCCTCCAGGTCGCTGACCGGCCCGAGGCCGACGTCCTCGTCTGGCTCGATGCCTCCGCCGCCGCGAACCGTCCGGCCGTTCGTGGTCTCAAACGTGGGCCGCTCGGCCACGTCACGGTCGGTCTCGCCCTGGCGGTAGGCCACGGACTGGATGCTCCGCCCGGACGGCGTGTAGTACCGCGAGACGGTCAGCTTCAGCGCCGTCCCGTACGGCATCGGGCGGACGATCTGCACGAGGCCTTTCCCGAACGTCGTCTCGCCGACGACCACGCCGCGATCATAATCCTGCACGGCGCCTGCCACGATCTCGCTCGCGCTCGCGCTGACCGGATCCACGAGGACCGCCAGCGGGAGGTCTGGCGCGATGGGCTCGTCGCGCGTGCTGTAGCCCCGGACCGTCCCGGCGGTGCGCCCTCGCGTGGAAACGACCGGCGTGCCGCGCGGCACGAACAGCCCGAAGATCTCGACGGCCTGCTCCAGCAGCCCGCCCGGGTTGCCGCGAAGGTCCAGCACGAGCGCGTTCAACTCGCCCTGGCTGCGGAGGCTATCGATCCCGGCGCGGACCTCGGCGGCGCTCGTGAAGAGAAACTGCTCCAGGCGGATGTAGCCGACGCCCTCGGCGAGGAAGGTGGCGGCGGTGACATCGCGCGAGTCCCCCTCGGCGCGGACGAGCACGAACGAAATGACGCCGCCCTCGCCTTCGCGCTCCACCTCCAGGTCCAGGGTAGAGCCGGGTTCACCGCGCAACAGCTCTTGCGCCGCCGCATCGTCGATGCCCTCGGCCTCGCGTCCCGCCAGCCGGGTCACTCGGTCGCCCACGCGGACGCCCTGCCGCTCCGCAGGCCCGTTCTCGTCCAGCCCGGTGACGACGAGCACGCCGCCGCGCCGCGCCACCACCAGTCCCGCGCCGCCGACCTCGCCAGACTGGCGGAGGCGACCTTCCGTCGTGGTGGCCTCGTCGAAGAAGACGGTGTACGGGTCCAGCGTCTCGGTCATCGCCGCGATGCCGGTGCGCATGAGCGCCTCCGCGTCCACGGGGTCCACGTACTCGCCCGCGAGGGCGGCGTAGAGATCCGCGAAGAGGCCGAAGTTCTTGCGGACGGCGAAGAGGTCGTCGCCGTCCTGGGCGGCGGGTGCGCCTAGCGGGGCGAGGACGAGGAGGACGAGAGCGAGGCGAGCGAACACAGGCGCGAGGGTGAGGGACGGCAAGATCGAACGCCGCGCCGGTCGCGTTTCGTTCGGCGCGAGGAGCCGACTCGCATCCGGGTCCGTCCGCCTCGGTGCCGAGGTGGGTGTAGCGAGAGCGAGGCGGGGCGCCCACCACGGCACCCCGCCTCGCCCGATGAGGCCTCGGCCCCAGTTCCTTTGGTCGTCTACCTGACGACCGTCAACCGCTGGGTCAGGATCGTGTGGCCTGCTGTCAGCCGTGCGACATAGAGTCCGGGCGAGAGGTCTCGCGTGTCGAGGTGTGCCACGTGCGTCCCAGCGGCTGTTGGCCCCTCGGCCAGTCGCACGACCTCGCGGCCCAGCGCGTCGTAGACCGCCAGCCGGACCGGGCCGTCCGTGGGCACGTCGTAGCGCAGCGCGACCGGGCCGCGGGTCGGGTTGGGAGAAGGAGCGTGGAGCGCGAGAACCTCTGGCACGGCGGCAGTGAGGGGCTCCGCGCTAAGCCCGTTGGCAGAGGGCGTCCCGTCGAGTGCCTCCGCTGCCAGCGCGTCGGCCTCGGCATCGGTGAGGCGGGAGGGGCGACCTGTGCGGATGACCAGCACGAACCGACTGCTCCCGACGCCTCGCGCGGAGGTCTGACCCTTGGCGGCGACTCCGGTAGCGCGCATGACGCTCGGCGCCGAGAGGGAGGGAGCGCTGCTCGTGGTCTTAGAGGCCCGGGCGTTGGTCACGGGGCCGTCGAGCGTGAAGGCGTAGGACGCGTCTCGGTCCAGCCGGATGCGCTCGCGCGTCTCGCGGTCCACGAGGAGCACCTGCCAGTCCGCTGGAACCTCCACCTGAGGCCACGTCAGCGTGAAGCGGCCCCCTGCGAGCTGATCGCCCGCGAACGCCTCCACGGCGAGGGGGAGCTTCATCGTGCGGCGTGGCAGCGGCAGCGAGGCCACGTCGAACGCCGTGCCGTCCGGTGCGGACCAGAAGAGGTGGACGCGCTCGGGCGCCCAGCCCTCTAGCTCGAACGCGTCCCCGTCATCGACCCGGACGGAGGCCTCGGGGCGGAAGGTGGCCCAGGCCCCGTTGGCGCGGTGCACGCCGCCGAGGTCGCCCTCCACGCGGAGCCCGAGCACCGGCCCGCTGGCCGACGTCGTCGGCCTCGGTCCCGAGGCGGAGGGAGTGGGGCCGGTCAGGTTGTAGGTGTCCCCTCCGAGCACCTTCGCGGCCGAGGGGGCCTGAAGGGCCGGACCGGTACCGCTGGCCTTCGCCCAGAACCCCTGGTGCGGCGCGATCACGCCCGATCCCATGCCGCCTGCGCTCCCGTTCCACGAGACGTACTGCGGCCCGCCCGCGTTGTTGTGGTCCCACACGTAGAGGACATCGGTGACGTTGGTGCGCGTCCACCCGGCGGCGTCCCAGTCCATGCCGGTCGCCCAGGGGTTGCCGAACAGGTTCCAGCCGTCGGCGAGCACGTCATCCGCGGGACTGTCAGTGAAGGTGGTGGGGAAGGGGAACGGGTCAGGGTTGAGGAGAACGGAGGACTGCGGCGAGGTCTTCGGGAAGGCGTCGGGGGTGCCGTCGAAGTCGTCGTCGGCGTAGACGTAGACGAAGTGGCCCTCTCCCGCAGGCATGGTCGCGCCCTGATTCGAGATCGGCACGTAGCCGTCCACCTTGTCGATTTCGCCGTCGTTGTTGGTGTCGGTCGTCGCGGTCTCGTCGTAGGTGTAGACGTTGGGGCGGGTCGCGCCGGGTGCGTCGGAGCCAGGGAAGCCCTGGGTCCAGATCGGGCCGAGGAGGTCATCGTAGGTGGTACCGGGGAACGAGGCGGAGACCATGCGCCAGCCCTCCGTCCCGGTGATCTCCAGGCTGCTCGTGGTGGCCGGGCAGGCGTCGTACTTGCCGCAGAGGTACGTCTCGACCGCCATCCGGTCCGCGCTGGAGAGGAGGCCCTCGTAGAGCAGGATTTCCGCGATGAGCCCATCGAAGTGGTAGTCACTTCTCACCCCGTCCGCATCGAGCGCCGCGCCGACGGAGAGGGGTGAGGTGCCGTTTTGGATGTCTCCAGCAGAGCCGTTGACGTCCGTCGCGGTCTCCGCTTGCCCGTCGAGGTTGAAGGTGATCCGGTTGCGTCCGGTGTTGGTGTCTAGAGACCCGTCGTAGCGGTAGGACCCGACGTGCGGGGTGGTGGAGAGCACCGTGGTGCCGGTCGCGCGAACCCACGCGCTGAAGCTGAGGGTGTGGTACGTGATCATATCCAGCCTGCCGTTGAACGTGCCCATCATGATCTCGTGGCTGTCGCTTCCCAGCCCAAACCCGTTGGAGAGCTTGGCGAGGAAGCCGTTCGCGCTGGGGCCGTTGGGGGTGTCTTCCCGGAACGCGACGAACATCTCGAACTGCTTGTCGGCGCCCGCGAACACGTCGTCCAGCACGTCGCCGAACGAGAGGAGGTCTTCCGTGCCGTCAAAGTTCAGCGCGGGTTCGCCGTTGATGCCGGAGGCGACGAACGAGGGCTGCTGCGCGGCGGTCGCTTGCGTGGCCGTGAGCCCGCTGCCCGTCTGGTCGATCCACGCGCTCACGTTGCCCGAGCCGTCGAGGTTGACACCCTGGTCGGCGCGGAGCCAGAGGCGGAGGTCGGTTTGCGGCGGCGGAGGCTGCGCGTCGGCAGGAAACTCCACAACGAAGGGCAGCATTGCGGCGCATTGCACATCGCCCCACGTTCCGGCAGCGCCCCATTCAATGGCTTGCCCGAACATGATCACACAGTCCTCATTCTGGAAATTATCAGGCTGTGCATACCCATCGCTAGCTCGAGATCCCCAGTTCGTGTAGACGAATGGGGTTCCGTCAGACCAAACGAATGTGCCCTCGGTGGTGATATCATCGAGAGCGAGCCAGGTGTGGAACTCCGGGACCGCGATGGTGGCGAGCACGGCCGCATTCTCGGCGGCACTGGTGATAACAGGTAGCGTCCCGCCGAGAGAGATCGCATACGCCTCGGCGTCCGCGTAGGTCATTCCCGTGGAGACATAGATGTACGAGGAGCCTTGCGCGAGCGCTGCCGGTGCGGCGGCGAGGCAGAGGGCACACACGGCGAGGCCTCTGACGAGGGTGCGGAACGGACGCAGTCGGGGCATGGAAGGAGCGGGGAGGACGCGCGGAGAATCCCCGCCCGTTGTGCGGACTCGCCTCCCAAACCTTGAGGAGGCGACGGGATGCGCCCTCCGCTCGTGCTCAGACGAGCCCCAACTCCACGGCCCGACGTGTGGCCTCAGCGCGGCTGTGGACGCCCAGCTTGCGGAAGAGCGCCTTCGAGTGCGTCCGAACCGTGGACGCGCTCACGCCGAGTTCGTGCGCGGCGCCTTCGTCGGTGTGGCCGAGGGTGATCTGGCGGAGCACGTCGCCCTCGCGAGGGGTGAGCCCCACAGCACGGGCGGCAGCCTCGCGCTCGCGCTCTACCTCGCGAGACTGGCGGACGCTCCGCACCACGGCGCCCGCTACCGACGGATCCAGGGGAACGCCGCCCGAGGTCGCCTCGCGCATAGCGGCCACTACGGCCTCGATGGGGGCTTCTTTCACGAGGTACCCTGCCGCGCCTGCGTCCAGTGCGTCCAGCACGCGAGCGTCGTCGTCGAAGACGGTGAGCATGACCACGGCCACCTCGGGGTAGCGACGGGCCATCTCGCGCGTGGCTGTCACGCCGTCCATCTCGGGCATCTCGATGTCCATCAGCACCACATCGGGCGGCACGGGGAGGAGCGCCAGCGCCGCGAGGAGCTCGGCGCCGCTCTCGGCCACCGCTGCGACCTCGACCTCTGGGAAGAAGGCCAGCTTGCGGACGAGCCCGGAGCGGAGATCGGGGTGGTCTTCGGCCAGGGCGAGACGAATCATGACAGAAGAAACGGCGCGTGCCGGGCGGGGCATCTCCCAAACGTGGGGGAGGTCGAGACGGTGCGATGCTGTCTCCCGGTCCGTCTACGCCTCCACCGGGATCTCCGCGCGCACGGTCGTGCCGCCGCCGTTGGTCAGCGCGAGGGTACCGCCGAGCGCCTCTGCCCGGGCGCGCATGTTGCCGAGGCCGTAGCCGCCGCCGTCGCCCGCCGGGCCGCCGAACGTGCCATCGTCGCAGATGACCACGGCCACGCGCTCGCGGCTCGCCTCCACGGTGACGACGAGCCGTGCGCCGCCGCTGTGGCGGATGGCGTTGCGGACGGCCTCCTGCCCGATCCGGTAGAGCGCGAGGGCCTGTGTAGCGGGAAGGGGCTGGTCGGTGCGGCCGGTCGCCAGCGCGTCCACCGTCACGCCCGAGTGGCGGGCCTGCGTCGCGGCGAAAGCCCCGAGCCGCTCCGCGAGTGCAGCGGGCGTGAGGGCCCCGTGGCCCAGCGCCCAGATGGCCTCGCGGAGACTGCCCATGGTGCGGCGGGCGCGCTGCTCTACCTCCCGGAGGGCTCCCGTGTCCTGTCCGTCCGCAGCGGCTTCGAGGCGGGCCACCTCCGCCTCGGTGAGGATGGCGGCCACCTCGGCGCCTACATGGTCGTGGAGGTCGCGCGAGATGCGCTCACGCTCGGACCGAAGGCGCTGCTCCACCTCCAGCGCCCGTACGCGCTCCCGTAGCCGACGCTGGCTCGCGTACCGGACCCCGCCCGCGAAGAGCCCGAGGCCGAGCAGCCCGAGCACCGCCTGCACCGCCCGCCGCTCCCACCACCTCGGGGCTACCCGGAACGAGAGCCGCGCCGTCTCCTCCGATGTGAGGCCTCCCGGCGTCACCGCCCGGACTTCGATCTCTCGGTCTCCGGCGCCCACACTCGGAAGCGTGATCCGCCCCTCCGACGCGGGTCGCCAGTCGCTGCTGTTCTCGCGCCACTCCACCGCCGCCGCCGCTCCGAACCGAAGCGCCGCGGCCTCGATCACCACACGATGCCGCCCGGGCACGAGATCACCGAGGCGGGCGTCGCGAGGGGTGCCCATCAGCGCAACGGGCGCGTCGTCCACCTGGACGGCGACGAGCGCGACGGATGGCGGGAGGGACGCCTCGGGAGAGGCCTCGGCGAGATCTAGCAGGGAGACGCCGCTGCTGGTCGCGAGCAGTAGACGGTCCGAGGCTGCGTGGTACGCCGCGTGCTCGACGGTCTGACGGCGGTCGCGGACGAGCGGAATCCCCTCGATCATCTGCGCCTTGTCCGCCTCGATCCGCCACAGGGCGCGAGTGGTGACGGCCCAGAGCGCGCCCGGTGTGGTCTCCCGTTCGAACATCGCCACGACGGGGTGCCCTCCCATCGCCTCAGGTCCGACCGCCTCGGCGCGCCACGCCGCGAGGTCCAGCCGCGCAATGCCTCGGTCGCTGCCAACCCAGTGGGTGCCGTCGCGAGCCTCGTAGACGGCGTAGACCGCCGAGGAGGGCAGGCCGTCGTCTACCCGCAGGGCGCGGGCCCGTGGCCCCGAGAGGAGCGCGAGGCCGCGCCGCGTGATGGCCCAGGCCCCGGCGCTTGTCCGCGCGAGGTCTTCCACCGTCTCGGTTGGTAGCCCGTCTCGGACGCCCACTGTGTCGAGTTCCGCGAGGCCGGTTTCCGTCTTCAGGAAGCGCCGGACGCCGTGCGCGTAGGTCCCGAGCCAGAGCGTGTCTGCGGTCTCCACTGCTCCCGAGATCCAGTCGGGGTCATGCGCGGCCCATGGCAAGATCCGGATGGGATTCGAATCGGGAGGCAAGACACGGTCTGCCTCGACGGGTTCGAGCAGCACAGCTTGCGCTCCCGCACGCACGCGCCCGTCGGGCAGGAACGACGCGAATCGGGTTTCGATGGTGGGGGTGGCCTCTGGCGAGGGGCCATCCAGGCGAATGCGATGCGAGAAGCCCTCCCGTGACGAAGCCCAGGCTCGATCTCCACGGAGCGCCACACGGCGCGCGGAGTTTGTGGTGAGCTGAACGAGGCTGGTGCTCCGCAGCCGCGCCGCACCGCGTCCGAACGTCCCGACCCAGAGCCCCCCCCTCGCGGTCCACCGCCGCCGCAGTGACGTGTCCTCCCAGGAGCTGCACGGCTGGCCCATTCGGGGCACCCCGCATGCGCCAGAGGCCGTCCATGCGGATCCCTATCGCATCTCGGTCTCGAACCACCAGGTCGCGGACGCGAGGAAACGGGACCCGCATGGCCCCCGCCCGAACGAGCCGATGCTTGGCAGGATCGAACCAGAGCGGAACCAGGCCATCCTCCTGAGAGAAACGAGCCATCAGTCGCCCCGCGATCCGGTGTACCGAAACGGTGGCCCCCCTCCCCGTTTCTCCCATCTCAAGACCGACGATGGGAAGGCGCATCGCGCGGAACCGATCGCCCCCCTCGGGCGAGACCAACAATGCGACGGGCTCGCGGTAGCCGCTGAGCAGAATCTGGCCATCGCCTAGGTCGAGGCGTGGCGCGTTGCCAGGCCCAAAGCTCTCAGGATGACGAAGCGTACGCCAGATGGACCCCTCGCGCCGCACCAGCACGCCTCCTCCGGTAGCGACGAGGCGCCCGTCGGAGTCGATGGAAAGTGCCACCGGGACACGTCCGAGCGGAGAGTCCACAGGCTCCCACCCGCTGGCCGTGCGACGTGCGAGTCCGCCGTTGGTCCCTGCCCAGAGCGTGCCATCGGCTGTCTCGGCGAAGCCGGAGACGTAAGCATGGGGGAGACCGTCGTCCACCGAAAATGTGCGAGCCGTGCGCCCGTCCCAGCGGACCGCGCCCGCATCCGTCCCAAACCACACGAAGCCCCAACGGTCTTGATAGACGGCCAAGACGTAGTCCGAGGGCAACCCGTCGGCACGGGTGAGCCACTCGAAGACGGGCTGCGCCTGGCCGGTGGGCGCGGCGGCGAGGGCAGCGAAGAGGAGGAGCGCGAGTCGCAGGGTGAGCGCGGAAGACCAACGGAAGCAATAGGATAGCGGCGGATCGGACGAGCCGTTCTCCCGAGACGTGGTGGGGACCTGGGCCGCCTCGGTTGCGTCGTGGGGGTTCCGCCCTCTCCAGCCGGGTCCCGAGGCGGGGGCACTCGCGGTAGGTTGGGCGCCCGCTCTCCCGTGCCGCTCATGCTCTCCCGTCCTCGTCGCGCCGCGCTGGCGCTCCTCGTCGCCGTCTCCGGCGTGGCCTGCCAGGCGCAGATCTCCGCCACCCCGCCGCCGGTTCGGGCGGAGAACGGGATGGTCGTCGCGGCGGAGGAGAACGCGGCACGCGCGGGCGTGGAGGTGATGCGCGCGGGCGGCAACGCCGTAGACGCGGCCGTCGCGACGGGCTTCGCGCTGGCCGTCACGTACCCCATCGCGGGCAACCTCGGCGGCGGGGGGTTCATGGTCATCCGCTTCCCGGACGGTACCGCCACCACCTTCGACTACCGCGAGACCGCGCCTGCCCTCGCGACCCGCGACATGTTCCTGGACTCCACGGGCACGTACATGCCCGACGTGGCGCGGCGCGGCGTCCTCGCGAGCGGCACGCCAGGGAGCGTCGCGGGCCTGCTGATGGCGCACGAGACATACGGCAGCCTTCCGCTCGAAGAGGTGATCGCGCCCGCCATACGGCTCGCCGAGGGCTATTCGCTCAGCCGCGAGCAGGCCCTCCGCTTCAACGCCTATCGCGAGAGCTTCGAGCGCTTCCCGAGCACCGCCCGTTACTTCGCACCCGAGGACGGCTTCACGCCCGGGCAGACCTTCCGTCAGTCCGATCTCGCAGACGTGCTGCGCCGCATCCGCGACCGGGGCCGCGACGGCTTCTACCGAGGCGAGACGGCGGATCTCATCGTGGCGGAGATGGAGCGCGGCGCGAGGCAGGGCGCCGAGGGTCTCATCTCGCACGAGGACCTCGCGGGCTACGAGGCCGTGGAGCGCGCGCCAGTCGTCGGTAGCTATCGGGGCCACCGCGTCCTCTCCATGCCGCCGCCGTCGTCCGGGGGCGTCGCGCTGGTGCAGCTTCTGCGCTCCGTGGAGCCCTACGATCTCGGCGCGATGGGGCTCAACTCGTCGGCGAGCATCCACCTCATGGGCGAGGCCATGCGCCGCGTCTACGCCGACCGCGCCGAGTGGCTCGGCGACCCGGACTTTACGCCCGTGCCCGTCTCCGATCTCATCGCGACGGACTACGTGCGCCGCCGGATGGCCGACTTCAATCCGTACCGCGCGGACACCAGCGAGACGGTGACGTACGGCGACCCCCTCGCGGGCGAGTCGATGGAGACGACGCATTACTCCGTGGTGGACGCGGACGGGCTCGCGGTCTCCACCACCACGACCATCAACGGCGGCTACGGCTCCATGCTCGTCGTGGACGGCGCGGGGTTCTTCCTGAACAACGAGATGGACGACTTCGCAGCGGCACCCGGCGTGCCCAACATGTTCGGCCTCGTCGGTGCTGAGGCGAACGCGGTCGCGCCCGGCAAGCGGATGCTCTCCTCCATGACGCCGACCATCGTGGAGAGCCCGGACGGTGAGCTGATGATGGTGATCGGCTCGCCCGGCGGTGCCCGCATCATCACGACCGTCTTCCAGGTCATCACCAACGTGATTGACCACGGGCTGGACATCCAGGCGGCGGTCGCTGCGCCGCGCATCCACCATCAGTGGCTCCCGGACCTGCTGTTCGCGGAGCGAAACGCGCTCTCCGAGGACACCCATCTCGCGCTCCGCCAACGCGGCTGGACCGTGCGCGAGGGCGGGCGCTGGAGCCGCGCCGATGGCATCGTGGTGGCCTACGAGACCTCCACCACGGCCGACGACCCCTCGGGCCTGACGGACGAGCGGACCGTGGAGCGTCAGCGCGTGCTCCTCGGTGGCGCCGACCCGCGCGGGCAGGACATCGCGGTGGGCTACTAGCCCCGCCTCGGTGCCGAGGCGGGGGGAGTCGCGGACTCCGCTGGGACCTTCGCACCCCTCCGTTTCCACCACCGCCACGCTGAATCGGCAGCGGCCCAGACCATCGCGCCAAGGATGAGCCCTGCCACTCCGATGGTCATGCGACGGAAGAGCAGGGACTCCCCGGGCTCGTAGTAAAAGTTGAGCGCCGGATTGCCCGCGAGGTACGCACCGACCGGGAACCAGAGCACCGCCGCGACCAAGGCGGCGAGGCCCGCCCAGCGGAGCGCGGAGCCCGAGCGGCTCACGGCGAGCGGGATGGCCGCTCCCGCTAGAAGCGCGAAGATGACGAACCACGTGCCGACGGGGATGCCGCCCGGTGTCTCGGCGAGGACCACCTGCTCTGGGCCGTAGACGAGACCGAGGAGACAGAGGACGATGGTGGCCAGAAGGGCCGGGACGCGTCGATTCACGGCGGGGGGTGGGGAGTTGGGGCCGCGCCCGTACGCCACAGTCTCCGTGCAGTTACGGGCGGGAGCCTGCTGCTAGGGTCAACCGAGGGGAGGTGTCCCCTGTTCGTTGCCGTCGCGGGCGTTCTCCCTCGCGAGACGCGCCCCCTCTTCCTCAATCGTGTAGAACTCCGCGTAGTCCCGGCCGCAGGTCCCGCACCGAACCATGCAGAGCACGCCCTCCTCTTGCGCCTCCCAGACCTCGCCAACTGGCGTGTTCGCGCCGCAGTGGAAGCACGGACGGTGTCCGCTCAGCCGACCGTTCTTGCCCACGGGCGTGCTCGCGCCGTATGGGGTGCCTGCTGCGCGCGTCGCCTCCAAAAGCGCGCCCACGACCGCTTCTAACCCGTGATGGCCGATGAGGCCGTCGAGGGCTTCACGGAGACCATCGGGGATATGAGCGGAGGCGGGCGTCTCAGTCATGAGGCGAGGGGAGAAGGGCGTGCGAATCTAGCGCGCGCCGTCTCCCGCCGTCAGGAAGCGCCCGCCTCGGCCTTCCTATGAAGACACCGAAGGGGCAGACAGAGAACGGCCCCGGCAGCGCGAGGCTACCGGGGCCGGAACTGTGCCGCGGTGAGGCTAGTCGTTCGCGTTCTCCACGATGAACGTCACCTTGCAATGCACGCGGAAGCGCCCGCCCGAGTCAGCGGAATCGTCGGGCTCGTAGATGAAGTCTTGGACGTAGACGCTCTTGACGTTGCGGACGCTCGCAGCGACCTCGCTGTAGGCGTTCTTGACGGCGTCGTCGAAGCTGGTATGGGAGGCAGAAGAGACCTCGATGATCTTGGCGATGGACATGGGGGCGAGGGAGATGAGTGAACGGGAGGCGAAGGGTACTACGCGAAGCGCTTCCGGGGTCCGGCGCGGGCCTGCGAAGGCGTTCTTCGCGTGGTGCCTCGCGCACGGCGAGAGCGCGGACCAGCGGGTCTACGGCGACCGGAAGCGCGATCTCCTCGGCGGACTCGCAGGCACGGTCGTCGAGATCGGCGCGGGGGCAGGGCCGAATGCGCGCTACCTCGCGACGGGCACGCGATGGGTCGCCGTGGAGCCCAACGTCCACTTTCACCCGCATCTCCACGAGGCGGCCGAGGCGCACGGACTGGAGCTAAAGATCGTCGGGGGGGTGGCGGAGCGGCTTCCGCTTGACGATGCCTCGGTGGATGCCGTGGTCTCGACCCTCGTGCTTTGCTCCGTGGACGATGTACCGGGTGTGCTCGCAGAGGTGCGCCGTGTGCTGAAACCTGGCGGGCGGTTCGTATTCATCGAGCACGTCGCGGCGGACGAGGGCTCCTTCCTGCGGCGTCTCCAGCGGTGGATGCGCGGGATCTGGGGGGTGGTGGCGGACGGGTGCCGCCCGGACCAGGAGACGCTTTCGGCTATCCGAAGCGCCGGGTTCGCGAGCGTGGAGGCAGAGGAGTTCCGTCTCCGGGCGGGGTTGGTCGCGCCGCACATCGCGGGCATGGCCGTCCGCTGAGAAGCCCCGCCTCGGTGCTCTCGCGGACCGACCGAGGCGGACGGACTGAGGCGGACCGACCGAGGTGGGCAGAACCGGGCGCGAAGTCCAGGCGGGAGGGGGCCGTCTATCTTTTCGCCCCGCCCAAAGCGCGCGGGACGCCTCCCACCACCATGACGACTGTTTCTCGCCGCCTCCCGGCGCTCTTCGCTCTCCTCGTCCTCGCGCCTCTAACTGCGTGTGACGGCGGCACCGATGAGCCGCCCGAAGACGACCTCCGCCTTTTCTTCGGTGTCTCATTCGAGCGACTGTTCTCTGAGCCGAGCGAGGCCGAGATCCAGTCGGTCCGCAATGCATGGGCGTCGCGCAGCCCGGACGTCTCGAGCGCCGCGCCCATCGGGAGCGCGATGGCCAATGGGGCGACGGTCCATGTCATCTCGCACCAGATGACCGAAGGCCCAGGTGCCCCACTGGTCCACTTCGGGCTCGTGCGCATCCCGGATGGCGTCGGAGATGACGCGCCGATCCTCGTCGTCCATCACGGCGGGGACGACGGCGTCTCGCTCATCACGCAGGGGTTCTACCAGACGGCGAACGCCTCCGTCGAGGAGATGGCCGAGGTCTTCCCGACGCTTTTCAGCGAGACCGTGCAGGTGATTCCGTCCTATCGGGCAGAGCCTCTCGCCGTCGGCGTGGGGGGGCTAGAGGATGTCTACACCTCCACGGGCTCCGCGAGTCCGTGGGACTACGACGTGGATGATTCCATCGCTCTCCTCTCGGCGGCCCTCCAGTTCTTCGATGACGAGACTGACGAGGACCGCATCGCGGCCATTGGGTACAGCCGGGGCGCGAACGTGGCGCTCCTCCATCAGGTCCGCGACCCTCGCATCGACGCGGTGACGGAGTACTATGGACCGACGGATTTCTTCAATCCGAATGCAGAGCTTCTGGCCTCCGCCATCCTCGGAGACCTCCCGGGCGTCCGCCAGCTTCCGGGCGCGACGTATCTGCTGGAGGAGGTGCTGCAACCCCTCCAGGGGCCGGGCGAGACCTACAACGCAGACGCGAACTACGACGCGGCGCGGCGCGATGTCATCCGACGCTCCGCCTCGCTCTTCAAAGCGGACATGAGCACGGTCCAGATCCACCACCACACGGCGGACCCGGTCGTGCCGTATCCCTTCTCGCAGGCCTTCGACGCCCGGACGCGAATGGTCCCGGGTAGCTACGAGTTCAACACGTACTCCAACACGCTCCCGAGTGGCACGAGCGCGCACAGCCCGGAGGGCATGCCGGAGTCGCAGGCGTCCACGGAAGGCTGGCTCCTTCAGGCGCTCGGCGTGGCCTCCACGCGGGAAGCACGTCCGGCCCTCGCGATGGCGGAGTAGGGAGCCCAGCGGAGGCCAGGACGTAGAACACCCGGTTCGCTTCTTCCCACCATGCCTGTCCGTGTGCTTCTTCTCGCCGCGCTATCGCTCCTAGTTGCCGCGTGCGACGACGGGCCGCTCGTTGAGGACCCGTGTGTTCTCGATCCGGCCTCCTGCCAGCCGCCGGGTCCAGAGATCATCGGCGGTGTGAATGTCTCGGCGCTCTTGCGGGCACCCTCCAACGGCAACATCGACCGTGCGCGAGAGATCTGGACCGAGGGGGCACCCGTGGGCTACACCGGCCGCGTCGCGGCCGAGGTGGACGAGGGCAACTCGCGGCTCTATCTCCTCGAAGCGCGCGATGCGCAGGCTGACACCGTGGTGGCGCTCGCGTTGGCCCGGCGTCCCACAGGGTTCGGGGTGCCGCAGACGCTACCGGTTCTGCTCATCGCACCGGCCACCTCCGAGGTTTCGGAGGCGCAGTTCCTCTCCGGGGCGGTGGACGAACCGCTCACGAGTGGTTGGGTGCAGGTGATCGCGGTGCCACGCGGTGGATCCGTCGTCTTTGAGGGCACTGCACGGCAGGCACCCGGCCCACCGAGTCCGTACCTGTACGAGGTCAACGACGCCATCGGCGTGCTCGCCTCCGCACGAAGCGCGATACCCGGCGCGCGAGGGCGGTCCGCCGCTGTCGGCTTCGGCCGGGGTGGGGCCATCGCGCTCTTCGCGTCCATTCGCGAGCCGACCATCCAGGCCGTCGCTACGCTGGCGGCGCCTGCAGACCTCTACATCGGCGAGGTGCCGGATGGCATCCGGGCGGCTCTCGCGAGCGATGCCACGCCGGATGTGATCCCCGGCTTCTCGACTGTCGCAGCGGACGTGATCCTTCCCCTCAAAGCGGGCGCGATCACGATGGAGGAGGCCCGCGCTCAACTCTTCGCGCGCTCCCCAGCGTACTTCCTGGAGACCATCGCGCCGACGGTCGCCTTCCACGGTCGCGAGGACGGCGTGGTGAGCGTGGTGCACGGGCGGCGCCTGGAGACGGCCCTCCGGGGCGTGCCTGCTCTGGCAGGCTCCTACGTGGAAACGGATGACTTCCACACCTCTCTCTTCGACAGCTTCGGTGTGCGCAGCGAGGTCTCAACCCACCTCGACCAGGCCTCGCGATGAGTACGCTTCGGGTCCACGAGGTCGCTGACGGCGCAGCCTGGGAGGCCGTCCGCACGATCCGTCAGCGGGTCTTCGTAGACGAACAAGGGTGCCCGCCAGAGGAGGAGTGGGACGCGCACGACTGGCCAGAGGATCAGGGTCGCACGTGCTGTCATCTCCTCGGAGAGGAAGACGGTCGGCCCGTAGCGGCATCGCGCTGGCGCCCGGTCCGGTCCGCCTCGGGAACGGAGTGGGCCAAGCTGGAGCGGTTCGCCGTGCTGCCCGAGGCGCGAGGCCACGGCCACGGCCGCGCGATGGTAGAGGCGACGATGGCGAGCGCCCGCGCGACGGGCCACGACCGGCTCATGCTTTCGGCGCAGACCTACCTCGAAGACTTCTATGCCGGGTGGGGATTTCGGCCCCGTGGCGAGGTCTTCTGGGAGGCCGGAATCCCACACGTGAAGATGACGTTGGAGGACTGAAACCGTCCCCCTGCGTCCGTACCTTGGTCGCCCTCCAGACACGCCGCGTTCGTCTAGAGGCCTAGGACGCCGCCCTCTCACGGCGGTAACACGGGTTCGAATCCCGTACGCGGTACTGCGCCCCGTCTCCCCTGAGAGTCGGGGCGTTTTTCGTCTGTCTCGAGGTGTCGACGGTTGCACCGAGGCGGACTGACTGGACGCGCGATGTTGCCCCTAGGAGCTACTTCCCAATGGGTCCCGCGAGGCGAATGAGATCGGAGTTGCGGTCCGTCACGATCCCAACCACGACCCCTCGACTTCTCGGCGCGATGTCGAAGCCGGAGAGCGCATCCTCAGACAATCGCCCGATGCGCGTCCGGGCCCCCGTGGTGTCGATCGCAGTGAGGACGTACGCGCCGCCGGGCTCCCGGTCCGCGACATAGACACCCGCGCCGAATGGCATCCAAAGATGCGGTCGGCTCGGAACTGTCCGGTCATAGACCCTCTTCGCGATGGCTGTGGTCTCCCCCTCTCCGGTCAGCGGCTGGCGCCACAAGTCCGCGGATCCGGGTCGCACCACGTAGAGCCAGCGGCCGTCTGGCGAGGGCCGCGCGGCGACGGCGCCTCCGGTGGTCACACGGCTGGGCTCGCCGCCTCCGACCGGGATCTGCCAGATATCCGGTTCCCCGTCTCGATCCGACCGGGCGTAGAGCCAGCGACCGTCCGGGGACCAGTTTGGGTGAGTCTCGTTCGAGCCTGGAAGAGCGAGCCGCCGGGGCTCCGTGCTCTCGGTGTCGATGACGAATACGTCACTCTCGTCGTCTATGCGCGCGGTGAAGGCGAGGCGTCCGGTGGAGGACCAGCGAGGCGGGCTGAGCAACGTGCCATCTTGTGTCACCTGCTGGAGCCGCTTGCCGTCCGCATCGGCAGTCCAGAGCTGGATCGCGCCGGAGCGATCAGAGAGGAAGGCAATCTGCTGCTCGTCTGGAGACCACGTTGGGAAGTAGTCGCGGGCCGTCGAAGGGGCGATGGGGAGGCGGCTTGCGAGGCCGTCAAGAGAACTGCGGTGGATCGCGCCACGAGACGCCCACTGCTCCGCGACGACGTGTCCTCTAGACGCCGTCAGCCGAAAGGTCCAGGGGGCAGCGACGGGGAGCCACGTCGATTTCCCGGTTCCTGCGGAGATGGTCCACAGGGTGGTCTGCTCCTTAAGCACCGATACAATCGCTCGTTCGTCGTCCAGCCAATCGTGCCCGACGATGAGCCCAGGGGGCGTTTCGATCCGACGCGTGATGCCTTCCTGTAGGTCAATGATGGTGAGGGCGGCTTCGAGGCCGCTCTCGTTTCGAACCGCGAGGAGGCGCGTCCCGTCCGGGGAGAAGCGAGGGCTCCAATCTTCGGTGCCCGGTCGCCAGTCGTACGCGAGCGTGCCGGTCACACCCGTCGTGAGATCGAGCAGCTGGACGGGAGCTGCCTCCGTTCCCTGAACGGTCGTGACGGACAAGTGCCGACCGTCAGGGGACCAGTCGATCTCGGTGTTGCCGTCCTCCGGGCACGTCCCGACGCGCGTGATGGGACCTCCGAGAGAGGGAACGGTCTGGAGGGTACACACCTCGTCTCGGTAGGACACGAACGCGAGCGTCGTGCCGTCCGGGCTCCACGTGGGTGCCCATGCACGTGCGGCGCCCTGGGTGAGTCGAAGCCAGCCGTTCCCGTCGGCATCGGAGACGACGAGGTGGCGCGCTTCGTCGGCGCTGTGGACGAAGGCGAGGCGTTGCCCATCGGGCGAGAGGGCCGGAGCCATCTCGAACCCTGGTTCGGAGGTGACGGGCAAGATGATCGTCGGCGTCGCCTCGGTCGCGTCCTCACTCCCGATCACGTACCCGAGAGCCCCAGCGGCCATGAGCGCGCCGACACCGAGCACCAGCCACGTTCCGAGCCTCGACCGGTACGACGGCAAGATGGACACGGGCGCATTGGGTGCCTCAGATGCGGCAAGGGGCTGTACCTCTGTGGTGTCCACCGTCGCAATGAGGCGATACCCAACGCGCGGGAGGGTCTCGATCACGCGCGAGGGGCGCCCTCGGTCATCGAACAGCTTGCGGAGTTCCGATACCGCTCGTGTCAGTACATCGTCCGTCACGATGACCCCGGACCAGACCTCGTCGTAGAACTCCTGGCGTGTGATCGGAATGCCGGGGCGGGCGGCGAGCACGCACAGAACGGCCATCACCTTCGGCTCCAACTGGCGCAGGTCATCGCCGGAGGTCGCGCGAAGAAGCGCAGGCTCGAATCGCCAGCCCTCGATGTGGAACGGCGGCGTATCGACGAGGGAGGTCAGGGAAGATGTCATCGGTCGGTGCGGAGTCACAAGCTCGTCAAAACCTCGGACGGGCTTCGGTCCTCTCTCGGGTCTGCACACAGCCGTGCCGCCACCTTGGCGTTACTCCCGTCCACAGTGCCTCCCCATCCGGTTTATCGTCCGTCTGCTTCCCCTACCGTACCCTCTGCGTCCTCACGCTCGCCATCGCTGTGAGGCCCGTTCTCGCTCAGAACGCCACGACGTGTCGAGACTGTCTGGCTGACGATCAGGTCACGCGACTTCTCGACGCACTCGACGCAGTGGGTAACGAAGCGCGATGGTCAGCTTCTCCGACAGACCACGGTCCTGCCCAACGGGGCCGCCTTTGTCAAGGCGCGCATCGCATCCGCACCATGAGACTGCCGGACTCTGCGCGTGTCCTCCGCCGCAACCGGCCATTCGCTTCGAGGCACGAGATGCTCTTCGCTTTTTGGCACGTGCTCGTTCTACTTCTCGGCGTCAGCGTCGCAGACGCCGTCTGGGCATAGCCTCAGCCACCCGCCTGGGTCGAACGTGCCACCCGCATCGTCTGGTTTATCGAGCAGGCAGCGGAAAGAGCACTCCTCTGGCTGGGGGTACCATCCGACAGCACTCGATCTCCTCGTCATTGCACCCGGGCAAGGAGCCACCCTGTTCGGTCCTCCTGCTCTGCTCCCGGAAGGTTTCGAGCCGATGGCGGACCGATGCGGAGCCGGGCGGATGGCCTCCGTGGGGTTTTTCGCCGCCCTCGGTGACCGTGCCGTTGCTCCCGCGGCGCTGACCGATGCCGACGGCGACACCTTCGCCGCCGACCTTGCAGTCCACGATCTGTTGCACCTCCACCGGCGGTAGGTTCGCCGCGACGGGCGGCGGTTCGGTCCAGTCCAACCGTCGCTCGCATCAGCGGCAAGCGCATCATCGACCGTGCCATGACACCTCGCCAGAGTGACGCAGCTTCTGGGGCGGACCCCAAGCGCCGTCGGTTCAGCCGTCGGCGCGTCGCTCTCGCGGTGCTGGCGGTTGGGATCGCCACGGTCTACATCGGGAACGCCTCGTGGATCGTGGGGCCGGGCGGAGACGAGCCGCCTGCGGTTCTCGCCCACCGAGGGCTCGCGCAGATCTACGACCGCACGAACCTGACGAACGAGACCTGCACCGCCGAGCGACTCCTCCCGACAGGACACGAGTACCTCGAGAACACGATTCCGTCCATGCAGGCTGCCTTCGACCTCGGTGCCGATGTCGTCGAGTTCGACATCCACCCGACCAAGGACGGGCGCTTCGCGGTCTTTCACGACTGGACGCTCGACTGCCGGACCGAGGGAAACGGCCGTACGAGAGATCACACCCTCGCGGAGCTTCAAGCGCTGGACATCGGCTACGGCTACACCGCCGACGAGGGAGAGACCTACCCCTTTCGAGGCCGCGGCGCCGGGGGGATGCCATCGCTGACCGACGTGCTGGAGGCGTTCCCGGACCGAGACCTCCTGATCGATGTCAAAGGCGGCACGCCGGACGAAGGCGCGATGCTGATGGAGCGGCTCCGCGCGATGCCATTCGCTCGGCGCCAGCGCCTCATGGTGTACGGCGGTCCCGCCGCCGTCTCGATGGTTCGCGACTCCTTCCCCGAAATCCAGACGATCTGGGCCGGACGGCTCAAGACCTGTCTCACACGCTATGCCGCGCTGGGCTGGAGCGGTCACGTCCCGGCGGCCTGCGAGCGGAGCCTCGTGACCGTCCCCGCAAACGTGGGGCCCTGGCTGTGGGGCTGGCCGCATCGGTTTGTGCAGCGAATGGAAGCCGCGGGCTCGCGCGTGTTCATCCTCGGCGACTGGAACGGCGAGCCGTATTCGACGGCGTTCGACGACCCGGCCCGCCTCGGTGAGATCCCCGAGGGATTCGGAGGCGGGGTGTGGACGGACCGGGCGGACCGAATCGCTCCGGCGCTGCGCTCTCATTCGGGAGAGACTGAGAGCTGACAGGAAGGAGGACGAACGCCTGGTTCGAGCAGCACCGAGGCGGTACCGAGACGACGGGTTCGGTGCCAGCGGGCAGCCGGAAAACAGGCGCGACGGAATGACCTCACCGGAAGTACGGGACGCTCTCGGGTATCCCTCGGCAGGGCCTCACAACTCGGGAGGGTCGTTCCAGGAATCCTCGCGCTCCCCATTCCCCCTTTCCATGCCTCGCGTCCACCTCCTGCTTCTCCTCGCTCTGCTGCTTCCCCCCGCCACCTCGGCGCAATCGTCGGCAGACGACGAGCCCCCAGACACGCGGTCCATCTTGGAGCACTTCGCCTCCGACTACGCCCGCGATCCTATGGCTCAGGACATCACGTTCGGAATCCGGGTCGGGGACCAGTACTGGCACGTCGTCTCCGAGCGAGACGATGCCGGGGAGCGCCGCGTTCACTTCCACGACGGCCTCCCCGACGAGCCGACGTTCTACTTCACGCTCTCGCGCGAGACCCTCGCCCGCCTCGATGCGGGCGATCTCAGCGGCATCACTGCCTCGGGCGCGGCGACCTCTGCGGAGAAGACGCCGCTCGATTCCGAGGACATGGACGGCTTCGACCGGCCCGACTGGGCCGAGTGGGATCCGATCATCCGTCCGCTCATCTTCCATTTCTGGACGCGCGGGACACCGGAGATCGTCCCCTTCGGAGTCGAGCACTCGCGGATCATTCACGGAGCCCCCGCGACCGGGCTGTACTACTTCAAAGACTTTCGGAGCGCGGTCTACCACATACCGCCGGGTATCCCGGACGATGTGGCACCGACCATCACCGTCCCATTCCCGCGCCTTCTCATCATCTTGGAAGGCTCCATGGAGGGCCACGTCGGGGGGAGCGAGTTCACGGCGCAAGAGGGCGAGATGGTCCTATTCCCCTCCGGCATTCCCGCGTGGTTCAACAACAATACAGAGGATGAGATGCTCAGCCTCGTGTGGCTGATGTTCGGCGACGGGGCGTGACGCGATGGCGCGGCCTTCCCCGCCTCGGTCCGTCCGTGGAGGCCCCGAGGCGAGCCCTCATGCTCCGGCGAGCCCCTGGCGATGGCGACCAGCGGGACCGCCACCGAGGGCCTCGCGAGCCACGCAGACGGCGATCGACTCCGTTCGAAGATGACGCGACCGGGCTCGCCTCCGGTGCGAGCCTCTCGATGCAGGCACTAGTTTAGGGTGTGCCTGTGTCTCTCGTCTTCGCCCGCGTCGCCCTCGCGCTGACCCTGCTGGTCGGCACGAACGGCGCGCTGTTGGGCTGGCTGGCGTTCGAGCTCCACCACGACGAGATCGCGAAGCACCATTGCGAGAACCGCCACGATCCAGACTCCGACTGCGACGGGTCGTGCGTCCTCGCGAAGCGGATGCGGGCCTCCATGGACGCGCACCACAGCCACGACCACGACGGCTCCAGCGAGCCCAAGGCCGTGCTCTCCGTGCCGACGCTCGTCGCGGTCTCGGTGTCCGTCGCGGAGGTCCCGTCGGATCCCTGGCGCGAGGCTCCGCCCTCGGCCCCAACGCGAGCCGGTCCGCCGAGTGACGGTGCTCTCGCGGATGTCTTCCGACCGCCGCGAGGAGAGGCCGTTTCCCCCTCCGTGCTCGCATCCGTCTAGATCCGCGTCGGCCCCTGTGGAGGGGAGACGTGCGGGTGTTTGGGTGCGGAGGTCTACCCGGGCGGCAGGATGCCGCCTGTCCTCTCGTATCGGATTCTTCCCCCGCACATGGTTCTCCAGACCGTGCGAGGCGCCGCGCTCACCGCGCTGGTCGCCCTCGCCACGGCGCTCGCCGCCGTTCCCACGTTCGCTCAGATCGCCCCCGTCACAGGCCGCGTCCTCGACGCCCAGACCGACGACCCCATCCCGGGCGTCACCCTCCTCGCTGACGGCACCGCCCTCGGCACCGCCACCGACCTCGACGGTCGCTTCCGCCTCGCGCTCCCCGAGGCGGGCACTCTCACCGCCTCGTTCATCGGCTACCAGACGGAGACGCGCTCCGTCCGCCCCGGCGATGAGGTGACGTTCCGCCTCCGCCCCGCCACGACGGACCTCCAGCCCGTGGTGGTCGCCGCGAGCCGGTCCGCGCAAGCGCGCGCCGAGACGCCGGTCGCCATCGCGTCCGTCTCCGCCGCCGACCTCCAGGCCACCAAGCCGAACCTCCTCGCGGAGGCGCTCAACCGCGCCCCGGGCGTCTTCATGGTCGACCTTGGCAACGAGCAGCACGCCATGGCGATCCGCCAGCCGTTCTCGTTTAAGCCACTCTTCCTCTATCTCGAAGACGGCGTGCCGATTCGCCCGAGCGGCCTCTTCAACCACAACGCGCTCATCGAAGTCAACCAGGCGGGCGTGGAGCGGATCGAGGTGATTCGCGGGCCGGGCTCAGCGCTCTATGGCGCGGGTGCCATCGGCGGAGCGGTCAACTTCGTGACCCCGAGCGCGACCTCGGCGCCGCGCGTGGGCGCCTCGTTCCGGGCGGGAGGCTACGGCTACGGCCGCGCCGATCTCCAGGCCGCGAGCACCATCGGCGATGTGGGCGTGTACGCTTCCGGCTACGGTGCCCGTCAGCGCGACGGCTTCCGCGAGCACTCGGACTACGACAAGCTCTCGCTCACCGCTCGCGCGGATGCCCCGCTCTCCGCTCTCTTCGGCGGCGAGTCCACGAAGCTGACCGCGACGGCCACGTTCAACCAGTTGGACACCGATACGGACGGCTCGCTAGACAGCACCAACTTCTTCGGCTCCGGGCTGACCAGTCTCCAGACGTTCACCAATCGCGAGGTGACGGCGGGCCGTGCCGCGCTCCGCGTGGATCAGGTCTGGAGGGCCACGCAGCGCACCGCCGTGACGGCCTTCGGGCGCACCAACAGCGTCGCGCAGAACCCGCACTACCGCATCCGCCAGAGCAGCAGCGACCCGACGAGCGCCACTGGCGAGGTCAACGACAACTCGTTCAACAGCCTCGGCCTGATGGCGCAGCACGAGGTCCAGCGCGGCCCCGTCCGCCTGCTCGTCGGTGGCCTGGGCGACTGGTCGCCTGCGAGCTACATCGCGGAGTTCACCGAGATCACCCGTAACGCCGAGACCGGCCAGTTCACCGGCTTCACCCGGACGGACTCGCTGCTGACGGACTACGACGTGACGCTCGGCAACCTCGCAGCGTACGGCCAGCTCGAAGTGGAGCCGATCCAGCGCCTCCGCCTCGTGGCCGGGCTCCGCTACGACCGCGTCACCTATGACCTGGACAATGCGCTCCCGCCCGGCTCCTTCTCCGGCGCCGAGGACCGCTCCGACACCTTCGCGCGGCTCACGCCCCGGCTCGGCGTCATCTACGCCTTCACGCCGGAGCGCGGCCTCTACGCCAACGTCAGCCAGGGTTTCCTCCCGCCCGAGGCGGGCGAACTGTACCGGGGCGTGCAGGTGCCCGAGCTTCGCCCGGCCGTCTTCAACTCCGCCGAGGTCGGCGCCTTCGGTCGGCTGTGGGACGGTCGCCTCGCGTTCGACGTGGCGCTCTACCGCATGGACGGCGAGGACGAGATCGTGACGGTCCGCCTCGCGGACGGCTCGCGCGTGGACCGCAACGCTGGGCAGACGCGCCACGAGGGCGTCGAGTACGCCGTGACGTTCCAGCCCGACCCCGTCTGGAGCCTCCGCCTCGGCGGCACGAACGCCCGCCACGAGTATATCGACTTCCTCGTCGATGAGCGCGAGGGCCGCGTGACTCGCTACGACGGCAACCGGATGGACCGCGCGCCGGGCTTCATCGCCAACGCCGAACTCGCCGCGCGCGTGCCGTTCGCGCCGGGCCTCCGCCTCGCGGCCGAAGTGCAGCGCGTGAGCGGCTACTGGATGGATCCGAGCAACGAGACCCGCTACGACGGGCACACCGTGCTCAACCTCCGCGCCCGCTACGCCGGTCGCGCCCTTCGCGGCATGGAGGTCTGGGCCTCGCTGCTCAACGCCACCGACGAACTGTACGCCACCAACGCCTCCGTCTCGTTCGGCCGCCAGCGCTACAGCCCGGGCCTGCCGCGCGCGCTCACGCTGGGCGTCGGCTACCGGATCGGCCGCTGATCCGGGTCTGCCCGCCTCGGGACGCTCCACCGGGTGCCCGAGGCGGGCCCTTTCCCCCCTGCCATGAGAGTCTTCGTCCTCGCGCTCGCTGCCGTGCTCACCGCATGCGCCGATGCGCCCGCTGAACCTGCCGCCTCCGGCAGCGGCCTTCCCACGGATGCCTCTGCGCTCGCCCTCGCCGTCACCGAGGCGGGCGAGGTCGCCGCATGGGTCCACGAGGGGCGCTTCCACGTCCTCCCGGCGGGTGCGACCGCGCCAGTCGTCGTGGACTCCGCCGTGTCCTCGCACTCCCAGGCCGGGCCGCGCCTCGCGGTCGCCTCCGATGGCGGGCTCGTCGCGGCGTACGTCGTAGAGCGCAAGGTCGAGGGGCGGCGCTTCCCAGCGTCTGACCTTCATCTCGTGCGGTCCGAAGACGGCGGGCAGACGTGGTCGGAGCCCGTCCGTCCGTACGCCGACCCCGGCTTCCCGACCGGCCACACCTTCCACAGCCTCGCGGCAGGCCCTGACGGAGCGGTCGTCGTTATTTGGCTCGATGGAACTGCGCGCGATGCCTTCCGGCGTGAGCAGGCCGCGACGACCGCCTCCGCCCGCACGACGGTGCCGATCCGGCTCGTCCACGATGGTGAGACGCACGAGACGCCCACCGATGAGCCCGGGACGGTTCTCATGTCCGCGCACTCCACCGATGGCGGGCGCACCTTCGCCGCCCCTGTGCCCGTCGCCGATGGGACGTGCCAGTGCTGCCGCACGGACCTTCACGTCGCAGCAGACGGATCCGCCTACGCGATCTGGCGCCACATCTTCGACAACTCCGAGCGCGACATCGCGCTGGCACGCTCCTCCGATGGCGGCGCGACCTGGAACGCCCCGGTCAAGGTCCACGCCGACGGCTGGGCACTCGACGGCTGCCCCCACGCGGGCCCCGCCGTGACGACCGACGCCGAGGGCGCTGTCCACGTCGCGTGGCCGACGGGCGCCGAAGGCCGCGAGGGCATGTGGCGCTCCATTTCCACCGACGGCGGCGCCACGTTCGCCGACCCGGTCCGCCTCGGCACCACCTTCGGGCAGGTCCGCGCGACGACCGCGAACGGCCAGGCGGTCCTCGCAGTCGAGGACCCCCTCTCTACCACCATCCGCGCGTTTGCCATCGGCGCGACGGACACGCTCCGCGTCACGGGCGACGGCGCGGACCTCTCCGCCGACCCGTCCGGCTGGCATCTCCTCTACCACGACGGTACCGCCGCGCGGGTCGCTTCCCTCTGATCGTCTCCATGTCTCGTCTTCTTCTCCTGCTTCTGCTCGCAGTGGGCTCCCCTGCGTTCGCGCAGTCGCTCACCGGCATCGTCACGGACGAAACCGACGCTCCCCTCCCCGGCGCCAACGTCGCCGTCCTCAACACGCTGCGCGGCGCGGCCACGACCACCGACGGCCGCTTCTCCATCTCCCTCGCGCCCGGCGACTACACTGTGCAGGTGAGCGCCGTCGGCTACGCGAGCGTTCTCCGCGACGTGCGCGTCTCCACCGACGGTGCCGTCCTCCTGGTCCGCCTCGTGCCCGAGGCGGAGGCCCTCGGCGATGTCGTCGTGTCAGCCTCGCGCGATGAGGCGCGCCTAGACGCCTCCACGGCGACCGTCACCGCCATCGACGCACGCGAGATCCAGGCCTCCCGGCTGTGGGATCTCAGCGACCTCACGGGCCGCGTGCCGAGCGTCGTCAATCAGGAACTCGGCGTCGGCTTTCAGGCCATCCCGTCCATTCGCGGTATCCAGGTCTTCAGCGAGGTCCCGGCCGTCATCACCGTCGTGGACGGCGTGGTGGGGCAGGACATCCTCGCGGGCGGCGTCGCGCTAGCGGACGTGGAGCGCATCGAGGTCTTGCGCGGGCCGCAGACGACGCTCTTCGGCCGGAACGCCCTCGGCGGCGTCATCAACGTCACCACTCGCCAGCCGACGAACGCCATCCGTGGCTTCGCCGAAGTCTCGGGCGGCGACCTCGACCTCGGTCGGCTGTCGGCGGGGATCAGTGGTCCCGTCGTGGACGATCAACTGTTTCTGAGCGGGTCGTTCCTCGCCGAGACGCGCGGCGGCTACTTCACCAACGACACGACCGGGACCGCCGCGCCGCTCCCCGCCGCTGCGGGTGCGGAAGTCGGTAGCGAGCGGACGTTCTACGGCAACGCGTCCCTGCGATGGCTCGCGAGCGAGCAGTTTACCGCCAGCCTCAACCTCAAGGGTCAGGTGGAAGATTCTGACGCCTCCGGCTTCTTCGTCGCCGCGAACAGCGAGGAGATCGCGCAGGAAACCCCCGACAACCTGTTCCTCTCGCAGGTTGGGGAACACACGCGCGATCTCACCAACGCGACCCTCGCGCTCCGCTACTCCGCGACGTCCGTGGCTGTCACCTCCACGACGACGCTCCAGCAGATCGGCCTCGCCTTCGAGGCCATCGAGTCCGGCAGCGTCTTCGACTCGTTCGTCGGCGACGCGCCGGGGGACCGGGCGGTCCAGACCGTCGCCAGCCAGGAGATCCGCGCGACGACGAGCGGCTTGCCGGTGAACGTGACCGGCGGCGTGTTCGGCTACCTCCAGGAAGCCCGCGAGCCCACGACCAACCTTCTCTCCACGCCGTCGTTCGTCGTCACGGACGGAGCGGACGTCTTCCGCAACGTGGGCGAGAACGCCGGATTCGCCGCGTTCGGCCAGGCCACCGCCGATCTCGCGGACGGCCTGAGCGTGACCGCCGGTCTGCGCTACGATGTGGAGCGGCGCGAGGCCACCTTCAATGGGTTCGGCGATGCCGTGCTCGTGGACGGCATGGAGCAAGTCTTTCGCGCGGATACGACCGTTAGCGGGACGTACTCGGCCCTCTCGCCGAAGGTGGCGCTCACCTACGCGCTCAACGAAGACGCTAGCCTGTACGCGGGCTACACGCGAGGCTTCCGCGCAGGCGGTGTCAACGCCCAGCGCCTCCCGGACGACTTCGCGGCCTCCTACACCTACGACCCCGAGACCTCGGACAACGTCGAACTCGGCGCCCGTCTCCGCCTCGGCGACCGGTTCCGCGCCTCCGCGACGCTGTACTCGATCTGGTGGGACGACCTCCAGTTCTTCAACCTCATCGCCCCGCCGTTCACGTTCGCGCGCGAGAACGTCGGCGACGCCCGCTCGCAGGGCGTGGAGGTGGAGGCGTCCGCGATCCTCGCGCCCGGCCTTCGCGTGGATGGCTCACTGAGCGTGCTGGACACCGAGACCTCGGTCTACGAGGGCTTCGTGCTCTCGCGCTTGGACCCGGAGACGTTCGAGACCATCGAGACGGACATCACGGGCAACCGCCTCGCGAACGCGCCCGCTCACACGGCCTTTCTCGCTGCCGAGTACCGCCAGCCGGTCGGGAGCGTGACGCCCTTCGCGCGCGCCGAGGTGCGCTCCGTCGGAGGGTACTTCACCGACATCCAGAACGACCTCCGCCAGGATGCCTACGCCCTCGTGGACCTCCGCGCGGGCGTCGAGGCGGGCCGGGTCGAGGTCGCGCTCTGGGTCGAGAACCTGACCGACGAGCGCCAACTCGTCTTCGGCGCACCGGACACGTCGTTCAACCGGCGCTCGCTCGCCGGGCCGCCACGCACCCTCGGCGCCACGCTTCGCGTGCGCTACTAGCCGACCGTCCTCGGGATGCGCGCCGAGTTCATCCCGGGGACAGGCTGAAACCGAACGGGAGGGCGTTCGAGCCCTCGCCTGACCTCCAGACCCATGACTCGTTTCCTCTTCCTCGCGCTGATCGCGCTCCTCGCCAGCCCAGCGCTCGCCCAGCACGACGACCACGCCACGACGGACCTCCCCCAGATCACGCCCGAGAACCACGACGCCGTCATGGAAGACATGCTCGGCGCACCGAAGCACGAGATCCGCGAGATCGGCATCCTCGTCTACGACGGCGTCAACGACCTCGACGTGATGGGGCCACGCTACGTGCTCGGCCAAATCATGGGCGCCCGGACGCGCCTCGTCTCCGTGGAGCCCGGTACCGTCACGACGGTCATGGGCGTCCAGATCGTCCCGGATGTGGCGATGGCGGACGTGGACGCGCTCGACATCCTCGTCGTGCCGGGCGGTTTCCAGGGCACCATCCAGGCCGTCTACGATGACGCGATCCACGACTGGATCCGCGCCGTGGACGAGACCACGACCTACACCGCCGCCGTCTGCACGGGCGGATGGGTCCTCGCCGCGACGGGCCTCCTGGAGGGTCGGCAGGCCACCACCAACTGGTACCGCGCGGAGGAAATGCTCGCCAAGTACGGCGCCACCTTCACCGACGAGCGCTTCACGCAGGATGGCAAGTACTGGACCTCGGCGGGCGTCACCGCCGGGATGGACATGTCGCTCGCCATCGTGCAAGACCTCTTCGGCGATGCGTACGTCCAGGGTGTGATGCTGGACATGGAGTACGACCCGGCGCCGCCTGTCGTGGGTGGGACGCCGGAGACGACCTCGCCCGAGGTCTTCCAGATGATGCAGGCCATGTACGACATGGGCGTCCAGCCGCTGATGGAACAGCTGGAGGCCGAGCGTGCCGCCGCCACTCCCCAGAACTGACGCCTTCTCAGACGATTTCCTCCCCGCGACACGCCGACCCTGCCCGCCTCGGCCCCGAGGCGGACGGAGTCGCCCCTATCTCCCAGGAGGCTGCCACGCCACGACGAACCGATATGATCTCCCGACTCCTTCCTCTCGCCGTGCTGGCCGTCGCCCTCACGGCCTCCGCCAGCGCCCAGCACGACCACTCCGCGCCCACTGCGGACGGGGATCCGCACACGGTCTCCGATACCTTCGTCGTGACCGGATTCCGCATCGAGGACACCGACCCGCCGCCGGGCTCCGGCGTGGGACGCGCAGGCCTCCGCTATGGCGACGGCGGCTACGTCCACGTCGTGCACGGGAAGCCCTACGCGCGAGGCCGGACCATCTGGGGCGGGCTCGTCGGCTTCGATATGCCCTGGGCGGCAGGCGCGCACCAGGCCACGGAACTCGTCACGACCGTCCCCCTGATGGTGGGTGAGACCCGCATCGAGCCGGGGGTGTACAGCCTCTTCCTGACGCCGCGCCACAACGCCTGGACGCTCCACGTCAACACCACCCTCGGGATGCACCTCGCGGATGAGTACGATGCCGCGAACGACGTGGCGTCTGTCATCGTCGCGCCGACGGGGCTGCAGACCATCGAAGAGGGCCTCACGTGGTCGTTCCGGGACGACGGCGCGTTCCTGACACTCGCCTGGGGGAACCTAGCGGGATCCTTCCCGATCTCTCGCGCCGACGCATGAGCCGCCTCCTTTGTCTCGCCGCGATGGCCGTCGCCGTCGCTGCCTGCCAGCCCAGTACCCCCGAGCACCTCGCCGTCGAGGACGACCTCACGGACAGCTCGTGGACACTCGTGGACCGAGACTCCGCCTCGATCACGTTCCCGGCCGATCTCGCAGGCCGTCCGACCATCGTCGCGGCGATCTACACGCACTGTCCAGATGTGTGTCTGATGACGATGGCGAACATGAAGCAGGTCAAGCGCGCCCTCGGCGCGGACACCTCGCGCGTCGGTTTCGCGACGCTCACGTTCGACCCGAACCGGGACACGCCGACCGTGCTCCGTGCCTACGCCGAGACCTGGAAGACGGGCCCCGACTGGCGGCTGCTCACCGGTGATTCCACCGAGGTCGCCGGGCTTATGGACCGCCTCAACATCCGCTACGAGATCTCGCGGACGGACACGCTCGCCTCCGGCGAGACCATCTACCACATCAGCCACACCGACAAGGCGCTCCTCCTCGACTCTGAGGGCCGCGTCGTCGAGACCTACGGCGGTAGCGCAGGCATCCCCGACATGATCGCGCAGGACGCCCGTGCCCTCCTCTGACCCTCCTTCTCATGCGATTCCTTCCGTTCCTCCTGCTCGTCGCCCTCGTTGCCTGCGAGACGGAGACCCCCGCCGACACGCCCTCAACCGACACGGTAGCCGAACCTGCCGAGGCCACATCTGCTTCCGGCGAGGTCTCCGTACGCGATCCGTTCGTGTCCTCCGCTCCGGCGGGTGGGACCGGGGGTGTGTTCTTTACCCTCGTGGGCGGCGCTGAGGCTGACACCCTCCTCGCGGCACGGTACCCGGGCGCTGAGCGCGTAGAGGTTCACGAGACGTACGAGACCGAGGACGGTCTGCGTGGGATGCGCGAGATCGCAGACGGCCTCGCTGTGCCAGCGGGCGAGGAGGTCGGTCTCGTCCCGGGCGGCTACCACGTGATGCTCATCCGGTTGACGGAGTCCCTAGCCGAGGGCGACACCGTAGAAGTGGAACTGGAGATGGCGCAGGCGGGCACGCTCTCGGTCCAGGTCCCCGTCCTGCCGCTAGAAGAGGTCCGCGCGATGGCTGCCGGAGCCGACGGATGATCAGTATGGCTCCCTCCGCCTCGGTACGCTCGCGGGCACACCGAGGCGGGAGGAGCTACGCTTCGGCGGGCTCGGCCTCCAACTCGGCCTCGGAGAGCCCAGCGAGCAGCGGCGTCTCCACGCGCACGTCCGTCTCCACGGCCCCATCGCGCAGGCGGACGACCCGGCGCGCATGCTCCGCGATGTCGTCCTCGTGCGTGACGACGATGATGGTGTTGCCTGCACGATAGAGCTGCTCGAAGAGGCGCATGATGTCTGCGCTCGTCTTGGAATCGAGGTTGCCGGTGGGCTCGTCGGCGAGGAGAATGGCCGGGCGGTTGACGAGGGCGCGTGCCACGGCGACGCGCTGACGCTGGCCGCCGGAGAGCTCGTTCGGCTTGTGGTCCATCCGGTCGCCGAGGCCGACGGCTCGGAGCGCCTCCGCGGCCCGCTCGCGCCGCTCCTTCCGCGAGATGCCCGCGTAGACGAGCGGCAACTCCACGTTCTCCAGGCAGTCCTGGCGCGGCAGCAGGTTGAAGGTCTGGAAGACGAACCCGATCTCACCGTTGCGGACGGAGGCCAGCGCATCGTCCGAGAGCCGTGAGACATCGCGACCGGCCAGATGGTAGGTGCCCTTCGTGGGGGCGTCCAGGCAGCCGATGACGTTCATCAGCGTGCTCTTGCCACTTCCCGAAGGCCCCATCACGGCGACGTATTCGCCCTTCTCGACCTCCAGCGAACACCCGCGCAGGGCATGCACCTTCTGGGTGCCCATGGTGTAGGTCTTCCAGACGTCGGCGATCTCGATGACGGGCATGTTCTGATGTCGGATGTGCGGGGTCGGAAAGAAGCGGGTGGCTATCGGCCCAAGGCTCTGTTCGTGTCCTCCTGAGCGGAGCCCCGAAGGGGCGCGAGGGATCTCAGCCGAGGGATCTCAGCCGAGAGCCAACAAGTCCTGTGCTGAATCCTTTGATTCGCTGTGCTCGCTCAGGGGGACATCTCCGGGCTGAGTGGTCCCGCCTCGGGACTGAGGCGGAGGGAGTCAGGATCAGTCGTCTTCCACCCGGACCTTATCGCCGGCTTCGAGAGACGTGCGGAGCAGGTTGAAGGGACCCGTAACGACGGTCTCGCCGCCCTGGAGCCCGGAGGAGATCTCGATGTGCGTGTCGTCCGCGATGCCGGTCTCGACGCGCCGCATCTCCAACTCGCCGTCCACGACGACGAAGACGACGCGCTGGAGGTCCTCCTCTTGAGGTAGAGCATCGGGTCCGCTGGAGTCGTCTTCCTCGCGTCCGGCAGACTCCAGACTGTCGCGGCGCATCGCGTTCATGTCGCGCACGGTGACGGCCTGGATCGGGATGACGACGGCGTTCGCGACGGTGCGCGTGAACACGTCCACGGTGCCATTCATGCCGGGGCGAACCTGCACGGCGGGGGCGCGAGGGGCGCGGTCTGTCTCGCCGTCGGCACTGGCGAGTTGGACGGCGGCGTCCTGGGGCGTCTCGCCGGGCGCGAGGATGGCGATGGTAACAGGGAAGTTGGTGCTCTGCTGGCCCGAGGCGTTAGGGGCCGTCCGCGCGCTCGTCGCGATTTCGCTGACGACGCCCGTGAGCACGTCGTCCGGGAAGGCATCGACCTCCACGCGTGCGCTGTCCCCGAGGGCGAGGCGCGAGATGTCCGTCTCGCTGACCTCGATCTCAATCGTCATCTGGTCCAACTCCGCGATCCGCATCAGCTCGGTACCGGCCATCGTGGCTGTCCCGACGACCGTCTCGCCCTGCTCTACGTTGAGGTAGGTGACGGTCCCGCTCATCGGCGCGTAGATGGAGGTGAGAGAGAGTTGCTGCGCGGACTGTTGCGCGCTGGCCTGCGCGCTGCCGACGCGTGCCTGGGCGCCTCGGACGCGGGCATTGGCACTCGTGATGCGGGCGTTGAGCGTGGCGAGGCGCGCCTGCGCGGCCTGGAGGGTCGCGTTCGCCTGCTGAGACGCTGCCTGGGCCTGTTCCATCTCCACCTCGCTACCGAGGCCCTGATCCAGCAGCGCCTGCTGGCGCTCCATGGCGCGGCGAGCGCGGTCCTCCTCGGCGGACGCCTGCGCGATGTCAGCCTCCAACTGGGCACGCTCCGCCGCGACCTGTGCGGCATCAGCGCGGGCAGCGTCTACGTCGGTTTGAGCGGAGCGGACCCCCGCGAGAGCCTGCTGCCGCTGCGTGGCGTACACGTCCGGCCGGATGCGCAGAAGCAACTGGCCGCGCTCCACACGGTCGCCCTCCTGGACCCCGACGAAGATGACCTCGCCGGAGACCTCGGGAGAAATGGAGACTTCGGTCTCGGCTGCGACGGTCCCCGAGGCGGTCACAGCCTGCGTGATGGCGCGGACGCGCGCTTCGGCCGTCTCGACCTCGACGCCGTCCTCGCCACCGCCGAACGCGAGCGCGGCGCCGACGATGACGACCAGCAAGACGCCGAGGCCGATCAGGATTTTTTTGGTTGGGCTCATGAGAGGAAAGCGGGAAGAGAGCGCGGGGCGCAGCGTCAGAGCAGATCCGAGAGGTCCTCGCCCGTGGCGAGGCGAAGGAGCGCACGGCGGAAGACGAGGGTGAAAGCGGATTGTGCCCGCGCCGCTAGGGCCTCCGCGAGGCGGGAGCGGGCATCCGCGAGGTCGTAGGGCGTCGTCGCGCCGAGGGCGTAGCGGGCCTCCTCCGCCTCGACGGCGGCCTGGGCGGCCTCGACGCGGGCCTCGGCAGCCCCGAGGCGGGCCTCCGCCCCGGCGATCTCGACGGCCGCGAGCGCCACCTCAGCGGCGACGGCCTGGCGGATGGCCTGGAGCTCGATGCGGCGGTCCTCCGTCTGGGCGCGGGCCTCCTCGCGCTGGCGTCGCGCGGCGAAGCGGTCGAAGATCGGGACGGTCAGGCTGAGGCCGATGTTGCCGCTGCGGTTGTCGGCGAGCTGTGTGAAGAACGGCGTTCGCTCGAACTCAAAGTCGGGACCGTCCGGGAGAAAGAATGGGGCGCCGTCCACGAGGATCGTCTCGCCGCTGGCCGTCTCGACCGGGAGCAAGACAGGCTGGGCGTCGGGGTTGGTGAGGCGGCTTTGGAGGCTGGAGTAGCCGGTGCCGACGCCGCCGAATGCCGTCAGGTTGGGGCGGCTGACACTCGCTGCGAGGTCCTCGCTCGCCTCGGCAGCTTGCACGAAGAGCTCCTGAGAGCGGAGGTCCATCCGCGAGGCGAGCGCCGATTCCACAGCGGCCTCCAGGTCTGAATCGAACGCGTCCAGAAGACCGGTCGCCGCGAGTTCGTCGAGCGTCGGGCCGACGAACTCCACGTTGGCGAAGGGCGGGAGCGCGAGGCGGTCGAGGAGGCGCACCTGATCGCGGGCGACAGCAGCGGTGGCCTCGGCGAGGGCGGCGGCTCGCTCGGCGACGGTAGCGCGCTGTGCTGGGAGGTCGCTCTCCGGCCTCGCGCCCAACTCCACGAGCCGCTGCGCGCGGTCCAACTGCGCCTCCGCCGCAGCGAGCTGCTCCGTTTGGATCTCGACGAGTTGGCGGTCCAGGAGAAGCTGGAGGAACCGGTCAGCCACGTCGGCGGCGACGGTCTGGCGGGTGCGCTCGGCGCTAGCCTCCGAGGCGGCGCGGTTGAGGCGTGCGTTTCGGGCGGTGGCACTCACGCGGCCACCGTCGTAGAGCGTGATATTGGCGTTGAGACCGGTCTGGAAGTTCTCGGTCCTCTGCGAGGTCAGTTCGCCCGTGGTCTGGTCGAACGAGAGGCCGTAGCTCTGGGAGGGCTGCGCGGAGAAGTTGAGCGACGGGAGGCGCTCGGCGCGAGCACCACGTTCCGCGATCGCGCCGGATTGCTCTGCCAGTTCCGCGCGGGCGACCTCGGTGCTGGCGTCAATGGCGAGCGTGATGGCCTCGCGGAGCGTCACGCCGTCGCGAACCTCGGGTGGGAGATCCTGGGCAGTGACGGCGGGCGCGAGAAGACAAACCGCCAGCGCGGAGGGGAAGAATCGAAAGCGCATGATGGGGCGAGAGGGCGCGGGTGGTAACGGCGGCGCCCCCGCGAGGTTACACCCGGTGATTTGCCTCGGCCGTCGCTCCGTGTGGTCGTCACGGAGATCTCGCTACCCAGCCTGTCTCGCCTCGGTACCGAGGTGGGGGGAGTTCGCAACGGGTCAGGCCGCTGCCGGGGCTGTGACCGGCGCTACTCGTGAGACGAAGACGGGGCATGGCGCTTCGCGGATGACCCGCTCTGAGACGCTACCGAGGAGCGCCCTGCGCATACCGGTCTTACCCTGGCTGCCGACCACCAGCAGGTCGGGCTGAAGGCGAGCGGCGGTGTCCAGAATTGCGTGGGCCGGTTCGCCTTCCACGACGCGTGAGGTCGCTCTCAGACCCTCGGCCTCCAGCGATTCTTCGAGCACTCGGAGATCCCTGTGACCGCGACGCTGAGCGGGCGAGGGTCCAGGGTGGAGCGGGCTCAGCGCGACGATGTGGACGAGGTCTAGGTGCGAGCCGTACGCGTGCGCGAGGCGAGCTCCCCAGGCCACCTGCCATGGGCGGGGGTGGGCGTCCTCCAACGCGACGAGAATGCGGCGCAGCGCAGACTCATCCCCTCTGGCGGAGGGCCGGACGGTCAGCACCGGGCAGCGCGCGCGCCGCACGACGGCCTCCGCGATGCTGCCGATCACGGCGCGGCGGATCCCCGTCCGCCCGTGCGTGCCCATCACGATGAGATCGGCGCTGTGGGTCGCTGCGTGGTGGAGGGTGGCCGCACTCACGTCGCTCGCCTCTACCTCGTGGTCCTCGATCTCGATGAGACCGAACGGGCGGTCCTCCTCTGGCATGGGCATCTTCAGGTCCGCGAAGATGTCCTCGGGTGAAATCCTGAGGGTGTCGAACCAGTCGGCTGGAGGCTCATTTGGGTTCTCGCGAACGTGGAGAACATGGAGGCTGGCGCCGAACCGTTCGGCGAGAAAGGCGGCGTGAGAGAACGCACCCTCTGCGCAGGCAGAGAGGTCGGTAGGGAAGAGAATGGACCGGATCGGGGAGGTCATGACTGCGGGGGAACGGAGGTCATCACGTCGCCGACGGCGCGGCGGGGCGTCCCGGCGGCGTCCACGGTGTAACCGATTCGGAAGACGACCTGCGGGTATGCCTCACCGGCCAGTGCGGCGAGTTGCTTCCGCAACGGCTCGATCTCGACAGGCTGGTTGAGGTAGCTCGCGGAGACATCGTGCCGAGCCGCGAGAAGGAGGACGTGTTGGAGGGCTTCCCCGGCGCGAATCCAGGCCTCCGGGCCGTCTGCCTCGGTGGTGAGGAGGAGGAGGGCCGGGGCCGTCGCGGCGAGGCGCTCCAGTTGCCGGGCGTAGATCGTGGCATCGGAGCGGAGGGTGGAGACGCGGTCCCATCCGGCCTGCTCGCGGTCCGGCACGCCATCTCGCCGAGGATCTCGGTTGGGCCGGAGCCAGCGATGAATCTCCGAGGCGGCATCGGGGTCAGCGCCCTGTGCACGCACGCCCGCCGCGACCAGTGCCCCGATCTCGGCCTTTGCGCCGGGGTCCGTGATGGCGAGGACCTGGGCCCCTTCTTTTACGACGGCTTCCTGGAGGTCGCGGAGAAGGCCACTCGGGACTGGCATCTCCGCGAAGGGGCGGCGATTGGTCCGCCGGTGCTTGATCTCCCGGAAGAGCCTCTCGTGCTCTTCGGTGGCTCGCTCAGCGCCAGCGAGGCGGATCCGTGCCAGGAGGTCGGGCTGGTCTGGATCCGGCGTTCGTTCCACCCTCGTGGCGTAGCCGAAGTGGCGTGCCGCGAGACGGAGGTTGAAGAGCGCGGCGCCGCAGGAGATCGCCAGTTCGCGGCCGTGTGGGTCGAGGGTGGCGAGTTGGCGGGCGCGGTCAGCGAAGAGGAGGACGGCCCCGTCCTCCATCGCGAAGATCCAAGGCTGTGTGTTGAGCACGCTGGGTGCGAGGACGGCCCAGTTCAGCATCGCTTCGAGTTGCTCCGCGACCGGCGCATCCTGCGGGAAGTCAGCGTCGGTCGCAGCGCGGGGAGCAGAGAGGGTCATGGCGGTGCAAGGGGGAGAACGAGAGCACGCTACGGGCGCGCGCGTTGCGCTCGGGCACGGCAGTGGCGCACCGTCTCGTGCGCTCCCCCGGGGAGAGCCTGTAGGGGAATCCTGCACGGGATCCGAGGGCTGCGCGGCTTGCCCCGATACCCGGCGGGGGCGACGCCCGCTGTCCGTCGCGTGGATGATCTCGCACCTTGGACCTCGTGACCGATGGTCTCGCCATCCCTTTCTGCCATGACGCCCTTCCACACGATCGTCGCCGCGACCGACCTCTCGCCCGCGTCGGCCCCTGCGCTCCGACAAGCCGCAGCCCTCGCAGCTAGAACAGGCGCGGATGTCCACGTCTTCTACTCCGAGGTCGCCTTCCGCGAGGCGAGCGGGAGCGGCGTCGGGCGGGTCCGCGTGGAGGCGTTCGTCGCCGAGACGCTGGGCCTCTCGCGAACCGAGGTGGACCGCCTCGCGCCGACCGTGGCCGTCGTCCGCGATGTCTCCGCGCCGGACGCCATCGTCCGCTACACTTGTACGGTCGGGGCAGACCTGCTCGTCGTCGGGACGCACGGGCGGACGGGGATTGGGCGGTTGCTCCTGGGGAGCGTGGCGGAGGCGTGCGTCTCGCGCGCGGTCTGCCCGGTTCTGACGGTACCCTCAGACGCGACGGTCCTCGCGCCCAGCGCGGGCGCGCCGATTCTCGTGCCGGTCACTCTCGGCGACCCGGCCGATGGGCTGCTGGATGTGGCCTCTGCGGTAGCCGTGCAGACGAGCGCACCGGTTGAGTTGGTCCACGTCGTCCGCGAGGCGGGCCCATACCCAGACCTCGTGCCAGACTATTTCTCGGTCGCGGACAACGACCCCGAGGAGGCCACACGCGTGCGAGAGCGGCTGCTCCAGATCGGCGCCTCGGTTCGCCCGCGCGAGGTTCATGCGCTCATGGGGGATCCCTCGCGCGTGATCCCGCGCCTCGCAGCGTCCATCAGAGCGGGGCTCGTGGTGATGGGCACGCACGGGCGCCGTGGGATCGGTCGGATGGTGCTCGGCAGCGTCGCCGAGGCCACCCTGCGACGGGCGCCCTGTCCAGTCCTCACGCTCAAGGCCGCTGACCTTCAGCCTGTGACGGCCCGTCCGGCCGTCCGCTTCCCGGCCTTGCCGTGATCGAGATCCGAACGCTCCTCGCCCTCACCGACTACTCCGAGCCCGCCGCCGATGCGCTCGTGCTGGCCGAGATTCTCGCGGACCGCCACGACGCTGCACTGCACCAACTCCACGTCGAGATCGTGCCCTCGGGCGGTTCCTTCGAGCGCCACGCGGACGTGGTGCATCGGTCGGAAGACGGGACGCGTACCGAGCGCACCCGGCAGGCGCCCTTCGCGGGCGCGGCCATCGTGGCCTACGCCGCCGAGGTGTCGGCGGACCTCCTCGTGATGGGGACGCACGGCCGGGGTGGTTGGGACCGCCTCGTGCTCGGCAGCACGGCGGAGTACGTGCTGCGCCGGTCGCCCTGCCCCGTACTGACCCTCGGACCGAAGGCGAAGCCTCTCGCGAGCGGCCCCGTGATCGCGTCCGTCGCCTTCGGAGACGACGAGGAGAACGTGATCGAGACGGCGGCTGGGATGGCCCACGCGATGGGGACCCGTCTGATCGTCTTCCACGCGGTGGAGCCGCTGGTCCTGCCCGCGCCCTATGCCGTCGAGCTCGGCTCCATCGGCCTCGACCGATTGATGGCCGATGCCACCGAGTCGCTGGAGACCCGCGTCGCGGAGCGTGTGACACTGCCGCTCGCGATGGAGACCGCGATCCGCTCGGGCTCGCCCGAGCCGGAACTGCTGGCGCTCATCCAAGAGACCGGAGCCAGCCTCGTCGTGCAGGGCACGCATCGCCGGAGTGGCCTCGCGCGCGCCGTCCTCGGGAGTGTCGCGGAGAGCATCGTACGACGGGCGCCGGTGGCGGTCCTCACGGTTCCGATGGGCTCGCGGCCGCTCGCTATCTCCGACCGGGACTCACTGACGCGCTCCGAGCCCCTCGCGCGCGAGAACTGGAGCGCCACGCTGGACGGCCTCTCGCTGTATGCCGAGACCGCGCCTTGGTCCGTCACGGTCACAGTCGTGGGGCAGGACGCGAGCGGGACCATTCTGGACGGCGCACGCCTCCGCGGCCTCTCGTACGATCCGCACGGCGACGCACTCGACGTGCTGGCCGAGGGGGCGGACCATCGCATTCTCCGCCCTCTCGCGATCCGCGTCTCCAGTACCGGAGGCCGCGATCCGTTCGCCCTCGAAGTGATCCGGCGCGATGGTGCCCGCGAGCGCATCGAGGCCGCACCGCTCCCTCTCCCAGCATGACGATGCGCGACGTGCTGTGCTGTAGGTTGGGCACATGCTCCCCGCCGACTTGCCTCCTCACCTAGCCTCGCACCTCGCCGAGTTGGCGATTGCCGAGCTGGCAGAGGCCGCCTTCGGGGATTCCGACGTGGCCGCGAGCACTGCCGCCGAAACCGTGTCCCGCGCGATGGAGGCCCCGGCGGTCGTCCTCGAACTCATCGATCTGGGCGAGGGCGAGCGCGGTCTCGACGTTGCCGCCGCCGTGGACGTGGAGCTTCCAGAGGCGCCATTCCCCGTGGCGGACGAGTGGGCCGAGGCGCTCGCGCACGAGGGCGTCGTTTCCTTCGAAGACCTCGCGCCGTTCGGCCGCTCCGGTTGCGTGGTCCGCATCGGGACGAGATACGAGCCCTTCGCGCTCCTCGCAGTTTTCCGCCCCATTCCCAACGAGCGGGAGCGATCCTTTCTGCGGGCCGCCGCCGCGGTGCTGCACTCTCGGCTCGCGCTCGACCATCAGCGGCACCAACTGGCAGAGAGCCGGGCACGGGCCCGGGCCGTCGTGGAGACCTCCGTGGACGGCATCATCACCATCGACGAGCGGGGCCAGATCGACACGTTCAACCCCGGCGCAGAGCGCATCTTTGGCTACTCCGCCGAAGATGTGCGCGGCGCGAACATCCACGTGCTCATGCCGGAGCCGTATCGCTCGGAGCACGACGGATACGTCCAGGCTTACCTCGGGACTGGCGTGCGGCGCATCATCGGGATCGGGCGCGAGGTCGTGGGGCGGCGTGCCTCTGGCGCCACCTTCCCGATGGACCTCGCGGTGAGTGAGGTGGTGCTCGCGGATGGCGCTCGCCTTTTCGTCGGTCTCGTGCGCGACATCTCCGAGCGTCGCGCGCTGGAGCAGGAGGTGCTCCGCATCGCCGAGGACGAGCGTCGCCGCATCGGACAGGACCTGCACGATGGGCTGGGCCAGACGTTGACGGGCATCGGTCTCTTCCTTAGGGGCCTCGCGCGCCAACTCGACGGAGAAGAATCGCCCTCGGCGAGCGCTGCCCGCGATGTGATCGCGCTCGTGGACGAAGCCGACGCACACGCGCGCGGTCTCGCGCGGTCGCTCGTTCCTGTGGAGTTGGAGCAGAACGGCCTAGAGGCTGCACTGGAGCGAATGGCTGAACGCGCCCGCCAACTGTACGGGGTCGAGGTGCGTGCCGAGGCGGAGGGCTCCCATTCCGGCGCGGAGGTCCTCTCCGGTGCCGCTGCGACTCACCTCTTCCGCATCTCGCAGGAGGCCGTCTCCAACGCGGCCCAGCACGGTCGTGCCCAGACCATCCGCGTCCGCCTCGTGCGCGGGGCCGACCAACTCCGCCTCCGCGTAGAAGACGACGGCGTGGGGTTCGAGGAGTCGCTGCGCCAGGGCGGTGTGCTGGAGCCTGAGAACGGTCTCGGGACGCCGTCTAACGGCCTCACGCGCCGCGTCTCGATGTCCACCCGCTCGCGGACACATCGCGGCATGGGCCTCCGCATCATGCACTACCGCGCGCACCTCGCGGGCGGCACGCTGGAGATCCGCCCTGGTGCGGACCGGGGCACCGTCGTCACCTGCACCGTTCCTCTTCCTCTCGCCTGACATGACGCGCATTCTCCTCGTCGATGACCACCCGCTCCTGCGCCAGGGGCTCGCGATGACGCTCGGCGCCGAGCCTGACCTTGAGATCGCCGCCCAGGCCTCTGATGCGGAGGAGGCGCTGGAGATGTTCGAGCGCGTCGCGCCGGACTTCGCCATCGTGGACATCTCACTGCCCGGGATGAACGGTCTGGAGCTGCTCAAGCATCTCATCACCCGAAACGCAGACCTCCCCGTCCTGGTCGTCTCGCGCCACGACGAGGAGTTGTACGCCGAGCGGGCCGTCCGGGCGGGCGCCCGGGGCTACGTCTCCAAACTGAAAGCAGGCGACGAGATCGTGGGGGCCGTGCGGCGCGTGCTGCGGGGTGGGATCCACCTCTCCGAGGAACTGAAAGACAAGCTGCTCTTCGGTGCCGCTGCCGGTCGGAAGGACGCGACGGAATCGCCGCTGGAGGTGCTCTCGGACCGCGAACTGGAGGTCTTCGAGATGACGGGGCGCGGGATCCCCTCACGCGAGATCGCGGAGCGGCTGCACCTGAGCGTCAAGACGGTGGAGAGCTACCGCGCGAGGATCAAGACGAAGCTGGGCCTTGCCAACGGCACGGAGCTGATGAAGCACGCGGTGGCCTGGGTGGAGGGCGAAGGCGCCGGGCGTTAGCTCCGCCCGCCTCGGTACGCCCGCGGCGCTACCGAGGCGGACGTGTGGGGCCGTTCCTGGCACGGGGACGCGCTCTTCTCGGTCGCTCAGCACAGGGAGACCCGGCAGGATCTCCGTCGCCCGGTTCCGTAGCGTCCAGTCCACGAGGCGGATACCGCCTCCGGCGGGGCGCGACTCCGCCGACCGTCGGCTGCCGGTGGGCTATCGCGCAACTGTGGTGGGACGCGCGGGCTCCCGGCAGTCGGTGCGTTGGGAGATCTGGAGGGCTGGAGGCCCCAGGTCGGGGTCGGGGTCTGCCCGACGAGGCGAGCCCACCCGTCCCGATGGACAGCGCACATGAGCGTGGCGCGCTTCCTCGGAAGCGTGACCGAGGCCGTCGGGCGCGACGTGCAGGCGCCCGTACTCATCGCGCGGTGTGCAGAGGAGCCAGTCGAGATGTGAGGGCGCGGCGTGAGATCCGTGGCGTAGGGGCGGCCCCCACAGGTGGCATCGTGCACGCCCCCTTCATCTTGCCTTCGCACCAGCCGATGCTGTGGATCCATCTGCCTGCCTCGTTATGACCGTCACGCTCGCTGTCGAGTTCACGCCCGAGGGCGCCGCCCCAGCGCTCCACGCCCTCCGCCAGCCCGCGCTCGCCGTGGAGGCCCTGGACCTCTCCCTCGCCGATGCCGTCGCGACGCTTTCCTGCGAGGACGAGGCACCGGTGCAGGCGGTGCTCGATGCGCTGGCCGCTTGCCCGGGCGTGCGCGTGGCGTACGTCGGAGAAGCGTAGCTCCGCCCGCCTCGGGAAACGCGCGGGGGAGCCCAGGTGCCTCCCGAGGCGGACGGTGTGGCCCCGGGATGGAGCGGCGCGCCGTTGGCGACGAGCGAGTCTGTGAGATCGGGCGAATCGCAGGACCGTGCTCGGCGGCTTCTGTAGGGGAAAGCCCTACGAGGTGGGTGGGGGGAATCCGGGGCGGCGGAGAAGGTGGGCACGGCACGCCGCCAAACGGCTCCTGACGATCCTCCCGTCACCTGCTCCCCCACCGCCACGCATGGCTGACGCCCCCACTGCTCCTCTCATTCACCACGCGGACGCCCCCGACCGTGCCGCGGCTTCTGGGGCGTCCCGGTTCGAGGTCTTCTCCTACGACGACCGGATCGTGCGTCTCTTCGTCGTCGCGACGATCATCTGGAGCTTCGTCGGAATGCTCGTCGGGCTGCTCCTCGCGATCCAGCTCCCGTTCCCGGCCTTCAACCTCGGCGAGTACCTGAGCTTCGGGCGGCTGCGCCCGCTCCACACCAACGCGGTCATCTTCGCCTTCGCGGGCAACGCCATCTTCGCGGCCATCTATTACAGCACGCAGCGGCTGTGCAAGGCGCGGATGTTCTCAGACGCGATGTCGAAGTTCCACTTCTGGGGCTGGCAGGGCATCATCGTCGCAGCGGCGATCACGCTCCCCCTCGGGATTACGACGAGCAAGGAGTACGCGGAGTTGGAGTGGCCCATCGACATCGCCATCGCGGTGGTCTGGGTCGTCTTCGCGGTCAACTTCTTCGGGACGCTCTGGAAGCGGCGCGAGAAGCACATGTACGTCGCGCTCTGGTTCTACATCGCGACCATCGTGACGGTGGCCGTGCTGCACATCGGCAACAGCCTCGCGCTGCCGATCTCGCTGACGAAGAGCTACCCCATCTACAAGGGCGTGCAGGACGCGCTCGTGCAGTGGTGGTACGGCCACAACGCCGTCGCCTTCTTCCTCACGACGCCCTTCCTGGGGCTGATGTACTACTTCCTCCCGAAGGCGGCGGAGCGCCCGGTGTTCAGCTACCGGCTGTCCATCGTGCACTTCTGGAGCCTAGTGTTCATCTATATCTGGGCGGGCCCGCACCACCTGAATTACACGGCCGTCCCGGAGTGGGCCGCGACGCTCGGAATGGTGTTCTCCGTCATGCTCTGGATGCCCTCGTGGGGCGGCATGATCAACGGCTTGTTCACTCTTCGCGGTGCGTGGCACAAGCTGCGCGATAGCGTGGTGCTCAAGATGTTCGTCGTCGGGATCACCTTCTACGGGATGGCGACCTTCGAGGGGCCGATGCTGAGCATCAAGACGGTCAACGCACTGAGCCACTACACGGACTGGAACATCGCGCACGTCCACAGCGGCGCCCTGGGCTGGAACGGCTTCATGACCTTCGGGATGATCTACTGGCTCGTGCCGAAGCTGTGGCGGCAGCCCCTGTGGAGCCAGAAGATGGCGACCTGGCACTTCTGGATCGGGACGGTGGGCATCCTGCTGTACGTCCTCGCGATGTACGCCAGCGGGGTCACGCAGGGCCTGATGTGGCGCGCCTTCGATGCCGCCGGGCGCTTGGTCTACCCGGACTTCACCGAGACCGTCGTGCAGGTTCTCCCAATGTACTGGGTCCGCATGGTCGGCGGGTGCATGTACCTCGCGGGAGTGGTGCTGATGATGGTCAACGTCTGGAAGACGGTCCGCTCCGCGCCGAAGCAACTCCCTGATCCCGCCGTCGCCGTACCCCGTGCACACGCGGCCCCTGCCACCGCCTAGCCCTCCTCCGATGTTCAACCGTCTCATCCGCGCGAACGGCCGCCACCGGACCATCGAGGGTTGGCCTCTCGTGTTCACCATCCTCACGGCAGGCGCGATCCTCGTCGGTACCGTCGTGGAGTTTGCTCCCATCTTCCTCGTCGGTGGCGCGACGCCCGCCCTCGCGGGGGTGCACCCGCCGACCCCGCTCGAACTGGTGGGCCGCGACCTCTACATCGCCGAGGGATGCAACAACTGCCACAGCCAGATGGTGCGGCCGTTCCGCCAGGAAGAGATCCGCTACGGCCCCTACAGCCGCGCGGGCGAGACCGTCTACGAGACGCCGCACCTCTGGGGCTCCAAGCGCACCGGCCCGGACCTCGCACGGGTCGGCGGGAAGTACCCCGACCTCTGGCACGTGCGCCACATGGAGAACCCGCGCTCCACGAGTCCGGCCTCCATCATGCCGAAGTACGCGCACATGCTCCGCAAGCCGCTCCGCCTGGACGACCTGCCGGGCAAGATGCGCGGCCTCCGCGCTCTCGGGCTGCCCTACACCGACGCGGAGATCGAGAACGCCGTGGCGCTAGCTCAGGCCCAGGCCGACTCCATGGCAGCGGGCGTCGTGGAGCAGGGAGGCCCGGACCGGTTGGCCGACAAACAGATCATCGCCATCACGGCGTACCTCCAGAGCCTCCGTGCCGATTGGGCGGACGTCCAGACCGCCGCTGATTCTCCCCGCCTCGGTGCCGAGGCGGAGGAGGTGGCCCACGCAACCGACTGATATGAAAGAGACCGTTCGTGCGCTTGAGACCGGCGCGATGGCCGAGATCGCCATCGTCGCCTTCGTGATCGCCTTCGTGGCCGTCTGCGCCTACGCCTTCACGCTCTCGAAGCGCCAGCGCACCGACGCGAAGAATCTCCCGCTCGAGGACGCCATGCCCGCGCCCTCATCGAGCGGCGATGGAGCCGCGCCCTCCTCTGACGACCTCCTCTTGACCCACTAGACGCCGAGCCGTGAGCGACCGCCCCGCTGCCGTCCCCCCGCCCTCCGGTCCCTCTAGCGATGAGGAGCCCAACGTCCTCACCGGAGAGGCCCACGATGTTCTGATCGCAGGGCACACCTACGACGGGATCCGCGAGTACGACAACCCGATGCCCGGGTGGTGGACCGCCTTGTTCTGGATCTGCGTTCTCTTCGCGCCGGTCTACATGCTGGGCATCCACGTGTTTGGCTTCGTCGATACCTACGAGGAGGACCTCGCGCAGGGCCATGCTGAGTTGGAGGCACGCGCCGCGGCCTGGGCGGCCAGCGGTCCGGCCTTTGAGACGGATGCGCGTGCTCTCGCGCGCTACGCCGATGACCCGCTCATGGTCACGGCGGGCGCCGAGGTCTTCGCGGCGAACTGTGCGGCGTGTCACGGGCCGGACGGTGGCGGCACCATCGGTCCCAACCTGACGGATGCATACTGGATCCACGGCGGCGAGCCGGAAACGGTCTTCCGCATCATCACGGAGGGCGTCATCGAGAAGGGCATGACGCCGTGGGCCGATCTGCTCTCGGAAGAGGAGCGCGCGCAGGCGACGGCGTACATCGCCTCCATCCAGGGCACCACGCCGTCTAATCCCAAAGCGCCCGAGGGCGACCGCTACGAGGGGCTGTAGACCTCACGAGGTGATGTCTGGCCGCTGCTCTTGCCTGCCACCGTTCCCGGAGTGATCCCGTCTCGGGACCGAGGCGGACCCAGTCAAACGCAACACGGCCCGGAGCACCGAAGCGCCCCGGGCCGCGAGGAAAGCAGAGGATCGTCCCGCTAGGCGATGACGATCGGGATCGTCTGCGTTCCGATCCGGGTCTTGACGACGAGTTGGTACGTCCCGGCTGGAATGCCGTCTACGTCGAGATTGAGGACGGTCTCTCCGTCCCAGAGCAGGCGGTCGCTGTAGGAGCGGACCCAGCGGCCGTCGCCCGCCCTGAGAGTGAAGGTGGCGGAGACCACCATCGGCGTGCGAACAATGACGCGAGCGGCCGTCCGCGCTGTGGGTTCGAGGTCGGAGGAAGTCGTGACCACAGAGAGGGCTGTGGAAGCATCGGAGGGCGTCGCGGCGAACGTAGGGGAAGCGACGAGAAGCGCGAGTGCAAAGAGCGAGATGCGCATGACAGGACCGGGGGGTTGGGAAATCCCGGGGTTGGTTGAAGGAGGGCGCCGCTACGCCGACCCCCACCTATGGCTGCGTTTTGGGGTGTTTCCCGTGTTCGACGGGACCAGTCGGAGAGTAAAGCGGCCCGTTTCAGATGCCGAAGCGGCCTCGCGCAACTCGGCGTGCGGGGGGGCGAGGTGCCGGACGGTCTCCGCGCGGGCGACGACGGTGGCAGGGGACGCTCGTCTGTGAGACAGCGATGGGTGGCAGTTCACGCAGCGCGGTGTAGGGGCACACCCTACAGGCGGTGTCAGGGTGCGCCCGCTCCGGCCGGGGTGCCCGCCCGGTGTGCCGAGGCGGTCCGCCTCGGGAGATTCGTGGGACCACGATCCCGACCACCCTGTGACCGCGTTCGTCCCGGCCTCCGAGGTCGCCGTCCTCGATTCTCCCGAGGAGGTTCTCACTACCCTCCATGCTGACGGCAGGCGCAAGTGGATGTACCCGACTGAGAGCCGGGGCGCCTTCTGGAAAAAGCGCCTCCTCCTCGGCTGGGCGCTCATCGTTCTGTTCGTCGCGCTGCCCATCGTGCGGATCGGGGGCAAACCTGCCGTTCTGCTGGATGTGGCCGCGCGCGAGTTCACCTTCTTCGGCACCACCTTCTACCCAACGGACACGCTCTACCTGATGCTCTTCGGCATCAGCTCGCTGCTGTCCATCGCGCTCCTGACGGCGCTGCTAGGGCGTGTCTGGTGCGGCTGGGGCTGCCCGCAGACGGTCTACCTGGAGTTCGTCTTCCGGCCCATCGAGCGGCTGATCGAAGGCAAGGAGCACGTCCGTCAGCGCCGCGATGCGCGCAAGGACCTGACGTGGGACAAGGCCTGGCGCAAAGGCGCGAAGTGGACCGTCTACCTCCTGATCTCCATCGTGCTCGCGCACGTCTTCGTGAGCTACTTCGCGGGATGGGACAACCTGCTCCGATGGATGACCAGCCCGCCGACGGAGCACTGGGGCTACTTCCTCCTCATGGGTGGCACCACCGCGCTCGTCGCCTTCGACTTCGGCATCTTCCGCGAGCAGATGTGCACCATCGCGTGCCCGTACGCCCGCTTCCAGAGCGTGCTCATGGACGGGGACTCGATGATCGTGAGCTACGATCCCGGCCGGGGCGAGCCGCGAGGCCGGGGTAAGAAGCGCGAGGGCCTCGGTGACTGCGTGGGCTGCTTCGCGTGCGTCCGCACCTGCCCTACCGGCATCGACATCCGCGACGGCCTTCAGATGGAGTGCATCGCCTGCACCCAGTGCATCGATGCGTGCGATGCCATCATGGATAGGACGAACCAGCCGCGCGGCCTCATCCGCTACACGAGCGAGCACGCACTGGAAGGTCGTCCGACCCGCGTTCTGCGTCCGAGAACCGCCATCTACGGCGTGCTGCTCGTCGCGCTCGTGACGCTCCTCGGCGTGGGCCTGACCACGCGAGGCGACTTCGATACAGACATCGGCCGGGCGGTGGGCGCGCCGTTCATGGAACTGCCGGATGGTGTCGTCGCGAACCGGATTCGCGTGCGCGTCCGCAACCAGACGCCGAAGGACGCCACGTTCACGATGGAGGCCATCCAGCCCGCAGGCGCCGAGACGCGGCTTGTGGGCCGTCCGCCGGTTCGCGTGGCGGCGGGCGAGATGACGCGCGCTGAGGCGTGGATCACCGTCTCGCCGGAGGTCTTCTCCGCTGGCACCGCCGATACGGTCATCCGCCTCACCTTCGATGACGGCACCATCGAGGACATCCCCTTCACGCTGCTAGGACCGACGCGCTGACACGGACAGCCAGAGGAGCCGGGCGGTACGGTGTGGGGCGTTCCCCTACAGATCGTGCGGGGGTGGCCCGTCCTCCTGGGAGTGCCCAGGATGGCGCCGAGGCGGTCCACCCCGGACGATCCTGGCACCGTAGCCCAACGGCTTCCCCCGGTTCCGCGACGCGACCTCATCGGCCTTGTGCCAGCGGATTCGTCGGGTAGCCCCGCCCCGTTCTGACCGTTATGACGCCCGACGACGACCGCAAGCCCCCGCTCATCCCGCCACACATCGGGTGGCCGTTGCTGGTGGTGCTGCTCCTCGTGATGAGCGTCACCGCCGCAGGTCTGACGGTCTACTTCGCCACCTCAGACGGCGGTGTCCAACTCGTGGAGGACGCGCCGTGAGGGGGAAGAGGGATAAGGGGTGGGGGATGAGGGAAGGGGCAGACGCTTCTCCCCCCCCGAATGCCCGGGTCCTTTCTGCGGGCTCCCCTCACTCTGTAGAGGAGGGCAGAATCGCGCCAGATGCCCCCTGTGTCCACTGCGGGCTGCCTATCGGCGAGCGCCCCGTCGTGGAGCGCGAGGAGGTGTTTTGCTGCACGGGATGTGCTCTCGTGCGCGCGGCCCTTCGCGAGGCAGGTTTCTCCGAGACCGTGGACCGGCTCCGCGCCATCGGGGGCGAGCGCCAGCGGCCCGTAGCGCCGGACCCTCTAGGCGTCCGCGAGATGGACACCGCCCGCTTCCTGACCGAGCACACCACGCCGCTGGACGGCGGCCTCCGCGAGGCGGACCTCGTGCTCGACGGCGTGCACTGCGCCGCCTGCGTCTGGCTCGTGGAGCGGATGCCCGCCGAACTAGCGGGCGTCGCAGAGGCGCGGCTGGACCTCCCGCGAGGCCGCGTCCGCCTCGCGTTCGACCCCGAGGCGGCACCGCTCTCCTCCGTCGCTGACTGGCTGGCGCGGTTCGGGTACGCGCTCCGCCCGACGCGCGGCGACGAAGGCCGCCAGCGCACCGAGGCCGAGCGGAAGCTTCTCGTTCGCCTCGGTGTGGCGTGGGCGCTCGCAGGCAACGTAATGCTGCTCGCCTTCGCGCTCTACTCCGGCCTCGGCGAGACGGGCGGCGCCCTCGCGAGCGCGGCGAAATGGGTCAGTCTCGCCCTGGCGGTCCCGGCCGTGATCTACGGCGGCGCGCCGTTCTTCCAGCGCGCGTGGGCCAGCATCGGGATGGCGTGGCGCGCGCGTGACGTGCGGCGGCTTCACCTCGATACGCCCATCGCGCTCGGCATCCTCGTCGGCGTGGGGCACAGCACCTGGGCGACCATCACCAGCCGGGGCGATGTCTGGTTCGACTCCGTGGTCGTCCTCATCGCGGCGCTGCTCACGGCGCGATACGTCCAACTCCGCAGCCGCCGGCTCGCGGGCGATGCCACCGAGCGCCTCCTCGCGCTGCTCCCCGCGATGGCCCGCCGCGTCACCGAGGCGGGCACGGTGGAGCCCGTCCGCCTCGACGAACTCCGGCGGGGAGACATCGTGGAGGTGGCGGCCACGGAGGCCGTCCCGGTGGACGGGACCATCGCCAGCGGCGCGAGCCGCCTAGACAATGCCGTGCTCACCGGCGAGAGCCGCCCGATTCCAGTCGCCGAGGGCGCGAGCGTCGCAGCGGGCGCGACCAACCTGACCGCGCCGCTCCGCATCCGCGTGGAGGCCGTGGGCGAGGATTCGCGGGTGGGTCGCCTCCTCGCGTGGGTCCGCGAGGCGGAGACCGGACGCGCGCCCGTCGTGCTGTGGGCCGACCGGCTAGGCGGCGTGTTCGTGCTCGCGGTTCTGGCCCTCGCGATGCTCACGACCGCGCTCTGGCTCGTCCTGGATGCCTCGCAGATCGGACTCCACGTCGCAGCGCTCCTCGTCATCACGTGCCCGTGCGCCCTCGGGATGGCGACGCCGCTCGCCTTCGCGGTCGCGAGCGGACGCGCGGCCCGCGCGGGCATCTTCGTCAAGAGCGATGCCGCGACGCAGGCGCTCACGGAGATCGACGCGGTGGTGCTGGACAAGACCGGGACGCTCACAGAAGGCGCGATGCGGGTCGTCCGCCACGTGGGGGATGCAGACGCGCTCGCGCTCGCGGCGGCCCTCGAAGCGCACGTCGCGCACCCTATTGCGACGGCCATCGAGCAGGCCGTTCCGAACCGCCCCGAGGCGGTCACGGCCGTCCACGCGGAGAACGGCGCGGGCGTGCGTGGCACGGTGGACGGGCGCGAAGTGCAGGTCGGCCGCCCAGACTGGGTGGCGGAGGCGTGCGGCCCCGCGCCCGCCCCGCTGGCGACGCTCCTGCGCGCGGCGGCGGAAGGTGGATCTACGCCTGTTGCCGTCGCGGTGGACGACCGCTGGCGAGCCGCCCTCGCGGTCGGCGACGGGCTCCGCGAGGACGCCCCGGCTCTCATCCAGTCGCTCCGCGCCCGAGGCTTCGACCTCCACATTCTCTCCGGCGACCACCCCGAGACGGTCGCCCACCTCGCGCGGACGCTCGGCCTCGCGGGATCCCGCGCGCACGGCGCGGTATCGCCGGAAGAGAAGCGCCAGCGTGTCGCTGCGCTCCAGGCCGAGGGCCGCCGCGTGATGGTTGTCGGCGATGGCGTCAACGATGCCGCCGCGCTCCGCCAGGCCGACGTGGGCGTGGCCGTGGGCGGCGGCAGCACCGCCAGCCTCGTCGCGGCTGACGTGTTCCTGACGCGAGCAGGCCTCGCGCCCGTGCTGGCTGCGATGGCCTCCGGCGAGACTGCCGTGCGGACCGTCCGCCGTGCCCTCACAGTGTCGCTTGGCTACAACGTCCTTGGTGCCGCCGCCGCTGTCGCGGGCCTCGTGACGCCCCTCGTGGCCGCTATCGCGATGCCCGTCTCCTCACTTCTCGTCGTCACCCTCGCGCTGACGCAACGGGTCCCTCATTCCTCCACGGCATGATCGTCCTCTACCTCCTCGTGCCGCTGGCGCTCGTCCTCGCGGGCGCCGCCGTGCTCGCCTTCCGCTGGGCCGTCCGCGACGGACAGTTCGACGATACCGAGACGCCCGCCCTCCGCATCCTCCTCGACGACCCCGAATCATGACGACTACCCAAACGGCCCCTACGTTGCACCTGCCTGCCGAGGGCGCGGCCCTCGACGCATCCGCCGCTGATTTTTCCTGGGACGCTGTGCCCGGTGCCACGTATCGCCTCCAGATCAGCGAGAGCCCCAGCTTCGCCGATCCCATTCTCGACCTCCATGTGGGGGCGGTCCCGGAGGTCACGCTGACGGATACTCTCCTGCCGACCGATGAGCCGCGTTTCTGGCGGGTCGGTGCGGCGGAGGCATCGGGCGAGGTGGCGTGGAGCGGTTCTCGCCCGTTCACCCTGCCTGCGCCTGCCGCGCTGGCGAAGATCCGTGGTGCTGCCGAGAAGGCACGGCAGGCCGAGGAGGCCGCCACCGCTGCGTCTGAGCGGGAGGCCGCGCGTGCCGCGCGAGGTCTCACCGTCGTGCCGGACCTCCCGCCACCGCCCGCGCTCCCGGCGCTACCGACCGGAGCGACGATCTCGGGCGATGTCTCTACGACCGACTGGCGCCGTGTGCCAGGCGTCGCGACCCACGAGGCGGATGCGCCCGCCTCGGGCGAAGCCCCGACCGTGCTGGGGCCGCTCGGGGGTGCCATCGCGGACGGTGCCTCGACGGTCTTTCGCTGGACGGAGGTACCGGGTGCGACAGGATACGAGATCGAGATCGGCCCGGACCTCTCCGGCCCCACGCTCCGTCTCGACGCCGGAACCACGACCGAGCTCGCACTCGGAGGTCTTCTGCCCTCCGTCGGCGACCGCCTCTTCTGGCGTGTCCGCGCGCGCACCGAGGCGGGCATGAGCGCCTGGAGCAAGTACGGCCGTTTCTACGCGGGCACAGACCTCCAGGCCGCCGCCTACCATGACCGCCAGGAGGCCGAGCGCGCCTACGCCCGCCGCGTGCAGGACCACGAGCGCCTCCAGCAGCAGGCCGACCTGGACCTCATCGCGCCCTGCCAGCAGCCCATCGACCCCAACGATACGATGGGCTACGCGCTCATCATGGCGATGCTGGCCATCGGGATCGTGATGATTCTCGCTGCGGCGATCGGCGGGCTGGTGGTGGTCTAGACAGGAGGTGACTCTGCCCGCCTCGGCACCGAGGCGGGCAGGCTCGTGTGGGACTTCTCGCCCGGGGTCTTCAAAGGTCGAAGCCCAGCGTGAGGTACGCGCTTCGCCCTCGCGCGGCGAGGTCTGCGATGGCGAGGTGCTCCTGGTAGAACGTGTCCAGAACGTTCTCGACGCCCGCCTGCACGCGAAGCCCCGCGAGGGCGCCCGAGGCGGGCCGCCATCCCGTCCGAACGGCGAAGACGGCGAACCCGTCGGTCGGCCGCTCGGCGAAGGTGAACCGTGCGACGCGGTCCTGCGCCAGCGCCCACCGGCCTTCAACCTCCGCGAAGAGTGGGCTGCTGTCATACCGGATCGCCGCGACGCCGCCCACGGGCGGGATCATCGGCAGCGGCTCGTCGAACGTCGTGTTCTGGCCGAACGTGGCGGAGACGCTCGCGACCGCCTCGAACCCACCGCCGAGGCGGGCCAGACCGCTCACCTCGCCGCCTGCCATCCAGCCGTTCTCGGCGTTGTCGTACAGGCGGAAGCGGTACGTGGAGCCCGCCAGCCCTCCGACCACGTCGTTGTCCGCGAGGCCGATCACGATGTCGCGTAGCTGGTGCGCGAACGCACTCGCCTCCACCGCGAACTGGTTGCTCGCGTGCGCGAGGCCGAGTTCGACCTGACGGCTCCGCTCCGGCGCGAGGTCCGGGTCGCCGGTGTAGAAGTAGCCGTCCACGTAGTTGTAGACGTAGTGCCCGTACTGCTCCACGACGGTCGGGAGGCGCCCGGCGTCCGCGAGGGTGAGCCGAAGTTGGGTCTGCGGCGTGAGCGCGTAGCTGGCGGAGGCGCTGGCGCTCGGGATGAGCAGCTCCCGCGCGATGTCCTCGCTTCCGGTGCGGCGCTCGAAGAGCTGGCGCATCTCTTCACGGCCCACGTCGCGCGCGGTGCCGTCGAGGCGGACCGAGCCGGACACGTTCCACTTCGCGCTGAGCGGACGCGCGGCTTTGAGCGTGAGCGCACCGTTGTACGCCGTCACATCGCCGACGTTGAGCAGCACCATGTCCCGGATGCCGGGGTAGACGCTGTACATCGTCATGTCGCCGAACTGGTTGAGGCGGTGGAGGTCGGCGGTGAGCGAGAGGCCAGTCCCGGCCACCATCCGCTCCGCCTCGATGCGCCCGCCGGTCACGTCGGTGAAGCCGTCCATGGGCATGTACATGCCGCGCATGACCTCGCGCGCGAGCACGTCGCGCTCACGGTCGTCCATGTAGTGGTCCACGCGGTTGCGGTAGAGCCGCGCGTCGATGTGTTGGAGCCCGAGGCCGCGGCCCTCATACTGGAGGCTCCCGATGCGGGCCTGCGCGAGGACGGCGTCCATGAGGAGCGCGGGGTAGCCCACGAGCCAGGCGTCATCGGTGAGCACCTGGGCGGTGAGCGCGTGGCCCTCGCCGAGGCGGAGTTCGGCCGCTGCCGCGAGGTTGCGCTTCTCGTACCCGGAGAGGTCGATGGCCTCACCGCCTCCGGGGGCGTAGTCGCCGGAGCCTCGGTAGCTGCCGCTCGCGCGGACCGCGAGGTTGCCCTGGCTCCAGTTCACGGCGCCGCGCACCCGCCTCGCGAGGCCGTTGGTCTCGAAGCCCGTCTCGGCCTCGGCCGCGAACGGGACGCCGAACTTCGGCCGTGCCGTCACGAGGTCCACCGCGCCGCCGATCTGCGAGCCGCGCGAGAGGTCGCCCGCGCCCTTCGCGACTTCCACCTGCGCGAGGTTCTCGGGCTCGACGTAGCTGGAGGCCGGGTCCATCTTGTCCACGCAGGCACCGTAGACCGGCATCCCGTCTATCGTCAGCGCGATCTGGCCGCCGCTGTAGCCGCGCACGACGGGCTCCGAGGCGAAGTTGGCGCGCTGGATCATCCGCACGGCCGGGAGTCTCCCGAGGAGGTCCTCGGTGGTGCCCGGTGCCTTCGTGGGCGCCGACGGAGACCCAGCGACGGCCTGTTCGCCTTCGACCGTCACAGCGTCAATGGCGGTGGACGCGGCGGTGAGACGGACGACGATCTCGGCGCCATCGTGAGCATGGACGCGCTCGGCCTCGTAGCCGACAGCGGTGACGAGCAGCCAGTGATCGCCGGGCTGGAGAGCGAGGCGGAATCGCCCCTCGATGTCGGCAGCGGTGCCTCTGCCGGTACCATCCACGCGGACCGTCGCGCCGACGACTGGCTCCTCTGATTGGGCATCCAGCACGCGGCCGGTGATCTCCTGCGCGCTGGCGGTGGAAACCGGCACCATCGCGCCGAGCCCGATGACGAGAAGAATCGCCGCCAGACGGGTGAGCGCACGTCGTGGCGCCGATGCTGGGAGAGGTGTCATCCTGAGCGAGCGCAGCGAGTCGAAGGATCTCGACGCAGAGTCCCGAGCCGTAGGGGAGGCGATCGCGCTGAGATCCTTCGGCTTCGGGCTGCGCCCTCCGCTTAGGATGACACGATCGGGGGATGGGAGGCGTCGTCGGGTCATGGCTCGTACACGGTGTAGCCGATGAAGCGGGCGCGCTCCTCGGTGCCGCCGGGCGGCGTCAGGGTCACGGTCATCTCCCAGCCGCCGGACATGATGAAGTCCACGTCCCAGGAGTAGCGCCCGTCCGAGAGCGCGGTGAGGTCATCGAAGGGCGTCGAGTGGCCGTCGCCGCCGCCCATGTCCATGTAGGGGTAGAGGTCCGGCGTGAGCCCGCCGACGGGCAGGAACGCGGAGCCGGTCCACTGGTGGACGGCCACGGTGAACGCGTTCTCCCCCACGATGGGCCGGAGCGGGTCCACCCACGAGACGAGCAAATCGCCGATGGGCTGCATCCAGAGATCCTGCCGTGCCTCGACGGGGAACTCGACCTCGGCGGCGGTACCGGTCGAGGTCTGGACCGTCGCGCGGACCGTGAAGGCGCGAGCCGTGGTGTCCGGCGAGAGCAGGAAGGCGGCGCCCCGGAAGAAGCCGTCGGCATCCGCGAGGCTGCCGGGGTTCTCGACGGGGAGCGCGGCGCCTTCGGCTGGGCCCGCCTCGGGCGTGGCGTGGAGGGAGATGGTCGCGTCCGTCACGGCACCGCCGGACTGGGCTACACGGAGGCCGAGGCGGACGTAGCCGAGGTGCGCGCCGCCTCGTGCGGCGTAGAGTTCCACGTCGAGGCCGTTCGCGCGGGCGGTGCCGAGGAGGGCGTCGCCGGTCAGCTCTTCGGGCGGAGGGGGCGGCTGGAGGCCCTGCCAGTCGAAGTCCTCCAGGTCGTCCGGGACGCACCCGGCGACGAAGGCAACGAGCAGGAGGGGAAGGAATCGTCGGATCATGGCGTGCGGCGGACAGTGGCAGGGCGGTCGTCGAGCGTTTCGAGAAACGCGACGAGCGCGGCCTTTTCCGCGTCGGGGAGGCGGAGCGGGCGGACGCGCGGGCTCTGGCCCGGCGTACCGTCGCCGCCTCGGTCGTAGTGGTCCACCACCTCGGCGAGCGTGCCGAGGCGGCCATCGTGGAAGTAGGGTGCCGTGCGGGCGACGCCCCGGAGGCTGGGCACGCGGAAGACGCCGCGGTCGGCCTCGGAGAAGGTGATGCGCTCGCGCCCGGGGTCGGCGTCGGTGACAGCGGTGCCGTTGTTCTCGAAGCGGTCTGAGGTGAGCTGAGGCCCGGCGTGGCAGGTCTGGCAGTGCTGCTCGAAGGCCGCCAGCCCCGCGCGCTCCGTCGCGGAAAGCGCCGTCTCGTCTCCTGCGCGGAAGCGGTCCAGCGCGACGGGCGCGCTGACGATGGTGCGCTGGAACGCCGCGAGGGCGTACGTCAGCGTCTGGATCGTCGGGCCCTGGTCGTCGAAGGCCTCGGCGAAGAGCGCGGGGTACTCGGCGTGCTGGCGGAGGCGGTCGAGGGCGTCCTGCGGGTGGAGGTCCATCTCGTGCGGGTCTTCCAGCGGGACGAGCGCCTGGCTTTCCAGAAACAGCGCGCCGCCGTCCCAGAAGAGCGTCGGGCGGTAGGCCACGTTGAGCAGGCTCGGCGAGTTGCGAAGGCCGATCGCGCCATCGACACCTGCGCTCAGCCGCTGGCCATCGGAGAAGGCCAGGTCCGGTAGGTGGCAGGAGCCGCACGAGACGGACTGGTCGCGCGAGAGCACCGGGTCGAAGAAGAGCCGCTCGCCGAGCGCCACGCGGTCCACGTAGAGTGGATTCTGCGGCGGGACGGGCAGCGGCGCAAATCCCTCGGGCACAGGCACGACGACCTCGGGCGGCCCCTCGGGAGAGCCACCGTCACACCCGCTGACGATCGCGGCGAGCGCGACCGCCAGCAGGGCGAGGCCAGTGCGTGTGCGGAGCCGCACCAGGCTATCGGACGCCCAGGATGGAGAACGCGCCGGAGGCGTTGTCCTTCGCCGTGTCGATCACGTCTTGGCAGCCGCCAGTCATGCACCAGCGGTCGTTGGCGTCGGAGAAGTCGAGGCCCTGGACGAAGCGGTTGAGGTCCACCTGCACGCGGAGGTCCTGCATGTCCCCGCCGCGAAGCTCGAACTCCTCGTTGAGCGTGACGGTCTGCAGGTTGGCGCCGCCGCCGAGGTGGAGCCGCCACTGGCCGGAGGCCGGATCGCGCGGGGTGCCGCTGGAAGCATCCACGGTGCCGTCGCCGTCGATGTCGAGGAGGCCGTCGAGGCGGAGGAAGACGTAGCCCGCGTTCCAGTTCCAGTGCATCGAGGGGTCCTTCGGCGCGAGCGGGTGGTCTGCCGGTGCGTCCTCGGGCGCGATGCGGTTGTCGAGGCCATCCACGCCGAGCAGGAAGCGGACGCCGGTGTAGCGGCCGGAGGGCACCTCGCCGAGCGCGACCGGGCTCATGCCTGCCGCCACGTTGGCGAAGACGTACCGCTCATCGACGGAGTGCTGGAGCTCGTTCTCGTTTTCGTCCTGGGCGCGGACGGTGATCGGCGCATCGGCCATGAGCAGGATCTCGCGGCCGTCCTCGTGGAGGAGCGTGATGCCGGAGAGGTAGAGCTGCGCGATGTCGAGCTGGCCGGTGGTGCCGTTGACGTCGAACGGTTGCCCGGCGAGGAAGTCCGCGCTCCCGGCGACGGCCCCGATGTCGAGGCGGAGGTCGGCGGGGTCGGAGGAGGTGGAGTCGCAGGCCGTGAGGAAGAGGGCCAGCGCGAGGGCGCCCGCAGGCGCGAGGGAACGGAAGGTCATGGTCGGATATCGGGACTGTGCAGGCGCACCGTGCGCCCACAGCATGGGAGGCAGGCTGACGCTCGTCGGCCGAAGGAGAGCGATGGGGGAGATCTCCTCGCGAGGCGCCGCGTAGCTCGCGACTCGCCCCGCCTCGGGGCCGAGGCGGGCGGGGTCGGGGGGAGACGCACCCGTCCCAGCGGGCGGGTGGAGGAGACGGGGCGAGCCGTGTAGCTACGCCCGGTCGATCGCGCGGGGCGGATGGAAGACGCCCTGGGAGGCCTCCCTCCCGGTATCCATGAAGAGCCCGGCGGCGGGGTCCCGCTCGGCCTGGGTCGGGGGCTCGGGCGTGCCGAGCCGCTCGGTGACGTGCGCGCGGACGGAGAGCGCGAGCTCAAGGAGCGCAGCGGGGTCGTGGTGCTCGTGCGTGTGGTCGCCGTGGGTGTGGCCCTGCATCTGGTGCATCCGCTCGGCCAGCAGACACTTGCCGTCACAGTTCAGCTCCGGCTTGTCACGGTTGACGCAGAGGGTGTTCGCGATCCACTCCTGGTTGACCAGCCATGCCGCCTGCGCGAACAGGAGACCCTGGGTGCTCGCCGCGAGGAGGAGCACCAGAAAGAGGCGGGGCAAGAAAGCGGACCGAAACACAAGGGAAAGCTAGGGCGCGGCGCGATGGGGGTCTCGTGAACGTTGCGAAGCGGGTAGCGACGTGTGCGAATCGGTCTCTCAGCCCGTGATCGGGTTGCACATCAGGTCCTGGGCCGCGTGCGGAGGGGAGCCGGTTTCCAATGCCATCGCGGCCCGAGTGAGGGTCAGGATGCCGAGCGCGATCACCAGCAGGCCACCCGCACGCTGCATCCAGACCCGTCCGCCGGGCGAGAGCCTCGCGCCGAGGGTGCCTGCCAGCGCGAGCGCCGGGAGCGTCGAGAGGCCGAACGCGCCCATCGTGGCGGCGCCCATCGCGACGGAGCCGGTGGTGGCGGCCTTCGCCATCATGCCGTACACGAGGCCGCACGGCAGCAATCCGTTCACGGCGCCGAGGGCGAGGGGAACGCCGGCCGACCCCGAGGCGAGGACCCGCGTCAGCACCGGCCGCAGCCACCGCGCGATGGTCCCGCGTCCGGGCTCGCGCGTGCCGGGCAGCACCCCGCACAGCCCCAGGCCGATGGCGACGAGCACGAGCCCCATCGCGGTGCTGAGCACGATCTGGGCGCCGGAGACGGCCTCGGCCGCCGCCGCGCCCACGAGCGCCGCGAGGACGCCAAGCGCGATGTAGGTCAGCGTCTTGCCCAGGTAGTACGCGCCCTGCCGCGCCGTGGAACGGGAGCCTCGCGAGACCACGGCCACCAGCCCGCCGCACATGCCGATGCAGTGCGCGCTCCCGAGGAGCCCGGCGGCGAAGACGGCGGCGAGATCGAGCACAGTGCGGCGGTGGCAGGATCCCGAACCTCGCGCGGTGGGCTGCCTCGCGCGGAGAGGGACGCGAGGGAGGCTCTGTGAGGCGTTCCCCTACATCGGCTGCTCGCCTGGAATCCCGTGATCGCGCCAGAGTTGCGGGGTAGTTGCGCGGAGGTCTAGAACAGTGCGACCCCGCCGACCTCAGGACCGAGGCGGGCGGGGTCGTGCGGAGGGTGAGGGAATCGAACCCTCAAGGGCGCATCACGCCTCGACGGTTTTCAAGACCGCTGCCGTCACCTATCGGCTTGACCCTCCAAATGTCACATGCCCGAGATGAACCTCCATGTGGCAGTTGGGACACAGGAGACGCAAGTTACTCAGATCGTCGGTGCCCCCTCGCGAAGTCGGGACGATGTGGTGGACCTGGA